>NZ_CANMXB010000001.1:2422500-3849948 GCF_947501785.1 uncultured Litoreibacter sp. | reverse complement strand
TTGTGTGGGAGAGGCTCAAGCAATCATGGTCATTCTGGTAGCGACCAAGAGACAACGGGTCAATGGCGGCTCCGTCCCGCAGTGCGGCCATCTGAGGCACAACAGAAAGGAGCGACGGAGAGTTCGCGAAGATCACTTTGGACGATGCTGTTCAAATTCCAAATGATGGGCGAGCCTTGGTTTGCCTAGTCTCCGGTCGCTATGTTCGATATGGCAAAGCCGGTCAGTCTCCGCTTTCGGAGGGCCATCCTGTGCAAATGCACGTTATGTCAAATGGCTATGGGGGTAAGCCCGATCACACAATATGCGAACTGGTACTCACCGTGGAGCAGCTGGAGAATTTGGTAAATCCGTTGAATGCCGACATTCGCAGACCTGAACGGTCATCATGAAGGGGCCCAGGTTTATGCGTCTTCTTCGCCAGTCTGTTTCAGGCATTCCTCGACCAATGGCAGGCCCTCATTTGCTGCGCCCTGAAGGGTCGGCACCTGCGCGCCGCCGCCGCCGCCCATATTGACCGCGCCTTTGAGGTTGATGGTCGCGGCCTCCAAGGTGATTGTGCCGCCGCCCATGGTGATTTTGGCACCCGGCGCTTTGATCACAAATTTCTGGTAGGCCATCAGCGTGTGCAGCTTGGTGTTGTTGGTGATCGCCTCGGTCACGTTCAGCACGGAGCGGCCCAGCACGGTGCGCTCGGAATTGCGCCCGACCTTCTGCAGGTAATCGGCAAACACATCCTGTTTGTGGATGTTGCCCACATTGTGGATGTGGTCCTTGCCGTATTTTTCCTGCTGGTTCTGTTTCACCTCGTAATAAACGTCGCGCATGACGGTGTGGCGGGCGTCTTGACCAATGGTCTCGGTATGGTCGCGGCCGATGCTGATGGTTTTGTCGCGCCCCACGGATTCCATCTGGTCATTGCCAATGCTCTTTGTCCGGTCGTTCAGAATGTCGATCTGCTGGTCCTTTTGGCCATGCATGTAGATCAATTCTTGTTCTTTTTCGTCCTCGAAAGTCAGCTCGTTGAAACCTTCGCCCTGATGGGTGTCGGTCTTGAAGACGGATTTGGTTTTGTGGGACGGCAGGTCGTAGGGCGGCATGTTGCTGCCGTTGTAAACGCAGCCGGTGACCAAGGGTTTGTCCGGGTCGCCCTCCAGAAACTCGACGACAACTTCCATGCCGATGCGTGGGATCACCATACCGCCATAGCCGCGATGCGCCCAGTTCTGGCTGACGCGGCAGCGCATGGAATAAGCCTCTTCCAGATCCCAGTGGAAGTGCACCAGGATGCGGCCGTATTCGTCGCAGTCGATCTCGCCCTCGCCCACGACAACCGCCGTTTGCGGGCCCTGCACCACGGGGATGCGGGTTTTGCGTTCCGGGGCCAGCGGGGCCGTGTCGGGCATCAAGACATATTCGCCGGTATAGGCGTAGCCGTCCGAGGCCTGCTTTTGCGCCTCGCTGTCCATTGTGCCGTACGCGTCGGAGACGTAGCTATGTGACGCGCTCAAACACATGTAGCGTTGCCCTTTGACGCCGTCGACATGGTCGCCGGTCAGGGTCATCAACATGCCCGCCCCAAGCGAGGTACAATCGCCAATGGCGCGGTGCCGGACGTCCTGGCCCCGTTCCTGATCCGTGCGCAGCCCGATGACGCGCCTGCCCTGCCCCTGATCGAGGTAATCCCCCGGGTAGTCGTAGCTTTCGATCTGGCCTTCCGAATAGGCCGCGTCGCCCATCCGCTCCGTTTCCATCCCGGCATGCGGGGTCTTGAAATTGTAATCGGTCAGCCGCATCGCGCCGGTGGTCAGGCGGCTTTCCGGGTGCCACTCCCAGAAATGTTCGTGCTCGGTGTTGTGATGCCCGTCATAGGGTTTGTAGACGCGGCTGTTGCCGGCAACGGTGTCGTGGTTGTCGGTGCTGTCGGTCAGCTTCAGGGTGTGGTTACCGGGCTCATGGGTGAAGTGGTAGTTGATGCCGAACCGCTCCATCAGGCGCATGGCGAAGGCCATGTCGCTTTCGCGGTATTGCACGGTGTATTCCAGAACCGGATAATCCTCGGTCAGGACGACCTCCAATGCCGGCGCGCCCAGCCTGCCATAGGTTGAAAGCAGCTCTTCAATGATTTCGACCACGGTCATGTTGTGGAAAATGCGCTGGTTGCGCCGCCGTCCGGCCAGCCAGAACCAAGGCCGCAGGGTCAGCTCGTATTTGTTGCCATTCTCGCCGACGCCGGCCCATTGAGCCTCGGTGACAATGCCGTCGAAATGGCGTGGGCCATTGTTTTGGCTGTTGATTTCCACGCTGGCATGGGTGCCGATGATTTTGTTGAAATCAATGTTTGGGGCGGTGGACAGGCATTGCACCTTGTACTCGAACAGGTCGTTGACGTGGTCGCGTCCGGTAAACCGCAAAAGCACCAGCACATCTTTGCCCAGCACCGTGGTCAATTTCCCAAGGCGGGTCTCTTGCGTGAAAATGGCATTCATAAAGGAAGCCCCAAAGGTAAAATATGAGAGACAATTTCCCTCAAGTTACCATAGTCGCCCAGTCATGCAATCAGAAGGATGACATTGAAACGGAACAATAACCGGCGCGGACGGGTATTGAGCGTAGGGCGCGCAAAATCGGGGGGATGAAGTGGTGCCCAGGGGCGGATTTGAACCACCGACACGAGGATTTTCAATCCACTGCTCTACCCCTGAGCTACCCGGGCACCGGGCGTCCGCATAAGGGTATTCTGTGCGAACGTCCCGCTATTTAGGCCAGCGGTTTCAGCCTGTCCAGAGGGGATTTCGCAAAATCGCGACAAAGCCCGTCAGTGCAGTTTCGAGGCGTCATCCTCGGCGCGCTCACGCATGGCTTTGTCCAGCTCTTGCACCAGCTCATCCGCATCATCCTCGCTTTCGCTTGGCACGGCGTAGGCGCCCGTCATCCACTTGCCCAGATCAATATCCGCGCAGCGTTTGGAGCAAAAAGGGCGGTACTTCTCCGCCGCATCCTTGGAACATATCGGGCAGGCCATCAGGCAATCCCCTTGGGCAGCGGCAGTCTTTCGCGCTTGCGTTGCAGCTCATAGTGGCCCAGGGGCGTCCAGCCGACCAGCGCGGTTTCCACCGGGTCGGCCTTGAAGGCGGAACGCAGCACCTGTTCAAACTGTTTGCGGTCCTTCTTGGCCATAGGGGCCAGGTCCAGCGTGATCTGCCCGCCAAGCCCGCGCAGGCGCAATTCCCGTGGCAACGCCCGTGCGCAGGCCAGATTGGCCTTCAGCCCCGATGCGGGCGAGAAATCCCCGCCCGTGTTCACGTCCACCGCCACAAGCGCCCGGGTGGGTTCAATGAAAAGCGTGGTGCCGCCCAAAGTGACCTCTGCCGTGTCCAGCAGCGCCAAAGCGTCCAACACACCATGCGCCTCAAACCCGTCGACCGTTTCGGCCACGGGCCATTCACGCTCCGCCACCTCTTGCGCGTCGCCGCCATCGACCAGTAATTCGGGCTGGGTGTCAGCGTCGTTCAACACGGCGACGGCCAGTCCCAGAAAATGCTCCGCCTCGGCCGCGATGTCATCCTCTGCCGCGCCTTCGGCGCTGGACCTGACGATCAGTCCAATGCCCTCCGGCATCTCGAACTGGTGCAGGATCTCCAGCAAGCGTACCTTCTCTTCTTCGTCGCGGATTTGCCGCGACACGTTGATCCCCGCCGCCCCCGGCGTAACGATCACGTAGCGCCCTTTGAAGATGATCCGGTCCGTCACCGGGACGGCCTTGCCGGCCTCCGCATATGACGTCACCTGAACCAACAAAGGCTCCCCGGGCTTCAGCCCTTTCGCACCACGAAACAACGCCATGCCGCCATCTGGCAGCTTCATCATCATCCCGCCCTGCCCCTTCAAGGGCCGGTCGGTGATCGCCCGA
Source organism: uncultured Litoreibacter sp. (assembly GCF_947501785.1). NCBI lineage: Bacteria > Pseudomonadati > Pseudomonadota > Alphaproteobacteria > Rhodobacterales > Roseobacteraceae > Litoreibacter > uncultured Litoreibacter sp. Next base: position 3,846,035 of record NZ_CANMXB010000001.1, on the reverse strand, counting down.
AAGATAGACCCCGGCACGGGCGGTGCATCATCCGACGCGCTCAGCAGGAAGTCATCCAGCACCCCGTCGCGCATCAGCGCCGCTGCGGGCCGTCCATCCAACACGTCATGAACAATCTGCAACCCCTTCACAGCACATACCCCGAGGCACGTAGCAGCGACGCCGCTTCCGCCACAGGCAGGCCGACAACACCGGTGTAAGACCCTTGAATCCAAGGGATAAACGCGCCCGCCGGTCCTTGGATCGCGTAGCCCCCTGCCTTGCCGCGCCAGTCCTCCGTGGCAAGATAGCCGTTCAACTCCGCGTCGCTCAGCATCTTCATTTTCACCGTGGTGACAACGTCATTCGCCCAGAAATCATCGCCCCGCCGCACCACGACCGAGGTGATCACCCGGTGCCGCCTTCCCGACAAGGCCAGCAAAAACGCCGCCGCTTCCTTTTCGTCGGCAGGCTTGCCCATGATCCGCCGCCCCATGGCGACGGTTGTATCCGCGCACAGTGCAACCTCGTCTGAGGCCAGCGCCATCGCCTCCGCCTTGCCGCGCGCGATCCGGGCGCAATAGGGGCGTGGCAATTCGGCTTTCAAAGGGGTTTCGTCAATGTCGGGGGGCCGCACATCAGCTGGTACAACGCCAAGCTGCGCCAGCAATTCCAATCGGCGTGGGGAGCCGGAACCGAGGACCAATTTCAACGAAGGGTCGGCTTTGAGGGCGGTCATGACCGCGCCCAGAATTGAAACGTAGTGTCAGGCCGCATATGGCCTGCGGCCACACGCTTTCCCTGCACTGGTCGAAACATCCGTTTCGACCTACTTAAACCGGTAATTAATCCGACCCTTTGTCAGATCGTAGGGGGTCATTTCGACCTGCACCTTGTCGCCTGCCAGAACGCGGATGCGGTTCTTGCGCATCTTGCCTGCCGTATGCGCGATGATCTCATGGCCGTTTTCCAGCTCGACCCGAAACGTCGCGTTAGGCAGGAGTTCCTTCACAACACCGGGAAATTCGAGCAGTTCTTCCTTGGCCATGTTCACTCCATAATTGTTAACCCTCAAGCGGGCCGTGGCACTAAATGCGCCGCCCAAAGGGGTTTTTCAAGGGCAAATCGCGTGAACGCGGCGTTGCGTTCTTGGCTGTGGCACCGAACGCTTCGGTCATATGTCGTTCAAACCTTTGCGCTACACCCGGCCTCGACGTCAAAAACTTGGTTTCGGAGCGTGCGGCACGGGGAGAACCCGTTGTCCGGCGCTCACCTGAAATCGCATGTGAAAGGGGCCGAACGCCCCAAAAGGTGCGGGGGTAAAATCCCCGTCCGGCATAGCCATATTGGCGGCGCCGCCTTTCTTCGCTTCACTGCTTACATCCAATGAGACACCGCAAAACCTTGACGGACCAGGCAGGCCGCTCAACGGTTTTGGTGTGCTTATTCGGCCGTTGGCGGCCCGAACCGTTGTTCAATCCGGCCCTTGATCTGGTCGCGGGCCTGCCGGTAGGAATTCAGCTTTTCTTCGCGGCCTTCGCCCAACCCCGTCGGGTCCAGGATCGGCCAATATTCCACATCCAGGTGAAAATACCGCGTCAATTCAAGCGCTTGCCGTTGCGATGCGGGACTGAGCGCGACCACCAGGTCGAACCCCGACAGGTCGTCGCCCCATTCCTGCATCTCTTCAAAGCTGCGGGTGCGGTGCCGGTTCAGCTCCACATCCATCTCGGCACAGACCGCGACCGAAAACCCGTCGATATCAAGGTCGTTTTTCACTCCGGCCGACTGCACATAAATCTCGGTGCCGTAGAATTTCTTCATCATCCCCTCGGCCATGGGGGAACGGACCGCATTGTGGTCGCAGCAGAACAAAACCGATTGAGGACGCTCTGCGCTCATATCCTCAGCCCCCGAAATGCAGGACGCAAATGAGCGTGAACAGGCGGCGCGCGGTGTCTATGTCGACCTCCGCCTTGCCTTCCAGCCGCTCCTGCAGGACGCGCGCGCCTTCGTTGTGGATACCGCGCCGGCCCATATCAATCGCCTCAATCTGGCTGGGAGGCAGCTTTTTGACGGCGTCAAAGTAGCTTTCGCAGATCTGGAAATAATCCTTCACCACCTGCCGGAACGGCCCCAAAGACAGATGGAACTCCGCCGCCGGGTCCTTCGCCTCTGTTTGCACGTCAAACACTAGCCGCCGTTCGCGAATGGCCAGCCCCAACCGGTAGGGCCCGTCAGGCACATCGTCGCGCGGCACCGCAAAGGAGTTATCCTCCAGCAGATCAAAAATTGCGACCTTGCGCTCCTGTTCAATCTCCGGCGTGGGCGTGGGCAGGCCGGCGTCGTCAATCTCGATATGGATCAGCTTGCTCATCGGTTTAACCTGTCCAATCTGGCGCGCACTGACAAGCCATGCGCTTCCAATCCTTCCGATGTTGCCAGCCGCTCCGCCGCGGGGCCAATCGCCGAAAGGGCGTCCGGCGTCATCTTCGACAAGGTGGTGCGTTTGACGAAATCCATCACCGAAAGCCCTGACGAGAACCTAGCCGAGCGCGCTGTGGGCAGCACATGGTTGGGCCCGCCAATATAGTCGCCGATGGCCTCCGGCGTCCAAGCGCCAATGAAAATGGCCCCGGCATGTTTGATCTTGGCGGCAACGCCGTCGGCATCGGCGCAGGCAATCTCCAGATGCTCGGGCGCGATGCGGTCCGACAGCGCCACGGCCTCCTCCATGTCGCGCACCACCACAATTGCCCCGAAATCTTCCCAGGATTTGCCCGCAATCGCGCGCCGCTCCAGCGTCTCCAGCCGTTTCGCGACAGCATCCGCCACGGCTTGCCCAAACGCGGCGTCATCGGTGATCAGGATAGACTGCGCACTCTCGTCATGCTCGGCCTGAGACAACAGATCCACTGCAATCCAGTCCGGGTCATTGTCCTTATCCGCAATCACCAAAATCTCGGAAGGCCCGGCGATCATGTCGATGCCCACCTTGCCAAACACCCGCCGCTTGGCCGCCGCCACAAAGGCGTTGCCCGGCCCGGTGATCTTGTCGACGGCGTCAATGGTTTCGGTCCCGTAGGCCAAGGCGGCAATCGCCTGCGCGCCGCCAATGCGGTAAATCCTGTCCACCCCCGACAATTGCGCCGCCAGCAGCACCAACGGGTTGCACACCCCATCCGGGGTCGGCGCGCAAATCGCCAAGCGTTCTACGCCCGCCACCTGAGCCGGAATGGCGTTCATCAAGACCGAGGACGGGTAGCTCGCCAACCCACCTGGCACATACAGCCCCGCAGCCGAGACAGGCCCCCAGCGCCAACCCAGGGTCTCACCATGCGGTCCCTGCCAGGTCTCATCACCGGGCATCTGCCGCGCGTGATAATCCCTGATCCGCTCCGCCGCCAATTCCAACGCCGCGCGGTCTTCGGGCGACACTTTCGCCACCTCCGCCGCAATCTCATCACCAGAAAAGGCCAGTGTCTCAGCCGTCAGCTCGAGCCGGTCAAACTTCGCCGTCAACTCAAGAACCGCCGCATCCCCGCGCGCGCGCACATCGGCAATAATCCCCGCCACCACGTCATCCACGTCAGGCGAGTCCTCGCGCTTCATCGTCAAAAGCGCGGCAAAGGCGGGCTCAAACCCCGCATCGGTCGAGTTCAGAAACACAGGCATGCCAACCCCATACCCAAGCGTGAAAGAATGCTCAACGCATTGTGCTTCTTTCTGCCGAAAATATGCTGGGGATTTGCCCATGCGGCTAAGGGGCGAAGCCCCTTAAAGAGCATAATCAAACCGGCGCGCTGAAAGCGCTCACTCAGGATGGGTCGGCATGTTCCCCGATGGCGCGACATAGGCTTGCGTGACGTCTTGCAGGGTAACGTTGACGCATTCCACCTCCAGCGCAATCGCGCCGTCGCCCGCCAGCACCAGCTCGAACCGGCCCGCGCCGTCTTCGCCCGACTGCCAGTGCACCGACATCAGCGACATCACAACCTCGCCATCGGTGCGGTCCACCCCTTGGGTGGACACCGTCATCACGTCGTCAAAGGCCAGCACCGCGCGGGCGCGCTCATAGGCGCGGTCGCGCTGCCGTTTTCGGGTGGCGTCCTCCCAACGGAACCGGTTCAAAAGCAGGGCAAAGCGGCGTTGCTTGGGCCGCCACTTCATCTCGCCCACCGGGAACACCGCGTCCTGCACCAGAGACGAGATCACCTGCACGTCCTCAGCGTCTTCAGCGCGCAGCTTCAAAGGCCGGTCGGCCCCATCCTCAAACCGGGCGTCGTCACTCATTCCGGCATCCGCTCAATCTTGGCACCCACCGCGCCCAGCTTCTCTTCGATCCGCTCGTAGCCGCGGTCAAGATGGTAGACCCGGCCCACAACCGTCTCCCCTTCCGCCTTCAGCCCCGCAAGGATCAGCGAGACCGAGGCGCGCAAATCCGTGGCCATCACCTGTGCGCCTTTCATGGCCTCAACGCCCGTCACGGTGGCATGGCCACCTTGTACGTCAACCTGAGCGCCCATGCGGATCAGCTCGGGCGCGTGCATGAAGCGGTTCTCGAAGATCGTCTCATGCAGCACGGACACACCATCTGCAAAACAAAGCGCCGCCATCATCTGCGCCTGCAGGTCGGTGGGAAAGCCCGGGAACGGTTCCGTCTCCACATCCACCGGCTTCAAGCGCGACCCGTCATGGCGCACGACCAGGCTCTTGTCGGTCTCCTCAATCTGAACTCCGGTCGCTTCCAGTTTGCCGCAAAATGCCTCCACCAGATCACGGCGCCCACCGAGCAGTTCGACCTCGCCGCCCGCAATCGCGGGGGCGATCATGAATGTGCCCAGTTCAATCCGGTCGGCAATGACCTCATGGGTCGCGCCGTGCAGGCGGTCGACGCCTTCAATGGTGATAGTCGAGGTCCCCGCCCCGTCGATCTTCGCGCCCATAGCAGACAGGCATTTGCATAGATCCACCGTGTCAGGCTCCCGCGCCGCGTTCTTGATCACGGTCGTCCCATTGGCCAAGGTGGCGGCGGTTATCGCGTTCTCGGTGCCGCCCACTGTGACAAACGGGAATTCGATGACTGCGCCAATCAACCCGCCCTCGGGCGCTTTGGCGTGCACATAACCCTCTTCCAGCGTCAGCGTCGCGCCCAGCTTTTCAAGCGCCATCAGGTGCAAATCCACCTTCCGCGCGCCAATCGCGCAACCGCCGGGCAAGGACACCGTGGCCTCCCCCTCGCGGGTCAGGATTGGCCCCAGCACGTTGAACGAGGCGCGCAGCTTGCGCACCATGTCGTATTCCGCCTTGCGCGAGGTGATGGTGCCCGCCGACAGCGCCATGACGTTGCCGCCATTGAGCAAAGCCACTTCGCAGCCCAACGATTCCAGCAACGCGCCCAGCGTCTTGATGTCAGACAGGCGCGGCACGTTGGTCAGGGTCAGCGGCTCGTCGCTCAGCAAAGCGGCCGTCATCAATTTCAGACAGGTGTTCTTGGCCCCGGAGATCGGGATTTGCCCATTAAGCGGGCCGTTGCCCGTGACGACGATTTTATCCATGTTTTACTGCCCTTACTCGTGTTCTGCGTCCGTGCCTTGCGCTTTTCTTGCGCGCGCTTGGGCCTTTCTGCGTGCCATATTCGACTTCAACGCGGCCTTCAGCCGATCTTCGCGCCGCTTGGCCTCAGCTTTCGCAGGCTGGCCGTGCGATGATGTCGATTTTGCGTTCATGGCTCCCTCATAACGCGGGGCGCGAAAAGGGTCCAGTTAAGGCTTGCGCCTTGCCGGTTTTGGTCGTATCCACCCGCCCACAACGCCGTTCAGACGCCGTTCATGCTGTGGTAGCTCAGTGGTAGAGCACACCCTTGGTAAGGGTGAGGTCGGGAGTTCAATCCTCCCTCACAGCACCACCTCTTTCTCTATATTTGTCGAAAAGAATGGTATATCAGGGACTTGGAAACCGCTCGGGGGTACACACGAGGGGTACACATGGTTCTCAGGATGCCTAGACCGACAAAGAATAAGCACGGTGTTTATCAGTATCGCGTCAGGGTCCCTCAAAATGTCCGTGAAGCATTCGGAAGGGATTTCATCAGGGAGAGCCTAGGGACAAAGGATTGCGAAGAAGCAAAACGGCTCTTCAACGACCGACACGCTAGAAGCTTGAAGCACTGGGACGCCATTCGGCAGGGTCCCATTTCCCTTTCCCACAAGCAAATCATCGCCCTCGCTGGGGAGTGCTACTGGGGCATGATAGCTTTGCTACAGAATGACCCCGGCGAGGCGTCCCTGATGCAAGCGATGCTTGATCTGAAGGAAAGGCTTGAGGGAACTGAAGGCGCGATGGTTCCTTGGTACAGGAGTACAGCAAAGCAGTTGCTAATTGATCGTGGGATGATCGTTGATGATGATACGCTAGAGAGATTGATAGGCCACATACACGAGGCCAGCAAACAAGCGCTCCGGCAACTCAAGAAGAATGCGGAAGGCGATTACAGTCCCGACCCGCAAAGCTCTAGGTTCCCCGATTGGGAGACAGAGAAGCCAACGCCAGTTGCCTCAATAGTTGGGGCCGAGAAGGGCATCAGCATTTGGGACTTGTTTGATGCGTGGGAGAAGGATCACCTCAGCGCTGGGAAGACAGGGCGAACTGTGAGCGACTTCCGCCACAAGGTGCAAAGCCTAGTGAACCATTTGGGACATAGGGATGCTGGCCAAGTCACGTCAAAGGTGCTGAGGGCTTGGACAGATGACTTGCGAGACAATCAAGCGCTGGCTCCGAGAACAATCAAAAACAAATACTTGGCGGCGGTGAAGACGATATTCGCTGTAGGGGTCGCTAGAGAGATGGTCGCCGTCAATCCCGCTGCTTCGGTATCCTTCAAGGTCCCTAAGAAGGATAAGATTAGGCCTAAGGGCTTCACTGATGAGGAAGCCAAAGCGATCCTGAGCTGTTCCTTCAGAGACCCCGACACGCTCGGAAAGATGGCAGCGTCAACAAAGCTGGCAATCAGATGGGTCCCTTGGATATGCGCCTATTCAGGGGCGCGGGTTGGAGAGATCACGCAGCTTCGAAAGGAAGACTTCAGGGTTTCAAATGGGGTGCATTACTTCAGGATCACGCCCGAAGCTGGGACGGTGAAGACTGGGGAGTATAGGGATGTGCCCATTCATTCCCACTTGGTGGAGCAAGGGTTGGTTGAGTTCGTATCAGCTGCCCCTGATGGGTCCCTGTTCTTTGACCTGAAGACGGATGATGATCCGAGGAAACGTTCGGAAAGCGTCTATAAGAAGATCAGTGAGTGGGTCAGGAAAACTGTTGGGGTGACAGACCCAAATGTTAAGCCAAGCCACGGGTGGAGACATAGGTTTAAGACCGTCGCTAGGAGCTCAGATATTGCTCTGGATTACATTGATGCGATTGTTGGCCATGCCAGTAGCGGGGTTTCAGCTGAGTATGGGGAGTTCCCTGTAGGGACGCTCAGTAGAGAACTGGAAAAGATGCCGAGATATGGTGTCTAGTGGACGTGCAGTTTGAGGATCAATTCTGATGAAAAGGGCGGCTCTTTTAGCATTATATGGCACACTCCTCTTAGCAGGCTTTATTGCTGGTGCAGGTGGCGGTGGTGAAGTAGTCGCAACGCTCATTCTTGAGTATGGTGGTCTTCTGGCCGCCTTTGCACTGTTTGGCTTAGCAGCTTTAGCAATTCTCCTTATTTTAATGGTCCGTATGGCCCGACACCAAGTGAACCTACTTTTGGGTTACGACAAAGAACTAACGGAAAACGAAACTGCTGATAGCATCGTCGAACTTTTCGAAATGCAAGACGAGCTCTCCACTGCAGACCGCCAAGCGCGCCTACAAAGAGTTTCGGTCAGTCTGATTACATGGTTTCTAAAGCGAGAAGCCGCTAGGTTTTACTTCACAATCGCAGCAGCTGTCGTTGGCGGTGTTATTGGCCTCGCAACATTAATGCTTTTGTCCGAACAAAACAAAAAGATTGAGCGACAAACACAACGAATTGCGCTCCAAACAGATGCCAACATTGCACAGACAATATTGCTTGACGGTGTAAGACAGGCATCGACCTACGAGGAAATACTCTCGCTCACGTCCAGCATCTCCCAAACTGCCTCCACAATTGAGGACGAATGCGATCCGGGTCAATTGATCGCCGGAATCGTACCAGATTCTGGATGTTGGGCGCTGGAAGGATTGCGAGACAGTGAGCGTCGCTATGTGCGCCTTCCTCCCGATCTAACTTCCCGAATTCTTGCGTTCTCACGGAGGAGTACACCGTATATCGTAGCGCTACCAATTGTTCAGGATATTGACTTTGAAGAGCCCCTTCGGAACCAGTATCGATTTGCGTTCTTGAGCCCCGAGCGTGGTCAATTGTTAGAAACGTTGGTTGAAAACCAAGTATGGGTAGTTGGCGGCGATTACTCCTTTGCACAGCTAGACGGGACAGACCTAAGCGGAGCATACATCAGCGGTGTTGATCTCAGCCGAGCAAGCATGAACGGCACCGAACTCTCTGCAGCATTGCTGGTAAGCCTTGATATGCGAGGCGCAAGTCTTCGATCTGCGAGCCTTGACAGTTCTTACATCTTCGACACCTTCATGATGAATGTTGATCTAACTGACGCTCGGCTTTCGGGCGCGGAGCTGGCTGAAGTTGCTTTGAATGACGCCAAGCTGAATAGTACCGGCTTCGGGTATGCCAGTATTCGAGAAAGTGACCTGCAAAATACGACAATCAATCAGGCCAATTTCACGGGTGCCCAACTTGACGTAGTTGATTTCACCGGCGCTACAATACAGGACGTTATGTGGGATGGTGCGTGGTCTTGGAAAGAAAGCAAATTAATCGGGTTGCCGGAAGCTCTACCGATCTTGCTATGCGATCTCGATGTAGACTCCCACGATTACGATCAGAAGCCAGAAGAGTGTGGCTAGCGATAGAGACAAGGAACGCCTCGATTTTCCTTTGAGTTGCTTGGTACTGATGAATACGCAGAATGTATTGCTCATTACCCCTACAGGTTACCATCCTCTTACAGAGGACTGGTGGGGGATAAATCACTACGCTTCATCAGTGTAGATGTCCCTATAGCATAGGACGCCCCGTAAGGAATCTACCGCTATGCAGCAGGGTTATTACTATCCCCCTAGCAACGATCTGCAGCCCGTCATCAGGTAGCGGCCATTGCAACTCCAAAGCTTCCTCCACAGGTGCATTCATCCACTAATCAATCTCGGCAGGTCGCTGCGATGCCAAATGCCGTGAGTGGGAGAGGACTTTCAAAACAGAACATTCCGACATATGGTTTGTGTAGGAGTTGAATATGCGCCTTCGAACAGCAGCTTACACCGCAGGAATACTCGCATCCCTTGCGACAGTCTTCGCGGTGCTATTTTTGGACGCCGAACAGACAAGCGGGGCGGCTGAAGTAAAGGTGCAAACCGTTCAGACCTATGGTTCAAATAGTCCGGCCATCGTTGGTACACAGGGTGATGTTAACTTTATCGTCGGGAGCGATGAATGAGAATCCTTATCCTGTCACTTCTGGTTTCTGCGTTCCATGTTGGACCAGCTGCCTCTCAAAGCTCCTCTGGTGATTGTAGTCCAGTAGTTTCGCAAACGGACGGTAACGTTACGATAATCTGCAATGGCCAACTGAAAGATAGCGGCAAGAACTCGACTAAGGCTAAGCCTGAAGTATCAGCAAAACGGATGGCCCCATTCAAATTGGGGGAGCTCGTAGGTAAGTGGGTGGGTCGAGTTGATTGTAAGTCGAGCTATTTGCCTTGGTACACGTTCTCCGCAAGTTACGCCCAAGAAAACCAAATTATGTTGACTGGCGATTTCACGGTCACCGCCGAAGCTACGAGCAGGTTTGCCAGTAATGTTGGTAGAGCACTTCCCTCAACTATGACAGTCGTTGGTATGGATGGCCATGTGGTGCAGGTTAGGTTGGGTGCCCAGGCTCGGGGGCGTGCTAGGCGCTTACTAAACATCGCCGTTAGCGGTTCCGGCGGTGGCCCGTTCACCGGAACTGCTGGTGAAGGTGACGAATGCTCTGTTGTGATGGCTAAGAGCTAACTGCGATTGGGCCAATAAAGTCATTTGGCAGGTTTTGGCTGCCTCCAATTTCTCTTCTAATTCAAGAACGTGCCGACTTGCAGCCTACGAATTTAACACCTCCGGCACCGTTTCAACAACAGCGGAAAGAAGTGATCCGATTTTCCTGTTACCTTAAGTCCTTCATACAATAGAAAAAGAGAGATCAGCCCGGGGTCATGTAAGCTCTGCAACTTTCGTTTTTCACCCTGCCGATATCCAAATAGGTAGTAGGCAAAACGCCTACAGTCGCACGTCCTATCTTCGGAGGGCTGTTTTTCGGCACCCAGAACTCAACATGCGACCAGTGCCCCTGTTTTTCGCCATTCTTTGTATAGAACAGAAATTCACATGATCCGATGGGTCGCGGATTGTAGCCGTACCCGTCAATTGAATAGTAACACTCACCTCCGCTAGCTGCGCTAACTTCGCCCAACACCCGCTTCAATGTATCGAGTTGGGTTTTCTCACCAGTTTCAATCGCCGCCGCTTTTCCTAGCGATGTCTGACGAGAAAGCGGATCAACCGGACTAACCCGCGCCAGCGCTTGTTGGCGTAGTGTAGGCTGCATAAGGCTGCCCCAACTGTTAATCCACTCGGACGTTGCAGGACAATGGCGATTGCCAGCGTTACCTGCTCTTCCAAGGTAAATCTTACGGTAGTTTGTATCGTCCAATTCTTCTTCCGGCAAACATACATTTCGGTTAGCAAACTCGCCAAACTCAGCGGGGGCTGGGTATTTTCGCATGGCATGGGCAAGCAGAAGGTACTGAGCTTTATGTGAGAAGCCATAGTTCGCAAATAGCGTCTTGAGCTGTCCGCAAACCCTTCGCATGTCGTTCATACTCGGTGGCCTTTCTGAATCAGTCAGCAAACCAATGCTGATCCCTGCGCTGCCGGTCTTGTCCAGCAAGCGGCTCTGCTTTGTGGTAAAGGTCGCATTGTCGAAATCGGCCACTTTGGCCTCACGCACTGCACTTTCCAGGGAATTGGTACCCTTCAACTCCCCCTCCTCCGAGATGTTAGGGTCCTGAAAGATACTGAACTTCAGGAACGTCTGGCCATTGAACACAATACTAAACTCCCTCGAGTCCGACCGGGCATTAGTCCCATTGGGAGTCAGCGGCAGTGATGTTTCGGCACCCAAGACGTCCGTATTGCTCTTGGTAATCCCATTGGGTCCGAAAGTTGTTGAGATTAACGTCACTGCCTGTTTCATCGTGCCGTTTAGCACTTTGGTCAGTACGCCTGCCTCTGCCTTTTGGGCAATATCCTTCAGCACGGCTTTGCCTTCGGAACCTGTGAATCCAACATATACATACAGCCGATTATTGTCCTCACCACGCAACCGAGCTATCCGTAGGTCATCGTTGACAAACCGCTCGTATTGACAGTTATCGCCTTGTATCTTTTTCATCTTGAATAGTGGGATCGTGTAACCCTGAACCTTAAAATCTTCTGATAGGATCGGACTCTCTGACACCATTAAAGTTAGCACGACTTCGTCAGAACTAGTCACACCGAACAAAGTCCTAAGAAACTGGTTCCCAAAACCTACACTCTGGCAGGTCGCAGCAGGGGGCAGTTTTTGAAAGTTCAGAATAAAAGTGGTGTAGGCGTCTTTTGATTGAAGTTTTCGTTGCTGATAAGCGCTCCGCCACTGGGGATTTCCTTTGGAAGAAAATGAGATGAAACTAGCGTCCGTTGCATTTGTCGAGCCACCAATTGGCCCAGCAGAGGACCCTCTAGGGCCTTCGGATACACGAGAGCAGCGTTTGTCGCAGGCTTTCCTCCAACCCAACGGAAATCCGGAACTAGAGGGGTTCGAAACGCAAATATAGCGTTTTTGAGACTCATTCAGGCTACAGGTTTGAGCGTCGGCCTTAGAAGGTAGAAACGCAAGCGTAGCCAACAGGGCAAATCGAAAAAATAACATCACCTATCTCCAAAATTGTAACTTACCATTTTTAAAAAATGAATTGATGTCAATCGGCATCCGGTTTTTGCACCGCCAGCGTTCTTCGTTTTTCTTCACAATGTCTAGTATTAACCTAAGCGGTATTCACGCTCTCAAAAAGACAGTAGCTGCCCAGTCGTACAGGCTAACCTATCAGCGGCGCTTGCGACGAGTGGAGCGCTTTTTGCTCTTGGGGACCTTGTTAGATTTCCTTTGATTGGCGCGGGTCTGCAGAGCCTGAAGGTTCCGCCTAGAGTTAGAACCGCCGTGTGATTTGGGAAAGATATGATCGACTTGCCATCCCTTCGGACTGTTTTTCCCATAGGCAGATTTGCAGATTACGTTTCCCTGCCCGTCCCTTCTGAAGAGCTTAGGGTTCTTCCCTTTGACCGGGCGGGCTTTGTGCCAAACGTGTTGGGCAAGTGGATTTGTTGAATACGGCATGTGGTTCTCCTGAGTTTCGCAGTTGCTGATAGGGAGAACGGTGAAGCCTGCTGGTCTGGTCAGTAAAGGCTGAAGGTGTCGAAAGATGTGGGCGGTGTCACTAAACGCATATATGGAAGCGTTACCAAATTGCATCAGGTCGCTAAGCGAATAAGGCGGCTTGTAGCGACCACCGACCGAAGATCAGGTCGCAGCCCTAAACGGACATTGGATTTTGGTCGGTAGGACGGGAACCGGACCTTCGCTGCGGGTGCATCAAGTCCCCAGGCCAAGCCAAGAAGCGTACTTTCGATTAGGAGCCTCTACATTCTTGACGTAACTGACGCCCGGTCAAGAGTGGCATCATTTGCGCACTAGCAGAAAGATATCAACCAGCTGCTACCGTGGAATTGGTCAGGCTGAAGCAACGCTTAGGATAGGCCACATATGCCTTCAAGAGCATTGCGGAAACTTGTACAGCTCGCAGCTATACGACCGGAAGAAGGTGCTAGCTGGTTGCACATTGTTTTCCTCCGGCTAACGGTCTTGTTAATTGCGGCATAGGGCAAAGTAGGCGACTTTCCTTCGGACACCTCAAGTGCGGTCATAAAAGCGTCAATGAGCTCCTGACCAGCAAGGGCTTCAAAGTTTCCCGGTTTTCCCGAAAATGCAGCAATGCACCAAGCTTCCGTTGACTCGACTGCTGGTGCGATAACGTGTTTTCTAACGTCTCCATCTGTCATCTCCGAAATTCTAGAGGCACTTTCCAAGATGGCACTGATCGCTTCTGCTCTGTTTGGTGGGCTTGGTGGGTTACTTGCGGCAATACCGTAGCGATCTGTAACAAAACTGGAAAAGGAAGCCTCCCCCAAAACATCGCTGTCAAGTTGGATCAAAATTCCATCAAGAGTTGGCGAGGACAAGTCACCACCAAAAAGCCCCCCTCCAAAGTATTTTTGGATACGGAAACTGGGAGGGTTATTGCTGAGCCAGAGTAACACGTTGCCCCATCCACCATCGGAGGAAGTCTGGTCTGCAACGGGCTGGATCGGCAAAAACTCCACGTTCAAACCACGTTCACTTGCAGCATGACCCAGAAAGCACTCAATAGCGTGGAAATCAGTTAGCCCTTCACAAACAACTCCGATTTTCAAAGTTGTTCCCCCAAGGCTCCTGGAATATCCCCATCCAGCCATACTTGAGATAGATTCCGCCCGTTCATCATTACCTGCCAATCGGTCCTGCTCATTCCTTCTGCTGGAACGAGAGGCGTTGCCGTTGTGTGCCCAAGATCATTACGCCGAACTACGAATACTTTCTGGTCTGAGTCAAAGAGATCAAAAGCATCCAAGGCCGTCGGGTTATGGCTCGTAAGAAACACCTGCTTCGCACCAAGCGTTGCGTCTTGATCAGTTTCCTTGGTTGTGACGTAGATGATTTGCTCCACCAACCTCCTCGTGAGTAGAGGGTTGAGAGCGTTGTCGACGTTGTCCAACGCAAAGGTTCGTGGGGCTTCTGGATGAGATAAGATAATTGCGGCAAACAAAAGGAAAAGCGTTCCCTCACTACTATCATAAACTGATAATCTATTCCGACTTGCGTGCATAAAACGATCCACGAAATAAACCATTTCACTGGACCGATCAAACAAATCCCTAGATGTCAGGTTGGCCTTGCCGTGATGCACACCGAAGCGTTCTGCCCATCCGGGCAACCAGACCAAGTCTACACAATCGGATATGATTTCCCAGTCACTGCCACCTTCCCCTCGCCTTCCTTTGCGTCGCAGACGGCCCCAGTGATCGAGGAAGCTAGATGCAGCTTCAGGGAGGCCTCCCCCCCTCAGTCCAATCGGTGGATTGTCAACTGCGCCAGCTTGACGACCGCGCAAGACATCTGTTTGCGGGCTGTAGATGATATATCTTGAAAATTCAGCGAACGCTTCGGCGACCACGTCAGGAATCTCATAGGTCGCTTTAATTTGATCCCAAATTCCCCGGCTCTTGTCCAACCGATCAGCATGCTGAACACCTGTTGCCCGCGCTCCACGGTTGCTCCGTCCGAAAACTTTTTCGCCTTTGTAGGATGATGCCTCTGAGAAAAACCGCAGTAACGGGTCATTTTGTCGGCTCTGAAGAACGGCACGATATTCCAAACCATCGGAAAACTTTGCATCTAGCTCCAGAGTTTTTGGCAGGTCCTCGTTCTTAAACGACGACTTCATCAATTCAGAGGGCGTAATCCGCAGGCCTTTGCTACCGATGTCGGAGTCACCTAGGCCGCGAGCGAGACATGCAGACGTAAGCCCGATAGCCTCCAATAGATTGGACTTACCCGTCCCGTTCCCTCCGATGAAAATATTCACCTTTCCAAGTTGGAGGAATTGATTTTTGACGGATTTGAACCGTTGGATCTTGAGCTCTTCAAGCATATCAGCGTTTTGCACCGCAACTGATTTCAGTGCAAGGAACAAACATGCATATAGGCAACTCTCTGGATTACAGACGCAACTGAAACACAAAGGCAGTTTGGCCTCTGCTCTGAAGCCAGAGGAATACCAAAAAATCACGAGCTCAACTGTCCATAGTATGGACAATAGCATCCCTTTCCCCAACTCAGGGATGCTCGCTGTAAACGAGAGCAGTCTCTACGCCCTCATCTTCAAATCCCGTAAGGCATCCGCTGAAGCCTTCCGCTACTGGGTAACGTCCACTGTACTCCCCTCCATCCGCAAAGACGGAGCCTATGTCATGGGCGAGGAGAAGGTTTCCACTGGTGAGATGGATGAAGATGAGCTGATCGCGAAGGCAATGGCGGCGCTGCAGCGGAAGGTGGAGCGACGGACTGAAGAGCGCGACCTGTATAAGCGGGAGCTGGAATTTCTGACCATCTCTGATGCCTAGGTGATGGTTCTTTAGCCACATTGAGTTCCACCATTGCAGAAGAGCCACGGAGCTCGCTGCTGCGCCAAGAGGCGTATCCTTCAAAAAATCAAAAAAGGAAATGGTATGAACGACCTTAGTTTCAGCCCTGCCCCACTGACTGCTCACGAGGTAGATCGGTTCGGGAACGTCCACCATGAAGATGGATCAATCACAGTCGCGAAGAAGGAACGGACAGATGGCCGCAATCTTCCCTACAAGCTAACACCCGATCAAGAGAGAGCGGTTGCTCAAGAATACGCCGACGGAACCTTTCATGTAAGCGTTATCGCTCATCACCACAAAATTTCACACACAACAGTGCGGCGAATAGCTCTACAGCACGGGCTCCCGCAACGACATCCCGGAAAATCTGCGGGCAAACTGAAGATAGACCCCAAGAGAGCGCGGTCTTTGAGAAAGGCTGGATACAGCATACCTGAAATCGCAGAGCAACTAGGGCAAAGTGTTGCAGCGGTTGGAAATTTCTTCACACGCACTCCTTTGGCGAGGCTATCACATGAAGAGACCCTCGCGCGGCGAGAAAGAAGCAAGCGAAGCGGGGACAAGTTCGCCAATGCCTAGACGGGGAAGTCTTCGCATCACTCATTCCCCGTTGACGCGAATGGAGGTTGTTCGGCGGTCGGAGGCTATCAAAGTTCCCTGCCCGACCTGTGGAGCGGCTGAACAGACACCGTGTCAGGGTCGTCGTGGGGACCGCATCTCGTTTCACATCGATAGACATCAGGCCTACATCAAACAGGCAACGGAAGATCGTATCGCCAGAGAATAAGGAACTGAAATGAGTTCGCCGCAGCCTGAGAAGGAGAGACCCTTCGACCCTTGGCGCTTGCCCGCCACCGCAGCGTCTCGGCAGCTCATACAGGAGGTAATCGTGGACTTCCTTGCATTCGAGGAGGGCAGCGGCCTGCGAAAGCGGCAGCGAAAGGAGGCAGACCAACAGGTGTTTGAGGAGACCCTCAGCATGGTGGTCTGTGACGTCTCTGTAGATGCGCTGTTGGGTGGTGGCGGCGTTCATATTTCCCGGGCAAGAAAGGAGAAGAAGACCCGATACCGGGAGCCGGGACAGTCGAGCAAGCAGCTCCCTACGATCTTGGACGGCCTAGCGGACTTGGGATATCTGGTGCAGCAGGTTCCCGACACGACCCCAAGAGCCAATCGCAAGAGGCGGACCACGATTGAGGCTGGCCCAACGCTTATTCAGAAGCTTCGTGACGCAGGGATCACCGAAGATGAGTTCTCAAGAGAGTGGCGGGGAGAGCCTATCGTTCTCAAGAGCCCATCAGACCCGGATGACTTCTGGGATCGGGCGGAGCTGCAAGAGTATTCAGACGACCTTTTAACCACCAAGTACCGCAACGAGATGGAGAAGATAAACGTGGGCTTGGAGAGTGCAGATATCCAGTGGCTACCCAACGCCCGAACGATGCAAACTCCTGACCTTCCTCAGCGCAGCATGAAGCGGGTCTTCAGCAGAGGGAGATGGGACAGCGGAGGTAGACTGTACGGTGGGTTCTGGATGACCATGCCGAAGCAGCATCGCTTTGACGGGATCAGGATCAACGGGGAGCAGATCGTTGAGGTGGACTATGGGCAAGTGATGCTGAGGCTGATCTACGCCCTGAGGGGAAAGACCCCGCCTGCTGGTGACCTGTACGCCATTCCCGGTTTTGAGGTCTCTCGGGAAGGCATCAAACGGATAGTGAACGCGATGTTCTTCCGTTCCACTCCCTTCACCCAGTTCCCGAAAGAGACCCCTCGGCTTTTCCCTAGAGAGACCACCATCCACCAAGTCTCCTCTGCAATCTTGGCACGTCATCATGCCATCGCTGAATGCTTCTTCTCAGAGGTGGGCCACAAGGGACAGTATATGGAGAGCAACCTCCTCATCACCGTCCTTCAGCGTCTTCGCTCCCAGCACATCACCGCCCTACCCATCCATGATGCTGTACTCGTCCCTGCTTCAACTGAGGCAAAGACCGTCGCGACTATGGAAGAAGTTTTCAGGGATATGACGGGGATGGATGGAAGTGTCACCGTAACGAGAGGCTGATAACACCATCCCTACAGGTTACCATCCTCTTACAGAGGACTGGTGGGGGAGAAATCGCTACGCTTCATCAGTGTAGATATCCCTATAGCACAGGACGCCCCGTAAGGAATTGGGGCCTCCACTCCTCATCCCACACCCAAATCACACCAATACAACCGCTCAGCACAGGCTCAGCGGACGAAAGGAACATCAACGTATGGCCGAGTTTACCTTCGATGAAGACGGCAACCTCCTCCCGCCCGGATCAACACTACCCCCTAAACAAGGAGCGCCCGCCATCGCACCAGCAACCACGCGAGCGGGCTTCCAGTTCGACGCAGAGGGCAACCTCATGCTATCCGGCACCCTCCCCCCAGCAATCGCCGAGGATTCTCCTGCAGAGTCCGCTCTTGAGGTCTCTATCTCGCCCACCCCAAACCCTGAAGCTACTCCCACCAACACCATCTCCGCCGACATCACCCTCCCAGAAGGCACCGATCTCCCCGCCATCGCCGATCAGGTCATGGGCCGCGCAGCTATTCCTGCTCAGCTCCCCGTTGACGCTGGCCCCGGCGTTGTCACTGAGACTGCCCGGGCCGTCGTGGGTGGTGTTCGCGACGGCGTCCAAGAGCTGGGCGAAACTGCTGACTGGATCGCTGGCAGTGTAGCCTCAGGCGTCAAGTCTGTCGTTACCCCTAGCGGCGACTACTACCCCACCGATGACGGCATGGTCTGGCTGACCACCGAGGAAGCCTCTAAGCGTACCGATGTACCTGACTGGCTCCGTCCAGATGTCCCACTGATCGGTGAAGGTGGCCTTGCCCTCCCTGAAGTCCCTGAGAATGAGACTGTGGTGGGTGGCATGGCGCGGGGCATCACCCAGTTCATGGCCGGATACGGCGTGGTGGGCAAAGCTGCCAAAGCCGCTAAGGTCACTGCCGGTGGTTTCAAAGCTGCTGCAGTCAAAGGTGCAGTCACAGACTTCGCTACCTTCGACGCCCACGAGGACCGCTTCGCTGACTTCCTACAGGATCACGCTGGCCTCCAAGACCCAATCACTAGCTACCTCGCTTCAGACGAAGACGACACTATCCTCGAAGGGAAGCTGAAGAGCGCTGTCGAAGGTCTCGCCCTAGGCATCCCCGCAGAGGGACTGGTGCGTTTGGTCAAGGCGTTCAAGGGAGCGAAGAAGGTTCAGATCGAGCAAGGCGACGAAGCTGCGGCTCAGTTCATGAATGACGAGATCGAGGTTATGGCGGAGACGGGTCAGCTCGACCTATTCGATGCTTTCTCTGATGTTAACCTGAGGACAACCGCTGACGATGACATACCAAGAGTTGAAGCAGAAGGAGCGAACTCTACTGCTCAAAGCAATGCGCGAGCCAAGCCCGCTCCTCAAGTATCTGAACGACCCGCAGTCGATACCGAAAGCCTTACCGCAGCCCTCAACCGAGAAATCTCCCTAGATCGCGGCGGTTCCATTGCTGACCCTACACGCGAAGTAGAGGGTAACCTCTTCAACTTCGACAAGATGGACAGTGACGTGTCGATCAAGGACATCCTCAACATGGCCTCCGATGCCGTGGACAGCTCCGTGGTTCCCAAGTCGGCCTCCCTAGAGGATGTCACTAAACAAGCCCGGGACTATCTCGCTGAGAGTATCGACGTTGACCCTGACGTGATCGATGCCTCCCTCGCCCGTATGGCGGACAATGCTGAACGGCAGAGTTCCATGATCGTGGCGGGTAAGGTTCTGGTCCAGTCCCTCTCGGGGGAAGTGGAGCGGATGGCTCACGTTATCAGCGCAGGCGGCGCGACCCCGGAAGTCTACAACAAGTTCCTGCGGCTCCAGTCCCGACTGGTTGAAACCTCAGGGAACCTGAAGGCGACGATTACAGGGGCGGCTCAAGCTACCTCTGCTGGACGTATCCGCACCGCTGACTGGGTCTCCGGTCAAGAGCTGGCCTCAGCTGACATCCTCTCCCAGATGAAAGCGAACATTGAAGCTGCTGGGGGCGATGGTGGGCTGGATGATCTGGCGCGTGCTATCGTGATGAACAAGCAGACCAATGGCGGCGCTAAGGGTATCTTCGCTTTGGCTGAAGGTGCTGCTGGCCCTATGCGGGTCATCAACGAGGTGTGGATCAACTCCATCCTGTCTGGCCCCAAGACGCACATGATCAACATCATCTCCAACGGGCTGAACACTGCGCTGCTTCCCGCTGAGAAGATGGTGGGCGGTGCTCTGTCAGCCAACCCCGACATGATCCGTGAAGGTGCGCGACAGTACGCCGGTATCGCTCTCGCTGTGAAGGACGCGACCAAGATGGCGGCAATCTCTTTCAAACAGGGGCGGAACATGATCGACCCTGAGGCTGCTATACTGGAAGCTAACGGGAACGCCTTTCAGGCCATCCGTTCCAACAGTGATAATCCGCTAGTGCGGGGACTGATCAATGGTCTGGGGACGGTGATCCGTATTCCAAGCCGAGGGCTCCTGTCCTCTGACGAGTTCTTCAAGCAGCTGAACTATCGCTCCAGCACCTACGCTGAGCTTGCCGGTCAGGCCCACGACATGGTGGCTGCTGGGAAGATGAGTAAGGATCAGGCGCAGCAGTTCATCGCTGATCGGATGAAGACGGCTATCAGTAAAGATGGTTCAGCTAAGCACCAGCGAGGTTTGGACCACGCACGGGAAGCTACGTTCACGCAGGACCTGAGAGCGGGAAGTATCTCCCGTGGCATTCAGAACCTGACAAACAAGCACCCTGCCCTGAAGCTGATCTTACCCTTTGTTCGGACCCCTACAAATCTGATCAAAGCCGGTGTGCAGCGGACTCCTCTTATTCGACGCCTCAGCCATTCGCTAGATGCTGACATTAAGAGTGGCGATCCTAGACGGGTGGCTGCTGCGAGAGGGAAGTTGGCGACAGGGTCTTTACTTTGGACTTCAGCAATCTTGCTTGCGCAGGAAGGTAAGATCACAGGGTCCGGGCCAAAAGACCCCAATCAACGGCGCTTGTTGATGGAGACCGGGTGGAGACCATACTCCCTTGTGGTTGAAGATGATGCCGGTGGTCGGAAGTATGTCGAGTATCGCCGTATGGACCCCTTCGCCATGTTCTTTGGGATCGCAGCAGATGTCGCGGACATTGGTGGGCAGTTAGACGACATGACATTGGGTGACGTGGCTCTCGCCTCAGTGATCGCTTTGACTAACAACATCACATCTAAGACCTACCTCACCGGTCTGTCTGATGCCATCAACGCCATGAACGACCCACAGCGATATGGTCAACAACTCCTCAATAACTACGCCTCCAGCATGGTACCCATGTCAGCTGGGTTACGGGAACTGAGGAAACGGAAAGACCCTGCGCTGAGAGATGTTCGTTCTGTTGTCGATGCGGTCACGAACACCCTGCCGGGATACTCAGAGACACTTCCCGCTAGGAGGTCATGGATCACAGGGGAGGTCATCCACTATCCGAAAGGATGGGGCGCTGAAATGATCTCACCGATTGGAGAAGCATTCGCTTCAGCAAACCCCATCGTCGCAGGGGCGTGGAAGGAAGACCCGGTGTTGGATGAACTGGCCAACCTAGAATTCTCCTTCTCGCCTCCTACAAGGTCCATCAACGGCGTCGATCTTAGCCCTCAACAGTACCAGAGGCTTTTGGAGTTGCACGGCACCGTAAAGAACGGTTCTCGAACCATGATGGATGAGCTCGCGAAGCTGTTTGAGACAGCGGCCTACGACAAGGAGCGCGAACGGTATCCTGATGGTGCCGATCCAAGTCTGAACCCTCGCATTCGCGCGGTACGAAAGGTCATCTCAGGCTACCGAAGAGCTGCTCGCGCAGAGCTCGTGAAGGAGTTCCCTGAGTTGAAGCAGGCGCTATCACAACGGGCTAGCGAAGGGGCTGAAAAGGCGCGGTCGGTTTATGGTGGGATTGCAGATTTAGCAGACTAACTGGGCGACTATTTTTGCCGCAAATATCTGAGCGCCTATAAGAATACCGCCGTGATAGCGAACACCCCCCGCTCCCTTCTCAAGAGGGGGGTGGGGCAAGAACAATTAGGGGGGTTCACTATGCCAGTTTGCACAGATTATCCTTATTTATCAGATTGTTAGTGTTGACTTTCACCAAGGGAGGGGCTAGGTAGAGTGGCATTGAGCATGCGGTCTGAGCCGCTGCAATTCACCAAAGG
Source organism: uncultured Litoreibacter sp. (assembly GCF_947501785.1). Classification (NCBI taxonomy): domain Bacteria; kingdom Pseudomonadati; phylum Pseudomonadota; class Alphaproteobacteria; order Rhodobacterales; family Roseobacteraceae; genus Litoreibacter; species uncultured Litoreibacter sp. The sequence goes on along the minus strand of NZ_CANMXB010000001.1, from coordinate 3,824,367 downwards.
AGCCTACCATGACCTTCCACACACTTCGTCTTCCCTTCTGTCACCTGTCGCTTGAAAAAAGCACCAAGCTTCCCCTTATGATGCCTCGCATTGAACGGCCTCTTGCCAGCGCAAGAGAGTGGGTATTGAGCACCGGACGCTTCAACGTTTACTTCACGGCTGGACAACCACAAGGCTGTTAGGGCTGTCTTACTCGACTAAGGGGGCTTGCCTAGCGGCTGGCCCCTTTTGCTTTTCACGCCATCTTGCCCAGTTAACTTGCCTGTGCGGTCCCCCCCGAAATTTGAGTTCCACCATTGCAGAGAGTGGAGCGATCTTTCAGCCGGAAAACCGCCGCTCAATTTTCCCTAATGAGGCCTTTCTGATGAGACACGCAGGACCTGCACTTAAGGTTGTGACCTACCTCGCTTCTCAGCGCCCTAAAATCACCCTCTCCAAACTTCAAATCTTACTCTTGATCGCTCAGCGCCAAGATGTGGCCTGCGATGACTTGACCAAGCTCACAGGGCTAAATCAAACAACGGTCTGGCGATGCACTGGCGAAATGGGGGACAAAAGTGACAGAGCAGGGAATGAAGGACTAGGTTGGATCAGTATTCGTCCCGATCCTGAAGACCCGCGAAGAGACCTGTTCAGCTTGTCCCGCAAGGGTCGCTATGTGTTTAGAGAACTTGAGGCGATGTTTGGGTAGCGAGGCGCTCCAAGACACGCGAGACTTGATTAGCCCGCCACTTGCCCCCACGGGCTGTCTCGACGCCTGACTTGTTCAAGGCATTCGCTATCTGCCGCAGGGTCGCTCCGGCTTCCCGCATTGGAACTATCAGCCCCGCAACCTTCTTCGCCCGCGCGAGCGCCTCAGCTTGGATAGCCACATTCCTGCGCCCAGTGGCATCACGTAACCCACCTAGCTTCACACCCTTGGCCTTCGCCTCCTTGAGAGCGGCCTTGGTGCGAATGGATATGAAGTCTCGTTCCTGCTCAGCCAATGCAGCGTAGATGTGCAGCTGAAACTTGTCAGCCATCGGCATGGCGGCAACCCGAAGGTTAACCTTGGGGTCTTCCATGATGGACGAAATCACCGACACTCGCCTGCTGAGCCTGTCGAGCTTGGCAATTAGCAACTCAGCGCCGGTCTGCTTCGCCAACGCAATGGCCTCCGTCAGGACGGGGCGGTCCTTTGATTTACCGGAAACGACCTCCACAAACTCGCCCACTATCTCGAATGGCTGTTTGCTGTAGGTGTCTAAGTACAGCGCGATGTCCCGCTCTTGCGCAGCTATCCCAAGGCCAGACGCGCCCTGCCCCTCAGTCGATACCCTTTTATAAGTAACGTATTGCTGCATCTGATCCGCCTAGGTTTGGTCTGTTCCTACGCAGATATGTTTTTTTGTTCCTAACGTCAATGATCGTTGTGAGTGTAACTACCGCTAACCTCTCCACTCTTGATTGCCCAACCGGCTTCCACTAGCGAAGCTTCTTTGCCCTAGATAAGCCTGCGGCGTTGATGGTTGCCTCGTTTCGCATCCAAGCATCATTTACAAGGTCCTGCCACTGAACGACTTCGATTGTTGAACCTTTGAACTCATTATCAAGACTTCGAATTCTTCCTTCACCATTGGCAGTGGTTGGCCAGCCTCCCAGTTGGTCTTCGAGATCACCAGTAATATCCGCAATGACATAACAATGGAAAAGGCAGTCCTTGGCTATCCGCACTTTTTGCTGACTAAAGGATTCAACATCGCCTCCCTTTAGTTGCCTAAGGTACTTGGTGATCTGGTGTTCAATTTGGTCCTCAACCTTCTGGTACTGTGTCCGCCCCGGGCGTTTGAATTCAACAATCATCACTTTTTTCAAGGGTTCTGAGATGTCTAGTTCGTCGCCAGCATCCTTCGGGTCAACAACACCAAGGCCATGAGCAAGGTTCCAAACGAACAAGTCTGGTCTCCCTGCACTATCAGATTGCTTGATTGTCTGATTGAGTCTCTGATCGGAAGAAAAGGAACGTGTGAAGGCTAGTCGCTCATCTACGATCCAAAGGTCATGCGCAGTTGCTTCAACCCTATTCGGATCATCGCCTTGTATCCTCATCGGAACGATGAATGAATGTAGCGTACTCTCAAGGTGGTAGTCTTCCTCCTTTTCACCACGAGCGCGTATCTTCCGGATAAGTGTTTCCAGCAGTTCAAGCACCAATTTGCGGCGAACTACGTGCTGGGCCAGCGCCAGTCTTTCAGAGTCCTGTATTTCTTTTGTGGCAGCTTGCAGTGTTTCAGCGAAACCCTCAGTCACAGTATCATCATCTTCAAGAAGCCCAATGACACGTTCGATTTCGGACTGCCGCCTCTCGTCTCTGCGAATTTGATATTTAACTAAGCCCGTGGCGAAGTCCTCTGGCTCCCGCGCAGCAAACGGGACGCGACCAAGTTGAGTTTCTTCATCTGCAAATCCATAGATCGGGTAGCGTCGAACAAAGTCTTGATAGTCATCTTTTCTTTCCTTTTCGAATTGCTTCATCTGCTCTTCAAGAAAGGTTTTCTTAATGTGCTCAGCGCAATATCGACATAATTCCTTAATCTTAGCTTCTTTCAAATTAAACGCTGTTCGACCTTCATTCACGTGCTGGTCTAGATACTTTCCCGACACGCAACCATGGAACACAAGGTCTTTGTCTCCGTCTCTTTCTATTCTCAAGACGGCAAGTAGTTGATCAATCTTTCGGGGTTCGACGGTCCTGCCATTTGCCAAAAGATGGAGTTGATGGGTTCCATCTAACCCCGTGCTGGCCTCTGGTTTGCATGTGTATCCCACAATACTTAGCTTTCCGAACTCATCATGCTCATCGGTCTCTCCTTTGAACGGCACACCAACGACCAAATCAGAAATGGCTGAGGGGTACGACGTCAAGTCTCCATCTAAATCCACCACGACTTCCGCCCCGCCACCAACCAAAAAGTCAGCGATGAAGTGAGCGCTGAAGTATCTAAGGAAAGTATCTCGCCTCCTTGGAAACTGCTTTCGATAGCTTTCAGCTCTCAACCCTCTGAACTTTACTAATGTGCCACGAGTTTGAAGCGGTTCATTATCGCCATCCATTGCGTTCTCTTTGACTTGCTCAGCATTCGAAAGTTCGAATGAAAATGCGCGGTCTTGAAGAGTGCCTTGCTCGTGGAACTTGCTGATCACATCAATTCTTGAAAATGCATCCAACCAATATAGACGCCCAACTCCCTTGCCGCCTCTGTCACTCTTGAAGTCCGTATCTACTTCACAGAATGCCGAATATCGAGCTTGATCAAGACCAATTCCGTTATCCTGAACCTCAATCTCGATCTTGTCCAAATCAGAGAGGCTTCTCACGGTGATCTGCACCTTACCATTGTACTGGTCACTACCATCGTTTCTGTCATCAATTCCAAAGAATGCGTTGCTAACTGCTTCGAATAGAGGAAGTAATCCTTGAGCAGAGTTTGACGGCTTAGGAAGTTTACGGACTCTATTTTCAATATTGGGGGACAGGCTAGGCATCAAATACTCCACTTAAACTATTCACACATTGTTATGTGGACAGACGACGGTCAGCAACACCTCCCTTAGTCGTCTTGAGAAAGGGGCGAGTGAGCACAAAGGGGGTACACACGGCTTGACCAACACCAAAAATTACTCAATAAAAACAATACGAAACAGTCAAATTCTCTGAGTTCAATCCTCCCTCACAGCACCATCCCTTATTATTCCCGAAAACCGAATGGCTCCCAGCCGCTATGAACGGTCCCGACTTTGAGGGTCTGCTACGCCTCCTGTCTCCCGCGGCATTGGCCTAACATCAATGAAAATCCCGCGACTTGGGGATGATGCGCACGTCCCTTGGATGGGTGCGGGGTGGGGCCGGTATGGGGCGTTTGACCTCGTCGGTGGGCATGGTGGTGTCGGGCATCCGGTCCTCGGACAGCCGCGCCAGGTTGTCGGTGCGGTTGACCAGCCGATTGGCCACCACATGGATCACCTTGCCATCCGTTTGCACCACCCCATGCACCACCAGCAGACGGGAGGTCATGATGACGGGGCGGAATGCCTCGAACAGCGTGGGCCAGATCACCAGATTGGCGACCCCGGTCTCGTCCTCCAGCGTGATGAAACACACCCCCTTGGCCGAGCCCGGCTTCTGGCGCACCAACACCAGCCCGGCCAATGACACATGCGCGCCATTGCGCAGCTTGGGCAGGGAGGACGCGCGGATGTAGCCCTGCTCGGTCAGGCTGGAGCGGAAAAAACTGAGCGGATGCGCCTTCAGCGACAGCCGCAGGGTCTGGTAGTCGGCCACCACATGTTCGGCGCGGGGCATCTCAGGCAGTTTCACCTGCGGCTCGTCGCCGATGTCGACCGCATCCGCATGGGTGAAAATCGGCAGGTCGGGCGCGTCTTTCAGCGCCTTGGTCTCCCAAAGCGCCTGACGGCGGTCCAGCCCCATGGAGCGCAACGCATCCGCCGCCGCCAGCTTGCGGCATGAGCCCGCATCAAGCCGCGCGCGTTTCTTCATCTCGCGGAAATTGGTGTAGGGCGCGTCGCGCTGTGCCACCAAACGCTCCATCGCGTCCTTGCGCGCGCCATCGATCTGGCGCAACCCGATGCGCAACGCAAACACGCCGGGAGAGACGGGTTCCAACGTATTGTCCCAGTCGGAGAAATTCACATCCGCGGGCCGCACCTCCACCCCATGATCCCGCGCGCAGCGCACGATCTGGGCCGGGGCGTAGAAGCCCATGGGCTGCGCGTTCAAAAGCGCGCAAGCGAAGGCGGCGGGGTAGTGGCATTTCATCCAGCTTGAGACATAAACCAGCTTGGCAAAGCTGGCCGCATGGCTTTCGGGGAAGCCGTAATCGCCAAAGCCCTTGATCTGGCTGAAGCAGCGCGCCGCAAAGACCGGATCGTAGCCGCGTTCGGTCATGCGGCCCACCATCTTGTCCTCCAATTCCCCAATGGTGCCTTTGGAGCGGAACGTGGCCATGGCCTTGCGCAGCTCATTGGCCTCCGCCGGAGAAAATTGCGCCGCATCCATCGCGATCTGCATCGCCTGTTCCTGAAAAATTGGCACGCCGAGTGTGCGCCCCAGGATTTTGAGCAGCTCGTCTTGCGGGTGCTCTGGCCCCGGCGCCGGGTAATTGACCCGCTCCTTGCCTTGGCGGCGACGCAGATAGGGGTGCACCATGTCGCCCTGAATGGGGCCGGGGCGCACGATGGCGACCTGAATGACGAGGTCGTAGAACTCACGCGGGCGCAGCTTGGGCAGCATCGCCATTTGCGCCCTGCTTTCCACCTGAAACACGCCGAGGCTGTCACCCTCACACAGCATGTCGTAGGTCGGCGCATCGTCCTGCGGCACGGTGGCCAGGTTTTTGACATCACCGTAATGCGCCCCAAGCAGGTCGAAGCATTTGCGGATGCAGGTCAGCATGCCCAGTGCCAAAATATCAACCTTGAAGATGTTCAACGCGTCGATGTCGTCCTTGTCCCATTCAATAAAACTGCGCTCGGGCATGGCGCCGTTTCCAATTGGCACGATCTCGGTCAGGGGGCGTTCGGTCAGGATGAACCCGCCCACGTGCTGGCTAAGGTGGCGCGGCATGCCGGTCATCTGGTTGGCCAGTTTCAGCACCATCCGCAGGTAGCGGTCTGATAGATCCAGGCCCGCCTCCGCCGCGCGCTTTTCTTTCATTTCCGGCTCAAAACTGCCCCATACGGTTTTGGCCAAGGCCGAGGTGATGTCTTCGCTCAACCCCATCGCCTTGCCAACCTCCCGAATGGCCGACCGGGGCCGATAATGGATCACGGTGGCGCATAACCCCGCCCTGTCGCGCCCGTATTTTTCGTACATGTACTGGATCACCTCCTCGCGCCGCTCATGTTCGAAATCGACGTCGATATCGGGCGGTTCCTCCCGCTCGTCGCTGAGGAAACGCTCAAACAGGACAGAGGTTTCATTCGGGTCCACCGAGGTGATGCCGAGACAGAAACACACCGCCGAATTGGCCGCCGACCCCCTACCCTGACACAGGATGGGCGGGCTCGCCTCGTGGCGGGCGAAGCGGACGATGTCGTAGATCGTCAGAAAATACTGCGCGATGTCCTTCTTGGCGATCAGCGCGAATTCCTTTTTGACGGTTTGGGTAACGTGGCCGGGCACACCTTGCGGGTAGCGCTTCTCAGCCCCCTCCCATGTCAGCCGCTCCAGCTCCTGCATGGGGGTGCAGCCGTCGGGGATCACCTCGCTGGGGTATTGGTATTTCAGATCATCCAGCGAGAAGGTGCAGGCGTCGGCCATGTCGCGCGTGGCCCGGATCGCGTGGGGCCAATCGGCGAAAAGCCGGATCATCTGGGCCGGCGATTTCAGGTGCCGCTCCGCATTGGCATGCAGCAGAAACCCCGCCTTGGCGATGGTGGTCTTCTCGCGGATGCAGGTCATCACGTCCTGCAGCGGCCGCCTGTCGGGGGCATGATACAGCACGTCATTGGTCGCCATGATGGTGAGGTTGTGACGCTTGGCCAGTTGGTCCAGCCTGTTGATCCGCGCCCGGTCGTCGCCCCGATACAGGTGGCTGACGGCAATATGAGTAACCCCGGGCAGCGCGCGGGTCAGCCGCTTCAGGTCAGCCTCGAACGGCGGGAGCTTTTCGGGCGGGATGGCGATGAGCTGGATGCCGTGGGCGTGGCCCGCCAGCATCTCCAGCGTCAGGTCCGTCTCCCCCTTTAGCTGCCAGCTGCCATCATGGGCCGCCATCTTGCCCTTGGACAAAAGCGTCGACAGCCGCGCATAAGCGGCATGGTCTTTGGGGTAGGCCAGAAACTCCGCGCCGCAGAGCAGCCTGAGACGGCACCCGATGATAGGGTGTATCTGCGCGGTCTTGGCCTCGGTATGGATGCGCACCACGCCCGCCAGCGTGTTGAGATCCGCGATGCCGATCGCGTCATAGCCAAGCAGGTTCGCGGTTGCAGTCAGGTCCGACGCGTCGGACGACGCGTGCAGAAAGGAGAAGCAACTGGCCAAGCCAAGTTCCACGTAAGCAGCGCGTTTATTGCGCTGAAACGCGCCGTCCAGGCGCTTGCGCGGCAGACCTTCAGACAGCGGCATTGGCCACCTGGCAATTTTCTTCGTCGAAGAAAACTACAATTTTTTTAGATAAAAAAATTGCGCCCCGCATCATGCGAAAAGCCCATGAATGAACCAGCGCGGATCCCCCTGCCCGCGCCCATCCTCATGCAGACCCTCGCGGTACATCCAGACCCTGAGACCCTTTGCATCCTCCACCTTGTAATAGTCGCGCAGGCGCGACCCGGGCCGGTCTTGCCACCACTCGGGCGCGATGCGTTCGGGCCCCGCGAATTTCGCCACCCGGTGGGTTTGGCGGCGCCACACAAATTGCGCAGGCGGGCCTTCGGGTACGGCGTAGAGCACGCGCACCTCTTCAGGCGGGCGCAGCAATCGGAGCGGGCGTTCGCGGGCCTGCGGCCGCACCAGCTCCCGCGTGTCAGACAGCGCGCCCCGCCACCCCACCGCGCGTTCGGGCATATGGCTTTCATGCAAAACGGGTCGCGTCACCGCGTCCCGCCCCAGCCGCGCGGACAGCCGGTCAATCAGGCGGGCCAGTTCGACCCCGTCATCGGCGCGGGTATCGAGCCACCCCTGCCGCTCCTGCAGGGGTTCTGCAAGCGGGGCCTCCAACGTGATCAGGTCAAAACCAAAGCCCGGGTTGATCCGCTCCAGCTTATCGTCGAACAACGTCAACAGATGGCCCGGCTCCCGGGTCGCCTGCGAAGTCGCCACATGCAAATGGCTCACCTCTCCGTCACTGCGATAGACCGCCAAATGCAACGCACGGCAGCCATGGTTTTCGGCGGCCATAACCTTGCACAGCTCTGCGCAAAGTTCCGGCAGATAAGGCGTGGGGTCCTGCACTGGCTCGCTCAGGCGGGACTGCACCCTGAAATAGGGGCGCTCCTCGATGCTGGAAACAGGTTCGGCCAGCCGCCCCAGCGCCTGATCCAGACGCAAGAGCGGGTTGGCCCCAAATTCCGCCCGCGCAAACCGCCGCGCTAGGGTGGCGCGCGGCACGGCGGCAATGGCCCCCACCGTCTTCAACCCCAAGCGGCCCAGCAATAGCAGCGTGGCGGCATCCAGCCGCAACGCCCGCGCCGGCAACCCGCCCATGTCGCGCAACGGGTCTGCACAGACCACGCGCCCCGTGCCGTAGCGCGCCAGCCCCCAGGCCGCCCCCCATGTGGGCGCCACGGCCAGCTGCGCGCTCAACCCGAGCGCAGAAAACTGCGCCTCCATGTCTTCCAACATGGCGGCCTCCCCGCCCCAGAGGTGGTCCGACCCGGTCGTGTCCAAAATCAACCCGCGCGGGCCGTCCACCACGCTCCACGGGCACCAGCGCCGGGACCAGAGCATCAGGCGGGCCATCAATGCCACGTCGCCCGCCACATCGGCATATTCCACCCGCAGGTCGGGGCAAAACGCCCGCATGTCAGTGACCCGCCCGCCCTCCTCAATGCCGGTCAGCTGGGCTGCACGGTTGGCGGCATGGACCACCGGCCCATGCGGGCCCTCGCTGGCCAACACCAGCGGAATGTCATCCGGCGGCGCGTTTCCCTGATCCGACATCGCGCGCTGGAACCGCTCCATCGCGAGGTTCGGCAACGAGATGGAGGTGACCCGTTGCCCCATCATAGCTTGCCACCCAAACCCCGGGCTTGGTCTTGCGAGACCGGAACAGCTCTACCCGCCAGCGTGGCATGCCGGGGGCTTGTGTGTCGAAACGCTGCGGCACAGAGGGCAACACCCCCACCCGCCACCGGTCGCGGGCAGCACTTAAATTGGCCTCCGCTGCACGGCGCATCAGCCAGCAGGGCACGCCGGACGCCTCCGCCCGCATGGCAAGCCTTTTGGTCGCGGTAAAACTCAACGCGGGCGGGTCGCCCCAAATCTCGCCAATGACGCCGCGCAAGCCGCCGCAGCGCAGGCCTTCCTCCATCGCCCAAAGCGCGTCGATGGGACGGTTCACCGCCACCCGCAGCACTGCAATATCGGGCATGCCCGACAAATAAGATAACCCGCTTTCCTTGCCCGACACGCGGTCCTGCACCCACAAAACCGGGCCCTGCCCTGCAGGTAGTCGCGCCAACACAAACCCCACGGCGCTGGCATCGGCAGCGGTCTCGGCAAAGACCTCCGACAAGATTGGCGCGGCGGTTTGCGGGGCGCAATCGCGCTGCAAACGGCGTTTGGTGGAGGGGGCAGCAATCCACGACAAAAGAGAATCCAACTAAATGTTCCTCTTTTGTTCTAATTCACGGCAACGCCCGCGTCAAACTTTCCATGTTCAAAAATATCCTGGGGGATGCCCGCGTGGCGGGGGCAAAGCCCCCAAGAACGCAAAACATGGATGCGCGCCCGAAGGCGCACATCTGGATCAGGCAGCGTCCGCCCATTCCCATGGGCGGGTGAAGTTGCCAAGCACGGTGGTGACAGCGGTGTCAGACACCTCGCCCTTTTTGCTCAGCTGGGCCACAAGGCCCCGCTTCTTGTCTTCCAGAACGGATATCACCTCAGCCTCGACACCGGCCTCTTCCAAAGCCGCATTGTAAATGCGGGTGATGGCCGCACGGCGCAGGTCGGGTTTGAAGATCTTTCCTACAGCCGTCTTTGGCAACTCATCCATAAGCTCAATATATTTCGGCCAGGCCGCACGCTCATGAACATGCTCTTTGCAATGTGCCATCAGATCTTCAATCGTGGCGGTCGAGCCCGCCACCAGCTCGACATAGACACATGGGATTTCACCCGCATGCGCGTCAGGCTGGCCAATCGCGCCTGCGAAGGCCACGTCGGGGTGGCCCGCAAGGGCCTCTTCGATCTCGGCAGGGTCGATATTGTGGCCGCCGCGGATGATCAAATCCTTGGCGCGGCCGGTGATCCACAGGTAGCCATCGGGGTCGATGCGGCCCAGATCGCCGGTGCGCAGGTATTGCTCGTCGCGGTAAAGGTCGACGTTTTTGTCAGCCTCCGTATAGGTGTTGCCCGCGAAAACGCCGGGGTTGGACACGCAAATTTCGCCAATCTCATCCGGCCCGCACATGGCCCCATCCGACACCGCGCGAATCTGCACGTCGCAATAGGGGAACGGGATGCCGATGGAGCCGATCTTCTTCTCGCCATCGGGCGGGTTGATCGACACAAGGCAGGTGGCTTCTGTCAGCCCGTACCCTTCGGTGATCGTCACGTTGCAGGCCTTCTCGAACCGTTTGTACAGCTCGACCGGCAGGGGCGAGGAGCCCGAGAACGCCATCTTCAACGAGGAGATATCAGCGTCCACCGCGCGCTGCATCAGCGCGGAAATCGCCGTGGGCACGGTGATCATGAAGGTCACCTCATAGCGTTCGATCAGCTTCCAGAAATTGTCGAACACGCCTTCGCCGCGATAGCCTTGCGGGGTCGGGAAGACCACATGGGCGCCAGACCGGATCATCGCCATCAAGATCACATGCACCGCGAAGACGTGGAACAGCGGCAGCGGGCACATGACCACGTCCTGTTCATCAAACAAGAGCGTGTGGCCAAGGAAGCCGTTATAGGCCATGCCCGAATATTTGTGCTGCGCCACTTTCGGCATACCCGTCGTGCCGCCAGTGTGGAAATAGGCCGCGACGCGGTCGCCGGCGCTGTCGGCAAAATCAAGCGTCTTGTTCTGCTTGCCCATTTCGGCGTTGAAATTCTGCACCGATGCGTGATGGGTGTGGCCTACTTTGGGCCGGATCAGCGGCACGATGAATTTCTTGAGGCCTGTCAGGTAGCGCAGCAGGTCGACCTCCAGCACATGGGTCACGCCGGGCGCGTCCTTGACGGCCTCGGCCACCTTCTGGGCCAGATCGGTTTTCGGGAAGGGGCGCAGGGTCACGACCACCTTGGCGCCGGTTTCGCGCAGGATGGCGCTGATTTGTTCGGGCTCCAAGAGCGGGTTGATCGGGTTAACGATGCCCGCGATCATGCCGCCCATCAGCACGTCCAAAGTCTCGGTGGCGTTGGGCAGCACATAAGCCACCACGTCATCTTCACCCACCCCAAGGGAGCGAAACAGGTTCGCAGATTGGCAAGAGCGGTCATAAACGTCGGACCAGCTGAGCGTCTCATTGGGGTCTGTCGGACCAGAGGTCAGCTGATACGAAAACGCAGGCCGCGCGCCATGGCGGTTTTTCACATCTTCCAAAAGCCCGTGCATCGTTTTGGGAAGATCGCGGTCCTCCCACTTGCTTTCTGCCTCAATCGCGTCACGGTCTGCGCGACCTGCGTATGTCTTTCCCATGTATTCCTCCCTGTGGTCGTTTGCCGACCTTTGTCCCTTACGTAAAAAGATGTGCGCAAACGCGCGCCCGCGCAAGTCTGACGCTACGCAAATTTGCCTCAACCACGAAAAAGGGCGCCAATTGGCGCCCTTCCCCGGTCTATTTGCTGTGCCTTAAGCCTGCGGGATGCGCAGCACCTGGCCCGGGTAGATTTTGTCTGGATGGGTCAGCATCGGCTTGTTGGCCTCGAAAATCTTTTCGTAATGCGCGCCGTTGCCAAGCGTCTTGGCCGAGATCGCCCAAAGCGTGTCGCCCTTCTCGACTGTGTGGAAGGTCGGCTCGCCGCCGCCGTCGCCGGCTTCCAGCTCGTCCTCGACGCTGGCCACGCCGGTAACGTTGCCCACCGCCAGAATGACCTTCTCGCGCAGCTCCTGCGTCAGCGTCTTGCCCTTGATCTTGACCTTGTCGCCTTCGGTTTCGATCTCGACGTCTTGCGCGTCCAGCCCGAGGCTTTCGATCTCCGCCTTCAGCGCTTCGGGTTCCGGCTCAGCCGCCTCGGCGTCGCTGCCAAACAGCGATTTGCCCGCGTCTTTTACAAAGCTCCACAGTCCCATGTTCGTCTCTCCCCTTGGGTTATTGTTGGGGCGACGATGCAAAGCCCGACGGCGATTGGCAAGGGGAATTACTCCGCCGCCATGCCAGCGGTGAACTGCAACTGCGCCAGACGGGCGTACAGGCCGCCCTCTGATACGAGGCTGTCATGGGTCCCGGTGGCGACGATCTTGCCGCCCTCAAACACCACGATGCGGTCGGCTTTTTTCACGGTCGCCAAACGGTGCGCCACCACCAAGGTGGTGCGGCCCGCGCTCAACTTTTCGACCGCGCCCTGCACCGCCGCCTCGCTTTCGGCGTCCAATGCTGAGGTCGCCTCGTCCAGCAGCAAAATAGGCGCGTCGCGCAGGATGGCGCGGGCAATGGCGATGCGTTGCTTTTGTCCGCCAGACAGCATCACGCCGCGCTCGCCCACATAGGTGTCGTAGCCCTCCGGCAGGTCGCTGAGGAAGCCATGCGCTGCTGCGGCAATCGCGGCCTCCTGCACCTCGGCATCGGTCGCATCGGGGCGGCCAAAGCGGATGTTGTCCATGGCCGACGCAGCGAAGATCACCGGGTCCTGCGGCACCAAAGCGATGTATTTGCGGAAGTCGTCGCGCGCGACCGAGGTCAGCGGCTGCCCATCAATGGAGATGGTGCCGCTGTCGGGATCATAGAACCGCAAAAGCAGCTGAATAATGGTCGTTTTACCGGCCCCGGACGGGCCAACAAGCGCGACAGTTTCGCCGGGCGCCACCTCAAGCGAGACCTGATCCAGCGCCGCCACAGAGGGGCGCGCGGGGTAATGGAAGGTCACGTTGTCAAAGGCCACGCGGCCCTCGACCTTTGGCATCACTTGGGGCGTTGCTGTGTCCAGAACACTGTCTTCAGTGGTTAGCAGCTCAACCAAACGCTCCGTGGCACCGGCGGCGCGCTGCACCTCGCCCCAGATCTCGGACAGGGCGGCGACGCCGCCTGCGACCATGATGGCGTAGATCAGGAACTGCACCAGCTCGCCCGCTGTCATCACCCCGCCGCGCACGTCGCGCGCGCCGATCCAGAGCACACCGACGATGCCGATGAACACGAGGAAGATGACGATCACGGTCATGATGGCGCGGACGCCGATGCGTTTGCGCGCGGCGTCAAATGACCGTTCGGTCAGGTCGGAAAACAGCCGTTTGGAGGGGGCTTCATGCGTGAAGGCCTGCACGGTTTGCACCGACAAAAGCGCCTCTGACGCGTTGCCGGAAGACGCGGCAATATGGTCCTGATTTTCGCGGCTGAGGTTACGCACACGGCGACCCAGAAGGATGATCGGGATGATCACGGCAGGCACGATCAGCAGCACCATGCCAGTCAGCTTAAGCGAGGTTGCCAGCATCAAGATCAGCCCGCCCACAAGGATCAGCAGGTTGCGCAGCGCGATAGAGGCCGACGACCCGATGACCGACAAAAGCAACGTGGTGTCGGTGGTGATGCGGCTGAGAACCTCGCCTGTCATGATACGTTCAAAGAAGGCCGGCGACATGCCAATGGTGCGGTCGAACACTTCCTTGCGGATGTCGGCCACGACGCGTTCACCCAAACGGGTGACAAGGTAGTAGCGCAGGCCTGTGCCAATGGCCAAGAGCGCCGCGATGCCGACGGCGGCCCCGAAATACTGGTCCAGAAGCGCGGCTTCCTCTGTCCCGAACCCGTCGACCACGCGGCGCACGGCCAGCGGCAGGATTAGCGACACAACCGCCGTCAGGGTCAGCGCCAGAATGGCCGCTACGGCCAGCCCCCTATAAGGGCGCATGAACGGCCACAACGCGGCAAGAATGCCGATTTTGCGCGATGATGCGCGCTCCGCCTCGCTGCCTTTTGGATCTGCCATACATCCCTCGAACAAATACTGCGCACCGCATTAGCCAAGCCCGCCCCCGCCCGCAAGCGGCGAGAGGTCACAGCTGCGCCAGTGGTGTTACGAGTTGGGCGAAACTTGTGCTTGGGACGTGGCCCCGGCCCCACGGAACCAGCGCACGATCTTGGCCCGGTCCTCGCGCGGCAATTCGGTGATGTTTGCTGGTGGCATGGCGTGGCTCACCCCCGCCTGCAGGTAAATCTCGCGCGCGGCGCGGGCGATGTCGCCTTCGGTTTCAAGGAACACGCCTTTTGGGGCCCAGCGGATGCCGTCCCAGACCGGCTCCCGCGCGTGGCACATGGAGCAGCGGCCCAGCACGATGTCATGTACGTCCTCGAACCCATCCGCGCTTGCGAAGCTTTGCTCATAGGCGGTCAGCGGAGCGGCTTCCGCCGTTTCATAATCTTCGTCCCACGTGTTGGCGGTCGACAGCCACGCGATCAGGATGAACAGGATCACGGTGACCCCCCACGTCCAGTTTGGCCCCTTCCCGGTCGCGTGCATCGTGTTGAAATAATGCCGGATGGTGACGCCGGTCAAAAAGATCAGCGACGCGATGATCCACGCGTATTCCGTGCCAAAGGACAGCGGGTAGTGGTTGGACAGCATCAGGAAGATCACCGGCAGGGTCAGGTAGTTGTTATGGGTGGAGCGCAGCTTGGCAATCTTGCCGTATTTGGCGTCCGGCGTGCGCCCCGCCTTGAGGTCTGCGACCACGATACGCTGGTTCGGCATGATGATGAAAAACACGTTGGCGGTCATGATGGTCGCGGTGAAGGCGCCCAAATGCAGCAGCGCCGCGCGGCCCGTGAAAGTCTCGTTATAGCCCCATGACATGGCAACAAGGATTACGAAAAGCAGCACCATCAGGAAGGTTGGCGCCTCCCCCAACTTGGATTTGCAAAGGACGTCATAGAGGATCCAGCCGACCGTCAAAGAGCCCGCTGAAATAGCAATCGCCTGCCATACTGCCAGATCGGCTTTCGCGGGGTCGATCAGGAACAGCTCCGCCCCGGCCCAATAGACGATCATCAGCAAAGCCGCGCCGGACACCCAGGTCATGTAGCTTTGCCATTTGTGCCAGATCAGATGCTCGGGCATGTTTTCCGGGGCGACCAGATATTTCTGGATGTGGTAGAACCCGCCGCCATGGACCTGCCATTCCTCGCCTGACGCGCCTGCGGGCATGTTGGGCGCCTTCTTCAACCCCAAATCCAGCGCGATGAAGAAGAAGGACGCCCCGATCCACGCCATGGCGGTGATGACATGCAGCCAGCGGACGGCGAATGACAGCCAGTCCCACATAATAGCCAGATCATACATTGATTGCGTCCTTGTCCAACGGGCCCGCAGGCCCACGCTGCGCATTATCTGCCCAGAACTGCGGACCGCAAGAGAGAACACCCAAACCCGGAGCGCGAGGCTGAGAACGGGGATGCGGCTGCCCTGCCCGACAAAGAGGCTGGAGCACCTCTACAGCTGACAAAAAATGGATGGCCTATCAAGGGCCTACAAGACGACGCGCCCTCAAAATCCACCAAAAATGTCCGGAAGAAAGGTTGGAGCGGGCGACGGGAATCGAACCCGTATCATCAGCTTGGAAGGCTGAGGTCTTACCATTACACAACGCCCGCGCTCGGAAATTGGCTTAGGCGATGCCAATTGAATCGTCAAGAACTCTGCCGGGGCCTTATTCGGTCAATTCCCGAGCAGCCCACAATCGTGGCGGGCTAATTTGCCAAGGCTCTCAGGATCAGATCGACAAGCTGGGGGCCATAGGGTTCATCAAACATCTCCTGCCCATGTGCCTTGCCCGGGTAGACCACCAGGTCTTTTGGATCGGCGGCCTTGTCGTAGCTCGAATAGGTTTGCGCGCTGAAAAAGTCGTTTTCGGTGATCACGAAAAGCTTTTCGATGGAATTTGCTTCAGCCATGTTGCCGCTTGCGGTGCCCAGCAGGACAACGAGAACCACCTCAGAGGGCACGCCCTTTGACACGGCGCTTTGAATCCCACCACCGCCTATGCTGCCGCCGATCAACGCAATGCGCGTCTTACCGGCCTGTCGGAGGTGTTCTACTCCGCTCATGACATCCTCTGTCGAGATCGATTCAAGTGCGATTGACGCGTAACCTTCGTACTGCAGACGTTGTGCAAAGCCGGTCCAGCTTTGCGCGTCTTTGCCAGATTGATGGGCGAGCAGGACGCCAGTATCGCCGTCCGCAGGGAACAGCAGGGCTTGCCGTTCGATCACATCCCTGATCGACAACGTCACGACGTCTTGCCCAAATAGTGGTGCCACCATCAGAGCCGTGATCGCACAGACCAGAGTATGTTTGAAATGTCTCATTGTCCGACCCACCTATCAGAAAACCGCCTGCCAGATGGCGGCGCAACGGCCACAGCAGGACCAGGCCCGGAAGGCGCGCGCACACCTACTAAGCTTATAGTATTTCATTGATAGGCAGACGTCTTGCGAACAGCAAGGCTAAGATTTGTTGCCATGTTGGGCCGCCGGAGGAAATGTGTGTCCGAACTGACCGTCTGCAGCGTCACCGAAAGACGGCAGGACATTTCTTGCGGCAGCAAGAATTTCGGTCTGGCGCTCAGGGTCAGGCTGCAAACGCGCCACGTTAATCGCGCCCGACAGGACTGCGATCAGAGTGGACCCGGATATGCCCGCCTGCCGCTGATCCTCTGTCAAACCGGCATCCAGCACCTCCGCCAGCCGATCAGTCCCTTGTTCCAACTCGACCCGCTCAGCCGCCGAACACCGGGCCATGTCCGCGCCGAGTGCGGCGACGGGGCACCCTTTTGATATGTCGTTCAAATGCTCCGTGCTCAGGTACCGATCCACAAAAGAATTCAACGCGACATGGGGCGGATGAGCTGCCAGATCTTGCTCCAACTCTTTGACGAAAAAAGAGAATGCGCGACGGGTGGCGGCAATGGCCAGATCCTCTTTGCTTTTGAAATGGCGGTAGAACCCGCCATGGGTGAGCCCTGCCGCCTTCATGACCTCCGACACGTTCAGGCCTGAAAACCCGCGTCGCCGCAGTTGGTCGGCGGCAACCGAAAGAAGAAGAGCATGGGTCTTTGCCTTCTCGGTTTTGGATGTTCTCGGCATCTTGGTGCCCTCTTGACAGTTTAGATTATCACTATCATCTAAATGTATAGATGACAAGAATCATCTAAATGAAGATCGGCAGCGAACGCGCACCCGCCAAATCGGAGATTGGACCATGAACCAGCACCTGGAATTCGAAACAGCGGGCAGGACGTTGCAACCGCAAGCACGGGTGAAGGACCTCAAATTTGGCGCATCCCTGGACTGGCAGGACGGGTTTCAGTCTGCTTTGCCCACGACCGAAAAGCGCAGCTTTCAGTCCATGCTGCATCAGTACGAAGTGATCATGTCCTACGGCACGATCGACGACCCGCGGGTCATTCTTCAGACGATGAACCTCTACATGATGGCCAATCAGCAAAACCACGGCATCGCGCTATTCGCCGGAATTCTTACCCAATATGGCCACGGCATGGCGCCCGAGCTGCGTGCGGTCTACGAATCCGCGCTTGGTGTTTTGCGGGCCACCCATGCAGATGCCGTCCCCCTGAGCCGCCGCATTGGCTGGGTCAAGGAGAGCTTCGAGCTGATCGAAACGGCCTTGCGGCGCACCGGAGGCAGCCACCCGATCCCCCATTGGGCTGCTGGCATGGTCTACGCACAGGTGCCGTGGTTCTTTTTCAAGAAAACGGAGGCCAAGCAGCACCTGACCTGGCTTGTCGACCGCCCCGACACCGAACCCACCTTCGGCTTCTATCGCGAAGTTTACCGGCAACTGTCCAACCTGGAAGCCAAGACCGGCAATGCGGACGCCGCTACGGCGTGGATGCAGCTCAGTGGATACGACGGCCCCCAACCACATGCGCCGCTGATGGGGTGGTTTGCGACCGGCCCGGACGGCACAACGATGGCCCCGCGCCCGGTGATCGACGAAGTCATCAGCGGCCGGATCTTCGCCCTGTACGGGTTTGGCTTTTCGGACGTCTACTTCGTCTTGTCAGATGACGGCGCGCATCTGATCGCCATTGACGCGGGCACCCAACCCCATTCTTTGCAGGCCGCCCATGAGTTCCTGCTTGCCACATATCCTGGCCTGCCTAATATCTCGACCGCCTTCATCACCCATTCCCACTGGGACCACATTGGCGGGCACAGCTACCTGCAACGCCACAACCCCGAAATTGACATTTACGGGCGGTCCAACTTTGCCAGCGTGCAGGATCGCGTGATGCGCGAGCACAGCTACCAATTCTTCCGTGGCGCTGATTTCGACCATGCCTGGGTCAAAAGCTACGCCCCCACACACCCGGTCAGCGACCCAATGGTCGTAAATGTCGGCGGCACCGACATGTCGCTGCTGCCGGTCACCGGCGGCGAAACCGAAGACGCCATGCTGATCCATATTCCCAAGCTGAGCTGCGTGTTCGTCGGAGATGTGGTGATGCCTTGGTATGGCGAGCCATGGGTAAACGAAGGCTTTGCCTCAACGGCGCCGCAGGCAATGGACGCGGTTCTGTATCTCGGGGCCAAACATATCCTGCACGGCCACCACCCGCTGACCTTCCTCTATGGACCGCAGAACTTGCGCGCCTACAAGGGGCTGCATGAATGGCTGGTCAGCGCCACCCAATTCTATGTCCGTCGCGGGTATTCCGCCAAGGACATCATCAGGCTGAACCTGATCCCCCCGGCGCTTT
The DNA here is from genome assembly GCF_947501785.1 of uncultured Litoreibacter sp. Taxonomy (NCBI): domain Bacteria; kingdom Pseudomonadati; phylum Pseudomonadota; class Alphaproteobacteria; order Rhodobacterales; family Roseobacteraceae; genus Litoreibacter; species uncultured Litoreibacter sp. The sequence continues at coordinate 3,805,771 of NZ_CANMXB010000001.1, read as the reverse complement.
TGGATCACCCTGATGTCACCATGGGATACGTTGCCGCGCGCGATAACGTCATTTCGCGGGTCGCCGCCGAGATGGCGGGCATTTGGCGCGAGGACCGCACCGGGCAGGCCCCCGAAGGATTGGACGTCATCACCACCGCTGAACGCGCCCGGATGCTGTCGGAGTATTTCAACCTGAGCGAGGCCCAGGCCATTCGCGGCCTGAAGCGGATGATTGCGGCTGGCGACAACAGCCTGGCGCTGCAAATGTCTGTCGCCGCCGAACACGCATTCGGCCCGACCTCCGGCGTGACCCTTGCGAAGGAGCACGCCGCGGACCGGCTGCGCAGCATCGCGCAATTCACCGACCCGTTCGGTTTCACCACCTATTCCGAAATGACCAAACGCGCGCATCCGCCAATGCCCGCCGTGACCGGGCAAGAGCGAAAGCAAATCCAATGACACTGAAAAACTGGGCTCTGCTCGTTCTGACCGCGATGCTGTTTGGGTCTTCCTTTCCATTGATCAACGTCGCGGTTGCGGAGGTGCCGCCGATGTACATCGCCCTGGCTCGGGTGACGATCGCCTCGCTCATCCTGCTGGGTTTTCTGTTTGCCACCGGGCGGCGGTTTCCTCCGTTCGGGGCGGGGTGGCGACCGCTTTTGGTTCTGGGTGTTTTGTCCGCCGCCCTGCCCTATTTTGCCATTGCCTGGGGGCAGGCGCATATTAACAGCAGCCTCGGCGGCATATTGTTTGCCACGATCCCGATATTCACCATCATCCTGGCCCCGATTTTCGTCGATGAAGCCCGCTTACCAGCAAAACGCATGGTTGGGGTTGCTGTCGCGTTTGCCGGTGTGGTGACGGCCATCGGGGTCGAACACCTGTTTCAATTTGGGGGGCAAGCCATGGGGGCAGCCGCCACGCTCGTGGCCGCGTTGAGCTACGCGACCGGAAACATCTATGCCCGCACCCAGACCGCGCTGCACCCGTTTCAACTGGCAGCGGGGCAGATGCTGGCAGCAACCGCTATATTGATCCCGCTCACCTTGCTGCATGGCAGCCCAGCGATTACCGCCCCTGGTCCGGTCACGATATTGGCCACCATCGCAGTTGCAATTGTCAGCACTGCGATGCCGGTCATTCTGATGTTCACCCTGATAAAACGGGTCGGAGCGACACAGACCTCGCTTTTGGCATTCTTCATCCCGGTCGCCGCAGTATTGATTGGCGTTATCGCTTTGGGCGAGCCTCTTGGCGCGCTTACCTTACTGGGATTTGCCATGGTCATTGCCGGCGCGGTCTGGGCTACGCGGACGCCTGCAAACGCCCTCATCCCTGCCGAGCCGCTCCCGCCAAAGAGATCGCACGCTGAATAGGGTCGGCTGGCCGTCGTCCGAAAAAGGGGCGCCTTGGTCTGAACGCAGCCCAGTGATGCATCAAAACGGCTCATGTTTTGCCACGTTGCAGGGATTGAACGCTTTTGGCGACGTCGAATGTTCCACCAAATCGACCCACCCGCCTTGGTTGTCCGCGTGTAAGCAATGTGAGTAAGTTTGGAGTGGGACGTGTAGGACCACGCCAAGTTAACTTGTTGACCTCACCGGCAGGAGCGCTCTTCGCAATGAAAATAGAACCCGAATAGATGAAACAGGCGTTTTTCGACCTGACAGTCGATGTAGCAGGCAAGTCGCTGCACGACATCAGCAAGACAGTACAGGACGAGGTGACCAGCCGCGAGCTGTGTTCCGGGTTGCTGACAATTTGGTGCACCCATACAGGGGCATCTTTGTTGGTGCAGGCGAACGCGGATGACGACGTCGCAGCCGATATTGTCGCCTTTTTTGAAGAGCTGGTGCCGAAGCGGCCTGGCCATTACCGCCATGCCCCGGATCAGGACGACAATGCGCCGTCGCACCTGCGGGCCTTGTTGACCCAGACGCAGATTTCGATGCCCGTGGAAGATGGCCAGCTGGCACTTGGAAAAGTGCAGAGCCTCTTTGTGTTCGAACATCGCGAAGTTGGTCGGGCGCGCCGGCTGCGGCTGCATTTCATCGGAAAGTAACGGGTTTCGTATTGAGCCGTGACGCGCCAATGCCTGTTCCCCTTGGCAGTCATCCAGGTGCGCTGGGCTTCATGGGCAACGTCCCATCAGGATGAGATCGTACCTTGCGCGCTTGGCTCAGGCGGCACGCCGAAGGCGTGGCTGTGCTGTTTGGTTCAGATGGTTTTGGACAGCAGATTTCGGACGCAAAACAGAGGTTACTTTTTCGTCGACGAGCTTGTATGTCAGCTTGGTCAATCATGGTCATCCACAGCCATGTGGTTTATGAGCTGGCGGCGTTGGAGGTCACATGAACACACGGATCGTTTCTATCGGGGAGGCCATGGTTGAGCTGGCCCCCGCACCCCAGGCCGGGCTGTTTCAACAAGCCTTTGCCGGAGACACGCTGAACACGGCTTGGTACCTGAAACAAATGCAGCCCGAGCGGGCGGTCGACTACGTCACCCGCGTCGGGGCTGACGCGATTTCGGATGCGATGGTCGCATTTCTGGCGGAAAAGAACATCGGCATTGACCATGTGCTGCGCGACCAAGATAGAACGGTCGGTTTGTACATGATCAGCCTGCAGGACGGGGAACGCAGCTTTTCTTACTGGCGCGGACAATCAGCCGCGCGGCAGTTGGCGACAGATGCCTCCGCACTGCACGCCGCCTGCGCGGGGGCCGGGATCGTGTATTTCTCCGGCATTACGCTTGGTATCCTGGATGAAGCTGGCCGCGAGACCTTGCTGCAAACGATGCGCGACATCCGCGATCAGGGCACCGTGGTCGCGTTTGACCCGAACCTACGCCCGCGCCTTTGGCCCGACAATGACACGATGTGCCGGGCGATCATGGAGGCCGCAGCGGTCAGCGACATCGCCCTACCCTCGCATGATGACGAGGCCACATTCTTTGGCGACGCCGATCCCGCCGCCACGCTGGACCGATACGCGGGCGCCGGGGCCGCAACCGTTATTGTCAAGAACGGCGATGGGCCAATCTTGCATCTGCACCGCGGCGCACAAGGCACATTCACCCCCGCCCCGGTGACCCGGATTGTCGACACAACCGCGGCTGGTGACAGCTTCAATGCGGGCATTCTTGCTGGATTTGACCCCAGCGCTGACATTGCCCCTCATGTTGAAGCCGCCTGCAGCCTGGCTGGCAAGGTGATTCAAAGCCGCGGCGCGCTTGTGGAACTTTAGGTCGCCGGTCGTCAGAGTGACGCGCCGGTGTCGTCTGCGACCTTGCCGCTGGCCTTTGCGGTTTGGGTCTGCGCGTCCAGAATGCCCCGCTTGTCATTGCCCAGGTATAGGTCCAGGTCTAGGTCCAGCGACACCGCTTTGCACGAGTTGAAGAGGCGATCCATATGTTCGTCAAAGAAGGCCCATATTCAGTTGTAGAGGCGTCTTCATCCGCGTCATGGGTTGTCTGGGTTACAGAGGAGCCCTCGCATCCGGCAGAAAAGGTGCGAGTTCGACCCCGGCGGCCGTGATCTTTTCACGGATTGTGCGGGTCATCGAGACAGCACCCTCGCTGTCACCATGCACACAAATAGAATGCGCCTCCAACGCAATAGGCGCACCGTCGATCACCGGCATCAGCCCGGATTGCAGATACCCGATGAGGCGGTCGGCGGCTTCATCCGCGTCGTGGATCATCGCCCCGTCCTGCCCCCGCGGGACCAACTGGCCGTTGCTGAGATAGCCCCGATCCGCGAAAATCTCTGAATAGACGGGTTGGCCTGCAGCGCGAGCCGCCTGTTCCAGTTGCGCCCCCGAGATCGCCAGCACCGCCAGCTCAAGACTGATTTGGCGCGTGGCGGCCACAATCGCGTCGGCCACATCGCGGTCCCGTGCGGCCAGATTGCCCAGCGCCCCGTGGGGTTTGACATAGGCCACTTTCACCCCGACTTGCGCGGCGATGCCCTGAAGCGCCCCGATTTGGGCGGCGCACATCCGGCCTATTTCATCAGGGCGCATCGGGATGACCCGACGGCCAAACCCTTCACGGTCGGCGTAACCCGGATGAGCCCCCACGACGACGCCGTTTTGCGACGCCAACTGCAGAGTCTGGAACATGGTTTCGGGGTCGCTGGCATGTCCGCCGCACGCGACATTGGCCGATGTCACCAGCCCCAACATCGTTTCGTCCTCGCCCATTTGCCAGGGCCCGAACCCCTCGCCCAAGTCAGAATTGAGATCAATCCGCCGCACCATGATTTGTCCTTTGTTGCGCAGCTCGTTATCCAAGCTCGCGCCCCGTTGCGCAAGAGAGCGCGCCGCGGATGCTTCGCCATAGCCATGTCCAACACCGGTCGGAAGGCGAGCGAATCACAGAAGGCGGCAGACGCAAGGAACGGGGGACAACAGGCAGATAGCGCCCCCAAAATTTGGCCAAAACAACGTAAATGACACCGCATTGGGGACAAAAATTAACCGCCCATCTGGGGTGCTTTGGTACCTGTGGATAGAAAAAATTTTGGGCCTATCCACCAATAGCTTACGTAAGGTAAACCGCTGGGGACAAATCAGCGTTCTCCTCCAAATTCAACGGCACCGCGCGACTGGATCAAGTCTTTCTATCTCGCAATTTGAGTTCGTTTGTGCCAGCGTCTGCTTCCAGTAGTCGATTGTTTTTTATTACCTTTCGCGGCCTGCGGACAGGCCCAGGGGCGTTCGCGCGCCCCTCATTTGTCCCGGCGTTTCGCGGGAAATTTTTTTATCGCCTGCCTGCAACGGCGGCCAAAGTTTTGAATTGAGAAAGGCTTTCGCATGGCTCAGCCCCCAGCATCATCGGGCAAACAACCCACCACCGACAAAACCAAGAAGGACCCTGTCAAGGACGCCAAGAAAGCCGCAGCCGCAGCCGCCAAAAAAGCGGCGGAGGAACAGGCCGCCGCTGACCGCGCCGCCGCCTTGCTGATTTGGGTTCAGGCCCAAAGCACCAAAGATCAGGCCGACGTCTCCGCGCAAAACAAATACAACGAAACCATCGCCGCATCAGACGCCACGCTGAAGGCGCTGCAGCCCGCCACCAAGGAAGCCGCCCAAGCCGTCGCGACCGCGAATACCGACCTTGGCAACAGCGTCACCGCGCTGAAAGAGGCCACCAAGGAATCCGATACCGCCAAATCAGCCGTGCAAAAAGCACAGACCAATGTGACGGAGGCCAACAACGCCCTGACCCGGGCCCAAAGCGACCTGACGATCAAGGCCGCAACCACCACCGCCGCGACCACTGCGCATACCAACGCCGTCGCCGCCGTGGCCACAGCGGACGCGGCAGAAGTGACCGCAACGGCCAATGAAGCCGCCGCAGAAGCAACCCATTCCACGACAAAGCAGAACGCCCAGGCCGAATTGGCGCTTGAACAGGAGCAGGCCAAACTGGCCCTGGCCAATGCCTATGCCGTTTACCAAAAAACCCTTGCAGACATCGAAGCCAAGGCCGCCTGCGCCGCCAACACATCAGACGACAGCTAAGCCGGCCCGCCGCCGGCCCACTTCGGGAGACCTAAATGAACCAGATCAAAACCCCAGGCGTCTACGTCGAGGAAAAGAACGCATTCCCGAACTCAGTCGTTGAGGTCGAAACCGCCGTTCCGGCCTTTGTCGGCTACACCAAGATTGCCAAGAACGGGAAGATTGACCTTTCAGGCAAACCCATCCGCGTCACGTCGATGGCGGAATATGAAATCTTGTTTGGTGGCCCCCCACCCTTGAGCGTCACCCAGGACAAGACAGACCCCAACAAGCTAGTCGCCGACAACCGCTTCCTGATGCACATGTCGATGCAGTTTTTCTACGATAATGGCGGCGGACCCTGCTACATCGTCTCCATCGGGGACTATTCGGCAACCATGTCCGCCGACGATTTCAAGACCGGCATTGCGACGCTGGAAACCGAGCAGGAACCGACGATGATCCTGGCCCCCGACGCGGTATTGCTTGGGTCCAAAGACGACTACATCAAGGTGCCACAAGCCGCGCTTGCCCAGTGCGGAAAGCTGAAAAGCCGGGTTGCCATCATCGACATTTTCAACGGCAACAAAGCCGCCGTGCCGGGTGGCGACGACCCAATTGCCGACTTCCGCAACACCATTGGTACGAATGACCTGAATTACGGCATGGCGTATTACCCATGGGTCAACACGTCCATCCTTGAGCCCTCAGCCGTCGACTACACCACGCTCGACAGCAAGGCCCGCAAATCCCTGGCCACCGAGATGACGGCCGAAGCGCAGGCCGCGGCAGATCAGGCGACGGGCCAACCGAAATCCGCGATCCCCGACGCGATGACCAAGATGATCACCATCGTCGAGAAAGGCACCGACGCCTCTGTTGTGACCAAGACCCACCAAGCGATGATGAGCGCGAGCCAAGTGTACAAGCACACGATGACGCAGACGCTTGAGGCCGTAAATCTGATGCCGCCCAGCGCCGCCATGGCGGGAATCTACACGGCGACCGACAACAGCGTGGGCGTGTGGAAGGCTCCGGCAAACGTGTCGATGGTGGACGTGGTTTCCCCCGCGGTTTCGATTGACTCAGAGCAACAACAAGATCTCAACGTCCCGTTGGACGGGCTGGCGGTGAACGCCATCCGTACTTTCCTGGGGCGCGGCGTTCTGGTGTGGGGCGCGCGCACATTGGACGGCAACAGCCAGGACTGGCGCTACATCTCGGTGCGGCGGACTTTGATCATGCTGGAGCAATCGGTGAAAGCCGCGTGCGAGCCTTATGTCTTCGCCGCCAACGATGCCTCTACGTGGACCACCGTGGAGGCGATGATCGAAAACTTCCTGACCAACCAATGGAAAGCGGGCGCGCTTGCAGGTGCCACCCCGCCAGAGGCGTTTCAGGTCAGCGTGGGATTGGGGTCTACCATGACCGGCAACGACATTCTGGACGGCTATATGCGCGTCACGGTGAAGGTCGCGGTCACCCATCCGGCCGAATTCATCATTCTGACCTTCCAGCAAAAGATGCAGACCTCGTGATGCAGGACCAAACAAGGAGATTGACCCATGGCGGGTGAAAAAGAAAATGCGGTTTGGCCACTGCCAAAGTTCTACTTCAGTGTGGACATTTCCGGGGTGGGCACCGACCTGCCCTTCCAAGAAGTCAGCGGATTGGACACCGAAACCCAAGTAATCGAGTACCGCGCGGGCAACTCGAAAAACTTCAGCACCATCAAGATGCCGGGCATCGCCAAGGTGACCAACGTGGTTCTGAAGAAGGGCATCTTCGTCAAGGACAACAAGTTCTTCGACTGGTATTCCAAGATCAAGATGAACACCATCAAACGCGAAACGGTGACCATCAAGCTGCTGGATGAAAGCGGCAAGCCGACCATGACCTGGAAGCTGGCAAACGCGTGGCCCACCAAGATCACTGGCACCGATCTGAAATCCGAAGGCAACGAGGTCGCCGTGGAAACGCTTGAGATGGCGCACGAAGGCCTGACCGTCACCAACAAGTGAGCATTGAGGGATGGCAGACTACTACCCGCCGGTCGCGTTTTCCTTCGCGGTGTCCATTGCCGGAACCTCCACAGGAATAGACGCAGGCTTCTCCGAGGTCAGCGGCCTGAATGCGGAGGTAGAGCTGAACGAGGTGATCGAAGGCGGCGAAAACCGCTTTGTCCACAAACTGCCGGGCCGCGTCAAAAACACCAATATCGTGCTCAAGCGCGGCCAGATGGTGGCCACCTCGCCGCTCTTCAAATGGTGCAAGGAAACCCTGGAAGGTGGGTTGGCTAAACCGATCAAGCCGCAGACCGTGGTCGTGTCGCTGCTGGATCAGACCCAAAAGCCGATGTTGGCGTGGTCACTTGACCGCGCATGGCCGGTGAAATGGCAGGTCGCAGAATTCAAGGCCAACGGAAACGACCTGGCAATCGAGACGATGGAATTGGCCTATGCAGCCGTTACGCGAAAACTGATGCGCACCAAACCCAAAACCGGGCTCCTGAAGCCTTAACGCACCGATGAGGAGGTAACACATGCCTGTAGAAATCCGCGAATTGGTGCTGCGCGCCCGCGTCACCGAGGACCCTACCCCGACCCGCGACGACCACAGTCTGGACGATGAGGAACGCAAGGCAGACCTCCTGGCGGCTGTGGACAGACGCATCGACGCCGCCCTTCGCCGCCTCACCGATCGATGATGGGGCCCATCTGACATGCTGAGCAAATTCAAGATCATTTCATTCTCGGATGACGAGCTGCGGTCCAAGACGGGCCAGTACCAAGTTCAGATCAACCCTGAGAACTACGAGCATGGTCACACCACCGAATACACCATTGACCGGGGCATCGACGCGGCAGGAGCCTTGGCAAAGTTCAAAACCCACAAGCCCGAATACGTCAAATTCGACCTGATCATCGACGCCACGGGCGTGGTGCCCGGCGTGACCTCCATCGAGGACGAAATCGCCAAATTCCGCAAAACCGCCTACGCGTTCGTCGGCAAGGTCCACAGCCCCAACTATTTGAAGCTGATCTGGGGCAAGTTGGCCTTCGACTGCATGCTGAAGTCGATGGACGTGTCCTACCTGCTGTTCAGCCCCGCAGGCCTGCCACTGCGGGCCAAGCTGGCGTTGAACTTCCGCCAGCACCAGACCCCGGCCGATCTGGCGCGGCGGTCCGGCAAACAATCCGCCGACCTGACCCATGCGCGCGTGACCAGCTCTGACCGGACGCTGCCGCTGATGTGCTACCAAGTTTACGACGACGACACGCTGTACCCGCAGGTCGCCCGCGAGAATGACCTCAACGATCTTATGCATCTGAGCGTCGGGCAAGAACTGAACTTTCCGCCGGTGGACAGCTGATGGCCAAATCCGTCCGCGCCCCCAATGCCGAGCTGGTCACCGCCGAAATACTGATCGACGGCAGCCGCCTGCCCGACACGGTTCTGGTGTCCAACATCGAAGTGACACGAGAGGTCAACCGCATCCCCACGGCCCGCGTCATAGTGGCCGACGGTGACCCGTCTACCGAGACGTTCAAGGTCAGCGAATCCGACACGCTGACGCCAGGCAAGAAGATCGAGATCAAGCTGGGCTACCACGCCAAGAACGAAACCGTGTTTCAGGGCATCGTCCTGCGTCAAACGCTGCAAGTGGGACCCACAGGCGAAAGCAGCTTGGTCGTCGGCTGCAGCGACAAGGCGATCAAGCTGACCGTCGCCCGCACGAGCCAGAATTTTCTGGAAATGTCCGACTCCTCGGCCATGAGCAAGGTGCTTGAAAGCGCAGGACTGGAAGCGGATGTGGCCTCCATCAGCGGGGAGCAGGAACATATCCTGCAATCGCAATCAAGCGACTGGGACTTCCTGCTTGCCCGCGCCGAAGCCAATGGCCGTGTGGTGCTGGTCGACAACGGCAAAGTGTCCATCGCAAAACCCAGCTTCTCATCCGCTGAATATGAGGTGTCCTTTGGCAATTCCCTGACAGAAATGAACCTTGAACTGGACGCAGTCACCCAATTGCCCGCTGTGAAAGCCGCCAGCTGGGACCCCAAATCGCAAAAGGCCACCGAAAGCAGTGCCAGCGAGCCAAGCGTGAACAGCCAAGGGGACCTGACCGGCAAGAAGCTGGCCGAAGTGCTGGGTGTCACAGATTTTGAGCTTCAAACCATCCGCGAGCTGGAGGAAGCCTCGTTGAAGGACTGGGCCGATGCGCAGCTGCTGAAATCGCGTCTATCGCGAATACGCGGGCGGGTCAGCTTCCCGGGCAACGCCAAGGTCTTGCCGGGCAAGCTGCTGGAGCTGAAGGGCATCGGCAAACGGTTCAATGGGTCGGGCTACGTGTCCGGCATCACGCATGAAATGGGTGACGGCACCTGGACCACCGAAGCCACGTTTGGCCTGCACCGCCGCTGGTTTACCGACACCCACCGCGACACCAGCGCCGCGGCGGCGGCCGCGTATACATCGGGCGTCAGCGGCTTGCAGATTGCCAAAGTCTTGCAAGTTTATGAGGACCCAAAAAATGAAATGCGCATCAAGGTCAAACTGCCGCTATCCTCGCCCAATGAAGGCATTTGGGTGCGCATTGCCAGCCCCTATGCCGGAAACTCCATGGGTATCACCTTCCTGCCCGAGGTCGACGACGAGGTGGTGCTGGGCTTCCTGAACGCCGACCCCAATGCCCCGATCATTCTGGGCGCGCTGCACAGTTCCGGCCGCCCCGCCCCGTTCACCCCAGACGAGAAGAACACCGAGAAATCTATCGTGACCCGGTCTGGCCTGAAAATCGGGTTCGATGACGAAAAGAAGGTGCTAACCATTCTGACCCCCGGCGGCCACGTTGTGACGATGAGCGACGAGGACAAATCCGTCACCGTGGTCGACAGCAACTCAAACAGCCTGAAGATGTCCGAGGAAGGCGTATCGCTGACCACGCCGAAGGACATGACCATTTCGGCCGATGGCAACGTATCCATTAACGGCGACGCCGGAGTGTCGATCAAAAGCGACGCCAGCGTCAGCGTGGATGGCGGTACGGTCAGCCTAACGGCAGAGACCGAGTTTAGCGCGACCGGGTCGGCGTCGGCCTCGCTCACCTCATCGGGGTCCACATCCGTTTCCGGCACAATGGTGGAGATCAACTGATGCCGCCAGCCGCCCGCCTCACGGATATGCATGAATGCCCAATGCAAACACCTGCGGTCCCCGCGCCTATCCCCCATGTGGGTGGCCCAATCACCGGACCCGGTGTGCCGAACGTGCTGGTAGGCGGCATGCCCGCGTCAGTTGTTGGTGACATGCTTGTCTGCGTGGGCCCGCCTGACGCCGTGGTCGAAGGCTCTGCGACTGTGATGATTGGCGGCCGCCCCGCTGCGCGGATGGGTGACGCAACGGCCCATGGCGGGTCCATCGTTGTGGGCTGCCCAACCGTGATGATCGGGGGATAGCGACGTGGATAAAAGCACAAGCGGTTTTCTGGGTCAGGGGTGGAGCTTTCCGCCAAAATTTGAGGTGTCCGTGCCCCCCACCGGCGGGCCGCCGATTGGGCTTGTCACGATGGTGCAAGGCGACGCCGACATCGAACAGAGCCTTGAAATCCTGATGATGACCATTTCGGGCGAACGGATCATGAGGCCGACCTATGGGTTGGGCCTGCAGACCCATGTCTTTGACGTCATCGACGAAAACAACCTGACTTTCTTGCGCTCCGAGATCGAGAAGTCCGTCCTGTTTTACGAACCTCGTATTGAACTGGAACAGGTCGCCTTTGACACTGGCGCGGTCCTGGATGGTCGCATTGATATCACGCTGGAATACACCGTCATCGCGACCAACACCCGCGGCAACAAAGTCTTCCCCTACTATTTCGAGGAGGGCACCCATGTCGAGATGCCCTGACCTCGCGATGAACCGGGGGGTGACATGACCGGGAAACCTAAGCGGGCAATGACATATGGCGATGTCGGCCACCTATGGCGCGACGGTCGTTGGCATGCCGCGCTCGATACACAATACTTCGTCATGGATGAGCGCGGCCTTGCGGATATGGTGCGCTACGCGGTCGGCGTGGCCCGGCTCCTCACCTATTTCACCAGCGAAAACAAAGCCGTCGCTTCTACCGATGGCAAAGGCTGGGACGCCTTTTTTGGCGGCGACATCACCTTCCTGCTGGCCCAGATGGCCGGCTACCAAGCCCCAAAGATCGACCCGACGGTGCCGGTCGCGGACTTGGAGAGCTGCCTTGAAAGCGAAATAGAGGCGCTGATGTTGAATTACGCCCGCGCCGAACAGGTCGCCGAGATTGATGCGCCGGACCAGCTGGAAGACGGTATTTTTGGCACCATGAAAACGGCCGTCTCAGCCGAGTTGGCCGGGGTTCTGCCTGACATTGATGGCGGCCCGCAGGCTCAGCCAATGCAGAGGCTGACCAACGCCAAAGCCTCCACATCCCCGACCGAAGACATTCTGAAGGTGGTCATAAGGCTGAACGAGCAACTCGCCAAAGTCGCCTCCCGGTCCTTGTCCAGTTCGCTAAACGAGCAAAGCAACCATCCCGCCCATGCTGGCCTGTTCCTGAGCTTTCTGTCCTTGCTGCAGGACTCAAAAACACAGCTTAACGAGCTGACCGAGCGCCACCTGGTTTTCTATTATGAACGGATGCTGATGCTTCGGGCCAAGCCCGCTCAGCCTGACCGTACCTGGCTGTCGTTTCAACTGTCGCCGAAGGATGAACGGCTCGACCTTCCTGCCGGGTCGCACTTCCTTGCGGCGACCCAATCTGACGGCACAACGCCCACATTCGCGACCGATGGAGACTTTGTTCTTACCCGGGCAAAGCTGGATCGGATGCAGGCCGTCCAGATGGTTACGGGGTCCCATCACGAGATCGGCGGCATTCATGCATACCCCGCCCCGCTTTCGCGCGATGGTTTGGGCGCGCCATTGGCCGAACCTGCGCTTGGCGCCCCTGTATTTGGCCCGACCTCCCTAGACAGGAATGCTGCGCGCGCCGCGACGATGGCCGCGGCCGCGGGCGTCATTTTCACGAGTGGGGAACTGGGGCTGAGCGAAGGGCATCGCCGCATCCGGCTGAGCCTAACACTGCGGGCAACTGCGCAAACCCATCTCTCGAAGGCCATTACCCAGTACCGCAGGTTGCTGGCCCGCGGGCATGAGGGCACGATTGACGATGCGGAATTTGCGACGATGCTGACGGACTGCTTCTTGTTGACCTGCAGTGGCAAGAAAGGGCCTCAGAAAATCACAAGTTTCGTTGTCGATACGAGCGCTGCCGCGAGCAATCGCCTGAATTTCGATATCACCCTGCCACAGGATTTCCCGGCAATTGAGCCCGACCCAAAGTCGCAGGTCTCGCTGCCCAGTTTGACTTTGATGCTGAACCCCGCCGCCCGCGCTTTTGGCTACCAGCCGTTTGGCGCCCTGCAAATAGTCGGGACCGAGCTGGAGGTGTCTGCGCAGGGGTTGCGAAAGCTCAAAATTGGCGCGGGAGCGGGCAAACCCATCTCGACCAAGCCAATCTCACCGTTCGGCGCGAACCCGAAAGTGGGCGACGACATCGTCTTTTCTCATCCCGATCTTGCGGGCAAAGCGGTGAGCGATCTCAACCTGTCATTTGACTGGTTGGGACTGCCGCAAGCGCCAGAAACACTTGCTGCCTATTACAGCAGCTATGAACTGGAGACCCAAAACAGCAGCTTCCGCGCCAGTTTTCAGGTGGCAGGACCCGATGGCTGGAGCGCGGTCTTGCCCTCAGGCGCGCCCAAGAACGACCTCGATCACGGGGTGCCATTGTTCACGTCTACCACCGACGCAGACACGCTGGCGCCGTGCCAGAAATGGTCGTTTGACCTCAGCGAGCTTGATCTGGCCGCCGTACCGCAACTGCAAATGACATTCGCCGCCCCGGGATATGGCTTTGGTGCTCAAATCTTCCCCGACGTCGTCGCCGCTACGGTTCTGGAGAACGCGCACGCAAAGACGTCCATCGTCGGCAAAATTACGGGCAAGCCGCCGCCCTTAAAACCGATGCCAAACCCGCCGCTGCAACCCAAGATGGCAAACCTGCAATTGGGATTTAAAGCCCGCGCCAGCACGCAGGCAGGCGACCTGGTGACCTACGCATTCAAGCCTTTCGCCGCCCCGCAAATCTCGGCGCGTCCCACCCTTGCGCCGTTGGACTTTTTTGGCCGTTCCGCCCTCTATTTCGGCTTCACCCAACTGGAGGCCGGCGAGACGATCACGGCCCTTTTTGAGATGGTCGACAGCGCCGTTGGGCAGGCCGCCGCGTCGACAGCGGATGCGGATGCGCCGCTGGAATGGGCCTATTTGGGTGCGCGGGGTTGGGCTGCGCTGCCGCGCCAGAACGTGTCCCTCGATGAGACTGAGAACCTCACCAGAACCGGGGTGATTGCCTTGGCGATCCCGTTTGACGCAGCACCAGACAGCGACGGGATCACCTGGCTGGCGGTAACGGCAAAGGCCGGCATCCGCCCATTGGGGCAGATCGTATCGGTCACGCCACAAGCGACCTCGGTTACGCGGGTTCTTTCCAACGCGGAGGCAGCTGGGGCGCTTCCCCCGCTCGCCGCAGGCAAGATCACCAAACCGGCATTGCCGACACCAGCCCTGACCAAAGTCATTCAGCCTTTGCCTACATTTGGCGGCGCCGCGGCTGAGGGGACACGTGACTTCCGCATTCGTGTCAGCGAAAGGCTGCGCCACAAGGGCCGGGCAATCTATGCCCGTGACTATGAGGAACTGACGCTGGACGCGTTCCCCGATATTTTTGAGGCCAAATGCACCAAGGCGGCGGACGGTGCGCTGACCCTCGTAGTGACCCCCACCGAAGGCCGCACCGGCATAGGCACCCGTCCAATTGTCAGCCGCAGCCGCAGGGTCGCCATTGCCACCTATCTTGAAGGGCTCAGCGCGAACTGGGGCGCGCAGATCAACGTCATTAACCCGCGCTACGAGCCAATCCAGCTGCGCGCCTGGGTCGCGCCGCACAGTCCGGTTGAGGTCAACAGTTTCATTCACGCCCTGGAAACCGCATTCATCCACCACATCACGCCTTGGCGGGCCGACCCTTCGCACCCGATGGCAATCGGCGCGGGTCAGCTTGATCTGGCAGGATTGGCCGCCACCCTTAAGTCGGTCGCCAATGTCGACGTAGTCACCGGCATGTCGCTGACGCAGTTCTTTTTGCGGGGCGGGTCGGGCCGGAATACGACGCATCATGGCCTAAAGGACACGGCTCGGCTGGAGGCGCATGAGGCCAACACGTCAGTGGTGTTGCGGCCCTCTTCGCCCTATTCGGTTCTGGTGCCCGCGACCCAACAGGACCTGCATATCCTGCCCCCCACGCGATCTATCGGGGATCTCGCGGTGAACCGCGACTTGTATGCGGCCAGCGATCAACAACACGACCTTTGGAGCGTGGATTCCAACCTCATCCCGGCGCGCCCACAACCGGTTGGCATCGGTGATCTCAGCGTCGGCCACACGATGATTGTCACCACTCCGCGCGATGCGCGACCATGGGTCCAACCCGCATTTGCGTCACCTCCCCCGTCGGTCGCGCCACTGATGGCGATGTTGCCGCCGCTCCCCGTTGCCGAAGCGGCAAAAGGATTGCGCTCATGACAGTCACCAAAGAAGATCTCAAACACGCTTTCTCGGACGGGATGCTACCGACCGGCGACAATTTTGCCGACCTGATCGACTCCACGGTGTCCACCGATGCCTTCAAGGATCATGTCGCCGCATTTGAGGCGTGGAAGGCGCGGCCAAAAATCACCATTGGCACAGCACCAACCGACTGGGACCTGACCGTCACAACCGCGGACACGCTGACGGTTGGGCCGGGGCAGGCTGAATTCGCAAAGACCGCGGCTGACGTGAATGTTTGGGGCTATGCAGGGCTTTCCGCCCGCATCGGGGCCGCCGCAAACGCCGACGCCTTTGCGGATCCGACGCCAACCTTGAGCGTGGAAAACATGGACGCCGTTCTGGGGGACGGCGCCTGGCACACCATCATTGATCACCCCGGCAGACCTTGCAGCTTTGAGGTGACGGCCATGGCGAACGCCCCAGCCACCAAACCCGACAAATGGTACATGAAGCTGTTTCGGGCCGTCACGGGCTGGCCCGTCATTGGGCCCACGATGCTTCAGGCCGTTGCCGCTTCCTCCGGCGGGAATGGCCAGCCGTCCTTGCAGGTCACCCAATGCCCCAACCCCCGCGCAGCCATGGAGAGTTTGAAGTCCAAAGCCGCAATCGCCGCACTTTTGGCGACCGTTGCGGCGATCATCTATGCGCTGGGTTGGGACGCGCCATTTGTCAGTGCGTGGGACAAGCTGATGGAGGTCGTCAACGCGCTTCTCAAAGGTCTTGAAAGCGCCATCAACGCGATCACAATACTCATAGAAAAGGCGCTGTCAAAACCTGAAAAATCGCTCGCTTTGAACCTGGTGGATCACAAGGCGGAGATAGCGCTTATCCTGCTGGGCTACCTGATTGCGCGGGGCGTGACTCATGCCACGCTGCTGAACCGTCGCACCTGCCACATTAGGTGGCGCAAGACAAAAAGCGGCAAAAAGAAAAGCTATGCATTGCAGATCCGCAGCGCCAAGGGGTTTCGCGACATCAAAGCGGCAAAGGTGTCTTACGCCATAACCCGGCTTTGGGACTGAGCGCGTGCCGCCCGCCGCGTCCCGATTATCACGTGCGAAGGCCTTGCCCGCAGCGCTGGACTTTTCGCAGCTGCGCACCAAAGGCATCGAGACTGCTCAGCGCTATTCCGGCGACATTTGGACTGATTTCAACGACCACGACCCCGGGCTGACAATTCTGGAGGCGCTTTGTTACGCGCTGACCGACATCGGCTATCGCACCTCCCACCCGATGGCGGACCTGCTGTCATCGTCTTCCGCATCCGCCGGGGTACCCACCAGAGAGCAACCGCTCTTTACCGGCGACAAGATTTTGGTCTCGGCGCCGGTCACCAAAGCTGATGTCAGGGCCTTGGTCGTGGGTAAGGTTCAAAATGTGCGCAACCTTTGGCTGCTGCCACTGGACGGAAAGCCAAATCATTTCGATGTGCTGATCGACATTCATCCGCGGTCCAAGACCGGCGCCCTGACAGAGGCGGAGATAAACAGCCAGGCCCGCGCCGCCTTGATCGACGCCACCAAAATCCTTCAAAGCAACCGGCCCTTGGGCGTCGCCTACGAGACCATCCGCCCGATCGGATACACCTATGCCCCGCTGATTGCACAGGTCAATATCTTGCCCCATGTCTCTGCCGAAACGCTGGCGGCGAACATCATATTCGCGGTCGAAGAGCTCTGCGATCCGTTGCCGAAAATCTCCTCTTTCGAAACGATGATGAAAGCGGGGAACGATCCCGCCAGCGTATTTGACGGTCCGCCGTCCGTCATTGGCCATATCGATACCCGTAACTTCCGGGCGCTGCGTGCCAGCATTCCCGAAGAGTCGTTGCTATCGGCAATTCAACAGGTCGCCGGGGTACAAAGCGTTGCTGGCCTATCTTTTGACAGCGGCGTGCGCACGAAAGTCAGCGCGTCAGAATTAACCCTGCCAATGCCTTCGCGCGCCGTCGCAGACCTGTCACGGCTGCAATTTCATCGCAACGGGGTGCCTGTCCCGTTTGATGCCGAGAAAGTCGTGCGGGCATTGCAGAACTTCGACAGCGAGCAGCGCTGGGCCTCCCTTTACGAGCGCAATTCCGTCAAAACTCTGCCCTACGCAACCATCCCCCAAGGTAACGCCAATCGCCACCTGGACCGCTACCGATCCATCCAGCATCTGTTTCCGCAGATTTACGGTTTGGGAGAATTCGGGTTACAAAAATCACCCAAGCCTGCCAGTATCGCCCATCAGGCCGCAATCCGGCAGCTCAAAGGCTACCTGTTCTTGTTCGAACAGCTTCTGGCCGACCAGCTTGGGCAACTAGATCACATTGCAGAGCTCTTTTCCTTCAAGGCGTCCGATGCGAGTTACTTCGCGCAACCCATTGCCTCCGCAAAGCCCAACCCTGACAACCCTCCACATGTGGACCAGATACTCGGGTCAGGCAAAGATAGCGACTGGCACGCCCACTACGTTCGCGACCTGTCAAACCTGAATTCCCATAACGATCCCTACCGCGACCGAAACGACCGCGCGCTGGATCATATGCTTGCCCGCTTCGGAGAAGTTTTTGACAATGACGCACTTTGGCTGCGGCTGCGCGCGGCCGGTATCACGAAGGAACATGCCGACGACACCCGCATCCGGCTGAAACGTGCCTTCCTGTCCCATTGCGTGACGCTTGGCCGCGATCGCGGGTTGGGCCCGGACCTGACCGACTACAAGGAAACCGCTCTTCAAACACGGGTGCGGCTGAAGTCAGGCTACACGGAGCGTTGCCTGATCATCGAACATGCCACATTAGCGTCCGGTTCCTACCAATTGGACGAGGTTCAGGCCTTCCGCGTGCGCGCCGGCAAAGTGTCGCTGCTGGCTGTCCTGCGCGACCCGATCCAGACCCATCAATGGCCGCAGACCCGCGTCGCCATTGCCGAGGCCCTGAGAAACGGCGCCGACTTCGCCGCATCGCCGATGCCGGACTATACCGTGGCGTTGAGCTGTTCGGCTCCAAATCACCCGCAGTTTTTCTTTGTCGAAAGGTTCGGCTCCTTTGCCGAGATCAACTGGGCCAAGAAACTGCTGACCACGGACCGGTTGACCATCGAACGCCAACTCTTCCCCACCCCATTTTTTGATGGTCAGCTAAGCGCGTTCTTCGAAACGCCTGCGAAGGCGGGCCATGCCGACATTCGCAGTCTGACGGAAAGAACGCTGTCTGATTGCTTACCCGCCCACCTGACTTCTTCGATTTTTTGGCTGCCCAAAAAGGCCTACGCGACATTGGCGCAAGCCCATAAGACCTGGCTGAACGGCGGCATGGCGGATCCGGGCGCGCTGATACAACTGATTAACCGCAATGCTTGCGCTGCCTTTTTGGCTGAGCTGGATCAATTTCCCGCAGACAGCCCAAAATGACGCATCAGGTGTCCCGAGTGATGTTCGAATTCGACGTCCCCTCAATGCGGGCCGGAGAGCAGCTTCTATCACGCCTGTCACACTTTGGTGCAACCCGTCTGGAGGCCGCAATCGACACCGGTTTTGGCGATAAATCGTTCCGCCTAGGGAGGCTGGAAGTAGACCTGGGCGACCTGCCAATGCGCGAATTGGAACCGCGCACCGAGGAGCGGATCATCGCGGCCCTGAGCAATCTGGAAGGCGACGTCCCAAGTGCCATTAATAACACAACTGACCAGGTCGAGAATGATCCGCCGGACGCCGCGTTCAACATGTTGGCGACTGGCGTCGGGCAACCCATTGCCGGCGGGATTGTTGAGCCGGCCAACGTCGCGCAGCACATGTTGGCGATGCCGGTTCAACAGCGGCAGACCTTGCTGCAGCGCGCGCTTGAAAGCGCTACGGCGGCCAAACGCCTTGTCGGGATTACCACTTGGCCCGAGTTCGCGGCCCTTACTGGCATTCATGACGCCGACCAGATCAAAACTGCGCTTGACGCGCTGCGGCACCGCCTTGGATGGAATGTTGTCGAATTTCGATCCCGTTCCCGGCTGGCCATTCTGCACCTCATTTCCGATAGGGCAGCGATAGATATTCGGCGTATCGAGGCCTATCTGGCGGCGTCCACAATTGACGCACCAATCCCTGCCGCAGCGCCGTCTTTCGGCGGCGACAACCCACCCAGCAAAAGCAAGGAACCGGCGAAGATTGCCTCCGTGCCGGAGTTTTTATCGGCACTGCACGCACTGACGGAAATTGGCACGCCGTCCGCAGAGGCGCTCAGCCGACTTGCCGAGATATTCGCAGGGCTTGACCAACAGCAGCTTGGCACATTGGCCCGCTCGGTCAAATCGGCTGAAATGCGCGCTATCAACGTGACCAGGCTAATCGAAGCCCTGCCCCCGTGGTCGTTAATGTCGTTGCTTCGCGTCTTGTTCTCCAGCACCGAAGCACATGCCAACTTACTGGTGGACCTGGCCGACACCTCCCATTTCCACGGGCAGGCTGCCCTAGTGCGGCGACTGTTGATGGTGGGGCTCCAACAACAACCATCCAATGGCGAGGCGATCCTGCAGGACACTTTCTCAAGACTGCTGGGTTCAGCGGATCTACATCCAGCCGATCTTATCGACGCGTCCAAGAGGTTGCGGCCTGATCAGCGGACCATGATCAAGACCGCCGTAGACGCGATCATGTCAAACCGTCGCGACCCAGCGGGGTCGCAACGTCCACCAGCCGCAACAAAGGCGCAGGAGTGGCCAGCATCCGCAACCCAATTGCACACCTTTTTGCGCTACGGGTTGATGGGCGGGCAAACGATCTTGGAACTGCGCAACCAAGTGTCGGACATCATAACGTCGGACGCCGCGACGCTTCGTGATCTGATTGACGCATTCCCCTTTTGCCGCAACCGCTTGGTCGACCTCCTTGAACCATCAACTCGGATTGAGCTCTTGAACGCCGTTGGGGCGGACCGAACATTCTTTGAGGCCGTAAATGTGCTGCAGGATATGGCAAAAGGGGTGATACTTGAGACTGATAACGCCGCATTCCGGATTGCAGCCGCGGCAGCCCTGACGGCAACGTTCGAAACACAGTCTGGACCTGACCGATGCCGCGTCTTGGTCCGCGAGGTGTTCGGCACATTGGCCGAGCAAACGGGCCTATTGCCTGATGATCTGGCAACGGCCATGCTCAACACCAACAAAGAAACACCGGCGGACGTCGCCGAATTGCTGGTTGCACAGGCCAAAACGGCGTCCGCCTTTCTGCGCGGCCCGGGCGGCGCGACCCAAAGGAAAGGGCTTGAAAGCAAATCTGCCATGGACATGCCGGAAACCATCTATGTCGACAACGCAGGTTGCGTTTTGCTGTGGCCGTTTCTTCCGCAGCTTCTGCGCGCGTTGGATTTGTTTGTGGATGGAGAATTTCGGTCCCGCGCCGCGCAACACAAATCAGCTCAGCTCGTACATTTCCTTGCAACCGGCGAGGAGACCCCTGCAGAACACGCCGTCGGTCTCCCAAAGCTGTTGTGCGGCATCCCACTGCATGACGTGGCCGAGGTGGGGCAAACGCTTACTCAGGAAGAACGAAGCTTGTCGGCCGACTTGCTTCATGCCGTGACCCAGAATTGGCCGGGCTTGGAAAACACATCTTCCGACGGGCTGAGGGAAACCTTCCTGACCCGAAGCGGGGTACTAAAACTTCAGCTCGAGGAGACGGTTTTGCATGTCGAAAGCGGCCCGTTTGACATGCTGCTGGACCGCCTGACCTGGGCAATTTCGACGATTTCACTTAGTTGGATGGCGCACCCTTTACATGTGAAGTGGCGCGACCAATGACAACAAATGCAGACACGCTCGGCCGAGAGCTTGACTGGCTCAGCGCCCATATTGAACGGACCATTACGCTTCACTTTGACGCCGCGTTTGATCAATCCAAACTGCCCGATAGCGCACCACCTGACCTGGCCAATGATCCGTCAGAATACGCCAGTTTCCTGAAAGAAGGTGGTTTTAGCGACGATGAAAGGCTGGTTTTCATCCTCGCGCTCGCCCCGCTGCTGAAGCCCGAAGCGCTCGACCAATTCATGATCCGCAACGAAGCGCTGAACCGTCGATTCACCGAATTTGGCGGCACCCAGACCAGCCAGTCAGGGTTCAGGCCAACGGTTGAAACCGCGATATTTTTGTTGGCAGGAAGTCAGCTGGACCGACGGCTCCGGCTTTCCACAACATTTGCGGAGGACAGTGCCCTAATGCGCGGCCGGTACCTTGTGCTGGGCAATCCAGAGGGAGGCGGGTTCAATGACAGCCCATTATCGCCAGGCACCGCTCTGCTAGATCCATTGGGCTCCACGTTTGCAGATCAAGCGGCGTCGGTGCTCGGCTTTCCTGCTCAACGGATAGAGACGCAACTGACCTGGGACGATCTGATCTTGCCCGCTCAAACCAGACATGCGTTGGACGAAATTTTGGCCTGGGTCAAATTTGAGAGCAACATTACAGCCACCTCTGGGCCTGGGCGTCTGATCGCCCCGGGCTATCGCAGCCTGTTCTACGGCCCACCCGGTACAGGGAAAACACTGTCGGCTTCTCTTCTGGGTCAAAAAACCGGTCGCGATGTTTACCGCGTTGATTTGTCACTGATCGTCTCGAAATGGATCGGCGAGACCGAGAAAAATCTGGCGCGGGTCTTTTCCGAGGCCGAAAACAAAGGCTGGATCTTGTTTTTTGACGAGGCAGACGCGCTGTTCGGAAAGCGCACCGCGGTCTCATCCTCCAATGACCGCCATGCCAATCAGGAGGTTGCCTTTATCCTCCAACGCATTGAAACATTTACCGGGTTGGTGATCCTTGCCAGCAACCTGAAGAGCAACATTGACCCGGCATTTTCCCGCAGATTCCAATCAACCATCTTTTTCCCGGAACCGGGCGCCGCTGAGCGGCACCTGCTATGGAGCAACGCGTTTGGTGACAGCGGCTGGAAAGGCGCGGACATCGACATCGATGTGCTTGCGGAGAAATTTGAGCTGACCGGAGCCACCATCGCCAACAGTCTGCGCACCGCAATGCTGGAAGCCGCGCGCACGCAACGGCAGGCATTGTCGATGAAAGATATGGAGGCCGCTATCCGGCGGGAATTCCTGAAACAAGACCGCGTACGAAGGGCCGAGCAATGATCCAACAAACAATTCTCTTCATTGAGAAACGCTTAAATCAATACCTGATGTCGCGGTTTCCATCTGCCAGCGACTGGGTCGTCACGTCCTCCGTCACAGGCCCTGGCGGCACCCCTCCGCTGGCGACGAACAACAAAATCGTTCTTACCCTTGTCAATATCGAGCGAGACGCGACAGCCACGGCCACTCACCCGAAGTCGAAGGTCGAAGACAAGTCCATTGCCAAAATGAACCCCGCCATGCGGATCAATCTCGATATCCTTGTCTCCGCTCAATTTGAGACCAACTATTCCGACGGCCTCGTTTTGCTGTCCGCGGCATTGGGCTTTTTTCAAGGCTCCTCGCACTACACCGCCAGCAGCGCGCCTGATTTGCCGCAGGGGCTGGACAAGCTCACCACCGAATGGGTCGACCAGAACCGGCAGGAATTACATAACCTTTGGACGGTTCTCGGTGGCAAATACATGCCCTCGATGATGTTCAAGCTTCGCATGCTCAGTGTTCAGGAAAACTGGGTGACCGAAGACGTACCGATCATCACCGGCACAAGCAGTGACCTCGTGCCATGAGTACCACCGAATGGTCGTTGCTTTGCGTGCTGGACTTACGCCACGGCTATTACGCAAACGACATCTGGCAGGATGCCGAGATCGAACCCTCAGAAACCACAGCGCTGATGTTTCAGCGCTATGGATGCCGACTGCGCAAGACGGCGGCAGGGGCCGAAATCTGGTATCAAACAAACAACGGCGTAGCCCCTCTGAAATCCATACCGGCGGAGACGTCGTTGGGGTTTATCCTGTCTTCATCCACCCAATATTTTCATACGTTCACGCAGACCGCTGACGCCGGGATGGAAGACGTGCTTGTGTTTCGGGATACCCAAACTGCGTCCACTGGTGCTCTAGGAATGGATGCCCGGTTTTTTTCGCCCCCGGCAGGCGTCGGGATGCCAGTCAAATCAGCCGACTTCCAGCAGTCCTTTCGGACCCCTCGCGCGGCCCAACAAGTCAGCGTCGTCGGTGCCAGTGACGGGGTGATCTACTGGCAGGAGCCGAACCTGCAAACCGCATTCAAATCGTTGGCCCTGAAGTTAACGGGCGTGCCCGAGGGCCTGTATTCCCTGCGGTTTGACCATGACACCGTTATGGACTTTGTGTTGCTGAACACGCCGAATGCCGTCGGCTACATTTCTCTGACGCCAGCGGGCAAAGACATTCCACCAACTCAGCGCATGGTGTTGGACGGCAATACTATCCAGCCTCAAACCCTGATTTTGAAACTGGAGCCCAGAACGTCAATCTGGCGATACGTGGTTTCCGGCCTGCCAGACCAAGCGGCGACGATCACCACAAAAGAAGGTGGAGACACATTCACCTCCCCTAAACCACTGCAGGTGACGGGGCGGGCAGCAGTTGAGTTTATGTCCAAAGCTGCCTTGCCACTGCGACAATCCCAAACGGCGCGGGACAGCTTCGCGCTGACATTCAATGACCATAACGGGGTACCGGCAAAGATTGCGCTTCCCATCGCCTCGCCGCAAACGACGCGGATGGAGCAAACCTCTCTGGGCAATCAGCTCGTATCGACGATGTATGTAAACATCTAAGCGTTACGGTCAGATCAGCGCCAGCACCTCCTCCCGCTGCGGCATGGACAGTGCAGCACCGGCGCGGGTGACCGACAGACCTGCAACGGCGCAGGCGTAGGTCACGGCCTTCTCGGGCGCCATACCGTCAGCGAGGCAAGCCGCAAAGCCGCCGTTAAAGGCATCCCCTGCCCCGGTCGTTTCGACCACTTTGCCCGCGGCAACCGCCGGAACCAGACCGAAGCCGTCCAGATAGGCGCCTTGCGCGCCCATTGTGATGATTGGACGCGCGACGCCCAAACCCTTCAACGCTTCGCAGGCGAGGGCCGCGTCTTCGGCGTTCGCCACTGGAAGGCCCGTCAGAATTTCGGTCTCGGTTTCGTTCGGGGTGACGAAGTCGCACAGCGCCAGCATCTCGCGTGGTAATTCCACGGCCGGGGCCGGGTTCAGGATCGTCGTCACGCCCGCGGCCCGCGCGATCTGCAACCCGCGCATTGCCGCGTCCAGCGGTTGTTCCAGCTGGGTGATGAACACATCCGCGCCTTCGATCACGGAGCGCGCTGCCTCAAGGTCCGCCGGGCTGATTTCTGCGGCCGCCCCCGGCGCAATGATGATTGCGTTGTCGCCGGTTGCCTCATTAATGAATATATGAGCTGCCCCAGTGTAGCTTCCCGCATCCTCAACCACTTCTGCCGTGATGCCGTCCCCGGTCCATAATTCCCGCGCCATGGCGGCGAAATCATCCGCGCCCAGCCGGGTGATCATCGACACATCAGCCCCCATCCGCGCAGCGGCGACAGCTTGGTTAGACCCCTTTCCGCCGGGGTTCATGGCGAAAGAGTTGCCAAGGAAGGTTTCCCCCATCACCGGCATACGGTCGGCGCGAAACGCCAAGTCCACAACAAACACGCCCAGAACGGCCACCTTGCCCATCGCTTAATCCTCCAACGGCTGCCAGCCGCCATAAAGTGGATGATCCGTGCCGACCGGGCAAGTAACCGGCGCACCACCAGAGCGTGCGGAGGCGTAGATTGCCGTGATCAGCTCAATCGAGGCGCGACCATCCGCCAAACGCACCGCCTTATTCGACGCGCCATTCATCGCGGCGGCAACCTCCGCCAAGTAACCTGTGAACCCCGCACCCGTTTCGGGCACTGCTGCCACCACAGCGTCAATCGCCGCCTGATTTTCAGGGTCGCGCGCTTGAAACGCCCAATCCTGATCCATCGGCGCGTAGGGCTTGGAGCCACTCGTTGCGGTCAGCTTTTCATAGATCAGTTTGATCCTTGTTTTGTCGTCTGCCCCGCCCAAAGTGACCGAGCTTGTCGCAAGTGCGCCATTTCTCATCTTGAGGGTCAACGCCGCGCAATCTTCGGTCTCGATCAGGTTGATCCGGGTATCCAGCACCGCTGAAACTTGGGCAACCTTGCCAAACAGCGTGCTCAACAAGTCATGCGCGTGAATCGCGTGGCCCACCACCGCGCCGCCCTTTTCCCCCGCCCACGTCCCGCGCCACGGAACCGTGTAGTAATCCGCGCGCCTTGCCCAATGGGTCTCCAGGCTGGCCATCTGCGGCGCGCCAAGCAGGCCGGCGTCGCCCAACGCCTGCAATTGCGCCATGGCGCGACCAAACCGGTATTGGAAAACAGGGTATATTTGGCCGCCCGACTGCGCCTCAGCCTTTTCCAGAACTGAGACGTCTTTCAATGACGTCGCAATCGGCTTTTCGCAGATCACCGACTTGCCCGCCTCCAACGCCCGAAGACTCATGGGCACATGCAGATGGGGCGGCAGGCAGACGTCAATCAGGTCAATCTGCGGGTTCTCAAAGACCACGCCCGCATCAGCAGTCGTTGGCGTCCCGCCTGCGATGTCTTTGGCGCGCGCCTCGTCCAGATCACAGATCACGACGACCTCAAACAGATCGGGCAAGGCGCGATAGCCCTGCAGATGCTCCGCCCCGATGCCCGCACCAAGGATGCCGACGCGGATCATGCTTCCGCCATCTCTTGCGCTTTGATCGCCAGCTCCATCACCTTGAACGCATGCGCCTGCGGCATCGCTGTTTCGGTTCGCTTGCGAATGTCATCAGCCAGCCGCGCGAAATACGGCAACCCCGCGTCTTTGCAGTCAATCCCTTCGCACCGGCTGCCATTGACCAGAAACAGATGATCACCGCCTTGGGCGCCACCAACATCCACGTATTTGCGCAGCTCGATTGTGCCCTCGGTCCCCAGCAGCATTAACCGCCCGTCGCCCCAGCTGGGCAAAGCGTCCGGCGTGAACCAGTCCACGCGGATATACCCCTCGCCCCGGTCGCTATGCAGTACTATTTGGCCGAAATCCTGTAGATCCGGCGTATCGGGGTTACCGTAATTGCCGGTGCTGGCCAGCGTCACCTCAGCGTCCGTGGAGCCGGTGAAAAACAGGAACTGATCAATCTGATGCGAGGCAATATCCGTCAGGATCCCACCAAACCGGTCGCGCTGGTAAAACCAATCCGGCCGCGTGTTGAGGTTCAAACGATGCGGCCCGATGCCCACGGTTTGGATCACCCGGCCAATGGCTCCTTCCGCCACCAATTCGGCGGCGCGGGTGACCGCGGGCACCTCGAACCGTTCGGAAAAATCAATCGACCAAATGCGACCCGTTTCCGCCACACAGGCCTTGATCGCGGCCAACTGACCCAATGTGGTGCAGCCCGGTTTGTCGCTCATGACGTCCTTGCCTGCGCGCATGGCGGCGATCGCCTGATCTGCGCGGTCCGCCGGGATGCCTGAAAGCAGGATTAGGTCTATGTCGTCGCGCTCGATCACCTCGGCGGCGGCTCCAACCCTCGGCAGATCGGGAAACCGCTTGAGAAACCCGTCCTGCGTGGCGGGCGTCCCTTCAGTCCACCAGCACACTAGCTCGCATCCCACCTTCACCATCTCGGCGGCCATTCCGTAGATGTGGCGGTGGTCAATCCCAACAATGCCAATGCGAAGCGGGTCAGACATGGGGAACCTCAATCAATTTCCGTTCTTTGGAAGACAATGTCAGCGCATCAATGAGCGCATGCACCTGCAACGCCTCACGCCCCGGCACCAAGGGAGGTCGACCATGTTTCACGGCTTCAGAAAAATCCTCGATGATCGATTGGTGCCAGGCATGGGTGAATGCCATCGGATCTGCGCCGCCACCGGTGGCGGCGCGGGCACCGACCTGCTCTGTCCGCCCGTCGCGCCAATTCAACGTCAAAACGCCATTGCCCAGGACAGCGCTTGCATGGGCACAATGCAGGGTGATCACCTCAGCGCCGCCGGGGTAACTTGCTGTACTGGCGTGCAAGGAGCCGATCGCACCATTCGCGAATTCCAAGCCAGCGGACACGAAATCTTCGGCCTCCATCTCGTGGCTGGCACTGGTTCGCGCGAAGGCCTGCACTGAAGAAACCGGTCCGACCAGGGACAGCGCCAAATCCAGAGTGTGGATCGCCTGCGTGATCAACACTCCCCCGCCATCCTGCGTATAGGTCCCACGCCCCGGCGCGTCATAGTAGCTTTGGTCTCGCCACCACGGCACAGTTATTTCCACGACCTGCACTGGACCCAGGAGGGGCAGCTTTTCAAGCAACGCTATCGACGCCTCCCGAACGCGGTGCTGAAAGACGATGCCAAACGGCACCCGCCCATCGCAAAGCGTAACCAACGCCGTCGCCGCCTCCAGGTTTCTTTCCAGTGGCTTCTCCATAAGGATCGGTTTCCCGGCCTCGGCCAGGGCACGCACGATATCAAGCCGGGCATTGGGAGGGGTTGCGATGATGGCGAAGTCTACGGAGGGATCGTCCGCAACTGCGGCCACATCATCATAGGCCTGAACCTGCAAGCCATACTCTGCGTCCAGCCTGTCAGCGTACCGCCTTGCCGACGCGATCGAGGTGGCGCAAACGCCGGCCAATGCAACCTTGTCGCTGTCGCGGCAAGCCAGAACATGGGTGTCCGCCACCATGCCGGTTCCGATTAATGCTGCGTTCATCCGCCCCTCCATCTGCGCCCATCTTACGGGCGCGCGCGCGGGACGAAAGGGCGAAATGAACTGGCACCCGGCCCGCCACACGGCTAGGCTTGGGCGCATGACAGAACTCGCCCTGACCGGCCTTGCCGCCGAGCTATACGCGCCGCTGCGCGACCTACCGATCGTGTCGCCCCATGGCCATTGTGATCCGGTCTGGTTCGCACAGAACACGCCCTTCGCTGACCCAGCCGCGCTGATCATCACGCCCGATCACTACGTGTTCCGCATGCTATATTCGCAAGGCGTCTCCCTGGATGCTCTGGGCATCGGCCAACCTGCCGGCAGCACCGACCCACGCAAGGTGTTCCAGATATTTGCAGACAATTGGCACCTGTTTCTGGGCACCCCCTCGCGGCTGTGGATCGCGGACATGTTGCGCGGTGGGTTCGGGATCACCGATGCGCTGACCAGCGCCAATGCCATGGACATCTACGACCGGATTGACGCCGCGCTGAAGACCGACGCGTTCCGCCCCCGCGCACTGTTTGAGACGATGAACCTGGAGGTACTGGCCACCACCGACGCCGCCACCGACCCGCTGACACATCATCAGGCCATTCTCGACAGCGGTTGGCGCGGCCGTGTCGTGCCAACCTTCCGGCCCGATGCGGTGTTGGACCCGTCCGATCCCCGCTTCGCGGCCGAGCTGACAACACTCGCCCAAATCACTGACACAGACATCACTACCTTTGAGGCCTATCTCAACGCCCTGCGCGCCCGCCGCGCCTTTTTCAAAGATCTTGGCGCCACGGCCACCGACCATGCCATCGAAACCCTGCAAACCGATCTGTGTGCCCCTCGCTTCGCGGCTGAACTATTCGACAAAGCGCGCAAGGGCGAAATTGATGAATACGAGGCTGCCCTTTTCCACGGCCACATGCTGACCGAGATGGCACAGATGTCTTGCGAGGACGGCTTGGTCATGCAGTTACATGCGGGCAGCAGGCGCAACTCCAACCCCGCAATCTTCGACACATATGGTCGCGATATGGGCGCCGACATTCCCGTCGCAACAGATTGGGTGCGCGGCCTCGAAGGGCTGTTGAACCGCTGCGGGAATAACCCGAATTTCACCCTTATTGCCTTCACATTGGACGAAACCACATATGCCCGCGAACTGGCACCCATGGCGGGCCACTGGCCCTGCCTGAAAATTGGCCCGCCCTGGTGGTTCCACGATTCCGTGGCAGGCATCGCGCGCTATTTTGATCAGGTGGTGGAAACTGCGGGCTACCAGAACCTCGCCGGTTTCAACGACGACACGCGGGCCTTCATGTCCATTCCCGCGCGCCATGATGTGTGGCGGCGCTGCGTGGCGCTCCATCTTGCTGGTCAGGTTGAGCGAGGCTTTTTCGGCAAGGAAGACGCCGCCGCGCTTGCGCGCCAGCTCAGCTATGATCTGGCGCGCGACAGCTACAACCTGCTGCTGCCATGACCGAAATTCTGCATTTCGGCATCGGCAATTTTCATCGCGCCCATCAGGCGTGGTACACCCATCACGCCAACCTTGCAGCAGGCGAAGACTGGTCCATAATAGGCGTCTCCCTGCGCAGCCCTGCCATGCGCGACACGCTCAACCCGCAAGGGTTCGACTACACGCTCGCTATCCGTGATGCCGCAGGCGAAACGCTCGACCGTATCTCCGTGCTGGACGATATCCTCTTCGCCGACCCAAATGACACAACCGCGCAAGAGGCAGTGTTGAATGCCGCGATCAAGGCCGACATCATCACGCTTACAGTCACCGAAAAGGGCTACCATCTCGGCCCGGACGGCCAGCTTGACCTGGACCACGCCGCCATTCGGGCCGACCTCGCCGGGACGCCAACTACCGTCTATTCATACTTGTTTCACGCGCTGCAAAAGCGCGACGCCCCGGTCACGATCATCTCCTGCGACAACCTCTCTGCAAACGGGGACAGCTTAAGCACGGCTTTGGACCGCTTCGCAGGCGCGATGGGGAAGAAAAACTGGCCCGAAACAAGCTTTCCAAACACCATGGTCGATCGGATCACGCCAGCCACGACAGATGCGTTGCGCAACCATGTTGCAAACAAGGATATGCGCTGCGCCTCTCCCGTCGAGACCGAGACGTTCTGCGAATGGGTCATCGAAGACCGCTTCGTCACCCCGCGCCCGGCTTGGGACAAGGTTGGCGCGCAGATTGTCACTGACGCGACCCCCTACGAGCTGCGCAAGCTGCGGCTTTTGAACGGCGCGCATTCCGCGCTCGCCTATGCCGGTACGCTCGCGGGCTTTGAATATGTGCATCAGGCCATTGCAGAGCCTGAATTGCGCGCGCTGGTCAACGGTATCTTCGACGAGGCAAGCGCCACGCTGCCATCAGGCATCGAGACGGAGAACTACCGGGCCGCCCTGCTCGACCGCTTTGCCAACCCCGCACTGAAACACCGGCTGCGCCAGATCGCGATGGACGGCACACTGAAACTGCCAGTGCGCCTTCTGGGCACGATCGAGGCCCATGACGGCCGCGCGCCGTGGTGCCGCAAGGCGGTTGAGGCATGGATGGATTTCGCCATTTCCGAGACATGGGCGGGCAGCGTGGTGGACGACCCGAAATCCGCAGATATCAAGGCCGCCTGCACGGGCGAGACGCCCAAAGCAGACCTCGCAAAGCTAATTGGCTACACCGGCTGACGCCGCCGCTCCCGGGCCCAGATCAGCAGGCCTGACGCAATGATGATCGCAGCCCCAAGCACCGTGTAAAAATCAGGGATATGCCCCCAGATCAGGTAGCTCCACGCGGTCAGGAAGATCAGAAACGAGTAGGTGTAGGGCATCAACGTGTTGGCCGCCGCATACCGGTGCGCGCGCGTCAGAATTTCGTGACCCGCCCAGCCCCAGATGCCCAGCAGGAACATGATCACCCAGTCAAACGCCGTGGCCGGATTGACCCATTGCCACACAGCAAAGGGCAGCAGCGCCGCGGTGCCAAACGCCCCCATGTAGAACTGCATCGTTTCGGTCGAGACCACCCCCGACAGCTTGCGGGTGATGATCGAATACAGCGCCAAGGCGAAGGCGTTGTGAACCGAAAGCAGCATCGCCCAGTGAAACTCTGCCCCAAAGGGCCGCATCACCACCAATACGCCCACAAACCCCATGCAAATGCCGAACACCCGCCACGGCCCCGCACGTTCGCCCAGCAACGGCCAGCCCAGCAAGCACACCAGGATTGGCGAGGTGAACATGATCGCGCCGGTGACGGTCAACGGCAGGTACAGCAGCGCGATGAAATTCAGCGCGGTCGACGAGGTCAGCAGGTAGGCGCGGAACACCACCCATCCCGGCTTGTCGGTCTTGAACCGCTCCAAATCCGCCCCGCCCCGCAAAACCAGCGCTGTGGAGATGAAGAAATGCGCGAAGTACCGCATGAAGGCCAGCTGCAGCGCGGGCAGCCCCGCCAAAACCAGCCACTTTACCGACGTGTCAATCAGCGAGAAGAAGAACCACGCGCCCAGCATCATGGCGATGCCCAGCTGCGCGCGGTCCTCGGTCGCAAGAATGGCGACCTTTGACACCTTAGCCGTTAAATCGTTTGGCGTAGAAATCTACCATCTGGCTGACCATGTCGTCGCCGCGCCCCTCGTCGCGGGCCGTCTGCAGCGCCTTCAGCGTCGATTGCGACATGATGCTGTCGACGCCCGCGTCGTCGGCCATTTGGGCGTAGTATCCCACGTCTTTGGCCGCGTTCTTGATCGCAAATTCCAGCTTGTTGGGGTCACCCTCAACCCCGTAGGCGGACACGAAATCCATCATCCCCGAATGCAACGGCCCGGCGCTCATCACGTCGTAAATCGCCTTGCGCTCCACCCCTTGGGCGTCGGCCATGGCGAAGGCCTCGGCCATGGCATTGGCCACGGTCATGCCGAAGAAGTTGTTGATCAACTTGATGGTGTGGCCCGAGCCCAGCGCGCCCAGGTGGAAGACGTTCTCGCCCAAGTCCTCCAACACCGGCTTCACTTTTTCAAACGCCGCCTTATCGCCCGAACACATGATGTTCAGCAATCCGTCAACCGCATGGGCCGGCGTCCGCCCCAAAGGCGCGTCCAGATAGGTGCCGCCGGCGGCCGCCACGGCGTCGCCCAGCGCGCGGGTGGAGCCCGGCAACGAGGTGCCGAAATCAATGACCACAGCGCCGTCGCGCAGTCCCGCAATCACCCCGTCGGGGCCATTCATCCGGCTTTCCACCTGATCCGAGGTCCCCATACACAGCATCACAATGTCGCTGGCAGCGGCAACCTCGCGGGCAGTTCCGACCTCGACCGCGCCGCGTCCAACGGCGGCCTCCACGTTGCCGCGTGACACATTTGCCATCACCGTCAGCGCATGGCCTTTTTTCTGCAAACACTGAACCATCGCGTCGCCCATCAGGCCCAGCCCGATAAATCCGATCTCACTCATACCGCCACTCCTATTTTTTCGCCGACCAGCGCAGCACCGCGTCGGCCCAATTCGTCAGAACATTTTGCGCCCGCGCCGTTGCCGCCGGTGCACACCGCGACGCGCTCCCCCAGTCGCCGGATTTCCGGCATCCGGTCGGGCGTCCAGCTGGTCACACACGCATCCATGGTTACGCTCCGAATGTCCAGCGAGGGCATCAACGCGCGGATCATTTCTTCCAGCCGGTCGCGCACATCCGCGTTGCCGCCAGAGCGGAACCAGTCGCCCACAGCCTGCGGCCCGTCCAGCCGCACATCCTCGGGGTCGCCGCCCAATTTCACATAGGTTTTGCCATCCGGGTACATGATTGGTGGCAGCAAATACGGGTCCTCCGGCGCTTCCCAGACCAGTGAGGGCATGCTTTTGAGCCGTGCCGCCTCGCCCGCATCAATCTCAAACAGGGCGACAGTGCGGGCATATACATCCAGCATCGCGGGCCTCCCCAATATTGCATCCGTCCAGCCACCTGCAGTGACCAGTATTTGGTCAAAGCTTATCCGGCCCTGGCTGGTCTCGACCGCGCCGCCCTCAGTGACGCTGCGGACTTCGGTCTCCACCAGCGTCGCCCCGTGCCGCGTGGCAGCTGCCGTTTGCGCGGCGACCAATCGGCGTGGACTGACATGGCCGGCGCGGCGGCGCTCATAGGCTCCGGAATACCCGCCGGGAAACTCGAAAAATGGGAAGGTCTCTGCAAGCCCGCCGCTGTCCAATGCATGGCTTTCCACCCCATGCGCAGCAGCCGCCGCATCTACACGCGCCATCCACGCGTCGCCCCCCGCCATCAGCGCGCCCACTTCCGCGAAGAACGCCACGCCGCCCTCCTCCTCAATCTCCTCGTAGCGCGCAATCGAGGCTTTCGACACCTCCACCCAAAACGGATTGGAGGCGTTGTGCCGCGTAATCCGGCCCTCGTCATAATGCGATCCGAACGCACCTCGATGGCTGCGTTTGTCCGCAGGCTCCGACGGGCCAATCAAGGTTACATCGGCGCCCGCCTTGGCCAGATGCCGCGCGGCGGCAGAGCCCATCAGCCCGCGACCGATAATGCCTACCTTCACTCCACGACTCCAAAACTGCGGTTCTTGAGCTGCTTTTGCACTTCGTAAATCGTGAACTCTTCGGTGGGCAACGGGGCGGGTATGCGCGCGCCGATGGAGGCCACGCGAGGCTCCAGCACCGGATCACCACAAAGCAACCGTGTGTTGTAATCCTCAATCCCGTTCCATTTGGTCATCGACCCCATGATCGGGAACGCATCCGCGGCCATCATCTCGTAAAACAGAAGCCGCCGGTCCCGGTCGCTGACATTGAGGGCCGAGCCGTGCACGATGCGCCCGTGATGAATTGAAATGGACCCTGCAGGCCCGGTCAGCTCAACCGCGTCCTTGATGTCGTAGCCGCAAGCCTCCAGGTCCATGGCCCCGGCAAACACCCCGTCCACATGGTGGTTGTTAATCGGGTGTTTGTGCGAGCCAGGAAACACCATCAGCGGGCCGTTCTCGCTGGCCATGTCGTCTATGATCACCGCAATCGCCAATACATCGTCATTGGTATGGGGGTAGAAGGCGAAATCCTGATGCCATTCGACGGCGGCACCGTAGCCCCCCATCTTCATGTTCAGTTTGGTTGTGTGCAGCCGCAATGCCGGGCCAATGAGGTCGCGCGCCGGGGCCAGCACATGGTCTGAATACATCAGATCGCGCATCACCTTGATATGGGTATGCGGCAGCTTGATGCGTCGGATCCGCGGGTCGTCGCGCGTGTGACTGTCTTCCAGGTCAATCTCCGCGTTCGGGGCCGTCATCCCCCGCGCCTGCTCCTGATATTTGGCGATCTCGTCACGGATATCTTGCAGCGTGACCTCTGGTATGCGGTTTTCCAGCACCAGATACCCGTTCTCCTCATAGAACGCCTTCTGGTCGCGGGTGAGGGTTTCCAACGTCATGGCCTGAGCGCCTCCAGCTTGGGCAAAATATCATCTGCGTCTACGGCAAAGCCAGTGTAGGCCGCGAAGGAGCGGATCGCCATATGGCGGAACAGATCGAAGCCCGTGACACATTCCAGCCCCGCCGCCTGCGACGCGTTCAGAAAGGCTGTATCCGTGGGGGTGTAGACCGCGTCAAACGCCCAGACCTGCCCGCCAATCAGCGTTGGATCAAAGGCGGAGCCGGGATATTCCACCATGCCCACCGGCGTTGCGTTGACCAAACCCGACGCTGTGCGCACGGTATCATGCAGCGCTGACACCGGGATGGCGCGGGCGGGTGGGCCGATGCTGAAAGCGAGGTCCTTCGCCCGCAGCGTATCCGTGTCGTAAATCGCCAGATCCTTGACGCCCAGCGCTACCAAAGCCGAGCCAATAGAGCGCGCCACGCCGCCCGCCCCCACCATCACAACCGGCCCACGGTCTTCGACCCGCACAAACGCCGCCATAAACCCGGTGTAATCCGTGTTGTAGCCGATCAGGTAATCGCCAAAGATCAACGTGTTACACGCCCCCAAATGCGCAACATCCGGGTGCATGCCGTCCTCCGCATAGCGTGCGGCATTGGTCTTGTAGGGATGCGTCACCGTCACGCCGTTCCACCCGCGATTGGTCAACCCGTGCACCGTGGCGTCAAAGTCAAATGCGGCCAGCTCGGCGGTATCAATCAACTCAAATGCGAGCGACAGGCCATGCGCGTCGCACATGATCTCCAACGCCGCCGGCAACCGCGTGCGCGAGATATGCGATCCGATTAGCCCTGCCCGCAACGTCACGCCGCCACCTCACGACGTGGCGCAACCGCCTCCTCAATCGCCAACGTCACCCGCAGGCTTTCCGTCGCATCCGCCGCGCTGACCAAAGGTGTGGCGTGACCAGCCACGACCTCCGCAAAATGTTCTAGCTGCGCCACGAGCGGCACGTTATTCTCGCCCGTGCAAGCCTCAGGCACCGCAGGCTGCGACCAATCCTCCGCCCCACCCCACACAGTTAGTGACGGAAACCCGATCGACCCACGGCTCCCACTGATGCGCAGGTAATCCTCGCCTGTCGTCCCGATATTTGGGTTCTCCCCGGTCCCGGCCTCAAACCCCCAAGGGCTCAACGCACTGTCAGCAAATGCAATCGATGCGGCCAACCCGCTCTCAAACATCAAACTCACCGCCCCGCTTTCCACCCGCGCGGCCCCGCGTTGTGCGTTTGAGCCGACACCGGTGACCGAGACCACCTCACCGAATAAATGCCGCAGCAAATCGACCTCATGGACCAGATTGATCAGCACCGGCGAGCCATCCGCCCCAGACCGCCAGTTGTCCTCGAAATAACTGTCCGGCTTCTTCATCGCCCAAATCATCGAGGCAAGAATCGGTGCGCCAATCGCCCCGCCTTCAATCATAGCCTTCAGCTGCGCCACCCCCGCATGGTGCCGCCGGTGATGGCCTACCAGCGTCTGCACGCCCGCCGCCCGCGCCGCGCGCGAAATACGTTCTGCCGCCTCCACGCTATGCGCCACCGGTTTCTCGATCAGCATATGCCAGCCGCGCACAGCCGCAGCCTCTGCGTGGCGGGCATGCAGGTGTGATGGGGTGGCGATCACAATCGCGTCCGCCGACACGTCCACATCCTCAATCGCCGCGAAATGCGGCACATCCGGCTGCGTCAAGGCGGGGTCAATGCACCCCACGACCTCGACCCCGGGCATCTCCAAAGCATGCCGCAAATGCCGCGCGCCAATCAGTCCGATACCCGCGATCAGCAGTCTCACATCACCGCCCCGATCTGCCACGGCACGAATTCGTAGTCGCCAAGGCCTTGCGCCTCCGACTTCGACACTTCACCCGAGGCCACCTTCAGGATCAGCTCATAAATCTCGCGCCCCTTCTCCTCCAACGTCACGCCGCCCGACAACATGTCGCCCGCGTTGACGTCCATGTCGTCGGTCATGCGCTGGTACATCTCGGTGTTGGTCGCCACCTTGATTGTCGGCGCGGGCTTGGACCCGAAGGCCGAGCCGCGGCCCGTCGTGAACACCACCACATTGCAGCCCCCCGCGATCTGGCCTGTGACCGAAGCGGGGTCGTAGCCCGGCGAGTCCATGAACGTGAACCCTTTCGCCGTCACCGGCTCCGCGTATTTATAAACGCCGGTCAACGGAGACGTCCCCCCTTTCGCCGCCGCCCCCAGCGATTTCTCCAAAATGGTGGTCAACCCACCCTTCTTGTTTCCCGGCGAGGGGTTGTTATCCATCGAGCCGCGGTTACGCTCAGTGTAATCCTTCCACCAATCAATCAGCCCAATCAGCCGCTCCCCTTCGGCCCTCGAGACCGCCCGCCGCGTCAACAAATGCTCGGCGCCGTAAATCTCCGGCGTCTCTGCCAACACCCCCGTGCCGCCCTGCGCCGCCAGCAAATCGCACGCATACCCAAGTGCCGGGTTCGCCGTCACGCCCGACCACGCGTCAGAGCCGCCGCATTGCAACGCCACCTTCAGTTCCGACACGGGGCATTCCTCCCGCACCGCCTCATTGGCAATCGGCAACATCGCCTCAATCTTCGAAATCCCCATCTCAATGGTGCGCTGCAACCCGGCCACGCCCTGAATGTTCATCACCTGAAACGTGTCTGACGCCTTTAGCCCGTAGGCCTCCAGCAGCCAGTCGATCTGGTTCATTTCGCATCCCAGACCAACCATCAAAACGCCCGCATGGTTGGGGTGTTTGGCATAACCCCACATCACGCGTTGCAGGGCCTCAAACCCGTCGCCGCTATCAGCCATGCCGCATCCGGTGCCATGAACAAAGGCGCAGACCCCATCCACATTGGGATAATCCGCCAGACGCTCAGGGGTGAAGTAATCCGCAATCCGGCGTGCCGCAGTGGCAGAACAATTCACGCTCGTCACAATCGCAATGTAGTTCCGCGTCCCGACCGCGCCGTTCTCTCGCCGATACCCCAAAAAAGTATCACCAGATGCAGGAACAACCTCCCTCATATCCGTCCCGAACTCATAGTCCTGATCCGTCGCCACGAAGTCGCAATTGTGCACATGCACGTGCTCACCCGGCGCAATGTGGTCCGACGCCACCCCGATCATCTGCGCGTATTTGCGGATTTGGTCGCCTTTCGGGATCGCGCGAATTGCCACCTTATGGCCGGATGGGATCAACGCTGTGGTCCGCTTCCCATCGGCGACCTCAACCCCGACCTCCAAAGCGCGGGTGGCCGTCACGACATTGTCGTCGGCATCAAGGCGGATATAGTCTTTCATCTGTTTTCTTTCGGGTTACGCGCAATAGGGCGCGTCTGATTGCCATCTGTGAATATCGATATGTGGTTGCGCCGCAAGCCTCGCGCGGGCGTCCTCCCACATGGTTTTGTACTGCCGCCAATCGCGCATCTCAGTCTCGGGCGCAGCCTTGGACCGCGCCACAAAATCCGGGAAATGCGCCCGCCCCGTAGGCTGGCCCAATTTGTTGAATCGCAAGTCGAAAGACCAGCGGATGCCGTCGGTTGTGTTGACTAAGGATGAATGCGGCACCAGCGGGTGAAACAGCACCATGCCCCCCGCTTTCACGGGCAAAGGCACGGCCCCCTCTTCATTGACAAACGCATCCGCAATCGCTGTCTGTTGCTTTGGACAATGCGGCAATATCTCTTGCGGGCCGTTGAAAGGCTGCACTTGCAAACACCCGTTCTCCACCGTCGCATCCGTCACGGCGACCCAACAGGTGATCATGTCGGTCTCATCCGCCTCTTCCAGCCCAACGGCGCGGTCCTGATGCCAATCGGTGGCCGTGATATGCGCCCGCACCTCGTCACGATGCAGGTCCACCGCCGGAGGTTTGATCCGCACATGCTGAATGGGGTTCGACACCAATTCAGGCCCAATCAGGCTTTCCACCACATCCAGCAATGCAGGCGCGGTCATGAAGTCGAAAACGGCAGGGCCAATATGAAACGGGGTATCGGCATAGATGCGATCCCCCGGCAGCGAGATATCCATCGGCTGATGCCAATCATGCCCGGCGCGGTACGCCGCAATCAGCTTCTCCTCAAAGCTGTCGCCCTCAATCCCCCATTCCGCACATAACCGGTCCAGCAGCGCTGCATATTCCGCTTTCAGGGCGGGCAGCTTGTCGGTCAGCAAATCCTCTACGACCAGATAGCCGTCTCGGTTGAACCGGGCGATCTGGTCGTTGGTGAGCATACGTGTCCTTTCGCTACGGCAGCAGCAGCGCCACGATGGGCGGCCAGATCAACAGAACCGACAGCGCGCAAATCTGGATGCCGATGAAAGGCAGGAAGCCTTTGAAGATATCAGTCAGCGAGATATGCGGCGGGGCCACAGATTTCAGGTAGAAGGCCGCAGGCCCAAAGGGCGGGCTGAGGAATGACACTTGCATGTTCATACAGAACACCACCCCAAACCAAATCGCGACATGCTTCGGCTCCAGCTGGCCGAAGAATCCGATCTCGTCGATAGGCAGGCGCAGCACGATGGGTAGGAATACCGGAATGATCAGCAGCACGATGCCGACCCAGTCCATGAACGCACCCATAAAGAGCAAGATCACCATCATCACGAGGATGATACCCATGGTCGGCACATCCAGACCAACAACCAGATCGGCCACGAAAACAGGACCGCCCGCGATGGTGTAAGCGCCCGCAAGCGCCGCAGCCCCGATGGTCACCCAGATGATCGTACCGGTGGATTTCAGCGTCCGCATCAGGGAGTCCCAAAGAAGATCCCAAGACGCCTCGCCCCGCAAGGCGGCCATGACCAGCACTGCGAATGCGCCCATGCCAGCTGCTTCCGTGATACCAGTGATGCCCATGTAGATCGAACCCAGCACCACGCCGATAATGATGATCGGCGGCACAAGGCCTTTGCCCATGCTCCAGCCCTTTTTGGTGCGTTCAACGCCCACCACGAAGAAGATCAACGCTAGCGCAGCAGCGATGGTGCCAAGGAACCAAGGCAGGTAGTTCATCGTGCCAAACCGGATTGCGTCGCCTGTGTTGGACGCGTTCTGTCCGGAGAATTCAAAGAACAAAACCCGGGCGGTGAAGAAGCTCCATGCGCCCACAACGACCACGCACAGGAAGCCAAGAAACAGCAGCCATTTCTCCAAACCTTCCGGCTCGCCCGGTACAGGCTCCGGCAATGGCGCGTCTTCAGGGCGCAATCGGGTGCGCACCAGAATGTAGATGATGAAGAACGACGCCAGCATGAAGCCCGGCAAGAACGACGCGGTAAACAGCGCCTTGATCGAGGTCTCAGTGATCAGCCCGTAGATGATCAAAACGATCGAGGGCGGGATCATAGTACCCAGCGAGCCGGATGCACAAATCGTCCCGATGGCAAGGTTCTGATTATACCCAAGCCGCAACATCTGCGGCAGCGCGATGAGGCCCAGCAGCACGACCTCGCCGCCAATGATGCCCGACATCGCCGCCATGATCACAGCCATGATCGAGGTCACCACCGCGATGCCGCCCCGCGTGCGGTTCAGCCAGATGTTGAGCGAAGAATACATGTCCTTGGCAATGCCGGAGCGTTCCAGCAGCGCCGCCATGAAAATGAATAGCGGGATGGATATGAGAACATAGTCCGTTAAGAGCCCGTATATCTTCTGCGCTAAGATATTTAAGGGTCCCGACCCCGGCCTCCCCGTCAATATCCCGTCCCCAAAGGTCCAGGGTGCGGTTAGCAGCTGCGGCTCAAATTTCATGACCAGCACCAGCACCGCCAGAATGGCCGATGCAAAGCCCAGCGGCATGCCGATGGCCAGTAGCACCAAAAGGCCCAAAAGCAGGACCAGTGAGATTGTTCCGATATCCATGTTAGTCGGCCCCCACGGCTTTTTTCAGCCGCTCAATTTCGTCTTCGTCAATGTCGTCGGCAGCGCTGTGCACCACCGGCTCGTTGTTCCAATCCGAGATCAGGTTGATCACCGACTGGATCGCCACCAGCGTCACCACGATCAGCACCGTCGGCTTGATCGTCGCCGGGATCGGTGGGTCAAAAGCGGTGCCAAACGTCTCCCAGCGGCCAAACTTGGCGAAGGCCTCGCCGTAGCCGCCGTAGACCAGAAAGCCCGCGAAGGTGACGATCAACAAGGTCGAGACACAGTCGCACACCCGCTGCAACCAGCGCGGGAACATGTCGTAGATCAGGAAGATGCGGATGTGGCTACGCTGCTGCATGGCGTAAAGCCCGGCGCACAGGAACACGAAGCCAGCCAGCCACAGCGACAACTCGTTGGCCCAAAGCGTGCCTGCATTCAGCACGTAGCGCACAAATACCTCATACAGCATTACGCAGGTCAGCAGCACCACCAACAACATGGTGACCCGGCCAATAAACACCGACACCCGGTCAAGCGGCCCCCAGCTTTCATATTCCATCGCCGCACGGCGCACGGTCTTGATCCCGAAATAGCCCAGCACCGGTAGGGCGAGTAGCGCCAAGATATCGATGATGTCGATATACTGCCCCATCACCACCGGCATACCCGGAGCCACGTCCAGTCGCTTGTACTGTTCCGAGAGCTGCTGGCCGTCGCCGCCCCAATCGAGAATGAAGGCAGGCATGTGCCACGTGACCCAAGCCGCGCAGAGGATGAATGCCAAGGGCATCAACCACTCTATGAGCGATCCTGATTTCTGTTCCATGTCCCCTCCTCCAGTCATGTGGCGTTACGCGGCCACGGCGTAGTGATTGATAAAGTCGCGGTCCGGCTCAACGCCGATCCCATGTCCCTGCGGGATAGCCACCCGCCCCCCGTTGGCTTTGACCTGCCCCTGAATGTCCAAAGGTTCAGCCAGCAGGTTGTCGCGGAATTTATTGTCGGTGGTATCGAATTCCAGCATCGGCTCCCACGGGTGCAGGCCGCCGGGCATCGGCGGCATGGCCGCCAGCAATTGCAGGTTGGTGGCCACGGCAATGGCCGATCCCCAGACGTGGTTGATCACCGGCGTGAAATGCGCGTGGCACAGTGCCAGCACCCGCAAATACTCGCTGACGCCGCCCAAGGCACACACCTCGGGTTGCGCAATGTCCAAGCCTCGGTTTTCCAAAATGGCGCGCCATCCCCAGCGACCAAATTCGGCCTCCCCGCCGGAAATGTTCACCTGCAGCCCCGACCGCAATTCGCGGTAGCCGTCGTGGTCCTCAGGGGCCACCGGTTCTTCGAACCAGTAAGCCTCCATCTCGTCTAAGGCGCGGCCAACGTAGAAGGCGTCCGATGTGGTGTAGCAGTGGTTGGCATCCACCATGAATTTGAACTCCGGCCCCACCCCGTCACGCACGGCCTCGCACAGCCGCACGTCGTCACGCGGGCCCAGCCCGGTTTTCATCTTGGTGGCAACGAAGCCAGCGTCACGGATCGCGGCGGCCTCGTCCTTGAACAGTGCCACCAGATCGTCAGCGCTGTGCTCAGGCCGCAGCATCATGCCGTAGCCGTAAACCGGCACGTCCGCCCGATGCGCCCCGCCGATCAGTTTGTGCAATGGCATGCCCGCGGCTTTGCCGGCAATATCCCACAGCGCGATATCGACGCCGGACAGGGATTGCATCGGCATCCCCTTCTGGCCGTGGTCGCGCATCAGGTTGTAAACTTTGTGCCAGATCACGTCGCGGTCCAGCGGGTCCATGCCCACGACCATGGGGGCAATCACTCCCTCGACGATCCCCTTATTGGCCAGCGCAATGGCGCCCGGCCCAAAACATTCGCCCCATCCGGTGACGCCTTCGTCGGTCTCCACCTCCACCAGATGCGCGGTGCGCTTGTCATAATATTGCTGCGAATACCCAAGCGGTTCGGGCATGTCGTATTGCAATACATGGCTGGTGATGCGGGTGATTTTCATCGGCTCAAGGCTGTCCAAAAAAGGCGGCAGGGACAAAAAAACGCGGGGCCTCGGTCACAAGGCCCCGCGCCGGAAACGTCAGGCTTACTCTTGTACGAGGCCCAGCTGTTTCAGGTACGCAACGTGGCTTGCCACCAGAGCTTTCGCCTCTGGGGTTGTCGCGAACTCAGGCCATGTGGCTTGAGCGGCGTTGCGGAACTCTTGCAGGTCTTCAGCGGACCACTGCGAAATGGTTACGCCCTGTTCAGCCAAAGCTGCCGCCGCTTCTGCGTTCTCTTTTTCGAAGATCAACGCGGATTTCAGCGCGATGTCGGAGATTGCAGTTTCCATGATCAGGCGGTGGTTCTCTGGCATTGCGTCCCAAACTGCTTTGTTACAAGCAATGTGGTCAGATGGCATCGAGTGGAAGCCTGGGAAGTTTGCGTATTTCGCGATGTCGTACAAACCCAGACCCACATTGTTGGCCAGACCGGATGCGTCAGCACCGTCGATGATGCCGGTTTCAAGCGCGGTAAAGATTTCGGTGAAATCCATAACGATCGGCTTTGCGCCCAGCTTTTCGAAGATCTTGGTTTCCATGCCCGGAGGCGAACGGAATTTCCAGTCTTTCAGGTCGGACAGGCCCGCGATTGGCTTGGTCGATGCGAAGGATTCCTGGCCGTAAACAATCCAGCCAACCAGCTGCATGTCATATTGGTTGTACAGCGCTTGCGCCGCTTCGCGACCGCCGCCGTAGTAGAGCCAAGACAGCTGCTGCGCAGGTGTCGCGTAGCCGCCCATGATGTCCCCAACGAATTGGAACGCAGGGTTTTTACCAGTTTGGTAGCCGCCGCCTGTCGCGTCGCAATCCAGAATGCCTGTCGCAGCGGCGTCAAATGTCTCAACCGATTTCACAACGGAGGAGGAGTAGAACATCTCAATAGCGATATCGCCGCCAGACATAGCTTCTACGTTGTCTTTCCATTCGGTCAGCAATTTGCCGGATGTTGTCTCAGGCGCGTAGTGTGTTTGAATGCGCAACTTGGTTGTGGCGTGGCCATCTGCAAGTGCGGCAGTTGCAGCAATAGCTGCTGCTGCGACGGATGCCGCAGCGGTTTTAACGAAACTCATTGGTTTCCTCCCAGTTTAATACGTCCGGCGCTTTTCGTTTCTCGACAGAGTGCACGCCGCGTGACGATGAGCCTAGCGAGCGAATCTCCACCCGACAACAAAAAACCTGATTTTCAAAAATTTTGAAATTTTGTAGAAATCGCGAGATTTTTCGGTAAGTTGAATGACGAACATACTGTGCGGGGGAAGACCACAAAATGCTGAAACAAAAGCTGTCCACGCCGCAGATATACGATGATCTGCATATGCAATTGGTCACGGCGCAAATCCCACAAGGTCAGAAAATGCGCTCCGAGCGGCTGCGCGAAGATTATGATTGCTCGGCCAACACGATACGGGAAGTGCTTTTTCGTCTGGCCTCCGAAGGGTTGGTCATCTTTGAAGACCAGCGCGGTTTCCGTGCCCGCCCCACCGACCCAGAGCGCCTGCATTACCTCGCCAAATTTCGGATCATGCTGGAACAGGAGGGTGCGACCGCCTCGATCCAACATGGCGGGCTGGAATGGGAGGCACAGCTTGCCGCCTCCCATCACAAACTCAGCCATATCGAGCGTAAGCTCACCGATACCCCGCTCAGCGGAAACACCCTCAAGCTGTGGTCACTGGCCGAGTTGGAGTTTCACGACACGCTACTGTCGGCCTGTGATTCCCCTTTCCTGCGCTCCAGCTACCGGCGGACCTATGACCAGTTCCGCCAGCAAAAGATCATGCAGCCCAAATACGGCTACCATCCCGAAAATATAGCCGAGCACCATGCAATCGTGACAGCCGCGCTCGACCGCGACGCCCATGCCTGCCGCGTCGCGATTTACGAGCATATGAAACGTAACCTGCGCGACGGAGGGGCCAGCGGCGTGCTGCACCCGGACGCAGCACGCGCTGGTTAGCTAAGCCGCACTCAAGGCGGTCACCTCTTCAGGTCATCCTCCAGATAGACCTGAATTATCTCTCCAAAATTCTTCTCCGCCTCGAAGCCCAAAGATATCGCCCTCTGTGGGTCAAAGTTGCGCGGCCAGCCCTGAACGATTTTCATAATGGCTCCATTGGGCTCCGGCTTGATCAGCCGCACAACGTCATTGCCCGCAGCCTGCCTCAAAGCCTCGATTTGTTCCGCTACGGTGCAACTCACGCCGGGCAGATTCAAAGCCCGCCGCCCTTCTAGCCGCGCTGTGTCCAGCGTTGCCGCGTGGGTCAAAAACCTCGCCGCCGCTCTGGGGCTGGCATGCCAATGACGGACCGTGTCCGGGACCGGAAGCAGCGCCTCCATCCCGTTCAAAGGCTCGCGGATAATGCCTGAGAAGAACGAGGATGCCGCGAGATTTGCTTTGCCGGGCCGCACGCAAATCGTGGGCAACCGGATCGACATCCCGTCAATGAACCCTTTGCGCGAGAAGTCAGAGATCATCGTCTCGCAAATGGATTTCTGCGCGCCGTAGCTGGTCTGCGGGGCCGACAGGAACGTGTCGCTGATCTTGTCGGGGTATGGCCCGCCAAACACCGCTATGGACGAGGTGAAGACCATACGCGGCACGTAGCTGGGGTCGGCCTCAT
This sequence comes from uncultured Litoreibacter sp., assembly GCF_947501785.1. Lineage (NCBI taxonomy): Bacteria > Pseudomonadati > Pseudomonadota > Alphaproteobacteria > Rhodobacterales > Roseobacteraceae > Litoreibacter > uncultured Litoreibacter sp. The sequence continues at coordinate 3,760,837 of NZ_CANMXB010000001.1, read as the reverse complement.
GCTCGGCCCGCAACCCTTCAAGCAGCCGCCAGGTCGGGAACATGTTGACCTGCCAGCCCTTTTCAAAGTCGGTTTCCGCTTCGCCCGACACGATCGAGGCGAGATGAAAGATCACATCAAACTTCTCTGCCGCCAGCACCTCCATCTGCCCGGCATCTGCCAGATTTCCCAGGCGCCGGGCACCTTTGGCGCCGCCTTGCGTTGGAAACGCAATGTCATGCAGCGTGATGTCGCATGGCCGGCCGTTCAATCCGTCCACATTCAATCGATGCGCCAATTTTTGGCCCACCATGCCGCCGCCGCCAAGGATCAAGACTTTGGTCATGCGAAGAGTCCCCCTCAAAATGTTTGCGGTAACGATAGAACAGGTGCTGGGGACTTAAAAGCATTGCCGAGCCTCCAAATTGACCTTAGGTCTTGAGGCAAAGCTGCCTTGCCAACACCCTTGGCTGACCTTGGTCAGAGCAAGATGTGTGTGGCGAAATTCGGAAGGACTCCGTCGGAATGGACAGACTGAGTAGTAAGCGCGCGCTGGTCACCGCCGCCGGTCAAGGCATTGGTCGCGCGAGCGCCCTAGCCATGGCCGAGGAGGGCGCGACCGTCTTTGCCACCGACATCAATGAAGATGCTCTGGCCGAATTGGAACATCCCAACATTGAGACCTTCGTGCTGAACGTGCGCGACGATGCGTCCGTCAAGGAGGGCATCGAGCGGGCGACGCCGGATGTGTTGTTCAACTGCGCAGGCTTCGTGCATAGCGGCTCGATCCTGGACACGACTGACGAAGACTGGGACATGGCGTTTGACCTGAATGTGCGGTCGATGTTTCGCACCATGCAGGCGGCCCTGCCCGGGATGCGCGAACGCGGCACCGGGTCGATCATCAACATGTCTTCCGCGCTGTCCTCCATCATCGGCGCGCCAAACCGGTTTGTGTATGGCACCACCAAGGCCGCCGTCATTGGCATGACCAAATCTGTTGCCATCGAGTTCATCAAGGAAGGCATTCGGTGCAATTGCATCTGCCCTGGCACAGTAGAAAGCCCCAGCTGGCATGGCCGTGTCAGAGCCTTGGGCGAACAGCTCGGCAGCTACGAGGCAGCGATGGAGCAATTTGTCTCGCGCCAGCCCATGGGACGTGTGGCCACTGCAGAGGAGATCGCGGCATTGGTTGTGTATCTGGCCAGTGACGAGAGCGCATTCACCACAGGGCAGCCGCACATAATTGACGGCGGATGGTCTGGCTGAGGGGGGGCCTCCGGCGGGCATATTTGTGCCAAGATGAAACAACAAGTCACTCTCTCAAGGGGCGGCGTTAACCTTTACTATGGATGAAGAGAGCACATGGCGGACAAGTCGAAGCTGAGATCGCAGAAATGGTTTAACAACCCGGACAATCAGGAAATGACCGCGCTGTATCTGGAGCGCTACCTGAATTACGGGCTGACCCGCGAAGAACTGCAATCCGGCAAACCAATCATTGGCATCGCGCAGACCGGGTCCGACCTGTCGCCCTGCAACCGCCACCATATCGAGCTGACCAAGCGTGTCCGCGACGGCGTCATCGCTGCGGGCGGCACGGTGATTGAGGTGCCAGTGCATCCCATTCAGGAGACCGGCAAGCGCCCCACGGCCATGCTGGACCGCAACCTTGCCTATCTGTCTTTGGTCGAGACGCTGTTTGGCTACCCGCTTGACGGCGTGGTCCTGAATATCGGGTGCGACAAGACCACCCCTGCCCTGTTGATGGCTGCGGCCACGGTGAACATCCCCGCAATCGCGCTGTCCGTGGGCCCAATGCTAAACGGCTGGTTCAACGGCGAGCGCACTGGGTCCGGCACTATCGTCTGGAAGGCCCGCGAAATGCAGGCTGCGGGGGAAATCGATGATGACGGGTTCATGGAGCTGGTGGCGTCTTCCACGCCGTCGGTGGGCTACTGCAACACGATGGGGACGGCCACCACGATGAACTCCTTGGCTGAAGCCTTGGGCATGCAATTGCCCGGCTCCGCCGCAATCCCCGCACCTTATCGGGAGCGTGGCCAAATCAGCTACGAGACCGGCAAGCGCATCGTTGAAATGGTGCATGAGGACCTGCGCCCCTCTGACATCATGACCCGGGAAGCGTTTGAGAACACCATCGTCATCAACTCCGCGATTGGCGGGTCGACCAATGCGCCGATCCATCTGAACGGCGTTGCGAAGCATTTGGGGCTGGAGCTGACCAACGATGATTGGCAGGGCGTCGGGCATAAGGTGCCTTTGCTGGTCAACATGCAGCCCGCGGGGAAGTATTTGGGCGAGGACTACCACCGCGCCGGTGGTGTTCCGGCGGTCATTGGCGAGTTGATCAACGCGGGCCTGCTGCCCCACCCGGATGTGATGACCGCCAACGGCAAGACCATGCGGGAAAACTGCGGTGACACGTTGACCGGCAACCCCGATGTGATCCGATCCGCTTCTGAACCGATGCTGCAGGATGCGGGCTTCATCAACCTCAAGGGCAACCTGTTTGACAGCGCGATCATGAAAACTTCGGTTATCTCCAAGGAGTTCCGCGACCGCTACCTGTCCAACCCGGATGACCCGGAGGCCTTTGAGGGCCGCGCCATCGTGTTTGACGGGCCGGAGGATTTTCATCACCGGATCGACGACGAGAGCCTTGGCATCGACGAAAACTGCATTTTGATCATGCGTGGCGCCGGGCCAAAGGGCTACCCTGGTGGGGCCGAGGTCGTGAACATGCGCCCGCCGTCATATCTGTTGAAGAGGGACATTCATGCCCTTCCTTGTGTCGGCGATGGGCGGCAATCGGGCACGTCTGGCAGCCCCTCTATTCTGAACGCGTCGCCAGAGGCGGCCGATGGTGGCGGGCTGGCCTTGGTGCAGACCGGCGACATGCTCAGGATCGACCTGAAAAAATGTACCGCGGACATGCTGGTAGATGACGCGACGCTGAAAGCCCGCGCCGAAAAGCTGGTGGATGGGTCCATCGAGGTGCCCGACAGCCAGACCCCTTGGCAGGAAATCTTCCGCGCCATGGTCCGCCCCTTCAGTGAGGGCATGACCCTTGAGGGGGCAGCCAAATATCAAGACATTGCGCGCAAATACATGCCGCGCGACAACCACTAAGGAGACCTGCAATGAAACTCGTCCGCTATGGTGAACCTGGCCAGGAGAAACCCGGCCTCATTGATGCCGAAGGCACGTTGCGAGATCTGAGCACTCAGGTTGCTGACATCTCGGGAGAGACCTTGTCAGATGCCGGTCTCGAGGCTCTGCGCGCCCTTGATACGTCGTCTTTGCCAGCAGTGACCGGCTCCCCACGCATGGGACCCTGCGTGGGGGATATCGGAAAATTTCTTTGCATCGGGCTGAATTACACGGACCATGCCGATGAAATGGGGCTGGATTACCCGAAACATCCGATCCTGTTTTTCAAGGCCAACTCAGCGATTGTCGGGCCAAATGACGACGTGATGATCCCGCGCAACTCGAACAAAACCGACTGGGAGGTTGAGCTGGGTGTGGTCATTGGAAAGGCCTGCAAATACGTCAGCGAGGCGGACGCGCTGGATTATGTGGCGGGTTACTGCATCGTTAACGATGTCAGCGAACGGCATTTTCAGACCGAGCTTTCGGGCCAATGGACCAAGGGCAAAAGCTGCGACACATTCGGGCCGACGGGGCCCTGGCTGGTGACAAGGGACGAAGTGACGGACGTTCAAAACTTGTCCATGTCGTTGGATGTAAACGGAAAACGGATGCAGACCGGGACCACCGCGACGATGATTTTCGGGGTGGCGGAGATCATTTCCCACCTCAGCCAGCTGATGACGTTGCATCCGGGTGACGTGATCTCGACCGGGACGCCACCGGGTGTGGGGGGCGGCATGAAGCCGGAGCCTGTGTTCTTGAGGGAGGGCGACGTGATGGATTTAACCATTGAAGGCCTCGGGACCCAGCGCCAGAACGTGGGGGCGGACGCATGAGCAAGCCAGATCTGTTGATGATTGGCGGCGCGACGGATGTGATGCTGGAGCGGATGGAAGCGGAATTCACGCTTCATAAGATGAATGATATCAAAGACTTCGACGCTTGGGTGGCGGAGCATGGCGGCAAAATCGTGGCTTTGGCGACCAACGGCCATGACGGGGTGCCTGCGCATGTGATGGCGGCGTGCCCGAACCTGCAGGTCGCCTCTGCCTATGGGGTTGGCTATGACGCGATTGACACCGACGCCTGCGTGGCGCGGGGCATCAAGGTGACGCACACGCCGAACGTTTTGAACGCCGAGGTCGCCAACACGGCCATGATGCTGATGCTGGCCTGCTTCCGAAATTTCCTTTCAGATGAACGACATGCGCGGTCCGGAGACTGGGAGCGGGACGGCAACGCGCCGCTGTCAAACTCACCCGACAACCGCACGATTGGCATCCTGGGGATGGGGCGGATCGGGCAGGAAATTGCGGAAAGGTTGCAGGTGTTCAACCCGACGATCCTGTATCACACGCGGTCCAGGAAGGACCTGCCATACGAGTATTGCGAGACGTTGGTGGGCATGGCGGAGCGGAGTGACGTGTTGATCTGCATCACGCCGGGCGGCGCGTCCACGAATAAAATCGTGAATAAACAAGTGCTTGAGGCGCTAGGGCCAGAGGGTATGGTGATCAACGTGTCGCGCGGGTCGGTGATTGACGAGGAGGCGCTGATCGAGGCGCTGCAATCGGGCAAGCTGGGGAAGGCCGGTTTGGACGTGTTTGAGCAGGAGCCGAAAATCCCTAACGCGTTGAAAGAGATGGAGAATGTGGTTCTGCTGCCGCATGTGGGGTCCGCCACACATGAGACGCGGGCGGCGATGGGCAAGCTGACCGTGGACAACTTAATCCAATGGAAACAAGACGGTACGGTTATAACGCCGGTGCCGGAATGCGCGCATTTGTAAGCGAGCTTTGCGGGCAAATCACCCCTGCCCGCATTAACCTTTTCAGCACGGTGTTTACCGGCGCTTAACCGCACCGAACGGTGCGTTTACGGGTTTTGAGACATTTTGGGACAAAACATTTGGCCTCAAAACCCAAAATGTCCCAAAATTTTCAAGGCCCCAAATGTTACCAATCTGTAAAACCCACCGCGTGGCGACCTCTGCGGCGCGCAACCAGCTGCCCGCGCTGATCCACCTCGTCCAGGACCCCCGCGCGGCCTGCATCCTGACCCGCCACGGCAAGGACGTCGCCGCGATTGTGTCGATGGCGGAGCTGAACCGGATCGACAAGCAACATGACATCGAAGCGATCACCGAGCACGGGCACCGCCCGTCGAGATTTACGGTCGGCTCACACGGGTTCTGGACCAACGCGGAGGCGGCGGAGCATATCCAACAGCTGCAAATGGACCGCCGGATCGAGCGGGAGGTGCTGGCGAAAGCCGGACTGGAGCCGGTGCCGGGCGGGGAGTTGACGGAGGAGGTTGCTGTGGTGCGGGAGGTTGAGGCAGACCAGCAGGTCAGGCGGCGGCGGTGGTGGTGGTTTTGGTGAGGGGGGTGGTGGGTGCTCCTTTCGGCGTGCCGCCTGCGGAACCTCCCACCCTACGGGTTGCTTCACCCAACAAAGACAATTGGCTTTCAGGATAGAGTTGATACCAACCAATATCAGTAATTGTCCAAGCGTTCGGCGCCATCATATCGGGGTCCCCGCTTTCGCGGGGATGACGGGGGGGAACGGCGTGATGGTGTCATTCCCGCGAAAGCGGGGACCTCGCAGTTCAGGGCCGCTCTGCAAGTTCCAGCAGATCTTCCCACGAAGGATTACTCGCTTCGATCAACGCTATCTTCCACGCGCGTTTCCATTTCTTGATGCGTTTTTCGCGTAGGATCGCCTCGTTTATGTCCTGATGCTCCTCATACCAAACCAGCGTTTTGCATTGGTATTTTTCGGTGAAACCAGAGATGAGGCCATTGCGGTGTTCGTTGGCGCGGCGGACCAGATCGTTTGTGACACCGGTATAGATCGCGCCATGGGGGCGAGAGGCCATGATGTAGACGTGGTAGGGCATGGCCCGTAGTTTGAGTGGTCAAGGGTTAACGGTTTATTGATGAAATTCCGGCTGAAGCGGGAAGTTCGCAGTTGTTGGGTTGGACTGCCGGTTCATCGGGGTCCCCGCTTTCGCGGGGATGACATGTGGGGACGCGGTGGACACTAGCGCTGTCATTCCCGCGAAAGCGGGGACCTCGATGAAATGACGTGGTGCGCTGATTCATCGGGGTCCCCACTTTCGTGGGGATGACAATTACGCTGTTCCTGCCGTCACCGCCCTGAGCCTGATCAACGCCAGCAGCGTATCGACCGTCGGTGTCTCCACCCCCACCAGATCGCCCAGCTCGGCGACGGAGCCTATCAGGGCGTCGATCTCCATCGGCCTTCCAGCGTCCAAATCCTGCCACATAGACGTGCGGTGCGCGCCGACGGCGGCGCCTCCGTCTATGCGTTTTTCGACAGTGATGGGGAATTTGACGCCCAGGGTCTCGGCGACCTGTTGGGCCTCTACCATCATCGCGCGGGCGACGGCGCGGGTGCCGGGGTCGGTGCAGAGCTGCTCCAACGTGGCGTGTGTCAGGGCGGAGATCGGGTTGAAGCTGAGATTGCCCCAGAGCTTGACCCAGATCTCGTCGCGGATTTTGGGGCGCACAGGCGCTTTCAGTCCGGCCTCGATCAGCTTTTTCGACAGGGCAAGCGCGCGAGGTGATTTCTCGCCGGAGGGCTCGCCCAGGGTGAAACGATTGCCCTCGATATGGCGGATGACGCCGGGTTGGACGACTTCTGCGGCCGGGTAGACGACGCAGCCCAGCGTCTTTTCGGGCGTGAAGGTATGCCATTGCGCGTCGCCGGGGTCGACGGAGGCGAGGCGCGTGTTTTCATGGGGCCCGTCGAGGCCGTAGAAATACCACCACGGCACCCCGTTGACGGCGGAGACGACAGTGGTGTCGGGCCCGATGAGCGGCGCGATTTTGTCCACCACGGGGGGCACGGAATGCGCCTTGAGCGTGATGAAGACGTAGTCCTGCGGGCCGAGGAAAGTGGCGGTGTCCGACGCGATGACGTCGACATTGACGTAGCCGTTTTCGTCCATGAGCGTGAGGCCGTTGTCCTGCATCGCCTCCAGATGCGGCCCGCGCGCGATCATCGAGACCTGCGCGTCGGTTTGGGCCAGTTTGGCCCCGAGATAGCCGCCGATCGCGCCCGCGCCGAAGATGCAGATTTTCATTTGGTTAACCCCAGCTTTTCGGCCATGCCGATGCGTTGCATCTTGCCGGTGGCGCCTTTGGGGATCTCGTCCATGATGACGATGTGTTTGGGGATTTTGAAGGCGGCGACGCGGGTTTCGGCAAAGGTCTTGAGGTCTGCTTCGGTTGTGGCGGGGTTGGACAGCACGATGGCCGCGCCGACCTCCTCGCCCAGCTTGGGGTGCGGCACCGCGAAGCTGACCACCTGCGCCACATCGGGGTGGTCCATCAGCATTTCGTCGATTTCGAGGGGGGAGATCTTTTCGCCGCCCCGGTTGATGATTTCCTTCAGGCGGCCGGTCAGCGACAAGTAGCCGTCCGCGTCGAACTGACCCTGGTCGCCGGTGCGGAACCAGCGTTGCCCGTCCACTGTGAAGAAGTTGTCGGCATTGGCTTTGTCGTTGTTTTCATAGCCCGGGGTGACGTTGGGCCCGGAAATGACGATTTCCCCGGTGCCTGTGATCAGGCGCGGCTCCGCTTCATGGGCGATGCGCACCTGCGGGCCTGCCTCGACCCCGACGGAGCCGGGCTTTTGCACGCGCGGCGGCAGCGGGTTGGAGGCCATTTGGTGGGTCGCCTCCGTCATGCCGTAGCCTTCGATGACGGGGGCGTTGAAGGTTTCCACCAGCGCCGCGAAGACCTGCGGCGGCAGGGAGGCCGACGACGACCGCAGGAAGCGCAGCGGGTTGGCGGCGATAGCCTCGGCGTTACGGGGGGCGCGCGACAGGATGGCCTGATGCATGGTGGGCACGGCGGTGTACCAGCTGGGCGCGGCCTCCTCCATCCAGGTGAAGAATTTCAGCGCGTCAAAGCCGGGCGCGCACCAGACCTGCCCCCCCGCCGCCAGCGTGGCGGAGACGGCGGCGATCAGCCCGTGGATGTGGAAGAGCGGCATCACATTCATGCAGCGGTCCTGCGCGGTCAGGGCCAGCGACGCCTCGATGTTGCGCGCCGACGCCACGACGTTCGAATGCAGCAGCGGCACGATCTTGGGGCGCGAGGTGGTGCCCGATGTGTGCAGGATCAGCGCCACGTCATCCGGGCCGGGCGCGGCGGTGTCTGCGCCGTCCAGCGTCTCCCCGTCCAAGGCCAAAGTGAAGGCCCCCGCCGCATGTTCGGGGCGCACATGCAGCCGGATCACCGCGATGCCCAAGCCAAGTGCTGCGGCCAGGGCGGGGCCGTCATAGCCCTCCATCACCACCAGCGCGCGGGCTTTCAGGTCGTCCAGATAGAACGCGTATTCGTCTTGCTTGTAGCCGGGGTTCAAGGGGGCGGTCACCGCCGCCTGCGCCACGCAGACAAAGGCCGATGCCATCTCCGGCCCGTTGGGCAGCACAATCGCCACCCGGTCGCCGCGCCCGATGCCGAAGCCGTGCAACGCGCCTGCCACATACCCCGCCTGATCGCGCAACGCGCCGTAGCTCAGCCACGCCCTGCCCGGCGCGCCAATCGCAAAATCCGGGGCGTCATGATCGGCAATCAGGGAGGCAAAATTGGGCATATCGTGTCCTTCATCATCAGCCCCCCTGACCTGCCGCAGGGCGCGGGGGAGTGCAAGGGTTCAGGCAGTCTTGGTCTCCGCGTCATAGGGCTCAATCAGCTCAGGGCCCGAGGCGCGGTTGGAATTCACGGCCGGGTCCACGCGGAAAAACTCCAGCTGTTCGGGCGGGGCGGCGGTCATCAGGGTGGCCGCGCCATGCCCCTCCTCGCCCAGCCACAGCCCGTAATCCGCAGGCGCAATGGTCACGGGCTGGCGCGAATGCAGCTCCGCCATGCGGTCATTGGCCAAGGTGGTGACAATGGCGCAGGTGGTATGGGCCTCCCCGTCCCGCTCCCAGCGCTGCCAGACGCCGGCAAAGGCCAGCGCCTCCTCCGCTGCGGGGTGGATATACCAGGGCAGCCGGTTGCCAGTCTCATCCTTGGTCCATTCATAAAACCCGGTGGCGGGGATCAGGCAGCGGCGCTGCCGGACGGCAGCCTTGAAGGCGGGTTTCTCCGCAATCGTCTCGCTGCGGGCATTGATCAACAATGGCCCGCCATTGGGCTTGGCGTACCAATGCGGGATGAACCCCCAGCGCATGGAGGTCACATGCCGCACGCCCGCATCCGAGGTCACGGCGCAGACCTGATTGGTCGGGCAAATATTGTAATTCGGCACATCGGGCAGATCATTGGCGAGGGTCGCGCCAAACATCTGGCTCATCGCATCATGCGGCAATGTCAGTGCTTGGCGTCCGCACATGGCCGCGTCCCCATCATTGTTTCAAAAATACCTCGGGGGTTTGGGGGCTGGCCCCCAATAATCCGGAGGGGTCTGGGGAGGCAGAGCCTCCCCAGCGTGTCGACGCGCCAGAGGCGCGGCGAAACTGCTTACTGCTTGGTGATGCGGCCTTCGACAGATATCGCGTTGTCACCATTGGCGGCCATATACTCCGCCACAACATCAGCCACGTCGGGGCCAAAGTCATAGGCGTTCTCGGCGGTGGTGAACATTTTGAACCCGTCCCCGCCATTGCGCACGAAGTTGTTCGACGCAACACCATAGGTCTTGGCCGGGTCAATCGGCACGAACGCGTCGCCCTCCATCACCATGACCTCTTTGATGCGGCCCTCATTCGGCGCGACCGAGGCGTCCCACGTGTATTTCAGACCTGCCACCTGCGGGAAGCGGCCTTTGACCTCCTCCACTTGGCTCACGCCGTTTTCCAGCGCGTCAATGATGGTCTGGCCCGACACCTGGAACGTGGACAGCGTGTTCTGGAACGGCAGCACGGTCAGCACCTCGCCCATCGTCACTTCGCCCGCGTCAATCGAGGCGCGGATGCCGCCGGAATTCATGATCGCAATGTCGATGCCCTGATCTTTCACCCGCGCCAGCATGGCGTCGGCGATCAGGTTGCCCATGGCACATTCCTCAACCCGGCAGACCGAGCGGTCGCCTTCCAGCGCACCCGCCGCATTGGCCACGACCTTATTGCGGATCTCATCGAGCGGGCCTGCCAGCTCGCCGATACGGGCGACGATGGTTTCATCCTCAGGCACGCCGCCGTCAATCAGCAGCGGCTCGCCTTTGGCCTCGGTGATCTTGCCTGCGTCGTCGAAGGTGACGTTCAGCTCGCCCAGGAACTTGCCGTAGGCATAGGCCTGCACGATCGCCGTGTCGCCGACCATTACGGGGTAGACGTCCACCGCGCGGTCCTGCGTATTCGACAGCAGCGTGTTGGAGTGGCCACCGACGATCACATCCACACCCGTGGTATTGGCCGCGACCACCTTGTCGACCGCGAAGCCCGAGTGCGACAGCACCACGATCTTGTTCACGCCCTCGGCGGTCAGCTTGTCCACCTCGCCTTGCACCGCGCCTGCGGGCTCGGTGAAGGTGATGTTTTTGCCCGGTGACGCCAGATCAGGGGTGTCCTGCGGGGTCAGCCCGATCAGGCCGATCTTCTCGCCGCCGCGCTCGATCACCGTCGATTTGGCCAGCTTGCCCGCCAAGGCAGGCTCGCCCGAGACATCGGCGTTGGACATCAACACGGGGAAGTTGACCGACGCCATGAAGCCCGCCAGCACCTCCGGCCCGTCGTCGAATTCGTGGTTGCCAACGGTCATGCCGTCATAGCCCAACCCGTTCATCATCTCGGCCGCGACCTTGCCCTTGTAATAGGTGTAGAACAGCGTGCCCTGGAACTGGTCGCCGCCATCCACCAGAATGGAGTTGTTGGTGCGCGCGCGCGCGTCCTTGACCGCGTTGACCAACCGCGCCCAGCCGCCGAAGCATTCGCCGGCGGTGTTGTCCTCGGCAGAGCAGCCGCTGTCATATTTGCTGATCGGCTCGAACCGCGCGTGGAAATCGTTGGTGTGCAGGATGGTCAACGAATAATCCGCCGCCGCGACCCCGGTGCCCAGTGCAAGCGCCGCCGCAGATGTCATGAATGTCTTGAGCATAGGATAAATCCCCCAGTTGAATGGATCGTATTTGATTGCCCCCAGCTTGGCGGCAGGCCCGCCCAGAGTCAAAGGGCTATCGCGCTTGACCCTGCGTCCGGCACAAGGCAAGTCATGGCCATGCTGATTTACAAGATACTGACCCGCGCCCAATGGGCAGAATTTGAACAGAACGGCGTTTTCAAAGGCGCGCCGATTGATCTGGCCGACGGGTTCATCCATTTCTCCACCGCCTCCCAGGCGCGGGAGACCGCCGCCAAACATTTCGCGGGCCAAGACGGCCTGTATCTGGCCTGGGGCGACGCGGACGCGATGGGCGGCGCGTTGAAATGGGAGGTGTCGCGGGGTGGCGACCAATTCCCGCATCTCTACCGCGACTGGCCCATGTCAGAGGTGCTGGGCCACGCGGAACTGCCGCTGAAGGGTGGCCACCACCAGTTCCCGGAGGGCATCGCATGAGCCTGCTGGAACGCATCGGGCTGCCCCTTCTCAAAAGCTTCCCCCCCGAAACCGCGCATGGGCTGTCGATCAAGGCGCTGAACATGGGGCTGGCGGGCGGGCGTGGGCCGGTCACCTCCCCCCGGCTGAAAACATCCGTCGCGGGCATCGAGATGGCCAACCCCGTGGGGCTGGCGGCGGGCTTTGACAAGAACGCGCAGGCCGTGGGGCCGCTGTCCAAAGTGGGGTTCGGTTTCCTTGAGGTCGGCGCCGCCACCCCCCGCGCCCAGCCCGGCAATCCCAAGCCGCGCCTGTTCCGGCTGGACGAGGACCAGGCCGCCATCAACCGGTTTGGCTTCAACAATGACGGCATGCACGCCATTGCCGACCGGCTGGACGGCGCGCGGGCGACCATCCCCGTGGGCCTCAACCTTGGGGCCAACAAGGACAGCGCCGACCGCGCCGCCGACTTCGCCACGGTGCTGGAGCGCGCGGGCGATGTGGTGGATTTTGCCACCGTCAACGTCTCCTCCCCCAACACCGAGCGTTTGCGCGACCTGCAGGGCAAAGCCGCGCTGCTGGACCTGCTGGACCGCGTCATATCGGTGCGCAACGCCCATGCCCGCGGCACGCCGATTTTCCTGAAAATCGCCCCCGACCTGAGCGGCGACGAGCTGGCCGAGATTGTCGAGGTCGCGGCCCATACCAAGATCAACGGCATCATCGCCACCAACACCACCCTGTCGCGTGACGGGCTGCAAAGCCCGCACAAAGGCGAAGCGGGCGGGTTGTCCGGCCAGCCGGTGTTCGAGGCCTCAACCCGCGTGCTGGCGCAGCTGTCCAAGCTGACGGACGGCAAGCTGCCGCTGATTGGCGTGGGCGGCGTCAGCAACGCCGAACAGGCCTATGCCAAGATCAAGGCCGGCGCGTCGGCGGTGCAGTTATACACCGCGATGGTTTACGCCGGCGTGTCGCTGGCGGCGGACATCGCCAAAGGGTTGGACGCGCTGCTGGAACGCGACGGGCATGCCTGCCTGCAAGACGCCGTTGGCACCGGGAGAGACGCATGGCTGTAACCATCTGGCACAACCCGCGCTGCAGCAAGTCGCGCCAAACATTGGCGCTGCTGGACGCGCCCGAGGTTCGGCTTTATCTGAAGGACCCGCCAAGCGTTGCCGAGATCACGCAGGCCTTGGCGCTTCTGGACATGGCCCCGATCGAGCTGATGCGCACCGACGAGACGCTGTTCAAGGAATTGGGCCTGAGCAAGTCAGAGGACGGCGCCACGCTGATCGACGCCATGGCGCAAAACCCGATCCTGATCGAACGCCCTATCGTTTTTGCCAATGGCAAGGCCGCCATCGGCAGGCCGCCAGAGGCCGTGCTGGCGATCATCTAGGAATTTTCGGGGATCGGCCGCCGCATGAGCGGCAGCCGATATGTTTTGTGGCGCTACAAGCAGTCCGCCAAAGTGGTCGCCATATTGCGAATGAGCTGCGGATAAAGCGCGGCCCCCAACTCAAGCTCTGCCCCAAGTGGGTCGATCACACCGGTTTGCGCATCTGTGCCTTCCAGAACGGTAGCGATCAGGCCCGCGTTGAACTGGGGTTCTGCCAGCACGCAATCAATGCCCTCTTCGCGGATGCGCCCTTGGATTTCAGCGATGCGCGCCGGGCTTGGGTCCGCGGCATCCGCAATGGAGATTGCGCCAGATGCCGGGAAATCGAATTCCGCCTCGAAATACTGATAGGCATCGTGGAAGACGATGAAGCTGCCGCCGCGCACGGGCTCAAGTGTGGCGGTTACCTCGGCTGACAATGTCTCGATCTCGGTTTTGGCAGCGGCGGCATTGGCGAAATAGGCCCCGGCATTGTCCGGGTCAGCCGCCGACAACTGTGCGGCAATCACGTTTAGCCAAGTGCCCGCGTTTTGGAGCGAAAGCCAGGCGTGGGGGTCGTGATCGCCATGCGCATGGCCCTCGTGATCATCATGGTCATCGTGCTCGGCATGTTCTTCATGCTCATCGTGGTCCGCATGTTCTTCATGACCATGCTCATCGTGATCGTGTTCATCGTGATCTTTTCCTTCGGCATGTTCCTCGTCAGCATGGTCTTCGTCAGCATGCTCGGCATGGTCGTGCTCTTTGTCTTCCGCGTGATCATCGTGGTCGTCGTGGTCATGATCTTCGCCCTCGGCATGGTCGTCGTGATCATGCGCCTCAAACAACGTGCCTTCCCGGAAGTCGAGGAGCTTGGTCCCCTCCGTCTCCAGCAGTGCGGTGACCGACGCCTTCGCGGCCAAATTGCCTATCGCGTCCTCCAGCCAGGGGGTCAGATCTTCGCCCATCCAAAAGACCAGATCGGCATTCTGCAAAGCCGCCGCCTCGGAGGGGCGCAAGCTGTATTCATGCGGGGAGGCGCCGGATTGCACGATCAGATCCGGCGCACCAACGCCATCCATCACCCGGGCCACCAACGAATGCACCGGTGCGATATCAACCGCCACGCTGGGGACGTCGGCGACAGCCGTGCCGCCCAACAATATGGCAGCTGTAGAGAGTGGGAGAAGCTTTCTGGACATTGGGGACCCCATGTGATTTTATAACATTAACATCCATCTATATGATATGGAATAACATGACAAGTGACGAACGCGCTGCGGCCAAAGGCGACCCCACACCGCTGGGCTTTGAACGGCATGATCACGACCAGTGCGTGGCGCAGGCCTTGTCGGCGGCTGAATCGCGTTGTGCCCAACAGGGCCTGCGCCTGACGCCTGTTCGGCGCAAGGTGCTGGAGCTGCTTTTGCAGGAACATCGCGCGCTTGGGGCCTACGCAATTCTGGATCTGCTGCGGGACGCCGGGTTCGGGTCCCAGCCCCCCGTCGCCTACCGGGCCCTCGAATTTCTGTCCGAGCATGGGTTTGTCCACAAGATTGAGCGATTGAACGCCTTTGTCGCCTGCGCTCACCCGGGCGAACATCATTCGCCCGCCTTCATGATCTGCCGACTTTGCGACGCCGTCGCCGAGGCGCAATCCGCCCCCGCCAAAGGCGCGCTTGGCGACGCCGCACGGGCGGCCGGGTTTCAGATTGAAAAGACGGTTGTTGAGGCTGAAGGGGTTTGCCCCGGCTGTTCGGACAAGGCCCCGGCATGAGCCTGATCTCCGTGAAGAACCTGAGCATCGCCTACGGGGCGCACGTTGTCCTTCGCAACGTCGCGCTTGATTTGGAGCCCGGGGAGATCGTCACCATTGTCGGGCCCAACGGCTCCGGCAAGACCAGCCTATTGCGCGCGATTATCGGGGCAACGACCCCCGTCAGCGGCGACGTCCGCCAAAAGCCGGGCATCAAGATCGGATACGTGCCGCAACGCCTGCATATTGACCAGACGCTGCCAATCACCGTGGAACGCTTCATGACCCTGACGGATCGCGTGGGGACGGACGCCTGCAAAGCCGCCTTGGGCGCGGCCGGCGTGCCCGACCTTCTGAAACGGCAAATGTCGGGCCTGTCCGGCGGGCAGTTCCAACGCGTCCTGCTTGCGCGCGCGTTGATCAACCAACCCGACGTGCTGCTGCTGGATGAGGCGACCCAGGGGCTCGACCAACCGGGGTCCGCCGCGTTTTACCAGCACATCGAGGCGGTGCGCAACGACACCGGATGCGCCGTCCTGATGATCAGCCACGACCTGCATGTCGTGATGAGTGCATCGGACCGGGTGATTTGCCTCAACGGGCATGTCTGCTGCGAGGGCACCCCCGCGGTCGTCGCCTCCGCGCCCGAATACCGGGCGTTGTTCGGCGCCGGAACGGGCGGCGCCCTTGCCCTGTACCGGCATGAACATGATCACCACCATGAGCATGACCACGCGCACCCGCATGACCACGACCATACGCATGAGCATGAGCATGAGGTTGCAGAATAGTGTTTGACGATTTCATGACCCGCGCCACGCTCGCCGGCGTCGGCGTGGCCTTTGCGGCGGCGCCCTTGGGATGTTTCGTGGTCTGGCGGCGGATGGCCTATTTCGGCGACGCCACGGCCCATGCGGCGATCCTGGGCGTGGCCCTGTCCCTGACCTTTGAGATGTCAATTTTCCCCGGCGTCCTGGCCGTGGCCCTTGTGATGGCGCTGACGGTGACGCTTCTGGCGGGACGGGGTTACGCCATGGATACCCTGTTGGGGGTTCTGGCGCATTCCGCCCTGGCCTTCGGCCTTGTTGCGGTCTCCTTCCTGTCGGGCATTCGGATTGACCTGATGGCCTACCTTTTTGGCGACATTCTTGCGGTGTCGCGCACCGACCTTTTGGTGATTTGGGGGGGCGCGGCCATGGTGGTCGCCTTGATCATGTGGCGGTGGGCGGCCCTGCTGACATCAACGTTAAACGAAGAGCTGGCCCATGCCAGCGGCATCAACCCGAAACGCGAACAGCTGATCCTCACGCTATGCCTGGCCATAACCGTTGCGGTCGCCATAAAGGTGGTCGGCGTCCTGCTGATCGCCGCGATGTTGATCATCCCCGCCGCCGCCGCAAGGGGGTTGGCCCGCACCCCCGAAGCAATGGCCATAATCTCGGCATTCATTGGCGCGGCATCGGCGGTTGCCGGGCTGCAGGGGGCCTACCTGTTCGACACCCCCGCGGGACCATCGATTGTCTGCGTCGCCGCGTTTCTCTTTGCCGCTTTGAACGCCATCGGGTGGCAAAGCCAGCGCCGGTGACCTTGTTAAGGTTTGGAGCGCAGTAGTTACCCGTCCCCCGCCGCCGCCGCGCGCTCCAATGCCGGGTATTTTGCGCCAAGGGTCACGCCGCGCGCGATGAAGCTGATCAAGAGCGCCGCCCAGAGGCCGTGGTTGCCCAGCCACGGCATCAGCGCGAAGATCGCGGCCCAGTAGATGACGAAAGACAGCATCATCATGTTGCGCATGTCGCGGCCTCGGGTGGCGCCGATGAAGATGCCATCCAGCATCCATGCGGCGCAGCCCACCAAGGGGGCGGCGACCATCCACCACAGATAAAGCCGCGCGTCGGCCTGCACCTCGGGGGCTTTGGCCATGACGTCGATCAGCCACGGGCCTGCCAACGCGAAGAAGGCGGACATGGACACGCAAACCATGGCCCCGCCGCCGGAGGTGACGATGGCCGAACGGCGGACGCGTTCAGGCAGGCCGCGGCCATAGGCGCGGGCGATCAGCGTCTCGGCGGCGAAGGCGAAACCGTCCATCGCATAGGCGGTGATATACATGAACTGGATCAGCACCTCGTTGGCGGCCAGCGTCACGTCGCCAAAGCCCGCCCCGAGGAACACGAAAGACGAGAAGATGATCATCAAAAGCGCGGAGCGGATCAGGATGTCGACATTGACCAGCATCATCTTGATTAGCCGCGCCCGCGCGAAAATGCGCGGCCATTCGCGCCATGCGGGGTGATCAAAGGCAGAGCGGCAGAGGTAGAGGCCCAGTGCGGCACCCGTGACCTCGGCGATGACGGTGGCAATAGCCACGCCCTCCACCCCCCAGCCGAAGCCGAGCACGAAGAGGAAATCGAGCGCCACGTTGATCCCGTTCATCACCAGCTGCACCCAGAAGACGCCGGTGGTTTTTTCCATCGCGACCAGCCAGCCGGTCAGCGCGTAGACGGCAATGGCGGCAGGGGCGGACCAGATGCGGATATAGAGGTAGTCGCGGGCGAGGCTTTCGACCTCGGGCGTGGCGGGCGACAGGGCGAAGGCGGCCAGAAAGATCAGCGGTTGCAGGACAATCAGCAGCAGCCCGCCCGCGCCCGCGATCAGCAGGGCACGGGTCAGAAGGGCGGAAACCTCGGCGCGGTCCCCTGCCCCCTCGGCTTGGCCCACCATGCCGACCGTGCCCATGCGCAGAAAGCCGAAGATCCAGTAGATCGTGGTCAGGATGATCGCGCCCATGGCGACGGCGCCAATGGGCGCGGCCTCCCCCAACTGGCCGACGACGCCCACATCGACGGCGCCCAGGATCGGCACAGTGGCGTTTGACAGCACGATAGGCAGCGCGATTTTCATCACGCGGCGGTAGGTGATGTCCTGTAAAGGAGCGCTAGCCACCTTGCGGGGGAGGCATCAGGAAATGCCCGGTGGCCTGCGCAAACAGCCGGTCGCGATTGTCTTGCCACGCCTCGACATGGACGCTTGCGTAGCGCCGGCCGGAGCGGTTGATGCGCGCCCGCGCATAGCCGTCGCGCGGCAGGCCGGAGCGCAGATAGTCAACGGTAAAGTCGATGGTCTTGGGGATGCGCGGCATCACATCGCTTTCCGGGTCGATGCGCCCGGCCTCCAGATCGGCCCAGAGGGTAGCCCATGTGAGCTCAACAATCGAGGTGACCTCCAGAAATGACGCCGTGGCCCCGCCATGCAGCGCCTGCAGCGCGGGGTTGCCGACCAATTCGGGCTTGTAGGGCAGGATCGCCGTCAGCTCGTCGCCGCGGCGTTCAAATTCGATGCCCAGAAAGCCGATATAGGGCACCGCGCCGGTGAGCTTATTCAACATCGCGTCGCGGCGGGTTTTGACGACTTGCACGGGTTCGGGCGTTTTCATTGTTTGCCCCCCTCTTTCGCACGCTGAAACGTGAAGGCCCCCGTGGCCGCCGCCACCGGACGGTCCGTGTCTTCATCCCAAGCGGTTGCGCGAACGAAGGCCACGGCGCGAGTGACGTGGTAGCAGTTGGCCTCGGTCCGGATACGCTGGCCGGGGGTGGCGGCGCGCATGTAGTCGATGCGCAGGTCAATCGTGGCGGTGGAAATCGGGGCATCAGGGTGGCTCATCACCGCCGCGCCGCCGCATGTGTCCATCAGCGCAGACACCGCGCCGCCATGGATGACCCCGGTGCGCGGGTCGCCCACTAGCTTGGCGTCATAGGGCATCGAGATCACCGCGCGCCCCTCCCCGATCTCATCGAGCGTCATGGCGAGCGCTTTGGAGAATGGGATGGCCTCGATAAACTGTCGTGCCAATTTGGTGCGGTCGGTCTGTGTCATTGGGCCTGCGCTCTGTTGCTTGCCGCCCAGTTAGTCAGGCCCGGGCGGAACCCGCAAGCCGGAATAGCCGGGTGATGTATACATTATCTCCGACATTAAAACTGGAAATATTTGCGCAACGCGTTCAGTATGGAACCGTCACCCAAGATATTGTAAACTGTAGCCATGCCCACAACCCGCCTCAGCTTCAAAGACATGTGCGCCGAATTCGACGTCACCCCGCGCACGCTGCGGTATTACGAATATATCGAACTGCTGCAGCCCGAACGCGACGGCCGGTCGAGGTTTTACCACGCCCGCGAAGTGGCGCGGATGAAGCTGATCATGCGGGGCCGCAAGTTCGGATTCTCGTTGGAAGACATCCGCCAATGGCTGGACCTGTACGACACCACCGAGAAGAACACCGCCCAGATGCAGGCCTGGATTGAACTGGCCGACGCCCAGATGGGCGAGCTGACCAGCCGCCGCGACCAAATCGAAGAGGCGATATCGGAATTGCAGGCCCTGCGCGACCAGGTTGCCAAAGGGCTTTGAGGTCCGAGCCTGCCGCCAAACGCGATTCCCGCCGCCTCCGATGCCTCAAAAATGACGAAAAACCTGAGGTTTTCCCCGTATTTCGCCAATTTTAAGCGCTTTGGCTGCGACAGAATATTTCCTATGACCTAGGGTTACCTTTGCTGACATTACGTCAACCTCGTTTTGACGCGACGTCACGTTTACGTAAACGTCAACTAAGGTTGTAAGAAGGGGGCAACACGCTCACGTCGCCCTCATCGACACTGATACTTAATTTGTATTTCGGCAAAGTGAGGGAAACACCATGACCGAGGAAATTATGACGATCCGTGAAATGTGCGAAGCCTTCGGCGTAACGCCACGGACCCTGCGCTTCTATGAAGCGAAGGAACTGATCTTCCCCGTCCGCGACGGGCAGAAACGACTGTACAACAGAAGCGACCGGGCGCGGCTGAAGCTGATCCTGCGCGGCAAGCGCTTCGGCTTCTCGCTGGAGGAAATCCGCCAGCTGCTGGACATGTACAACCTTGGTGACCAGCAAGAGACGCAGCTGGCCAAAACCTACGAGATCGCAAAAGACCGTCTGGCCGACATGATCCGCCAGCGCGACGAGCTGACCGAGGCCATCGAGGACCTCTCCAACCAGCTGCGCTGGGGCGAGAAGATGCTGGCCTCCTTTGACACCCAATCCATGCCCCGCGCCGCTGCGGGCTAACCTGACAAACGACGCCTAACCGGAGGACAACATGCCGACTTACACCGCTCCAGTAAAAGACATGCAATTCGTATTGCACGAGGTGCTGAACGTGACTGACCAGGAGGTCCCCGGATACGAGGACCTTGATGCGGATTTCACCAACGCAATTCTGGAAGAAGCCGGCAAAATCTCCTCCGAGGTGCTGCAACCTTTGAATGCCGTTGGCGACAAAGAGGGCTGCACGCTGGAAAACGGCGTCGTGCGCACGCCGACCGGGTTCAAAGACGCCTTCGACCAAATGAAGGAAGGCGGCTGGACCGCGTTGGATTGCGACCCCGACTATGGCGGCCAGGGCCTGCCCTACCTGATGGGCACGGCTGTGGGCGAGATGATGGTGTCGGCCAACATGGCCTTCAACATGTATCAGGGCCTGACCCACGGCGCCTATTCGGCCATCCACGCCCATGGCACGGATGAGCAGAAAGCCACGTATCTGCCCAAGATGGTCAGCTGCGACTGGACCGGCACCATGAACCTGACGGAGCCGCATTGCGGCACCGATCTGGGCCTGATGCGCACCAAAGCGGCCCCGCAAGATGACGGCAGCTACAAAATCTCCGGCCAGAAGATCTTCATCTCGGCGGGCGAGCATGACTTGTCGGACAACATCATCCACCTGGTTTTGGCCAAGATCGAGGGTGGCCCCGAGGGCATCAAAGGCGTGTCATTATTCATCGTGCCGAAATTCATGGTCAATGAAGACGGCTCGCTGGGCGCGCGCAACGGCGTGTCCGTGGGCAACATCGAAGAAAAGATGGGCATCCACGGCAATTCCACCTGCGTGATGAATTATGACGAGGCGACCGGCTACCTGCTGGGGACCGAACACAAAGGCATGCGCGCCATGTTCACCATGATGAACGAGGCGCGTCTGGGCGTGGGGCTGCAGGGCTACGCGCAAGCCTCCGTCGCTTATGAAAACGCCGCCTGGTACGCCAATGACCGGCTGCAAGGCCGCGCGGTAACAGGCGATGTGTACCCTGACAAACCAGCTGATCCGCTGATCGTGCACCCCGACATTCGCCGCAACCTGATGGACCAGAAATCCTTTGTCGAAGGCGCGCGCGCGTTTGTGTTCTGGGGCGCCAACCTGATCGACCGCCACCACCGCGCGGGCGATGATGACGCGGACGGGCTGATTTCGCTGATGACGCCTGTGATCAAGGGCTTCCTGACCGACAAGGGCTTTGAATATGCCACCGCGGCGCAGCAGGTTTATGGCGGCCACGGCTACATCGAAGAATGGGGCATGTCGCAGTTCGCCCGCGACGCACGGATTGCGATGATCTACGAGGGCGCAAACGGCGTGCAAGCGCTGGACCTCGTGGGCCGCAAGCTGGCGCAAGACGGTGGCAAGCATGTCATGGCGTTCTTTGAAATGGTCAAAAGCTTCATCAAGGAGAATTCCGGCGACGAGGCGTTCGACAAGGAATTCCTTGAGCCGCTGAAAGCCGCGTCCAAGGACCTGCAGGCTGCGGGCATGTATTTCATGCAGAACGGCATGAAGAACCCCAACCACGCCCTGGCTGGTTCTTATGACTTCATGCACATGATGGGCCATGTTTGCCTGGGCCTGATGTGGGCGCGTATGGCGAAAGCCGCGCAGGCCTCGCTGGATGGCGGCGCGTCGGACAAAGCGTTCTACGAGACCAAAATCGCCACCGGCCGCTACTACATGGCACGGCAATTGCCGGCGACAGCGATGCATCTGGCCCGCATCAATTCGGGCGCAGATACCGTAATGGCGCTTGAGGCGGCAAACTTCTAAGCTGGGGGCGGGGTGAACCCCGCCCTACCCCGCCGCATGTTTTGGGAGGATCCATGGCAGAGCGTTTCAAACCCACCCGCCGCGTCAACCTTGCGTTGACCGAACGCGGCTGGCGCAACCTCAAGAAATTCAGCACGGAGGCCGGTTTGGATGAGGGCGAGGCGATCTCGTTCCTCTTCGAGAATTTCGGCTCCGTCATGGACGAGGACAACCTCACCCACCGCTTGCGCATCTTCAATTCCGAGCTGGAGGCGCGCAAGAAATGACGCTTTGCCATTTGCGACCTTCCAACATGAGTATTTTTGCCAAAACGAAACCAGCAGACCGCCTTGAGCTTCGTTTTGGCTCAAATACTCAAATCCGCCCCCACCACACACGGAGCGCCAGACCATGATGAAACTGCATTGCTTCGGCGAAAGCGGAAACGCTTACAAAGCCGCCCTGACCCTTGAGTTGGCGGGCGTGCCATGGGAGCCCGTATTCGTCGACTTCTTCAAGGGCGCGGCCCGCAGCGAGGAATTCCGCGCGATCAACCCAATGGGTGAGGCGCCGGTCTTGCAAGATGGCGATCTGACGCTGACCCAGTCGGGTGTGATCCAGCAATATATCGTGGACCAGACCGGCAAACTGGGCGGTGCACCCGCCGACAAATACGAGGTGCTGCGCTGGGTCTTGTGGGATAACCACAAGATGTCGTCGCAGGCGGGCGTGACCCGGTTCCTGATGAACTTCCTGCCCGAGGACAAGCGCCCCAAAGAAGCCATTGGTTTCATGCAAGGCCGCCTGCAGGCCGCCTACAAAACGCTGGACGACCATCTGGCGGGGCGCGACTGGATCGCGGGCGACGGCCTGACCGTGGCCGACATCTCCAACTGCGGCTATCTGTTCTATGAAGAGCCCTTTGGCTTTGACCGCAAGGCCTGGCCCAACATTGACGCGTGGCTGACCCGGATCAGCGAGACGCCGGGGTGGAAGCACCCTTATGACCTGATGCAACGGGCCTATGCCGGATGAGCCGCATAGCCCACATTTTGCTGGATTATCCAAGCCCTGCCCGCAATGATGCGCACAAGGTTGCGGAGAATGTATGTTCAGCAAATTGGCGCTTGGCGCGATCTGGGGCTACCAGCAATATGTCTCTCCCCGCAAAGGGTTCCGCTGCGCCTATTCGGTGCATCACGGCGGCACGGGCTGTTCGGGCTACGCCAAATACGCGATCCGCGACCACGGCCTGTGGCGCGCCATCCCCATCATCCGGCAACGCCTGCGCGACTGCAAAGCGGCCTATGAGGATATCAAATCCAGCTGCACCTGCCGAAGCGAGCCGCTCAACGAAGACGCGCGCGCTGAGCGGGAGCGGCGGCGCAAGAAAGACGGCAAATGCAACGCGGGTGACTTCTGCATCGGATGCGGCGATTGCGGGGGCTGCGGCGGCTCTGCTGCGCGCAGCGCGGGCAGCAGCAAGATGTGTGACCTCAACCCGTGCGACGGCGACATTGGGTGCGGCAGCTGCGACGCGTGCTCTTGCGACGTGTGTTCCTGCGGCGGATAAACTGCACGAGGCCCGCGCATGATCCTCGCGGCCTTCATAATCGGCATGGCGCTGTGCGCCATGACGCTGGCGCTGATCCACGCTGAGGATAGCGGCGACAAGTTCGGCAGCGCCGTGGCGATGTTCGCCGCGTGGTGCGCCTTTGGGATGCTTTTGATGGGCGGGACATGGGGCCTCGGGATTGTGATCCCGGGACTGCTGGCCGCCGTGGTACTGGTTTTGCGAACAACGAATTTCGGCACGGCGATCTCGCCGCTTGCCCCTTACAAAATGCCCCTCGGGATTGGCGCGCTGGTGTGCAGCGTGCTGGTCTGGGTGGGCGTGCTCAACATGATGGAAGGACTCCCCAATGGCTGAAGCCTATATCTACGACGCCGTGCGCTCCCCCCGCGGCAAGGGCCGCAAAGACGGCGCGCTTCATGAAGTGACCGCCGCGCGCCTGTCGGCGCAAATCCTGAACGCCGTGAAGGAGCGCAACAACCTTGAAGGCCACGCCGTCGAGGACGTGATCTGGGGCAACGCCACCCAAGTGATGGAGCAAGGCGGTTGTCTGGCCCGCACGGCGGTGCTGGCCTCTGATCTGGATGAGCGTATTCCGGGCCTCTCCATCAACCGCTTCTGCGCCTCGGGCATGGAAGCCGTGAACCTGGCCGCCAACCAAGTCAAAGGCGGCGCGGGCGACGGCTACATCGCGGGCGGCGTGGAAATGATGGGCCGCGTGGCCATGGGCAGCGACGGGGCGGCGATTGCCGTGGACCCGTCCATCGCAATGGACAGCTACTTCGTGCCGCAAGGTATCTCCGCCGACATCATCGCGACCGAGTACGGCTTCAGCCGCGACGAGGCGGATCAGCTGGCGGTGCAATCGCAGCAACGCGCCAAAGCGGCGTGGGACGACAACCGGTTTGAAAAATCGGTGATCACCGTCAAGGACCAGAACGGGTTGCCCATTCTGGATCATGACGAGTACATGCGCCCAAACAGCGACATGCAGTCGATGGGGTCGCTGAACCCGGCTTTTCAGGCCATGGGCGAGGTGATGCCGGGCTTCGACAAGGTCGCGCTGATGAAGTACCCGCATCTTGAAAAGATCAACCACATCCACCACGCTGGCAACTCGTCGGGGATCGTGGACGGGTCGGCCGCCGTGCTGATCGGCTCCAAGGAATTTGGCGAGCAGTTCGGATTGACCGCGCGCGCCAAAATCCGCGCGACGGCCAAGATCGGGCTGGACCCGACCATTATGCTGACCGGCCCGGTTCCCGTGACCGAGCACATCATGAAGACATCCGGCATGAGCATCTCGGACATTGATCTGTTCGAGGTGAACGAGGCCTTCGCCTCTGTCGTGCTGCGCTTCATGCAGGCCTTTGACGTGGACCAGTCCAAGGTCAACGTGAACGGCGGATCGATTGCCATGGGCCACCCGCTGGGCGCCACCGGCGCGATCATCATCGGCACGCTGCTGGACGAGCTGGAACGCTCGGACAAAGAGGTTGGCATGGCCACCTTATGTGTCGCATCGGGCATGGGTGCCGCCACCATCATCGAGCGGGTGTAAGCCCCCGGTGGAAGACAGGCAGGCCATATCAGCCTCGGCAATCGCCGAAGAATTGCTGGAGATCACGGGTAACGCCATGATCACCGGCGATTTTGACGCGTTTGCGGCGGCGTTCCACCTGCCGAACACCATGACCACGTCGTCCGGAACCATCGTCGTCGAGGATGAAGACCATCTGCGGCGGGTTTTTAACGGGGTCCGCGAAAAGTTGAAAAATGCCGGCATCACTGAACTGGTACGCTTCGTCGAGGTGGCAGAATTCAGATCGCCCACGCAGATCGCGTCGACGCATATCTCGTACCTGTTGTCGGGAGGCTCCCAGCTAGAGGACCCCTACCCGGTCTTTTCGATCATCGAATTGATTGATGGCGACTGGAAAGGCGTATCTTCCGACTACGCGGTCAAACCGCGAGGCGCGCAGGAAAGCGCCATTCTTGGCAGCGGCGCGCCCTGCCCCATCCCTGGCAATAAAGAGTGAATGTGATGATCAATCGCCAGAAAGAGGAGACCGTGACATGACCCGTCTGTCCAAGCTGCGAGACGCAGCCGACATTCACCAAGCCCATCTGGACGCGCTCTCCATCGCGCAGCTGAGCGGCGACTTCGACGCCTTTCTGGCGGGCATCGGATTGCCCCACACCATGATCTGCGAAGACACCGAAACCCTGATAGAAAGCCCTGCCCATCTGGAACGGCTGTTTTTCTCTTTCCACCGGACGTTGACATCGCAGGGGGTGACCGAATTTGTGCGCCTGTCCACCGGGGCCGATTTCATCACCCCAGATGCGATTTGCGGCCAGCATGAAACGCATATCATCCGCGACGGGTTCCGACTGGTCCCCCCATATGCCAACCGCCTGCGGCTGGAACGGCTCAACGGCGGCTGGTTCGAAACCAAAGCCGCCAACGCCGTGAAATGCGACGGCGACCGCATGTTGATGCCCAGACCGTCCCGCAGCGCGCAGCCCCCGAAAATGCCAAGCTACGTGGCGCAGCGCGAATTGACCCAACCCCCTCGCTGGAGCTCTGAAAATGCCCAAGATTGATATCGCCTCGTTGCCCGTAAAGACCGGGTCCGGCTACCCCGGCCATCGCGCCGCCATGGTTGGCGACCGCCGCCAGGTCGCCCTTGGTGACCCCAGCGGCCTGACCCAGTTTGGGGCCAATCTGGTCACCCTGGGACCGGGCGCGCTGTCATCCCTGCGCCACTGGCACGAACAGCAAGACGAATTTCTGGTGGTCACCGCCGGGGTCTGCACCCTGATCGACGACAGCGGCGAAACAGAATTGCGCCCCGGCGACTGCGCCGCCTTCCCTGCCGGCGACGCCAACGGGCACCATCTGGTCAACAAGACCGACGCGGACGCGTCTTTTGTGGTCGTGGGCACCCGCACGCCCACCGAGATCGGCTATTACAGCGACGAAGACATGATGGTTACCGTCGAAGGCGGCACTTTCAACTTCACCCGCAAAGACGGATCGGCCCTTGAGTAAAGATCAGGCATATCCCGACGCGTCCGTTTCGCAGGCCGCCGCCAAGGCCATCTACCAGAAGTTTCTGGACGAGATGTCGGTTGCGGTGATGAATTACGACACCGATGTGCTGACCTCGCGTATCAAACTGCCGCTGCGGGTCACCACCCAGACCACGGATTTCTTGATGGAGTCAGAGGAAGACTGGCTGGTGATGATCAAGCGGATGCAGCGCAGCCTGCATGCGATGGGGATCAACCATTACATCCGGCTGGCCAACCGCGCCGAGTTCCTGAGCGAAAATTACATTGAGGGCACGCATATCACGCACACGTTGTGCAACTCGACGCCGATGATCCCGTCCTATGAAAACCGCGCAACCCTCAGCCGAGAGAATGGCGAATGGAAGATGACGCTGCTTGAGACCTCGCTGGTCAACAACAGCTACCCCATCGCCATCCCGCGGATTGACACCAGCGCCAAGCCGATCTTTTCCCAGACCGACGCCGAACGCGACATTCGGCGCACCAACTCCTCCCCGTTGCGGCTGTATCAGGAGTATTTGGACGCGCTGACCAAATCCAACATGGAAGACGATTTCGATGCCTGGTGCGAGCTGTGCGACTTCCCCCACACCGTGCATATGGAGCGGATCGACGAGGTCATCGAAAGCCCCGCCCAAATCCGCCCCTTCTTCGAGATGCTGAAGGAGCAGATCGAGCACCACGATATCGACGAATTCCGTCGCACCGCCCACCGGGCCGAATTTGTCAGCGCCACCCAGCTTTGCGGCTATCACGAGGCCACGCTCTACTCGAAGGGCAAGCTGAAGCTCGGCCCCGTTTCCAGCCGCTACATCCTGCGGCGCACCGGCACCAGCTGGCGCGCCGTGTCGATCACCAATTCAGTCAAGAATAACCAATTCCCCTATTCCATACCGGAGCTCAGCGACGCGCTGGTCTCCCTGCGAGACATCCAAGAAAGGACAACACGCACATGACCGACTTCACCATGAAAACCGACGCGGACGGCGTCGCCACCATCACATGGGACACCGTAGGCAAATCCATGAACGTCATGAACCAGCAGGGGTTTTACGACCTCGACGCGCTGATTGACGAGGCTTTGGGCGACGACAAGATCAAGGGCGTGATCCTGACCTCGGGCAAGGAGGGTTCCTTTGCAGGCGGTATGGACCTCAACATCATCGCCAAGATGAAGGAAAGCGCGGGCGACAACCCCGCCAAGGGCCTGATGGACGGGCTGATGGCCACCCACCAGATGCTGCGCAAGATGGAACGCGGCGGCATGGACGACAAAAACAAGGGCGGCAAGCCTATTGCCTGCGCCATGCAGGGCACCGGCCTTGGCATCGGCTTTGAGATCCCGCTGGCGTGTCACCGCATCTTTGTGGCCGACAACCCCAAGGCCAAAATCGGCCTGCCCGAAATTCTGGTTGGCATCTTCCCCGGCATGGGCGGCACCACGCGCTTGGTGCGCAAAATGGGCGCCATGGCGGCATCGCCCTTCCTGTTGGAAGGCAAGCTGAGCGACCCGAAGAAGGCCAAGATGGCCGGATTGGTGGACGAGGTTGTGCCTGTCGATGAGCTGCTGGCCAAAGCCAAGGAATGGGTCCTGTCGGAGCCCAAAATCGTGAAACCATGGGACGAAAAGGGCTACAAAATGCCCGGCGGCAAGCCCTATTCCGCCGAGGGCTTCATGACATATGTCGGCGCGTCCGCGATGATCAACGGCAAGACCCAAGGCGTCTACCCCGCCGCCAAAGCGCTGCTGTCGGCGGCCTACGAAGGCTCCATGGTGCCGTTTGACACTGCGCTTCGCATTGAGGCGCGCTGGTTCACCAATGTGCTGCTGAACCCATCGTCTGGCGCAATGATCCGGTCGCTCTTCATCAACAAGGAAGCGCTGGAAAAAGGCGCGGTCCGACCGCAAGGGATCGAAGACCAATCCGTCAAGAAGGTCGGCATCATCGGCGCGGGCATGATGGGGGCGGGCATCGCTCTGGTCTCCGCGCTGGCCGGCATCGAAGTGGTGCTGATCGACAGCAAACAGGAAGCCGCCGACAAGGGCAAAGCCTACACCACCGCCTATATGGACAAGGGCATCGCCCGCAAAAAGGCCACGGAAGAGAAGAAGGAAAAGGTGCTTGGCCTGATCAACGCCACCACCGATTACGCAGCCCTTGAGGGCTGCGACCTGATCGTGGAGGCGGTGTTCGAAGACGTGGGCGTCAAGGCGGAGGTCACCAAGAAGGTGCAAGCCGTCGTCGGCAAGGACTGCATCTTCGCCACCAACACCTCCACCCTGCCGATCACCGAATTGGCGAAGGCGTCCAACGACGAGGAGCAGTTCATCGGCATCCACTTCTTCTCCCCGGTGGACAAGATGCTGCTGGTGGAGATCATCAAAGGCGCCAAAACCGGCGACCGCGCGGTCGCCAAGGCGCTGGATTATGTCCGCCAGATCCGCAAAACGCCGATCGTGGTCAATGATGAGCGCTTCTTCTACGCCAACCGCTGCATTATCCCTTACATCAACGAGGGCATTCGCATGGTCACCGAGGGCGTGGAGCCCGCGCTGATCGAAAACGCCGCCAAGCTGGTCGGCATGCCACTTGGCCCGCTGCAACTGGTCGATGAAACATCCGTCGATCTGGGCGTCAAAATCGCCAAAGCCACCAAGGCCGCTTTGGGCGACGAATACGACGACGCCGTCGACGAAATCCTGTTCTGGATGGAGGCGGAGGGCCGCTTGGGCCGCAAAGCCAACGCGGGCTTCTACAGCTACGACGAAAAGGGCAAGCGTCAGCTGCTTTGGGACGGGTTGGAAGCCAAATACCCCGTCTCCGACGACCAGCCAGAACTGGCCGAGGTGCAGAACCGCCTGCTGTTCGCGCAAGTGCTGGAGGCCGTGCGCGCGATTGAGGACAACGTGCTGCTCGACATCCGCGAAGGCGATGTCGGCGCGATCCTGGGCTGGGGCTTTGCGCCTTGGTCGGGCGGGCCGCTGTCCTGGCTCGACATGGTCGGCACACCTTGGGCGGCGGAAACCACCAACGCGCTGGCCGAAAAGCACGGGCCCCGGTTCAAGGCCCCGGCTTTGCTGGAAGACATGGCCGCGAAAGGTCAGGAATTCTACGGCCGGTTTGACCCCGCCAAAGCGGCGTAAGTCACTAACATAGCTTGAAAAAGGCCCGCCCATAACGGTGCGGGCCTTTTTCTTTGGGGCCTAAATCAAGCTAAGCACCTTGGTAATCGACCCCAGAATTTTCGACACGGACACAAGGGCATTTGCCAACCTTTGGCGATCCTCCTTGATCTTCGTCAGGTCGGCCTCCGCCTGCTTGAATTTCTGGGTGACCCTGGCGTAGGGCGACCCATCATCGTCTTCGTCCTGCATCTGCTTGCGAATGATCCCAAGATATTCGGCATCCAAAGCGTCGATAGACGCCTCCAACGCCTTCTTGTCGGCCGCGGTCAGGTTGTCGGTTTTCAACTGGATCAGCAGCAAGTCACCCAACGCGTTCTTCAGCCGGTTCTTTGCAAGCCCATAATTGACGTTGGTAGCTGGCATATCCTCACTCCCTCACTGCTAATTGACCGCATCGCGTATCGCGTCGAGCTCTTGCAGGACCTCAACCACGTCCTTGATTGTGTCCTCGAAACTCTCCGGGCTTTTGGCGGCGATCAGATGCGCAAAGCGCAGCTTCTTCACTGCCGCCGGGGCGTTGCGCACCGCGCCAAGCAATTTGGACATTTCCAACCGTTGCTGGTCGTAATCCTGAAGCCGCGGGATGGCGTCGGAGCGGCTTCTATTGGCGCGCAGCACGCATCTGGTGGCGCGGTCCCAGGCGGCAACGGCCGCTTCCGTTTCGCGGGTGACGCGGCTGAGATCGTCTGACAGCAAAATTTCCAACCGGGCCAATGTGTCGACGTTGCTCCACATCACGTCCCTGATCTTTTGCTGCCTGCGCGATTCCCCTGCCCGGACGGCCAAGGCGACGCCAGCGGAAATGACACCTGCCTTCAGCGAGGACACATTCGCGGCCTTCAACAGATCGCCTGCGCCGGACTGGAATTTCTCTTTGGCCTCGTCCAGCTTGCTGATGCTGCCGCCACGCGACGCGTCTACCAGCGCCTCGACGTAGCTTTTGAGCGCTTTGCCCGCCGCTTCCTGTTCCGCCGCCAGCTTGGACACGTTGATTTTGGTGCGATCCTCGCCCAGCGCGTAGGGTCTGCCGTTCAGATAGTTGCAGACGTTCTGGTGCTCCCGCGCGCCGCGCAAGGCTTTGCGTTGCAACTCTCCGGGGGCTCCTACGAAAGACGCCGCTGCATTTGCAAGGCTTTGGAATTCTTCGCCCGTTTCTTGTGACAAAGGGTCCGTGCAGGCCCCCAGCAACACCATAAAAACGGCGAGAGCCTTTGGTCTGAGCGCGCTCAGCATCACAATCTCCTAAATCAAATCTCTTCGTCAAAATATGCAGGCAAGCGTACCCAACAAACCGATTCCATGCAAATCAGCCCCGCCCCGAACGCCCGGGCGCACCCGATGCAGCACCCCGTTCACGGCAGCTTGAGTTGCCGCAGCGTCATCTTGCCCTATTTTCTACCCAATGCTGCTCAACAGAAAGGTTCACCCCATGAAACTCACCCGCCGCCAAACCCTTCTTGCGGGGGCCGCCCTGCCGATGGCCGCCGTCCCCACCGTCACGCTGGCCGACGGCCATGCGGCAACGACCATGCCGACCCACCGCGACTTCACGCTCGGCGACTTCAAGGTCACCACCTTGCTGGTCGGCAGCCGCAGCGTGGAGGACCCGCACAAGATCTTCGGGCTGAACGTGGATGACGCCACTTTCAACGAGGTCAGCGCCGCCAACTTCCTGCCCACCGACGCCGCGCAGTTCTTCTTTACCCCGACCGTGGTCAACACCGGGTCGGAGGTGATCTTGTTCGACACAGGCCTGAACCCCGCTGGCACCACCAAGGCGCTTGAGGCCGCGGGCTACGCCGCATCCGACGTCACCCACGTGGTCATCACCCACATGCATGGCGACCACATTGGCGGTCTAAGCGACGAAGGCGGCGCAGAGACCTTTGCGGGCGCCGCCTATCTGACCGGCCAGGTGGAATTCGACGCCTGGGCCAAGGCGGAGAACGAAAACTTCGAGGCCAAAGTCCGCCCGCTGGCGGAAAAGATGACCTTCCTCAGCCCCGGCCAGGACGTGCGCGGCGGGGTCACCGCCGTGGACGCGTTCGGCCACACCCCGGGCCATATGGGTTATATGCTCGAAAGCGGTGGAAAGCAGCTGTTCTTGATGGCTGATCTGGCCAACCACTACGTCTGGTCCGTGGCCTACCCCGAATGGGAAGTGCGGTTCGACATGGACAAGGCCGCGGCCGCCGCCAGCCGCAAAAAGCTGATGGACATGGCCGCCGCGGACCGCTTCCCGATCATCGGCTACCACATGCCCTTCCCCGGCATGGGCTTTATCGAAACACGCGGCGAGGGCGGCTACCGCTACGTGCCGCATAGCTACCAGCTGCTCTAAGAGATCTCCGCGTAGCCAACCGGGACACGAAAGAAAGGCCCGCTCGGACTGAGCGGGCCTTTTCATTTGGAAACCGTCATTGGAGGAGGACGTCTCAGGAGGGTTATATCCAAGCCGCCTTTGGCGTCGGCCCGCGCTGCTTGCGCTCGGCGTTCGACATGCGGCTGACCAGCTGGCGGGATTGCCGCTCGTCCAGCGGTAAGAAGTTGCTCACGCCGCGGGCGTCGGGAAGGTCAAAGAACAGCCCGCCCCCGGCCACCACGCATTGCGGGTCAGCAAAAACCAAAGTGACATGCGCCATCGGGCCAGAGACCCGTGCACGCGCGATACCATTATATCCGATGAGCGCTTCGGCCTGAACTGCCACACAGCTTTGCCCAAACAGCGCCTCGGCCGCGTCATCCTCGATCACCACCCGCATGCCCGGTGACACCATCATCGCCTTTTCGTTTCCCAGCGCGCCTTCGGGCACCAGCAAAGGCCACTGCCCCGCCGCCGCCGCGTGGGCCGACACGTTCAATTCACCGGTTTCGATCCGCACGATGTCCTGCTCGCCATTTTGGGCGGTCAGCACCGTGTCGCCAACCTTGAGGTCTTCTACCTTGGTCCAGGCGTAGCGCGTCGCCACCTCGGTCCCGGCAAAGAACCCCGGAGCCGGGGCCACGTTCAGCACCAGCGGTGCGGCGGCCTTTGCGGCCTTGGCTTTCGATTTGAAAAACATCAGTCCCACCTGTCGTTTACGTTCGATTGAGGTGAGGATGCGTTGGGAACTGGCCGCTCGTTCGGCGGCAAAGTGGTCATTTCGGGGCGAATTGTGTCCAGATTGAGAACAATGACTCAATCGAAGCTGTAGCCGAACCGTTCGATGTCTTCCGCCGCCAGCTGCGACACCAGCCGTTTGTCCGACAGCCCGTAATAGCCTTGATAGGCCGCGCCCCGCTCCGAGCTGTTCTCATGCGGGAAGGGCTGCAGCTTCAGGCCAATCAGCGCCTCCAGCTTTGGCAGGTCCTCGTCCAGATGCTCCAGCCGCACGAACAGGTCGCACTGTTCCCTGCCGTCCGCGCCGGTCACGTATCGGCCATAGGGGTTGGCCTTGAAGGTCGCCTTGGTGTGGTCGTGGTTCAGGAATTCGCTGAAATCAGACGTTTTGGCGATGCGCACCGCCTCGTGGTAGAAATTCTGGGTTTGCAGCCAGTGGTAGTAGCTGACAACGCGGTCCCACGGGTTACGCACCATGCAGAAAACCTTGCTGGCGGCGACCTGTTCGCGCGTCACCAGCCCGTCAATGTCAAACAGGGTCGAATGTTTCCAAAGCCGCCCCGCCGCCGCCACGTCTTTCACCCGCGTGCGCCGCTTAATGGCCTTCGGCGTGTCGCCCAGCATCACATCGTCCTTGGCGGCGCGGTTTTCCAGCGCCAATGCCATGGAGGTCCCGCCCGTCTTGGGGATGTGGATGAAGATGTAGCCGTGTTTGGGTGAATAAATCATGTGCTCTCCTGCCCGCTGCGCAGGATGATGACCACACCGGCGGCAATAATCAACGCAATGCCGAGCAGGCCCAAAGCGTCCGGCAGCTCATTGAACAAGATGTAGGACCAAAAGCCCGCAAAGATCAGAAAAGAATACTCAAACACCGCCACGCGGCTGGCCTCCCCGATCTGGTAGGCGCGGGTGATGCAGCCAATGGCAACAACCGAGACAATCCCTTGCGCCGCCGTCCAGAACACCGACGATGCCACCCAAGGCTGCCAGCCCGTGCCAAAAAAGCCGTCGCGCGCGGGGTCGGTCACCTGGCCCGTCGCCGCAAACCAGATCAGCCCCAACGTGCCCCACAGCCCCAACACCACAAAGAAGCCGGTTAACAGGGCAATCGTTCCCTCGCCCTCGCAATATTGCCGGGTGCAGACCGACCCGAACCCGTAAAGCGCCCCCGCCAGCACCGGGATCAGGGAAAAGGCGCTGAACGCGCCCGCTTCCGGCCTCAGCAGCACCAGCACGCCCGCAAAGCCAAGCATCACCGCAAAGATGCGCCACTTGCCAACCGACAGCCCGAAAAACAGCGCCGAAAACACCAGAATGAAAATCGGCGCAGTGAACAGACCCGCCCCCACCTGTGCAATCGGCAGCACCGCCACCGCGCCGAAATAGAGCACCATGGACGTGGCAATGAAAAAGCTGCGCACCGCAACCGCCCAAAAGCGCAGGGGCCGCACCTGCCACCCCATTGCCAAGGCCAGTGGCACCATCATCGCCAGCACAAAGCAGGAGCGCGCCAAATGGAACTGCCACAACCCGATATCCTGCGCCATCACCCGCACAAAATTGTCGATGAACCCGATCAGCGCCATGCCGGTCACCGAAAACAACGCCGCCTGGGTGGTGCGTGATGCTGCCATGAAATCCTCGTTTTCCCTCTTTCCAAATGTCTGACATTTGTCCAGTATCCGTGTCCATCAAATTACAGTTTGGGAGAGCTGAAATGGGTTGGATGTCAGACGAGACGGGTCTCGAAAAACGCGCCGCGAATTACGTGCCGCTGACGCCGCTGAGCCACCTCAACCGCGCCAAAACGGTGTTCCCCAACAAAGAAGCGCTGGTCTACGGGGCCCGCCGCTACACGTACGCGCAATACCACGCGCGGGTGTCGCAGCTGGCCTCCGCCCTGCACCAGCGCGGCATCAAGCCGGGCGACGTGGTCGCCACCCTGATCCCCAACCTGCCCGCGCAGGCAGAGGCCCATTTCGGCGTGCCCGCCTGCGGCGCGGTGCTCAACACGATCAACACGCGGCTGGACACCGGCACGGTCGCCTACATCTTCGATCACGGCGAGGCCAAGATTGTGCTGTGTGACACGCAATTCCTGCCGCTGGCCGAGGCCGCCAAGGACGCCTGCGACGGCGACGGCCCCGAAATCATCGAAGTCGCCGACCCGCAGGCCGACTACCCCGCCACCGGCCGGTTCCCCGAATATGAGGACGTGCTGAAAGGCGGCGACCCGGCGTTCCATTGGCTGATGCCCATGGACGAATGGGAAAGCCTCAGCCTCAACTACACCTCCGGCACCACCGGCCGGCCCAAAGGCGTCGTCTACCACCACCGCGGCGCCTATCTGATGACGATGGGCACGGTCATTTCGTGGCGCATGCAGCTGCACCCGCGCTTTCTGGCCATCGTGCCGCTGTTCCACTGCAACGGCTGGAACCACAGCTGGATGATGCCGGTGCTTGGCGGCACCGTGCATTGCTGCCGCGACATCACACCCGAAGCCATCTACACCGCCATCGCGGATGAAGGCGTCACCCATTTTGGCGGCGCGCCGATTGTGCTCAACATGATCGTCAACGCGCCGGAAACTGCCCGCAAACCCTTCGACCACACGGTCGAGGTCTTCACCGCAGGCGCCCCCCCCGCCCCCGCGACGCTGGCCAAGATCGAAACCTTGGGCTTCAACGTCACGCAGGTTTACGGGCTGACGGAAACCTACGGCCATGTCACCGAATGCGTCTGGGACAGCGACTGGGACGCGCAAAGCCAGGATGAAAAATCCGCCATCAAGGCCCGCCAGGGCGTGGCCTTCCCGATGATGGAATATGTCACCGTGGTGGATGAGAAGAACAGCCAGGTCCCCATGGACAAGCAGACTCAGGGCGAAATTGTCATGCGCGGCAATGCGGTGATGAAAGGCTATTTCAAAAACCCCGACGCCACCGCCGAGGCATTCGAGGGCGGGCATTTCCATTCCGGCGACATCGCCTTCCAGCACCCCGACAGCTACATTCAGATCGCCGACCGCGCCAAGGACATCATCATTTCAGGCGGCGAGAACATCTCAAGCGTGGAGGTCGAGGGCGTGCTGATGTCCCACCCCGACGTGAACCTCTGCGCCGTGGTCGCCAAACCAGATGACAAATGGGGCGAAGTCCCCTGCGCCTTTGTGGAACTCAAAGACGGCGCCAAAGAAGACGCCCAAGCCCTGATCGATCACGCCCGCGCGCAGCTGGCGGGCTTCAAAACCCCCAAACAGGTGGTCTTTCTGGAGCTTCCCAAAACCTCTACCGGCAAAATCCAGAAATTCGAGCTGCGGACGCAGGCCAAAACCCTCTGACCCCATCATTGTTTCAAAAATACCTCGGGGGTTTGGGGGCAGCGCCCCCATATAGCCTGCGTGGCGAACGCAAAAACGTCACGCGTGCGCAGCACACAATATAATTGAGCCGCCGCCCATTCCCCGTTAGGCTGCTCCAATAACAAGTAAAACAGGCAAGCCGCACAAAATGACGGCGCTCAAAGACTACGACAGACTGGAATCCATCGGCATCTGGCGCGAAAGCAGCGAGACCCAAAGGCGCGACGTGGCGGTCACCTTCGGCGATGCCTCACTGATCATCAAGGACAAGACGGACACCGCGCTCGCGCATTGGTCGCTTCCGGCGGTCCACCGCGTCAACCCCGGCAAGCGCCCGGCGCTGTTCAAACCCGCCCCCGACGCGGAGGAAGAGCTGGAACTTGACGACAACGAGATGATCGATGCCGTCGAAAAGATCCGCAAAACCATCGAGAAACGCCGCCCGCATTCGGGCAGGCTGCGGTTGGCGGTCTCCAGCGGCATTGTCGCCGCCATTGTCGCCGTCGGGTTTTTGTGGCTGCCGCAGGCGCTTGTGCGCAACACGGTCGCTGTGCTGCCTGAAAGCACGCGTCTTGCCATCGGCACCACGCTGCTGGGCCACATGACCCGGCTGACGGGCGACACTTGCCGCGACACGCTGGGCGCGGCCGCGCTGGCCCGCCTCAAGACGCGGGCCCTGCAAAGCAAATTGCGCAAGGCCTATGTCGTCCCCGATCTGGGCACCCGGGACACGCTGGTGCTGCCCGGGCGGCTTCTCTTGCTGGATGCCACGCTGGTCGAGGACCATGACAGCCCGGATGTGGCCGCCGGTTACATGATCAAAGCGCTCACTGACCGACGCGACGCCGACCCGATGACCGCCCTGCTGCAGCAGGCCGGGTCCAAGTCGACCTTCCGCCTGCTGACCACCGGCCATATCGACGATGCCGCGCTGAAATCCTACGCCGAAACCCTTCTGGCCCAACCCGAGCAGCCGATCCTGTCCCAGCCGCTGCTTGCCAGCCTCAAATCGGCGCGGGTCTCGGCCACGCCCTTTGCCTATGCCGTGGATGTCACCGGGGAGGCCACGATCGAGCTGATCGAGGCCGACCCGTTTCGGGGCGCCGACGCGCCGCGGTTGCTGTCAGATGGGGATTGGATCAGCCTTCAGGCGATCTGCACCGAGTAGCCGCCCTATAGGCCCAGAATGCCCAGCCGGCGCTTGCCCACAGGCTTGCCGGTGCTTGGGTTGATCAATCGCCGCGGCACCTCGTTGGACCACACCGCTTGCATCTGGCGTTTGCCCGCCTGCGTGCTGACCCCGCGATAGGGGTTGAGTCGATCGTCCTTCCACGCAGCTTTATATCCTTTGGGTGGCCGGATGGTCTGGGCCTCGGCAATCACGCGCGGTGCGCTTGCGGGACCAACACGCTGGTTCGGGTTAGTCGCGGCGACATCGCTTTGGGCGCCGGTGGTCTGCGGAACGCGCCGCACTGTGCGGGTCACGGTTCTGGATTGCGGCGCCTGGCCTGCGATGCGGGTGGTGGTGCGCGGTGCGCGCACCACACGGGTCACGGTCTGCGGCTGCGTGCGGCGGATGACCTTTTGCTGCTGCTGTTGCTGGCGCACCAGACGGGTTGTGGTGCGCAGCGTAGGCTGCGTACCGCGCACGACCCGTGTTGTGGTTTTCGGGGCGGCCGCTTGTGGTTGCACGCGCCGCACGACACGGGTGGTTGCCTTGGGTTGCGTCGCGGGACGCCGGACAACCTGGGTCGCGGCCGCCTTTGGCGCGGCCTGCGCTGCGGTCCGGGTGGTAACAGGTTTGGCCGTCTCCGCGGTTTTCACATTTGGTCCGCCAATGATCGGTGCGCCGGCCAGCGGGTCAACGATCTGCCCCTGGCTGCGCGCGGCGGTGCGCGACGTGGTGCGCTTGGCCGCCGACGGGGACGCGCCCGCGGTGCAAACAGGCTTGCGCGAGCGCGAGACGCGCGGCACCCAGCGGGTTTGCCCGCCAAAGCCTGCCCGGATGAACAGACAACCGCGGCTGTCGACATATTGATTGCCGGTGAAGCTGGCAGGCGGGGTTTCCGCGGGGCCCGAGAAGCCCTGCGCCGCGAGGTCGCCGA
Source organism: uncultured Litoreibacter sp. (assembly GCF_947501785.1). Lineage (NCBI taxonomy): Bacteria > Pseudomonadati > Pseudomonadota > Alphaproteobacteria > Rhodobacterales > Roseobacteraceae > Litoreibacter > uncultured Litoreibacter sp. Next base: position 3,722,735 of record NZ_CANMXB010000001.1, on the reverse strand, counting down.
CCCCCACGCCCAAAGACAGTGCCGCAACCGCCAGATACTTAAAAACGCGCATATCCATCCCCACAAAATGTGGGGTTAGAATGCCCGACGACCACTATTTAGTAAAGGCTGGATATACCCTATTTTGTGCCGAACATGCGGTCGCCCGCATCCCCTAGCCCCGGCACAATATATCCATTGTCATTCAAGTGGCTATCCACCGACGCTGTCACAATCGGGACGTCGGGATGCGCCTCTTTCATCCGCGCGATGCCCTCGGGCGCGGCCAGCAGGCACAGGAATCGGATGTTGGTCGCCCCGGCGTCCTTCAGCAAATCAATCGCCGCGACAGAGGAATTCCCCGTCGCCAGCATCGGGTCCACGGCGATCACCATCCGTTCGCCCATCGCGTCGGGCACCTTGAAATAATACTGCACGGGCTTGAGCGTTTCCTCGTCGCGGTACAGCCCCACAAAGCCCACGCGGGCAGATGGGATCAGCTCCAACATGCCGTCCAACAACCCGTTGCCCGCCCGTAGGATCGAGATCAGCGCCAGCTTGCGCCCCGCAAGGACGGGCGCGTCCATCGGCTCCATCGGGGTCTCGATGCGCTTGGTGGTCATCTCCAGCCCGCGCGTCACCTCATAGGCCAGAAACTGCGAGATTTCGCGCAAGAGCTGCCGAAATACGGCGGTCGACGTTCCCTTCTCACGCATCAGCGACAGCTTGTGTTGCACCAATGGGTGGTCGACGACGGTCAGGTGGTCAGGCATCTTGGGGCTCCAGTTTCTTCAGCAATTTCTCTCGGGTCGCGTCGTCGCAGAACGCGGCTTTGGCCGCGTCAATATTGACCGCGCGCACCACCTCTTCGTCCCAGCCGAACGTGTCGGCCAGCATATCATATTCGCGGCGCAGCGTGGTGTGGAAAAACGGCGGATCATCGGTGGACACGGTCACCCGCACGCCCTTGTCGCGCAGCGTTTCAATCGGGTGTTTCGACCATTCGGGGAAGACGCCCAAGGCCACGTTGGACCCCGGGCAGACCTCCAGCACGATGCCGTGCTCCGCCAAATGATCCACCAACGCCGGGTCCTCAATGCACTGCACCCCGTGGCCGATGCGTTCCACCCGCAAGTCGCGCACCGCCTGCCAGACGGAGGCCGCGCCGCCCCACTCGCCCGCATGGGTGGTCAGCCGCAACCCGGCTTCGCGCGCCATGTCGAAACTGTAGGCGTAATCGCCCTGCGTGCCGACGCTCTCGTCCCCGCCCATGCCCCAGCCGGTGACGAAATCGCCCATCGTTTCCGCCGCGCATAGCGCGTCAGGCTTGGCCGCGTCCGGCCCTTCATGGCGGATGCAGGTGACCACGCCGCGCATGATGATGCCGCTGTCGCGCTCGGCGGCATCCGCCGCCTCTTTCATCGCGGCCACGTATTCTTTCCACGCGCCCAGATCGCCGCCGCCGCAAAAATTGGGGCTGATAAAGGCTTCGGTGTAGATCACGCCTTCCGCCGCCGATTGTTCCAGCACGGCTTCGGTCAACCGCCGAAATTCTTCGGGGCCGGTCAGCACGGCGGTCGCCGCTTCATAGGTGCGCAGGAAGCTCACGAAATCTTCGAACCGGTAGGTCCCGTCTTCGTTGAACACGCCGTCCAGATTGACGCCCTTTTCCTGCGCCAGCCCGCGGATGAACGCGGGCGGGGCCGCGCCTTCCAGATGCAAATGCAGCTCAACCTTGGGAATACCGGTCATAGAAAGCTCCTGCCGGGGCCGCGTTGCGCCAGCCCCAAATGGTCCGCGACCGAGGCCGCCACGTCGACAAAATTAACCTCCCCGATGTCGCGCGGCCCAACGCCCGCGCCAATCACCGGCACCTGTTCGCGCGTGTGATCCGTGCCCCGCCAGGTCGGGTCGTTGCCGTGGTCGGCGGTGAACATCATCAGGTCACCGTCGCGCATGTCGGCCAACACCGGCCCAATCGCCCCATCAAACCATTCCAGATGCCCAGCATAGCCCTCAGGGTCACGCCGGTGCCCGAACTTGGTGTCGAATTCCACGAAATTGGCGAAGGTCAGGCTGCCGTCAGGTGCGTCGCGCACCAGATCGTGCAAGTGCCCCATCAGCTCTGCATCCGTGCCTTTCCGGCTCTCACCAATGCCACGGCCCGAGAAGATATCGCCAATCTTTCCAATACCATAGGTGGCGCGCCCCTCCGCCGTGGCCCAGTCCAGCAAGGTCTGCGAGGGGTTGTCCATCGCGAAATCGCGCCGGTTTTTGGTGCGCTCGAAATTTGCCGGGCCTTCGCCCAGAAATGGCCGCGCGATCACCCTGCCCAGCTTCATGTCATGCAGGGCAGGCGCGATGTGGCGGCAGAGGTCCAACAGCTTACCCAAGCCGAAACTTTCTTCATGCGCCGCGATCTGAAACACGCTGTCGACAGAGGTGTAGCAAATCGGTTTGCCGGTCCGCATATGCTCCGCGCCGTGGCGTTCGATGATCTCGGTGCCCGAGGCGTGGCAATTGCCCAAAATGCCGCCCGAGCCGCAAAACTCCGCCACCATCTGGGTGATCTCTTTGGGGAAAGCGGGCTCCGTGTCAGGAAAATAGTGCCACTCCCAAGTGGGTGGCGCGCCCGCCAGTTCCCAATGGCCCGTGGGCGTATCCTTGCCCGGCGCATGTTCCGTGGCCTTGCCAAACAGCCCGTCAGCCGCGCCGCCCAGCCCCATAACCTGCCCCAACCCCAACCGCATGAGGTTGGGCATCTTCAGGCCGACAGCTTTGTGGATATGGCCCAGCGTGTCGGACCCTTCATCCCCAAAATCAGCCGCATCAGGCGCGCCGCCGCAGCCTACGGAATCCAGTACGACCAGAAACGCCCTCATGCCGGCACCCGCGCATGGATCAGCGGCGCCGCGTCCGGCGCCTTCGCCGCCAGCTTGAACGCCTGCCGCACCGCTTTGACCGCGCGGTCCCCGCGCCGCTCGTCCGAGGCATGCACCATCGCAATGGGCGTCTTGGCGTCCACCTTGTCGCCCAACCGCGCAATGGCCGACAAACCGACCGCCGGGTCAATGCGGTCGCCGTCTTTCAGCCGCCCGCCACCCAGATGCACCACCGCCTCGCCCAAGGCGCGGGTGTCGATGGCGCTGACAAACCCCGTTTTGCCCAGCGTCACCTCCCGCAGCACGTTGGCTTCGGGCAGCACGCGGCTCCATTTCCCGGCAAAGTCGGATGGCCCGCCCATCGCATGTACCATGCGGGCGAACACCTCCGCCGCTTTGCCGCTGGTTATGGCGTCCGAGATCATCTCGGCCCCCTTCTCCACATCCTTGGCAAGCTTGGCGTCCGCCAGCAACACGCCACCAAGGCTGACCACAACTTCGCGCAGCCGTCGCTGCGCGCCTTTGACGGTCAGCGCCTCCATAACCGCGCGGATTTCTACCGCGTTGCCGGCGGCATTGGCCAAGGGCTGTGACATGTCGGTGATCAGCGCCGAGGTGGCGCAGCCGGTGCCGTTGGCCGCATCGACCAAGGCCTGCGCCAAAGTGGTCGCGTCCTCCAGCTTTTCCATGAACGCGCCGGAGCCGGTTTTGACGTCCAACACCAACCCGCCCAGCCCCGCCGCCAGTTTTTTGCTGAGAATTGAGGCGGTTATCAGATCCACGCTTTCCACGGTCGAGGTCACGTCGCGTATCGCGTATAGCCGTTTGTCGGACGGGGCCACCCGCCCCGTGGCCCCAACAATCGCGCAGCCCACCTCGCGCACCACATGGTCCAACCTTTGAGGGCCGATCTCGCAGACATAGCCCGGAATGGCCTCCAGCTTGTCTAACGTGCCGCCGGTATGGCCCAGGCCCCGCCCCGAAATCATCGGCACATAGGCCCCGCAAACGGCAAGCGCGGGGGCCAGAACAAGAGAGACCGGATCCCCCACGCCGCCGGTGGAATGTTTGTCCAGCACGGGCCCGGGCAGGTCCCAATTCAACACGTCCCCGGAATCGCGCATGCCTTCGGTCAGCGCCACGCGCGCCATGGGGCCGATGCCTTTGAGGCAGACCGCCATGGCAAAGGCCCCCGCCTGCGCGTCGGTGACGGCGCTGGTGTTCAACGCCTCGCCAAACCAGCGGGCTTCCTCCGGCAAAACGACCCGGCCCGCGCGCACTTTCGCAATGATAGATCGGGCGTCCATCAGGCCATGTGGCTCGCGTCAAAGGCGCCCGGCAGCAGGGCCGAGACGGACGTCACCTGCGTCTCGCCCGCGATGGTGCCCAGGGTCACGGGCACGGCGGCATTGGCAAATTCGGCAATCTTCTGGCGGCAGCCGCCGCAGGGCGGGATCGGCGTCGGGCTGTCGGCAATCACCGCAATCTCGGCAATTTCATACTCCCCCGCCGCGCACATGGCGGCAATGGCCCCGGCTTCCGCGCAGGTGCCTTCTGGGTAGGCCACGTTTTCGACATTGCACCCGGAAAAGACCGCGCCGGACGCGGTCTTGATCGCAGCGCCAACCTTGAACTTGGAATAGGGGGCATGCGCGTTTTCGCGTACCGCGCGGGCGTGGTCGATGAGGTCCATTGGGGCTCCTTTTTGGTGTTGCCCCATAGTGATCCCCGCCGCGCCGAGGTGCAATGGCGCGACATGCATATTTAGAGCAGAAAGAAGCCGAGGGTCAGGACCCGCTGATCCAAGGTTGCTGGTTCGGCAGATTTTTCTTGTGACAAGGCGCATCCGAGAAAAAATAGTGGTTCTATTTAGATCGGATGCAACGCAGCTCACAGGGAAAATCCGCCGAATCCGACGGACGACAAAACCGCTTCATTTCAGCGGCATGAGCCATTTGCAATGAACCCGTTCGTTGCTGCATGTCTCAGACCACCGAAATCTCGCGGTTTTGACGCCAGCATCCTTGTATCAGCGGGTCCTGACCCTAGCCTTGCGGATAACCTACAGCCGTCAGCGCCTCGGTCAGCTCGTCCAAAATGGCCGGGTCGTCAATGGTGGCGGGCATTTTGTAGTCCCGCCCGTCAGCAATCGCCGCCATCGTCGCGCGCAGAATTTTGCCGGACCGTGTCTTGGGCAGACGGTCCACCACCAACGCCAGCTTGAAGGCGGCGACGGGGCCGATCTGGTCACGCACGCGTTGGATGACTTCGGCCACGATCTCTTCATGCGGCCGGTTCACCCCGTTGCTGAGGCACAGGAACCCCATCGGCAGCTGGCCTTTCAGCTCATCGGCCACGCCTATCACCGCACATTCGGCGACGTCAGGATGGCCTGCCAGAACCTCCTCCATGCCGCCGGTCGAAAGCCTGTGGCCCGCCACGTTGATCACGTCATCGGTGCGCGCCATGATGTAGAGGTATCCGTCCTCGTCAATCATGCCCGCGTCACCGGTCTCGTAATAGCCGGGGAAGGTGTTGAGGTAGCTTTTCAGGAACCGCTCCTCCGCGTTCCACAGCGTGGGCAAGGTGCCCGGCGGCAGCGGCAGCTTGATGGCAATCGCGCCCAGCTCGCCCGCCGGCATTTCATTGCCGCCCTCATCCAGAATCTGCACGTCATAGCCCGGCATCGCCACGGTGGGGGAGCCGATTTTGACCGGCATCTTCTCAATGCCCCAAGGGTTGCCCGCGATGGTGTAGCCGGTTTCCGTCTGCCACCAATGATCCAGCACCGGTTTGCCAAGCTTGTCCTGCATCCATTCGATGGTGTCGGGGTCGGCGCGTTCGCCCGCCAGATAGATCGTGTTCAGCCCCGACAGGTCGTATTTCTTGATGAACGCCCCATCCGGGTCGACGCGCTTGACGGCGCGAAACGCGGTCGGCGCGGTGAAGAAGCTTTTGACGTTATGGTCCTGAATGACCCGCCAGAACGTGCCCGCATCTGGTGTGCCCACGGGCTTGCCCTCGAACACCACGGTGGTGTTGCCTGCGACCAGCGGCGCGTAGCAGATGTAGCTGTGGCCCACGACCCAGCCCACGTCGGAGGCAGCCCAGAACACATCGCCCGGGTCCACATCGTAGATGTTCTTCATCGTCCAGTTCAGCGCCACCAGATGCCCGGCTGTCGGGCGCACAACCCCCTTGGGCGCGCCGGTGGTCCCGGAGGTGTACAGAATATAGGCCGGATGGTCGCCTGAAACTGGCACGCAGTCCACCGGCGCGGCATCCTTTTGCAGCGCGGCCCAGTCAAAGTCGAACCCGGCTTTCAGCGGCGCAACCGCTTGGTCCCGCTGAAAAATAACCGTGAATTCGGGCTTGTGGTGGGCCAGCTCTATCGCGCCGTCCAGCAGCGGTTTGTACTCCACAATGCGCCCCGGCTCGATGCCGCAGGAGCCCGCGATGATCGCCTTGGGCGTCGCGTCATCGATGCGCACCGCCAGCTCGTTGGAGGCGAACCCGCCGAACACCACCGAATGAATGGCCCCGATCCGCGCGCAGGCCAGCATGGCGACCAGCGCCTCGGGCACCATCGGCATGTAGATGATGACACGGTCCCCGGTTGTCACGCCCTTGGCCGTCAGCGCCCCCGCAAGCGAGGCCACCTGTTCCTTCAACTCACCGTAAGAAATATGGCGCACCATTTCCGTGACGGGGCTGTCATAAATGATCGCGGTTCGATCCCCGCGCCCCGCCTCCACATGGCGGTCCACGGCGTTCCAGCAGGTGTTGACCTGCGCGTCCTTGAACCATTCATACAAAGGGGCGTTCTCGGCAAATAGCGCCTTTGAGGGCGGGGTCACCCAGTCAATCGCGTCCGCCTGCGCCATCCAATAGGCCTCGGGATCATTCTTCCACGATTGGTAAACATCTGCGTAACTCATGGCGGCTCCTCCCCGATACCAAGCCTGTTTTGCCGATGCGTCACACGGCGCGCAAGCCCCTGCGCTGAAGTTAACGCTAACCGTATGTGGCCACGGGCGTTCCCGCGATTGCCGACATGTTGAGCAAACCGCGCGCGGTAATTGACGGCGTGACGATATGGGCCTTGTTGCCCATCCCCATGAGGATGGGCCCCACTTCCAGCCCGCCAGCCTTCATTTTCAGAATGTTGCGCACGCCGGAGGCCCCGTCCGTGTTGGCAAACACCAGCACATTCGCAGCCCCCTCAAAGCGGGCATCCGGGAACAGCCGCGCGCGCACCGTTTCATCCAAAGCGGCATCCGCATGCATCTCGCCCTCATACGCAAAATCGCGCTCTGCGCCGTCAAGAATGGCGAGGGTTTCGCGCATGCGGCGTCCAGAGGCCGAATCCAAATTCCCAAATTGCGAGTTCGAGCAGAGCGCAATTTTCGGCTCCACCCCAAAGCGGCGCACATGGCGGGCGGCCGCGCAGACCGTCTCAGAAATCTGCTCGGCAGAGGGGGCGGCATGCACATGGGTATCGGCAATGAACAGCGGCCCGTCTTCCAGGATCATCAGGGACAACGCGCCCACGGGATGCAATGCCTCATCACCCCCACCCAGCACCTGGCTGACATAGTTGAGGTGCCACAGATATTGCCCAAACGTCCCGCAAATCAGCGAATCCGCCTCGTCGCGATGTACCATGACCGCGCCGATGGCGGTTGTGTTGGTGCGCATGATCGCCTTGGCCAAATCGGGGGTGACCCCCTTGCGCGCCATCAGCTTGTGGTAGGTCTGCCAATACGCGCGGTAGCGTTTGTCCTTTTCAGGGTTCACCAGCTCGAAATCGACGCCGGGCTTGATCGACAGGCCCAACTTCTCCGCCCGCGCCTCGATGACCCGGGGCCGCCCGATCAGGATCGGCTTGTCCGTGGTCTCCTCCAACATCGCGTTGGCCGCCCGCATCACCCGTTCGCTTTCGCCTTCGGTGAAGACGATGCGTCGCGATTGGGTCGCGGCGGCCTCGAAGACGGGCCGCATGATCATGGCCGATTTGAAGACCGAGGCGTCCAAACCCTCCTTATAGGCGTCCAAATCCTCAATCGGCCGCGTCGCGACCCCGCTCTCGCAGGCCGCTTTCGCCACGGCGGAAGCCACGACCCCCATCAGGCGAGGGTCGAACGGTTTCGGGATCAGGTAATCGGGCCCAAACAGCATCTCTTCGCCGCGATAGGCGGCGGCGGCTTCTGCGCTGGTTGTGGCCCGCGCCAGGGCGGCGATCCCTTCGACACAACCTATCTTCATGGCGTCATTGATGTCGGTCGCGCCTACATCCAACGCGCCCCGGAAAATGAACGGGAAACACAGCACGTTGTTGACCTGATTGGGAAAATCGCTGCGCCCCGTGGCGATTATGGCGTCCGGGGACACCTCCCGCACGAGATCCGGCAGGATTTCCGGCGTCGGGTTGGCCAGTGCAAAGATGATCGGCTTGTCCGCCATCTTCTTCACATGATCCTGCGTCAAAACCCCGGGGCCGGACAGCCCCAGAAACAGATCAGCCCCCTCGATCACGTCATCCAGCGTGCGCAGGTCGGTGGCTTGCGCGTAGTCCGCCTTCTGCTCCGTCATCTCCTCGGTCCGGCCCTCGTAGACCAGCCCGGCAATGTCGCAAAGCCACACGTTTTCGCGCTTCACACCCAAGGTCACGAGCATGTTCAAACACGCAATCCCCGCCGCGCCGCCGCCGGTGGACACCACTTTGATGTCTTCAAACTTTTTGTCGCACAGCCGCAACGCGTTGGTCGCCGCCGCAGAGACCACAATCGCGGTCCCGTGCTGGTCATCGTGAAACACGGGGATGTTCATCCGCTCGCGGCAAAGTTTTTCGACCACGAAGCAGTCCGGCGATTTGATGTCTTCAAGGTTGATCGCCCCGAAAGTCGGCTCCAACGCGCAGACGATGTCGGCCAGCTTTTCAGGGTCTTTTTCGTCCAGCTCGATGTCGAAACAGTCAATATTGGCGAATTTCTTGAACAGAACCGCCTTGCCTTCCATCACCGGTTTGGATGCCAGCGCGCCGATATTGCCCAAGCCCAGCACGGCGGACCCGTTGCTGACCACCGCCACCAGATTGCCGCGCGAGGTGTAGTCCCGCGCCGTTGCCGCGTCTTCCTTGATCTCCAGGCAGGCTTCCGCAACCCCCGGGGAATAGGCCCGCGCCAAATCCCGCCCGTTGGCCAAAGGTTTGGTCGCGCGGATCTCCAGCTTCCCGGGTTTGGGGTATTTATGGTAGTCTAGGGCCGATTGTTTCTGCGACTCTTTGCGTTCATCGGCCATCTGTCATTCTCCATCCCAAAAAGTAGTTTAATATTAAACTATCTCGATTTCTTCCACAATAGCGCAACAAATAAAGGCTCTACGCAAATTGTTCCCGGATCAGGCGCTCTTCCAGCCCATGGCCGGGGTCGAACAATATGCGGTGCGTCACGGTCGGGTCCGAGGTGATCTCCACCGACAGCACATTGCCCGCCGACCGCCCATCCGCATCGGCCATCACTGGCCGTTTTTCCGGCTGCAACACGTCAAACTGCACCCGCGCGGACTTGGGCAGCAACGCCCCCCGCCACCGGCGCGGTCGAAACGCCGACATGGCCGTCAGCGCCAACACGTCCGACCCTATCGGCAGGATCGGCCCGTGGGCAGAATAGTTGTAGGCGGTTGACCCGGCAGGCGTGGACACCAGCGCGCCGTCGCAGACCAGCTCGTCCATCCGCTCGCGCCCATCGACGGATATCCGCAACCGCGCCGCCTGTGATCCGGCGCGCAGCAGCGACACCTCGTTGATCGCCAAGGCCTCGTAGGTGGACCCATCCGCCTTCTTGGCCACCATGCGCAGCGGGTTCACCGCCTCTTCCACCGCGTCGTCCAGCCGCTCTGACAGCCCCTCCAACGCGTATTCATTCATCAAAAAGCCGACGGTGCCGCAGTTCATTCCGTAAACCGGCGTGTCCGAGGCCTGCGTGCCATGCAGGGTTTGCAGCATGAACCCGTCGCCGCCCAGGGCCACGATGACGTCCGCCGTCTCCAACGGGGCCTGCCCGTACCGCGCCTTCAGCGCCCGCAGCGCGTCTTCCGCGACATGCGTTTCCGAGGCCATGAAGGCAATTTTTCCAGTCTTCGGCATACCTTAGCGCGCTCCTTGCGCAAGTGTTTGCCGCGCAAGCCCGAAAAGACAAGCCCCAAACCCTGAGCCAAATTCATAATCCATCGCCGTATTTCCCATAATCCGCGTCGTTTTAGACGCTTCCCCCGCTGCGTGATTCCCCGTATTGCGGGCGCAACTTTACGCGCAGCCATCAGGAGCACGCCCCATGAACGCCTCTCACCGCGACACCGGTTTTTTCACCCAGGACCTTGCTGACCGCGACCCCGCCCTTTTCGTGTCGATCACCTCCGAGCTTGGGCGTCAGCGCGACGAGATCGAGCTGATTGCCTCGGAGAACATCGTCTCCAAGGCAGTGATGCAGGCCCAGGGCAGCGTCATGACCAACAAATACGCCGAAGGGTATCCGGGCCGGCGCTACTATGGCGGCTGCCAGTATGTTGATGTGGCCGAGAACCTCGCGATTGAGCGGGCCTGCAAGCTGTTTGATTGCGGCTTCGCCAACGTGCAGCCGAACTCCGGCAGCCAGGCCAACCAGGGCGTGTTCCAGGCGCTGCTGCAGCCCGGCGACACCATCCTCGGCATGTCCCTCGACGCGGGCGGCCACCTGACCCACGGGGCCAAGCCCAACCAGTCCGGCAAATGGTTCAAGGCGGTGCAATACGGCGTGCGCGAAGACACGCTGGATGTGGACTATGACCAGCTCGAAGCCCTGGCGCTGGAGCACAAACCGCAGATGATCATCGCCGGCGGCTCCGCCATCCCGCGCCAGCTGGATTTCGCCCGCTTCCGCGCCATTGCCGACAAAGTCGGCGCCTATCTTCTGGCCGACGTGGCCCATTTTGCGGGGCTGATCGCGGCGGGTGTCTACCCCTCGCCCTTCCCGCATGTGCATGTCGCCACCACCACGACTCACAAAACCCTGCGCGGCCCGCGCGGCGGCATGATCCTCACCAATGACGAGGCGATGGCCAAAAAGTTCAACTCCGCCATCTTCCCCGGCATCCAGGGCGGGCCCTTGATGCATGTCATCGCCGCCAAGGCCGTGGCCTTTGGCGAGGCGCTTGAGCCGGGCTTCAAGGACTACCAACGCCAAGTGATCAAGAACGCGCAAGCCATGGCCGACCAGCTGACCCGCGGCGGGCTCGACATCGTCACCGGCGGCACCGACACCCATGTCATGCTGGTCGATCTGCGCCCCAAAGGCGTCAAAGGCAACGCCGCCGAGACCGCGCTGGGCCGCGCCCACATCACCTGCAACAAGAACGGCATCCCGTTCGACACGGAAAAACCGATGATCACCTCCGGCCTGCGCCTGGGCTCGCCGGCGGGCACCACCCGCGGCTTCTCGGAACCTGAGTTCCGCCAGATCGCCGACTGGATCGTCGAGGTGATGAACGGGCTGGCCGCCAACGGTGAAGAGGGCAACGCGGATGTCGAGGCCAAGGTCAAGGCCGAGGTCCTCGCCCTGTGCGGCAAGTTCCCAATCTACGCCGAGCTCTAGGCCAAACAAGCTTCGTTTTGGCTCAAATACTCAATCCCGTTGCGCCCCCACAGGCGCAGCGGTCGCTCAGACTGGGGTCAAACGCACCGCCTTGCCAACCATGTCAGAATAGATCGCCTCGACCCGTTCGAGCGTCAGCCGCCCGTCGGGCTTGTACCACGTCAGCACCCCGTTCAGCATCGAGATCAGCGCCAATGTGGTCAGCTTCGTGTCATCCACGTCGAACTCGCCGCTATGCTGGCCCGCCACCAGAATGCCTTCCAGCGCGTCCTCGTATTCGCGTCGCATCTCGCCCAGCTTGGCGAAGTTTTCCTCAGACAGGTTGCGCAGCTCCATGTAGGAGATGAACACCGCGTCGGGCCGCGCCAGATGGAAGCGGATGTGGAAGCGCGAAAACGCTTCCAGCTGCGCCACCGGGCCGCCGGACATGTCCACCTCGGCCAGCCCCGCCAGCACCGCGCGCATGTGGTCGGCCAAAAGGTCGAACAGCAGCGTCTGCTTGTCGGGCGTGTAAAGGTACAAGGCCCCCGCCTGCACGCCGACTTCCTTGGCGATCTGGCGCATGGAAACGGCGGCGAAGCCGTGCTCGGCAAAAAGCCGCAGCGCGGCCTCGCGGACACGGGGGCCGGTGATGTCGGAATGGGAACCTGTTTTGCGTGCCATGCAGCCACAGTATCTGAACGTCTGTTCAGTTCAAGCCCTTCTGGACGCGCCCGACTTGCCGCCCCGCCTGCGACCGCCTAGGGTGCCACAAAACAAAGGCCATGAGACAAGACAAGGCTCGCCAAGCAGTTATGCGCATCACCCATTCTCTCTTTGCTGTGGCGTTGGCCGCCTCCGGGCTGGTGCTGGCGGGATGCGCCAAGGATCTGCCCGACACCCGCAACACGATCAGCACCGCGGCGCAGGACGCGCCCTACCCCCAGCTGGCGCCGCTGGACGGGTTGATCGCGCGTTCCGAGGCGGGCACCACCATCGTCAAGCAGACCGAAAGCTTCGAGGCCCGCGTCGCCTTCCTCAAGCGCAAGGCCGCCGCCCTCAAAGGGCGCACCATTATTGACGGGGCGACGCGGCTGAAATTACTGCAGGCCGGCCAAAGAAATGCCCGGCGGCAGCCGGGCTAAGTTGCACCCCCCTGCAATCCCCGCTAACAGGTCCCAACCTTAGAATTTATGCCGATAGGAGACCCCAATGGCTGACCCTTTACGTCTGGGAATTGCAGGTTTGGGCACCGTCGGCGCAGGCGTGGTCAAGATCGTCCGCCAGAAGGCCAACCTGCTGGGCGCACGCGCAGGCCGCGAGGTGGTGATCACCGCCGTCTCCGCGCGTTCCAAATCCAAGGATCGCGGCGTGAACATGTCCAGCTACGCCTGGGAAGATGACCCGGTCGCGCTCGCCAAACGCGACGACGTCGACGTGTTTGTCGAACTCATGGGCGGCGAGGACGGCCCCGCCAAAGCCGCGACCGAGGCCGCGATCAAATCCGGCAAGGACGTGGTCACCGCAAACAAGGCCATGCTCGCCATGCATGGCCAAGCCCTTGCCGAACTTGCCGAGGCCAACAACAAAGTCATCCGCTTCGAGGCCGCCGTCGCGGGCGGCATCCCCGTCATCAAGGCGCTGACCGAGGGCCTCGCCGGCAACTCCATCGACCGTGTGATGGGCGTGATGAACGGATCGTGCAACTACATCCTGACCCGCATGGAAAGCGCGGGGCTCACCTATGAAGAGGTCTTCGCGGAGGCCGACGGCCTTGGCTATCTTGAGGCCGACCCGCAGCTGGATGTCGGCGGCATCGATGCGGCCCACAAGCTGGCCATTCTCAGCTCCATCGCCTTCGGCACGCAGGTGGATTTCGCGGGCATCAAGCTGAAGGGCATCGAAACCGTCACCATCGAAGACATCCGCCACGCCGGTGATATGGGCTATAAGATCAAGCTGCTGGGCTCCGCCCAGATGACGGCGCGGGGCCTCGAGCAGTCCATGACCCCTTGCCTCGTCCCCGCGACAAGCCCGCTGGGCCAGCTGGATGGCGGCACCAACATGATCGTGCTCGAAGGCGACCATGTGGGCCAGATCGTGCTGCGCGGCGCGGGCGCGGGCGAAGGCCCCACGGCGTCGGCCGTCATGTCGGACGTGATGGATATCGCCCGCGACATCCGCTTGCCTACATTCGGCCAGCCCGCCGCGACGCTGGAAAAACCCGCAACCGCCAAAACCGCGCTCGCGGCGCCTTACTATTTGCGCATGGAGCTGCTCGACAAACCCGGCGCACTGGCCAAGGTCGCGACAGCGCTTGGCGAGGCCGGCATCTCCATCGACCGCATGCGCCAATACGACCACCCCGGCGAAAACGCGCCGGTGCTGATCGTCACCCACGCGACCACATCCGATATGCTCGACCAGGCGCTCGCCGCTTTGCCAGCAACCAAGGTCGTCACCGGCACGCCCGTATCCTTCCAGATCAAAAAGGTCTGATCCATGGATTGGCGGGCCTCCGTCGACATCTATTGCGAGCGGATGGACCCCTCCTTCTGGGCCGAGCCGATCAACGCGATCTCCAACGCGGCGTTCCTCATCGCCGCCCTCATTGCGGCCAACACCGCCCGCACGCACCGCGTCACCAACAAAGCCATTTGGCTGCTGATTATCTTGGCCGCCTGCATCGGGGTCGGGTCCTTCCTGTTCCACACCGTGGCGGAGGTCTGGTCGGGCTTCGCCGACACTATCCCGATATGGCTTTTCGTTTTGGCCTATGCCGTCACCAGCGCCATCCTCATTGGACAGGTTGGCTGGCTGACCATCGCGCTGGGGTTCGTCGGCTTGGCAGGTTTCGTGGCCCTTCTGACCTATCTGACCGCCGGGCTGGATCTCAACGGGTCGGAACAATACGCCCCCGCCGTCGCCGCGATGCTTCTGTTTTCGGCCATTTCGCTGGCCAAACGCCATGCAATCGCGCCGTGGTTCGTCTCCGCCACCGTTATTTTCGGAATTTCCCTCGCATTTCGCACATTTGACATGAGTGTTTGCGCAAATTGGCCTTACGGCACCCACTTTATGTGGCATATCCTCAACGCAACGATGATCGGGCTGCTGCTACTGGCCCTGATCCGACATACACAAAGGACCACGACCCCATGAGCAACGTAGAATTCAAGGACCGCCTGCTGTCTCTCGGCCTCGCCCGCGTCTCCGAGGCTGCCGCCCTGGCGTCCGCCAATCTCATCGGCCGCGGTGACGAAAAGGCCGCCGACCAAGCGGCTGTGAACGCCATGCGCGAACAGCTCAACATGCTGGATATTGCCGGCGTAGTGGTGATCGGCGAGGGCGAGCGGGACGAGGCCCCGATGCTTTATATCGGCGAGGAGGTCGGCACCGGCGAAGGCCCCGGCGTGGACATCGCGCTGGACCCGCTCGAAGGCACCACGCTGACCGCCAAGGACATGCCCAACGCGCTGACCGTCATCGCCATGGGTCCCCGCGGCTCCATGCTGCACGCGCCTGACGTCTACATGGACAAGCTGGCCATCGGGCCGGGCTACGCCAAGGATGTGGTGACTTTGGAAATGTCCGTCAAAGAACGTGTCGCCGCCTTGGCCAAGGCCAAGAAATGCAAGGCCGAGAACATCACCGTTTGCGTGCTGGAACGCCCGCGGCATGAACAAGTGATCGAAGACCTGCGCTCCACCGGCGCTGCGATCCGGTTGATCACCGATGGCGACGTCGCCGGAGTGATGCACTGCGCCGAAGCCGCGCAGACCGGCATCGACATGTATATGGGCGAAGGCGGCGCGCCCGAAGGCGTGCTGGCTGCCTCCGCATTGAAGTGCATGGGCGGGCAGATGTATGGCCGCCTCCTGTTCCGCAACGACGACGAACGCGGCCGCGCCAAGAAGGCGGGGATCACCGATCTCGACAAGATTTACTCCCGCGACGAGATGGTCACTCAGGATGTGATTTTTGCCGCCACCGGCGTCACTGACGGCTCCATCCTGCACGGGATCAAACGCGAAGTTGGCTTTTACACAACCGAAACCATTTTGATGCGCTCCAAGACCGGATCGGTCCGCCGCATGTCCTACCGCTCCCCGGTCTGATGGCGAAAACGGGGCCAAAAATTTTGTCCCAATTTGGGAAAAGGGGCGTTTGAGTTTGTCCCAAAATGTCCCAAAACCCGCGTTTCTGGGGGTAGAGGCCTCCCTGACGGGCCGCCGCTGGGTCGGCCTGTCCCCTGATCAGGACCGCATGGCCGAAGCCATGTCGCAACAGACAAACCTGCCCCGCCCCATCTGCCAAACCCTGTCACGTTTGGGCGTTCAGGTGGGTGATGCAGAACGGTATCTGGCGCCCACTTTGAAAGAGCTTTTGCCCGACCCATCCGTTCTGAAAAATATGGACAAGGCGGCGGAGCGGATTTTGAAAGCCGCGCAAGCCTCTGAAAAGATAGCGATATTTGCAGATTATGACGTGGATGGCGCAACCTCCGCGGCGCTGCTGATCAACTGGCTGCGCGACATGGGACGCCCCGCCACGCTCTATATTCCCGACCGTATCGACGAAGGCTACGGCCCGAACGAGCCCGCCATGCAGGCCTTGGCCGCCGAGCATGATTTGATCATTTGTGTCGACTGCGGCACGCTCAGCCATGACGCTCTCGCCGCTGGCTCTGCTGCCGATATTATCGTTTTAGATCATCACCTTGGCGGAGAAACCCTGCCCCCCGCTCATGCCGTTGTGAATCCCAACCGGCAGGATGAGAATGGCGACCTGGCCCACCTCTGCGCCGCCGGCGTGGTGTTCCTTACCCTCATTGCGCTGAACCGCCTGTTGAAGCAACAAGGGGCTCAAGCCCCTGATCTCATTGCGCTTTTGGATCTGGTGGCACTTGGGACCGTGGCGGATGTCGCACCGTTGATAGGTGTGAACCGCGCCTTGGTCGTGCAGGGCCTCAAGATCATGGGACAACGAAATCGCATTGGAATCAGCACCTTAGCCGATGTCGCCCGCATGGACACCGCGCCCACATCCTACCACTTGGGCTTCCTGCTGGGCCCTCGGATCAACGCAGGCGGTCGCGTGGGCACACCTGACTTGGGCGCTAGACTGTTGTCTACAAACGATAAATCCGAGGCCGAGGCCCTGGCCGAACGGCTTGATGCTTTGAACACGGAACGCCGCGAGATCGAAGAGCAGGTCCGCATCGCGGCCCTCGCCCAAGCCGAAGAACGCGGCTTTGACGCGCCTCTGGTCTGGGCAGCCGGCCAAGGCTGGCACCCCGGCGTCGTTGGCATCGTCGCGTCCCGCCTGAAGGAAGCCACCAACCGCCCCGCGGTCGTGATCGGCTTGGAAGATGGCATCGGCAAAGGGTCCGCACGGTCAGTCACCGGCATCGATTTAGGCGCGCAAATTCAAAGACTTGCGATGGAAGGCCATCTGATCAAGGGCGGCGGCCACAAGATGGCGGCGGGGCTGACGGTGGAGGAAACCAAGCTAGAAACCGCCATGCAACGCCTGTCCGAGTTGATGGACAAACAGGGCGCGGGCGCGCTGGGACCGCGCGACTTGAAGCTGGACGGCCTCATGATGGCGGGCGCCGCAAACGTGCCATTGGTCGAGCAACTCGAAAAAGCTGGCCCCTTCGGCGCAGGCGCCGCCGCCCCCCGCTTCGCATTTCCAGACCAGCAAATCGGTTTCACCAAGGAGGTGGGCCAAGGTCACTTGAAGCTCAGCTTCTCTGACGGGATGGGCGCCAAGATCGACGCCATCAGCTTTGGGGCCGCGGAAAACGGGTTATTGCAAGCACTTACGCAGCATAAGGGGCAGCGCTTCCACCTTGCCGGGCGGGTTGAGATCAACACCTGGCAGGGCCGACAGTCGGTGCAGCTCAGGTTGGAGGATGCCGCGCCCGCAGCGGGCTAAAAATCGTCAAATTGGCACGATTTCTACTTGCGAGTCGCAATCCGCTCCCCTAAATAGCCTCTCACTGCTGATGCTCCCTTCGTCTATCGGTTAGGACGCCAGGTTTTCAACCTGGAAAGAGGGGTTCGATTCCCCTAGGGAGTACCAGCAGTTTATCCCCCCTCATCGCTACACAGAACGCGCCTGCTGAGGGGTCATGCCCGTCCAGCCCTGAAATGCGCGGTAGAAAGAATTCGTCTCCCGGTAGGCCAGCAGATGCGATATCTCGTCAATCGTCAGCTGCGGCATGCGCAGGTAGCCCAGCGCCAAATCGCGGCGCGTGTCCGTCAGAATGCGCTGATATGTAAGGCCATCGGCCTTCAACATACGTTGCAGCGACCGTTTGCTCATGTTCAGCCGATCGCTGGCAACCTCGATGCCCGACAGGCCGGCGGGCAACATCTCGATCAACACCCCCGCGACACGCTCGCGGATGGTCTGCCCGCCATAAATCGCCTCTAGGCGCGCGCGGAAGCTCGGTTCCAGCCAGCCCCATTTCTCGGCGTTGTTGGACAGCAATGGCAGTGCCGCATCCTCGTGCGAAATCAGCAATGTGACATAGGGCATTTGCTGCGGCGCGAAGCCGAAATACGCCGCCACGCTGGGCTGCGCCAGCTCCGGCCCGTCAAACCCAACCTGCAGGGGCACCACATGGACGCCAGTGCAGGCGCGGATCAGCTCGGTGATAAAGATCGGGTGCAAGGCCTGAAAATCCATTGGCATCGGGTGGGACGGGTCCGCGGAATAGAGATTGAACCGAATGCCGGCGGGGGTGGCTTCAACGGTCGCGCGGGTCGGGCATAGAAGAGGTTTGAAGACAGCCAGTCGTTCCAATCCCGTGCGCACATCCGGGCTGAGCGCAAACGCCGCCGTTTCCGAGTTATGCGGCACCCCTGACGACATGCAGCCGACAAACATCGAAAAGTCATCCCGCCCCGATTCAACAACCACCGCGGACCAAAAGGCAAAATATTCGCGGGGCGTCACACCGCGGGCTTCCTTGTCGAGGTTGGCCGGCAAACCCGCGCGGGCCATTACGGCCTCCTTGCGGACGCCGGCGATGTCGCAAAGCTGCTGGGCGGAGTGGGCGACGTGGTATCTTTGCATGATCAGGCCTTTTCGACGGGCAGCGATGAGTTACCCTTTAGTCATATGTCGCAGCTGGCTCTCAACAAAAGGGCTTGGCGCGATTTGATAGCGAGTTGACGCGAAGTGATAGTTCATTTGCGTAATGTCCCGCGTTACCCTTCCTAAAACGCCATATGCAGGAGCCTGACCCATGCAGCTGACCATCAACGGCACATCCCACGACATAGAGATAGAGCCTGACACCCCGCTTTTGTGGGTGCTGCGTGACGAAATAGGACTAACCGGCACCAAATACGGCTGCGGCATCGCGCAATGCGGGGCCTGCACGGTGCATGTTGACGGCGAAGCGCGGCGGTCCTGCCAGGTACAGGTTGGCGACCTGGAAGGCGCAGAGGTGACCACCATCGAAGGCGTCGGCACACCTGAAAAACTGTCCCTCGTCCAACAAGCCTGGGTCGACCATCAGGTCGCGCAATGCGGCTATTGCCAATCGGGTCAGGTGATGCAGGCCACTGCCTTGTTGGAATTGAACGACAGCCCGACGGACGAGGACATTGACCGCGTCATGTCCGGCAACCTGTGCCGCTGCGGGACATACCCGCGCATTCGCGCGGCGATACATGATGCTGCAGCCAAGATAAAAGGAGCCTGAGCATGGGACGCGCCAGAACAATTGCCCGCCGTACCTTCCTGATCGGCTCCGCCGCGATTGCGGGGGGCGTGGCCTTCGGGATCTACAAAGTCAGAACC
Source organism: uncultured Litoreibacter sp. (assembly GCF_947501785.1). Taxonomy (NCBI): domain Bacteria; kingdom Pseudomonadati; phylum Pseudomonadota; class Alphaproteobacteria; order Rhodobacterales; family Roseobacteraceae; genus Litoreibacter; species uncultured Litoreibacter sp. The sequence continues at coordinate 3,703,447 of NZ_CANMXB010000001.1, read as the reverse complement.
CCGCATGACAACCCGCTGGCCGAGGGTCTTGGCAAGGGGGAGGCCACGTTCAATCCGTTCGTCAAGATCACGCCGGAGAAGATCACGCTGATCACCCCGCATGCCGATATTGGCCAGGGTGTTGTGCATATGCAGGCCGCGTTGATCGCGGAAGAATTGGACGTGGAATTCGGCCAGTTTGAGACAGATTTCGGCGCACCTGCGCCCGCCTATTGGAACACCGCCTTGTCGGCGGAGGCGGTGCCGTTTGCCTCTTTTGACGAAAGCTTTGGTGCGCGCACCATGCGTGGCATGGTGGGAAGCGTAACCAAATTGTTGGGTGTTATGGGAACCGGCGGGTCCAGTTCCGCGCCCGATCAATACGAAAAACTACGTGCCGCAGGCGCCGTCGCGCGGGAGACGCTGAAGCTGGCGGCCTCCCAGCAATCGGGCGTCGCGGTCGGTGAATTGAAGACCGCAAATGGGGCGGTACAACTGCCAGACGGGACCTCGTTGGCCTATACCGAGTTGGCGGAGGCCGCATCTGGTTTGGACCCCGTCTCCGACGTCACTTTGCGTGACCCCAGCACATGGCGTCTGATCGGCAAGCCCATGGCGCGCAAGGATATTCCGGCGAAGACCACCGGCACGCAAATCTACGGGATCGACCTGAAACTGGACGGCATGGTCTACGCCTCAACCCGCGTCAGCCCGCGTCGCGGCGCGATGAATGGCTATGAGGAGAACGGCGCGGATACCATGCCCGGCGTGAGCTCCATTCTGCCGGTCACAGGCGGGGTGGCGGTTGTGGCCAACAGCACTTGGCGGGCGATGAACGCGGCAAATCAGATTGAATTTGACTGGGCGGACGCCCCCTACCCGGCGGAGCAAGACGCCCATTGGGAAGAGGTCGCCGCCAGCTTCACTGAGGAACGTCTGGACAAGGAATGGCGTGCCGATGGCGATGTGGATGCAGCGATGGACGGTGCCGAGGTGATCAGTTCCGAGTACCGCGCCGGCTACGTCGCGCACCAACCGCTTGAGCCGTTGAACGCCATTGTGCGCGCCGATAAAAACGGCGCTGAGGTTTGGACCGGCCACCAATTGCCTCGCTTCTTGCAGCAGAAAGTGGCGGCGATTGTGGGCTGCGAACCTGACGACGTGATCTATCACAACCAGTATTCCGGCGGCAGTTTCGGCCACCGGCTGGAATGGGACAATGTCACCCAAGCCACGGAGATCGCGGTGCAAATGCGCGGCACGCCGGTGAAGCTGACCCTTTCCCGCGAAGAGGATTTCGCGACGGATTACCCCCGCCAGATTGGCATGAGCCGATCCAAAGGGACCGTGAAAGACGGCAAGGTGGACAGCTGGAGCTTGGACATCGCCACTGTCTCCGCCGCGCGGTCCATGTCAGGGCGCTTGGGTGTGCCCGTTCCCGGGCCGGACACACAAATCGCCGCAGGCGCTTGGGCCATGGCTTACGGCATCCCGAACCTGCGAGTGCGCGCCTATGCGGTGCCGGAATTGGCACCGACGAGCTCGTGGCGCTCCGTCGGCGCGTCCACCGCCGGATTCTTTGCAGAGAGCTTTCTGGACGAACTGATCCACGCAGCAGGTGCAGACCCGCTCGAGGAACGTTTGCGCCTGTGCAACAACGAAGTGCATCGCAAAGTGCTGGAAGCGGTTGCCGACATGTCTGGCTGGGGAACCCCGATGGGGGACAACCAAGGTCGCGGCGTCGCGCTGGTGGAAAGCTTCGGCGTGCCGGTGGCGCAAGTGATCGAAGTCACCAACACCGACGCGGGCATCAAGATTGACCGGGTTTACGTCGCCGCCGACGTGGGCCGCGTGATTGACCCCGTCAATTTTGAGAACCTCGTGCAAGGCGGGGTCGTTTGGGCGCTGGGCCACGCCATAAACTCGGAAATCACCTATTCCGACGGCATGGCGGAGCAAACCAACTACCATGCCTCCGAAGGGATGCGAATGCATCAGGCTCCCGAAATCATCGTAAAGGGTCTCGAAAACGCGGAGAAAATTCGCGGGATTGGCGAACCGCCTGTCCCTGCGGCCCCGCCCGCCCTGGCCAACGCGATTTTCGCCGCCACCGGTCAGCGCATCCGCGAGATGCCTTTCAACAAGCACATTGATTTTGTCTGAGGTGGGATGCATGAAACGTATATTGCTTGCCGCGGCCTTGATGGCCACGCCGCCGGTTGCCGCCGAAACCGTCGAGATCATCCCGCTGGAAGAAGGCTCGGTCACCACCGAGCAAGGGCTGGAGCATTGGGCACGGATCTACGAAGTGACATCCCACCCACGCTGTTCGAACTGCCATGTTGGCGACAGCAACGTTCCAATGTGGTCGGGGCCGTCCTACGGAAAGCCCCGCCCTCACGGAATGAATATCAATGCCGGCGAAAGCCGGATCGGGGCGGAATTCCTGCAATGCAGCACCTGCCACCTGAACGCCAACAGCCCCCTGCCGCATGGCGCACCCGGGGTTGAGATGGCATGGCAACTGGCCCCGGTCGAAGCAGAATGGTTCGGCAAATCATCCAGCCACATTTGCAACCAGCTGAAAGACCCCGACCGCAATGGTGGGCGAACCTACCTCGATATCGCGTCGCATCTGGACCATGACCTGATCCTGCATTGGGCGTGGGCCCCGGGACAGGGTCGCGAACCGGCCCCCTATTCGCTGCAGGAGCATGTCAACGACGTGCTGGCCTGGGGTGCTGCGGGGATGCCATGCCCGTCTTAGCCGGTGCTCATGGCGAGAACACGGCTGATCTCGGTCAGGGAGCGGCCTGACTGGTCCATCCATGTGTTGAACGCCTCTTGCACCGCGTTCATCGCCTTTTTCGAGGTCGGCGCTTTGTCAATCACCCCCTCGGCTTCCAAACGGCCCACCACGTCGCGTGACAGGATATAGCTGTCGCGCTCCATGAAGCGCAGGAAGTACTGGCCCGTCGAACCGCCCAGCCGGTTGCCATCCTTCTTGAGCATTGCCAACAGGCCTGCAAAATCCTCGGACGGCCATTCAGCGAGGGCCTTTGCGCCGGACCCGTGTGTCCGCGCCAGACTGCTGAGGAAGGCTGCATTGTCGCGCACCGACATGATCTTGGCGGGGTAGCGCACGATGGATGTGTCCGTAACAAGCTTGTCGAACCATTCGTCATCCATCAAAGCGCACGTCCCGATGTCAAAGCCCTTGAACGCGGCCTCAAACCCCGGCCACATGGCGTCGACCACCTTCCAGTTGAACCCCGCTTGGAACACCGAGCGCGTCATTTGCGCCAGCCAGCGGTCGTCGGGAATTGCGGCGAGCGCGGCAGACGATTTGGGCGGCGACAGCTTTGCCTCCAACGCGTCGGCGCCACCGTGGCGATCAGCCGAGATAGCGAAAATTTCGTCGAATGAGCGCATCGGACCTCCTAGGGCGTTTTCTCACCGGCGGTGACGGATGCGGGCAGAGTATTCTCAGGCGGCGATAGCGGGCAAACAAAATCGGGGGTCCACGCGCAAGATGGCGTGTAGGCGAAGTTGAAATCAAGGATCAGGCGACCGGATTTCCCCAAGCCAAGGTCCGAGCCCTTGATCGCGTCCACGATGTAGCGCCCCCCGCCATAGGTTTGCCCACCCGTTGTTGCATCCTTGAACGGGATGAACAGCCCGCCTCCGTAGCCTTCGATCCAGTAGACCGTCAGTTCCCCACCAAGTGCGTTGTCCAACCCCCGGGTGAGCGAGACGGGCCGCGCCACCATCACCCCGTCCCCGGCCAGATCGAACCTGACCGGTTCCCCACTCAGTGCTTCGAGATGAACCTCAAACCGGAATGCCGGGTCATAGCTATACATCCCTATGCCGTCGAATGCCGGCCTGTCCTTGTCTGGCACTGGCGACATGGGGTGGGCCGCGTATAGCCGCGAGCGCTCATCGCGCCAATGCCGCCACCCATCAACAGGGTCGCGGGTGGCGCGCACCTCAGCATAGAGGTCGTTGATACGCCGCCGCCAATCCGCAAGCGCATAGGCGGCGGGGCCGTCATAGGTTGAAAACATTTGGTTTATGCCGCCACCTGGACCTCGATGCCACGTTCCACGTAATCCGCGTTCCCGGCCAACAGGGCGTCCTGCATTTTTCGCAGTTGCGGCTTCATCAAGGGCACCATCAGCTGGCCCAGCACGCCGAATTTCGGCGTAAAATCTATCGTCATCGTGACATCAGTTTTCTGGCCGCGGGTTTTGAAGTCAAAGCTGGCCACAGCCTTCTTCAGCGGCATGGAACTCTCGTAGATGTCAATGACCAGCTTCTGGTGTGGGCGGTACTCTATGACCTTTTCGCGAACATAGTTTTTCCCATCGGCCATGTCGCATTGGCGCATCGCACCAAGTCCTGAAACCTGCGAGCTGTTGATCAAATGAGACCCTTTGAGGTTTGGATTAAATCTGGCAATCGCGCCGAAATCATCCCAACTTGACCAAACTTGGTCGATCGGAGCGTTGACAGTACGGGTAAGGGAGACTGTGGCCATGCTTGAGTTCCTTGCGGCTAACTGGGTGGCTATTCGCCAACAACGCTACCGGATCGGATTTTGTCCGAATATGGGATATTACGATCCACAATGGATCAGATTCGATCCACCCATTCAAAGAGCAACCAGGCTAAACCGTAGACAATGGCACCGAAATTGAACTGGGATCAGCTGCGGGTTTTCCTAGCGGCGACGCGCGCGGGCAGCCTTCGTGGCGCGTCCGACCAGCTTGGCGTGAACCATGCAACAGTGAACCGCGCAATCCAGGGCATGGAGCAATCGCTGGGCACCCGCGTATTTGACCGCTCAGCCGGAGGACTGACGCTCACCCAACCTGGCGAACTGCTCGTTCCTCACGCCGAAGAGATTGAACGCCAGACGCTTAACATTGAGCGAAAGATAAGCGGGTTGGACACGACCCCATCCGGCACTTTGCGGGTATCGGTTCCCCCCTCCTTTGCGCAAGCATTTATGGGGCAAATCCTCGCCGGGTTCACCGCAGAGTTTCCCGACATTAACATCGAGATTATCTCTACCAACGCGATTTCCGATATCAACCGACACGAAACGGATGTCTCAATCCGCGTCGCATACGAGGTTGAGGACGATGTCGTCGGACGGCGACTGCTGCAGTATTCGGTCGCGGCCTTTGCCAGCCAGGTCTATTTGGACCGCCACCCGGAGCTGACCGTTGGCGACGGTACCGGCGCGCATTTTGTCGGCTGGGGCGGGAACAGCGACTGGGTTAAGGAAACCCCGTTTCCCAACGCCAAGACCCGCCATGTCATGCCTGAGATCTTCATGCAGGCCGAAGCGGCCGCCAACGGCCTTGGAATGGCCTGGTGCCCGGGACTGTTGCTCGACCCTGACCCCCGACTTGTGCGGGTGCCCAACGCCCCGGCGCAGCCCAGCCGATCGATTTGGGTGTTGCTTCACGGGGATTTGCGAAAGACAGCCCGGGTGCGGGCCTTCGTCGACTACATATGCGACTACATCCTCGCCCGCAAAGCTCAGTTCAGCCGCTAGAAATCCGTTTCCACCCCGCCTTCAGCCTTTCGGCGGTTGACGAAATCCGTCAGCTCCTCACGGATGGCCGCATCCATTGGAGGGGCCTCGAATTCGGCCATGATGCCTTTGTACATCTTATGCGCCCGCTCGGCGGTCCATGTGGCGCCGTTCAGGTCCCAGGCCTCGTAGTTCGACCAATCGGAAATCAGCGGGCTGTAGAACGCGGTCTCGTAGCGTTCCTGTGTGTGCTGGCAGCCGAAGTAATGCCCGTCGGGACCGACCTCCTTGATGGCGTCGATGGCGATGTCATCTGGGGTGGTGGCGTAGGTGGCGGGCTCCATGTAGCGCTGGATTTGCTGCAGCACGTCGCAGTCCATGATGAACTTCTCGGGGCTCGCTATGAGCCCACCCTCCAGCCAACCGGCCGCGTGGTAGACCACGTTGGTACCCGATTGCACCGCCGCCCAAAGCGAATTGGATGTTTCCCACATGGCTTGCCCGTCTGGCACGTTGGCCGCGCAGACACCCGACGACCGGATTGGCAGCCCGTAATACCGGCCCATCTGCCCCGTCATCTGCGTGGCGCGCATATATTCCGGCGTCCCGAACGCGGGCGCGCCGGTTTTCATGTCGACATTGGAGGTGAATGTGCCAATCGCACAAGGCGCGCCGGGGTTGACGACCTGCAGCAAAACGATGGCGGCCAGTCCTTCGGCAAGGCTCAGCGTCACCGCACCTGACATGGTCACAGGGGCCATGGCCCCGGCCAATGTGAACGGCGTCACAATCACCGGCTGCATGCGGCGCGCGTGGATCATCGCGCCTTCGAGCATCGGGAAATCGTGTTTCAGCGGCGAGACCGAGTTGATGTTGGTGTACATGTAGGGCTGGCTGTCGAACTGCTCGCGCGAAATTCCGGCGGCGATGCGGGTCATCTCCATCACGTCCTCAACGCGGCCACGGCCCAGCGAATAGGCGTGCACGGCCTTGTCCGTCAGCGTCAGCTTCTCGAACAGGCAGTCCAGGTGGCGCACGCCTGCGTGGATGTCGGTGGGTTCCACCGGGTAGCCGCCCGCGAAATGGATGCAGTTGAAGAACTGGGTCAGCTTGATGAAGTCTTTATACATCTCGAAGTTGCCGGATTCCTTGCCGCGTTCCAGCGTCCACGAATTTGGCGGCGACGACACGTTGCCGAACAGCATGTGCTGTCCGCCCATGGTGATGGCGCGGTCGGGATTGCGGGGGGTGATGGTGAACTCAGACGGCGCGTGGCCGACCATCTCCATCACGAAGTCCTCGTCCATTTTGACGTTGGTGCCGTCGACTTTGCAGCCGGCTTTCTTCAGGATGTCGCAGGCTTCGGGATTGAGGAATTCGATCCCGATCTCCGACAGGATGCGCATGCAGCCTTTGTGGATCGCCTCGACGCCCTCACCGTCCAGCGGCTCTGTCGGTTTGTCGCGATTGATGGGCGGGTTCCAAGCCATTTGCGGGGGCAACAGCGACGTCGTGCGCCGCGCGTTGCCTGCGCGCCCGCCGCTGCGGGTCCTGCGTGGTGCATCTTTGGCCATGGGTGAACGCCCTCCGGTATCGGTCAGGGGTTCAGGTTACAGACCTATGGACCCCACACTCGGCACTTTCCGACGTGTGAGGTCGTTTTCTTGCGTTGCGTGCGTCTAGGCGGTTGTCGGGTTAAAGGTCAGAGCCTGCGAATTGATGCAATGCGTGATATTGCCCTTGATAAAGACAAGATGGCCCTGGTGGCTGCCACACCGGCGGCAATGCACTTCGATCAGCAACTCGGAGCCGTCGCTCATCTGGCCGCCATATTCGGCGGGCTTGCCGTCAATATTGGTCATCACCGCGTCGGGTTGGGAGTGGTAAAAGAACACCCACCCCTTATCGAGCACCACCTTATGCTGTGAGTTGTAAAGATGCAGGTCGCAGCCCTTGCAGCTATAGGTGCCTTCACGCGTTTCTTCCCACATGGTCCCGGTTTTGGGCTTTTCGGTGAAGCCTTCGCGCATGATGACGAATTCTTCATCCGTCAGCATCGACAGCCACTCGTCCTCGGTCCGTTGAACCTCGTACGCGAAATCGGAGTTGGTGCCGGGGGCCACGCGTGCATGCGCGGCGGAACCGAGTGTCAGCGCGGCTGCGCCTGAGCTGGCGAAAAAGGACCGGCGGGTGAGGAAATTGGACAGTTTGGAGGTCATGGGCGTCTCTCTCTTTTTGGGGGGAGCGCGCGCTTGGGTGAGCGCAAATTCTGTAGAGACCAAGCGGGCCGCTCCGGCCGGGGCCCGCTTGCTTGTTTTGATCGCAGGGCCGCTTTCGCGACCCCAGCACAATTACTTGTTCTTGACGATTTCAGCAGCCATTTCAGCCGCGCTGTTGCCGTCACCGAACAGGATTTGCTTTTCGATGATCTTTTGGCGGCTGGTTGTATCAGCCTGGAAGAATGCTTCACGCTCGGCCGCGCTCATGTTGCCCAAGGCCAGGCGAATGCGGGCAGCGGTGACATCACCCATGGATGTTTCGCGTACGATTGTTTCAGCCGCGGATGCGTTGCTCATTGCAAACAGCTCGGCAGCAGAGGTCTCAGCGAAAGCGGGTGCCGAAATGGCGAGAGTCGCCGCGGCGGTCATGAGGATAGTTTTCATAGTAGTCTTCTCCGTATGGTATGTGAGAGATATTGATTGGAATTATGCAGTTAGCTAAGCGGACGTTCCTATTCGGCCCCCAAGGCACGGTGCAGTTCCAGACGATTTGAGGGTACCTTTTGCCCCGTTTTTCAATAGGGCCGAAAAATTCGCATTTCTTGCCGTTCGTACAAATCAAGACACAATTTATTGATCTCACAGCAGCGTTTCTATGTTGTGATCCAGCTTAGACCTACGCCTTGGGCATGACTGATGTGATCCTAGACCTTCTCAACATGATGCGTGTGCGCAGCACCGCATATATCGGCAAAAACCTGTCCTCCCCATGGGGCGTGCATATCGACGAACACCCCAATCTTGCGCGCTTCCATATCGTTGTCGCGGGGCATACCTGGGTCGACCTGCCCGGCGGCGGCAGCCCTGAAAAACTGAACGTCGGGGACATTGCAATTTTCCCCAACGGAAAAGCGCATAGCTACTTTGATGAAATTGGTCGGGAGACCAAGACCGGCTCTTTCCCCACCGGGGCGGAAAACTCCTACTTTCACCCGCTGGTGCATGACAGCTCGGACACCCACCTGCTGTGCGGGTATTTCGAGATGTCCAACGGGACACCCCCGGCCATAACCGCAAGCCTTCCCGATATGCTGATCGGGCGGGCCAGCGATACCGCGCTGTCCAAGAAGTTCTCCATGTTGGTGGGCCTCATCAGCGCAGAGCTGTCGGAGTTCTCCGAGCAGTCTTTGGTCGTGTTGAACCGCATGACCGAGATGCTGTGCATCTACACCATTCAGGACTGGATGGACCGCACCATGGACGAGGACGACCACATGATGGCCCTCGCCGACCCCAAAACCAAGCTGGTGTTGGACGCGATCCACAACGACCCGACCCGCCATTGGAGCGTCAACAACCTGGCGCAGCTTTATGGTCAGTCGCGCACCGCATTTGCCGCTCGGTTCAAGCAGGCAACCGGCATGAGCCCGATGAATTACGTCCGCCGCTGGCGCATCAACCTGTCTTGCCGCATGCTGGAAGACAATTCACTGTCGATAGACGAGATCGCCTTCAAGTCGGGCTACGCCGACACAAACGCGTTCAACCGCGCCTTCAAGCGGGAGATCGGGTCATCGCCCGGGGCCTACAAAAGATTGGCGCGCGTCTAACGCGGCGCGGCTACGTCCACCAACGTGGCCGGTCGTGCCGCGCCAACCAGCCGCCGATGCTAAAGTGATCGCGCCGGATCAGCAGCACCAGGGCGATGAACGCCGCCAGCACCGCCAGATCAATCACCGGGTTGCGGTTGATGGGGAAGCCCTTGTCGTTGATGGCGAACGGGTCAAGGAACCGCTCCCACCGGCGCAGCACCGTGAACAGGTGCATCACGCCAAGCGCACCGTAGGAAAAGAGACGAAACACCCCCAGCACCGCACAGGCGCAAAGCGCGATTTGCAGCGCGCCCATGCCGTAGACCTGCAGTGTCGACACGTCGACCTTGTCAAAATGGCGCGCCAATTGCTGGTACTGGCCGGGCGTCAGTATCTTGTGGATCGCCCACAGGAAGATGAACCACGCGAGCCCGAGGCGCAGGATCAGCAGCGCCAACCCGTCCAGCTTGTCCTGCGGCGATAGGTCGGTTTGCGGCGCCATATTTGAAGTTTCCCGTCCAGTACGAGCCAAGTTTAGCGACAGTGAGCCACGCGGGCGAGAGGTCAATTCAAGCCGAACGTTCAGCCAAAGCCCGTGAGCGACCCGAAAGAGCCCAGCGCGCTGGTCAGAATGGGCGACACAATCGCCAGGATCGCTTTCATCGCGTCCAGCGACGCGATCTTGTTGATGTCAAAACCGCCGATCCTGGCGTCCCACACCTCAAGTTCCTTGGGCGTGATGTCGCTGCCATGTGCCTCGGCGGCCGCATGAAATGTATTGGTGCGCACCATCAGCACAAGGCTGACCGGCAGGTAATAGGACATGATCAAGACCGAGTAGCTGACGCCCCGAAAAAGCGACACCCCGTCAACCAGCTTGCCGTGCATGTCGCGCGTGGCGTCATCAACGATCAGCGCATTGGGCCAGTTCATCCAAGCCAGCCCCATGCTCAACCCGACGGTCAGTAGAATGCCGGATGCATACAGGTAGCGCCGCGTGGCGGCTTGGCTGGCCTCCAGCGCTTTGGCCTCTTGCAACAGCCCGTCGCGCGTCTTTAGGTCAACCGGGCCGGACCTCGACAAAGCGAGGATCATCCCCGCGATAACCGACGCCGAGGCAAGCGCCGAGACGATGTTAACCGTGCCGTTCAGCTGGATCAGCGCGTTGAACGCCCCGCCCTTCAGGCAGTCGCCGTTCATAGGCGTTTCCGCCCCGCATCCGGCCAGCTTGCCCACGCCCAAAGCCCTGCGATACAAGGATTCCCCCAAAAGCTGATAGGACTCAAAGCTGTTCATCTGCACCGGCTCCAGGATGGAGAACACCAGCGCCACCCCCACGGCGGCAAACAGCGCCACCACCGTGGACAAGATGGAAAGCAGCTTGTGCTGCGAGCCCAGCTCGAACGCGAAGACCAGAATGAGGCTGACCGACACCGCCAGATAGAAGAACACCGCCGCCATATAGCGGTAGCGGCCTGCCAGTTCGCCCAGCGTGTCATGCTGCGCCAAGGCCACATGGCTGAGGTCCAGCGCGTGGTCGCCGTAGTTGCCCAGCAGATACTCCGCCGTGATCAACACGATCACCGGGAAAAGGAAAATGATCAGATAACGCGGCGCGATGCGCATCTCGCCAATGTCGCGCCAATGCGCGATGAAATTCTGCAGCCGAGACATGAATACGCCCGCCCCAATACCAGTTCAAAACAACGGGCCAAAAATCGCAGCCCTTAAAAATATGGGCTCAGAGTGCGTCGTTAACGTTTGAAAATCAAGTTTGTCAGGGTTTGTGTCAGGTTGCGCGGCTGTTCAGCCAGTCCGGCAGGTGCGACACATTAGGCAGCACGACATCCGCATGCGGGGTCAAATCGGCCTCGCTGGCGAAGCCACTTGTGACGCCGACGCAGATCATCCCCGCCGCGCGGCCCGCGTGCAGGTCATGGGTGCTGTCGCCGATCATGGCCACCGTTGCGGGTTCCGCGCCGATGTGGTCCGCGAAGGCCAGACACATGCCCGGCCCCGGTTTGCCCCCGAAGCCACTGTCAGACCCGATTATGGCGGTGAAGCGGTCAGCGACGCCCACAGCCTCCATATGCCTTCGGGCGGAGGCAGCGGCGTCGTTGGTCGCGATGCCCAGCGGCGCGTGGGTTTTCAACTCGTCCAGCAGCGGGGCCAGCGGCACGATTTCATGGACCTGCACCTTCCGTGCCGTCTCGTTCGAATGGGTGACCAGCGCGTCGCGGTCCCAATGGGACAGCAGCGGCAGGATGAGGTCGACGCCCTCGTCGGGCGTGCCGGCAATTACCGGGCTGGTGGGGTGGAACGTGTTGCGGGTCAGATCAAACTGGATGGCGTCAGCCATGGCCTGCAACAAGGCCGGATCGCCGTCTGCCAAACCCGTCAGAAAGCTGCGCGACCACTCCCCCCACGTTTTCTCGAAATCCAGCAAGGTTGCGTCTTTGTCGAAGAGGAGCCCTGAAATCATGTGACGTTACAGCCTTTTGCGTTTTTGCGGACGCTAATGTCGTTTCCAGCCTTGCGCAAACCACGATTCCCCTTAAATCTGAAACAGTTCTCAGGGCGGGGCGAAATTCCCCACCGGCGGTGATAGCCCGCGAGCGGCCTTTCAGATGAGGGGTGTCAGCAGATCAGGTGTAATTCCTGAGCCGACGGTCATAGTCCGGATGAGAGAGAGCGTGCGGGTGCCCTTCCGGGGTGCGCGCATGGGATCGCCTTGGTGACGTGTTTTGTTGCGAAAGGAGACCTGCAAATGACACTCACCCGATACGCCTTTGTCAAGGCCAACTGGCATGCCGAGATCGTGGATCAGGCCTTGGCCGGTTTTTCCGAACTGATCGACCCCGCGCAGATTGACGTCTTCGACGTGCCCGGCGCGTTCGAGATGCCCCTGCTGGCGCGGGATCTGGCCGAAACCGGCGACTACGCCGCCGTGGCCTGCGCCGCTTTGGTCGTGGATGGCGGCATTTACCGCCACGATTTCGTCGCCTCCGCCGTCGTGGACGGGCTGATGCGCGCGGGGCTAGACAGCGGCGTGCCGGTGCTGTCCGTGTCCCTGACCCCGCACCACTTCCAGGAGACCGAGCACCATATGGGCATCTACAAAGCCCATTTCGTCGAGAAAGGCCGCGAAGCCGCCCGCGCCGCTTTGATGATTGGCGAGACCCGAACCAAACTGGTGAAGCGCGCGACCGCCGCGTAAATGGCAAAGCGGCAGTTGACCTGCCACCTGCTTCCCTGTTGGGTCCCCTCAAACGTTAGGGGCCTGACATGGACTACGCACTTTTCCTGAGCTTCATCGCCGCCACCTTTGTGATCGTGGCCACCCCCGGCCCCGCCTGCGCTTTGGCATCAAGCTTGGCGGTCCGGTACGGGCCGAAAGCCGCCGTGGCGTCCATCTGTGGGGACGCGCTTGGCACCGTTGTGCATATCGTCGTCGCGGTGATCAGCTTGCAGGCGCTGCTGTCGCTGGCCAGCCAAATCCTGCCCGTGCTGCAAATCGCGGGCGGCTGTTTCATCCTTTATCTGGCCTACACCTCCTTCACCGCCGCCAAGACCGAAAGTGCGGCGCTGCCGGTGGGTGGCTACCGCACTGCCTTTGTCAGCGGCTTCTTTTCCTGCGTGACCAACCCCAAGGCCATCGTGTTCTTCGCGGCCCTTTTCCCGGGCTTCATCAACCCCGAGCTGGGCGTGGTGTTCCAATCGCTGATCTACGGTGCGGTTTTTGTGCTGCTCGATGCCGCCTCGATCTTTGGCTACGCCATGCTGGCGCTCAGCGCGTCGCGTTCTCGCTTTGGCGAGCGGTTCAACGTTGAGCGGCTCAGCGCCTTCGGGCTGCTTGGGGTCGGGCTTCTCCTGATCTTCAAGGGCTACCGGGAGCTAAGGCCCTCCTAATTCGCAGAGATGGTGACGGGGAAGGTCACCTCCGCCGGGTCTGACCCGGGGCGGGAGCCGTCTTCAAAGATGAAGGCCAGCAGGTAGTCCCCGGGGTCCTCTAGAAAAACGCCAGCGGTGATGTTGTTCCAGAAGTAGGTTCCATCCAGCGGGTAGAACAGCTGGGAAGGGTTCTGGTAGCTGTGCAGTTTCGTGCGACCAAGCAAAGCGCCGTCGGGGTTACGAACCTCCATCGACAGGTCAATCTTGTAGCTGCCAAACATGGTGCCCGCCTGATCCCGGCCCACATGGTCGAGATATGCGCGCAGGAAAATCTCTTCCTTCGGAGCGTAGACGCGGCTTTCGCGGCGCTTGTAGCGGCCCCTTTCGTCGCGCTGGTGCTTGTGAGCGAGATAGGCTTCCGCCACTTCGATGGCCGGCAACGTGGCCTGCATCACCATGGCCCGGCTGTCGAGATAGACGGGCATCACGCGATTGCCGCTTTCATCGGGCAGGCCCGCGAAATAGGTCATGGCCAGCCGGTAGCAGTTCAGCTTGGCATTGGGGTCATCCATCACCGCCAGCATCGCCGCTTGTATCTGATCCTCCGCCGCCGGTTGCGCGGCGTAGAGGCGGCACATGGGGGCGAAGGCGATCTCCTGCCAGCCCTCGCTTGCCGGTTTGGCGGCGATTTGGGCGCTAAGGCTGTCGAAATCAGGTTTCAGCTCTTGCGAGCGGGTGGCGGGCAGATTGGTGACAGAAAGGTAGATGATGCTGGCGTCATCTGGAACCGCCTGCGCTTTGGCCTTGGCCAACACATCAGGATCATTGGCATTGACAAAGCCCGATACTTCCGGCCCGGCCTGGCGGCTGGCATTCTGGAAAATGTCGCGGTCGTAATTGTAGCTCGGCGCGGCCCCATCATTGATGATGTAGACCACCGGTCTGATGTCGCGGTCTTGTGCCGGAGCGGCTGTGGCGATGGTTCCGGCGGCGATTGCGGTGAGCAGTTCCATTTGGCGTTTCATGAGATGATCTCCATAAAACTCCCCCTGCTTTGAGCCTAGGCAGGTTGGGTCATGAAACGCAAGAAAAATGAACGCCGTTCAGGAATTGGGCGGAGATATGTAAGTTTTTATTGCGGTCACCGTCTCCTCCAGCGACCGGATCGCACCGGTTTGCAGGTATTCCATCGCCTTGAGCGAGGCGGCATGCGCCTCAATGCTGGACCCCGCGACGCAGTCCTCAATCACCCGGCAGAAATAGTCGTGCTGGTGCCCGTCCACGAACGTGTAGTGCACGCAAACATCCGTCAACCCGCCGACCATGATCAGCGTGTCGGCCTTCAGCCCTTTCAACAAGATCTCGAAATCCGTGCCAAAGAACGCGGAATAGCGGCGTTTGGGGACCACGTAATCCGTGGGCAAAATGCCCATCTCTTTCACCGCAAGGGCTGTCTTTGGGTTGTCCTCAAGGCAATGCACATCCTCGTCGCCATCCAGCTCGCGGCCAAAATCGATCAGGTCGGGGCGGTGCACCTCCTGGATGAACACCACCGGAATATCCGCCGCCCGCGCCGCGTCAATGGCCTTGCGCGCTTCCAACATCCGGTCCTTGTAGCCCGCCATGTTGTCGATGGACCGCACCACGCTGTCGTCGATAAATGTTGACGCCTGAATGTCGATCACCACCAGCACCGCTTTGCCCTCGATCAATGCGCGTTTGGGGGTGTTTGCGTTCGCCATGTCTGTTCTCCCTCATTGGCAGCCACTGTGCGCAGAGGCAAAGAGTTTCGTCTAGCCTCCCCGCGTCTTCCTGCATAAGCTTGATGTGACCGCTGGAGGGACCCGATGGGCAAGCTATTTTCGTACAAGAACCGCCCCGTGCATTTGGGCTCCTACCCGCTCGAAAAGCTGGCCCGTTCTGAGGCCGCCCCCGACCTCAGCCGCCTGCCCCCAATGGAGGGGCTGAGCTTTCGCCGCCCCGAAGACCCTGTCAGCATCGTCAACGCGATGCAGGACTACCAAGCCATGCTGGACGCCACCCGCGAGGGGCTGGTCAAGAAAGAGCGCGCGACCATCCCCACCAACCCGCTTGAGCAGGCCAACCACCTGAAGGCATTCGGCTATTACTGCGACGCCTCCATGGTCGGCATCTGCGAAATCCCACAGGACGCATGGTTGGATGAGCCCTTGGCCAACCCTGATGTGGACCGGCTGGCGGAGACGCTGAAGACCAAGCAGCCCAAGACCTTTGCCGCCGGCATTGACGTCATCATGGCGGGCCTGCGCGAAGCGATGCGCGCGCCGCCCGCGTCGTGCCGGCACCACACCCACGCGCTGGTGTTCCTGTATGACATGCCCCGCGACCCGAAGCCTTCGGAACGCGGCGCGGATTGGATTGCGGACGCCGAAGACCACCGGGCCTGCCTGCGCGGTATGGAGACGGCCGTGACGCTGTCCAACTACATCCGCATTTTGGGATGGGAAGCGCGCGCGCACTCCGCCGCCGCCTCCGACGTGCATCTGGGTAAGCTGGCGGTCGCCGCAGGCTTAAACCATGCCGATGGGCGTAACCCGTTTCTGGGTGATCGCTACGGGCTGGCGGTGATCACCACCACGCTGGCGCCTACGCCGGATAAGCCGCTGAACGTCGCGGCCCGCCCGCCTGCCGCCTGGACCACCGGGCTGGGGGCGAACGCCAAGAACGCCCGCAACTTCGACCCTTACGCAAAGCGCGACTATGTCAACGGCCCGCACCCGTTTGAGACTTTGAAACGCGTCGACACCCCCACCACCTATATCGACGCCCCCAACGTGGCCCGCGTGCCCAAACGCGCCAACATGTTCGCGCGCGGGCTGTTCGGCGATCTGGGCAAGATCACCCAAGAAGCCACCAAGAACGGCAATTACGTGCGCAAATCCGCCTCTGCCTTCGCGTTTCGTCCCTCGTTAGGCGCGATGGTGGTGCTGCAGGACGGCGACGCGGCGGAGGTGCATCCCTCGACCCAAGACCCCGCCCGCAACGCCGACAACATCAAAGCCGCGCTGTACTTCTTGGGCGTCGACGCGGTGGGCCTCAGCGCCTGCCCCGACTACGCCTACTATTCCCACAACGCCGCGGGCGAGCCGATCACCCCCTACCATTCCAACGCCATCTCGATGATCGTGGATCAGGGACATGAGACCATGGAGGGCGCGTCGGGCGACGACTGGATCGCCTGCGCACAATCCATGCGGGCCTACCTGCGCTTCTCGCTGCTCGGCGGGGTGCTGGCGCAGCAGCTGCGCAACCTTGGCTACACCGCCCGCGTGCATTCGGTCATGGATGACGAGGTGCTGCACCCGCCGCTGCTGCTTCTGTCGGGCTTGGGCGAGGTCTCCCGCATTGGCGAGGTGATTTTGAACCCGTTCCTTGGGCCAAGGCTAAAATCCGGCGTGGTGACCACCAACATGCCAATGACCCATGACAAGCCGATTGATTTTGGGCTGCAAAACTTCTGCGAGGCCTGCAACAAATGCGCCCGCGAATGCCCGTCGGGCGCCATCACCGCGGGGCCGAAGCTGATGTTCAACGGCTACGAGATTTGGAAGTCGGACAGTCAGCGCTGCACCACCTACCGCGTTAGCCAGAAAAACGGCGCCATGTGCGGGCGCTGCATGAAAACCTGCCCCTGGAACCTTGAGGGGCTGTTCTCTGAGGCCCCGTTCCGCAAACTGGCCATGACGGTGCCCTCCGCGGCCAAGGCTCTGGCGGCCATGGATGACAAGTTGGGCAACGGGGAGATCAACCCGGTCAAGAAATGGTGGTGGGACCTCGAAATGGTAGATGACGGGCCGTATGGCCCGCCCAAGGGCCCGGTCAACGCGCGCCCGCTGTCCAAGAATCTGGACCTGAGATTCGAGGACCAGACATTGGCGGTCTACCCCGCCCCGCTGGCCCCGCCGCCCTTCAACTACCCGTTCCCCATGGACCGCGAGGCGGGCATCCAGGCCTACGCCGACATGATCCCGGCCGAAGAGCACAAGAAACGCCGCGCCGCGGGCCAACCAACCGAACATGAATACACCGCCGACCAGATGGAAAGCCCGGTGATCCAGGCGGTGTTGTCCAAGGTCGAGCTCATGACCGACGGGGTGACCAAATACGAGTTCTCCATGCCGGACGGTTCAGACATGCCGCCCGTCGCCGCTGGCGCGCATATAGACGTGGTCGTGGCCCCGGAATTCTTCCGCCAATACTCGCTATCAGGTGACCCGGCTGACCGGTCCAAATACCAAATCGCGGTTTTGCGGGAAGACGCGGGCCGCGGCGGCTCCAAGCTGATGCACCGCATCTTTGAAGAGGGCCGGCGCGTCTTCATCTCCAAGCCGATCAATCACTTCCCGCTGCATGAAGACGCCTCCTTCACCTACCTGATGGGCGGCGGTATCGGGGTCACCCCGATGATCGCCATGGCGCACCGCCTGCACGCTTTGGGCAAGCCTTTCGCACTGCATTATTCATGTTCGTCGCGGAAAAATGCGGGCTTCCTGGATGATCTCGCCGCGGTCCCATGGGCCGACAAAGTGCATTACCACTTCTCTGACGAAGGCACCCGCTGCGACCTGTCCAACACGCTCAGACACCGCCCCGGCGCACATGCCTATACCTGCGGGCCGGAGATCTACATGGGGGCCGTGATGGAAACGGCAGAGGCCAACGGCTTCGCCGAGGAGGAACGGCACCTGGAGTATTTCTCCGTTCCTGAACAGCCTGACTTTGAAAATTTCGACTTTACATTGAAGCTCGCCAAATCAGGCAAAACCCTGCAGGTGAAAGCCGATGAGGCCGCAACGGATGCGTTGCTGGCTGCAGGTGTTCATGTGGACGTAAAATGTTCTGACGGTTTGTGCGGCGTGTGCAAATGCAAGGTGGTTTCCGGCGAGGTGGAGCACCGCGACTTTGTTCTCTCAAACAAGGACCGCGAATCCTCCATGATCTTGTGCCAAAGCCGCGCTGCTGCCGAAAACGGTGAAATTGAGATCGACCTCTAACGCTTCTTTCTGCCCCAAATATGCTGGGGGTAAGGAGCGTCAGCGACGAGGGGGTGAAACCCCTTAAACATCAAACGCGCGGCACGCGCTCAATCAGGTCCAGTTCGGCAGGTCCCCGCCCGGCAATAGCTGGCGCGCCCGCATCGGGTCCATATAGTCAAAGCCCGCGCCGTCGCAAAAGCCCGTGATCCACGCGTCATCCATCAAAAGGAAGTCCAGAACGGACCCCAGATAGGCAGGATCGGTCGCTTGCGCACGCATGTCATCGGCCGACGTCCCGGTGGACCCCATAAAGACGCATGCAAGGTCGTCTGTGGACAGTATCCATGTCAGCGCCTGAAGGGCAAGATTTTGGGCTGCGTCGGTGTTCACGTGCGCTCCGATTTAAAGGTTTCCTTAACCAGACTCACTCATAGCTTACCTTCAAGTCAACGCAAGACGGAGAGCCGCCAAACCCGATGAGACGCATTCTGATCATTGACGCGATCCCAACCCGGCGCATCGTGATGAAGGCCAAGCTCGGGGCGGCGCAATATGACGTGGTGGTTGCCGCCGACGCGCGCGAGGCGGACCAGCATATCCGCACCATGCCGTTTGACGTGATCTTCGCGGACCGCCATCTTGACGGCCCCGGCGGGGCGTTGGGTTTGTGCCGCACGCTCAAATCTCACACGACTACGCAGCATGTTCCCCTGGTCATGATCACCGATGCCCTGGCCGACCAGGACGTTTTGGATGCGTTAGCTGCAGGCTACGACGACGTCATCAGACGCCCGTTGAGCGAACGCGTGTTGCTGGCGCAACTGCGTGCTTTGATGCGGCGTCAGAATGGCGCGGACCAAAACGGTGAACAAACCTATTTACGCGACATGCCGGATACGGCGGCTAAGGTCACGCGGCCCACGCGGCTGGCAATCGTCGCGTCAAGCTTGAATGACGCACGGCATTGCGCCGGGGCCATTGCGGACGCGGTCTCATCCCCTCCGCCGCCCCAAATCATGGTACAAGATCACGCCGGCATATTGACCGCTTTGCGCGCGGAGCCAGAGCTGGACACGGTGTTGCTGATGGTAGAACCCGGGCGAGAGGAAGCCGCGCTAACCCTGCTCTCCGATCTGCGCAGCCGAGGTGCCGCGCGCGGAGCTGGTCTTATCCTTGCGATGGATCCAAAACAGCCGACATATGTGGCGCGCGCATTCGATCTTGGGGCGGATTACGTCGTCTCCTGCGACGCCAATGCCAAGGAACTGCGCATACGCGCCGAACTTCTGGCCAAGATCAAGCTGCAAGATGACGCGCTGCGTCTGAAGGTCCGCGACGGCTTGCGCATGGCAATTACCGATCCGCTGACCGGCGTCTACAATCGCCGCTTCGCCACCGAAAAACTTGGGCAAATTGCGCGCAAGCAGGAAGAATTTGCGGTGCTGATGCTTGACCTGGACCATTTCAAGAAGATCAACGACCTTCACGGCCATGGTGTGGGGGACCAGGTTCTGGCCACCATCGCCCGCGCGCTAAAGGCGAATTTGCGTGACACTGACATGCTTGCCCGCATTGGTGGGGAGGAATTTTTGATCGCCTTGCCCGGCGCAACCCCTGCGCAGGCCATCGGGACCGCAGAACGGTTGCGTCAGGTCATTGACGAGACCAAAATCAAAGCCCCGGCAACCGGCCGGGCGGTGCGCGTAACCTCCAGCATCGGACTGGTCCACAATGACGGGCGGGCGCCCTCCATCGAGGTGCTGATGGCAAAGGCAGATGAGGCGCTCTATTGCGCAAAATCGCACGGCCGGAACATGGTCAGCGTCAGCGCGGCGGCGTAAAGCGGCGTTATCGCTTCCCGGCCCGCAACGCCTTTTCCAACCGATCAGCAAATGCGGCGCGTTGCTCCGGGGTCATGGCCTCTACCCGTTCAAGCATGAGGTTCTGCCCCTCATCCTGCAGCGCGTTTTGAATTTCACGCTGCCGTACCAGAATGGCCCGTATGGCATCACCATCAAAAGGTTCGACCCTCACGGCGGTCGCAATCTCTTGCCCAAACCCGCGCATCTTGCGGCGTGTTTCGTCAAACCAGGGCTTGCGCTCCTCAAAGGACCGTCTGATTTCGGCGCGTTCCTCTTTAGAAAAAGCACGCCCGTAAGGGCCCGCCACGATGCCGCGGCCGCCAGGGTCCCGTTTGACAGTCTTGGGGCCGCCCGACCACATGGCGCCTGCCACAACGCCTACAATCAGCAGGTTGGCCGCCAACGAGGCCACAAGCAGGATGCGCATCCACGGCAACGCCTTCTTCGTGTTCTTGTCGTCCACGTTTGTCATCCTTCCTCAAAAAACAGATCATCGCCGGGCAAAAGCGCGGAGGTCACGAAATCCGTGCCGTCGGCAAGTTCTGCCTCCAACCCGACCAGGCCCGGCTGAGCCATACCAATGTAGAGACCGGCGACAGTTGCCGTGGCCAATCCGCCAACCGTGGGCCAACCGCCCAACACCTCGAGCACCTGGCCGAAAAACGTGCGCGGAGGCTCGACGGCTGGCGCTTCGACCTCTCTTTGTACCGTTGCGGCATCCGCTGCAATCCGGGCGAGCAAGTCTGGAGACGGCGCCGGGTCATGTGTCCGCGCCTCGTCAAACATCGCGTCCAGCGCCGCGTCGCTCAGATCTTTGTCAGGTCCGGTCATAGTCCCAGCTCCTCTTTCCGGCTGGCTAAAGCCGCAGCCAATGCTCTCTTGCCGCGCGCGGTGAGACTTTCTACCGCTTCGACACTGATTTCCAAAATTTCGCCAATTTCGGGGTTTGACAGCCCCTCGATGTGGCGCAGGACAACCGCCTGCCTTTGCCGTTCCGACAGGTCCTGCAACGCGGCGTCCAGCGCCGAAACCCGTTCGGCTTGCATCATGGCCGCCTCCGCGCCGGGCGCGTCATCAGCGGGTTCTGCGATTTGATCCAGTCCAACGCCACGTTTTTTGCGCAACCGGTCGGTACATAAGTTGGACGCCACCCGAAACACCCAGGTCGATGGCTTTGCGGCGCCGGGCTGCCAGTCAGGCGCCATCTTCCACAGCCGCAGCATGGCCTCCTGCACCACGTCTTCCGCTTCCGCCAAGTCACGCAGCATCCGGTTGCAATAGCCCAACAAACGCGGCGCGAGCCGCGCCGTCAGCTCTGCGGCAGCAGACCGGTCGCCGTTGGCAAAGAGCACCAACAGCGCATCATCTGTCACCTCGCCGGTCTGATCCAATGCCATTTCCATTCCGATTTCATGCTAACCGCCCCGCCCTCAAGGGACAATTGGCCCGACGTCGAGGGACATGACGCCGGGCCAGAGTGCCGCAACCGATTATTCGGAGGCAGGCTTGCGGCGACCGTGACGGCTCTTCTTCGCAGCTTCGAATTCTTCTTTGGAAATGCCGCCGCTATTGTCGGTGTCAGCACGGGCAAACCGTTCGGCTGCGCGATCGTCGCTCGGGCGCAGCTCGGTGGTGCTCAGCTTGCCATCGTCATTTGCGTCGCGCCGTTCGAACATCCGTTCGATGCGTTTCTCTGCGCGACCATTCGCGGCGCTGGTCAGCTCTTCTTTGGTCAGAAAGCCGTCGCCATTGGAATCAGAATTGGCAAAGCGTGTGTCAGCCGCAGCTTCCATCTCGGCCTTGGTCACTTCGCCGTTGCCGTCAGAATCCAAAGCTTCAAATGTGATACGTGGGCCGTTGCCGCGCCCCTCGCCTTTCGCGAAGCTGGCGGTCGGCACCATTGCCACGGCCACACCCGCGGCCAATAGGATCGTTTTTGCGGCGGTCATTGTCTTGGTCATTGATCGGGTCCTTACCTCGGTTTCTCAGCGCCTTCGCGGTGCTGTCAGAAGTACAAACGGGACCGGTCGCCCATTCCGTCGCAAAAAATTGCGACATCCCGCCGCAAGACAGGCTGTCGCGGTGCAATCGCATTGGAATCGGACTATGCAGAGCGGACCAGCGCAAAGGACTGCCAACATGGCGAGCGACATCTCCATCGACACAACCTCTACGGAGCCCACCGCACCCGCTGCGGACAGGTTGGCCAAGCCAGCCATGCTGCGCGGTTGGAAACGGCGCTGCCCAAATTGCGGCAACGGCCCGCTGTTCAAAGGCTACTTGACGGTCCGCGACGAATGCGCGACTTGCGGACAAGAACTGCACCACCACCGCGCCGATGACGGCCCCGCCTATTTGACCATTTTGGTGGTGGGTCATATTATGGCGCCCTTCCTGCACATGACTTTTACCCATTTTGACGAGCCAGACCCGCTGATTGTGGCCTCGGTGTTTTCAGTGGGATGCGTCGCGTCCTGCCTGTTTCTGCTGCCTCGGTTGAAAGGCGGGTTGATAGGGCTGCAATGGGCCAAACGGATGCATGGCTTCAAAACGCATTAATCCGCTGGACGCCGCGGAGGGCACAGGCCAGTCTGCCACCATGAACGATGCCCCCATCCGAAACGCCGCCAGCGTGATCCTGCTGCGCGACGCCGCCACAAACCCTCGGGTGTTGATGGGGCAGCGCGGCAAGAACGCGGCATTTATGCCTAACAAATACGTCTTTCCGGGTGGCGCTGTTGAACTGGACGACGGCGACGTGCCATTGGCCGCGATGCCCGGGGCCGAAACAATGAACCGGCTGGCCATGCGGTCACCGGTCGGCATGGAACGCGCCATCATTGCGTCCGCGATCCGCGAAGTCTGGGAAGAGACCGGTCTTAAGTTCAGCGCGCCGGGGACCTCCCCTGCAGACCTTCCCGATGACTGGGCCGCATTCTTTGCAGCAGGCGAGGTGCCGTCAGCAGCTGGTTTTCACTATATCTTCCGGGCGATCACGCCGCCGAAACGCCCCCGCCGGTTCGACGCCCGGTTCTTCCTAGTCGACGCTGAACGCGCAACCGGGGATTTGGACGACTTTTCAACCGCCGAAGACGAGCTGAGCCATCTGCATTGGGTAGAACTGGACGAAGCGCGCAAATTGAACCTGCCATTCATAACCGAAGTGGTGCTGGCCGAAGTTGCGGCGCTCGCCCGCTCCGGCAAGCCGCCGACATCAGTGCCGTTCTTCAACAACACGCATGACATCTCGGAGTTCTTGCGGCTGTCCTAATAGTGCGGATCACGGCGAATTGGCTGGCGTTTTCGATTTGGAAACAGTTTCATAATCCTGCCCTATTCTGTTGCTAGCTGCGGACCCAATGACAATGAGCATGAGCAGTCCACGGCCGTTACAAGAGCCGACACGCGAACATCGCCCCAAGCGGGACCTTCTGGTCCTCTTGGGGTTGATGGCGCTATTTATCATTGGATTCATAGGGTTGGCAGCCTCCATCGGCTGGGAAGAAACGTGGGCGCAGCTGCGCCTTCTGAGCCCGATACAGCTCACCGGCCTGCTGGCCCTATCGATGATCAACTATATTTTGCGCGGACTGAGGTGGCATCTGTTCTCGCGCCGGTTGGGCATACCGTTGGAATTGCGCCACAACGTGCTGCATTTCATGGGGGGCTTCGCGATGACCGTCACCCCAGGCCGTATCGGCGAGTTGGTGCGCCTGCGCTGGATCACTCGCCTGACCGGCTGGCCGTTTGAACGTATCCTGCCGCTGCCCTTCATTGACCGCGTCTTCGACATCGCCGCCATGGGGCTGGTGCTTGCCGGTGGCGTGGTGCTGTCGCAAACCGGCACCGTGGGTGCCATCCCCGTTGCCGTGCTGGCTGTGGGCTTCGCCGCCGTGGTGACCCGACCCGTGCTCTTGGCCGGTATCGTGAAGGGGCTTTGGAAAGCCGTTGGCCGCTGGCCCCGCCGCTTCGTGCAGCTGCTTCGGGCGGCACGATCGATGGCCATCTTCAGCAAGCCCTCCGTGGCGCTGCCGGCTTTGGCTTTGAGCATCATCGGCTGGACCGCCGAAGGCTACGCCCTGTTTCTACTGCTGACTTGGATGGGCGCGGACATCACCTTCGCGGCGGCCACGGTGATCTTTCTCTTCTCCACCCTCGCGGGCGGGCTGACAGGCGCGCCCGGCGGGGTCGGTGGCGCCGAGGCGGCGATGCTGATGTTGCTGGCCGCGCAAAACGTCCCCCTGGAAACCGCTGTTCCGGCCATGGCCGTGATCCGCATCACCACACTCTGGTTCGCGATACTGGTTGGCCTCATCGCGTTCCCCATCGCCGAAAAGAATTCAAACAAGGTCTGACGCATATGCTTTGGAAAACGCTCACCTATACTGGTTGGGGCCGGGTGGCCGAAGCCACCGGCCCGGTGGCCCGCCCTGAACGGGTGTCTTCGCTCGCCGCCGCATTGGCGGATGACGCAGGCCCCGCAATTGGCAATTGCCGCTCATATGGCGATGCCTGCCTGAATGACGGTCACAGCGCTATCAAGATGGTGCGGCTTGACCGGATGATCGGCTTTGACACAGAGACCGGCATTTTGGAGGTCGAGGCCGGAATGCCAGTGGGCGAGATCGCCAAGATATTTGCGCCGCAAGGCTGGCTGCCCGCCGTGATGCCGGGCACCGGCTTCGCCACCGTTGGTGGCTGCATCGCCAACGACGTGCATGGCAAAAACCACCATGGCGCAGGCTCGTTTGGACAGCATGTAACCGAGATAACCTTGATGAACGGCGGCAAGACCCAAAAAGTTGGACCCAAGA
Source organism: uncultured Litoreibacter sp. (assembly GCF_947501785.1). Taxonomy (NCBI): domain Bacteria; kingdom Pseudomonadati; phylum Pseudomonadota; class Alphaproteobacteria; order Rhodobacterales; family Roseobacteraceae; genus Litoreibacter; species uncultured Litoreibacter sp. The sequence continues at coordinate 3,678,530 of NZ_CANMXB010000001.1, read as the reverse complement.
AGAATGCCGCCTTCTTTAAGGCCACCATTGGCGGTCTGGGGCAGACAGGCGTGATCGTGTCAGCCAAACTTCAGCTGCTGGCCTGCAAGGGAGATCTGATGACGGTCACCGAACGCCGCATCGACGGGTTTGACGAATTTGTCGAGGCGCTGGACGGGTCGGAGGCCACCTATACCGTCGGCTGGATCGACGCGACCGCCAAAGGCGACGCGCTGGGCCGCGGGATTTTGGAAGAAGGCGAAACCGGATACGGGCTGGTGCCCGCCAAGAAGAAGTCGAAGTCCGTGCCGTTCAACGCGCCACGCTTCGCGCTGTCCAAGCCGGTGGTGAAGATGTTCAACAGCGCCTATTTCCGCCGCGTGCCGGAAACAGGGCGCACCAGCGTGAAGCCCATTCAGGACTTCTTCTTCCCGCTGGATGCGATCCATGACTGGAACAAGCTCTACGGCAAACACGGCTTCATGCAGTTCCAATGCGTGGTGCCGCCTGCACAATTGGACGCGCTGAAGCGCATGCTGGAGAAGATCGCCCATAGCGGGCTGGCTTCCCCCCTGGCCGTACTGAAACGCATGGGCAGCGGCAGCGCCGGCCTGATGAGCTTCCCGATGGAAGGTTATACATTGGCCGTTGATTTTCGTGCGGGCGATAAAGCGGCAAAGCTAATCGGCCAGCTGGAGGCAATGACCGCCGAAGCCGGGGGCCGCGTCTATCTGGCCAAGGACGCGACGCTGGAGGCCAAACACCTGCCATCCATGTATCCAAACCTTGCGAAGTTCGCCGCAGCGGCCAACAAAGCCGACCCCGAAGGCCATTATGAAACCGACCTCACCCGTCGATTGAAGATCAGGAGCGCGTCATGACCGAGAATTGGATCATACTTGGGGCGACCTCTTCTATGGCGAAGGCCTTTGCCCGTGCCGTTGCCGAAGACGGTGCGCGTGTTTTTCTGGCCGGTCGCGATATGGCGGATTTAGAGGCAAGCGCGACCGACTGCATGCTGCGTGGCGCTGACGCGGCCGAAGCCGTGGCCTTTGACGCCCGGCAGCAGTCAGGCTTCGCAGCCATAGTGAACCGGGTCGCCAAAGAAGAAGGCATGATAAACGTCGCCGTTTTCGTGGGCTCGATGCCGCCGCAAGACGCCATCGATGCGGACCCATCGCTGATCGAGGGCGTGGTAATGGACAGCTACACCGGCCCTGCCGCATTTTTGCAGACGATTGCACCGGAGATGGAAAACCGCGGCGGCGGTAGCGTGATTGGCGTGGGCTCGGTAGCAGGTGACCGCGGCCGGATCGGCAATTACGTGTATGGATCCGCGAAAGCGGGTTTCCACACCTACCTAAGCGGATTGCGCAACCGGCTTACGCGTTCGGGGGGCCATGTGGTCACCGTAAAGCCCGGCTTCGTCGACAGCGCAATGACATGGGGCATTGAGGGTATGTTCCTCGTGGCGCCTCCTGGAAAGGTGGCCGCAGACTTGTTGAAGGCCGTGGAGAAGAAGAAGAACGTGATCTACACGCCCTTCTTCTGGGCCATCATCATGGGAATTATCACCCGCATCCCGGAGCGCATCTTCAAGAAGATGAGCGTGTAGCCAAACTTTCACCGAAAGTTTGGCACCATTTTTTCGGTGAAAAAATGCGCCCTTCAGAACCCGAACGCGTCGTGGAACAGCCCAGCGGCGTAGAACATAATGGTGATCGCAAAGATCAGCAGCGACAGCCCGTGCCGGTCCTTCATGGCGAATACGATAGGATCGTGGTCCTGCTTGCCCTTGTACCCCAGAGACACCATGCGCCACAGCCAGCCGCCAATTGGCAGCATCGCCACCCAAAGCAACCATTGCGACTTGTAAAGCGATAGCGCGTGATCGGTATAGCTGTAGAGGAAGAACACAAGCAAAGCCGCAAACATGCCAAGGCACGCGACATTCATCAAATCGGGGCGGTCGGGCTTGCCATACCCCCTGCCCGGCAGACGCTCGTCAGAGGTGGCCAACGTCAGCTCCGTCAAGCGCTTCACGCATCCCAGCGTGACAAAAACCGGGAAGATGAACGCCAACATGTAGCCGGTGACATTGATCTCAGCCGCAGCCGCCCCCGCTACGACCCGTATAGTATAGAGAGCGGCCAACGTGGCGATATCGACCCAGCGCAACCGCTTCAGCTTCAGCGAATAGGCAAGCGACAGCAGCATATAGAGCGCGACTATTCCGAAAAACGCCCAATTGAGGAACGCCGCAACGCCAAGCGCGATCACTCCGAGTGCCAGACAGGTTATCATGCCGACATTTATCGGCACTGCGCCACTGGCAAAGGGACGATGCTTCTTCTTCACATGCAGCCGGTCTGCCTCGAGGTCGAGCAAATCGTTGACCACATAGATGCAGGAAGCCGCGGCAGAAAAAGCCACGATGGCCAACAGGATCGTCAGGAACGGGACCAGCCCGAATTGGTGCGCCGCAATCAACGGCAGCAACAACAGAACGTTTTTGACATACTGATGCGGTCGCAGGGCGCGGATCAGGTCCCGCCACGCCCACCCGCCGGGCAACTCGGTCACGCCATGCTCGGCAATCAGAGCCAATTTGGCCCCTGCAACCGTGCCCACGATGATTGCCTCATCGGCCCGTTCCCAGATCGCCATGTCTCCTGGTTCGTTGCCGGCGTAATGGAACCCACCTTCGCCGTAAGCCTCCACCAGAGCGTCTGCCTTGGCCGCACCACGCAGGTTCACACCGTTTTCGGACGCGAAGACCGTCGGGGATAGATCATGGACCTGCGCAAGCTCGGTCACCAACGATATATCGGAGGCCGACGCCAGCACCACCTCGACCTTTTGGGACTTCGCGGCTGCAACGACCGCCTCGACAGGCGCGCTGACCGGCATCAGATCGACACGCGGGCGCGCAAGGTCGGCCAGCCCCGCCTTCAATGCAGCCTTGTCACCGAACGTGTCTTTGATGACGCGCAGCGTCGCGATGGGATCGCGCCCCATCCCGGCCCAAAAGCATTCAAACAACATGTCGGTACGCAGGAACGAGCCGTCCACATCAAGGACCAGGGGTTTCGTCTTTGCCATTATGTTAGCCCTTCGTGCGGAACACGCAGCCGTCGCTGACAAGCAAGGGCGGCGTCAGACATATGGACCGCGCAACGCGCCAGGCCGCCAGGACCTTTGGGACGTAGAGGCGGGTTTCCGCATAAGGCGGCACGCCATTGTGGCTGCGCACCGCACCCTCCCCCGCATTATACCCCGCGAGCGCCAGAATAGGATCGCCGTTGAACTCTTTCATCAGCCAATCAAGATACGCAACGCCGCCCTTTATGTTTTGAACGGGATCCGTCGAATCGGTCACGCCAAACCGCGCAGCCGTATCCGGGATCAACTGCATCAGGCCCTGTGCGCCTTTGTTGCTTTCCGCACCGGTGCGGCCACCAGACTCCACAGCGATCAGCGCCAGCACCAACGCGGGTGACACTTTCTTGTCGAGCGTTTGAATCAAGATATCCGTGCCGTGCGCGCTCGCAATGCTTTGCAACGTGTCGAGGCGTGGTTCGGGGACCCCTTTTCCTGTGGGGGCCTTGGCAACATGTTCGACCGCATCGGTAAAACGCCCCGCGACCGGTGTGCCAATATCAGGAGAGACCGTGTCCCAGAACCAATCAAGATCGGACGATTTGGCCTTGCTGGCCGCTTTTGGGGCCGCGGCCGCCACTTTGGGCTGATCTTCAGGTTTGATTTGCACCGTGATCCTGCGACCGGCCCCCGATGAGGGCGGCTTGATCTTGCGAAAGGTGAAATCTCCGCCAAAAGCAGGCTTGTGAGACCCCGCAGACACGGGTGCTGCCACGCAAAGCGCGAGCGCTGTTATCAGGATATTTCGTCTGTACGACATGACCTGCCCGATCTGTCTTATTGTTTTTGGTTATTTCCGCCGACCTTATGCGACTTTCCGCATAGAACACTACAGATTCAGGCCGTTTTCTAAGGCAAAGCCGCCATATTCGGCATGCAGGACACACCTGATTCAAGCTAGATCAAGTTTTTTCAATAAAATTTTCATTCTAAAACAAAGCGTTAATGATTTTTTTACGTTTCTTTTCGGCTGCTGAAAAATTGAACCAATCGCGCCGCACTGTTGCCCAGATTGGACGGGATAAAGCTTCCATACCGAGACGGGGATGAGGAACGGAACAGAGGCCGGACCAAATCACACAACCCAGCTCGGCATACTTGGAAACTGAAAACTGACTATATCCTTGGAGGGATACACAATGACTAAACTGTTCAAAAACTTCGTAGCTGACGAATCTGGCGCCGTGACTGTTGACTGGGTTGTTCTGACCGCAGCTATCGTTGGTCTGGGCATCGCTGTTATGGCTTCCGTTTCGGACGGCCTGGAAAACCTTTCCGGCGACATCGACACTCAGCTGTCTGACCAAGGTATCTCGACTACTTTCTAAGTTAGTCGCCGCCCACTGGGGCGGACCTGAACAGGGAAGCCGCGCTTTAACAGCGCGGCTTTTCTTATTTGAAGCATAAGTTCGCCTATCGAAACGGTCCGTTTCCGCCGATGGCCATATATGTGCAAGTTTCGACGCATTTCTGACAAATTTGACCTTATATTGGATGATGAGGGTAAAGGACCAAGTGCGCCGCCACGGGACTGGTGGGCACTAAAGAGGATAGAATGTTGAACTGGATAAAAAGTTTTGCACTGGAAGAAGACGGTGCTGTTACCGTGGATTGGGTTATCCTGTCCGCTGGTGTCATTAGCTTGGCACTTGCCGCGGTTGGCGTGATCACAGATGGCACCGAAGACATTTCCGGCGACGTTGACACCAAGCTGAAAAGCCAACTGATCAGCACGTCGTTTGAAAGCGACGACAGCGTCTAACCAGCACCTTCTTCCGCGTCTGTCTTTACCGACCGGACCACAAGTAATAGAGGCGCCCGTTATTGGGAGGTCCTCTTGTTTGCTGCCAACACCGCCTGGAGACAATCTCTTGCCAATGGCGGCAATTGTCCCAAGCTGACCACACTCGCATCAAGTTTTTGCCTCATTCGCCCTGTAGCCAGAGTGCAATCAATGGCCGTCCCGTGTGTTGGGAGGCCCGCTTATGCATTCGAGAAGGGGCAGAAGATGAGAGTTCTATTTGGGTTGGTGTTGGTCGTGGGGATCGGACTGGCAGGGTTTGCGGTCTATATGGCCAAAAACCGGATCGGCGAATATCAGGCCACTTTGGCCGAGCAACAGGCAAAGCTGGCCAGCAACGTTCCGCTGGAACCGGTATTCGTGCTGAAGAAGCGTATCGCGTACGGCGAGAAGCTGACCAAGGAGCACGTCAAGATCATTGCTTGGCCTGAGAACGCCATCCCTGAAGGTGCGTTCCAGGAGGGCCCTGCCCTGTTCCCGGAATCAGGTGATCTGCGCACCGTGTTGCGCGTCATGGAAAAAGACGAGGCCGTGCTGGCGGTTAAAGTGACTGAACCTGGCGAAGACGCCGGCGTGTCATCGCGCCTGCAAAAGGGCATGCGCGCGTTTGCGCTTCGGGTCGACGTGTCTTCGGGCGTTTCCGGCTTCTTGCGTCCGGGCGACAACGTGGACGTGTACTGGACCGGCAAGGCGCGCGGGCGTAACGTCACCAAACTCATCGAAACCAACCTGCAGCTGTTGGCTGTTGACCAGATCGCCGATGGCGACCGCAACGCCCCAACAATTGCGCGGACAGTCACCGTCATGGCGCCTCCGCCACGCATCGCGGCATTGGCGCAGGCCCAATCGTCGGGTCGCCTGACCCTGTCGCTGGTTGGCGCAGGCGATGACACCGAGATCGCTTCGGTCGAAATTGACCAAAACGAGCTGCTTGGCATCGAAGAGAAAGTACAGATCGAACGCGAAGCCGCCGAGGTTTGCACAATCAAGACGCGCAAGGGCGCCGAAGTTGTGGAAATCCCCGTACAATGCCCTGAGTGATCAATTCCTCATGGAAACAACGAGATCGGGGCGGCACATCATGTAGGTGCCGCCCCGTATTTATTTACCACCCATGGATAGGTGTTGCGCCGCACCCACATAAGCTGTGTCGCCCAACCACCTGATTCTTGAAATAAATCCGGAAATCGCACATGGTTCCGGCAAGATGGGCAAAAGACCCACTCACTCCAGTGATCAGAGAGGCAGGATCACATGAACATGAAGCAGCTCTTTAGCGCAGGCCTTATCGGTCTCGCACTTTCTACCTTTACTCCTGTTATGGGCATCGCCCAGAACCTGAGCATCACCAGCGGATCGACGGCACGTAATCTAAACGTCGCCATTAACCGCGCGGTTGTTGTCGAAAGCGACGTCCCATTCGCCGAGCTTTCGGTCGCCAACCCTTCCATTGCAGACATCGCTACCTTGTCGGACCGCACTATATACGTGTTGGGCAAAGCACCGGGGCGCACCACGCTGACCCTGCTTGGCCCTGATGGCAAGTTGATCACCAATGTCGAGGTCCGGGTGGCCCCCGACATCGCAGAATTCAAAGAACGCCTGCGCGAAGTTCTTCCAGGTGAGAAAATCGAAGTACGCACCGCCAATGACGGCATCGTTTTGTCGGGCACCGTATCTTCTATCGTCAAATTGGACCGCGCACTGGATCTGGCACAACGCTACGCACCAGAAGCCGTGTCCAACCTGATGAGCGTCGGCGGCACCCAGCAAGTCATGCTGAAAGTGCGCTTCGCCGAGATGAGCCGCTCTGTCGCGAAAGACCTGTCGGTGAGCCTTGGCTTTGCCACCTCCGGCGGCAACTTTGGCGCAAACGGCTTCACGCAGACCTTCCAGGATGGCACCAACCCCAGCACCCTGTTCCCAACAGGCGGCGGCGCGGGCAGCTTTGCATCGAACAGAACCCGCAACGGGGCCTTGGCCATCGGCTTCGGCAGCGGCAGCCTTCAGGCCGCCGTCTTGATCGAAGCTCTTGAGACCAAAGGGCTTGTGCGCACTCTGGCAGAACCGAACCTGACGGCGCTTTCGGGCCAACAGGCGGAATTCCTGGCTGGTGGCGAGGTTCCGATCCCGGTTTCCAGCGAAAACGGCATCGCCATCGAATACCGCCCATTTGGTGTGGAGCTGGCCTTCACCCCGACGGTGGTCGACCAAGACGTCATCAACCTGAACCTGGCAACCTCGGTCTCGAGCCTTGATACGACCAACTCGGTGTCTACCGGCGGCGTTTCGGTTCCATCGTTCAGCAAACGCGCCTCATCCACCACGGTGGAGCTGCGCGACGGCGAGAGCTTCGCAATCGCGGGCCTGCTGCAAGACGACTTTGTCGACCTTGCAGGTCAGGTTCCATGGCTGGGCGACATCCCGGTTCTGGGTGCCCTGTTCCGCAGCGCGAACTACAGCCGCCGCCAGACCGAGCTGGTGATCATCATCACCGCCCACCTGGTGAACCCAAGCCGCGGTGACAGCTTCGTGCTGCCGACTGACCGCATCCGTCCACCAACCGAACGCGAACTGTTTCTCAACGGCTCCGTCGCACAAGCAGTGCGCGGATCCGGCGGGGCAACAGGCGAAGTGGCCCGCCAAGACTTTTCGGGCTCGTACGGCTACGTTTTGGAGTAATATCAGATGCTTAAGTCAACCAGCACCATCGCCCTTCTGGCAGTCATGACAATCGGCCTCAGCGCTTGCGGCGGGGATTTCTACCGCGAAGCCGGCGCCACCGTCGACGAGGGCGGCTTCGGCAACCCGACCATGACAAACAGCCTGATTTCCACCGGCCAGCTGGCCGTGGCAGAGGGCCTCGCCCGCCGGTTTGAAAACGAAGTGCCGCCATCGGTAAACTTCGCATTCAACAGCGCAAAACTGGATGCGGCGTCGCGCCAAATCCTGCTGCGTCAGGCCAACTGGATCCGCCAATTCCCGGAAGTCCGCTTCCGCGTCTATGGTCACACCGATCTGGTAGGTTCCAACAGCTACAACAAGTCACTGGGCCTGCGCCGCGCGAATGCGGTTGTTCGGTTCCTGTCGACACAAGGCATCAGTCGCTCCCGCCTGGAAGCCGTTGTCTCATTCGGGGAAACGCAGCCTTTGGTTGTGACCGAGGGCCGCGAACGCCGCAACCGGCGTACCGTGACCGAAGTGTCCGGCTTTGTTGATGGACATCCGTCCCTTCTTGACGGCAAATATGCCGCCATTATCTACCGCGAACACCTCGAGTCCGCTGGACGTTCCGTGTTCGACGAAGTGTCCGCAGGGGTCACTCAATAATAAAACTGGGGAATGTCGCAAACTTCTGCACATTCCCCAGTTTTTCGCCATTTTGGCCCTAATCTCGCCCTTATTCCCCAGCATTGATTGTCTCGAGAATGCCGACAATTCCGACTTAATACGGAAAATTCGGCTCAAAATAGGCAATCTGGCCGCCACAACGCTAACACTTGGTAAAGACGCGTTGGGTAGCCACGTCCCCGAATCCAATGCGGGGCAGTTGGGAAATGAGCATGACGAGTAGTGTAGCGTTACAACCCGAAGCAGCACCTATCACAGCGTGCACCGTCGCGCGCGACGTGCAGAACTTTGATCTGCTGATCGAGGACATGGAAGCCGAGCTTGGTGAAAGCTGGGGCGACCTGAACTTTGCCGATGCCACTGCGTATCTTGGACAGCCGGATGCCTCTGCATTGGAATTCATTGCGATTGCCGTGGACAGCGAAGATGAAGACAAGCTGACCGAAATCGGCGATCTGATCACCCGCACCAAAGACATGAACATCCGCGTCATCCTGATTGCCGATGAGCTGTCGCCTATTGCTCTGCACCAGCTACTGAAACTCGGCGCGGATGACTTTGTCCCCTACCCGCTTCCCGAAGGCGCGTTGCATGACGCGATCGAACGGATCCGCACCCCGGAGCCTGAACCAGTCGTGGTCTATGAAGAAGCGCCAAGTTCCGGCGCAGGCGGCCCTTCGCTGCGCAACGCAAAACCCGGTGATCATAACGGTGTCATCCTGCCGGTCCATGGGTTGGCGGGCGGCGCGGGCAGTTCCACCTTCGCAGTGAACCTTGCCTGGGAACTGGCCACCATCGACAAGAACAACAGCCCAAAAGTTTGCCTGCTTGATCTGGATTTCCAGTTCGGGTCGGCCTCGACCTATCTTGACCTGCCGCGACGCGACGCGGTCTATGAGATGCTGTCTGACATCGAAAGCACTGATGACGAGGCGTTCAAGCAAACGTTGCTGCAGTTCAACGAAAAGATCAGCGTGCTGACGGCCCCGGCCGACATCTTGCCGCTGGACCTTGTCAGCCCTCCCGAAATCGAACGCCTGGTCGAACTGGCCCAGCGCAACTTTGATTTCGTTGTCATCGACATGCCGACCTCGTTGGTGCAATGGACCGAAACCATCCTCGGTATGTGCCAGGTCTACTTTGGGTTGCTGGAACTAGACCTGCGGTCCGCACAAAACGCATTGCGCATGATCCGCGCGTTGAAGGCCGAAGATTTGCCGCATGAGAAAGTGCGCTACGCACTGAACCGCGCACCAAAGTTCACAGACATGGCTGGCAAGAGCCGCGCCAAACGTATGGCAGAAAGCCTCGACATCGACCTGTCGCTGCATCTGCCTGACGGTGGCAAGCAAGTGGCGCAAGCCTGCGACCACGGCCTGCCAATTGTTGACAGCGCCGCGAAGAACCCGCTGCGCAAAGAAATCGCAAAGCTCGCCCAGTCGTTGCTCGATGTCGAGCGCGCTGAAGAGACCGGATAGGGGCTAAACACATGTTTTCTCGTTACAAAAAGACTGACGAACCTACCAAACCGGCAAATGCGCCGGCACCGGTTGAGAAAAAGGTAGAAGCCGCGCCAGAGCCGCGCCCTGCCCCCAAAACGCCCGCAACATCCGTTGCCGGTGACAAAGAGCTGAAGCGCCGCCAAAAGCTGGAAGAGATCCGGTCCGAGCTGCACCACCGCTTGCTGGACAACCTTAACCTGGCCGCGTTGGAAGACGCGCCGGAAAAGGAGCTTAAGGCCGAGATCGCCGCTATCTGCGCCGAGGGCCTGGAAGAAATGGCCATCGTCCTTAACAAGGAAGAGCGCCAGAACCTTCATGCTGAATTGTTTGACGAAGTCACGGGCCTGGGTCCGCTAGAGCCGCTTCTGAAAGACGAAACGATCAACGATATTCTGGTCAACGGCCCCAACCGCGTGTTCATCGAACGCGCCGGTAAGTTGGAGCTGACCTCAACCCGTTTCAAGGACGAAAAGCACCTGCTGCGCATCATCGACAAGATCGTGTCGGCGGTGGGTCGCCGTGTGGACGAAAGCAACCCTTACGTGGATGCCCGTTTGAAAGACGGCTCGCGTTTTAACGCCATGGTCCCGCCGATTGCGGTGGACGGCTCGCTCGTCTCCATTCGTAAATTCAAAAAGGAAAAGCTGGGCATTGATGACTTGTGCAAATTTGGCGCTTTCTCGGAAGAAATGGCCGCCTATCTGCAAGCCGCGGTTGCCTGCCGGCTGAATGTGATTGTGTCGGGTGGTACAGGTTCGGGTAAAACGACCACGCTGAACGCGTTGTCGTCCTTTATCGACAACTCGGAACGTATCCTGACGATCGAGGATACGGCGGAACTTCAACTCCAACAGGTTCACGTCGGCCGGATGGAATCCCGCCCCGCCAACGTGGAAGGCAAAGGCGCTGTGTCCCAGCGCGACTGTCTGCGAAACGCCCTGCGGATGCGTCCTGACCGCATCATCGTGGGTGAGACGCGTGGCGAGGAAGTTATCGACATGTTGCAAGCCATGAACACGGGCCACGACGGGTCGATGACCACAATTCACGCCAACTCCGCACGTGATGGGGTTTCGCGTTTGGAAAACATGATCGCCATGGCGGGTATCGAGATGCCGATCAAGGCGGTGCGCGCACAAATCTCTAGCGCTGTGAACCTGATCGTGCAGGCGTCGCGTCTGCAAGACGGCTCGCGGCGCATGGTGTCGATCACCGAAATCACAGGCATGGAAGGTGACGTTATCTCCATGCAGGAAGTGTTCCGCTATCAGCGCCTGGGCCTACAGCCCGACGGGAAGATCCTTGGCCAATTCACGCCTCTTGGTGTGCGGTCGCATTATTCAGAACGGTTCAAGCAGTGGGGCTATGATTTGCCTTCCTCGATCTACGAACCCGTCGCTGCGGAGTAACCAGTTATGAACATTTCATTCGAACCACTCCTGTATGGCATCATCTTTGTTGCCGTGCTGATGATGATCGAAGGCATCTATCTGGTGGTCTTCGGCAAATCGATCAGCCTCAACAGCAAGGTGAACCGCCGGCTGGACATGATCCAGAAGGGCGGAAGCCGCGAAAAGGTGCTCGAACAGCTCCGCAAAGAGATGAACCAGCACATGAGATCGGGCGGCATACCGCTCTATTCCATGCTGGCAGACAAGGCGCAGCGCGCCAATATCGCTTTCTCGCCTACCGCGTTGATCGGGATTATGGGCGTATTGTCCGTGGTCGTGTTTGTGATTTTGTCACAAATGACCGGTGCCTCGGCCCCTATCCGCGCCCTAATCGCGGTCGCGATGGGTATTGGTGCAGTCTATGTGTGGGTGAACAACAAGTGTAAGAAACGTCTCGCGATGCTTGAAGAGCAGCTGCCGGACGCGATCGAACTTATGGTGCGCTCCTTGCGAGTGGGCCACCCGTTCAGCTCTGCAATCAACATTGTCGCCAAAGAGGTGGCCGACCCGCTTGGCACCGAATTTGGCGTGATCGCGGATGAGGCGGCTTATGGTCGCGACGTCTCGGAAAGCCTGAAACATTTGGCGGAACGCATGGATATGCAGGATTTGCGCTTCCTTGCCGTGGCCGTGACCATCCAGCAAACGTCGGGCGGTAACCTCGCCGAGATTTTGCACGGGTTGTCGTTGGTGATCCGGGCGCGGTTCAAACTGTTCCGTCGGGTGAAAGCCATCACGGCGGAGGCGAAATGGTCCGGTATGTTCCTGTCCGTCTTCCCGCTTCTGGCGCTGGTCGGCATCAACATCATGGAGCCGGATTACTACGTCGACGTGAAAGACACCGAATACTTCATCCCCGCCTGCCTGGCTGTTGGCGTTTTCCTCACCGTGAACATGATCTTCATGCGGATCATGGTGAACATTAAAGTGTAAGGGGCAGAGACGATGCTTGAACAATTCAACACGATGCTCGTCGATCTGATGGGCCCGCTTGGACCGCTTATGGCCGTGGGTATGCTTGGCGTTCTCCTTGTTTGCCTGACACTGCCGATCATGCTGAAGAAGCGCCAGGACCCGATGGACCGGCTTCGCAACGAGGTCAAAAAGGGCGGTCAAACGACCTCGACCTCGGAAGCTGCCGCTTTGCGCCGTAAGGGCGGCACCGACAAGCTGGACAAATACGCGAAGTTCCTCGAGCCGGAGGACAAAGAGCAACTGGCCGGCATGAAGCTGCAACTGCTGCAGGCGGGATACAAACAAAAGTCGGCTGTGCGAACCTTCCACTTCATGCAGTTTGCGTTGGGGCTGTTGTTCCTGACATTCGGCCTGATCTACGCGCTGTTTCTGGCAGGCGACGACATTTCGACCCGCAACCTGATCCTGTCGATCGTGGTACCAGGTGGCGCGGGCTACTACCTGCCGAAATACTGGATCGAACGCCGCCGCCAGGAACGGATCACCGAGATTGAATCGGGCTTCCCCGACGCGCTTGACCTGATGCTGGTTTGCGTTGAAGCGGGCCAGGGCCTTGACCAAGCGATTATCCGGGTGGCCGCCGAAATTCGCGCGGGCTACCCCGCCTTGGCCGATGAATTTGAGATTGTGGCTCACGAGATGAAAGCCGGTAAAGACCGCGTGGTCGTGTTGAAAGACATGTCCGAGCGTGCGGGCGTCCCGGATGTGTCCTCCTTCGTAACCGTGATGATCCAATCGGCCAGCTTCGGTACATCCATTGCGGACGCGCTGCGGGTTTACGCATCGGAAATGCGTGATAAACGCGTCATGCGCGCAGAAGAAAAAGCAAACGTCTTGCCTACCAAGCTGACACTTGGCACCATGATGTTCACCGTGCCGCCCCTGATGATCATCCTGATCGGGCCCTCGGTGCATGACATCTACGTCAACCTTAACGGTGGTGGGTTATAACGCTTGAAACATGTGGTGGGGACCGCGCTGATCCTAACAGCTCTCACAGCATGTGAGCCCAAGCCCCCGGCCATTGGCGCGGGGGCTGACCCTTTTGCCCCGACCGGATCAGTGGGTCGCGCGCAGTCGGTCGATGGGCTGATCGTCGGACACCGCCTGATGGCCGCGGGCGAGTATGAGCTGGCAATCAAGGCCTACCTGCGCGCCGCTGGTGAAATTGGAACGACCGTAGACGTGCTGTCGGCGTTGGGGTCTGCAAATCTGCAACTGGGTCGCCTTGGCCAAGCCGAGGACCTGCTGCGCAAAGCCGTCAAGAAGGACGAAACCTTCGTACCTGCCTGGAACAATCTTGGTGTGGTGCTTATGGAGCGCCAGAAGCCGGGCGAAGCCTCCCGCGTGTTCCAAACAGCCTTTGCGCTGGATAGTGGCAATTCTGACGAAATCCGGCAAAACCTGCAACGCGCGCTCGCACAAATCGAAAATCCGGCGTATACAAGTGAAAAGAGCGAAGCCTTCGACCTGGTTCGACGCGGCAACGGGCGCTACCTGATTTTGGCAACGCCCTGACCTGCTAGAGCCTAAAAAAACAAAAAATGAAGGCCGTATTGAGAGCAGCAGAGGACGCACCCCATGCGCCAGACAAAAGCATTCATGCTATGCATCACCAGTGCAATAGCCCTTTCCGCCTGTGAAAAATCCCAAGATGGCGAGGTCACCCGCGCGCTGAAAGGCGTCAACGTGATCGACGAGAGCAATCTCAGTGACATCATGCTCACGGCCGCCGATCCGAACGAGGCCGTGACATACTTCCAGCGCACACTTGCCGAAAACCCTGATCGCATTGACCTTCAGCGCGGGCTTGGTTTGTCCTTGGTGCGCGCCAAACGCGCGACCGAAGGCGCGATTATCTGGAAGCGCGTCACCGAGCATGAAGACGCCACCCATGACGACCAGATGAGCTATGCGGACGCCTTGATCCGCACAGGGGACTGGGACAAGGCCGAAAAAGCGCTCGATAGTGTGCCGCCGACGATTGAAACCTTCCAACGCTACAAATTGGAAGCCGTCATCGCCGACAGCAACAAGGAATGGAAGAAAGCCGATAGCTTTTACGAGACCGCTGTTGGCCTGACCACGGCTCCCGGCAGCATCCTCAACAACTGGGGTTATTCCAAACTCAGCCGGGGCGATTACCGCGATGCGGAGCGCCTGTTTGGCGAGGCAATCACTTATGATTCCAACCTCTTTACCGCCAAAAACAACCTGATCCTGGCCCGTGCCGCGCAGAAGAATTACACGCTGCCGCTGGTACAGGTCACCCAAGTTGAGCGCGCGCAATTGCTGCACACGATGGCATTGGCCGCGATCAAGCAGGGCGACACCGATACCGGCAAAGACCTTCTGGAACAGGCGATCGAGACGCATCCACAGTATTTCGAGGCGGCCGTGCGCTCCCTCAAGAAACTGGACGGCTGACACAGATGATGATGCCAGCTTCGGCCGCGCTGTGGTTCTTGCCGTTCGTCTTGCCGATCTGCATTTGGGTGGCGTGGTCAGACCTCGCCACCATGAAGATCCCCAACAAGGCCGTCGCCGCGTTGATCCTTGTTTACCTGGTGGTCGGGCTGATCGCCCTGCCCTTCTCGCAATGGGCCTGGCAGTTGGTGCATTTTGCGGTCGTTCTGGCCGTGGGCTTCATCTTGGCAATTGTCCGGGTTCTCGGCGCAGGGGACGCGAAATTCGCCGCCGCCGCCGCCCCGTTCATAATGGTGGCTGACCTCGTTAACCTGATGGCCATTTTTGCAATCTGCACCATCATCGGCTTCGCGACCCACCGCATCGCGCGCGTCACGCCTTTTCGGAAACTGACCCCGAACTGGGAAAGCTGGGAGCGCACGCGGGACTTCCCGATGGGCTACCCGCTGGCGGGCACCTTGCTGATCTACCTGCTGGCGGCCGTCTTTTACTGAGTAAGCGAATAGAGCGTATAAAGCTCGTTTCTGCGCAGTTCCTTCACCTCAAGATCGTCGAGCTTTTTGATAGCCTCTATGCTTTCGCGGAAGGCGCGTTCATTGATGGGACAGTTGAAGATCAGCATGTAATCCGCATTTTCGAACCCTGAGAGCGCCCCGTAATACCAAGGTGAGCCGTTCTCCAGCGGCTCGAACCCGCCGAACATCCAGACGCTGCCAAATGTATCCGCTGTGTAAATGCGGGCGTCATCGCCCAGCCCAAATGCCCGAAGGTCTGCCGCCATTTCGCGCATCACGCCAAGCAGACCAAGCTCTTGTTTGCAGGCCGGCCATGTCTGGCCCATAAACTCGATGTCCGGCTCTTTGTCCGCAACCTCGTTCAGAGCGGCAAATTGCGGGTCGGTGAAGGTGATCGTGCGCCGCTCCTGCACGCGGTTGACCCGGTGCGTTAACGTGTAGACATCCGTATGCGGCGCGGCCTGAAAGACGGCTTGGTAGTTTTCTTCGTTGATCGCGAAATGCCTGTAGGAGCTTGCCCCCATGTTCAGGAAAGACGGTGCGATCAACGTGGCCGCCGCAAAGGCTAGAACCCGGTGCTTCATATCCGTGCCCGTCAACCACATCAACAGCGCCAGCAAGGCCAGCCACTTCGGATCATTGCCGTAATTCTGGTAAGTGACGTAGAAAAATCCCGGCGCGAACACCATCAGGATCAGCCCAAGCTCTGGGCGCGCGCCTTTGCGCAGCACCCAGAACGACGCCACCAGCACCAGATTGCCAATCAGGAAGCGCGGCGCGAACAACATCCGCTCCCAATCAACGCCCGCGCGGGGGCGGATGTCAGACCGCGTGACCTGCAGGATGTCGTCGACATAGGCCTGCCAAAAGGCCACGCCCTGCAACATCGTCGGTATCAACGTGCAGATCACCACAACGGCCAGTCCGGCGCCCATGGCGACCCAGGCACGGCGCATCAAAAGCGCCAATACCAACCCGGGCGCAAAGGAGATGGCAAAGGTCACCTTTCCGAGGATGAAAAAGGACATCGCCAACCCAAGAATGAGCCCGTCCACGACGTCCGATCCCTTTTCGCGTGCCGGTAATATGGCAACCGGAATGGCCAGGAATGCCAGCCCCCAGGCCCACCGGTTGTAATGCATCGAGATCGAGACATTGTCCGACGCCTCGCCATGCACCAGCGCAAGCGCCATGATCAGTACCGCAGCCCCGAACGCATAGGCGACAATTCCGTCCATGCGGTTCCGTGCGACATGGAAAACCGGCAAAATCAGAGCAGCGGCAAAGGCCAGTTGCGCCAGCAGAATGGACGTTCCGATGCCAAAACCGGCTTTCACAAAATTTGCCATTGGTAGGAATGCTGCAACACCTAGCGGCGTCATAAAGTCGAGATGCGGCCACTGACCGTCCGCCATACGCAGAATAATCTCAATCAAATGCAATGCATCGCCTTCGTGGCGATCCAGATACAGCCCGCCCTTTGCAAGCTGTAGGCCGCCAAAAAGAACAACAATACCAATTAGATACAAGAAAAACTTAGTCGCGCCTGCCCGGTCCATCGCACTGCCCCGATGTTATTTTTTTCGAAACCCTACACAAGCTATCCTGCATTTCAAAGCGGCTTCGGTTTTTGTTGTTTGAAAGCCTTCAGAGAGGTACAATATGCCCAATAAAAGCCGAAATTGGCATGTAAGGCAGAGCAGATGAATATGCACGCACCCACCGGGGTTATCGCCCCGGCGCCCCCGAAGACGTTGGCCGATACCGGCCTGTCTATTGTCATGATGCGCGACATCATGTTGAAAACCATGTTCCGCAAGAACCTTGAACACGTCTCTTCTATCGCGGAAGCGATCTGTTTGTCCTTGCCGCTGACGCAGCAATTGGTGGAAATCGCGCGCGAACAGCGACTGGTCGAAGCGCAGGGTACGCTGCACGCGGGCTCCGGCTCTGAAATGGCGTTTCAACTGTCGGATGCGGGCAAGTCCCGCGCGCTCGACGCGCTCAGCCAATCGGAATATTATGGCGCGCTGCCTGTGCCTTTGGAACGCTACAAGGTGCAGGTGCAAAACCAGTCGGTAAAGAACGTGCAAATCACGCGCGACCGCTTGCTGGCCAATATGGGCCACCTGATCCTGCCTGATACCCTTCTGGAAGAGCTAGGGCCTGCGGTTAGTTCCGGTCGGTCGATCCTGCTTTACGGCCCACCCGGCAACGGTAAATCCGCAATTTCAAACGGCATTCGCGACGCGTTGGGGGATGTGATCTACATCCCGCATTGCATCGAATATGCGGGTCAGGTGATTACGCTCTATGACCCGATTGTGCATAATCTGGTCGACGACGCGCCGGACCAGGTCTCCAGCCTGCGCCGCACCGACAACCGCTACGACAAGCGCTACCTGCTGTGCGAGCGCCCCACGGTTATGACCGGTGGTGAATTGATGCTCGATATGCTGGATCTGAACTACAACCCGGTGTCACGCACCTATCAGGCCAGCTTGCAGCTGAAAGCCACCGGCGGTGTGTTCATCGTGGACGACCTCGGCCGTCAGGAAGAACCGCCACAGGCGCTGATCAACCGTTGGATTGTTCCGATGGAAGCCGGCTACGACATCTTGGCCCTGCAGTCGGGCGAGAAATTCGAGGTGCCGTTTGACACGCTGGTTGTCTTCTCGACCAACTTCCACCCCAACAAACTGTTCGACAGCGCGGCTTTGCGGCGGATTTTCTACAAAATCAAGATCGACGGCCCAACGCAGGAAGAGTTCCTGAAGGTTTTCGCCATGGTCGCCAAGAAGAAGAAAATGCCGCTGGACGAAGCCACGCTCATCCACATGCTGAAGGTCAAATACCCGACCATCGACAACATCTACGCCAACTACCACGGCAACTTCCTGATCGACCAAATGATCAGCGCTTGCGAATATGAAGGCGTCGCCAACCATATGACCCCCGACCTTCTGGACCGCGCGTGGTCGCATATGTACGTGATCGACGAAGAGATCGTGCACTAAATGCAGCCGGTCGGCATTGCCGGATGCGGCACAATGGGGGCGCCTATGTTGGGCGCCCTTTTGCGTGCCGGGATCGACGCGCGCGGCCTCGACATCCGTCCAATATCCGATTTCGCCGACATGCCGGTCACCAACGATGCCACGCAGTTCTATGACGGCTTGCAAACCCTTATTTCCGTGGTGCGCGACATACCCCAGACCGATCAGGTGTTGCAAAGGGCGCTCAAAGCGCCAGATCTCAAAACCATCATCATCAGCTCCACCCTCAGCCCCCGCTATGTTCAAGCCCTGCCAGCAAAAATCCCCAACCACCTCACTCTGATCGACGCCCCCATGTCAGGGGCCGAGGTCCGTGCGAAGTCTGGCGCACTGTCCTTCATGCTCGGCGGCGAAGATGCGACGCTCGACCGATATCAGCCGCTCTTTGACGCAATGGGCGCGCATAGTCACCGCATGGGGCCGTTCGGCGCGGGCATGCAATCGAAGGTCCTCAACAACCTGCTCGCCGCCTCCAACACGATGATGACGCGGCTGGTCCTCGACTGGGCGGATGTGGCAGGCCTCGACGAAGCAAAGCTGCTCAATCTCATCAACACCTCGTCCGGCCAGAACTGGATGGCCTCGGGCTTCAATGAGATCGAATTCGCCCGGAAGGGAT
Organism: uncultured Litoreibacter sp.; assembly: GCF_947501785.1. Lineage (NCBI taxonomy): Bacteria > Pseudomonadati > Pseudomonadota > Alphaproteobacteria > Rhodobacterales > Roseobacteraceae > Litoreibacter > uncultured Litoreibacter sp. Next base: position 3,659,695 of record NZ_CANMXB010000001.1, on the reverse strand, counting down.
ACACAGCGGACAACTCCCTCGGCATCCTCAAGAAAGACATCGAAAGCGCCCTGGACGCCGCCCCCGACATATCTGACAAAAGATTGCCGGAGCTGCTGGCCGACATGGTTCACTCCCTCAAACCACGCCCCTAGTCTTTCCATGTTCAAAAATATCCCCGCCGGAGGCATCGCGCCCTGTCCATCTGAGCCCCATCGCCTAAGTTAGGGCAATGGTTACCCTGCCCGCCCCCATCACCGATTGGTTTGCCCGGAAAAGCTGGGCCATTCACCCGCATCAGCAGGCGATGCTCGACACCTCTGACCAGCCGTCGACGCTGCTGATTGCGCCCACGGGCGGCGGCAAAACGATGGCGGGGTTTCTGCCAACACTCGCCGATCTGCACGACCATCCACGCGCGGGGCTGCACACGCTCTATGTCTCGCCCCTGAAGGCGCTGGCCGCCGATATCAAACGCAATCTGCGCACGCCGGTTGATGAAATCGGCCTCGACATTCGCATCGAGGATCGCACCGGCGACACCACCTACACCCAAAAGCGCAGGCAGCGCGCCGACCCGCCGCATATCCTGCTGACCACACCGGAAAGCCTGGCGCTTTTGCTGACCTATGAAGATGCGCCGCGGGTGTTTGATGGTGTTCAGCGCATTGTCGTCGACGAAATCCACGCGCTTGCAGAAAGCAAGCGGGGCGACCAGCTGATGTTGGCCCTGTCGCGCCTGCAGGGGATCGCGCCAGACCTGCGCCGCGTCGGGCTGTCTGCGACGGTCGAAGACCCGCAGGGCATCGCCGATTTTCTGGCATGCCACCCGCACCCGACAACCATCATCAATGCCGACCCGGGCCCTGACCCCGATATCGCGATGCTGCAGACTGACGAAGCCCCGCCTTGGTCCGGCGGCGGCGGCAAATACGCGATCCCGGCCGTCTTGGACCAGATCCGCCAGCACAACACGACGCTCATTTTCCACAACACCCGCGCGCAGGCCGAAATATTCTTCCACAACCTCTGGCTCGCCAATGAAGATCAGCTTCCCATCGGCATCCACCACGGCGCGCTTGCGAAAGAGCAGCGGCTAAAGGTCGAACAGGCCATGACGGCGGGCCAGTTGAAGGCCATTGTCTGCACCGGGTCGCTTGATCTCGGCATTGACTGGGGCGATGTCGACCTTGTCATCCAAATCGGGGCGCCCAAGAACGTAAAGCGGCTCGTGCAGCGCATAGGGCGTGCCAATCACCGCTACAATGCGCCGTCCAAGGCGTTGTTGGTGCCCGCCAACAGGTTCGAAATTGTCGAATGCAAAGCCGCATTGGACGCGGTGAGGGCCTACGACCTTGACGGCGATCCGCGCGGCAAGGGGCCACGAGATGTCTTGTGCCAGCACATCTTGAACTGCGCCGCCAGCGGTCCGTTTGACGAAAAGGAGCTGTTCGAGCAGGTCAAGTCCGCCGGCCCCTATGCCGCGCTGACACGCGCCGAATTCGACGCATGCCTCGATTTTTGCGCCACCGGCGGCTACGCGCTTCGCGCCTATGACCGGTACCAACGCCTGCTTCAACGCGACGGCGCATGGCAGCTGCGAGACCCTCGTGCCGCGCAGCAGATCCGCATGAACCTCGGCACCATCATTGACACCGAAACGCTGAAGGTGCGTCTGAAAGCACGACGCGGCCCGGGGTCGGGCGGCACGCCCTTAGGCGAGATCGAGGAAGGCTTTGCCGCCACCCTGACCCAAGGCGACACGTTCCTGATCGGTGGCCAGATCGTCAAATATGAGGGGCTGAACGAGATGACAGTGCAGGTCACCCGCAGCCCCTCGGACCGACCCCGCATCGCCACGTTCATGGGCACAAAATTTGCGACCTCTACCCAGTTGAGCGAACGAATGCTCCGCATCTTTCAGCAAGACAGTTGGCCAGACCTGCCCGGTCACACTGCAGACTGGCTGCACCTGCAACGCGAACGCTCGCAACTGCCGCAGCCCGGTCGTTTGCTGATCGAAAGCTTCCCCCGTGACGGCAGGTCCAACACCGTGGTCTATGGCTTCGCCGGGCGCAACGCCATGCAGACGCTCGGGCTGCTGCTGACCCAACGGATGGAAGAGCAAGGCCTTGACCCGCTTGGCTTTTTGGCCACCGATTACGCAACCCTGATCTGGGGGCTAGAGCCCCTGACCGACCCGGAGCCGTTGTTCGACCTGCACAATTTGCGCGAAGGGCTTGAGACCTGGCTTGCCGGCAACCAGGTGATGAAACGCACCTTCCGCAATTCCGCCATTGTCGGCGGTTTGATCGACCGGATGACGCGGGGGGCGCGCAAGTCCGGGCGGCAGGCCACGTTTTCCTCCGACATCCTCTATGACACGCTGCGCAAGTATGACCCCGATCACCTGATGCTCGACATCACCCGCGAAGAAGCGATGAAAGGCCTCGTCGATTTTGGCCGTGTCGAAGACATGATCATCCGCACCCAAGGCAAGATTGATCTGCTGCAGCTCGACCGTGTCACCCCACTGGCCGCGCCCCTGTTTCTGGAAGTCGGCCGCGTCCCCGTCAAAGGCCTGGCCGAGGAACGCCTGCTGGCCGAAGAGGCCTCCCGCCTGATGGATGACGCGCAAATGCCCGAAACCGTAACCCGACCAAAACGGTGGTCGGTCCCGTATTGATCGCGCCCGCATCCCGCAGTAAAGAACAATCAATGAACATTCACCCTTTCACTTTCTGCGGAGCCTCTTTGCAGGCCATAGGGTCCGGCGCGCTTTTTTGGCCGGATGAGGGGCTGTTGGTGGTCTCGGACCTGCATTTGGGCAAGTCGGAGCGTATGGCACGTCGGTCCCGCCAATTGCTGCCGCCTTATGAGACCATCGACACGCTGACCCGGTTGGAAGACGCCCTGACACAGACCAACGCGACCACGGTCATCTGCTTGGGCGACAGCTTCGACGACCTCGCCGCCGGGCGCAGCCTGCCCGAAGATCAGGTGTTGTGGCTGACGCGCCTGATGGCGGGGCGCAGCTGGATTTGGATCGAGGGTAATCACGACCCCGGACCGCTTGAATTTGGCGGCAGCCACCTGGCGCAATATCAGCGCGGGCCGCTGCTCTTTCGCCATATCGCTCAAGCGGATGCGGATGGCGAGGTGTCTGGACACTATCACCCCAAATCCAGCGTAATGATACGGGGCCGGATGGTAACCCGCCCCAGCTTTCTGGTGGACGATTGCCGCATGATCATGCCGGCATTCGGGACATATACCGGCGGGCTGCGCAGCACTGCGGACGGGTTGTCATCGTTGATGGGCACCGGCGCCTACGCGATCATGACAGGGCCGCGGCCCTGCGCCGTCCCGATGCCGCGTTAGCCCAGCAGCCCCGCCGCCTTGACACTGTCGCGATAGCTGCGGCTTACGGGGACAAGCGCGCCGTCCCGCATCACCAGAAGGCTGCGCCCGCCCTCTTTCCGCGACCCGGCGACCGCATCAATTGCAACCCAATGGGACCGGTGGACGCGCAGTCCGGCAATACCGTCCAGCTCGGCGATAGCATCCGCAAGGCGCATCAATATCAATTCCGAGCCGGCGTCTGTATGCACTTCTACATAGTGATCCTGCATTGCCAGCCTGATCAGCTCCTCTGGCGCGTTAAGGCCGATCCGCCGCAAGAAAGGCGCATTGCGTTCTTGTGCCTCTTCTTCCGGCTCGTTTAGCACCGCTGGACCATCGGGCGTGACAACAATTGTTTGGAAGGGGGCTCCGGTAAAATGGTAGCATGCCGCGTCCATCACCAGAATGACCCCGGCATACATCAATCCGCCGTACAAGAACAAAACCAGCGGCCCGGGGAGCATGTCCAGCCTGTAGCTGAAGAACAGCGCGTTGTAGCCGTAGATAAACGGCACAAGAAACCCGCCAATAATCAAAGGCCCGGACAGCCGGGCGGCGAGCAGCCCCCAACGGCGGCGGATGAAGAGCAGCACCTGGCTGAACAACGCGCCGAAAACGATCCCAAACCCAAGTATTCCGCCCCAATATAGCAGCCGGGCGCCAAGCGTCTCGATGCCTTCCGCGCCGAACGCGTTCAAGACCGACAACACAATGCTGGCAACGGCCCAACAGACCAGCGTCACCGGTCGGCATATCAGCTGCTTGAGCGTGGGAAGAAAATGTTCTGGTATCAAAACGCGGCCTGCAATTCACGAAAAACAAAGTGACGTTCACGTAAACCGCTTTGAATTTCAACGCAATATTGGCCAAGTTGCAAATCAACGCAGGCGCCCGCCCTGTGTCCGAGGGGTAACGCCAACGTATCGCGGGACGATTAGCAAGTACGGTGTTGGCCCGACATGTTCTGAGCACCGGTCACGCGTGGCTGCGCGAGACCGGTCTCGAACAGACCCTCAGGCCGTCAATCCCTCAGGCTCCGCCAAGCCGTTTGCGCGGCAGCAGGCTGTCAGCGTATTGGCCAGCAGGCAAGCGATGGTCATTGGCCCGACCCCGCCTGGGACCGGCGTAATGGCACCTGCAACAGCGGCGCAGCTCTCGTACTCAACATCGCCCACCAGCCGGGTCTTGCCCTCGCCCTTTTCAGGCGCATCTAGGCGGTTGATGCCCACATCGATGACCGTCGCGCCCGGTTTGATCCAGTCGCCCGGCACCATCTCGGGCCGGCCAACGGCCGCCACGACGATGTCAGCCCGGCGCACCACATCCGGCAGGTCCTTGGTGCGCGAATGCGCGATAGTCACCGTGCAGCTGTCACCCAGCAGCAGCTGGGCCATTGGCTTGCCCACAATATTGGAGCGCCCAATGACCACCGCATCCATGCCCGACAAGGACCCGTGATGGTCGCGCAGCATCATCAGGCACCCAAGCGGCGTGCACGGCACCATGGATTTCTGCCCGGTGCCCAGCAGGCCCACATTGGAGATATGGAACCCATCCACATCCTTGGCCGGATCAATCGAATTGATCACCAGGTCTTCGTTCAGATGCTTGGGCAGCGGCAGCTGCACCAAGATGCCATGAATGGAAGGGTCGTTGTTGAGCTTATCAATCACCGCCAACAAATCCCTCTCGGACGTGTCGGCCTCCAGCTTGTGCTCGACAGATTTCATGCCGACCTCAACGGTCATTTTGCCCTTGGACCGCACGTAAACCTGGCTTGCCGGGTCTTCCCCCACCAGCACCACAGCCAGTCCCGGCGTCAGGTCATGCTCGGATTTCAACCGGGCCACGTGTTCACCAACCTGCGCCCGCACCTTGGCTGCAAAGGCCTTCCCGTCAATCACTGTCGCCGACATCTCATCTTCCCATCACTGTTTCAAAAATACCTCCCGCCGGAGGCATGGAGCCGCGAAGCGGCGACGCGATCCAAGGGGGCTCGATGCCACCTTGGATCGCACCACTTCTTAGAACAAACCTTCGATCTGGCCGTCATCATTCAGCATGATTGCCTCGGCCGACGGCACCCGCGGCAGGCCCGGCATGGTCATGATCTCGCCGCAGATGACGACGATGAAGCCAGCCCCCGCCGACAGGCGCACTTCGCGCACAGGAACCGAATGGCCCACCGGCGCGCCACGGCGGTTCGGGTCCGTGGTGAAGGAATACTGGGTTTTCGCCATACAAACCGGCAGGTTGCCATAGCCTTGCTCTTCCCAGTCTTTCAGCTGGTTGCGGATCTTTTGATCCGCCAGAACTTCATCAGCGCGGTAGATACGCTTAGCCACGGTCTCGATCTTTTCAAACAATGGCATCTCATCGGGGTAGATCGGCGCAAAGTTCGCCATGTCTGCATCTGCAATTTCCGCAACGCGCGTCGCCAAGGCTTCCGAGCCTTTTGACCCAAACTCCCAGTGTTGAGACACAATCGCTTCCGAGCCTTGCGCGGCAACGTAGTCCTTAACGGCCTGCACTTCGGCGTCAGTGTCGGTCACAAAATGGTTGATCGCCACAACAACGGGCACGCCGAAGGATTTGACGTTTTCGATGTGGCGGCCAAGGTTCGGACAACCTGCTTCTACGGCAGCCACGTTTTCCGGACCCAGATCGGCTTTGGCCACGCCGCCATTCATCTTCATGGCCCGCACGGTCGCCACGACGACCACGCAAGACGGGGCCAGCCCGGCTTTGCGGCACTTGATGTTGAGGAACTTCTCAGCGCCCAAATCAGCGCCAAAACCCGCCTCGGTGACGACGTAGTCGGCGAGTTTCAACGCCGTCGTCGTCGCAATGACCGAGTTACAGCCATGCGCGATATTGGCAAATGGGCCGCCATGCACGAAGGCCGGGTTGTTTTCCAGCGTCTGCACCAGGTTCGGCTGCATCGCGTCTTTCAATAGCACAGTCATCGCGCCATCGGCCTTGATGTCACGCGCATACACTGGCGAACGGTCACGGCGGTACGCCACGATGATCGAGCCCAGACGTTCTTGCAGATCTTCTAGGTTCTTCGCTAGACATAGGATCGCCATCACCTCAGAGGCCACGGTGATGTCAAACCCGGCCTCGCGCGGGAAGCCGTTGGCCACGCCGCCCAAAGACGCTGTGATCTGGCGCAATGCGCGATCGTTCATATCGACGACACGGCGCCAAGCCACGCGGCGGATGTCAATTTCGAGCTCGTTGCCCCAATAGATGTGGTTATCGATCATCGCCGACAGCAGGTTGTGTGCTGATGTGATCGCGTGGAAGTCGCCGGTGAAATGCAGGTTCATCTCTTCCATCGGCACGACTTGCGCGTAGCCACCACCAGCGGCCCCGCCCTTCATACCAAAACACGGACCCAAAGAGGCCTCCCTGATGCAAACAGCCGCCTTCTTGCCGATCAGGTTCAGACCATCGCCCAGACCTACGGTCGTGGTGGTCTTTCCCTCACCGGCCGGTGTCGGGTTGATCGCGGTTACAAGGATCAGCTTGCCGTCCTTGTTTTTCTGCACAGAGTTGATGAATTCCTGGCTGACCTTCGCTTTGTCATGGCCGTAGGGCAGCAGATGCTCGGACGCGATGCCCAGCTTCTCGCCAATCTCTTGGATTGGGCGTTTCTTCGCCGCGCGCGCGATTTCGATGTCGGTGAGATATGCCATGGTGTCAGGTCCCCTGCAGGCGTGAATGCCGTTTGAATTGCATCCGCTATACATCTGCATACTGCGCCGACGCCGCGCGATTCCGACATTTCCGCCCTTGGAACCGCCGCCGTGACGTCAGAGCGTCAGCTCGAACGGCACCTCTGCCACCGTCTGCCCGTTGACCTGAACACCCAGCTTCTGCGCGCCCGCATAGTCCTTGCGGGTCGTCACCACTTTGTAGGGATGGGTTTTGGCCAGTTCCACCACCTGCCCGGCGGTCGCGGCAATCTCGGTCCATTTGAACACTTTGGGGCTCAGCTTGCCGTTGGCGCGTATGAAATGCAGCACGTAATCCACCAGCAGCTTCTGGTCGATTTTCGACGTGGCCCGGAACGCAATGGGCATCTGGTCCCCCAGCTTGACCACCTCAGGCGCGCTCAAAGACACGTCCCCTAGCTGCGGCGGAGGGAAGCCGAATGCCTCCAACGCACCCGGGTGCCCCTGCTTGATCAGCGTCCGGCACGCATGTTTCACCAACCGTTGCCGGTCCTTGCTGGCGTCCTTCAGCCAGTCCTTGGCAATATCTGCCACCAAATCCGGCTGATGCTTGGCGATGTCATTGAGGTTGTTGGCCACTGACCGGCGCACATATTCCTCAGGGTCATCCCGCAGCCCCGTCAACAGCGGGATCAACGGCGACGGGTCCTTCACAAATGCCTGCAACTTGATGCCCCACGGCAAAAGCGGGCGTGATCCTTCCGAGGCCAGCCGCCGCACATGCACATTCTCGTCCTGCGCCCAGCGCAACGCCGTCTTCATCGTCAGATCCGGGTGGTCGCGGAAAAACGGCCGCACCGCAAATTCCGACGAAAACCGCATCGTCATCTCGCGCAGCGCCTCAAGGTTCGGCTCCGGATCGTCTAACCCATGCCGCGCGATCACCCGCGCCATCGGCTCGCCAGCCCAGCCTGAAATGCCCGTGTCGCGCACCCCCATCTCGGACAGTTCCATATCCGTGCGCGGGTCCATCGCCGCCACCATCGCGGCCCTCTTGGTGGCCAGGTCAGGTGGAAAGGCTGCGTCAATCGCCTGACTGATCTGTTCCGCCCGCGCCAGCATCTCCAAATCGTCCAGCCCCGCCAATGCGGTCTTCAGAAAAACGGCACGGTCAAACTCCGACGAGACGCGGGCAAAATGCCCGGCCATGCCCTCGATCAGGGTCGGGTTGTAGATGTTCTTGAACGGCTCAGCCATTGGGTTGCCACCCCCGCTGCGCCGGCACGTGCAACGTCACCGTGTCGCCCAGCTTCAAAACGCCTTCCCGCTCGACCCAAGCCGTCACCCCGCGCTTGTCTTTCGCGGCCGCCTTGAACCCTTTGCCATGCCCCGGCGCATCGGTATCAATCACCGGCGCGGGCAAATGGCAGGGCTGGTTTTCCATATCAACGGTCAGCGTGGCCCCGCTTTCGGACTGCAATCGCGACGACGGCGGGATATGCGTGAAATCGGGTATGCCCTCAATCACCACGCCCGCGCCGCACCACTCGGGATTGAACGCCTCGACGCCGATCGCCGCCGCCACCTCCGCCATTTCTTCCGCCGAAACGATGCAAATCTGGCGCGTGTTTCTGATCTCTGTCCCCTTTGGATATTGCGTCACAACCCGGCTGCAGGAGGCCCGCGTCAGCCCGCCATGGTCTTCCCCGTCCAGCCCCGCGAATGTCGCCTGCGCTGTCTCCGTCGGCTGCGACCGCAACGCCGCCTCGCGGTCAGGCACCCGGCCGAGCCACACAATTTTTCCGCTAAATTCTGTCTTGATCAATGCCGGCATACCGCCCCTATCTATTGGTTGCGGCGAGGGTGCCAGCGGCGCGATGGAAGGTCCAGTCAGAGTTTGTGATGAAACCTGTCACAAAAGAAAAACCCCGGCTCTGAGGCCGGGGTTTCTGTCTTTGGGTCGGACATTAGGCTGAAGGCTCGGGCTCCATGCCCGGGTCCTTCGGCGTTTTCGGCTTCTTGGTCTTCGGGATAGCCGCCAGCGACGCCTTCCCACCAGAGGCCGGTGTGCCGCTGTCGTCATCATCTTCATGATCCAGAGGCAGCCCGTTGATCACCTTGGTGATCTCGTCGCCGGTCAGCGTTTCATACTCCAACAGGCCTTGCGCCAGCCGCTCAAAATCCTTGTTGTGCTTCTTCAGGATCTTCACGGCGGTCTCGTAGCCTTCGTCAATGATGGCCTTCACCTCGTCTTCAATCAGCTGCTTGGTCGCCGCCGAGACAGAGAACCCGCCCGCGCCGCCGCCGCCTTGGTAGCCCGCCGCCGCTTCTTGGTAGTCAATGTTGCCGACCTTGTCGGACATGCCCCAGCGCATCACCATAGACCGCGCCATCTGGCTGGCCTGTTGGATGTCGCCGACCGGTCCGGAAGAAACGGAATCTTCGCCATATTTCAGAATTTCAGCCGCTTTGCCCGCCATGGCCATGGCAATGCGCTGCTTGGCTTCGTCCTTAAACAGCTGCAAACGGTCCATCTCAGGCAAGGACACAACCATGCCCAACGCGCCGCCGCGCGGGATGATCGTCGCTTTGTAGACAGGGTCGCATTTCTCGAGGTTCAGCCCGACAATGGCGTGGCCGGCCTCGTGATAGGCGGTCTTTTCTTTCTGGTCCTGGGTCAGCACCATCGACCGGCGTTCGACGCCCATCAGCACCTTGTCCTTGGCCATCTCGAAATCTTCCATCGTGACGACCCGGCGCCCAATCCGCGCGGCGGACAAGGCCGCCTCGTTCACAAGGTTGGCCAATTCCGCACCCGAAAACCCGGGGGAGCCGCGCGCGATGATCCGCAGATCAACGTCAGGACCCAGCGGGGTCTTGCGGGCATGCACGCGCAAAATCTTCTCGCGGCCTTTGATGTCAGGGTTCGGCACCTGCACTTGACGGTCAAACCGGCCCGGACGCAGCAGCGCAGGGTCCAGCACGTCGGCGCGGTTGGTCGCGGCCACGATGATGATGCCTTCGTTCGCCTCGAAGCCATCCATCTCCACCAGCAATTGGTTCAGCGTCTGCTCACGCTCGTCATTGCCGCCGCCATAACCAGCGCCACGCGACCGGCCCACGGCGTCGATCTCGTCAATGAACAGAATGCAAGGCGCGTTCTTCTTGGCCTGGTCGAACATGTCGCGCACACGGGACGCACCCACGCCCACAAACATCTCAACAAAATCGGACCCCGAAATGGTGAAGAACGGTACACCCGCCTCGCCCGCAATCGCGCGGGCCAGCAGAGTCTTACCAGTGCCCGGAGGGCCTACCAGCAGCGCACCTTTAGGGATCTTGCCGCCAAGGCGGGAGAATTTCTGCGGGTTACGCAAAAACTCGACAATCTCTTCCAGTTCTTCCTTGGCCTCATCAATGCCTGCGACGTCGTCAAACGTCACGCGGCCATGCTTCTCGGTCAGCAGCTTGGCGCGCGACTTGCCAAAGCCCATCGCCCCGCCTTTGCCGCCGCCCTGCATGCGGTTCATGAAGAAAATCCAGATGCCGATAATAATGATGAACGGCAGGAGCGTGCCCACATATGCCAGCAGCCCGTTCTGTTCCTGAGAGGTCGCAGTGAAATCCACGTCATTGGCCAGCAGCACCTCGGTCACGTCCACGCCTTCCGGCATGATCGTCACGAATTGCTCAGTGCCGGTGGTACCGACAATGCGTTCGCCGTCCAGCGTGGCACTGTCCACTTTGCCTTGCTCCACCCGATCCACAAATTCGGAATACGGAATGGTTTGCGAGTTCGCTTGCGTTTGCCCGCCATTGAACAGGTTGAAAAGCGCTACGATCAGCAAAAGCAGAACGAGCCAGAAGGCGATGTTGCGCGCGTTGCCCAAAAGGAATCTCCCGAAATCGGCTTGGATAAGGTCGCTATTACAGCGTTACCCTTAAAATAGGGGTAATTGCGGTGAGTTCAATGAGATAACAGGCTGGAAAGGAACTGTTCGCGAGATCGTGTCAATGTGGCGCACCGTTGGGTTGACCGAACTGACCTAAAGCCCATCCAAAAGAAACTGCACAAATGGCTGCCACAGCTTCACGACCCAGCCGTTTTCAAGCCCCGCATGGGGTGCTGCAACCAGCGCTTCACCTCGCCAAACAGCGGGACTGGCCAGCAACGAGATGCGCGGCAGTCCGGTGTCCCGCCAGTCCGGGCATTGCGCCAGCCCGCCCTCTCCCAATGCCCGGATTTCGAGGCCAGGTGCGTGCGGGCCACCTAACCGCCAGCGGCCATCCCATACAGCCTTTGTCGGGCCAACCAGATCCCGTACTGCGTTGAACTCACGTGTATATCTGGTGTGCCTCTCGGTTTGGGTGATGTGGCATCCCGCGAGAGTATGCGCCCCCGAGGTGGACAGATGATAATCCATATCGTCGATCGCGCGATTACGCGGCCCATAGGGATTGCGACCAATCCATTGCAACGCGTTTACCGACAATTGCCGGGAAATTTCATGCGGCATTGGCTCGAAACGCGGCAGCAACAGGTCGCCACTTTCGGTCACGGCGTGGGTTCTGGCTTCGGCCAAGGTGTAGTGTTTCAGCGCATCTTTCGCGCTTGCCATGTTGTGACTGACGGCGGACAGAATGCCGTTATCAATGTTCAACGCTCCAAGCTCAGCAATCACCTTACGCGCGTGAACCCGCTCAAACCGTGCGTCTTCGTTGCTTGGGTCGTCGACCCAGCTGATATTGTTGCGTTCCAGATGTGCGCGAAGCTTCGCACGGCTGCGCAGCAGAAGGGGGCGGACCCAGTCGACGCCGGATTTGCGAAATCGGCCCTTCATACTGGCCAACCCATCAACGCCGGACTTACGGGCAAGGCGCATCACAAATGTCTCGGCTTGGTCATCCTCGGTATGGCCCAAGGCGATTGTGTCGATGCCAGTTTGCTTCGCAAATTCAGCCATCAAGGCATAACGGGCATCACGGGCGCTGGCTTGCAAATTGCCGGTCCCGTCCCACCCGTCCCAGCGGAGTGTCTTATGGGCAATGCCGCGTTTCGCGCAATAAGCGGCGACCGTTTCAGCCTCTGCCGCTGAGCCATCTCGCAATCCGTGATCGACGGTGACCGCCGACACTTGGATGTCTCGGCTCTCCGCCCAAAGCAGCGTGTAGCTCAGCAAAGCCATCGAGTCGCTGCCACCCGAAACGGCGGCCGCAATATGCTTTGGCTTACTTAGGAAAAACGGGCTGCTGAAGATATGTTCGACAAACCAGTCGTCGTCATTGTCTTCACTCACGAGCAGCCCAAAGAGGCCCGCGATTGGCTGGCCAATGTCACCTGCTCCGACCCCGGATAGCGGTTGCCGACCTCTTGCAGCATCAAACACGCCTCGCTGCGTTGTCCCAAGGCGTCCAAGGACAGGCCCAGCTTGTACAGCGCCTCGGGGGCGCGCGGGCTGTCGGGGGATCCCGAAAAGCTTTCCAGATAGGCACGCGCCGCCCCTTGGGGGTCGCCGGCTTGTTCCAGCGCCGATCCGCGCAGGAAATGCGCGTCAGCCTCTAAAGGGCTCCCCGGGTAGGATTGGGTAAAGGTCGCAAACTGCGCAGCGGCGCCGCGAAAGTCACCTTCAGCGAGCGCCCCCTGCGCCCGCTCAAAATCGTTCTTCTCGCCAATGGCCAATTCCGGCGCGTCGTTTGAGGGGGCGGCCACCTGCGCCGCGGGAGCAGCACCTTCGTCGCCACCCAAGGTCGGCGTCTGGCCAACGGCACCAAGGTCGCCGCCTTCCAGCTCAACCAGCCGGAACTCCAGATCACCAATGCGGTTGGTGCCGTCGGTCACCACGCGGTTGATCCGGTTTTCCAGCTGTTCCGTCTTGGAATTGAGCCGGGTCAGCCCCGCCTCAATCGCGTCGATGCGCTGCAACGTGTCGCCGGTGACGGCCGTGCCACCACCGGTGCCGGTGGTGTTCAGCTCGGATTTCAACCGCGCAATCTCGGCGTTCAACACGCCCAGCTCAGCGCGGATATCCGCCAGGGACGAGTCCTGCGCAGAGGCAGGCACGGCCAAAACCACAAACAGGGACACACACAGAAAACGCATCATCTTCACAAACCTTTTAGCTTGTCGCGCCGGCCCCGATGACCGTCACGGCACGACGGTTCTTGGCATAGCAGACTTCGGTTGAACAGACCTCAATCGGGCGCTCCTTGCCGAAGGTCACGGTGCGCATCCGCGCATCCGCCACGCCTTGGCTGACCAGATAGTCCCGCACCGCCGCCGCGCGGCGCGCGCCCAATGCAAGGTTGTATTCGCGGGTGCCCTGCTCGTCGGCATGGCCTTCGATGATCGCGGTGAAGCTGGTGTTGGTGTTCAGCCAGCTGGCCTGCTGCGACAGTGTCGCGCGGCCCTGGTCGGTCAGGGTCGAGGTATCAACGGCGAACAGCACCCGGTCACCGATGGTCTGGTTAAAGTAAGCTACCGAATTTGGCGCCAAAGCGCCGGTGGTGATGCCGCTATTGTCGATGCCGTTGCCGGCCCCGCCATCGGTTCCAAGACGGTCGTTTTGGTTGAACAGGCCGCCCGAACAGGCGGACAGGCCCAGCGAGGCGGTCAGCAGCAAAGCTGTAGAGAGGGTTTTCATGGGTGTGATCCTTATGGCTCTTATTGGCTCGATTGGTTGGACATTAACATTTTTCTGGTGGGAAGGGGAATATCCTCTGCCCACACGCATTATTTCAGCAGCGGAGACCAGCTTGGGTCCGACCCGCCCTGGCGCACCGCCCGCAGGTTACGGCCCGAAATATCAACCGAATGCAGGGTTGACGCACCGCCCTCGCCGCTGGTTTCACGGGTAAACATGATGACGCGCCCATTGGGCGACCAGGTCGGGCCCTCATCAAGGAAGGACGCGGTCAGAAGGCGTTCACCGGACCCGTCGGTGTTCATCACCCCGATATGGAACCGGCCACGGTTCTGCTTGGTAAAGGCAATCAGGTCGCCCCGCGGCGACCAGACAGGCGTGCCGTAGCGCCCCTGTCCAAAGGAAATCCGCGTGGCCTCCCCGCCATTCGCGCCCATCACGTAAAGCTGCTGGGTGCCCGAGCGGTCGCTTTCAAACACAATCTGGCTGCCATCGGGCGAAAAGCTCGGCGCGGTCTCAATCGTCGGGTCAGACGTCAATTGCTGCGGCGCGCCACCGGCGATGTTCATCTTGTAAAGGTCGGTGTTGGACCCCGTGGTCAGGGAATAGACCACGCTGTTGCCATCCGGCGCGAAACGCGGCGCAAAGCTCATGGTGCCGGGCTGGTCCTGCAGCACCTGACGGCTGACGGTGCCCACATCCAGCACATAGATTTTCGGGAAGCCCGTCTCGTAGCTGGTGTAGATCACCCGGTTGCCGTTGGGCGAGAACCTTGGTGCCAGCACAATCGACTGGTCCGTAGTCAGGAACTGGTTGTTCTCCCCATCGTAATCCATGATCGCGATGCGTTTCTGGCGCGCGTTCTTCGGCCCGCTTTCCGAGACATAGACCACGCGGCTGTCGAAATAGCCGCCCTCGCCGGTGATCCGGCTGTAAACCGCATCCGCCACCTTATGCGCCATGCGCCGCCAGCCATCGGTGGAGCCCACAAACTGCAGCCCCTCCCCCAATTGCTGTTCCGAGAACACGTCAAACAGCCGGAACTTCACCACAATCTGGTTGTCCCCGGCAGTGCTGACGGACCCGGTAACCAACGCCTGCGCGTTGATCGCTTTCCAGTCGGCAAATTGCACAGGGCTGTCGAAATTGGTGATGTTCGAGATAAACGCGTCCTTGGGTATTTCGCGGAACAGACCAGAATTGGTCAGGTCCGCCGCCAAAACCCGCGACAAATCCGCCGCGTATTGGTCAGCGCCAGCGGTCTCCGCAACGAAGTCGGGCGCGGCGAAGGGCAGCGGCTCGATGTTGGGGTTGTCCAACTCAATGCGCAACGGCTCCTGCGCAAGGGCGCTCGCCGTGGTCAACGCGGCCAGTATCAAGCCAAGTGCAACAATAAACCGTCTCATCATAACGTATCCTTTCACGGCAGCCCGCGATTTCAACTCACCGTAGCGTGTTTCGTCCCAAACCGGCAGTTTCTGGCTGGCAATTAAAGGGGAAAAATTCTGCATTATCGAATTTCCTTGGTGGTCGCGTTGAATTTCACCTCAACGCCGCGCCATTGATCATACTTGTCGGCAGGCAGGCCAAATCCGGCGCTGCCACACCGGATAATGGCGCGTCGTGCCGCCTCATAAGCGCGCTCTACCGCGCCGCCTGTGCCGCCTTCGGCCCCCACCATGCGGATCGAGCCGATCTCTGGCTTCGCGTCAGGCGTCATGGTGAAACCCACGATCACAGTCACTTTCAACGCATCCGAGCCCAAGGCGCCCACGTTCCAGCATTTCTGAATTGCCAGAATAAACGCGCCCTTTTCAGCCCGCGTGATCGGCTCACCCGACCCGCCGCCGGGGTTGGCGTTATCCGCCACGGCGTTCTCGGAATTGGCCTCGGTCACGGCCTCGTTGATCAAATCTTCCAATCCCGGCGTGGTCGGCTGCTCCGTCGGCGTCTCCGCCACTTCGGTCTGGGCAGGCGCGGGTGGCGTCGGTTTGCGGCCCGGGCGCAGCGATTTGGTCGGCGCGCCGGTCGCAGGTTCATCCGCCTCGGTCACAATCTCGGTCGTGGTCGCGGCCTCAGTGGTCGTTGTATCCACCTCCTCGGTCACCACCTCAGCCGCCTCGTCCGGCGCGGTCTCGGTCTGGGCCACGTCGTCCACCTCGACCTCAGGCTCAACTGTTTCCGTCAATTCAGGCGCGATCACGTCTTCCTGGCGCGGCACCGGCACCGCATCCGGCACGATCACCACGTCGCCCGGGTCGCCGTCAGGCGCGTCAGGCTGGGCAGGCGCATCTTCCACCACCACATCCGGCTGGGCAGGCTCTTCAACCTCAACCGGCTGCACTTCGGGCTGCACCTCTTCCACCGGCGCGGGGGCCTCTGGGGCCTCGACCACCTCATCGGGCACCGGCAATGCGGGTGCTGGCTGGTCCACGGCGGGCGCGTCCAAGGCGGGCGGCGCGTCGCCGGTTTCCGGCCCGCTGGGCTGCAACGCCTGAAACTCGTCTTCCGAGATGATCGACACATCCGTTGCGGTGATCGCGTCGAAATCGTCGCGCGACACGAAGAAGCCACCTATCAACAGCCAGACGAACAGGCCCGCATGGCCCGCCCCCGAGACGTAGGTGCCTATTTTCATGTCTTCGCGCATGGGGCTTAGCCGCCTTGCCCGTCAAAGGACGGGCCGTCCGTGTCCGTCACCAGGCCAATGTTGGAAAACCCCGCATTGTTCATCGCGCCCATGATCTGCACCACCTGCGCGTAAGGCACAGCGCCGTCGGCGCGCAAAAACACCTTGTCAGACGTCCGCTCCGCCGCAATGGCGCGCAGCCGCCCGATAAAGGCGCTGTTCTCGACTTCGGTGTTCATGATCGACAATTGCCCATCCGCCTGCACGGTGATGGTCAGCGGCTCCTCCTGCTCGGTCGGCAAGGCGCTGGCCGCCGTCTTGGGCAGCTCTACCGGCACGCCCACCGTCAGCAACGGGGCCGCCACCATGAAGATGATCAAAAGCACCAGCATCACGTCCACAAAGGGCGTGACGTTGATCTCGGACATCGGCTTGGCCTTGTTCTTGCGCCGCCGCCCGCGCCGAGACCCGCTCGCCGCGCCCTGAACCACTCCACCACCCATGGCCTAAGCGTCCAACTGGCGCGATAGGATGGTGGAAAATTCGTCCGCAAACGCCTCATGGCCCGAGGCAATTCGGTCCGCATCCGCGCTGAGCTTGTTGTAGAAGATCACCGCAGGGATCGCCGCCAGCAGCCCCAACGCGGTCGCCACCAGCGCCTCCGCGATACCAGGCGCCACGACGGCCAGGTTGGTGTTTTGCGCAATCGCGATCTCTTCAAAGGCGTTCTTGATGCCCCAGACGGTGCCAAACAGCCCGATAAACGGCGCGGTCGCGCCCACGGTGGCCAGAAACCCCAGCCCGTAATTCAGCTTTTCGTCTTCCTTGGCAATGGCGACGTCCATCGAACGCTCAATCCGCGCCGTGGCCCCCGCAATCAGCTGCCCGTCCTCACGATGGGACCGCCGCCATTCCGTCATGCCTGCGCTGAAAATCCGCTCCGACGCGCCCGCCGGGTTGCCGCCAATGCGGTCAAACACCTCGTCCAGCGGCTCGCCGGACCAGAAGGCGCGGTCAAACGCCTCCGCCTGCCGCCGCGCGACGCGGTAGTTCACAAATTTCTGGATGATGATGGCCCAGCCCCAGAAGGAGGCGGCAATCAGCATCAGCATCACCAGTTTTACGACAATAGTTGCCCGCCAGAACAACGCGGTGACACTAAAGTCCACCTCGCTGGCGAGGCCAATAGCCTCAGCTTCCATATACCCGCTCTTCTCTTTGTCGCCGCTATCCTGCGGCTTGTTATGGTCCCGTCTTACAGTGTTAGACGTACCAAATCCAATATTCTTGGGGAATGCGCGAAAAAATTAGTCGTGAGCGTCCATCTTTGCGCGAATATCCGCCGGAATGCGCACGGGCCGGCCAAAATCTGAAACACAAACCAGCGTCACAACCGACGAAAACAGCGCCGCGTCGCCGCGTTTGACGGTCTGGTTCAGCACGATGCGGGAGGCCGTCACCGACCGCAGGGCCGTTTCCACCTCTAGCAGGTCATCAAACCGGGCCGGCGCCAGATAATCCGCCTCCACCCGCCTGACCGCAAAAACCAGCCCTTCGGCTTTCATCGAGACCTGATCCACCCCAATCTCCCGCACCCATTCGCTGCGCGCGCGCTCAATGAATTTCAGGTAGTTGGCGTAATAGACGATCCCCGCAAGGTCGGTATCCTCGTAATAGACGCGGCAAGAGAAGCGATGTGGCATTGGCGGGTCCGAATTGGTGTCTCGCGCGAACTATCACGCCCAAACCGCCCAATTTCCACCGCCAATCCGAAAAAAGCAGCCATGGTCGTTACGCGTTTTTGCCAAACGACCATGAACTGGTGACAGCAACTTTGGATGACGGTCTTTCAGATTGCCCCCTTTTGGGAGAATGCAGATCAAAGTTCAGAATTTCAGTAACACTTACTGGGAACTGAAAAACTCGAACAGTTTTCCCCCGCTCAGGTGCGGGCTTGGGCCAGGCAGGAAGGAGCTGTTTTCATGGATCCAAATTACTCATGCAATCACCTGTCTAGCCCCTGTTTCCGGGCCACTGATTTGGGTTTTCTCTACTATGGTTTCTGGAACGGGCGGACGCATGTTGAGCGCCTGATGCGGTCGAATGTGGTTGCACTGTTTGAGCCAGCGATTGATGACGATCTGGGCTTGTATCATCGTCGTGAACCAGTCCGCATGGAGAACCTCCCGACGCAGCGTGCCGTTGAATCGCTCGTTGCATTCATTCTCCCAGGGCGATCCGCGATAGATACGGATTGGTTTGATTCCAACCCTTCGAGGCCAGTCCTGCGTTGCTTCGGCAGCAAGCTCGGGCCCGTTTTCTGGTAGAAAAATAGTCAGTATGATCTTCCCCTGCTGACGCGTTCTTCCCATTTTCTTGCTGCTATATTTCTGGGCGATCGAGATATCTGCGCCATTTATGTGAGCGCAGAGATGGGCCTGGTGACTTCAAGTGGTGCGTTCCTCGTTGACGTTGTCAAATTGATCCCGAATGACCGAGCGATGATACAAGACCTCCGCATTCTCGTAGTTGAACCTGATCCAGATCGCGTCAGTGACATTGTAGATGCGTTGCGAGAGGCTGGGTGGCTGGATGTGAAAGCGCTAGCGCAAATTTCGGCCTTGGTCCGCACGGTTAAGACCTTTTCCCCCGACATCGTGTTGATTGATCTGGCCAATCCCGATCGAGACACGTTGGAGCATATTTCCTTCGCGACCGAGACCTCAAAACGCGCTGTTGCCTTGTTTGTTGACCAAACAGATGAAGGTCTAACCCAAGCCGCCCTGAATGCGGGTGTGAGCGCCTACGTTATTGACGGGTTGAAAAAGGAGCGCATCAAGTCGGTTTTGGAGACCGCAATCGCCCGGTTCAATTACATGCGACAGATGCAGTCAGAACTGGACGCGGCCAAACAGGCGTTGGCAGACCGGAAGACGATTGACCGCGCCAAGGGCATCTTGATGCGTCAGCGTGGCGTCTCAGAAGATGACGCCTACAGCCTGTTGCGCAAGACCGCGATGGGACAGGGACGCAAGGTCATAGATGTGGCGCATGCGCTTGTTACCGCGGCTGACCTTTTGCCATGAGCCGGACTGTCCTCAACTGCGGATACCTTCCCTTGGTCGATTGCGCCCCGCTGGTGATCGCCAAAGAGCTGGGGTTTGCCGAAGAGAGAGGGTTAACCCTGAATTTGGTACGTCAGCCATCGTGGTCGGCGCTGCGCGACATGCTAGCGCTTGGTCATTTGGACGCGGCGCAGATGCTGTCGCCGATGCCGGTGGCCATGTCCATCGGGATTGGCGGGCTTACTGCGCCCGTAGACACACTGATGGTTTTGTCGGTGAACGGTACAGTGTTTGGCGTGTCAAATGCCGTGTCCGAAGGCCTGCCCGACGTCGCGTTTGGGGACGCAAAAGCGCTGGTCACAGCCCTTGCCGCCCGCGCGGGCCGGCCTTTGAGGGTCGGCGTGCCGTTTCATTATTCGATGCACCGGTTGCTGCTGTCTTACTGGAGCGCGACGCATCCAGCTTTGCAGGTCGAAGAGATCACGGTCCCGCCGCCTCGCATGGCGGATGCAGTAGAAAGCGGTCTGGTTGACGCGTTCTGGGTCGGTGAGCCATGGGGCAGTGGCGCCGTGCAGAAAGGTGTCGGGCAATTGATGATGGCCGGCCGCGATGTCTGGCAGTTTGCCCCTGAAAAAGTGCTCGCCGCCCGCCATGACTGGGTGGAACAAAACCACGATGCCGCGCGCCGGTTGATGCAGGCCGTGTACCACGCTGCTGCTTGGCTGGATGCACCGAAGAACAAGCCGCTTGCGGTGGAAATTTTGGCGCGCAGCGAGCACCTGAGTGTCTCTCAGGATCTGATTGACCCTGCTTTGACCGGGCACATTGTTGCACGACCTGACAGTAGACCCAAAGACGTCGAGCGGTTCTTGTTGTTCCACAAACATGCCGCGACTTTCCCGTGGCGCAGCCAAGCGGCCTGGATCGCGCATCATCTGGGCGCGGGTGCTGTGGGGATCGAAAAGGCCAAGGCCTGCTTCCGCAGCGATTTGTACCGTCAGAACCTATCCGGCATCGGCGTCGATATGCCCGGCGCGTCGGAAAAGCACGAGGGGGCAATGCGGTTCGAAACAGCTGTTGCGTCAACCCGCGGGCATATGATTCTTGCACCCGATGCCTTCTTTGACGGCAAAACCTTTGATTTCTCCCAAAATTAGCGCTGAATTTTGAGGCACACTCTGCATTGCCGCATATTTTACGCCGCAATGCAGAAAAACTGATTGATGCTCGATGAGGTGAGGGTCATCTTTCCATCAAAGGGCGAAGACGCCTGACATACTACGCTGTCAATGGCGACGGCGTTTCCCTCAAGAGCAATGCCGCTCGTATGGACCACGGACCTCCTCCCCCGTGATCGATACGCGCGGCTTTTTTTGTTTCTGCATCCGGCGCTTTGAAAGGACACAACGATGAAGACACCCATTGCAACACTGATGGCCGCAACTAGTCTGATGGCCACGCCTGCTTCCGCTGAACTTTTGGACCTTGAGAAAGAAGACCTGACCTTCGGCTTCATCAAGCTGACGGATATGGCCCCCTTAGCGGTTGCTTACGAGCTTGGATATTTTGAAGATGAAGGTCTGTTCGTCACCCTGGAAGCGCAGGCCAACTGGAAAGTGCTGCTGGACGGCGTGATCAGCGGCCAGCTGGATGGCGCGCATATGTTGGCGGGCCAACCCCTCGCCGCCACCATTGGCTACGGCACCGAGGCGCATATCATCACGCCGTTTTCGATGGACCTGAACGGCAACGCCATCACCGTGTCCAACGAAATTTGGGCAGAGATGAAGCCCAATGTGCCGCTGATGGATGACGGCCGCCCGCAGCACCCGATTAGCGCTGAAGCCCTGGCGCCAGTGGTCGAGGGCTACAAAGACAAGGGTGAACCCTTCAACATGGGCATGGTCTTCCCGGTCTCTACCCACAATTACGAAATACGTTACTGGCTTGCTGCTGGCGGTTTGGAGCCGGGCTATTACAGCCCGCAGGACATCTCAGGTCAAATTGGTGCAGATGTCCTGTTGTCGGTGACCCCCCCGCCGCAGATGCCCGCGACGATGGAGGCTGGCACAATCAATGGCTACGCCGTAGGCGAGCCGTGGAACCAACAGGCCGTGTTCAAAGGCATCGGGGTGCCGGTGATCACCGACTACGACATGTGGAAGAACAACCCTGAAAAAGTCTTTGGCCTGACGAAAGAGTTTGCCGAAGAGAACCCCAACACAACGTTGGCCCTGACCAAGGCGCTGATCCGCGCCGCCATCTGGCTGGATGAAAACGACAACGCCAACCGCCCCGAAGCGGTCGAAATCCTGTCCCGGCCCGAATATGTCGGCGCGGATTACGACGTCATCGCAAACTCCATGACGGGCTTCTTCGAGTTCGAGAAAGGCGACGTGCGCGAAGCGCCGGATTTCAACGTGTTCTTCCGCTACAACGCAACTTACCCGTTCTATTCCGACGCAATCTGGTACCTGACGCAGATGCGCCGCTGGGGGCAGATTGCGGAGACCAAATCGGACGAATGGTTCTTTGAAACCGCCGCCGACGTCTACCGTCCCGACATCTATCTGGAGGCTGCGCGGCTGCTGGTTGATGACGGGATGGCAAATGAGGCCGACTTCCCGTGGGACAGCGACGGTTTCAAGGCGGCAACCCCTGCGGGCGATATCATTGACGGCGTTGGCTATGACGGCCGCACCCCCAACGCCTATATCGACAGCCTGCCGATTGGCCTGAAGTCCGGCCAGACCGTCGTGGATAGCGAAATCCGCGGCTAAGCCACCCGGCCCCTGCTTGCAGCGGGGGCCAAACCTTCCCAAATGCAGCAATTGGACGTCCGATATGACCGCGATTGATCCCCAGACACTCGACAATGAGGCCCGCCGCGCGCGGCGCTTCGCCCGCATCAACAAGGCCGACGCATGGTTCCGTGTCTTTGGGCTGGCCTGGATGACCCCGATCCTGAAAGCCGCTGTCGGGGACAACCCGCGTGCGCAGGCACGCGAAATTTGGCGTCTGTTGGGCGTGCCGCTGATGGCGATTGCGGTGTTCCTGCTGCTTTGGGGCACGCTTGCGCCAAAGGTGCAAACCTCGCTGGGTGCCGTCCCGGGCCCGGTCCAAGTGTGGGAACAGGTTGGCGCGCTTCAGGCTGACGCCGCCCGCGAGCAACAGAAGGCTGCGGCCTTCTACGAACGCCAAGAGGCTCGCAATGCGGAACATATCGCCAATGGCGACACCGACCGGGTGCGCGACCGCGCCTACACCGGCAAGCCGACCTATTACGATCAAATCTGGACGTCGATCAAAACGGTGTTCTTCGGGTTCCTGATCGCCTCTATCGTGGCCATTCCGCTGGGCATTGCGGCGGGGCTGTCGGTGACGGCAAACGCGGCGCTCAACCCTCTGATCCAGATTTTCAAACCGGTTTCACCGCTGGCCTGGCTTCCGATTGTGACCATGATCGTCTCGGCGGTTTACACAACAAATGACGGGATGTTTTCCAAGTCCTTCCTGATCTCGGCAATCACTGTCACGCTCTGCTCGCTCTGGCCTACGTTGATCAACACCGCGCTCGGCGTCAGCAGCATCGACAAGGATCTGGTCAGCGTCAGCCGGGTGCTGAAAATGAACACCTACACCAAGATCACCAAGCTGGTGTTGCCATCCGCCCTGCCCCTTATCTTCACCGGCTTGCGGCTGTCGCTTGGCGTCGGCTGGATGGTGCTGATTGCCGCCGAAATGCTGGCGCAGAACCCAGGGCTGGGCAAGTTTGTCTGGGACGAGTTCCAGAACGGCAGCTCGCAATCGCTGGCGCGGATCATGGTGGCGGTGTTCACCATCGGCATCATAGGCTTCCTGCTGGACCGGGTGATGTTCGCGCTGCAATCCATGTTCACCTTCTCGAACAACCGGTGAGCGGTATGGGTATCTTGCAACTCAACAACGTCTCGAAAAGCTATAGCGATACGCCGGTTCTCAAGGACATCAATCTGGACGTGGCAGAAGGGGAGTTCGTGGTCATCCTAGGCTTCTCGGGCACCGGAAAAACCACGCTGATCAACCTGATGGCGGGGCTGGAAATGCCCACCACCGGGTCCGTCACCTTCAAAGGCGCGCCGGTGAAAGAACCGGGGCGCGAGCGGGGGGTGATCTTTCAAAGCTACTCGCTGATGCCGTGGCTGACGGTGAACGGCAATGTGGCCTTGGCGGTCGATACGATGTTCCCAGACCTGTCTAAAGCGGAGCGTGCGGCGAAGGTTGATCATTATGTAGGCATGGTGGGTCTCAGCCACGCCGCCACCCGCCGCCCGGCGGAATTGTCTGGCGGCATGCGGCAGCGGGTCAATGTGGCGCGTGCGCTTGCAATGGACCCCGAAATGCTACTGCTTGATGAGCCACTATCGGCGCTTGATGCGCTGACCCGCGCCAATCTGGCGGACGAGATCGAGGCGATTTGGGACGAAGACAAAAAGACCTGCGTGCTGATCACCAACGATGTGGATGAGGCGATCATCCTTGCTGACCGTATTATCGCGCTGAACCCGGACGGCACGTTGGGCGATGAGTTCAAGGTTGATATTCCCCGCCCCCGCGACCGGATTGCGATGAACAACGATGCAACGTTCAAGGCGCTGCGGGGTCAGGTCACGACGTACCTGATGGATGTGGGGATCGCGTCGAAAGTGGAAGGCTCCAAGACCCTGCCGAATGTGACACCGATCCATGGTGTGCCGGCTGCCGTCGCCAAAGCGCAAGAAAGTGGAATTGAGGAACGGTTCCTGAACTTCTCGCAGCTCGACAAGGTCTACCCCACGCCCAAAGGCCCGCTGACGGTGGTCGAGAACTTCGACCTGAAGATCAACAAGGGGGAGTTCATCTCGCTGATCGGCCATTCCGGCTGCGGCAAATCCACTGTGCTGACCATGGCCGCCGGGCTGAACCCGATCTCCAAAGGCGCGATCCGCTTGGATGGCTGGAACGTGGAAGGCGCGGACCCGGAACGGGCCGTGGTGTTCCAATCCCCCAACCTGTTTCCGTGGCTGACGGCGAAGGAGAACGTGTCGATTGGGGTGGATAAGGTCTACCCCAAAGCATCGCAGGCGGAACGGCAGGATGTGGTCGAATACTACCTCGAACGGGTGGGCCTTGCCGACAGCATGGACAAGGGCGCGGCCGATCTGTCCAACGGCATGAAGCAACGCGTGGGCATCGCGCGGGCCTTTGCATTGTCGCCCAAACTACTGCTGCTGGATGAACCCTTCGGCATGCTCGACAGCCTGACGCGGTGGGAGCTGCAAGAGGTGCTGATGGAGGTCTGGTCGCGCACCAAGGTGACTGCGATTTGCGTGACCCATGACGTGGATGAGGCCATTTTGCTGGCCGACCGCGTGGTGATGATGACCAACGGGCCGCAGGCCACCATCGGCAAGATCACGGATGTGAACCTGCCGCGACCGCGCACCCGCAAGGCGCTGCTGGAGCATCCAGATTACTACGCCTACCGGCAAGAAGTGCTCGATTTCCTTGAGGAGTACGAACACGGCGCGACACCGAAATCCGAAGCCATTGCAGCGGAGTGAAAGAGATGACCCAGAAACTGATAGTCATCGGCGCCGGCATGGCCACGGGGCGCATGTTGGAGGACCTGTTTGACGCAGGTGCCGACGTCGATGTCACCCTGTTCAATGCCGAGCCGCGCGGGAATTACAACCGCATCATGCTGTCGCCTGTTCTGTCGGGCGAAAAGACCTATGACGAAATCGTCACCCATGACGCCGATTGGTATGACGCCAACGGCGTGACCTGCCGGTTTGGCGAGCGTGTCGCTGCGATTGACCGCGCGGCCAAGACGGTGACGGCGGAAAATGGCGATGTGCTGGCCTACGACAAGCTGGTCTTCGGCACCGGCTCCAACCCGTTCATGATCCCGCTACCGGGGCATGATCTGGGGGGCGTGATCGCCTATCGCGACCTCGAAGACACGCAACGGATGATGGACCTCGGGCCAGACAACAAATGCGTGGTGATTGGCGGCGGATTGTTGGGGCTTGAGGCCGCCGCCGGCATGGCCGCGCGCGGGGTAGACGTCACCGTGGTGCATATCATGGGCCATCTGATGGAACGCCAGCTGGACGAGGCCGCGGGATACCTGTTGCGCAAGGCGCTGGTGGACAAGGGCATTACCGTGAAATGCACGGCCAATTCCAAAGAAATCCTTGGCGAAAACGGCCATGTCAAAGCCCTGCTGCTGGACGACGGCACCGAGCTGCCATGCGACCTGCTGGTCATTGCCGTGGGCATCCGGCCCAACGTGGCTTTGGCACAGGATTGCGGTTTGGCGGTAGGCAAAGGCATCCATGTGGATGACCAGATGGTGACCTCTGACGCAGATGTGCTGGCCGTCGGCGAGTGCGTAGAACATGACGGGGCGATCTTCGGGCTGGTGGCGCCGCTCTATGATCAGGCGAAGGTGGCGGCGCAGACCTTGATGGGGGCTGATGCGCAATTCGTGCAGAAAGAGCTGTCTACCAAGCTGAAGGTCACCGGCTGCGACCTGTTCAGCGCTGGGGATTTTGCCGATGGCGAGGGGCGAGAGGATATCGTCTTCCGCGACCCGGCGCGCGGCGTGTACCGACGGCTGGTGATCGAAGAGAACGTCGTCAAAGGCGCTGTGATGTATGGCGACACTGCCGACAGCAACTGGTTCTTCGGGCTGATCCGCGACAAGACCGACATATCCGAGATGCGCGAGACCCTGATATTCGGGCCCGCTTATCAAGGGGGGACCCCCCTGGACCCTTTAGCAGCTGTTGCAGCCTTACCGCGTGACGCGGAGATCTGTGGCTGCAACGGTATCTGCAAAGGGCAAATTGAAGACGCGATTGCGGCAGGGGCCTCTGATCTGGGCACCGTGCGCGCAACAACCAAGGCCAGCGGCTCCTGTGGGACCTGCACCGGGTTGGTGGAGCAGGTTTTGGCCGTCACTTTGGGCGATGCGTTTGTGGTGCCTGCGGCAGCCAGCATCTGCGGCTGCACCGACATGACCCATGAGGACGTGCGGCGCATGATCAAGTCGCAACGCCTGACCTCGATGCCGGCGGTGTGGCAGGAATGCGGGTGGAAGACCTCCTGCGGGTGCCACGTGTGCCGGCCCGCGTTGAACTTTTACCTGCTGGCCGATTGGCCGATGGAGTATCAGGACGACCCGCAAAGCCGGTTCATCAACGAGCGCAAGCACGCCAACATCCAGAAGGACGGCACATTTTCCGTGGTGCCGCGCATGTGGGGCGGGATCACCACCCCCGACGAGCTACGTGCCATTGCCGACGCCGCCGACAAATACATGGTGCCGACGGTTAAAGTGACGGGCGGACAGCGCATCGACTTGCTGGGCGTCAAAGGCGAGGACCTGCCGGATATCTGGGCCGATCTGAACGCGGCAGGCATGGTCTCTGGCCACGCCTATTCCAAGGGGCTGCGCACGGTGAAGACCTGTGTGGGCACCGATCATTGCCGGTTCGGGACGCAAGACAGCACCGGGCTCGGCATCAAGCTGGAAAAAGAGCTATGGGGCTCTTGGACGCCTCACAAACTAAAGCTCGCGGTCTCTGGCTGCCCGCGCAATTGCGCGGAGGCGACCTGCAAGGACATTGGCGTGATCTGTGTCGACAGCGGCTATCAGATCAGCATCGGCGGCGCCGCGGGCATGGATGTGCGCGAGACGGAATTGCTGGTGCAGGTGGCGACGGAAGAAGAGGCCATCAATGTAATCAAAGCGGTCACACAGCTCTACCGGGAAAACGCCAAGTATCTGGATCGCATCTATAAATGGATGCACAAAACTGGCCTCGACTGGATCAAAGAGCGGGTGGAAACAGAGCGAGACCCGCTGGTCGCCCGCTTTGAGCTGAGTCAATCCATCTACCGAAAAGACCCTTGGGCCGAGCATGCGCGCGAAAAAGCGCAAAGCTACAAACCTTTGGCACATCTAGCGCTGGAGGCCGCGGAATGAGCGACTGGATCGATATTGCCACGCTGGAAGACATCCCAAAACGGGGCGCGCGGATGGTGAAAACGGCGTTGGGGTGCGTTGCAGTGTTCCGCACTGCAGATGACGAGGTTTTTGCTCTCGACAACGCATGCCCGCACAAGGCTGGACCGTTGGCCGAAGGGATTGTGCACGGCAAGTCCGTGACCTGCCCGCTGCACAATTGGGTGATTTCCTTGGAAACTGGTAAGGCCCAAGGCAATGACGAGGGCCAGGTCACGACATATCCTGCGCGGGTTGAACAAGGGCGCATCCTGCTCGAACGCTCCTTTTTGCGCGCGCGGACAGCGGCATGAGCCTGACCCGCACAACCTGCCCCTATTGCGGTGTCGGCTGCGGGGTTCTGGCTGGGGCCGATGGGACAATCAAAGGTGATCCGGATCACCCCGCAAATTTCGGACGGCTCTGTTCCAAAGGCGCGGCTTTGGGGGAGACAATTGATCTCGATGGTCGGTTGTTGCACCCGAAAGTAGGTGGTCAGGCAACCGATTGGGACACAGCGCTTGATTTGGTCGCTCGAAAATTCAGCGAAGCAATCGCGGAATATGGACCTGACGGCGTCGCATTCTACGCCTCTGGCCAGCTGCTGACGGAGGACTATTACGTTGCCAACAAGCTGATGAAAGGCTTCATCGGTTCGGCCAACATAGATACAAACTCGCGGCTCTGCATGGCCTCTTCAGTGGCGGGGCACAAACGAGCCTTTGGCACGGACACGGTCCCGGGAACCTACGAGGACCTCGAAA
This sequence comes from uncultured Litoreibacter sp., assembly GCF_947501785.1. Classification (NCBI taxonomy): domain Bacteria; kingdom Pseudomonadati; phylum Pseudomonadota; class Alphaproteobacteria; order Rhodobacterales; family Roseobacteraceae; genus Litoreibacter; species uncultured Litoreibacter sp. Next base: position 3,631,503 of record NZ_CANMXB010000001.1, on the reverse strand, counting down.
AGGCTGACCTGATCGTGCTGGTCGGCTCCAACCTCGCATGGTGTCATCCCGTGCTGTATCAACGCATCGCGGCGGCGAAGGAGGCGCGCCCGAATATGCGCGTGGTCAATGTCGACCCGCGCCGCACGGCGACGACGGATTTAGCTGACACGCATCTTCAAGTCGCGCCGGATGGGGACATCGCCTTGTTCAACGGCTTGCTGGCGCATCTGGCAGATGTTGGGGCGTTGCACCAAGAATTTGTCGCAAACCACGTCAACGGCATGGAAGAAACGGTGCAGGCCGCCAAGGCAAGCGTGGCTGCTGCCAGCGGCCTCACCTCGTTGGAACTGGCCGAGTTCTATGCGCTTTGGGCCGGAACGCAGAAGGTCGTTACCGTCTATTCGCAAGGCGTCAATCAATCGCGCTGCGGCACTGACAAGGTCAATGCGATCCTGAATTGCCACCTCGCCACAGGTCGAATTGGCACGCCGGGCTGCGGGCCGTTCTCGGTCACGGGCCAACCCAACGCGATGGGCGGTCGCGAGGTGGGCGGTCTCGCGAACATGCTCGCAAACCATCTTGAGCTGGGCGACCCAGCCCACCGAGACGCAGTACAAGGGTTCTGGCAAAGCCCCACGATCTGTACGCAACCAGGCCTAAAGGCGGTCGACTTGTTTGACGCCTGCGCCAAAGGCCGCATCAAGGCGCTTTGGGTGATGTCGACCAACCCCGCCGTCTCGCTGCCGGACGCAGACGGTGTTGCGGCGGCTATTTCCAAGGTGCCTTTCGTTGTCACTTCCGACATTATGGAGAAGACCGACACAAACAATCTGGCGCATGTCCTGTTGCCTGCCACCGGTTGGGGAGAGAAGGACGGCACAGTCACCAATTCGGAACGCCGCATCTCACGACAGCGGGCCTTTTTGCCGGCACCGGGTGCCGCGCGGCCTGATTGGAAAATAGTCAGTGACGTGGCCACACGGATGGGGTTTGGGGCCGCATTCGCCTATCAAAAACCCGCTGAAATATTCGCAGAATATGTGGCGCTTGATGCCGCCACGTCGCAGTTCCCACGCGACCTTGATCTCAGCATTTTTGCCGATAAGGACTATGTGGAATTGATCCCCACGCAATGGCCCGCCAACAACCGCCGCTTCTTTGCAGACGGCCAGTTTTTTCACCCTGATGGCAAGGCGCGCATGATCCCGGTCGCGGCGCCCGCGCTGACGCAGACGCGGTTTTCGCTCAACACCGGGCGCAATCGCGACCAGTGGCATACGATGACCCGTAGTGGGAAATCTGCGCGGCTTGGGGCGCATTTGGCGGAACCATATGTTGAAATTCACCCGGACGACGCCGCGGCCATCGGCGCAAAACCTGGCGATCTGATCGCGGTTGAAAGCCTCTATGGCCTTACGATCCTGCGCGCGCTGATCACGCCGCGGGCGGCGCCTGGGCAACTTTTTGCGCCGATGCATTGGACGCGTCAGCGCAGTTCTTCAGGGCTGGTCAATTGCGTGACTGCTCCGGTGACTGACCCGGTATCCGGCCAACCGGCGCTAAAGTCGGGGCCGGTGACGGCGCAGGTGCACAGACCGAAATGGTTTGGCTTTCTGGCGTGCGCCGCGGCACCCGCGCCGCAAACCACTTATGCGGCCGTTGCGCGCACCCAGACCGGCTGGCAGGTAGAGATGGCGGGCGACAGGAGGCCTTCTGATTGGGAAGCAGAGGTTAGGGCTTTGTCGGGCGTGGCGGAAGGTACCGCGTCGTTGCACACTGATTTGGCCACAGGCACCGTGCGGCTCGCATTTACTGAAGGTGGCCTGATATCCGCGCTGTTTTTTGCGTCGCCAAGCCCAGTGGTCGTGTCACGGTCGGCAGTCATTGGCATGATTGGCACGGATATTGCAGCCTCCGCAGCGCTGGCCGGGCGTCCGCCTGCGGACATGCCGGATGCCGGGGCCACGGTTTGCGCCTGTTTCAACGTGGGGCGGAACACCTTGTTAGGCGCTATTTCGCAAGGCGCGGGAAGTCTCGAAGCTCTGGGTGCGGTGACCTACGCCGGCACCAATTGCGGATCGTGCAAACCGGAACTGAGGTCACTCTTGGCGGAGGCCAAGCTACCGATGGCCGCGGAATGAGCCTCGCGCCCTACGTGCAAATCGTCGCGCGTGGCAAGGGCCGATCCCGCGCGTTGAGCATGGCGGAAGCGCAAGAGGCAATGCAATTGATTTTGGCGGGACATGCAGCGCCCGAAGCCGTCGGCGCGCTGCTCATGGTCTTGCGGTTGCGGGGCGAAGAGCCACAGGAAATCGCGGGCTTCACCGCCGCGTTGCGTATCCAAGTGCAGGGCAAATTGCCCTCCGCTGATCTGGATTGGCCATGCTATGCCGCCGGACGCAGCCGGGGCGCCCCGCTGTTTTTGCTGGCGGCGCGATTGGTCAGCAATGCAGGCTATAGTGTTTCCATGCACGGCTGGAATTCGCACCAATCCGGTGCTGCGTCTCTGCGCGCGGCTCTTGATCTGGCGGGCCCTCGCGTGACCTATACCGCGCTGGAGACCATAAGCCCCGAAGCCTTTTCCTTGTTGAACCTGCGCGACACCTTTGGGCTGCGATCCTGTTTCAACACGGTTTTGCGGATGTGGAACCCATCGCAGGCTCCCGCGACGGTTCAGGGGGTGTTCCACCCTTCCTACCGTGGCCTGCAAGCGCAAGCGGCTGAGATGTTGGGACAGCAGGACATGAGCATCATCAAAGGCGGCGGTGGTGAGTTTGAGCGCAACCCCGCCAAAGAGGTTAGGGTTTTTGGCCTAAGAAACGGCGCACATATCCAAAAGACCGCAGCTCCCATCCTGAGCGAGACCCGCAGGCTGCACGAGGTCAGCCGCACGGTCGATATCCGAGGCCTATGGCATGGCGGCATTCAGGACAGTTTTGCCAAAGCGACAATTACCGGCACTGCGGCCATTGGGCTTTGGACCCTCAAAGCCGCGCCAAGCCTGCTCGCCGCTCAAAACATGGCGGAGGCGCTTTGGGATAGCCGTCACAACCAAAGAGGTCTCACAGCATGAAGACGTTTCCAATGTTTCTTCAAATGGCGGGTCGCCGCGTTGTCATTATGGGTGGCGGGGAGCAAGCTGCGCAGAAGGCTCGGCTCATCCTGAAGACTGACGCCGAAATTTCCGTTTGGGCGCCCGTGTTGGACCCGGAACTCTCTGGGCTGGCCGCCGAAGGGCGCATCACACATCATAAGGGACCCGTCACCCCTGACAGCTTTGCCGAAAGTGCGCTGAGTTTCATCGCGACGGGCTGCCCTGGCCTCGACATGGCGCTGCACGCGCTGGCCAAAGAGGCAGGGGCGCTTGTTAATGTGGTTGACCAACCGCAGCTGTGTGATGCGATCACGCCGTCAATTGTTGATCGCGATCCGGTTGTGGTCGCTATTGGCACGGAAGGCACGGCGCCTGTGTTGGCGCGTCAGATAAAGACCAAGGTCGAAGGCATTTTGGAGCCGCGGCTGGGCGATCTTGCTGCTTTGGCAGGGCGAATGCGCGGTGCGGCTGCGGCTCGGCTGAACCCGCGTGCGCGCCGTGATCTTTGGCGCTGGGTTTTCAACGGCAGACCCCGCCAAACCTTCACCAACGGTGCTGAGCGTCAGGCCGCCAAACTGATCAAATCCGCCATTGAGACAGGGGAGTTCAGAACTACCAAGGGCGGCAGCGTCAGCCTCGTCGGAGCGGGGCCAGGCGCGAAAGATCTTCTGACCATGCGGGGTGTGCAACGCCTGCAAGAGGCAGATGTCATCTACTACGACCGCTTGCTTGACGCCGAGGTGCTAGAACTCGCCCGACGGGACGCGGAACGGATCTATGTGGGCAAGGCGCCGGGATGTCACAGCTGGCCACAGGAAAAGATCACGCAAACACTCGTAACCGCCGCAAGAAACGGGCGGCGGGTGGTGCGCCTCAAATGCGGCGATCCCGGCGTGTTCGGGCGCTGTGCGGAAGAAGTCGACGCACTGAAGGCCAACAACATCCCCTTCGAGATCGTTCCCGGCGTCACCGCCGCCTGCGCCGCAGCGGCCAGCCTTGGCGAAAGCCTGACGGAACGGGGCAAGATCGACACGCTGGTGCTGACCACAGGGCACCGACAGGACGGCTACGCCCTACCCGCTCCCATCAGCAATATTCGACCGGGCACCTGCGTTGCGCTTTATATGGCGGTTGGCGCGGCCCCGCGGATCGTAGCCCATCTAAAGGCAAATCACCCCGACGCGGCGTTTCATGTCGACGTCGTGGCCAAGGCGCAGCGCAGCGGTCAGGTGAGGCTGACTTGCGCATTGCAAGATCTGCCAGAGACGCTGGTCAGCAATGGCATTGTGGGTGAGGCAATGCTCTTGATCCGCTGGAAGCGTCAGCAATCAACGGCTGATGTCCTTCGGCTATCGAAGATGCCCGCCTGTCAAAGGGCCTGACAGCACCCGAAGAATGGTAGTCTTTGTTGCGGGTGTGTTCATGAAACGGGGGCTGGCCTGACCGGTTCCAGGATTGATCTGAGGTCCCCAAAATTCCTGCGCCGGGCCCAAATCAGCCAAATTCTGCTTCTAGCACGGTGTAATGCGTAGCAACTGAAGCGGACACTGCTGCCCTTGGGTAAGGCCTATAGCTTTTCGACAGCTGGGTATCTGCCGCGAAGGGTCGCGTTTTTTGCAAGGGCACATATCCGACCTTTGTGGTCGTGGAGCATCGCAAGCAAAGCCCCAGGCGCAGATCGCCTGGGGCATGCTAAGTTTAGCCAACCAATGCGTTGTCGGCACGTTTCACAGTAACGATTGACGACCGCGGGAGCGTCCCTTCACCGTCCGGGAATGGTGCTCCTGGGTGCTGAATGCCGACGAACATCGTGCGGCGGTCCGCAGACCAAGTCAGACCTGTCACTTCAGATCCGTTTGGCCCGGTCAGGAAGCGGCGGATTTCGCCTGTTGCCGGATCGCCGGCCAGCATCTGGTTGTTCCCCATGCCGAGGAAGTCGCCTTCGTTATCGTCATCGCCATCGGTCTGGATCCAAAGCAGACCTGTGCTGTCGAATTGCATCCCGTCGGGAGAATTGAACATGTTGCCGGCGTTGATGTTTGCCGTCCCGGCGTAAAGGCCGTCGGTGTAGACCTCTGGATTACCGGCCATCACGTAGAGGTCCCAATCGAATGTCGATGCCGCGTGGTCGCTATTGTGCGGCCGCCAACGGACAATTTGCCCATAGCGGTTCACTTCCCGCGGGTTTGGTGCGTTTGGCACCATCGGCTCTCCGGCGGCATTGGTGCGGATGTTGCCATCGTCATCAAGTGCGCCGCGCCGCGAGTTGTTGGTCAGGCAGCAATAGGCCTCAACAGCGGTGGGATTGACGGCGATCCATTCCGGCCGGTCCATTGTGGTCGCGCTGACCGCCGTTCCAGCCATGCGGGTAAAGACGGCAATCTCGGCTTCGGACATGCCCGTGTCTTCTGGCGTCAGGGCCAACCAGGTGCCGGTCCCGTCATCATTGAACTTGGCAACGAAAAGCTGTCCTTCGCTGAGCAGCGTTGAGGTGTCGCCGCCCGGCACGTACACGTCGCGGCTTAACCACTTGTACATATATTCGCCGCGTTCATCATCGCCCATGTAGACAACAACCTGTCCGTTTTGGGCGAGCGCATAGGCTGCGTTTTCGTGCTTGAACCGACCAAGGGCGGTGTGTTTGATCGGCGTCGTATCCGGGTTCCACGGGTCGACTTCCACAATGTATCCGGCGCGATGTGGTTCGTTCGGGGTCTTGGAAATGTCGAAGCGTGGGTCGAAGCTGTGGTAATTGTACCGACCCGGATCGACTTTCGTCGACACGCCGTAGCGTTTGAAGCCGTCGGCGTGAACGTCGCCAAGCGACACTTCCTCGGTGGTTCCAAAATAGCCGTTGAAGTTCTCTTCGCAGGTCAAGTAGGTGCCCCAGGGTGTCCGACCAGAACCACAGTTGTTGAATGTACCAAGGGACTGCGTGCCAGCCGGATCAGCGGCAGTTTTCAGAAGGTCATGGCCCGCCGCCGGACCGTCAAAAACCATCGGGGTCCGATGGTGGATGCGGCGGTTGTAGGGGCTGTCGACAACAACGTCCCAACCGTTTTCGCCTTCGGCAACTTCCATCACGGTGACACCCTGGAAGTTCTGCAAACGTACGACGTCGTCGGCTGAGGCCGGTTGCCCTTCCTGTTCGGCAGGCAGGTTGATCTTCGCGTTGACGTATTCTGAGTTCACGACCAGCAGCTCGGTCCCGCGCTGGTGGAACAGCTCCATCCCGTCCGTGTTTTCGCCAAATACACGGTCGGAGCCGACCGTCGGGATGCCGGCAACAGGGTCAAACGCGGGCGCGTCGTTGAACAGCGGATCTCCCCAGCGGACCAATACGTCCCAATTGTAGCCTGCGGGCACATGGACCGTACCGTCTATCTGTGGCGCGAGCTGTTCAAACGCAAAGCGAGAGGTCTGTTGTGCGACTGCGGAGGTTCCGTTCAACAAACCTGTTCCCATGACCGCAGCACCAGATCCAAAGGCAAGCGCGCCGCCTAAAAAGCCACGCCGCGAGACTGCCTGCTCGACCACACGGTCAAAGCCTTGCACGTCCGCGCGGGGGAATTTCATCTCGTCTTCATCATCGAAAGACAAGTCATCATAGTTGATTTGAGACATTTCATACTCCTGCTGGCACCCGGAAATGGGTCTGACTGGAGCATCGGGTAAACGCGGGAATTGAAACTATTGTGAATGCTGAATGTTTGTTTTGTAACAACTCGCTTCTTTGGGCTGCGCTATCGCGGTTGCAGTGAATGACCGGTTTGACGGACCGCATTGAGTGCGTCCCGCAGGCAGCAGCCTCAAGACCAACCGAAGCTCGCGTGCCTTTCGATATTTCAAAGCGGGCAGGTTTTTGGTTTTGCTTTGAAGAACAGAAGCGCGCCCCTGGATCTTAGTGGTCGCTTCTGCCCAAAAATGCACCCTTTGATGCATTCGGGGCGAAGCGCGCGGATGGCAGATATTTTTGGTGGTTCCATAACTGATCTGCCGATCCGCCATGCCCTCACTCAAGACAACCCGACGTTGACGGCTTTGGAACATCACACGATGCGGCACCGCCTTTAACGGCTGTTGAGAGCCCGATGTGACGCTGGGAGACCATAATGCATGGTCAGAAAAATGATCTCCCGGCACCGCCAAATTGGCTACGAAGTTAGACAAATATTGAATTTGTTTCCATCAAGGTCGCGGAAGTAGCCACCATAGAAATTCTTTCCCCGCCGACCAGGAGTGCCCTCGTCCGTTGCACCAATTTGCAGTGCTAAGGCATGAACCGCATCAACGTGAGCGCGATCCTTCGCTGCAAGTGCGATCATTGTGCCGTTCCCGTGAGTTGCAGCCTCTCCATCGAAAGGGCAAGTCACTATGATCATTGGGTTTTCAGGGCCAAAGCTATAGCCGATCATTTTGTCGAGACTATACGCTCGAGTTCCATCGACTGCACCGAACAGTGAATCGAAAAATACCGCCGAAGCAGCGAGGTCATTTGACCCGATAGTGATGTAACTAATCATGAGTTCTCTTTTTGCATGAGCATATTGCGCGCCTCAAATGTGGACGCGAATTCAAAACCAAAGGATGGTTGTGTGGGAGAGGCTCAAGCAATCATGGTCATTCTGGTAGCGACCAAGAGACAACGGGTCAATGGCGGCTCCGTCCCGCAATGCCACCATTCGGCGCTCCAAGCCGCTCAGAGGAAGCCGCATGTCCGGTTTGAGCCTTTGCCGACCGCTGCCGCATTGCAGTGCAACTGCTGCTTATATGTCCAAGTTCGGCCCGGTCAGCGCTTTCCGAAAACCTCCCGAAATGCCAATGGAGATTTGCCGACGGCGTTTTTGATGGCAGCCTCAAATGCATCCAACGACCTGAACCCGGCCTGAAACGCGATCGTTTTCGATGACAACTCTGTACTGGTCAAAAGATGTTTGGCCGCCTCGACTCGGACGGATCGCACATAGGTTGCTGGCGTGCAGCCAAGGCTCTCGCGGAACCTTCGAGAAAACGTCCGCTCAGACATGTTTGTTCGCTCGGCGAGCTTTGAGTTTGATAGGTCGTGGGTCAGATTTTCGGCAATCCAGACCAGTAATTTGGCAAAGGGTCCGCCATCAGCCTGCTGCGCTTTCAGCGTATTGCTGAACTGTGATTGCCCGCCAGAGCGCCTGAGAAATAGCACAAGTGATTTTGCGACCTGCAACGCGATATCGTGCCCCAGATCATCTTCGACCAATGCCAGTGCAAGATCAATTCCTGCAGCAACCCCGGCGCTAGAAAAGACATCGTTGTCATTGATGAACAACGCATCAGGCTCAATCGCGACCTTTGGGAATAGCGTCTTCAAGAGATCACAAGACGCCCAATGGGACACCGCGCGCCTGCCATCTATCAGACCGGACGCGGCAAGAACGAACGCTCCGGTGCAAATGCTCCCGATGCGCCGTGTCGTAGGTCTTCGGTCTTGCAGCCATTGTATCAAAGTCCCGGCGTGGCTCAGGCCAATCAGACCGTCTTGCGATCCACCCGACACAATTATCGTATCTATCTGATCGCAAATGTTTTCGAGCGGGGTCAGGCCGGAAATCTGCAGCCCGCATTCCGCGTGCACCGGTTGCTCTCCGACACCGGCATAAACGAGGTCGTATGAGCGGGGCACCAATTCGTTCGCGCGGGTAAAGACATTGCCCGGCCCAGCGACATCCAAAGAATTCGCGCCGTCATAAACGACAATGACCACTCGACGCGGTTTGGCCGGTTTCGCGGATGTTATGTCATTTACGCCAATCATGCCCGTCTCCTAACATCTGACCGCAACGCGGGAAAGGGCGAGAAATGAACAGACGCATATTCATGGTGGGTGCGGGTATGGCCGGCGTCGCATCTGTATTGTCGTGTACGTCGGATGAGCCTCACTTGGCAAAAGGGCGCGTATCTGGGGATAGTATTTTGACCAGATCTGACACCATCAAGGCGCTGCGTCCGCCAAAACGAAAACGGCCGCTGGTTGCGATTCTTGCCGACAATTATGGGAGCGAAACGACAGACTTGATCGTGCCTTGGAGTGTTTTGAAGCGATCGGGTGCCGCAGACGTCGTAATTGTCAGTACGCGGGCCGGTGACGCCAAATTGATGCCTGCATTGAAAATTCGACCTGACATGACGATTGAAAAATTTGGTGAATTGCATGAGGAAGGCGCGGATTACGTTCTTGTCCCGGCGTTTCACAATCCAAAGAACCGGGTTGCTGCCGATTGGTTGCAGCGGCAAAGCGAGGGCGGCGCAATTGTTGCGGGCATATGCTCGGGCGCACTGGTGCTTGCGCATGCGGGCCTTCTGGCTAACCGGCATGCAACGACACATTGGTATGACAGAAACAGGCTGACCCGCATCAGCCCTACAACCACTTTGCAACTTAACAACCGGTACTTGGCGGATCGGGGGGTGGCGACCACGACCGGGGTGTCGGCGTCCTTGCCGTTCGCACTGACGCTGGTCGAAGCGATCTTGGGCAGACCTCGCGCGGAACAAGCGGCAGCCAAGCTGGGGCTTGGGGGTTTTGGGCAAGAGCACAACAGCGCAGGCTTCCAACTCAAGGCACAAAACGTTCTACGTCTAGCGTCCAATTTTATCTCTGGGCACGAGCAGTTTGGCCTCCGGATTGATGGCGAAACAGACGAGCTGGAATTGGCATTTATCGCAGATGCCTGGTCGCGCACCTATCGATCTTCGATATCAACTTTTGCCGATATGGGTTCAGATGTGGTTACGTCTTTTGGTGGCTTACGAATTGTGCCTGACCTCCCGTTCAGCAAGGGATCTGAATTGAAAAAAGTTCCTGCTTTCGACGGTTTGCCAGCAGATGCCCTGGCGTTTGCGCTACAACAAATTTCACGCCGGTACGGACTGCAAACTGCGAAATTAGTGGCGTTGCAGTTGGAGTATGCCTGGGCTGGATGAAGAACTAAGGTTGAGACACCATCCCAAGACAACCATGAGCTTCGCGAATTTCAACGGCAATTTTGTCCCGCGATTGGGACCTTGCCCATAATGAAACCGTGCCGGTTCACCGAATGTCGGCAATGCGGGCTGCGACCGCAGCATCAGTTGAACGCGGGGTCGCTAGGCGTGTTTCTTCAAGAATAGATCAAATATCTCTGGCACGTTCCCGTCGCCCATGCCGGCATCCAAAGCAGCCCGCAGGTTGGACGCAGTGCCTTCTGCAATTTCAGCGCGCATGTCCATATGCTGCATCATCTCGACAAAATAGCCGATGTCCTTGCTGGCATTTGCGATGGAAAAACCCAGGTCGCTGACACCGTCCACCGCGTATTTCTTGCAAAACTGCATGAATGGAGAGTTGGAAGGACCGGCCGACATGATGTCAAACAGCTGTTGCCCATCAACGCCGGCGCGCTCTGCCACGGCAAAAGCCTGGCTCATGGTGCAGACCGTTGTCATGCCCATGAAATTGTTGATCAGCTTGGTCACATGCCCCGCCCCAAGGGCACCGAGGTAGAACACGTTTTCACCCAGCACCTCCAGCACCGGCTTGACCTCTTCAAAGATATTTTCGTCGCCCGAGGCCATGATATTGAGCAAACCGTCTTTGGCGTGCGCCGGTGTGCGTCCCAAAGGCGCGTCGATCATGCCAGCGCCCTTGGTGGCCAGATCTGCGCCAATCTTGCGAGTGGATTCAGGGATCGATGTGCCGAAATCAATTACTATGGCCCCCTCTCGGATTCCCGCCAAAATCCCGTCATCGCCATAGATCAAGCTCTCCACCACCTCGGAGGTGGTCACGCAGAGCATTACGATGTCACTGGCTTCAGCCAGCTCTTTGGCTGAGGAAACCTCTTTGGCGCCGCGCGCCGTCGCGGCTGCGACCGCTTGCTTGTTACGGCCCATGACCACCAGGTCATAGCCATTGTCTTGCAGACACTCAGCCATATTGCCGCCCATCAAACCAAGACCGATAAAACCAATAACGGGATGTTTCATATCTCTCTCCTAGAATTCCTCACGATGGGGTCTCGCAAAAAGCCGCGGCCCCGGCTTGCGCGACTTCGTGGTCTTGCGCGGGCGAGCCGGAACTGACGCCAACGCCTCCCACCACATCTTTGCCGCTCAGCACCGGCACGCCGCCACCGACCGCAACCATTCGCCCCCCCAAAGCGGAGGCGATCCCGTGCGCAGGCATCCCAGGTTGATTGACCTCGCCCAAGGCACGCGTGCTTTTCTGGATCCCGGTTGCTGTGTAGGCCTTGTCGACGGCCAGATTTATGCTTGTGATCTTGGCCCCATCCATGCGCTCAAATGCAATCAGGTTACCGCTTTCATCCGTGACAGCGATGCACATGGGCACGCCGATGTCTTGGGCCTTTGCGCGCGCGCCTGCGATCAGGGTCGTGGCGTCGCTGATGTCCAACCGTCGGATGCTCAGCATGGCGATAGCTTTCTGCGCATCATGGGCCGATGATCAGATTTGGCAGTGTCAACGAAATCGCGGGCACAAAGGTTATCAACATGAGGGCTGCAAATATCGCCAAATAGAACGGCCAGATGGTTCTGACTGCTTTCTCCATCGGCAGTTTGCCCACCGCACATCCCACAAACAGGCATGTCCCGACGGGCGGCGTGCACAGGCCCAACCCCAAATTTACCAAAAGGATCATGCCAAACTGCAGCGGGTCAATGCCCAGCATGTTCATCACCGGCAGGAAGATCGGTGTGCAGATCAGGATCAGCGCCGCCATGTCCATGATCATTCCCAACAGCAGCAACACCGCATTGATCATCAGCAGGATCAGGATTGGGTTTTCTGTTATGCCAAGCAGGAACTCGACCGTTTTCGTCGGCACGCGATTGAAAGTCAGCATATAGGCAAATGCACCTGCGCAGGCGATCAGGATCATGACCATCGACGTTGTGCGTACCGAAGAAATCACAGCTGTTTTGAACGCCTCCCAAGACAGGCTGCGATAGACCACGAGCGTAACGATAAAGGCATACATCGCCCCAAACGCACCAGATTCTGTTACTGTGAACACTCCCGAAAGGACACCGCCCACGATAATAACGGCCGTCAACAGTCCTGGGATCGAACCGACAAAGGCAATGGCGAGGGCGGTCCATCCGGGGAATTGCTCTGCTTGGTAGCCGCGTTTCACGGCGACAACGTAGGCCGCGATCGCCAGGCAGCAGCACATCAGCACACCGGGAACAACACCTGCGAGGAACAGTTTCGAGATCGAAACAGCGCCACCAGTGGCCAGCGCGAAAATGATCATGTTGTGGCTGGGCGGGATGATGATACCGGCAATTGAGGACGTCACTGTCACGTTAACGGCATAGTCCGCGTCATAACCCTTGTCCTTCATCACCGGGATCAAGATCGACCCGAGCGCGGAGATATCAGCAATGGCCGATCCGGAAATGCCACCAAACAGCATGGAGGAAAACACATTGACGATGCCAAGGCCGCCACGCACGGCGCCCACAGCGGCCTGAGCAAACCGCACCAGCCGAATGGCAATGCCGCCGTGAAACATCAATTCCCCGGCAAAGATGAAGAACGGAATGGCCATCAGGGAAAACACGTTGATGCCCGATACGATCCGCTGAAATCCGACAAACAATGGGAGGCCCTCATAGGCAAAGGCCCCAAGTGCCGCGATCCCCAGCGCATAAGCCACAGGCGTGCCGATGATGACGCAAAGAGCGAAAAGCCCGAGAAGAACCATTAGTCCCATGTGCTAACCCTGATCTATGTTGTCTTGGCGCTGATCGTGCCCGAAAAACAGGCGGATAAGGTGGCCGGTGGCAAAGAGGAACACCAAAACGCCGCTGATCGTCATAGGCAGCGAGCGCAGGCCCTCTGACCATTGGATAAGCGGGATCAGCGCGTTCCATTTGAATTTGGTCAACTCAATCCCGTACCAAAACATCATGCCTCCAAAGCCCGCCAGCAGGAGGTCAGAGATCACGACAAAGACCGTGCGCACCCTGGGGGGAACAATGTTGCGGAACACCACAACGGACAGATGCGTGTGATTGTGAACGCCGGCTGCTGCGCCCAGAAAGGCGATGACCATAACCAACAGCAACGAGACCTGCTCGACCCAGGTTGGCGTGTCGTTCAGGACGTATCTGCCAAACACCAGCCAAGCAAAAATCGCAGTCATGACCACAATCGCGACCCCTGCCAGCAAGACGCAGATCCGCGCCAGCAGGTCGAGCAGCGCGTCCATGTACCGCAAGAATGCGGGTCGTGTTTCTGGTTGTTGCATGAGGCCCCTCTGAAGAAAAACGCCCGGCATCCAGTGGTGGAGCCGGGCGCTCATTGCTCGTTTATGACGTTACCTTATTCGGTCGCGCGGGCGATCTCGACGAGTTTCGTCATGTCCGGATTGGCAGCCAGATAGTCAGAATAGACCTTGTCCATTGCGGACTGGAACGGTCCCTTGTCAGCGATCTCGTTCACCTTGATGCCAGCCGCTTCGACGTCCTTGCGCGCCTGTTCGGAGCCAATTGCCCACTGCTCACGTTGAAACAAGGCAGCTTCTTCAGCAGCGCCGCGAACGGCTTCTTGCATTTCTGCAGACAGCGCGTTGAACTTTGCGGTGTTCACGCAAATGCACTCTGGAATGATCAGGTGCTCGGACAATGAATAGTGTGTTGTCACTTCGTAGTGGCCAACGTTTTTGAACGAGGGGAAGTTGTTTTCCGCGCCGTCAACAACACCTGTCTTCAATGCCTGCTGGACTTCAGAGAAGGCCATCGGGGACGGGTTGCCGCCCATCTCGGAAATCATCGCAGTGTAAAGGTCGTTGTTCATCACGCGGATCTTCAGACCTTCTACGTCAGCCGGGGTATTGATTGCCTTTTGGGCGTAGAAAGACCGTGCACCGGCATCAAACCAAGCAAGCGGCAGAACACCGGCTTCACCCATCGCGGCACCCATGATGTCGCCCGCTTCACCGTCAAGAACGCGGAACATGTGTGGAATGCTTTTGAAGATGAAAGGCAGCGATACAAGATTGGCTTCTTTCACCATTGGACCGATGGGCCCAAGATTGAAATTGCCGATTTCGATGGCACCGATGCGCACTTGCTCCAAAGCGTCTGGCTGTGAGCCAAGCACCCCGCCGTGGAAGACATCGACCGTGATTTCGCCGCCGGTGGCCGTATCCACCAGCTCAGCAAACTTGTCCATGGCGGCCGTGTTTGGGTGGCCGTCGTTGTGGATGTTCCAGGCGCGCCAGCTGTCAGCGGACGCCGAAGTGGCAACAAGAGCGACGGCGGTTGCAGCCGCAAAAAGTGATTTCGTGAAAGTCATGGGGTCTCCTCCCGATTGTTTTGGGCAGGATCTGGACGGCAAATTTGAAGGACGGTGCGAGCAACAAGCGTCAACGTCCTCCCAGAGCCGGAATCACTGCTGCCTCAATAAGGAGACTAGTATCCAAGTTATGTCAACAGCAGGGTACTAGGATCCCTGTTTCCTTGACAGGCCAACTGCCAGGCCCTTTGATGATCCGCAAGATAACCGGAGTTTGTAACAGTTGAGTCTGAATGAAAATCAGTTATGACTTCAACACGTTAACAGTAGTTATGGCGCGGAATTCCCGCTCCCTGTGAGAGAGCAAAGGCATCAGAACGTGGAAGACCTTACAAGACGAACGACCTCAGATGCTGTCTACGAAAAGCTGCACGACGAGATCGTTTCGCTCGAAATTCTGCCCGGGACAAAGCTTTCGGAGACAGAAGTCGCCCGCCGTTTTGGCGTTTCTCGTCAACCGGTCCGCAACGCTTTCACCAAACTTGGCAACGAAGACCTCCTTGTCATCCGCCCGCAAAAAGCCACCGAAGTACGCGGCTTTTCGATGGAGCGGGTGGCGCTTGCAAGGTTGGTTCGGATGGCGGTTGAGCTGGAGGTCGTATACCGGGCGGTCAAGATTTGGGATGCATCGCGCGAAGAGCAACTGGCTGAGAACCTTGCGCTGCAAGAGAAGGCCCTACGCGATGGCGATTTGCCGGCTTTCCACGCGCTAGACTATGACTTTCACAAGTTGATCTACGTCCTTGGTGGCAATCCTCTGGCATTCGAAGTGATGTTGGAGTGCAAGCAAAAGGTCGACCGGCTTTGTCTGCTTAGTCTCGAAAAAGACAGTGAAGCCGAGTCGATCCTGGCGGATCACCGTGACATCGCCAAAGGGATGGCGTCCGGCAACCTGAAGCAAGCGCAGGATTCAATCAGAAAACACCTCTCTCGCCTTGATGAGACAATTGACTTCGTCCACAAGACGCACCCCAAATATTTTGAATAGATGTTTCGCAGGAAACAGTAGCGCTTAGGCTGTTCCACGCTCTGGACGGTTATTGTCGATATTGAACTTCATACCATCCAAGAGCTCGTCGAGATCTGGCCGCGCAGCGGGCCCGTTTGAGATATCAACCAGCATTAATGTTCCATCGGGTCGGATGCCGAATGCACCTGGCTCTGCAAACAGGCCTGTGGTTTCCGCGTCGGAAAGTGGGGTTGAGACATACAGACCAAGCGACCGCATCTGTGTTTCTGTCATCCCATAACAAAGATCAAAATCCCAACCGAATTCTTCCTGATCCGTCACCGCTTTTTCTTTGGAGTCTGCCGACGCAACGACAACATCCAGAACGTCCTTCCACGCAGGCAGCGCATCGTTCAGCTTGTTCAGGAAACGCTTGCACCGCGGACAATGTTTGCCACGATAAACAAACAGCATTGTCCAACGATCCTTTGGCTGACCAATCGAGAGACGCTCAGAACTCCCAACAACCGCGAAACTCATTTCTTCAACTTTCGCGCCGGCAATAGGTTTAGCTGCAGTCATCAAAATCCCCATTGAGTGTCTCGAGCCGCCGTTCAGGCGCGTTCGCTTCTTCACGTCTTTCTCACGCGAACGCCCAAATTGGAAGTTAATCGCTGGAAATGATTGATCCCATTACGCGCGCTTCACTCCACAAATATTTTTTGCGCCCATCACGAAGTGCTTTAAGCGGTCATTGGCGCGAACGCGGCCAAAGTCAGGAAAGTCCCGCACATCTGCCACCTGGACACAGAGATCTCTTGAGACCAAAAAATCGTGTATTCTGTGGCCCAACAGAATCAAAAAGGATCGACTAGGTGCCGATAGAACCGTTTTTGGACTGCCGGGATGTCGCCGTTTCTGTGGAGTTCTATACTAAAGTTTTGGACTTTGAATTGGTGGTGGCCCCCGACCCTGATCCGCAGCAGTTCGGTTCGCGATATGCGGCGGTTTCACGAGACGGCGATATCCTCCATCTGAGCAGCCACCGTAGAGAAGACGGTGCGTTCGGCGCCTCCATTTATGTCCGGGTCGAAAACGTTGATGAACTGTGTGAGCGGTTTGTCGAGAACGGGATAAAGCTTTCCGTACCAGACGGCGGCAAGACGCCGGTAAATCAGACTTGGGGAATGCGGGAGATTGGCTTCAGAGACCCGGACGGCAACAAACTGACCTTCGGTCAAACTATCGCCTGACGAGCGGCCGCAAACACTGCGTGCGAACGCCAGCTTTGTCTCGCGTAGCTCACATCCGGACACCAAAGAACGCCTGCACTGCCGCACGACCGGTTTGAGCCATTAGTGACCGGCGCTGCGGTGCACGTCTTGGCTGTTCTTGGGCTCCGTACTCGCCAATGCGACGAGGGACGATGCTGCCTTTCCAGCGTCGTCGGCATATTGTGGATCGCGAAAGGTGAGCATTGCGGAAAATGCTCCATCCATCAGCAACGCAACTGATCTCGCAACCGCACTGGCCTCCTCAATTCCTGCATCTGCATAGCGCTCCGACAGCCAGGCCTCGAATTTTTTCTTGTGTGCCGCGCCAACAGCCACGGCAGGATGGCCCGGCATATTGGCCAATTCCGCCACGGTCCGCAGAAATCCGCATCCTTTCCATTTTGGGTGCCGGGCGTTCTGCGCGACATGTCGAAAAATAGCCGCCGTCCGATCAGCGGCTGATCCCTCTGCCTCATTGTACCAATTGGCGAAGGCCAGGAGGTTGGGCTGATCCCGCGAAACAAGATAGCCCTTGATCAGGTCGTCCTTGCTTTTGAAGTGGTAATAAAGCGTCCGCTTCGTCAGCCCAGCTTTTTCTGCAATGGCGTCTACGCTCACGGCGCGGATACCTTCCGCATAGAACAACTTATTTGCAGCCGTCAGGATCTTTTCTTGTGTGGTTTCGGTCGAGGGTTTCGCCATGTATACCGCCCAGTGAGTTTACATAAACCTGAACGCCTCAGATGCTCCGGTCAATACAAGTATGGAGCGACACTGATGAGCACTACAGTATTGATGAAGCGAGAGGGCGCTATTGCAGTTCTCACTCTGAACCGGCCCGAGAAACTGAACGCGCTGAATTACGAAGCAAATGACCGAATTCTCTCGTTGTTGGATCAGATTGAAGACGATCCCAGGTTGCGCCTGGTTATCCTGACCGGTGCTGGCGACCGCGCGTTTTCAGCCGGTGGTGATATTCATGAATTCTCGGAAACTGTGAAAATGGGCCCTGATGTCGCCATCAAGGCGTTCGTGCGTCGTGGCCAGGCCGTGACAAGACGACTGGAGGCGTTCACCAAGCCAATCATCGCCGCAGTCAACGGGATCGCCTTCGGTGGTGGCTGCGAAATCACGGAAGCTGTCCACCTCGCCGTCACTTCGGACAAGGCGAGGTTCTCCAAGCCGGAAATCAACATCGGCATTCCGCCTACCTTCGGCGGAACGCAGCGACTCCCGAGATTGGCAGGAAGGAAAAGGGCGCTGGAGCTTCTGCTGACCGGCGACGAGTTTAGCCCGGATCGCGCCTATGAGCTCGGCCTGGTAAATCGGGTCGTCCCGCACGACCGCCTGATGCCTGCTACATTCGAGTTGGCCGAACGTATCCTGCGTCATTCTCCCCTTGCGGCGGCGCGCATCATTACATCCGTGACGCGGGGCATTAATGCATCCATCACGGAGGGCCTTGAGATAGAAGCTGAGCAATTCGGTCGAATGGCTGGCACGAAAGACATCAACGAAGGTTTGGACGCCTGGATCGCACGTCGGATACCTAACTACTCGGGCTCGTAGACAGGCCTTGTCTCCTCTCTCTCGCGGCTGCTTTGTCCCGCGTAGCTCACATCTGGACACCAAAGAGCGCCGCTGCACTGCCGCACGACCGGTTTGAGCCCTCTTCAACGGGTGCTGCACTCCGATTGATTGGCAGCTTTTGCGGAAGCGCAGATAAGGTATTGTCCCCAGCGATGACGATGAAAGAGATGTTATCTCTTGGTTTCACGATCCCGCAGAAAATGAGAAGCCTTCAAAGCGGCCTCAAACGGCAAACAAAGGACTTGATCATGAGCATGCCAAAGCAAATGGTGGGTTTCTGGATACAAGACGCGGCCATTGTGGATTTCGAAACGCTTGCCTTTGCCTGTAGCGTCAGCCCCGACCATCCCGAGGCGGAAAACCAAATCACACCCGGGCGGTTGTTGAGTTTCAACATGACCACGGGCGAGTGGGGGTATATGACCTATTCCCCCTTCGACTCGCCCAAAGTTGTTGGCGGCCAAATCGCAGGCGCCGCAAAAGAAGCGCTTTTTGTCAGCGGTGCGGGCCATGTGGCGAAGTTTGGCTATGCGAAAGGCGAAAGCGGCCTTGAGCCCGACAACATCTTCGGCGCGCGCGGTTCAACGAGGGCGCTGGCCTACATTGATGGCGCGTACTATTCCGGCGGCGGTGATGCGCGCCTGAGCAGGCGCACGGAAACCGGTGCATGGGAAACGTTGCACCGGTTGGGTCATAGCCTCGACAACCCCCGCTTTTGGTACATGGTTGGCCAATCTCAAGACCTCATTTACCTCGCGGGTCCCAAGGGGGTGCATCTATGGGATGGCCAGAACCTGATCAAACAAGTGATGCCTGACGCTGTGATGAACCGCGACATGTTCGCTCCGTTTCATCCCATTGGCATGGCGCAAGCCCCGGATGGCCGCGTCTTCATTGCAGGCCGTGATGGCGATCTTGTGGTAGGCGACGCGACATCCGGTTGGGCCCCCGTGGTTGAGGCCAAACATGCCGGCCCACATGCGCCCAAAAAGATTGCATGGTTCAACGGCGCGCTTTGGGGGCTCAATGCAACCAGCACTGTCGAGCTGGGCGATGTCGGGTGGCACCCGCGCGCTTTCCCGCAGGACAAAAACCGCCCTGTTTTTCATACGCATCTCGCATCCGGGCATGGCTGGTTTTTGGTCTGCGGCTATCAGGACGCCGCGATTTTCGACGGTACACGCTGGTATCGCTTGTTTGGCAGCGAAGCCTCGGACGAATAGCAAGGGCTGATTGCCGCACAAAGCTACTTGCTCGAGTTGCCAGGAATTCCTCGCGTGGTAGTCTCGAACCTCTGACACTTGGACGTGCAACCGAGAGTGTTTCTCACTTGTTCGCGGCGCAATCGCTTACAAAGGAACCCTTCTATGCACATCTTTTCTATCGTTGCTCATCCGCGCTCGAACAGCTTTTGCCATGCAATTTCTGATGCGGCGCAATCGGCTTTGGCAACCGCAGGCCATACTGTCGAACATCATGATCTCTATGCCGAAGGTTTTGACCCGTGCCTTACACCGGACGAGGCCTACACCATCGGCGATACGTTTGAAGCGACACTTGCGCGCGCCGCTGATCCAGTGCTGAAACGACATCGTGAAGGTGTTGGAAAAGCCCAAGGATTGCTCGTTGTGCATCCCAACTGGTGGGGCAAGCCACCCGCGATTTTGGCTGGATGGATGGACCGCATCCTGGTTCCCGGGGTTGCCTACCGCTTGGAAACCGCCGACGGATTGCCCGAAGGGTTGCTGGCGATGAAGCATGCACTAATCGTCAATACATCAGACACGGACGCCGAACGAGAGGCCAATGATCTTGGCGATCCACTTGAATTGATTTGGGGTCGGTGCGTTTTGCCCAACTGCGGCGTAGAGCACTACAAACGACTGATTTTCCGTCCGGTGAATGGAAGCTCGCCTGAAGTCCGAAAGAAGTGGTTGGAAGACACGCAAACGCGCTGTCACGCAAGTTTCGGGCAGAACGTTGAATGACCGCAATCTCCGCAAAGCGGCCATTTGGCGGGCACGCGTAGGCTCCAAACCGGGTAGGCTGCGGGCGGGCCTAGTAACCCATGCCTCCTTCGTCGCGCGCAGGCATTCCGCTCGCGAACCGAAGCAGAACTGCGCCAAAGGTTTCCTCGCAGGTGCGGATTGAAGGGCTGGTGCATTCAACGAAGGCATCGCGGGCATCGGTCAGGACCCTTGCGGTTTTCACCGGTTTGCCATCGGGCCCGATCTCTTCGCCCAAAAGAAAGACCGTTCCTGTTCGTCCTCCTACGGTTTTGGTGGCCGTGTACACGGCGTAGGTCTTGCCCTCGTAGGTGTAGTTGCTGGAAAATCGCTTAAATGATTCATAGCTTGCGCATCCCGCCAAAAGCGCCAGCCCAAGTGCTGCACTAAACAGTCTCAGTTTCATTCCGTTTTCCTCCTTGATTTGAAACTTGGTATTCGATGCCCACATCGCGCGTGCCGCCTTCGGCTTCTCTCAAATGGCGTGCAAAGTCTTCCCGCAGTCGCCCAACTGACCCTGCCCGCAACTCGCCATCGGCTTGGTTGAAAGCACTCGGCCCAAACTCGGCTCATATAAGAACTTTGCTCCCTCCAGCGCATCGCAACATCGGCAGTACGCTCAAGAGCCTAGAAGGTCGCGCGCGCCTGCGCGTCACCAAATTTGGTGATACCGAGAATGACCGCTTCCTGTTCCGGGTGTTGAATGCTCATGTTCGCTTCGGGCCGACAGCGGCCAACCAACCAAAACCGTCAGATGTCAGCTATGAGCCCAAAGTGTACCCCGTAGCTTGAAGTTGAGAGCTTGCCATGCTTATCGTTTGAAATGAGCAAAGAACCTGAAACCGTAACTCTCTGGCGACCTATTGGACCAGAAGAGCTTGTCTTGATTGAGCAGTCCAACATGCGGGAATTTCCACCGCGCCTGCCCGAACAACCGATTTTCTATCCCGTCTTGACTGAGGAATATGCGATCAAAATCGCTCGAGATTGGAACGTGAAAGCAAGCGGTTCTGGCTTTGTCACTCGCTTTGAAGTGCTCAAATCATATCTGGACGCATACGACGTACAGGAGGCCGGCGGTCGTGCGCATTTGGAGTACTGGATACCGGCAGAAGAGATGATTGCTTTCAATGACGCTATCGTTGGTCAAATTACGGTCGTTCAAGAATTTCGGTGAACATGTTCAACGGCAGCAAAGTCCCGCAAAGCTTCCATCTGGACACCAAAGGGCGCCGCTGCACCCACGCATGTCCGGTTTGAGCCCAAAAGTACCCAATGCCGCACAATTCGTGAATGACTGCCATCCGACCACAGAACAAACGCTTGTGAAAACATGCCGCCCGGAACATAGTGTGAACATTCCAATTTCAAAGCGAGGGTTCATTCGTGGAAAATATGTCTCCGTACTTGGCTGGGATTGTGCTGTCTTACGGTGCATTTTTGATGGCTATCGCAAGCCCCGGTCCGAACGTCCTCGCGGTGATCGGGACCTCGATGGCCGTGAATCGTCGCTGCGGTATGGCGCTGGCAATGGGCGTGGCGACGGGTACGCTTACTTGGGCCATGCTGACCGCTATTGGTCTTTCTGCCCTGCTTGCGACCTACGCTTCTGCCATTTTCGCAATCAAAGTGTTTGGCGGTCTCTACTTGTTGTGGCTTGCCTATAAGTCGTTTCGTTCTGCGGCGTCAGCGCACGATATCGATGCAAATGAGCTGGCCGGCGGTCGGCGCACCACCTGGGGCCATGCAAGGCGGGGGTACATTATCCAAATGACCAACCCGAAAGCGGCGCTGGCCTGGATCGCCATTATCTCGCTCGGTCTTGCGCCGGGGGCGCCGCTTTGGGTTGCAGGAGCGATTGTCGGTGGCACCTTCATTCTGTCCGTGGTGATTCACCTCCTCTATGCTTTGGCGTTCTCGACCCCCACAATGGTTCGCATCTACGGGCGGGCGCGCCGGGTCATTCAAGGCGCACTTGGCACGTTTTTTGGCCTAGCTGGCCTCCGGCTTCTTACGGATCGGGGGTAAGCATACGGCAATTTGCGAAGACGCTTCGGGATGGAATGGCCGCACCACTTCGTCGCATTTTCGCGTCGCCGTCGATAACCTTGTGACAACGGCCGCAGATCGGGCGCGCATCCCGTTTGCGCTCTTTGCGACGTAAGCAAGCTTCTCGGATTTAGCCCCCGAAACTGATCGCAGTCTGTCGCGAAGCCGCGGCGAAAAGGTTGCTTTGGTCCGCGTCGCGATCCGAACAGGCCGTCAAAAAAATTTGCGGGGCTCTCGTGTCGTTCACCATATTTCGGCAAAGCCCGAACCATTTCGGTTGGGTTAACGACAAAGGGCCGCCAAAACAACGTGCGTAAAAGTGTTGGCCGGCCAGATTACCCAAGGAAATGTGCGCTGCTGTTTTGTACAATTTGGGTTGGGGCCGCAAAACTTTTGCCCCAAAATGTCACAAAACTCAGCAAGTCCCCGTCCGACGTGCTCAGTTCTGCTGAACCGTCATCCGTGCCTGAAGCCGCAAAGCGTGGCTTGGATCATCCGCCATGACCGGCAAAATCGGGTCATACCCCGCCCTGATAATCCCCGCCACATCCGGTCTCAGAACCGCCACATCATTGCCCGTCAGCGCCAAGGGGGAGGCGTTCAGGAACGCCTCATCCGACCATAACACAATAGACTGAACCACCTGCCCCAAGCACAATGTGTCCGCCGGAATGTCCGACATCACCGCGTCCATTTTCAGAAAAGCGAAGCAGGCCTTGATGCCGCCATCAGGGTCAAAGCGGAAGATACGGTATTGATTTGCATCGGCTTTTTCCAACCGCCCAACCAATGCCGCCAGCTCCGGGATCAGCTGATCAAGCTTTGGCGTATCCGTCAGCTCCGACCAGTCACGGATGAAGAAGACCATGAAATTGGCCCCCAGTTCGGGGTCCGTTTCCGTCATCTCATGGCCCGCCAACTGGCACACCGCCTCGATCGCGCCCTTCAAAACCGAAACGGTTTCATCCTCCACCCCAAACGCCACCGGCGCGATCGGACGGCCCCAGCGGGCGAACAGATAGCTTCCGTCAGAGCGGGTGAAAAACGGTGCGACTTCGGTTGTCATCAGCAGGTCCAGTGTGTTGAAAATTCGCAGATCGCTCTAACGTCCAGCAAGCAGCTGTGCAACTACCGGTCCGCTAAGGTGTTGATCGCCGTACAAAACTTCGGCCACATTGTCACCGTTGTAAAACACTGCAAACACAGCGCCATCCGTCATCCGCAACGCCCAGGCCGCCGCCGCCGCGTTGCATTGATGCGCCTGACACGCCCGGCCAACGATCCAATCCCCGAGCTGTTCCGTCACGCCGGGGCCAGACATCCGCCGGTTCATGTCGTCCATCTGCGCAGGCGTCATGATCCGCGCAAACCGCGCCTGCTCTGACGGATCTTGTGTCAGCGCTTGCGGGTGTTGTTGCAACCAGCGCGTGATATCCGCACCCAAACCGGCAGCAGGCGCAGCCGCCTGCGCCACGGCTGTTTGGGTCAGCTGAGCCCCATCAAATCGAAACGTCTGATGCGATACACGCGGCGCTGGGTCCGAGACGTCCAGCTCCAACATGTCAGGGGTCACCCGCACATCAATCGCACGCCCACGGCACGTCCCGAACTCGTCCGTCCGTGTTGCTGATCCATTGGTCAGCATGATGGCCAAGTAATTGCCGCCGCCACACATGTTGCCGCCATGGCGCGAGAATAAGACCGCCCAGTCCTGCGATCCGCCTTCCACCGCCCACACGCCTTCGATGTGGTACGCGTGGTTGGTGATCCCAAGGTCTGAGCCGTTGAACAGAACCCGTTGTGAGCCGATGTCGCCGACAATCTGCAAGGCCCCAAACCGCGTCTGCGCCTGAGAGAAGTTGCCAGCGGCGTAATCCGCCCAGACGGGCCCAGCAAGGGCGATTGCCAGCAAAATCGCTCTTCTAAACACTTGTTATTCCTCAAATAAGTCGTTCTGTCCTTTTGGCGCGGCCAATCCAAGATGGGTCCATGCCTTCGACGCAAGCATCCTGCCGCGCGGGGTGCGTTGGATCAATCCTTGTTGCAGCAAATAGGGCTCGATCACCTCTTCCAGCGCGTCGCGGCTTTCGCTCAGCGCCGCTGAAAGCGTTTCGATCCCGACGGGGCCGCCCTGATAATTCTCCGCAATAAGTGTCAGGTACCGCCGGTCCGCGCCGTCCAGCCCCAGGTGGTCGACACCCAACCGCGTCAACGCATTGTCCGCAAGTTCTCGCGTGATCGTCCCGTCGCCTTCCACCAGCGCAAAGTCCACCACGCGCCGCAATAACCGCCCTGCAATCCGAGGGGTCCCCCGCGCGCGCTTCGCGATCTCACGCGCGCCGTCATCTTGCGTGGTGATCCCCAACAGCCTAGCGCCGCGCCGGACGATCTCGTGCAGCTCATCCGTCGTGTAGAATTGCAGGCGCGTCGGGATACCGAACCGGTCGCGCAATGGGGTCGTCAATAGCCCGAGCCGCGTGGTTGCGCCCACAAGCGTAAATGGCTGTAATTCGATGCGAACTGTGCGCGCGGCAGGTCCCTCGCCGATCACCAGATCCAGCTCAAAATCTTCCAACGCGGGATAGAGCACTTCCTCAACCACAGGGTTAAGCCGGTGAATTTCATCGATAAACAACACGTCGCGCGCTTCGAGATTGGTCAGGATCGCGGCCAGATCGCCCGCCTTGGCCAGCACCGGCCCCGACGTCATCCGAAAGTTGACCCCCAGCTCCCGTGCCATGATCTGGGCCAGGGTCGTCTTCCCAAGACCGGGCGGCCCATGAAACAGCGTGTGGTCCATTGCCTCGCCGCGCTGTTTGGCGCTTTCAATGAACACCCGCAGATTGGCCCGCGCCTCCGCCTGGCCAATGAATTCGTCCAATCCCTGGGGCCGCAGCGCGCGGTCCGCATCCTCTGGCCGCCGCTCAGGGCGCAATGTCGGGTCTGGTTCGCTCATCACAGCCTATATGCCCGTATCAATCTTTCGGGGCCAGCAACTTCAACGCGGCCCGGATCAGGTCTGTTGTGTCTTCTGCATCACCCGAGACCTGCGCAACCGCGCTTGCAGCATCACCATGCGCGTATCCCAAATTCACCAGAGCTGACAAAGCCTCCGCCTGTGCGGCCCCTGACGCGCCTGCGACCGGCTCAATCACCTGCGCTTCGACGTCGCCTGTGGCCTGCGCCACCGTACCGCCCATCGCCATGATCCCCGGCGCTTTGTCCTTCAATTCAATCACGACCTTCTGCGCTGTTTTCGGCCCAACGCCCTTGGCGGCTTTGATCGCATTCCAATCCCCCAAGGAGATGGCCCGCGACACGCCGTCTGCGCCCAGTGTTCCCATGATGGCCATAGCGGCCTTTGCGCCGATGCCCTGCACCGACATCAGCAGCCGGTGCCACTCCTTCTCGATCATGGTCGTGAAGCCGAAAAGCTGCAGCAGGTCCTCCCGAACCAGCAGGTCCGTGTAGAGTGCCACGGCCTCGCCAACCGGCGGTAGCGCGGCCATGGTCCGGTCGGAACAGTAGACCAGGTATCCGATGCCGCCGACATCAATCATCACGTGGTCAGCGGCGCGGTGTTCCAGCCGGCCTGTGAGTTTCCCGATCATGCGCCGGCCCTTTGCAAGGCTTGTTGCAACCGGTCTGCGGTGCGTCCGTGCCACGCGTGGCACAGCGCGATTGCCAATGCGTCCGCCGCGTCAGGCCCAGCAATCTCGACACCGGGAAGCTGCATTCGCACCATGTGATCCACCTGCTTCTTGTCGGCGTGCCCCACGCCCACCACGGTTTTCTTGACTGCGTTCGGGGCGTATTCCCCCACGGGCAATCCTGCCCGGGCGGGCACCAGCATTGCAATCCCGCGTGCCTGACCCAGTTTCAGAGTACCCGCGCCGTCGCGGTTCACGAATGTCTGCTCAACTGCCGCCATTTCAGGGGCATGCACCCGCACAACATCGGTCAGCTGGTCATGTAAGCTTAGCAATCTGGTCGCCAGGTCCGTGCCGAGTGATTTGCAAACGCCGTTGGCAACATGGGTCACGCGCGAGCCCGTAACGTCAATGACGCCCCACCCCATGTTGCGAAGCCCGGGGTCAATTCCGATTACGCGCATCCTGCCCTGCCCTGTGATTTTTCTTCGTTAACGTTCGAGTAGCACGAAACGCGAACATTTGCCAAGAAAATGCGGCTCAATCCAATTACGACACTGCCGATGTCGCTTTTCTGCTGCGACGCAGCATGAGCAATGCAGAAATGACACCCTTGCCCAGTAGCGCGCATAATTGATGCAAATTTAATGTTAATTAACAGTAACTTATGCGGGCCTCCATCTATGCGCAGAGTGCATAGGGGCAATGCAGAAATCAACATTGTCCAAAATGCAGAACACTCCTAGATGCCAGTTATCAAAGCAGAACGCTTAAAACCTAATCAAAGATGAAAAGGACGACTTCAATGGCTGTTTTCGAAACCTCCCGCGCGCTGACCGAAGGCGCTCGTTTCAACCCGACCACTCTGTTCACCCGCATCGCTGGTGCCGTTATGGCATGGAATGATCGCCGTATGACCCGCAAAGCCCTGTCGACCCTGACAGCACGCGAGCTGGAAGATATCGGGCTGAGCCGCGGCGACATTGCCAACATGTAAGCTGACCCCAGCTGAAATCAGAAAAGCCACGCAGCGATTTGCGTGGCTTTTTTTATGTCCAACCAAACCGTTCGGCTTATCGCATGACCTTGCCGATCGCGCCTGCAATGGCGCGCGTTGCAGGGTCGGCATCGAGCAAGAAGGCCGCTGAAACCTGAACGGCCCCGCCTTTTTTCAATGTGTCGACGCGGTTAAGGTATTCTGACTCACCAAGCTCGGCCAACACGAAGCCTTTGAACGCCACAAACAAAAAGGCCGCGATTGCAAAGCTTTTCACGGGGAGAAGGCTGCGCTTTTTGAGATCAGTCTTAACGACATCCACAATCAGGCCATCGTCGCGCACGCGTTTTTCAACGCGTTTTTGCGGATTTCCCTTTTGTTTCAACGCGTCAAGGCGCTGGTTAAATCTGTCTTTGTTGACGTCAGCCAATGGTCTGCCTCGTGCTTTTTCTATGCACTTCAGCTGACGTATAGGCAAAAACCTGCTGAAATCCTAACGAATTTCCTAATTTCGCGTTAATCTTAACGCAGTCCATTCGCCAATGTCGCGTCTTTGCGACAGTTGGAAGCCAACAGCCTCGTAGGCGGCTTGCACCTCGTCGCCCTGCTCGACCAGCAGCCCAGAGAGTATAATCGTACCCCCTTTGGCCGTGTATTGCGCCATATCGCCGGCCAATGCGAGTAGCGGCGGCTTCAATATGTTGGCAAAGATCAGATCAAACGGCGCGGCCGATTTAAGCACATCATGCTCAAAGCCCATGGCTTCGACGCAAGACACCTGCCCTTCCATCCCGTTGGCCCGAAGGTTGGCCTCGGCAACGTCCACGGCGACCGCGTCAATATCGCTTGCGATGACGTTGTTGCCCCAGACACGAGCCGCAGCCATGGCCAAAACGGCGGTGCCGCAACCGATATCCGCGCAATTTTGCGCCACACCGCCCTCGGCGATGTAGTCTTCCAATGCCAGCAGGCAGCCTTGTGTGGTCCCATGATGCCCGGTCCCAAAGGCCATGGCCGCTTCGATCAGCAGTGAAATCCGGTCTTGCGGCACCTTGTCGGCGTCATGACTGCCGTAGACAAAAAACCGTCCGGCCTCCACAGGGGGTAACTCCCGGCGCACATGCGCGACCCAATCCTGATCCGGCACTTCGGACACAACAAAGTCCTTTGCCCCATGCGCCGCCGCCAAAATCGCCAGGGCAATTTCGTTGGGGGCGTCCAGAAAGTAGCCACCCACTTCCCAATAGCCCGATCCGTCCTCTACCTCGAACACGCCGACGCCGGTGGGGGCTGGTTCCAACGCCTCCAGAGCTTCACCCAAGGCTTGGGCCGGGCTTTCACCCATCAATGTGGTCAACGCGGTGAATGTCGGCATGGCGTCCTCGCAGCAGCAAATTCAGCCGCAGCCCTATGCCCCGCGCTGCGTCCGGTCAACACCATCATTGTTTCAAAAATACCTTGGGGGGAGCGCAGCGGGGGGCAAAGCCCCCATAAACCATCACGCGCGGCGCAAGCCGCTCATTTAGGCCTCGGTTAAGCCCCGGTGCCAATTGGGCAGGTCACCCCCGTGCCACCAATCCCGCAATAACCCGCGGGGTTCTTTGCCAGATATTGCTGGTGGTAATCTTCGGCAAAGAAGAACTCCGGCGCATCGACAATCTCCGTGGTGATCTCGCCGAACCCTGCGCCCTCCAGCCGCGGCGCAAACACGGCCTTGCTCTGCAACGCCGCCGCCTTTTGCGCCTCGGTATAGGCATAGATGCCCGAGCGGTACTGCGTACCCATATCATTGCCCTGCCGCATGCCTTGGGTCGGGTCATGCCCTTCCCAGAACACCTGCAACAGCGCCTCAAAGGAAACAACTGCGGGGTCATACACCACTCGCACCACCTCGTTATGGCCGGTCTGGCCGGTGCATACTTCCTGATATGTCGCATTCGGGGTAAATCCCCCCGCGTAGCCCACCATGGTGGAATAGACGCCCTCAATCCCCCAGAACATCCGCTCCACGCCCCAAAAGCAGCCCATACCAAACATCGCCTCTTCCATGCCCTTGGGCACGTCCAGCGACAAAGGCCGGCCGTTCACAAAATGCGTCTCGGCGGTGGGGATTGCGGCGCCGCGCCCCTGCAAGGCAGTGGCAGGGGTCACCATTTCAGCTTTCTTGCGGGCAAATCCAAACATCTCGGTCTCCTGAAGTCTGTCTCTCAGATATAGGGCATGCAGCCCCAATTGCTACTCCGCCGGGGCGGCGCGTCCGCGGGCAAATATGGTCTCACGCCCTGGCGTGGGGTGGCGCGGGATCAGCATCGACAAAACCAGCGAGGTCACCGCCATGCCCGCCGCCAACACAAACACGCCGATTTCGCTGACAATCCACAAATACCCCAAAAGCGCCGGCAGAAACACTGCAGCAATATGGTTGATGGTGAAGGCCACGGCCGCCGTCGGCGCAATATCGGCGGGATCCGCAATCTTCTGGAAATAGGTCTTGATCGCGAAGGCCATCGAGAAAAACAGATGGTTCAACACGTATAGCGCCGCGCCAACGGCGACGCCCCAGCCGAAATAGTAAATCCCGCCATAGGCAAGAAACACCAGGCTCAAGCCGGTATATTCCACCACAAGCATGTTGCGCTCACCGTAGCGGTGGATAGCTTTGCCGATCAGCGGGGCCAACACCATGTTGGCGACATAATTGATCAAAAACAGCGAGGTGACCTCATGCACTTCGAACCCGAAATGTTCGACCATCATGAAGGCGGCAAAAACCAGAAAAATCTGGCGCCGCGCGCCTGAAACGAATTGCAGCGCGTAATACAGCCAATACCGCCGCCGCAGCACCATCTTCTTGATTTGCGGGTTCGGGGCCTCAAACTGCGGGAAGTAGAAAAATGCGAAGACCGCAATCGCGACCGTAATGCCGCCAGACGCCATGTAGACAAAAGCGTAGCTCAGATCGAACGCCTTCCATGTCAGCACCAGCGCCCCGTAGGCGATGAGGGACGCAAAAGAGCCCGCCGCCGTCAGCCAACCCAAAACCTGCGGGGCCTTTTCGATCTCTATCCACTGCAGCTGCAGCGACTGGTTCACCGTCTCGTAATAGTGATACCCGATGGAAGAGATCAGGGTCAGCATCATGATACCGCCCACGCTCGGGAAATACGCCGTCAGGGCCGAGGCCCCGCCCAAAAGCACCAGCGACACCAGCCCCAAAACCTGCTCGCGCACGAAGATGATCACAAAGATCACCGTCACCGCCAAAAAGCCTGGGATTTCACGCACCGTGTGCAGCCAGCCGATCTCGACGCCGGTGAAGCTGGCGGCCTCCACGACGAAGTTGTTCAGCAGCGCCGACCAGGTCGCAAAGGCGATCGGCATGGCAAAGGCCATCAAGAACAACAAGAACACCGGCTGACGGTGAAATGGCAGCTTGCGGGCCTCCGCAAGCGGCATTTGTCTGATGCTGTCTCCGATCATGTCTTCACCGATACGCCTCCTGCCGCGCAATGGCGAGGCATATTGCGCACTTCCCTCCTCGCACCAGCGCACATTAACTTGCAGCCATGCACAAGCGCTTCAAAACATGGCTCTTCAACGGCACGCCTTTCTACGCACGGCTGATGTTCATCATCGGGGCGGCAACGCTCACGATGAAAGCTATGCTGGAAAGCCGCTATGGCGACTCGGTGGTGGTTTATCTGGCGATCCCATTTGTGATCTCCATCCTGCTCCACCAGTTCACTGCCCCCCGCAGCGATGACACGGTCGCCGGACATGTGCTGCGCCATGTCCGCAGCGCGATGATCGTTATGCTCGCCTCCTCCGCCCTGCTGATGGAGGGGTTCATCTGCGTGCTCTTCATGATCCCGATCTACCTGTTGGGCGCATTGCTGGCCTATGTGTTCATGGAAATCCGGCAAAACGCCCGCACGCGCAATTCGCAGATGAAGGCCTATGCGATCCCCGCGCTTGTGGCGCTGCTCTCCATCGAAGGGCTCACCGCCGCCACCTCGCTGCCGCGCTTTCAAACCGTATCGGTCACCCGGGAGCTGCCCGCAACCGCCGCCGAGCTGCAGGCAAATATGGCCAAGCCCATCACCTTCAACAACGACCGCACCTGGTTACTGTCGGTCTTCCCGCTGCCCGTGCAGGTCAACGCGGGCAGCCTCAACGCGGGCGACACCCACAGCCTCGACTTCATTTACAAACGCTGGTTCTTCACGCTGGCCAAACGGGGCCAGATGCATCTGCACCTCGACGAGGTTCGCCCCGACTACATCCACACCACGGTCACCAAAAACACCAGCTACCTCGCGGGCTATATGGATATCGACGGCACCGAGGTGCATTTTCATGAGCAAGACAACGGCACCACCCGCGTCACCCTCACCCTGCGCTACGAGAGCCATCTCGACCCGTCTTGGTATTTCGGCCCGCTGCAATCACTGGCCATGCGCCAAAGCGCAGACTACCTGATCAACAACGTCATCGCCCGCTGACATGTCCAGCCCCAACCTGTCTCACCCCGGGCCAAGCTTCTTTTTGCCAGAAATATGCTGGGGGGAGGAGCGCAGCGACGATGGGGCGAAGCCCCAATCACCCCAAGCCGCAGGCGAGGGGCATCACGCGCGGGCCGCAGGCACGCTCAATTCTTCCAGCCCGGCGCTCACCAATGCCCGCTTCCTGCCTCTGCGCCGCTGTGGCATAGTCGCGCTATGACGACGGCCAATCCAGATACGCTCGCCACCAAATACGACATCGCCGCCAGCCGGTGGGCCGACAAGATGCGCCTGCTTGGCTATTACGACGCCTATCTCGGCCTACTCTCGTCTCAAAATTTCCGCGCGCCTTCCGGCACCCGCGTCCTCGATATCGGCTGTGGCACCGCCGCCTTTGCGGAAGCGTGGATCGCCATTCACGGTCCCGACCAGCAGGTCACCTTGCTCGACCCTTCGGCTGAAATGCTGACCCATGGGGCCCGCGCATTGGCCAAGCGTGGGGTCGTCGCGCAAACCCGCGCGCAAACGCTGCAGGATCACGCGCCGGACCAAAGCTATCACTGCCTGATGGCCGCCCACGTGCTGGAACACGCCGCCGACCCCGTCCAGATGCTGCGCCAGATGCGGGCGCTGGTCGCGCCGGACGCGCGGCTGTGGCTGTCTGTCTCCAAGCCCCATTGGTGCAATGCCATCATCTGGCTGCAATGGCGTCACCGCGCCTACCGCGCGGACCAGGTGGAAAACATGCTGGATCAAGCCGGCTGGCAGCTGGAAACGGATTATGCGTTCCCAAGCGGCCCGCCCTCGCGCACCAGCAGAGGCTATCTCGCCAAGGCGGTCTAGCTCAGAACCGCTCCGCCCGCAGCACTTTGGCGTCCGTGACGTTCACCACGCCGATATGGCGGGTCAAGACGCCCAACACAGCCTCCAGCAACGCATCAAGCCTTTCCGGCTTCACAAGGCACACCACCGCAGACATCCCGTCCGCGCGCCCCACAGTGCCCTGTCGCGACCATTGCCCCGACCGGCCAGACCCGCCCTTGACGGGCAGCACCGAAAACCCGGTCACGCCCTCGTCGGTCAGTAGCCTCGTCAGGCGTTTCTCCATCACCGCTTCGATGATGATTTCCACACGTTTGGCGTCATGCATGTCCATGGCTTAACCTCCGATAACTGTGCTGGCGACGGCAATGTAGAGCGGGATGCCCAGGACCAGATTGAAGGGGAAGGTGATCCCCAATGACAGGGTCAGGTAGACGGCCGGATTGGCCTCTGGCAGCGCCACCCGCATGGCCGCCGGCACCGCAATGTAGCTGGCCGAGGCCGACAGCACCATCATCAGCGCGACGCCGCCAGTGGACAAGCCCAGCACCGCGCCCGCCACCAGCCCAAACGTGGCCCCAACCAACGGCATGATCAGGCCAAACGCCACGACCATGCCCGAAACAGTGCCCTTGGCGTTGCGCAATCCGCGCCCAGCAACCAGCCCCATATCCAGCAAGAACAGGCACAAAACGCCTTTGAAAGGTGCCGTGATAAACGCGTCGATCTCAGCTTTGCCTTCAGCGCCGGTGATGCCCCCGATCAGGAATGCGCCCACCAGCAACACGATGGAGCCGTTCAACATGATCTCCCGCATCAGCTCGCCGCTCATGCCGCCGCTGTCGGGGTTGGACCGCGACACCAACCACAGGGCGGCCACAATGGCAGGCGCTTCCATCGCAGCAGCCACGGCCACCATATAGCCCTCCGACCCAATGCCTTGCGCGTCCAAAACGGACGACGCCGCGACAAAGGTCACAATCGAAATGGAACCGTAATGCGCCGCCACGGCCGCGGCGTCCAGCGCGCTCAGCTTGGTCATCACGCGCAGCAGGGCGTAGGCCACGAACGGAATCAGGCCAGACAGCACTACGCCTGCGATCAGCGAGCCGATCAACAACGCGTCCACGCCATGCCCCGCCACGCTGGCCCCGCCTTTGAACCCGATGGCAAACAGCAGATAGAGCGACATGCCTTTGGCAATGGCTTCGGGAAAATTCAAATCGGACCGCGCCAAAGCCGCCGCAACCCCAAGTGCAAAGCTTAAGATGATGGGAGACAGCAGGTTCGCCGCCGCAAGATCCAGAATTCCGCCCATATCCACCTCGCCCCGTTGAGTTCCGGCTTACCTAGGGGCAGCCTCCTGGTTTCACAACCCGCCTGAGGCCGATTGTCCCAGCCGCGCTTTCAGAAAGTCCATCACCGCCCGCGTCTTGCGCGGTAGTTGCGATCGGCTGGGGTATAAAAGCCATGCGCCGGTCTCGAACTCCGACGCGGTTGCCTGAAATTCCGGCAACAGCTGCACCAGTCGACCGTTGGCCAGATCGTCAGCGACCAGCCAATCCGTCAGCAACCCCGGCCCCATGCCCTCACGCACTGCGGCCCGCAATGCCAACGGGTTCGAAATGCTGATCGGGCCGCGCACCGGTACTTCTTGCACCGACCCGTCTTTCGATTTGAACCACCACGCGGCTCTCAGGCCAGGCAAGGTGTAGCGCAAACAGGCATGCTCCCGCAGGTCGGCAGGCGACGCCACCGGCGCATGGCTTGCAACATAGTCAGGCGAGGCGCAGACCATATACCGCGTCGCGCGCAGCTTGCTGCTTATCAGATCGCCCTGCGGAGACGCCGCCAACCTGATCGCTAGATCAATCCCCTGCTCCGCCAAATCAACCCGCTGGTCGGTCAACACCAAATCCAGTTCAACATCCGGAAGGGCCTCCCTCAGTTCCGGCAATAGCGGCACAAGGCACTCGCAACCAAAAGCAACAGAAGCCGTTAGCCGCACCAACCCTTTCGGCGTGCTGCGCACCCGCGCCGCGGCCTCCCCCGCCGCCGCAATTTCGTCCAAGGCGGGGCCAATGCGTTCCAAATAGGCGGCCCCCTCCGCCGTCAAGGACAAGCTGCGGGTAGAGCGGTTGAACAGCCTGATCCCAGCCTGTGCCTCAACGCTCGCCACTGCGCGGGACACCGAAGACGGATCCACATCCCCCGCCCGTGCGACGGCAGCAAAACTACCAAGCTGCGCGACCTGCCGCGCGAGGATCAGGGATGCAATCTCCATTCGTGCGAATATCACATCAATGCGATGCGGTATCCACCATTTTTTGCACGACATGCCTTGGCTATCCCTTGCCCAACGCAACACTGACGGAGTTTACCCGAATGCCCACCCTACTCAGAATTGACAGCAGCACCCGTGTCGAAGGGTCTCACACCCGGGCCCTAGGCGATCAAGCGCAGGCGGCGTGGCTGGCCGCCAACCCCGCCGGCACCGTGATAACCCGCAACACGCCAGACGGCTCGATCCCCTACTTGTCGCAAGACACCATCGCAGGGTTTTTCACGCCGCCGGACGATCAAACGCCCGAGATGAAGGAAGCAACCGCCCTGTCCGACCAACTCATCGCCGAATTGCACTCCGCCGACCTGCTGCTTATCACAGCACCGCTCTACAATTTCGGCGTCCCCGCAGCGCTTAAGGCTTGGATCGATCTGGTCACCCGCATGGGCCACACGTTTTCCTATGAAGACGGCGCATTCAAAGGCCTCACCCAAACCAAACGCGCCATTGTCGTCTGCGGGTACGGGTCCGGCGATTACTTGCAGGGCCAACCCAAAGAAGCCGCAAACTTTCTGGAACCCTACCTGCGCTTCCTGTTAGGCTTCATCGGAATTGAGGACGTGCAAGTCGTGTCCGTGCAATCCACCACGGCAGATGCCGACACAGTGACGCGCAACATGGACCAAGCCCGCGCCGACCTTGCGCTGATGATCTAACGAAGGACCCCGCCCCCATGACCGACCTGACCAACAAAACCGTGCTGATCACCGGCGCCAGTCGTGGCATCGGCGAAGCCGCTGCCCGACATTTCGCGACGCTTGGCGCAAATTTGGTTCTCGCCGCGCGCAGCACCGACGCGATTGAGAAAATTGCAGCTGAAATTGCAGACGCCGGAAGGAAGGCAACGGCGGTGCAGTGCGACGTGGCCTGGCATCACGACGTCAAAAACGCGGTCGATACTGCGGTCGAGACGTATGGCACCATCGACGTTCTGATCAACAATGCGGGCCTGATCGACCCCATCACCCGCATCACCGACAGCGACCCCGAGGATTGGACCCATGTGGTCGATGTAAACCTCAAGGGCGTCTATTACGGCTACCACTCAGCGCTGCCGATCATGCAAAAGCAGGGGGCTGGCACAATCATCAATATCTCATCTGGTGCCGCCACCGGCGCGCTGGAAGGCTGGAGCCACTATTGCGCCACCAAGGCCGCCGTGTTGTCCCTGACAAAATGCGGGCACAAGGAAATGGCCGATCACGGCATCCGCATAATGGGCCTATCGCCGGGCACTGTGGCGACAGAAATGCAGCTGCAAATCAGGGACAGCGGCATCAATCCGGTCAGTCAGTTGGACCCCAATGTACACATCCCACCGGAATGGGTGGCGCAAGGCCTCGCCTACCTCTGCGGCCCCGGCGGCGATGCGTGGCTCGGGCAGGACTTCTCCATGAAGACCGCCGAGGGTCGCGCAGCACTGGGCCTGCCCGCCCCCTAACCCTCTGCGAAAGAACAATATTCCAAATCATATCGGACGCACGGAAGAATTTCCTTGCTTTTGAAATCCGACTCGCGCTCAATTGTCTTACATTTAAAACGGACTGCAGCCACAGCCGCGTAGAAGCCGTCCCAAGACCAACAGGGTTTGAAACAGCATCCGCCAATCGAACCTGAATATGACAGATTCAATTGGGAGGAATTTTCATGAACCTAAGGCCAGACCCCACGTTCCACGCAACGCCGCAGCTTGCCATGGCGGCCCCGACCGAAAACTACGCCTTCACCATCATGCTCAGCCCCGACGGATCGCAATCCGATGGCATCGCGGTGGTGGATGTGAACCCCAAATCCAAAACCTATGGCGAGATCGTGCATCAGGTCATCGTCCCCCACAAAGGCGACGAATTTCACCATTTCGGCTGGAATGCTTGCTCTTCCGCCCTTTCGCCGCTGACGGGCCACGCATTCCTCGAACGCCGCTATCTGATCGTGCCGGGAATCCGCTCCTCGCGCATCTACATCATCGACGTCAAAGATCCGCTGAAGGCCAAGATCCACAAAACCATCGAGCCGGAGGAGGTTTTCGCCAAAACCGGCTACTCCCGCCCGCACACCATCCATTGCGGCCCCGAGGGCATCTACGTCTCCACCCTTGGCGGCGGCGGGGAGGACGGCACCGACGGCCCGCCCGGCATCTTCATCATGGATTGCGAAACCTTTGACATCATCGGCCGCTACGAGATGGACCGCGGCAAGCAGGACAAACATTACGACTTCTGGTGGAACCTGCCTCAAGACTACATGGTGTCGTCTGAATGGGGCCTGCCTCCGCAGTTCGAGAACGGCGTGGTTCCCGACGATCTTTTGTCCAACAAATACGGGCATTCCATCCACTTCTGGGACCTGCGCAAGCGCAAGAACATCCAGACCATCGACTTTGGCGAGAACTACCAAATGGCGCTGGAAATCCGTCCCGCCCATGACCCCGCCAAATCCTATGGTTTCTGCGGCGTGGTGGTCGACACGACCAACCTGCAAGGCGCGATCTTCACATGGTGGCGTGACGACGACGGCAATTGGCAGTCCAAGAAGGTCATCACCATCGACCCGCGGCCCGAAGACCCCGAAAACCTGCCGCCGTTGCTGCAAGGCTTCGGCGCGGTGCCGCCCTTGGTCACCGATATCGACCTCAGCCTGGATGACAAATATCTTTACGTCGCCTGTTGGGGTTTGGGCGAGATGCACCAGTATGACGTCTCCGACCCAATGAACCCGGTGCTCGCGGGCAAAGTTGAAGTTGGCGGCATCGCCAAAGGCGCGGACCACCCCAACGGCAAGCCGTTTGTCTACGGCCCGCAAATGGTGGAGATCAGCCGCGACGGTAAACGGGTCTACTGGACCAACTCGCTCTATTCCACGTGGGACGACCAGTTCTACCCCGACGATGAGGGCGGCCAGATGGTCATGGCCAACAATGACGAGAACGGCTTCCATCTCGACAAAGACTTCTACGTCGAATTCCCCAAAGGCTACCGGTCCCACCAGATCCGGTTGGAGGGCGGCGACTGTTCCACAGACAGCTTCTGCTACCCAAACGTCTAGGGCTTGGAAGACGTAACATCGGTGGCGGCCCTCTGGTGGGCCGTCATTTTCTCCGGCATCTATCACGGCGTGAACCCCGGCATGGGCTGGCCCTTGGCCGTCTCCGCCGCGCTGTTCGAGCAAAAGCCATCCGCCTTGCTGCGCGCACTCGCCGCCCTCGCTATCGGGCACTTCATCGCCATGACGGCGATCCTGTTGCCCTTCTCGGTGATGATCACCCTCGTCGAATACGAGCGACAAATCCGCATCGGCGCGGGCCTGCTGGTTATCGCGCTGGGCATCTACCTGCTGATCAACCGCCGCCACCCGCGCTTCCTGGCCCGCGTCAGCCCCGCCAAGCTGGGCCTGTGGTCTTTCCTTGCGGCACTCGCCCATGGCGCGGGCCTGATGCTGGTACCGATATACTTGGGCATCTGCGCCGTCGCGGAATTAGACGCTGGCCACACCGCCGCCTACGCGCTGATGAGTTCAAATGTTGGCATCGCCTTCACCGTTGCCACGGCCCACACCGCCGCGATGATGCTGGCGGGCGGCGTCCTGGCCGCGATCATGTACTACTGGCTCGGGCTGAAATTCCTGTCCAAGACGTGGTTCAACCTCGACGTGGTCTGGGCGCTCAGCCTGATCCTCGTGGGCGTGGTCGGTATCTGGCACGCTACTGCTTAGGTGGTAGCGCTGTCAGGACAGACAATTCCCGAGCCGCGGCCCGCGCAGCCTGCTGCTGGTCCAACAGATCGTTGTACAGCTTGAGCAAAGGTTTGGTGATCTCGCCCTGATCCCGCCCAATGCGCAGCGAGATTTCCAGCCCGCATTGCTTGTCATCCTCGGGGCCGAGCGCCTTTAGCTGCGCCCGCATGATCTTGGCAAAGTTCGTCTCGGACTGGCGGTTCATGCAAGGGGCAAACCCCTGCAGCGCCTTGTAGATGGGACGGTTCGCGCGGCTCTCATTTTCAAAAATGCACTTCTGGAACCGCACATGAGACTGCTCCGCAGCAGACGCCGCGTTCAAATGCGCCCGCAACGCCGCCGCATCCTTCGCCGGGAAAAACTGCCCGCCCCCAGCGGCTGAAATCGCCTCCAACTGTGCCCGCGTCGCCGCATCCACGTCAAACCCGATCACATTCACTGTCGCCTGAACGCCAGATTCGTGCAGTGAGCGCGCTGCTGCCACCGGGTCGCCGCCGCAGGTCTCCTCCCCGTCCGAGACCAGATAGACGACCGGCACGGACTCCACGCCCTCCTTCACAGGCGGCAGGTTGCCAAATTCTTGCTCCGCATAAGCCAGCGAGGCAGCCATCGGGGTCCACCCCGTCGGCTGCAAAGCGCGAATGCTGTCCGACACATCACGTCGGCTTTTCCCGATGGGCCGCATCATTTCTATGCCCGCGCAGGACTCGGCCTTGCCGCTTTCCTGATTGGTGCCCAGATGCCCGTAAACCATCAGCCCCACCGGCAAGTCAGCGGCCAGATCATTCAGGAACTTGGCAGCCTCACGCTTAGCCGCGTTCATTTTGCTGTCGCCGTTCAGCTGCCCTGCCATGGAACCCGAGGCGTCCAAGATCATCACCACATGCGACGCCTGCCGCGCGCCAGCGTAGTCAAACGGTTTCACGCATTGTTCAAATGCTTCGGTCGGTGGAATGACTGGGATGCAGCTGTCAGGGTCTGCTGAGGTCTTGGTGAGCATCTGCTGATAAAGTTGTTTGCAATGATCACCGTCCGCCAGGGCCGGCATGGTTCCCGCCAGAAGTGCCGTAAGAACGATCCGCCTAAGCATGAAACCTCCAAACCAATGAATAACGTCAGGCTAGGGCCCCATACGCAGGAGCGATAGGGGATACCAACCCGTAATTTCCCCCCAAACGCAAAAAGCCGCCCCCGAAGGAGCGGCTTTTCAATCTCAAATCGCGGCAGATTAGTTCTGCGCGTAATATTCGATCACGAGGTTTGGCTCCATCATGACGGGGTAAGGCACGTCGCCCAGACCCGGGGTGCGCACGAATGTCGCCGTCATTTTGGAGTGG
This sequence comes from uncultured Litoreibacter sp., assembly GCF_947501785.1. Lineage (NCBI taxonomy): Bacteria > Pseudomonadati > Pseudomonadota > Alphaproteobacteria > Rhodobacterales > Roseobacteraceae > Litoreibacter > uncultured Litoreibacter sp. The sequence goes on along the minus strand of NZ_CANMXB010000001.1, from coordinate 3,591,837 downwards.
TCCGCCTCGATATACTCAGGCACGTCGCGCTCAGCCAACTGCACGGCCTCCAGCAACGCAACCATCTGCTTGGACCGGTCCCGCACCTCGATCACGTCGCCTTCTTTGACGCGGTAGGACGGGATGTTCACCTTCTTGCCGTTCACACGGACATGGCCGTGGTTCACGAACTGGCGTGCTGCAAAGACGGTCGCCACGAACTTGGCGCGGTAGACAACCGCGTCCAGACGGCGCTCCAGCAGGCCGATCAGGTTTTCGCCAGTATCGCCTTTAACACGAGCCGCTTCGATGTAGATGCGCTTGAATTGCTTCTCGGTCAGGTCGCCGTAGTAGCCTTTCAGCTTCTGCTTGGCGCGCAGCTGCAGACCAAAGTCGGAAAGCTTGCCCTTGCGGCGCTGACCGTGCTGGCCGGGGCCGTATTCACGGCGGTTAACAGGGGATTTCGGACGACCCCAGATGTTTTCGCCCATCCGGCGGTCAATTTTGTATTTGGCAGCGGTACGTTTAGTCATACGCTGATCTCCTTCTAAAGAACCCTTGCGGGCGTGAAGGGCGTTGTCCTCTTCCCGGATTTTGCCGGAACGACAGGGCATCCCCTTGCGGGGGCCACCAACACCAATGAAACGCGGCTTATATAGGGGATCAGCCCCGAGTCAACGGGCCTTTGGCACGAAAATCAATGTTGCTATGCTGCCCCAAAGCAAACCGCAGGGCGACAACGATAACCAGCAGACTGATCACCAGCCACGTCGCCCCCCACATGATGGTGGTTCCACCAAACTCCTCGGCCAGCATGAATGCATCCGAGCGCAGGGTTGAGCGCCGGATTGTGTCGTCAAAAATGTCATAAGGCACATAAATCATCGACGTCAGCCCGATCACCCGCAACACCATGTCGTTGATGGCAAGTGAAAGCCATTTGGCGCAAGCCAGCATCGCGGCCCCGGTCACCGCCCCAAATGCAATCGTAAACGCGTCACGCATGTAAAGCACGGTCGCCAGCAAGGTGACGGTGCCCAAAACCGCCATCACAATGCGATCCGCGGTACTGCGCAAAGCGAGCACAAGCAGAACCATGCCAATGACCAGCGAGCCGACATATCCGGCAGACAAGATCACAAACCGCGACCCGCCCCGGGTCAAAGCAAACCCGCCCTGATGCGGCGAGACGTTCAGCTGCTCGATATCGCCGCCAGTCATAATCGCCGCCGCGCCATGCGACAGCTCATGCAGGTAAACCACCAGTATCTTCAGCGGAATCACCACGGGCGTCTGCCACAGGGCAAAAATAACCGCCGTCATCGCAAAAAGCTGCCAATGCCCGCTTACAAATGTCTTCAGGCGCTGCACCGGATCAGACCCGCTCGTGCAGCAGGATCGCGGCCTCTGGCTTGGCCAGGTTGCGCCGCGCGTGACCCCCGTAGCTTTGCAGGTCATCGGCTAGGTCGGGGAACACGTCCAGCAGCGCATCGCGCTGCTGCGGCTCAACGGTTTCGAGCGTGGTGTTGGCGGGGTGGAAGCTTTCGGTCGGCACCCCGTTGGCCCACAGGATCTGGTGCCGCGCAAACATCAAATGAATATAGGTGACCTCGCGCACGCTGTAATCGACATAGATCGAGTGGTCGTTGACCATGTCGCGGGCCGAAATCAGAACCTCCTGCGCGTTGAACAAATCCTGCGCATTCGGACCCGAATACAACATCCGGTGGTGGGGGGAGACCAAAAGGTCCTCATCCGGGACCTTCATCTCCAATGCGCCCGCGCGTAGCCGCACGGGCCGCAATTCGGGCATGGCGTACATCCGAGCGCCCGTGATCCGCCGCGCTCCGATCCACAAAATCTGCTGTACGCCGTTATCCTTGGTCTGCACCATGTCGCCGACGCCCAGATGCTCGACCAGTTGGTGCCCGTCCGGGGTGCCGATACGCGTCCCGGCGGTGAAACAAATGACGTCGCCGCCAAACTCGCCGGTGCGGCGCAGCACGGTCTCTTCGGGTGCCACGCGCATGACATTGTAATTCCGCCCGGCAGCGGGCATGCCGTCGGCGCACCAGAGCAATGTCTTGCCTGTGCCGGCCGCATCAACCGGGATCAAGGTGAATTGGCTGGTGCCATCCGAGATCAGAAAACCTTGCGGTATTTCGTCATGGGGCAAAGGCGCGTCGTGCCCGGTGCCTGCATCTGGCACCTCAAATCGCCGCTGCACGGCCTTGGCCACGCGCGCGCGCCAGGCGTCATGGCCCAGCGAGGTGCCCAAAAGAAATGTGGATTGCGGCCCGTCCAATCGAACGGCCTCGCCCTGCCAACTCCAGACCTGTCCTAATTGGGGGGCTTGGCCGGTCGTTGCCGGCACGCCATCCAAACGGGTCTGATCAGAGGTCAGGACATACGTGCCGCCGAAGCCCGTGCCCATCGCCTGTTACCTGCTCAAGTGTTTTTGTCGTCGTCTTTTGCAGCAGGCTATCACGCCTCAACCGCGCCTGCCTAGCGCCTTGACCTCACACAGAAAATTTGAGTCGATTTTGTCACAACCCGTTTCATCTTGGTAAAAATATGCGCCCCGCAGGGCCGGTATCACTCAGCCGCGCCCCAGCCACCCCCGGCAGGCGTGCGCATCTCAAATGCCTCGCCCGCAGCCAGTTCGGCCTCGTCATTTCCTTTCAAACGCTGGCGTGTACCGTCCAGCCGCAGCACTTCATCAACCCCCACAGCACCATCCTCGCCGCCATGTTTCCCATGCGCCCGCGTGATCCGGTGGCACGACAGCGTCGTCACCGTCACATCCTCCAAAAACCGCAGCCGCCGGATCACCCCGTTGCCACCACGCCACTTGCCGTCCCCGCCCGAGCCCTGCCGGATTTCAAACCGCTCCAACCGCACTGGGAACCGCGTCTCCAATATCTCGGGATCAGTCATCAACGTGTTGGTCATATGCACTTGCACCGCTGACTGGCCATTAAAACCCGGTCCCGCGCCGGTGCCACCCGCGATGGTCTCATAATTCTGGAACCGCTCATTGCCCCAGACAAAATTGTTCATCGTCGCCTGAGATCCCGCGATCACGTCCAACGCGCCCAGCAGGCAATCGCACATGGATTGGCTGACTTCGGTATTGCCAGAAATCACCGCCGCCGGAGGGCGCGGGTTAATCATCGTCCCCTCAGGCGCAATGATCGTCAGGGGGGTCAGGCAACCCTCGTTCAGCGGAATGTCCGACCCCACCAGCAGCCGGAATACATACAAAACCACCGCGTTACACACCGCACGCGGCGCGTTGTAATTGTTAGCGCGTTGTTCGGAGGTGCCCGTCCAGTCAATCACCGCCTCGCCCTTCTCGGCGTCGACCGTGACCTTCACGCGGATCACCTGACCCTCATCGAGCGGGTATTCGAACGAGCCGGATTTCAGCCTTCCAACGACCCTGCGAACTGAGGCCTCCGCATTCGCCTGCACATGGCCCATATAGGCCAGCACCGTGTCCAACCCGAAATTGTCCACCATCCGGTGAACTTCGCGAATGCCCGTGGCATTGGCAGCCACCTGCGCCTCCAGATCGCGCATGTTCTCATCTACGTTGCGACACGGATATTTACCCGAACTTAACAATTCCCGCGTCGCCTGTTCGCGGAGCGTTCCGCCATCGACCAGCCGGAAATTGTCGATCACCACGCCTTCTTCCTCGATATGCGTGCTGTCAGGCGGCGCCGACCCCGGCGTGCGCCCGCCAATATCCGCGTGGTGCCCGCGCGAGCCCACATAGAACAGGATCGTCTCCCCCGCCTTGTCGAAGACCGGCGTGATAACAGTGACATCCGGCAAATGGGTGCCGCCGTTATAGGGGTTATTCAGCATGAACGCGTCGCCGGGTTTCATCGCGCCCGCGTTCAGCTCCGCCACCTTGCGCACGGAATCCGACATCGACCCCAGATGCACCGGCACATGTGGCGCGTTCGCGACCAAGGCGCCCGTCGCATCGAATAGCGCGCAGGAGAAGTCAAAGCGTTCCTTGATGTTCACCGACCATGCCGTGTTCGCCAGAGTGCTCCCCATCTGTTCGGCGATGGACATGAACAGGTTGTTGAACACTTCAAGCATCACCGGATCGGCCTGCGTCCCCAACGCCGTTTCCCGTTGAATTTCCTCTGTGCGGCGCAGGATCAGGTTGCCCGCGCGGTCATGCTCCGCCGACCAGCCGGGTTCGACGATGTTGGTGCCCGTGGCCTCCGTGATGATCGCGGGGCCTTTGATATGTTGCCCTGCGGGCAGGTCCTCTCGTTTGAACAAAGGGGTCTTCGCGCCCGCCATAGTGACATGCGCAAAAGCGGAGGCGGTTCCCCGCGGGGAACTGGTGGCGTCGGACAATGCGTCGCCTGCACCGATCGCTTCGACCGACAGCATGTCGATCATCAGGTCCCCTGATGGCGAGGCGAACCCAAACCGCGCGATATGCGCGGCCTCAAAATCCCGCGCCATGTCCTCAGGTTCCCCGCGGGGAACCCCGAGGGACTGATGCGAGCCCTTGTATTTCAGATGCACCCGATGCTGCACGGAAATGAGGTCGGCTGGAACACCCTGCCCTTCGACCTCGCCCGCCGCGTCCCGCGCCATATCGTCAAGCCGCGCATTGGCCTTGGAGGTGTCATTAAGGTCGCCGTCAAACTGCTCCTCCCTGAGCGCCCTGATATCAGCCAGCCCCATCCCGAAAGCGCTGAGGACCCCAGCGAAAGGATGCAGGAATACGGTCTTCATCCCCAGAGTGTCAGCAATCAGACACGCATGCTGCCCGCCCGCGCCGCCAAAGCAGTTCAGCGTATAGCGTGTCACGTCATAGCCGCGTTCCACGCTGATCTTCTTGATCGCACGCGCCATGTTCTGCACCGCGATGCGCAAGAACCCTTCGGCGGTTTCCTCTGGGGTCACCGCGGGGAACCCGGTGGCCTCGGCTATCTCGGCGGCGAGGGCTTTGAATTTCTCTGTGACGATGTCGATGTCCAACGGCTGATCCGCATTGGGTCCGAAGATCGCGGGGAAATGGTCGGGGTTCAGCTTGCCGAGCATCACGTTGCAATCTGTCACCGTCAGCGGCCCGCCGCGGCGGTAGCATGCGGGGCCGGGATCAGCGCCGGCACTTTCGGGCCCAACCTGATAGCGCCCGTCGCGGAAGGTCAGAATGGACCCGCCACCCGCCGCTACGGTGTGGATATTCATCATCGGCGCGCGCATCCTTACGCCCGCAACCTCAGTCTCGAAGGAACGTTCATATTCGCCGGCATAGTGGCACACGTCAGTAGAGGTTCCGCCCATGTCGAACCCGATCAGCTTATCAAAGCCAGCCGCTTCAGCCGTTTTGACCATGCCAACCACCCCGCCTGCTGGGCCGGACAGAATGGCGTCGCGGCCTTGGAACAGACGGGCATCCGTTAACCCACCGTTGGACTGCATGAAGAAAAGCTTAGCGCCCTCCAGCGCGCCCGCGACCTGATCAACGTAGCGGCGCAGGATGGGCGACAGGTAGGCGTCGACCACCGTGGTGTCGCCGCGCCCGACCAATTTGATGAGCTTGGAGGTGGATGACGAGGTGGAGATTTGAGTGAACCCGATTTCACGCGCGATCTCCGCGATACGGTCCTCATGCGCGGGGTTGAGATAGGCATGCATCAGCGCGATCGCAACGCCGCGAATGCCGGCGTTGAAGGCCGCTTCGAGCGGCTTGCGCACCGCGTCTTCATCAAGCGGCGTTATCTCGTTGCCAGCGGCATCCAAACGACCGGGAACCTCGGCAACATCGGCGTAGAGCAGCTCCGGCAGGATGATTTCGAGGTCAAACAGGCGGGGGCGGTTTTGGTAACCGATCCTTAACAAGTCGCGCAGCCCTTCGGTGATCAGCAGCAGCGTCGGGTCGCCCTTGCGCTCCAGCAGCGCGTTGGTGGCCACAGTCGTGCCCATCTTCACGGCGTCAATCTGGCCCTCCGGCAGCGGATCATGCACGCCCAACCCGAGCGCGCGGCGCACGCCCTCGACAGCGGCATCTTGGTACTGCTCCGGATTCTCGCTGAGCAGCTTCAACGTGTCGAAACAGCCATCAGGGCGCTTAGCCACCACATCCGTAAATGTGCCGCCGCGATCTACCCAGAATTGCCACATAACGCTTTATCCTTTGTGCTGGCCGATATTGCCGGGTGCTACGGACACGGTTTTGATGACCGCATAACATTTGATGCCCTGCGCCAGCTTCAACGCGCGGGCGGAGCGGCGGGTGATGCGGGCGAGCAGCCGGTCTTCGCCCGATTTCAGCGCGACGGCGACGCCGGGGCCTGCACCCTCGATAATTTCTGCGACGACGGCCGGAAGGATGTTCAACGCCGAGAGCCCGTCCGGCTTGTCCCTGGACAGAATGATGTCGGACGCCAAGATGCGGACCCGCAATTGGGTTCCGTCAGGGGCGTTGAACTTCGGCAGCAGCAGCCTGCCGGCGGAGGTTGCCAGCTCGCTCAGCCCGTCGCCCGCGTCCTGCGATTTGACATGCACCGTCAGCACCGCTCCCGCCTCGCGCACGCCTATGTCGGGAACCGCGGCGGGGTCTGACAGGATGTCGGCGGCGGGGCCTTGGCGGATGACCTGACCCTCTTTCAGCAGAACAAGCGTGTCGGCCAGCCGCGCCACCTCGGCCATGGAATGGGAGACGTAGAAAATTTGCGTGTCGGTCATTTGGGTGAGCTGGTCGAGATAGGGTAAAATCTCGTCCCGCCGCGCCTGATCGAGAGAGGCCAGCGGTTCATCCATCAGCAAGATGGCCGGGTTGCTCATCAGGGCGCGCCCTATGGCCACCCGCTGCGCCTCCCCGCCGGACAGGTCTTTTGGGGACCGCTCCATCAAATGGCCGATCCCCAGTGTCTCGGCCAACAGCGGCAAGGAGGTGGGCAGCGAGACCATTTTGGGTCGCCCGTAATCGAGATTTTGCGCAACGCTCATATGAGGGAACAGGCGCGCGTCCTGAAATACGTAGCCGACCCGGCGCTGGTGGGGCGGCACAAAGACGCCCGTGTTGGTGTCGCTAAGCACCCGATCCCCGATGCGGATAAAGGCGTAGTCGGGTCTGCTCAGCCCCGCGACCGCATTGACAAGACTGGTCTTGCCGGACCCAGACGGGCCGAATAGCGCAGTGACCCCGCTTTGCGTGCCTTGCAGCCCAACGTCGAGGGTGAACGCCCCCAGCTGCTGACGCACCCGTATCTCGAAACCGCCACTCATCTGCGGGCCGCCTTTTGTGCAAGCCACTCCGAGATAAGCAGCGCGGCGACCGCGATGATGACGGCAATGATGGTCAGGTTGATGGCGGAGCGTTCCGCACCGGGGACCTGCAGGAAGGCGTAGATGGCCGAGGGCAGCGTCCGGGTCTCGCCGGGGATGGAGGCGACGAAGGTGATGGTGGCCCCGAACTCGCCCAGAGCTTTGGCAAACGCGAGGACCGCGCCTGCAATGACGGATGGCAAGCACATTGGCAGCGTGATTGTGGCGAACACCCTGACGGGGGATGCCCCGAGGGTTGTGGCCGCCTGTTCAAGTTTGGGATCGACTGCCTCTATCCCCAACCGGATGGCGCGAACCATCAAGGGGAAGGCCATGATGGCGGCAGCCAGCACCGCGCCGGTCCACTTGAAGGCCAGGGTGACACCGATTTTGGCGAGCATTGCACCGATCGCGCCTTGAGCGCCGAAGGCCAGCAACAGCAGGTAGCCGGTGACCACGGGCGGCAGGATCAGCGGCAGGTGCACGGCGGCGTTGAGGATCTGTTTGCCGGGGAAGGTTTTGCGGGCCAGCACATGCGCCACCCAGATCGCCAGCGGCAGGCTGAGGATGGTGGCCGTCAGCGCCACCTGCAGCGACAGGGTGATGGCCTGCCATTCTTCAGGGCCAAGGCTCATTTACAGCACCGTGAAGCCGGCCGCCTTGAAAATCGCGGCGGCTTCGGGGGAGGTAAGGGCTTGGATTGTGTGGTTGTATGAGCGTGACAGCGCGGCCATCGGGTAGGTGATCGGCGGGTGCAGGTTGGGGGCGAAACGGTGCAAGATTTTGACGCGTGGGTCTGCGCGGGCGTCGGTTGCATACGTAACCGCGAAGGGTACTTCGCCGCGGGCTGCGAGAACCAGGGCGGCGCGGACGTTGTCGGTCTCGACAATTTCCAGCTGGTCCCAGAGGTTCAATTTTTCGAATGCGGCTTTGGCGTATTGACCGGCGGGGACCGCGTTCGTGAAGCCCATGGCGATGCGGCCTTTGGGCGCTGCGCTTAGGTCCAGCGGCGGGTGCCCCTGCGGGCCGACAATGACCAGCGCATTGCCCAAAAGGTCGCGGCGGGTGCCCGCCATAATCTGCGGCGTCACCGCGTCCATCCACTGCGCATTGGCAGAGATGAAGAGGTCGGCCGGCGCGCCTTGCTGGATCTGGCGAGCGAGCGTGCCGCTGCCTGCATATACCAGCCGCATGGGGGTGACTTCCGAGGCGATCTCGTCGAGCACGGATTTCAAGCTGGCCGCGGCGAACACGGTAGGCACCTCGGACGCATAAGCGCGCGTGGTACACGCGGCGGCCCCGAGGGCAATCATATGGCGTCGCGTTAGCAGCATCCGGGCGATTGTGACCTCCGGCGCGGCGGGCGCAAGCGTTATTTCTGGACTTGTGCGCGCGGCGCAGGGGCGTAGGGTTCGGCTCATGTTTACTATGACCAAATCCGACTTAGAGGCGGCCGCCGCACTGGTGCACCGCCATATGGCCCCCACCCCGCAATATTCATGGCCGTTGCTGAACGAAAGTACCGGCTGCGAGACATGGGTGAAGCATGAAAACCATGGGCCCACCGGGGCCTTCAAAGTGCGCGGCGGGATCACCTTCATGGACTGGCTGGTGCGCACGCATCCCGAATACAAGGGCATCTGCACCGCGACCCGAGGCAACCATGGGCAGTCTCAAGCCCGGGCGGCAACGGCGTTGGGATTGCGGGCGTTGGTTTATGTGCCACGCGGCAACTCGGTGGAGAAAAACGCCGCGATGCAGGCCTTTGGAGCGGAACTGGTAGAGTTCGGCGATGACTTTGACGAGGCGAAGGTGGAGGCGTTCCGCGTCGCCGAAGAACAAGGGCTGTTCATCGTGCCGCCCTTCCATGACGAGTTGGTGCGGGGCGTTGCGACCTACGCATTTGAGCTGTTCAGCGAGGCGCCGGATCTGGACGTGGTTTACGTGCCCATCGGCTGCGGGTCAGGGATTTGCGGCACCATCCTAGCGCGGGACGCGTTGGGTCTGAAGACGGAAGTCGTGGGCGTGGTGTCGGACCAGGCGCAGACGGCGAAACTGTCGGTGGAAGCGGGACGGTTGGTCGAGACGAACTCGGCCCGCACCTTTGCCGACGGAATGGCCGTGCGGGTCCCTGTGCAGGAGGCATACGACATTTATTCCAAAGGAGCCGCGCGGTTTTTGGCGGTGAGCGACGACGAAGTCGCCGATGCGATGCGGCTTTACTACACCGCGACGCATAACATGTCGGAGGGCGCGGGCGCCGCGCCATTGGCGGGGCTGATGCAGGAGCGTAACGCCATGTCAGGCAAGAAAGTGGGCGTGATTTTGTGCGGCGGCAACGTGGATACCGGCTGGTTCAAGACGGTGTTGGAGGGCGGCACGCCAACGGTTTAGAACCTTGCGAGGTCGCGAAGCGTTTGAATGTCGCGGCGCAGGCCCTCGTGGATTGGGCCGCCTCTCGGTTGGTCGCGGATGGTGGTGAACCAGTGGTTGGGCGGGTTGCGGCCTCGGCTGTTGCTCTTGAATTCTAACCCACGCAGGACGGCTTCGGCTTGCTCGGGGAGCGTTTCGGGAATGTCATGCCCATTGAGCGTTGCCCAAACGCCGGTCCAGAGACGACCAACGGACCACGGATTGTACCCCCCACCGCCTTGCACCAAATAGCGCGGGGCCATGTTTTGCAAAGCGCTGACCACCGCCCAATGGGCGTTGTTGGACACAGAGAGATGGGATTGAGGGTCCTCCTCAACTGCGTCGGCCCCGCATTGCAGCACGATCGCGTCCGGTTTGAAACTCTGCACCAGAGGCAGGATCAGTTCATCCAGGATCAACGCCATGTCGTCGTCATGAAGCCCGCGCGGGACCGGCAGGTTTAGTGTGGTGGGCGCGCCGCCCAACAGGCCAGAGCGTGGCCAAAGGCCCGCCTCGTGCGTTGAGATCAGCAAGGTGCCAGGATCATCGCCAAAGGCATGTTCCACCCCGTCCGGGTGGTGGGCGTCTATGTCCACATAAGCGATGCGAGCAGCGCCGTTGCGACGCAGGGACTGGATCGCAAACACCGGGTCATTGAGGTAGCAAAACCCGTTGGCGTGCCCCGGCATCCCGTGATGGGTACCGCCGCCGGGCTGGTAAACGATGCCGCCCGACTTCAACAATTCGCCCGCCAGCAGCGCGCCGCCAACCCCGGTGGCGGGGCGGGAAAACATCTGCGGGAAGACCGGGTTGGTGACAGTGCCAAGCTGGTAACGCTCTTTGTCCTGCTCACCGACCTCTTGCGTGCGTTCGGCGCGTTGAAGCGCCTTGATGTAGTCGCGGTGGTGCCAGGCCTGCAACGCCGATGCTTTGGCCCGGGGGGAGGTCACGTACTGCTCGGGCGGCAACCAATCCATGGCGCGCGCCAGGTCCATCACGGTTGACACACGCGGCACCCGAAGGGGGTGCCAACGGCCGTAGCTGGAGCCTCTGTAGATCTCGGATCCGATGAAAATGGGCCGGGCGGTCATGGCGTTCGACCATAAATCGGCAGGTCCGGAAGCCAAGCCCTATCCGCTGCCCTGCGTGTTGCAAATCCTTAACCAAAACAGCCTACCCTTTAAAAACTGGGATTTTGCGGCTATGATACTGCAAAACAAATAAGAAACGACGATTTAGGCGGTTTATGTCACTTCTGCGTATGAAGCAGGCCCCTCTGCGGATGGAGGCCAAAAACAAACGAGACGTTCGCACCCAATTCGCGGCCCTGTGCTATCGCGTCAAGAACGAAAAAACTCAGATTTTGCTGGTCACAAGCCGTCAACGGGGCCGCTGGATCATCCCCAAGGGCTGGCCGGTTGAAGGCGCGACACCTGCGCAAACCGCCGCCACCGAAGCTTTTGAGGAAGCGGGTGTTGAGGGCAAGGCGCTCAATGTTTGTCTGGGACTATATTCCTACACCAAAATGATGGACGGCACGGACGATTTGCCGTGTGCCGTGTCGGTATTCCCGGTGCGGGTGAGGAAAGTGTTGGACGAATACCCCGAAATGGATGAGCGACGCCGCAAATGGTTCAGCCTGAAAAAGGCCGCTGAAAAGGTGCGTGAACCGGAATTGCGCAAGATTTTGAAGCATTTTGACCCGGCTTTGCTGGAACGGTAGTTGCACCTGCGCAAGCGCCGCCTATGTTTGGTCGAACACGTTTGTAAGAAGTTGTCCAACAGATGATCCGCTACTCCCTGATATGCGACAAGGACCACCAGTTTGACAGCTGGTTCCAGTCCGCTGACGCGTTTGACAAGCTTCTGTCGGCGTCGATGGTCACGTGTGCCATCTGCGGCGGGACGGACGTTCGCAAGTCAGTGATGGCCCCACGGATCGGAAAGGCGACTGACACGAATGTGGAGCGCCCCTTGTCCGCGCCCGCATCCACAGCGGAACAGGCGTTCAAAGAGCTGCGGGAGAAGGTGGAGGCCACCTCGGAGGATGTGGGGACCGACTTCGCCGCCGAGGCGCGCAAGATACATGACGGCGAAACGCCTGAGCGTTCTATCTACGGTCAGGCCAAACCGGACGAGGCGAAAGCCCTGATAGAAGACGGCGTGCCTGTGGTGCCTTTGCCCTTCATGCCCTCCAGAAAGACCAATTGATGAGCAATGTATTGATCACCGGTGCCACCCGCGGCATCGGGCGCGCCCTGTTTGACGGTTACGCGGCGCGCGGCGACGCGGTGTTTGGCACATATCGTGGGTCGCGGCCGGACGGCGGCGACTGGATGCAATTGGATGTGTCTGAAGCGGGCGCATTTGACCGTCTAGCAGCCAACTATGCGGCGGATACGGTGGATTTGCTGGTGTGTAATGCGGGCGTTTACCACGACAAGGGCCAAGCGCTGGACGGCGGCTACCCCGCGCAGATGTGGGCAGACAGCTTTGCCACCAACGTGACCGGCGTGTTCCTGACCATTCAGACATTGCTGCCGAAACTGCGGGCAGCAAAGGCCGGCAAGATCGCAATTATCTCGTCACAAATGGCGTCCTCTGAATTGGCGCCGGGCGGATCCTACATCTATCGCGCCTCCAAATCGGCGGTGCTGAATTTGGGACGCAATCTGGCGAGCGACCTGGCGTCTGAAGGCATAGCAGTTGGCATCTATCACCCCGGCTGGGTGCAGACAGATATGGGCGGCGACGCTGCGGCAATCACAGTAGATCAGTCCCGCGACGGGCTGATGACGCGGTTTGATGCGCTCGGCATAGGTTCGACCGGCGAGTTCCTGACCTATGACGGCAGCCCGCATCCCTTCTAACGGCGGCTTGCCCTTGGCGGCGTAGCGGCATAAGACGCGGGCGGACTTTATCTCTACGCAATGGACGATGAAATGACTGCGCCCGCAAAACGGCTTGTTATGAAATTCGGCGGGACCTCCGTCGCGAACCTGGACCGCATCAAGCGGGCCGCCAAACGCGTAGGCGTCGAGGTGGCGAAAGGTTACGAGGTGATCGTCATCGTCTCCGCCATGTCGGGCAAGACGAACGAGCTGGTAGGCTGGGTCAACGAAACCTCCCCTATGTATGACGCGCGCGAATATGACGCGATCGTGTCGTCAGGCGAGAACGTCACCGCCGGGCTGATGGCGCTGACGCTGCAGGAAATGGACGTCCCGGCGCGCAGCTGGCAGGGCTGGCAGGTGCCGCTGAAAACCACCGACGCGCATGGCGCGGCCCGGATCGAAGAAATTCCGACCGACAATCTGGACGCTAAATTTGGCGAAGGCATGAAGGTCGCGGTCGTCGCGGGCTTCCAGGGCATTTCGCCCGAAGGCCGGATCACTACGCTTGGACGCGGCGGGTCTGACACCACCGCCGTGGCCTTCGCCGCCGCGTTTGAGGCGGAGCGGTGCGACATCTACACCGATGTGGACGGGGTCTACACCACCGACCCGCGCATCGAAGACAAGGCCCGCAAATTGGACCGCATTTCCTTTGAGGAAATGTTGGAGCTCGCGTCTTTGGGCGCGAAAGTGCTGCAAACGCGCAGCGTTGAGCTGGCAATGCGTTACAAGGTGAAGCTGCGCGTTCTAAGCAGCTTTGAGGAAATGGATGACAACGCGGGCACATTGGTCTGCGACGAGGAGGATATCGTGGAAAGCAACGTAGTGGCAGGCGTGGCCTATTCGCGCGACGAGGCAAAGATGACGCTGATCTCGGTCGCCGACCGCCCGGGGATCGCCGCGGCGATCTTTGGCCCGCTCAGCGACGCGGGCGTCAACGTGGATATGATCGTGCAGAACATTTCCGAGGAAGGTCGCACCGACATGACCTTTTCCTGCCCGGTGAACGAGGTGGCGCGCGCCGAGAAAGCCATGGAAGACGCCAAGGCCGCAGGCGAAATCAACTTCCACGACCTGGTGGCGGATACGGATGTGGCCAAGGTCTCAGTTGTTGGCATCGGGATGCGGTCGCATGCCGGTGTGGCGGCGAAGATGTTTGAGGCTTTGCAAGCCGACGGCATCAACATCAAGGTCATCACCACGTCCGAGATCAAGATTTCGGTGCTGATCGACCGCAAATACATGGAACTGGCCGTACAAGCCCTGCATGACGCGTTTGAGCTGGAACAGGCCGCCTGAGCCAAGCACGATTGAGTTGACGGGGCGGCTGCGGTAGCATTTGCCCATGAGATATCTCGCGCCCCTTATCGCCGCCGCCCTGCTTGCCCCGCAGGCCGCAGACGCCCACCCGCATGTATTTGTACAGGCGGGTGTAGATATTGTTTTCGACCGCAAGGGCCGCCTGACGCATATCAAGGTGACGTGGGGCTATGATGCCTTCTATTCCCTGCTGATTGCCGAGGACAAAGGGCTAGACAAAGACGGCGACGGAGCGCTGACCAAGCGCGAAGAACGCAAGTTGGCAGGGTTCGACGCGAAATGGGCGCCGGGGTTCAATGGCGACCTGGTCGCCAAACTGGACGGCCAACCGTTGAAGCTATCCGGCCCGATGAAATCTACGGCGACGATGGTGAACGGGCAGATCGTCTCCACGCATATTCGGGAGGTGACGGGCAACCCCCTGGTGGGCGGTGACACGCTGTCGGTGCAAGCTTTTGATGAGAGCTACTACACCTCATACGAGCTGACTTTGCCGGTGCGGTTGATCGGAAATGGTCAATGCGCCATCCGCCGCGTCGAGCCCGACATCGACAACGAGCTTGCCCAGATGGAAGCGATGTTGCTGTCAATCGACGCCGACGCCGACCTGGAAGAGATGGACATCCCGATGCTCGGAGAGGCGTTCGCGACCGAGATATTGGTGTCCTGCCCTTCTACTTAAGCGCGCGCCCTGAGCAACGCGATAATAGCCGTGACACTGGCATCAAGCTGGGCCGCGGTTGTTTGGGCACGGGTCAGCGTGCGAATACCGACATACTGTGTCACCAACATATCGGACAGGATCGCGCGGGTCTCTGGCGTGACCGAGGCAAAATCACCCGCGGCCGCGAGCGCCGCATCGAAACCTGCCTTCATTTGATCTAGCAGATTTTGCACGATTTGGGAGATTTCCATGTCTTCGGAAGCGGGCCCAGCGGCGGCGGTGCACATGAGGCATCCGCGCTGATCGCCGCCGCGCACGGTTTGCACCACGTTGCGGAACAATGTCTCAATGCGGTCAAGGCCGTCAGAAATTGAGTCGTCTGCAAGCAAGTTCACCGCGGGGGTGACCGCCTCCTGCTCGTAGCGTTGCATTACCCTTAAAAAGAGCGAACGTTTATCCGTGAAGGCTTTATACAGACTTCCGCGGGTGATCCCCATGCCGTCCAGCAAATCCGGCAACGACGCATCCTCGTACCCCTTGGCCCAGAACACGTTCATCGCCGCGTTCAGCGCGTCATCGGTATTGAATTCTCTGGGCCGGGCCATTGGGTAACCTTTTTTGTATTGGTGATGTTTAATTATAAACCAATTAGTCCACAATTCACAAACATGTGTTTTGTACCAATTGGTTCCTAATGGTAATTCGATCCCAGTCAGCGCCTTTCTCCCCGAAATTCTGACCGATTGAAACCAACTCAAGGACAACCAATATGATCTTCCCCCTTCCCCGCTTCGCTGCAGTGGCAACCGCAGCAATTTTCCTTGCCCTGCCCGTCGCAGCAACGGCTGGCACCGCAAACACAACCGGTACATTCACCGGCGCCAGCGACCACATCACCACCGGCGGCGTGACCATCGTCAAAACCGCAGGCGGCGGCGCGGTTGTTATCCTGGACGAAAACTTCAGCCTTGATGGCGCCCCCGATCCACGCGTGGGCTTTGGCACAAATGGTGTCTATGCCGACGCCTCTGACCTGGGGGAGTTGACCCAGAAAGAGGGCCTGCAGGTCTACATCGTGCCTGCCAACGTCAATGTCGACGACTTCAATGAGGTCTACATCTGGTGCAGGCAATTCGCAGTGCCGCTGGGCGTCGCCGCACTGAACTAACCCCTACGCGGCGCGGGGGATGAGCCCTCGCGCCCATCCCCCGCCTTAAAAGGAGTACCCCATGTCCCGTTTCGTGACCAAAACCATCCACGCTTATCTAGATTACCCAGTCGCCCTTGGTTTGATCGCCATGCCCTTCATCTTGGGCCTTGGCGCTGTAAATCCCATCGCGCTCCAACTGTCCGTGGCCACAGGCCTTGCCGCCTTGGTGTTGACGCTGCTGACTGACCATCATCTGGGCGTCGTCAAAGTCCTGTCCTATCAGCTGCATTTGACGGTCGATTTCCTTGTTGGCCTCGCCTTTGTCGCCGCGCCGTTCCTATTCGGCTTCACAGGTCTGGAGGCCGCCTACTACTGGGTCATCGGCACAACCGTGCTGATTGTCGTTGGGCTGCATAAACCCGAAGCAGCAATGGCATAAGACCCCTATGTCGACCCATTGGGTGGGCCAATTGGCCCGCCCATTTGCAGTGTAGGTAGGGGATTGCCTACCGCGTGCAATCACGTCTCCCCATCCAGAACAAACTACCCTATATCTAGGCCAAGACCAATCGAGGGGGGCCGGTTTGGCCGAAAGATCAGAGAGCGAAAGCCGCAAACTGTTGGGCCGCCTGCGCGAAACGCTGGCCGAAGACAGCGCGGGGCAGGAACGGCTGGACCGGATCACGCATCTGATTGCGGATTCGATGGGGACGGACGTCTGCTCGATCTACCTGTTCCGCGATGCCGACACGTTGGAGCTGTGTGCAACCGAAGGCCTGAACCCGGAATCAGTGCACCAAACGCGCATGCGGATTGGCGAAGGCCTTGTGGGCCGCGTCGCGCGCACCAAACGCGCCGTAAACACGCCGGATGCCCCATCGGCAAAGGGTTTCCGCTTCATGCCGGAAACCGGAGAGGAAATTTTCAGCTCATTCCTTGGCGTGCCGGTGCAGCGGCTTGGCGAAAGCCTTGGTGTGCTGGTTGTGCAATCCAAGGACGCCCGCGCCTATTCGGAAGATGAAGTTTATGCGCTGGAAGTTGTGGCCATGGTGTTGGCCGAAATGACCGAGCTTGGCGCATTTGTGGGCGACGGCGAAGGCGCCATGCAGGCCCGCCACACCCAGCAGGCAATGTTTCGCGGCTCCACCGGCCAGGAGGGCGCGGCAGAGGGTCGCGTTTACCTGCATGAGCCCCGTGTCGTGGTCACGAACCCGATCTCGGACGACCCACATGAGGAATTGCGCCGCTTGCAAGACGCGATGGATTCGCTGCGCTCCTCAGTGGACGAAATGCTGGGCGCAATGGGGCGCGGCGCGGACAAAGAACAGGTGAAGGTCCTTGAGGCCTACCGGATGTTCGCCAACTCCCGATCTTGGGTGCGGCGGATGGAGGAAGATATCGCCCTCGGGCTGTCGGCAGAGGCCGCCGTAGAAAAAGAGCAATCTGCGACCCGCGCGCGAATGGAACGGGTCCCCGACGCCTATTTGCGCGAGCGCCTGCATGACCTCGACGACCTGTCGAACCGGCTGTTGCGGCTTTTGACTGGGCAAGGCTCTGATACGGGGGCCGAAGTGCCGGAAAACCCCATCCTCATTGCGCGCAACATTGGACCCGGAGAGTTGCTGGACTACGGCAAGAAGCTGCGCGGCATCGTGCTGGAAGAAGGTTCGGTCGGCTCACATGCCGCGATTGTCGCGCGGGCCTGGGCCATTCCGCTGGTGATCAACGCCAAACGCATCCTGACGGAGGCGCTGAATGGCGACCCCATTTTGGTCGACGGCGATCAGGGGATTGTGCATCTGCGCCCCGAAGATACCGTCGCCACTGCGTTCCGCGACAAGATCGCGATGCAAACCCAGGCGCAGGCGCGTTACGCGTCGATCCGGGACAAACCGGCTGTGTCGACCTGCGGCTATGAGGTTGCCTTGCATATGAATGCAGGGCTCATGGCCGACCTGCCCTCTTTGGAAAGCTCAGGCGCAGAAGGTGTCGGGCTGTTTCGCACCGAGCTGCAGTTCCTGACCCGCGCCAGCGTGCCCAAACGGTCCGAGCTGGCGGCGATATACGGCTCCGTCATGGACGCCGCCAAAGGCAAACCGGTGGTGTTTCGCACGCTCGACATCGGGTCGGACAAAGTACTGCCCTATATGAAGCCCCAAGATGAGCCAAACCCCGCAATGGGTTGGCGCGCGATCCGCGTGGGGCTGGATAAGCGCGGCGTGATGCGCATGCAGCTGCAGGCCTTGATCCGCGCTGCGAATGGGCGCCCCTTGAAGGTGATGTTCCCGTTCATCGCGCAATTTGACGAATTCCGCGACGCCCGCCAACAATTGCATGACGAGCTGGCGCGGGAAGAAAAGTTGGGGCATGCGCTGCCCTCCGACGTGCAGATCGGCGCCATGCTGGAGACCCCGTCTCTGGGTTTCGCCCCGCGCCAATTCTTCGAAATGGCCGACTTCATCTCGATCGGCGGCAATGACCTGAAGCAATTCTTCTTCGCAGCCGATCGCGAGAATGAGCGGGTGCGCAAGCGCTATGACACGCTAAACGTCAGCTTCCTGACCTTCATCGAGCAGATCGTGAACCGCTGCAAAGAAAGTGGGACCCCGCTTAGTTTTTGCGGCGAAGACGCGGGCCGCCCGATTGAGGCCTTGTGCTTTGCAGCGATGGGGATGGACACGTTGTCGATGCGTCCGGCCTCTATCGGGCCGGTCAAAAGCTTGATCCGCCGGTCCGACGTGTCAAAGCTGCGCGATGTGATTGACGAAGCGCGCGGAAGTGGGGCCCAATCGGTGCGCCCGGCCGTCATGGAATGGCTGACCGGGGGCGGAAGCTAGGCCTGCGACACGCGCGCCTCAAAGGCCGCGATCAAGGCCGCACGGTCTTCGCCGGTTTCTTCCGCCAATTTGCGCAGCCCAAACTGTACATGCGCAATGTCCTGATAGTAGCTGGTGAACGCGTAATTGATGGCAGCACCCGTCACCGCACCCAGCACCGGCACCGTTTGCAACGCCAGCTTCTTGCCCAGCGTCACCGCCAGCTTCGGGGCGACCGTGCTGAGCAACACCTGCATCGTTGCCCCCGTCACGCTTGCACGCAGCGTGAGAAAGCTCAGGTCCATCCCCTCATCTTCTGCCATCGGACCAGCAGAGGCGAATACCCTCAGGCAATCGGCGCGGGTGTCCTCATCGGTGGGGTCAAACCCGTAATCCGACGCGATACCCTGAATGGCGCGCAGAATGACCGTGGTTGTGACCGGCAATTCCGCCAAGGCGGTGGTCAAGCCGCCAAATCCGCCAGCAGCCCCCGTCGTCACGGTCACCATCCGCGTCAGCCATGTGCCGGAATCCGGCAAGGTCCCGCGAGACGCCGAGGCTGCGGAAAAGCTAAGTTCCAACGCCTTTAGCGTTGCGCTGTCGAGCCCGGCACGCGCCGGCTTGGGCAACTTGTCCAGCAACCCCTCCGCCTGGGAGCCAAGAAGGCTCACAACCTGCATGCCGATGCCTTGCGCGTCGCGGTAACGGGTGGCCAGCGCGTCCAGCTGTTCGTTGCGTCCAGGGCGAGGCTGAACAACAGGCGGCAATACAGTTTGGGTCATCAAGGCGCTCCTTCATTCAACATGTGGAGAGGCAGACCGCATTTATCAAGATTTCAGCCGTCACCCGGCCTTTTCGACCAACCCGGCGACACCGTCCCAAGCGCCAGGTTGCAGCGGCAGCCCAAGCACTCGATCAGGGTTTGTTGGGGGCGGCATATGAACGTGATCGAGCTTGGAAAATCCGAACTTCCCGTAATAGGGCGCGTCGCCAACCAACAGCACACGCGCCCACCCGGCGTCGCCCGCCCTGATCAGGCTGTCGCGCATCAACGCACCGCCAAGCCCCTCCCCCTGCCGGGTCGGGTGAACTGCAATTGGCCCCAGAAGCAGCGCATTGTGGCCTCCAATTGAAACGGGCCAATACCGGATCACCCCGCCAAGAATACCATCGGGATCACGGGCAACGATGCAAAGCCCCGCCACAGGGGCCACGTCATCGCGCAGGCGGTAAGAAGACAGCGCCTCCCGCCCCGGCGCGAAGCTCAGGTCATAGAGGGCTTCCACCTCCCACCAGTCATCTGCCGTTTCCTGCCGCAGTTCCACAAAACACGTCCCAAAATCCGCTTTCGGCTGGCGTAACATGGCGTTAGCTGTGGGGCAAACCTGTCAGGAGCCCCAAGATGTTCTACCGCCCGGAGGATGGCCACGGCCTGCCGCATAACCCGTTTAATGCCGTCGTCACTCCGCGTCCCATCGGCTGGATATCGACACGCCACAGCGACGGAACCGAGAACCTTGCCCCCTATTCCTTCTTCAATGCCGTGGCCTATGTCCCGCCGCAGGTCATGTTCTCCAGCACGTCAGGCAAACCGGACCGCGACAAGGGCAAGGACAGCGTGGCCAACATCATCGAAACGGGCGTGTTTTGCGTCAACATCGTCGAATACGCCGCGCGCGATGCGATGAACGTCACCTCAGGGGCCTATGACAAAGGCACGGACGAATTCGAATTGGCGGGCATTGAACGGGCGGAGTGTGACACCATCGCGTGCTCCCGCGTGGCGGGCGCACCGGCCAATCTGGAATGTAAGGTGACGCAAATCATCGACCTGCCGGGCGACGCCAACATCGCCGTGTTCGGAGAGGTCACCGGCATCCACCTGCGCGATAATTGTATGAAGGACGGGATATTCGACGTCTCGACTTTCCAGCCGTTGGCGCGGCTG
The DNA here is from genome assembly GCF_947501785.1 of uncultured Litoreibacter sp. Classification (NCBI taxonomy): domain Bacteria; kingdom Pseudomonadati; phylum Pseudomonadota; class Alphaproteobacteria; order Rhodobacterales; family Roseobacteraceae; genus Litoreibacter; species uncultured Litoreibacter sp. The sequence goes on along the minus strand of NZ_CANMXB010000001.1, from coordinate 3,571,343 downwards.
GGGTACAAGGACTACACGCAGGTGAACACTCTGTTCAGCCTGACGCGCCCTGGCGAGGAATAAGATCGATGACGGCCAATGTCATACTCGTGAATTACGCTTAAACAGGCCGTGAGTGGCAGACTCAGAAAACAGCAATGGGACATTGACCTTACAGACACCATACACGGATCAAACGGTCAGCGTTAGTGGGAAATCTGGAAACATTGCGTCACTGGAACACAGGTAATCCCGAGCGCCCCCGCAATGGCGCTAATGGCCCCCTGCCAACTGCCCCGTTTTCACCGAGTAATCGACCGCAATCGCGTAGTCGGGATCATCGTCACTGTCGACCATCAGCTGCCCCGCATTGGTTAGCAATTCGTGGCAATCATGGCTGAGATGGCGCAGCTGCACCTTCTTGCCCTCGGCTTCATAGCGGGCGGCGACGGCCTCGATCGCTTGTAGCGCGGATTGGTCGGCGACGCGGCTATCGGCGAAGTCGATCACAACCAAGGACGGGTCCTCTGCCGGAGTGAACAGCTCATCAAAGCCGCTGGTGGAGCCAAAAAACAACGGCCCGTCAATGGCGTAGACCTTGGCGCCTTCGGGCGTGGTGTGGGTTTTGGCGTGGATGCGAGTCGCGTTCTGCCAGGCGTAGGCCAGCGCCGAGACGATCACGCCCACCACCACCGCCGTGGCCAGATCATACATCACCGTGGTGATGGTCACCAAAATGATGACAAAGGCGTCAGTGCGCGGAGCCTTGCGGATGATGTTGAAGCTGTTCCACGCGAATGTGCCGATCACCACCATGAACATGACGCCCACCAGGGCTGCCAGCGGGATCTGCTCGATCACCGGTGCGCCGACCAGAATGAAGGTCAACAGGAACAGCGCAGCCGCGATGCCCGCGATACGGGTGCGCCCGCCGGAATTCACGTTGATCATCGATTGCCCGATCATCGCGCAGCCGCCCATGCCGCCAAAGAAACCGGTCACGGTGTTGGCCACACCTTGGGCCACGCATTCCTGCGATGCGCCGCCACGTTTGCCGGTGATCGCGCCCACCAGGTTCAGCGTCAGCAGGCTTTCAATCAGGCCGATGGCGGCCAGAATCAACGCGTAAGGAAGGATGATCCAAAATGTCTCCAGCGTCAGCGGGGCCAGCAGGTCGCCATAGATGCCTTGCGCCACCGACGCGTTACCGGCGAATGAGAACGGGTTGTGGAAGGCTGGGAAGCCGCCCGCAATCTCCGCCAAGTCGCCCACGCGCGGGACGGGGATGTCGAAGGCAATGACCAGCAAAGCCACAATGCCGATCCCCGCCAGCGGGGCCGGCACCACCTTGGTCACCTTTGGTGTCGCCCAGATGATGCCCATGGTCAGCACCGTCAGCGCCAGCATAAGGGACAATTCAGCGCCCCCCAGCCATTCGCCCGCGGCCATCCCATGCCCGCCGGAGCCATGCTCCGCCGTGCCGGGCTTCTGAAATTGGCTCAGCTGCGCCAGGAAAATGACGATTGCCAGACCATTGACGAAGCCCAGCATCACAGGGTGCGGCACCAACCGGATGAATTTACCCCATTTCAGCACGCCCACCGCGATCTGGATCAGGCCCATCAAGATCACTGTAGCAAAGAGATACTCGACACCATGTTGCGCGACCAATGCCACCATCACCACGGCCAAGGCCCCTGTGGCCCCAGAGATCATGCCCGGGCGGCCACCGATCAGCGCTGTAATCAGCCCCACGATGAAGGCCGCATACAGCCCCACCAGCGGGTGAACGCCCGCCACAAATGCGAAGGCCACAGCCTCGGGCACCAGAGCCAGGGCCACGGTCAGGCCGGACAGAACTTCGATGCGCCAACGCGACGCCGTGTAGGCCCCATCGGGGACCAATTGCAGGTTGGTCAATACGGGGTTTTTGGCAAGAGCGGCAAGAAAGCTGCGGGTCACGCGGGCCTCACAAAAGTTCGGGTCTGATGATTTCCCTCGCCCTTAACGGGGACGGGGCCAAGATGCACGTGCGAAATGCGCCGACCTGCGAACTAGCCGTTTTAATTCTGTTAACCATGCGGCAGTATTGCCACCGCGACGAGAGCAATTTTCAGGGACAGATATGGCAGACACGATGATTGCGGTGATCGGCGGATCGGGCATTTACGACATCGAAGGACTGGAGGGCGCGGAGTGGCAGCAGGTGGACACACCTTGGGGCTCCCCGTCGGACCACATCCTGACCGGCACATTGGCTGGTGTAAGAATGGCCTTCCTGCCCCGCCATGGGCGCGGCCACGTGCATTCGCCGTCAACCGTTCCATATCGCGCCAACATTGACGCTTTGAAGCGCATTGGTGTGACGGATGTGATTTCCGTGTCCGCTTGCGGATCGTTCCGTGAGGAAATGGCACCGGGCGACTTCGTCATCGTTGACCAGTTCATTGACCGCACCTTTGCGAGGGAAAAGTCGTTCTTTGGCACCGGTTGCGTTGCTCACGTCTCCGTCGCACACCCCACCTGCCCGCGCCTCGGCGCGGCCTGCCTCGAGGCGGCCACGGCGCAAGGCATCACGGTGCACAATGGCGGCACCTATTTGGCCATGGAGGGCCCACAATTTTCAACGCTGGCCGAAAGCAAAATGTACCGCGAAAGCTGGGGTGCGGATGTCATCGGCATGACAAACATGCCCGAGGCCAAGCTCGCCCGCGAGGCGGAGATTTGCTACGCCTCCGTCGCGATGATCACCGATTATGACAGCTGGCACCCTGAGCACGGGGAGGTCGACGTGACCCAGATCATCGCCACATTGATGGGCAACTCCGAGAAGGCCAAAGGCATGGTGGCCCGCCTGCCTACCTTGTTGGGAGCGACCCGCGATGACTGCCCCCATGGTTGTGACAAAGCGCTGGAATACGCGATTATCACCCAACCTCCCGCGCGCGACCCTTCCGTGGTCGCCAAGTTAGACGCCGTCGCTGGCCGCTTATTGTAACCTAAAGGACTTCTAGATATGTCATTTGATCTTTGGCTGGCCTTCGCCGCCGCCTCCACTGCGTTGCTCATGATCCCTGGGCCCACCGTCCTGCTGGTGCTCAGCTACGCGCTGACGCAAGGCAAGCGGGTTGCCGTGGCCTCTGCCCTTGGGGTCGCAACGGGCGATCTAGTCGCCATGACGCTTTCCATCATCGGGCTGGGCGCGATCATCGCCACCTCTGCCACCGCCTTTACCATCGTGAAATATGCGGGCGCGCTGTACCTGCTCTATCTGGGCATCAAGATGCTACGTAGCGAGCGCTCTGACGGATTGGGCGATCTCTCCAACAGCGACCATGCTGAGGCATGGACCGTATTCCGTCACACCGCGACGGTCACGGCGCTAAACCCCAAATCCAACACATTCTTCATTGCCTTCGTGCCGCAATTCATCGCCACTGAGGCGGCCTTCGCGCCGCAAGCGGGCATATTGATTGCAACCTTCGTGGTCATTGCGGGCGTCAACGCGCTGATGTTTGCCTTGGCGGCGAACGCGATGCGGGTGCGCATATCCAGGCCTTCCGTTCTGCAATGGATGACCCGGGCCGGCGGAGCCACGCTGATCGCTATGGCCGCCTTCACCGCCACCTTGCGCCGCGCCAACTGATCACATCCGGAGACCCATTATGCCCGACACGAAACAGGTCAAAGACTACATCCGCACCATCCCCGACTTCCCGCATGAGGGTATCATGTTCCGCGACGTGACCACGCTGTTTCTGGATCCACGCGGGTTTCGCATGGCCATCGACCAGATGCTCGCCCCCTACCCCGGCACCGATATCGACAAGGTCGCCGGACTTGAGGCGCGCGGGTTCATCCTTGGTGGCGCGGTTGCGCATCAGCTGGCCAAGGGCTTCCTGCCTATTCGCAAGAAAGGCAAGCTGCCCGGCAAGACGATCGAACAGAGCTACTCGCTTGAATATGGCGAGGCCACGATGGAAATTCACGACGACAGCATTCAAGCCGGTGACAAGGTGCTGCTGGTCGATGACCTTTTGGCCACGGGTGGCACGGCAGAGGCCGGCATCAAGCTGATCGAGAAACTGGGCGGCGAAGTCATCGGCTGCGCCTTCATCATCGACCTGCCGGAACTTGGAGGCCGCAAGAAGCTGGAAAAGCTGGGCATGGACGTGCGGGTATTGTGTGAATTTGATGGGACATAGCCGCCGCCACTCCCCCAAAAAAAATTTCTGGAGCTCGCCCCCGAAACTTTGGCAACTGACGCCGCGTCATTTCTAAATTAAGTCAATTTCAAGCCTCTTCGTTGCCCTCTAATCACCTCAATTCCAGTTAATAAACCGTTAAGAAATCATCCACCTTTGCGGTGCAACAGCCCCTTTGCAGTGCTGGATTTCGGTGTGAATGCTGATGCATTTGCCCGATTCTTTGCAAAGAGCGGGTCGCGCCGTTGAATTAAGGAAACGGTCAAAATGTACTTCTACGCACTCTATAGCTGGGCAGTTAAATATTATTCTTATTACTATAGCATTTACAGCTACTACTTCGGCGGCAGCTCGAACTCTAGCAGCAACGGAACGGTTTCCGTGCGAAACTTCCCGAACGACTTTACCGTTGTAGAGGAAACTCCAACGGTGTTGGATCTTGCCCCCCTGAACTTACGCTACACAGGCCGCAGTCGGGACGAGCTGACCATAACGCTGAGCGTTGACGACGGCACCTTGGAAGCCGAAAGCGCACGTGGCGTTGAAGTCTCTGGCTCAGGCACCAACACTATCACCCTCACCGGGACACGCAGTGAGCTGAACCGCTTCTTCAACCGCGAAGATGTGACATTCACCGGCTCCGAGAACGCATCCGGCGACAATGTGGCAACGCTGACCCTGACGGATGAAACCAGCGGGAACAGCACGGTTCTGGGCACCAGCGACCTGAGCATCACCGACACCCCGGACACGTTTGACGGGACGTCCGGCGATGATAATCTGACAGGCACCAATGGCGTTGACACGATCAACGGCTATGCGGGCGACGACCTGATCGAGGGCGGCCAATCGGGCGACACCATGGACGGTGGCGACGGGACCGACTGGCTGTATTACACTACATCGTCTGCGGGCGTGAACGTGGATCTGAGCGGTACGACACAAACCGCATCGGGTGGCGACGCAGAGGGCGACGTGATCTCGAACTTCGAAAACGTGCGCGGCTCCAACTTTGACGACGTGCTGATTGGCGATGAGGGTGAAAACCACCTGATCGGCCTGGCAGGCGCCGACGTGCTGCGTGGCAATGGTGGCGACGACGTCATCCGTGGCGGCGCGGGCGCGGACACGCTGGAAGGCGGCGCAGGGACCGATGCGTTGGAATATTCCAGCTCCGGCCAAGGCGTGAACGTGAACCTGAACCTCGATGGCAGCGGCAACCATATTGTCTCTGGCGGCGACGCTGAGGGCGACATTGCCAATGGCTTCGAGGACGTCTTTGGCTCCGACCGTGATGACGTGATCATCGGCGATGCGGGCGATAACTACCTGCTTGGTCGCCTTGGCGACGACACTATCGACGGTGGCGACGGCAATGACCACATTCGTGGTGGCGCAGGCGCAGACACGCTGGAAGGCGGCGCGGGCACAGATTTGCTGAGCTACCTGGACGCAACTGCGGGCATCGCGATTGATCTGGAAACCGGCATGGGTTCTGCTGGTGACGCCGCTGGCGACGTGGTGTCCGGCTTTGAAAATGTCTACGGCTCGAACTTTGGTGACGTGATCACCGGCGACGGTGAGCGTAACATCATCTTCGGTTATGACGGCGACGATACGCTGAATGGCGGCGCAGGCAATGACACAATCCGTGGCGGCCTGGGCGATGACACGATGGATGGCGGCGACGGCATCGATTACGTGAACTACCGCGACGCGACGTCCGGCATCACCATCGACCTGAACGCTGACGTGAATGGCTTCCAGTCGGTGACTGGCGGCGGCGTGGGCAACGACACGATCTCCAACTTCGAGAACGTGGACGGAACCAACTTTGACGACCGGTTCATTGGCGACGAAAACGCCAACATCTTCATCGGTCGCGGCGGCGCAGACACGTTTGTGTTCAACGGCGCATTGGGCAACGGCAATGTTGACCGCATCGTCGACTTCGCCAGCGGTACCGATTTGATCGAGCTGGACAGCGCCGTCTTTGACGGGCTGAACCTGGGCACACTTGACCCGTCCGCCCTGACGATCAACGCCACCGGCGATGCCGAAGGTGCTGGCGCGCAGATCACTTATGAAGCTGACACCGGCTACCTGCGCTACGACGCTGACGGTGAGGGCGGCGACGACGCCATCATCTTTGGCCGCTTGCGTGCCAATCTGACCATCGACGAGAACGACTTCCTGATCGTCTGATAACGGTTGAAAACCTAAGTCAAAAAGTCCGCCAAACCTTTCCGGATTGGCGGGCTAACTTTTTGGAATTGGATAAGGCGGTGGTTGAGCTAGCGCACAACCGCGCCGGGGTTCATGATCCCATTGGGGTCCAGCCCCGCCTTGATCGCCCGCATCGCGGCCAGTTTCGCCGGGTCGCCGTATTTCTGAAGGTCACCAACCTTCAAACGCCCGATCCCATGCTCCGCTGATATCGAGCCGCCCAACGCGTGGGTCAGATCATGCACAATCTCTTTCACCTTCGACCGCTCCGCTTCAAAATCCGCCCGGTTGCGGCCTTTGGGGGGAAACACATTGTAATGCAGGTTGCCGTCGCCAACATGTCCGAAGCAGTTGATCCGAAACTCCCCCAGCTGCGCGAGAGCCTGCCCGCCACGCTGGATGAATTCGGGGATGCGGGTAATTGGCACTGAAATGTCATGGCTGGATACCGAGCCAACACGACGGTTCGCCTCCGGAATATTCTCGCGGATGTTCCAGAACTCCTGACGCTGCGCCAAAGACTGCGCTATCATGCCGTCGCTGACCAAACCACGCTCCAGCGCCTCAGCGAACAAAGCTTCCAAAGCCGCCTCGGGATCTGCGCCGCCAAACGTTCCAACATCCACCAGCACCATCCATTCTGGCGCGGCTTCAAAAGGCACTCGCGTTTCCGGCCCGGTTTCTTTCAGAAAATCCAGACCCATGTGGTTGATCAGCTCAAAGGCCGACACCTGCTGTCCCAGTTGCTCCCCCGCAAGCGCCAGCAAATCCAGCGCTGCTTGCGGGTCGTTGACCACCATCAACGCGGCCCCTGCGCCCTCGGGCTTGGGGAACAGCTTCAAGCTGGCAGCTGTGATGATGCCCAGCGTCCCTTCCGCCCCGATCAGCAGATGCCGCAAATCGTAGCCTGTGTTGTTCTTGCGCAGAGGCGTCAGCCCGTTCCAGGTTGACCCGTCGGGCAGCACCGCCTCCAACCCCAGGCACAAGTCGCGCATATTGCCGTAGCGCAACACATTCACGCCACCTGCATTGGTGGCCAGGTTCCCCCCAATCCGGGCCGACCCTTGGGAAGCCAGCGTCAGCGGGAATACGCGGCCAACCTGATCTGCCGCGTCCTGCACGGATTGCAGGATTGCCCCGGCCTCGCAGACCAAGACATTCTCGACAGGGTTCACGTCGCGGATCGCGGTCATCCGCTCCATTGACACGATCACCGGCATGGGGCCGGTTTCGGCGACCTGCCCGCCGACCAAACCTGTGCCGCCGCCATAGGGAATGACGCCGACCTTGGCCGCGTTGCAGGCGGCGACTATTGCGGCGACTTCCCGTGTCGAAGACGGGGCCAGCAGCAATCCCCCTGCTCCTTTGTACCGCCCTCTAGGCTCTTCCAGATAGGCCGGGGTCAATTCGCGAAATGCCTCCGCCGGAAGGGCTTTTGCCAGCGTGCCGCGAAGGGCGTCGGAAACAGAATTTAACATGGGTCGAGATAGAACCACATCGCGCGTAGATGCAAACGCCTATTCAACCGGAGGGTTGTAGTAGGCGGGTCTCAAAACCATGACCGTGGGCCGGCGCGGCAGGCTGCGTGCGGATATTTCGATAAAACTGCTGTCGGGTTCGACTACATCGAACTCGTCGCCCATGCCGGCCAGAAAGCTGTTCAGCGAGATGCGCCCGAACCAATGCATCGGGATCACAACCGAGGACTTCAGCCGCTTCAGCACCCGCATCATCGTGGGCGTGTCCAGCGACAGCCCGCCATCAACCGCCGCCATCACCACATCGAGCCGCCCCAGCGCGGCGTATTGCGCGGCATCGGGTTCGTGATGCAAGTGGCCAAGATGCCCGATGCACAGCCCCGCGACCTCGAATACGAAGATGGAATTGCCGTCTTTCTCAACCCCGCCGCCAAATCGGCTGCGGATATCCGTGGGGACGTTGCGCACCAGCATCTCGCCCAGATCCAGATGGTGATCCGCCGCGCCACCGTGCTTCCAGCCTTCCAGCACGTGTGGGATCGCCGGGTCTGGAACGGAGGTCCAGTGGCTGCCATGCGCGTGGTTCATGGTGACCACATCGGGGATCAGGTCGATGCCACCGGTGTAGCCCACATAATCCGTCACCGCATTCAGCCCGCCAGCGGTTTGGATCAGGAACATCGCGTGATCAACGTAGGTCAGCCGAACCGTGTCTTGCGCCACCGGCTGCTGCCAATTGGCACGATGCACAAACGTCATCTGCGGCGAGGCGTCAGCCAAGGCAATGCAATGTGACGGGCGCCGGTCCTGAGCAACCGCCAGCGTGGGAATCATCAGTGCAATCGCGAGAAACATCCGCATAGAGGGATGCTACACCCAAGCAGCCAGAAATCGGAAATCACATCTTTCAGATTGGCCTAGCCCGCATCCGTCCGCCCCCGCCGGTCCATGCGCAGATTGGCGTAGAGCACGTGGTTGCGCCAGCGTCCCCCGATTTGCAGGTAGCTTTGGGCCACGCCCTCGTATTTGAACCCCGCCTTTTCCAGTACCCCGCGCGAGGCGGCGTTTTCTGGCAGGCAGGCTGCTTCCACGCGGCTCAGGTCCAGCGTTTTGAACGCGTAATGCACCAAACCGCCGATCGCTTCGTTCATGAAGCCCTGGCGCGAATGGCGTTGTCCGATCCAGTACCCCAAAGTACCCGCCTGCGCGGGACCACGGCGGATATTGTCCAACGTAATCGCGCCCAGCAGCGCGTTGTCCTCGCGGCGCAGCATGAAAACAGGCACCGCGCTGCCCGTGTTCAACGAACGCTGCGCCCAATATACGCGGTTGGTAAAGCTCTTGCGGGTCAGGTGGTCATTGGCCCAAACCGGCTCCCACGGCGTTAGAAATTCCGAGCTTTCCGCCCGCAAAGCGGCCCAATCGCGGTAGTCGCCATGCTGCGGCAGGCGCAATGTCATGCGCTCCGTTTCGATCCTGACTTTCTTTCGGGTGCGTAGCATCGTGGTCAGGCTGCCAGTTTCCCGGCCAGACTGTCCAGATCGCGTGCCTTGGACACCGGCCCATAAAGCGCCATGGCCGGGGCACCTCCGGAGGCCATTTGCGCCGCAAATGCCCGGACCTGCGCCACATCAACGGCGTCAATTTTGGCGACGGTTTCGGCCAGAGCGGGCACCCTGCCCCAGATGCCAACCAGTCGCGCAAGGCGTTCAGCCCGTGATGACGGGCTTTCCAGCCCCATCAATAGCCCCGCCTTCATTTGCGCACGCGCGCGATCCACCTCAGCGGTACCGAGGTCATCTGCCGCACGCTTCAGCTCGTCCACGGTCAGATCCGCAAGGCCCGCAATGTCGTCGCCAGAGGTGCCCGCATAGACTGTCATCATGCCCGTATCGGAATAGCTGCCAATCTGCGCAAAAATGGAATAGCAAAGGCCCCGCTTCTCCCGCGCCTCCTGGAACAAGCGGGACGACATGCCACCACCAAATGTCGAGGCGAAGATTTGCGCAGTGTAGAACGCGTCATCCCGGTAGCCCGGCGCTTCCAGAGCAAGCGTGAAATGGGCCTGCTCAAGGTCCTTGATCTCGCGCCGTTCCCCGCTGACAAACTTGGCAGGCTCTGCAACCAGAGCGGGACGCGCTGCCATATCCCCAAACAAGTCTTCCGCCATGCGTACAACTTCGTCGTGATCCACGGCCCCCGCGGCAGACAGGATCAATTGTCCTGGCCCGTAATGCTCGGACACGAAGCCCGACAGGTCGTCACGGCTGAAAGAGGAGACGCGTTCAGTCGGCCCCAGAATGGTGCGCCCGATGGGTTGGTCGGGATAGGCCGCTTCCTGCAACCAGTCAAACACCACATCGTCAGGCGTATCCAGAGACTGTCCGATTTCCTGCAAGATCACCCCGCGCTCAACTTCGATCTCGTTCGGATCGAATATGGGGTTGCGAAGAATGTCGGCAATAACGTCCAGCCCCAGCGCCACGTCCTCTTTCAAAACGCGGGCGTAGTAGGCGGTCACCTCGCGCGAGGTATAGGCGTTGATATAGCCGCCCACATCCTCGATCGCTTCCGCAATCTGCAGCGCGTTGCGCCGTTTGGTACCTTTGAAGGCCATATGCTCCAGAAAATGCGCGATGCCGTTCTGGCCCAGCCGCTCGTGCCGGCCACCGGCGCCGACCCAGATACCCACACTGGCGCTTTCCAGCCCCGGCATGTGTTCGGTCACCACACGAAAGCCGTTTGGCAAAGTGTGCAGGCGGGGTTCAGTTATCGCGTTCAAGCAGAGATCCTTTCGCGGATGATGGCTTGGATGGCGGCCACATCGCCTTTGACATGTGTAATGGTCTCGTCACGGTCGTACAAATCGGCCATCCGCGCAGGCAACGGAGGGTGGATGCCCGATGCATCCTCAACCGCTGCGGGAAACTTCGCCGGGTGCGCTGTCGCTAGTGTGATCATCGGCGTGTCACCCAAGTGATCTTGCGCGACGTGCACGCCCACTGCGGAATGCGGGCAGAGCAATTCGCCCATGGCACTATGCGCAGCTTTGATCATCGCGGAGGTCTGCGTTTCCGATACCCGACCAGATGCGTAGGTCTCTTTCAATGCCTGATACGCGCCTTGGCTGACTTTGAAAGAGCCATCGGCTTTCAGGCTGTCCATCTGTTCCGCAACGGCCTTGCCGTCTTGGCCATATGCGTAGAACAACGCGCGTTCAAAATTGGATGACACCTGAATGTCCATCGACGGGCTGATTGAGGGCTTCACCCCATCAGTGGTGTAGCTACCGGTTTCCAAGGTGCGATGCAGGATGTCATTTTGGTTGGTGGCAATCACGAGCTTCTCAATCGGCAGGCCCATCCGCTTGGCAATGTAGCCCGCAAAAATGTCGCCGAAATTGCCTGTGGGCACAGTGAAGCTGACCGCACGGTCCGGTGCTCCCAGCGACACGGCGGAGGAGAAGTAATACACCACCTGCGCCAGCACACGCGCCCAGTTGATGGAATTGACTCCGGCCAGCCTGACACCATCGCGGAACTCAAAGTCGTTGAACATGTCCTTCAACGCGCCTTGGCAGGTGTCGAAATCACCTTCAACGGCTAACGCATGCACGTTGCTTTCGGCAGAGGTCGTCATCTGGCGGCGTTGCACTTCGGACACCCGGCCGTCGGGGTACATGATGAATACGTCGACAGCGTCGAGGCCCTTGAAGGCTTCGATCGCCGCGGAGCCGGTGTCGCCCGAAGTCGCGCCGACGATGGTGACCCTTTCCCCGGACCGTGACAGCGCCGCCTGAAACAACTGCCCGATCAGTTGCATCGCGAAGTCCTTGAACGCGAGCGTGGGGCCGTGAAACAGTTCTAGCAGGAAATGGTTCGGCGCCAATTGTACCAAGGGCGCGCGCGCGTCGTGACCAAACCCTGCATAGGCCTTCGCGATGATCTCGCGGAATTCGGCATCGGTGAACGTATCTCCGATGAAGGGCCGCATGACCGTGAAAGCGATCTCTTCGTAAGACTGCCCGCGCATCGCCCGAATGTCGGTGTCCGACAAGGTTGGCACCGTTTCGGGCAAATACAGGCCCCCGTCGCGGGCGAGGCCCGTCAGCATGGCCTGTTCAAAACTCAGAACCGGTGCGTCTCCGCGTGTCGAGATGTAGCGCATTGGGGGGTCGTCCTCTAAACAGTCCGCTGCCTGATACGCCAAAGCAGATACGCTGTCATCCCCGCCCATGCCGCGCAGAGCAGAAACCATGTGATGGCGTATTGCAGGTGGTCGTTCGGGATACCCTGGGTGGTGACTGGTACCGGCTGTACGGCGGGCGTCGTTGCAGATGTCGCGCGGGCAACGATCAATAGCGGTTCGGTCCCCAGCGCATCCGCCATGGCATCCACGTCACGCGCGAACCAGATGTTGTTGGCCAAATCAGGATTTGGGGTGAAACTATCCACCTCATCAGGCCAATGAAGGTTCCCCTGAAGTCGTACCCCCGTCGCCGCACGGTCTTCATCTTTGCGAGGCGTCGGGACATAGCCTCGATCAACCAAGACAGTGCGGCCATCGGACGTGACAAACTTCGAAATGACCCGGTAGCCCGCGCCTTGGTGCTTGATTGAGAACAACACATGCAGCTCTTCGCCTGTGTGATCACCCGAGACCTCTACGGGCAGGTATCTCATTGGCATTGCGCTGAGCGCGCTTGGCAAAGGTACCGGCGTGGCCGCAATCTTGGCGTCGATCTCAGCCAGAACGCCTTGCTTCCACGCCAAGCGCTGCACCTGCCAAGTGCCAAGAGACAGCAATATTCCGCAGCCGATCAGGCCGAACAGAAGCGGGACAATCATGCGCGCAGACATTGGACCTCAATGCAAAAGCGCGAGGGGGTGACCCCTCGCGCGTAAAAAGTTTTTCGAAAAACTTTTCTCAATTTTCTTTCCAAGAAAATTAGCCGCCCCAGATGTAGACCGCGGCGAACAGGAACAACCAGACCACATCCACGAAATGCCAGTACCAGGCAGCCGCCTCAAAGCCGACATGCCGCTCTTGGGTGAAGTGGCCGGCGCGAGCCCGCATGTAGCAGACGAACAGGAAGATGGTGCCGATGACCACGTGGAAGCCGTGAAAGCCCGTCGCCATGAAGAAGTTGGCACCGTAGATGTTGCCGGAGAAACCGAAGGCCGCGTGGCTGTATTCGTAAGCCTGGAATGCGGTAAACAGGATACCCAGAAGCACCGCGATGATTAGGCCGGATTTCAGATCCTTCCGGTTATTTTCATGCGCCAATGCATGGTGCGCCCAGGTCGCCGCAGCACCGGAACACAGCAGGATCAGCGTGTTGATCAGTGGCAGGTGCCATGGGTCAAATGTCTCAATCCCCGCAGGCGGCCAGACGCCATCCACCATCGGGCTGTTTTCGCCCATCGGGTACATCGCATGTTTGAAGAAAGACCAGAACCACGCCACGAAGAACATGACCTCGGACATAATGAAGAAGATGAAACCGTAGCGCAGCCCGATGCGGACAACCGGTGTGTGGTCACCCACCTGGCTTTCCTCAACCACGTCGGACCACCAGCTGAACATCACGTAAAGCACCAGCGCCAGGCCCATCAGGCCCAGGAACGGTGTGCCGCCCTTCATCCAGATGACAGAGCCGGACAGCATGACAAACGCGCCAACAGCCCCCAGAAACGGGTTAATGGAAGGTGGCAGGATGTGGTAGTCGTGGTTCTTAGCGTGTGCCATTGGTGTCCCTCGGTTTGGACCTTAGTTGATGTCGTTGTTTTCGTCGGAAACAGGCGCGATGTCCAGCGCGGCCTGCGTGTCCTCCAACGGAATTTCGTAGAATGTGTAGCTCAGCGTGATGGCATCAATGTATTTGCCGTCGCGGTCGTCGACGATCTCAGGGTCCACATAGAAGGTCACCGGCATCTGCACCCGCTCGCCGGGCTGCAGCACCTGCTCTTCAAAGCAGAAACAGTCGATTTTGGTAAAAAAGCCGCCCGCCGTGAACGGGAACACGTTGTAGCTGGCCGACCCGGCGATGGGGCGGTTCGTCGGGTTATACGCCTCGTAGAAAGCCAGCCCGGTTTCGCCGATGCGGATTTCCATCTCGCGCTCAACCGGTTTGAACTCCCACGCCATTTCAGACGTCAGTGACCCGTCAAAGCGCACCTTGATCGTCTGGTCCAGAATGACGTCAGACGCGGCATCCGCCTCCAGCGTTGCCCCGCCATATCCGGTGACGCGGCAGAACCAGTCGTACAAAGGCACCGACGCAAAGGACAGGCCCACCATGGTGAACACCATGGCGCAAAGCATCGTCAGCGTGCGTTTAGCCGGGTCCATCTTGGAGAACATCAGTTGCCCTCCCCAATTGGGACAAGCTCGGGGCGCACCACATGGTCGAACCCTTGGTTCAGGCCACCGTTGGTGATCTTCACATAGGTCAGGCCAAACACGATAAACACGAAGCAGGCCAACGTGATGGCCACGCCCGCATTCCGCGAAAAGCGGCGCTTGTGTATCTCGTGTTCCGCGCGCGGGGCCGCCATCACCACGCCCCCATTCCGAAGCCTTGCACCCAGATCGCTTGCAACAGCAACGCGCCGAAGCTTGCGAAAAGGTAGGTCAGGGAGAAGCGGAAGTACTTCTTTTCGGCCTTGTAACCATCGGCATCCGCAATCGCGTCATCGCGCTGCCACAGCTGCCACGCGCCGTAGACAAACTTCGCGTTCAGATACAGCGCCGCCACCAGATAGATCCAGCCGCCGATAGAGGTGAACGCCGCATAAACCGCCAGCGGCGCCAGCAACGCGGCATAGGCCAGAATATGGGTCCGGGTGACGCGCTTGCCGTGGGTCACGGTCAGCATCGGCACACCTGCCTTGGTGTAATCCTCATTCATGAACAGCGACAGCGCCCAGAAATGCGGCGGCGTCCACATGAAGATGATGGCAAACATCAAAACGCTTTCGACCGACACGCCACCTGTGGCCACGGCCCAGCCAATCATCGGAGGGAAAGCACCGGCTGCGCCACCGATGACAATGTTCTGCGGCGTCCAGCGTTTCAGCCACATTGTGTAGATGACGGCGTAAAAGAAGATGGTGAAGGCTAGAATTCCCGCAGCGACCCAGTTGGCCGCAAGGCCCAGCATCACAACGGCAATCGCCGACAGCCAAAGCCCGATGGTCAGCGCCTCGCCTTTGGTCACCTTGCCCGCAGGGACGGGGCGGCGGGACGTGCGCTTCATAATGGCGTCGATGTCGTGGTCATACCACATGTTCAGCGCGCCGGACGCGCCGCCGCCCAGGGCAATGAACAGGATTGCGACGAAGGCCACAAACGGGTGCACATAGACAGGCGCCACAAAGACTCCAACGGCGGCGGTGAAGACCACCAAAGACATAACCCGAGGCTTCAGCAGCGCGACGTAATCGCCGAACTGCGCTTCATCCTCATAGTTGCCTAGATTTTGGGTTGCGTCTGTCATGGATATATAGGGCGGGGTTCACCCCGCCGCTCCCGTCTTATTTGGATGCGACTTGGATCGAAGGGGCCACAGGCGCGATACCTGCATATTCTTCTTTTGCTCCAGCCAGCCACGCGGCGTATGCCTCCTCCGACACCACTTTGACGGTGATTGGCATGTAAGCGTGCGCTTGCCCGCAGAGTTCCGAACACTGGCCAAAGAAGATGCCTTCCTGCTCAGGGGTGAACCAAAGCTGCGCCAAACGGCCGGGAACGCCGTCCTGCTTCACCCCAAAGGATGGGATGGTCCAGGAGTGGATCACGTCAGCGGCGGTGACCTGCATCACGATGGTTTTGCCGACTGGCACAACCACCGCAGTGTCCGTGGCCAGCAGGAATTCCTGATCGCTGTAGCCGGCATCCGCCAGTTCAGCCGACACGTCAGGGGTCAGGCGGTTTTCGCCAGCGCCAATCATGAAGCTGTCAAAGCCGAAGCCCTCGTCGACATATTCGTAGCCCCAGTACCATTGGTAGCCGGTCGCTTTGATCACAATGTCGCCTTCAGGGATGCGCTGCTGCTTGAACAGAACCGGGATTGAGAACGCGCCGATGACCACCAGAATGATGATTGGGATGATCGTCCACGCCACCTCGATTGTGGAGTTGTGGGTGAAGGTCTTTGGCGTCGGGTTGCGCTTGGCGGCGAATTTGAAGGCCGCGTAAGCCATCAACGCCGTCACAAACAGGGTGATAATTGTGATGATGACAAAGACAAAATTGTCCAGCCAGTGGATGTCCCGTGCCAGCTCGGTCGTGGCGGGCTGGAAGGCGATGCCATCCGCATGAGGCGCGCCGATGATCTCAAGGTCGCCCAAAGGATTGTCGATATTGGACTGCGCCCAAGCGGCACCTGCCATGGAAAGAGAGGCCAGAGCACCCAGAATCGTCGAAATTCGCATAGTATTTTCCCTGCTATTCGGGGCGCGCCGCTCGTGGCACGGAATCCCCCGTTGCGTCTGCCGCTGTCAAAACCATATTAGTGGCTGCGGGGCAAGGCTCTCGCGCACTCTCGCGCTACCTTGCCGCAGGCAAATGTGCCCAAATCTGATGGAGACACCCCAATGGCCCTCAAAATGGACGCGTTCACCCCGTTCGAGACGATGCTTGATCAGGATCGGGCGCTACAAATCCTGCGCGCAGCCACCGACGGCGCTGATGATGGCGAGCTATTTCTGGAACGCAAACGCGGCGAGGTGTTCGCCTTTGACGATGGCCGGTTGAAAACGGCCTCTTACGACGCCTCCGAAGGGTTCGGACTGCGCGCCGTGAAAGGCGAGACCGCCGGTTACGCCCATGCCACCGAGATTTCTGAGCAGGCCTTGCTGCGCGCCTCGGAAACCGCGCGTCTGGCTGTGGGCGCGGGTGGTGCGACATTGGCCGCAGGCCCGCAGGCCACCAACCGCAAACTCTATACCGACGAAAACCCGATGGACGGCGCGTCATTCACCGCCAAGGTCGACACGCTGAAAGAGATGGATGCGTTTGCGCGGGGCCTGGATGAGCGCGTCGTGCAGGTGTCGGCCTCCCTTGCCGCGTCCCATCAACAGGTTGCCATCCTGCGCCCGGACGGCACTCTCGTTTATGATGACCGCCCAATGACCCGCATCAACGTCTCGGTCATCGCCGAAAAAGACGGCCGGCGCGAAAGCGGGAACGCGGGCGGCGGCGGCCGGGACTTGCTGACGCCCTTGATGGACCGGTCCCATTGGGAAGGATTGGTCCGCGAGGCGTTGCGCATCGCTTTGGTCAACCTCGATGCGGTCCCAGCGCCGGCGGGCGTGATGGATGTGGTGCTTGGCCCGGGTTGGCCCGGCATCCTGCTGCACGAGGCGATTGGCCACGGGCTGGAAGGCGACTTCAACCGCAAGAAAACATCTGCCTTCGCAGGCCTGATGGGTGAGCAGATCGCCGCCAAAGGCGTCACCGTGCTGGATGACGGCACCATCCCGGACCGGCGCGGGTCCATCACCGTGGATGACGAAGGCACGCCTTCGGGCAAGAACACCCTTATCGAAGACGGCATTCTGGTCGGCTACATGCAGGACCGCCAAAACGCGCGGCTGATGGGGGTCGATCCCACCGGCAACGGGCGGCGCGAATCCTATGCACACCCACCGATGCCCCGGATGACCAACACCTACATGCTGGGAGGCAACGCAGAGCCCGAGGCCATCGTCAAAGACCTCAAAGACGGCATCTATGCAGTGGGATTTGGCGGCGGGCAGGTTGACATCACCAATGGCAAATTTGTCTTCTCCTGCACCGAAGCCTACCGCGTTCGCAACGGTGTCGTGGGCGAAGCGGTCAACGGGGCAACTCTTATTGGTGACGGCGCCACGGCGCTGAAACATATCCAGGCAATAGGCAACGATATGGCGTTGGACCCCGGCATGGGGAATTGTGGCAAGCAGGGCCAATGGGTGCCAGTGGGCGTCGGCCAACCAACGCTGAAAATCGGCGGCCTGACCGTTGGAGGAAGCCAGACATGACGTTGCGCCGCGCGACCGAGGACGATTTTGCACCGCTGACCGTCCTTTGGGCTGAGGGTTGGGATGCAGGTCATTTGAAACACGCGCCCAAGGCGCTGGCAAAGCTGCGAACCGCCGCCAGCTTTCATATGCGGCTGCGCAACTTTGGCGATGACCTGATGGTCACCGGTGAGCGTGGCGCGCCGACAGGGTTTGTGGCCTTCAAGGGAGATCATATCGACCAGTTCTATGTCCGACTGGACCAACGCGGTACCGGGCTCGCGGCTCAGTTGATGCAAGCCGCGGAGGCCGAGCTCATGAACCGAGGCTACCAAGTCGGCGTGCTGGACTGCGCCACAAAGAACGAGCGTGCCCGCGCCTTCTACGAAAAGGCAGGATGGGTTGAGCGTGGCATTGAAGAAATCACCGTGGATACGTCGGCCGGTCCGTTCACGCTCCGCGCGCATGTCTATGAGAAGCCGCTGCGAAACACGGATTGATTCTGCATTGCCTTACAGATGGTTAAAAACACGTCGAGTTAGCCGCATTCACCTCGCCATTTATGGGGAGTGGGCACAATTGGCGACACTGCCTGGGGCATGTTTTTTCTTCGCGCAATCAGTACGTTGAGATTTTTTTCCCCGCGTCAATTTGTCATTCACACTCCCTTAATCTCTGAGGCCCAAATATTGCCTCACTGATCAGATGGAGTTTCAGATGGCCAGCGACCTGCTGTCTACCCCACCCCCCCTCGCACCCCCCAAGACATGGGACGCGACGGTCAGCTGGCTCCGTCTGATCAGATCCCACCGCGTCGGACCAACCACGTTTTTCCGACTGCTTGCGGAACATGGCACGGCTGAAGCCGCGCTGCAGGCTCTTCCCGCCATTGCCGGGAAGGCCGGGGTTGCGAAATATGCGCCCTTTTCTGCCAAAGCAGCTGAACAGGAACTGAAGATCGGCAAACGCATAGGGGCAACCCTGGTTTGCTACGGCGCGGCGGGATACCCTGCCTTGCTTGCGGAGATCACCGACCCGCCCCCGCTGATATGGGCGATTGGCGATGTTTCACTCACGGAACGGCCGGCCATTGCATTGGTCGGCGCACGCAACGCCTCTTCGCTTGGCACGCGTATGGCGACATCTTTGGCAACCGGGTTGGGCGAGGCAGGGTTCACCATCGCCTCCGGACTGGCACGCGGCATCGACACCGCGGCGCATTTGGCCACGCTGGACACCGGCACTGTGGCCATCCAGGCGGGCGGCGTGGACGTGACTTACCCCAAAGAAAACGCCGCTTTGCACGACCAAATCGCCAAATCCGGCCTGCGGCTGTCCGAACAACCCTTGGGGATGGAGCCCATCGCACGCCACTTCCCCCGTCGCAATCGCATCATTTCGGGCATGTCGCGCGCCGTCGTGGTGGTGGAGGCCGCCGCCAAATCCGGTTCGTTGATCACCGCGCGTGAGGCGCTGGATCAGGGTCGCGATGTGCTGGCCGTACCGGGCCACCCGTTCGACGCCCGCGCGGCAGGCTGCAACATGCTGATCCGTGACGGCGCCGCATTGGTCCGCTCAAGCAAAGACATTTTGGAGGCGCTCGCCAAACCGCAACCCAAAGCTGCGCCAAAAACGCCACGAAAGAGGCCGGTCCACAATGCAGGCCCGGCCCACGCGCAAATTTTGGGGCTTTTGGGCCCGACGCCCGTTGCCGAAGATCAGCTGATCCGCGATCTCGACGTGCATCCTGATCTGGTGACGCCGCAATTGCTGGCACTGGAACTGGAAGGAAAAATCACACGTCAGGCTGGAGGACTTCTCAGCCGCCTTTGACGCGCATCAGCGACAGGGCGATGCCGCCGAGCACCACAAGGCTTCCCAGTACAGTCGGCACCGTCACCGCCTCGCCCAGCAGCAAAACACCCCCGACCAGCGCGATGACCGGCACGCTCAGCTGCGCAACGCCTGCCACGCTGGCATGCAGCTTCGGAAGCACCATGTACCACAGCGCATAGCCTAAGGCGGAGGTGATCCCGCCCGACAAAATCGCCATGGTGATGCCAAACGCATTCGGTGTTTCGATCCCGGTTGGGATCAGCGTCAGCGCGACCAAAGGCACCGACCACAGAAAATTCAGTCCCGTGGCTTGCAAGGGGTTCGCCACGCCACGCCCAATCAACGAATAGATGCCCCAACCCAAAGCCGCCAAAGCCATGAAGGCCACGTCCAGCTGCGCACCGCCATGCGTGGCCACGCCACCCACGATCCAACACAGCCCAAGCAAAGCCATTCCCATGCCAACCCACCGCATCGCGGGCACCCGTTCACCCAAAACAAGCGCCCCTGCGAACATGGTCACCTGAACGCCGCCAAACAGGATCAATGCGCCCAAGCCCGCGTCCAGCCCGATATATGCCTGACTGAACCCCACCAGATATGCCGTTAGCCCCAGCACGCCCCAAAAACTGGGCCACGCCCGCAGCGTACCGCCCTGGACCAGGACCAGAACCGCCAAAACGGCAGACCCCGCGACCACACGCACAAATGCAAACATCTCGGCGGTGATCGCGCCCGACGCGACTCCAACCC
The DNA here is from genome assembly GCF_947501785.1 of uncultured Litoreibacter sp. Classification (NCBI taxonomy): domain Bacteria; kingdom Pseudomonadati; phylum Pseudomonadota; class Alphaproteobacteria; order Rhodobacterales; family Roseobacteraceae; genus Litoreibacter; species uncultured Litoreibacter sp. The sequence continues at coordinate 3,550,862 of NZ_CANMXB010000001.1, read as the reverse complement.
GGTTGAGCAGTGAATTGGCGGCAAAAGCTGCCATGGTCAGCGCGACAAGAAGAAACAATTTCATGTCCGCACCCTTTGCCAACTTGGCGCTTCGGCGCAATGGCGAAAGATGATTTTGGCGGGAACGTGACTTGCGCTAGGATACATATATCTCGGCAGGAGCCAGACCATGGAGAAAGTCACAGGAATTGGCGGGTTCTTCTTCCGCTCCCACGATCAAGCCGCGCTTCGGCACTGGTACAGCACCCATCTTGGGATCGACCCGACGCCAACGGATTATGAAAGCCCGTGCTGGCGGTCCGGCGGCGGGGCCACCGTCTTTGAACCATTCGCCCACGACACCGGGTATTTCGGCGCCCCGCAAAACCAATGGATGATCAATTTCAGGGTCCGCGACCTCGATGCCATGATGGCGCAGCTGAACGCGGCCGGTATCGAGGTGTCTTTCGAAGGCGATGAGCCAAACGGGCGGTTTGCACTGCTCTCCGACCCGGAAGGCAACCGCATTCAGCTGTGGCAGCCCATTGGCAATTCAGCAGAAATGGAGGAGAAACCCTAGTCCTGCGCCGCAAAGGCCTTCGGGTAGACCAGCCTTTCCACGGGCACGGTCATTTCAGGCGCGGCCAGCAACGTATTCTCGGTACCAAAGGGCGATGTCAGCCGCGCGGCCCGCGTCGCCAGAAACCCGCAACGGCGATAGAATTTGCCGTCGCCCACCACGATCATGGTGCGGCCAAGCCCCTTGGTCAGCTCGTCCACGATGCCCTTCACCATGAAATGGCCGCGCCCCTGCCCTTGCCAGTCCGGGTGGACGGCAACGGGCGCAAGGCAGAGCCAACCTTCCGGCTCCACAAACCTCGAAACCGCCAGATAGCCGGCCGCTTCCTCGCCCCATGGCATGATCACCTCGCGGTAAATCGCCTTTTCCGCGCGCAGATCATGAAGCAGCTGGACCTCTGCAGATGCTCCAAAAGCGGCCTCCAACAGCCGGTCAATCGCGGCGTGGTCGTCTTCGCGCGCTTCTCTGGTAAAACTTGGATCCATCTGCTTGGCCCTCAACAGCGGTCTTGGCGCCCGTTTGCTCGGGCTGCTTTGCCGCAGTTTGGAACAGTGGCGGCCCATTTGGCAATCCCCCAGCCAAATCACTGCAAACGAAAAGAGCGGCCCGCAGGCCGCTCTTCCCAATCTTTCGTGTCAGCGTGACGCCACCAAATCCCGAAGGATTTGATCTTACATCATGCCGCCCATGCCGCCCATGTCGGGCATGCCGCCAGGTGCGCCGCCGCCGTCTTTCGACGGAGCGTCTGCCACCATGGCTTCCGTGGTGATCAGCAGCGCCGCAACCGATGCTGCATCCTGCAACGCGGTACGAACAACTTTCGCCGGGTCAATCACGCCGAATTTGAACATGTCGCCATATTCTTCGGTCTGCGCGTTGAAACCAAAGGCTGCGTCGGAGGATTCGCGGATTTTGCCCGCAACAACCGCACCGTCGACACCAGCGTTTTCAGCGATCTGACGCAGCGGGGCCTCGATGGCCTTGCGCACGATGTTGATGCCGACACTCTGGTCGTTGTTGTCGCCTTCCAGGCCGTCCAGCGCTTTTGCACCTTGAACCAGAGCAACACCACCACCCACAACGATGCCCTCTTGGACAGCGGCGCGGGTTGCGTTCAGTGCGTCGTCAACGCGGTCTTTGCGCTCTTTGACTTCCACTTCGGTCATGCCGCCGACACGGATCACAGCAACACCGCCTGCCAGTTTGGCAACGCGCTCTTGCAGCTTCTCACGGTCGTAGTCGGATGTGGTTTCTTCGATCTGCTGGCGGATTTGAGCCACACGTGCTTCGATTTCCGCTTTCGATCCGGCACCGTCGACGATGGTGGTTTCGTCCTTGGTGATCTGAACCTTCTTGGCGGTGCCAAGCATGTCCATGGTGACCGATTCCAGCTTCATACCCAGATCTTCGGAAATCACTTGGCCGCCGGTCAGGATCGCGATGTCTTGCAGCATGGCTTTGCGGCGGTCGCCGAAGCCTGGGGCTTTGACAGCCGCGATTTTCAGGCCGCCACGCAGTTTGTTCACAACCAAAGTCGCCAGGGCTTCGCCCTCAACGTCTTCCGCGATGATCATCAGCGGTTTGCCGGACTGAATAACCGATTCCAGCAGCGGAACCATTGGCTGCAGCGACGAGAGCTTCTTCTCGTGCAGCAGGATCAACGCGTCGTCCAGCTCGGTGGTCATTTTCTCAGGGTTGGTCACGAAGTAAGGCGACAGGTAGCCACGGTCGAACTGCATGCCTTCGACAACATCGGTTTCTGTTTCCAGACCTTTGTTCTCTTCAACGGTGATAACACCTTCGTTGCCGACTTTTTGCATGGCACCTGCGATTTGGGAGCCGATTTCAGCTTCGCCATTGGCGGAGATGGTACCAACCTGGGCAACTTCGTCGCTGTCATTGACAGGGCGGGCCGCCGCTTTGATGGCCTCGACCACTTTCGAGGTCGCCAAGTCGATGCCGCGCTTCAGGTCCATCGGATTCATGCCAGCGGCAACCGATTTCAGACCTTCACGGACGATGGCTTGCGCCAGGACCGTTGCGGTGGTTGTGCCGTCGCCGGCTTCGTCATTGGTACGCGAGGCCACTTCTTTGACCATTTGTGCGCCCATGTTTTCGAACTTGTCTTCCAGCTCGATTTCCTTGGCCACGGATACACCGTCTTTGGTGATGCGCGGTGCGCCGAAGGATTTGTCCAGAACCACGTTGCGGCCTTTTGGGCCCAGCGTGACTTTGACAGCGTCAGCCAGAATGTTGACGCCTTTCAGCATCTTGTTCCGGGCTTCCGTGTCGAATTTGACGTCTTTAGCAGCCATTTTCATGTGCTCCTTAGAATTTCAGAATTTAGGTAAAGCCGTAGGGTGCGTGATTTCACGCGCCATCGATCAGGACAGGATGCCCAGAACGTCGCTTTCTTTCATGATCAGCAGCTCTTTGCCGTCGACGGTGACTTCCGTGCCGGACCATTTGCCGAACAGGATTTTGTCGCCTTCTTTGACGGCCATCGGGATCAGTTCGCCCGAGTCTTTGCGTGCGCCTTCACCAGCAGCAACGATAACGCCCTCTGCAGGCTTCTCTTTTGCGCTTTCAGGAATGATCAGACCACCGGCGGTCTTTTCGTCGCTCTCTACACGTTCTACGAGGACGCGGTCGTGAAGCGGTTTCAATGCCATCTTTGTAGCTCCCAGCTCAAAGTTAGTTCCACTTGGCCTCCATCTGAGGCCGTTAGCACTCACCAATGTCGAGTGCTAACGCAGCGTAGCTAAGGAGCAAGCGCCGCTGAGTCAACAGTCTCCCGCCGAAAATTCGCGACGCTTCACCACTCTTCGAACTCGGGGCGGCCCATGGCAAGCATTTCTCTCTCCAACACGCGCGGCAACCACCCTATAAACCTGTTATGACTATTCTATTTTTGTTCCTGCTGGGCGCAGCTGCGGTTGTTTTGCTTTGGACCTATTCCATAAAACGCAAGCGCCAGGCGCTCCTCAGCACCACTCTCACAGAAGATCAGCGCAACATCATTCTGGACGAGGTCCCGCTCATCCGAAAGCTGCCCCGCGCCTACGGCGCCCAGCTGGAGGGAAAGGTGAGCCTGTTTCTTGATCAAGTCGAGTTTATCGGCTGCAACGGGCTGGAAGTCACGGAAGAGATGCAGCTTTCCATCGCCGCACAGGCCTGCCTTCTGGTCGTGAACAGCCCGCAATGGTACGACACGCTGCGCACCATCTTGATCTACCCGGGCGCATTCAAGTCCCGCCAGCAAATCTCGGACGGCTACGTCGTCACCGAGCAGGAAATCGTCAGGACCGGCGAAAGCTGGGCACGCGGCCCGGTTGTGCTGTCATGGGAACACAGCGAACGCGGGGCGCAAAACCATACGGATGGGCAGAATGTGGTTCTGCACGAATTCGCCCATCAGCTCGACAACTTGTCCGGCCACACGGACGGCGCACCCGTGATGAACCCGGGCCAAAGCCTCGCCCGGTGGGCGCAGGTCTTCACCTCGGCCTATGACATTCATGTCGGGCATGTGGAAAGCGGGCGACCCACCGTTATTGATGCCTATGGCGCCGAGGGGCCGGAAGAGTATTTTGCTGTCGTCGTGGAAATGTTCTTCGAAAACCCATCCCGCCTGGTCCAGGAAGAACCCGATGTTTATCACCAACTCTCAGAGCTCTTCCAGCTGAACCCATTGGACTGGGAGTAGAACCAAGCGGCGACCTGTACTTGGTCCAGCTGGCGTTTACCTTTGGCTTCCATCAGGTCCTTGATGGTCAGTGCCGCCATTGCTCAGCTCCCCATGATCCGCTGGCGTCTGTCCTTCATCCGTTCGTTCGCCTCAGCGGTGCCGTCGTGAAACGAGCCGAAGAACTTGTCCCACGGGATCTCTAGCGAGCCGTAGTTACATTCGAAATAGCGGTGGTGCATCTGGTGGTGGAACGTGCCCAGCGCCAGCCGGTTCTTGTCCTTGACCACCAGCCCTTCAAAGCCCGTATGCGTCGTGGCGGCCGTCAGCGAAACATATTGCAAATGAAACAGGATATGCACGGGGTGCGCCCCAACGACCCAATGCACAAGAACCGAGCCTATGAATATCAAATGCTCCACCGGGTGCATCGACAGCCCGGACCACGGCCCGACATTGATGTTGCGGTGATGAAGGGCGTGCACATGCTTGTATAAGAACGGGATGTGCAGGAACCGGTGAATCCAGTAGGAATAGAAGCTCTCCCAGACGGGGATCAGCAGGAACATCGCAACGAACCAGACCGGGTGCGCCGCCCAGGTCAGCATCGGCGCATAGCCGTTGGCCAAGGCCCAGAACATCAACACCTCGTAGCCGGTCCAGACCGTCACGCCGCTGGCCAGCGTCCAGAACATGTTGTCGCGAATTTGCCCACCTAACGTAAATTGGCGGCCGTTCTTCATCAGCGGGCGCGGATCGTAACGCAGCTCTTTGCCCTGTTTGGTGAATGTGTAGAAATAGAGATGCAGCCCGCCCGCCACTGCGGTCATCAGCAACAGGTTGCGGACATACATTTCGGCGACCCAGCCAAAGGCGAGCGTCTTTGACACCTCCAGCGGCGGCTGGAACCAATAGAACGACACGATCGCGATGCCGAGGATAATCAGCTTTTCGGTGATCAGAAACCACGCGTTCCAGACCCAAGCGAGCATCTCGAGCGGTCGCAACGGCCAACTGAAAAATGGCGACACTTTCAATGGCACGGCAGGAATATGGTTCCAGCCTTTGAGGGAGGGATCGCTCATTTGGTTGCCCTTCGCTGTCGTGACCTTTTGCCCAGTCTGGCAGATTGCGACACACGTGAAAAACAGTTTGTTCTTGGCATCTGCGGCTGTTTTTCCGAGGATTGAGTGGCGGTCATACCGGACGCATTTCGCGCCAGCCGAACCACATCAGTGCCTTGTCACTCGACCAATGGATGGACGATCGAAGTCGACGCCCCACATCGCGCCGCATTTCCCGTCGCGTGGGTTCAGTCGCGGCAAAGCTCAATCTGCATAAAGTTTTTCTGAAAAATTTCCGTTGTCTTTACGACTCTTTGGCGTGGCCTTTGTACGTCAGCCAGGCAGTTTGACGTCGATGAGACCGGAGCCCGCCCCATGACAACAACAACCTTCTCCATGATTTTCTTGGGTAATTTCGGTGACCTGGACACCGTTGAAGGCAATTCTGCGGTCGAAAACGAGGCCGCGCTGATCAACAGTTACTACGATGCCGCTGATCCGGCATATAGCCATATCACCACGGTCACGGCCGATGATGCCAATAGCGACGGGGTCATTCAGGGCGATGGGTTCGGCGCGGGCGAAAGCATGTCATACGATCTGGGGTCGGGCACCGTGAACACGGTGTTGGATTTTGCGGCGACCGTGAATGTGACCATCACCTTCACTGCCAGTTCGGGGGAGCCGGATTATGTCGGCTTGGGTGGGATCATCCAAACGGCCGAAGGGGACCTGTTCCTGGTCATGATAGATGATGACTTCGGGTTGGGTGCAAACGCTCTGGACAATGCGCCCGTCCAGTCAATCAATGTCACGTCCGTTTCCGGGTCAGGGCAGAACCAGAACGCCACGGCCAGCGATGACCAGGAATTTGTGACCTGCTTTGTCAGTGGGAGCAAAATTCAAACCGACAGGGGCCCCGTTGCCGTAGAAGACATCTGCGTAGGCGATATGGTTCTGACTGCCGGCAACGGGCTTATGCCCGTGCGCTGGGTTGCAAAGACGCATGTCTCCGCCGGCCAGATGGCGCGCAACCCCAAACTTCGGCCCGTGCGCATAAGCGCCGGCGCGTTGGGGAATAACCTGCCGCTACGCGATCTGCGGGTCTCGCGGCAACACCGCATGCTGGCCTCTTCCCCTATTGCCAGCAGGATGTTCGGGGCGGATGAAATTCTTGTGCACGCGATCAAGCTGACTGCCCTGCCCGGTATCTTTGTGGAGGAGACGATGCCGAGCTTCGACTATTTCCATGTCCTGCTCGACACGCATGAGGTGATTTTCTCCGAAGGCGCGCCAACTGAAAGCCTGCACCTCGGGCCGATGTCGCTAAAGGCAATGCCACATGAGACCAGGCAGGAGCTCGGCCTTCTCCTCCCGGAACTGGCCGTCCCCATGCGGCACGCCTCTGCCGCGTTGGAGAGCCTGACCAACGTCAAACAAAAGCGCTTTGTCGAGCGGTGCAAGAAGAACCGAAAGGCCATTCTGGAAATGCAGCAACCCAATGTCGCGACCCGGCGATCAAAGTCGACGGTGACCGGTAAGGCAACGGCGCCATGGGCCCGCCCCGCGCTGTGTGCAGGCTACATGTTGGGGAAGTAGTCCTCACACCCGCCTTCGCGGTACACATCCGCAGTACAGCAATGCAGCCCGCCGCCAAAGGCGTAGGCGTCGCGAAGCTCAACTTCGACGACGTTCATGCCCAGCTTGTCCATCTGTTCGGCCTGATAGACCTCGGACTTCTCGACGCAGACGGTTTTCGGATCCAAAACCAACACGTTCATCGACAACCAGGTGGAAGAATAGCAAAGCGGCGGCGGCGCGTTATGTGCGGGCTGGGCTGCGTCGACAATTTCCCAATCGTTCTTCTCGAACATCTTGCGCTGGTCGTCAGGCAGGCGGCGCTGCGGGTTGTTCAGGATCAATCCGGGGCGCAGCGGTGTGAAGGTCGCGTCGATGTGGATCGGGTACGGGTCGCCGGGAAAATTCACCGTATGCACGCGGTGATCAGGGTAATGCCGCCGCAGCCATTCAATGCCCTTCAGGTTCGTTGTAAACCCATGCTGGACCACCAGATCGCGCCCAAAGCGCAGCACGTCGGCCGCATCGAACAGGGGTTCTTTTTCGGTAGTGACAAAAAACTTCTCTGCCGCCCATTGCAGCCGCTTCTCGACCCCGATTTTGTCGGACAGATAGTCGGGGTGGTAATCCTCATCCGTCAGCCGCGGCTTCGGCGCGCTTTCATGGCGGAAATTGGGGTCCTCGTCGAAATACCGCTCCATCAGCGGGCGGTAGTTCAGATACTCAAACCAGCGGCAGCGATAGGACATCGTCGCCTCCAGCATTTCCGATCCCACTGTCAGAAGCACGTCACGCGGCGGCATGCAGCCAAACTGGCTATCGGTATGGAAATCAGGCGTCGTCGCCGGCTTGGAGTGGTCAATGGAAACCGGCCGGTCCACCCGCACCCCGCGCTTTTCCAGCATGGATGCGAAGTTGTCCAAAAGCTCATTGGCGCGGTCGATGGTCTCTTGCGGGCGGCGGCCCCATTGCCCGCGCATGTCGCTGTCCTCGGGCACCTTGGCATCCAGCGCCGGCTCTTCCGGCGGGATATGGCAGTCGTCGGCGCGGCCCACGATGACATGTTTCAGCGGGTCCCATTCGTTCCAGCTGTTTACGACCGTATTTTCCATGCGGGTCTCCCAAGGCAAAACTCCCGACGCGCAGTGCTATCCGCTACCCCAATGTCAGGCAAGAGGTTGTTAAAAATTGACAAAAATATTGGAGAGAATTTGAACGCCGGATCATCCGGCATATGGCAATTCATTAACTGTCCTTCTGGCAAAAGACCCCCAAGCTTCTTAGTTGCCATGCGAGATCATGACCAAACCTGTCCCCAAGCGCGAATTCGACCAATATGCGATCATGGCCGCGGAATTCAGCCGCGACGCATTGCTTGTCACCGACCGCGAGGACCGGATCGTCTGGCTCAACCGCGGGTTCGAACTTCTGACCGGCTTTACTTTGAACGAAATGCTGGGTGGCAAACCCGGTGATTTTCTCCGCGGCGACGTGACGGAATCCGCGACTATCGCAAAGATCGAAGATTGCATCACCAATCGCAGACCCGTCGATATCGAAGTGCAGTACCGCCGCAAGGACGGCACCCCATTTTGGATGGAAAGCCGGATCACGCCGGTGTTTGATCCGCAGGGCAACCACACACATTTCATGTCTTCGTCCCGCGATGTCACGGCGCGCCGCGCATTGGAAAAGTCGACCAAGGAGGCCACCGAGAACGAACAGCTGCGTCAGCAGGAACGCCGCCTGCTCAGCCAGGTCAGCGAATGGCTTTATTCTGCCAAGTCGCTTGATGAGCTGCTGCTGGTTATTGCCAAGTCGCTCGAAACCCTCATGCCGGAGGCGGAAGGCCAGCTCTACATTTACTCCAATTCCCGCGACTCGCTGGACCTCAACATTCAATGGGGCGGCACTGACACGGCCCCAAAACAGATCGAGGCGGACGATTGTTGGGCGCTGCGCCGTGGCCGCGCCTACTCCTTTGGGATGCGTCCTATCGAATTTCCCTGCGCGCACAGCCATGCGGCTGAGGATGATTCCCCCTATTTCTGCGTACCAATCACGGCACATGGCCAAACAAACGGTCTGCTGCATTTAGACTTCGGTGGCTTTGCCCCCGACCGCGCACAGCGGGAAAAATTCAAGTACTTCCTGGATCAACGCTGGGAACTCGCGCTTTTGTGTGCCGAACAAATCAGCCTCGCCATCGCCAATGTGCAACTGCGTCAGGAATTGTTGGACCAGTCCGTGCGCGACCCGCTCACCAACCTGTGGAACCGCCGCTGGTTCCTGGAAGCCGCCCACCGCCAGGTGAATGTTGCCCGAACCAATGGCGCCAATTGTTCCGTCATCTCTATCGACGTTGACCATTTCAAGAAGTTCAACGACCACCATGGCCATGATGCTGGCGATCTGGTGTTGCGCGCGCTGGGCGCGAAGATGATTGAATTTTTCACCGAAAACGCCGCCCCCTGCCGGTTGGGAGGGGAAGAATTCATCGTGCTCTGCACCGACATGTCGCAGGAGCAGACACACGCCATGGCAGAGCAGTTTCGCAAACAGGTCGCCAGCCTAAGCGTCAAGTATTCGGGCGAGTCCCTGCCCAAGATCACCATCTCTGCGGGCGTGGCGGTCTGGCCTGCAGATGGCGCGCTTGTCGCTGACCTGGTCAAATCCGCTGATCTGGCGCTCTACAAAGCCAAGGAATTGGGCCGCAACAGGGTGCAGTCCTACACGCCCGAAGACTAGGCGCCACGCCCTTTATACGCCTCCAACCCTTCCGCGCCCTTCGGGGTCAGCTGGTACACGCCGAGCGCCACCCGCTCAAACCAGCCGTAATGATCAGCCGCCATAATCCTCGTGGCGGTTGGCACGCCAGTGGCCTGCGCAACATCAGACCCCTTGCAGGGCCCCGCCGTCGCCAAATGGCCCGCGCAAAGCAGCGCATCCTGCCGGTAGGCTGTCACCAACCCCACCCGCGTAGCGCCACCCTCATTGGGATCACCCACCCGCCGGGCGAATTCACGCAGCAATCGCCCGCGGCGCAATTTCGATTTGCGGGGCGTGTAAGGCGCCGGATCAAGATGTGCCTCCACCAGCCCGTCGCGCAACCGCACAGTCAGTAGCCCCAAACCGAGACGGCGACACAGGGCGATATTCTCCTTCAAAGCCTTGCCAAACCGCTTTCCCGTTGCACGCGGAACGGCCAGGTACACGTCATCGCTCACGACCTGGCGCGCGACGCCCTGATGAAACAACGACAACGAAAACCCGGTCTTCAGCTCGACGATGACAGGATCGTCCTCCCCGCGCACGCCTACAACGTCACATGCGCCAACTTCGCCTTTGACTTCATAGCCCTGCCCTTCAAGGAAGGATTTCACCGCCGGATACAGCTCTGTTTCGCGCATTGGTTGATCCAATTTTCTGCTCCACCTCAGAATGCCCAAACCGCGCCCGCGATCAAGCCCCGCCGCGCATGTCACGCGTGGCGGGGCCCGCAGGCTCAACGCCCGCCGGTGCGTCCGGGGAATCGTGGAGGTTTGCCGCCATAGGCCTGTTGCGACTTGCCGCCGCCTTTCCCGACCTTCAACTGCGCGGCGTCAAAGCCCGGTTTCGCGGAGTGTTGGACAGCTTTTTTGGTCCCGCCAGAGCGGGTTTTCTTGGAAGATTTGGGCATGTCATACCCTTTCAAATGGAGTGAGTTGGGGCCGCACGGCAAACGTGCGAACGTGTCAAACCCCGAAACGGGGTCAGCCGGTCTTGTCCATTGTCAGTGTGCTCCTACAGCAAAGGTAACGCGAAAAAACGCAGTCGGGATGGCGGGAAATTAGGCCAGTTTGTCCATCGACAGAGTCCTCCTTGGTAGGTGACTTCCTCATAGCACCCCAACCGCTGCCTGTCAAAATGCGCGCAAGGGTGACATCCCCCCCGCCGCCACCTATAAGACCGCCAAAATCACCCCTTTCGCGCAGGACAACACGCTCATGACGACGCTTATTTTTGGCCATAAATCTCCAGACACCGACTCAACCGGCTCGCCGCTGATCTGGGAATGGTTCCTGAACCACCAGGGCGGCGACGCGCGCGCCGTGCTGCTGGGCGAGCCCAACACCGAAGCCGCCTTCGTGCTGGACCGCTGGAACCTCGCCAAACCCACCATTATCGACACGTTGGACAATGAACAGACCTGCATCGTGGTCGACACCAACAACCCGGCCGAGCTGCCCGACAATATCAACAGCGCCGACATTCAAGCCATCATCGACCACCACAAGCTGGTCGGCGGATTGGAAACAGCCGGTCCCATCGACATCACGATCCGCCCGCTGGCCTGCACCGCGACGATCATGCACGATCTGATGGGCCATCACGCGGGCCATATGCCCGACAACATCAAAGGCGCGATGCTCAGCTGCATTCTGTCAGACACGCTGGAATTCCGGTCACCCACCACCACCGATACTGACCGCAAACTGGCCGAAAGCCTCGCTGCGGACCTGAATATCGACATTGCGGACTACGCGGCAGAAATGTTTGCGGCCAAATCCGACGTCTCGGCCTTCTCTGAAGCCGAATTGCTGCGCATGGACAGCAAGGAATACGAGGTTGACGGCGTCAAATTCCGGGTCTCTGTGTTGGAAACCACCTCGCCCAAAATGGTGTTGGACCGCAAGGCCGAGCTGATGGCCGCCATGCCGAATGTTGCCGGTGAGGACAAGGTGAACGAGGTCCTTCTCTTCGTGGTCGACATTCTTAATGAAGAAGCCACCATGCTGGTCCCCAACGACCTATCCAAACGTGTGGCAGAAGCCAGTTTCGGCGCGACAGTATCGGGTGACACTGTGGTGCTGCCCGGCATCATGAGCCGCAAGAAGCAGATTATCCCGAACCTGAAGGTGTAATCCCAATATTTAGGATAACGCGCGCCCGCGTTTGGAAGGAGGCGCGCCCATTCCTTCCCATGTCTGAAAATATCCCCGCCGGAGGCATCCCACGTGGCTTTACTCGACACACCTGTTTGTAATTTCGACTGGCCCGCCCCTGATTTTGAACTTCAGGACCCGGACGGCCAGACCACCACATTGCAGTCGGCGATGGGGCCCAAGGGGCTTCTAGTCGCCTTTTTGTGCAACCATTGCCCATATGTGCAGGCCATTGCCGAGCGATTGGCAGAGGACACAAACGAACTCAAAGCAACAGGCGTCAATACGGTCGCAATCATGTCCAATGACTACGACTTGGTGCCCGCCGACAGCCCCGCGAACATGAAAGCTTACGCCAAACTCAGCGGCTGGACGTTTCCTTATCTCGTCGACGAGGGCCAGGCGGTCGGCAAGGCCTACGGCGCGGTATGTACGCCCGACTTCTTTGGTTTCAACGCGCATGGCGGCCTGCAATATCGGGGCCGCCTCGACAGCGCGGCCATGGGCAACCCTGACGGGCGCACGCGGGAACTCGTTCACGCCATGCGTCAGGTCGCCGAAACCGGAAAAGGTCCGCAGGACCAAATCCCGTCAATGGGCTGTTCAATCAAGTGGCGGTAAGAGCTCCCGGCGCCAACCACATTCCCCGCTCCATCTGTGCACAAATCGGTGTACAGGTGGCGTAGACGCAAAATGCATGCCCGAAACTCCCGTTCATGAGGCCCCAATGACCCAGATCATCGACGCGTTAACCGAGATTTCCGATCAATATGACGCGCTGTTTGTGGACCTTTGGGGCTGCATTCATAACGGCGTTGACCCGTTTGAAAGCGCCGTTGAGGCGATGCGAAAATACCGTCAAAGCGGCGGCACTGTCATCTACGTAACCAACGCCCCGCGACACCGCGCGTCGGTTGCAAAACAACTTGAAAAGATCGGTGTCGCCGCTGACAGCTACGACGACATCGCCACTTCGGGCGACAGCGCGCGGGCCGCAATGTATCGCGGCGCGGTTGGCTCCAAAGTGTTCTTCATTGGTCAGCCACACGATCAAACTTTCTTCGACCCTCTGAATATCATCGAAAATCCGGTGGAAATTCAACAGGTTCCCCTGCAGCAGGCCGAAGGTATAATTTGTTGCGGACCGGTTGACCCCATGGCCGATCCGGAAGAAAACCGCGCCGATTTCCTATATGCCAAGCAGAAGGGCATGAAGCTGCTCTGCGCCAATCCCGACATTGTTGTGGATCGCGGTGAGCACCGCGAATGGTGCGCCGGTGCTCTGGCGCAGCTCTACACCGAGATGGGCGGCGAAAGCCTCTATTTCGGCAAGCCTCACCCGCCAATTTATGACCTCGCCCGCCGCCGGTTGGCCGCATTGGGGAAATCCACGTCTGACGCCCGTATCCTGTGTATCGGCGACGGCGTGTTAACCGACATTCAGGGCGCGCAAGGCGAAGACCTTGATTCCCTTTTCATCTCTGGCGGCCTTGCCGCGGCGGAAACAAAAACTGACCGGCACCCAGATCCCGACCTGCTAAACGCTTATCTTCAAAAGGAAATGGTGAGCCCACGCTACACAATTGGGAAGCTGAGCTAACGCGTTTTTCGCTGGACTTTGCTGCATCTGCAAAGTAATTAAGTTTCAAACTTGGCGCGTATCGCGCCCGATTGTTACTTAGAGGTGATGAGATGCTCGATACGGCCAGAGACAATTTCCCCCGCGGAACGATCTGCATCGAAGATATCGAGATCGGCATGAAACGCCATCTGCGCAAGCAGGTCACCGACCGCGATATCGAATTGTTTGCCGAAGTCTCCACCGATCGAAACCCGGTGCATCTAGATGACGACTACGCCCAAGACACAATTTTTGAAGGCCGCATCGCCCATGGCATGCTGACCGCCGGGTTGATTTCGGCCGTTATTGGCGAACAACTTCCTGGCCATGGCACAGTCTACCTTGGTCAAAGTCTCAAATTCATGGCACCCGTGCGCCCCGGCGACATGGTCATGGCAGAGGTCGAGGTGACCGACATCGACCACGCCAAACGCAAAGTGACCATGATGACCCGCTGCGAAGTTGACGGGAAAAACGTGCTAAAGGGGGAGGCCGTGGTCTTGGCCCCTTCGCGCAAATTCGATTAATCGAACCCTCGACTTGCACCCTATTGCGCGGGCGTTTACCCAAACCCCATGCGCATCATACGTGACCATCAGTTCGTCAGCCCGGAAGACCGCGGCGCCACGGTTGCCATAGGCAATTTTGACGGCGTTCATATTGGCCATCAGGCCGTGATCGACATCGCCAGACGGGCGGCCCCCGAAGCACCGTTGGGGATCGTAACATTCGAGCCGCACCCCCGCGAATATTTCGCCCCCGACGCTCCGCCCTTCCGGCTCATGAACGCAGAAGCCAAGGCCAATCGACTTGAAAAATTAGGGGTCCAGCGCCTGTATGAGCTAAACTTCAACGCCTCACTATCCGGTCTGACCGCAGAAGAATTCGCCCGCGACGTCATCGCTCAGGGGCTTGGCCTGACGCATGTCGTGGTCGGCGCGGATTTCTGCTTTGGCAAGGGACGCGCTGGGAACACCCAGATGCTCAGGGAGTTTGGCAATGACCACGGCTTCGGCGTGACAATCGCAGACATAGTCGAGACGGGCGCGCAGCAGGTGTCCTCTACCAACATCCGCCAGGCACTCACTGACGGAAACCCGCGCGACGCGGCCGAAATGCTGGGCCACTGGCACCGGATAGAGGGCAAGGTGATCACCGGCGAACAGCGTGGCCGCGAGTTGGGTTACCCCACCGCGAACCAGGACACGACCGGGCTGCACCAGCCGAAGTTCGGCGTCTATGCGGTGTTTGTGGACGTTCTGACCGGCCCGCATCAAGGCAGCTACCAGGGGGCAGCCTCCATCGGTGTGCGTCCGATGTTTGGTGAGAACCAGCCAAACTGCGAAACCTATCTCTTTGACTTCAAAGGGGATCTGTATGGGGAACATATTTCCGTCGCGCTGGTGGATTACCTGCGCGGTGAAGAAAAGTTCGAGAGCTTAGACGCGTTGATTGCCCAGATGGACGCCGATTGCGCGCAGGCCCGCGCCCTCTTGGCCAACGCATGAAGGACCCCATTGACCGAAACGGGCTCCGGCCCAAATTCTGGGAAAAGGTCCCCCTTAAGAAAATGTCCTCGAAAGAGTGGGAAGCCCTGTGCGACGGGTGCGGCAAATGCTGCCTGAACAAGCTTGAAGACCCTGAAACTGAGGAAATCGCCTTCACCCGCGTGGCGTGCCGCCTGCTCGATGGCGACACCTGCCGCTGCGCTCAATATGACATTCGGCTGCAATTCGTCCCGGAATGCGTTCACCTGACGCCGCAAAACATCAGCGAGATTGCCTATTGGATGCCGTCGACCTGCGCCTATCGCCTGCTCCACGAAGGCAAGCCGCTTTACGATTGGCACCCGCTGATTTCGGGAACCGCCGAAACGGTTCACGATGCCGGCATGTCCGTCAAAGGCTGGACCGTACCCGAATTTGAAATCCCTGAAGACGAGTGGGATGACCACATCATCGAAGACCTATAGGAGCCGCCTATGTACAGCCTCAACTTTGCATCTGACAACGCTGGCCCAATGCACCCAAAGGTCTTGGAGGCGGTCATCGCCGCGAATGACGGCTACCAGATGCCCTACGGCAACGACACGATCATGGAAGACGTGCGCGCCAAGATCCGGAGCACATTTGAAGCCCCTGACGCCGCCGTTTTTCTGGTCGCCACCGGCACTGCGGCCAATGCACTTGCTCTCGCAACATATGCCGACCCGTGGGACGCGATTTTTGCCCATCGGGTCAGCCACGTCGAAGAGGATGAGTGCGGCGCGCCGGAATTCTACGCGCACGGCGCGAAGATCGTGCTGGTCGAAGGCCAAGGCGCAAAAATGGACCCTGACGACCTGCGCGCGAAGATAACCAAGGCCGAGGACAAGGACGTGCATTCCATCCAGCGCGGACCTGTCACCATCACGCAAGCGACGGAGGTTGGTACGCTCTACAGCCTTGATGTGATCAAGCAGATCACCTCGATCGCGCATGAGTTCGGCGTAAAAACCCATCTCGATGGCGCGCGCTTCGCCAATGCCTGCGCCGCGCTTGGTTGCTCGGCGGCCGAGATGACGTGGAAAGCGGGGATTGATGTGGTGTCCTTTGGTGGCACCAAGAACGGTTGTGCCGGTGTCGAAGCAGTCATTTTCTTTGATCCGACCGAGGCGCGGCAATTTGAACTGCGCCGCAAACGCGGGGCGCACCTGTTTTCCAAACATCGCTTCTTATCTGCGCAGATGCAGGCCTATGTCACCAATGATCTGTGGTTGGAGCTTGGCGCGAAAGCCAATGCGAACTGCGCGCGTCTTGTTGCTGGAATTGATGGCATCGAAGGGGCAACCATCCCTGACCGTCCGCAGGCCAACATGGTCTTCGCCAACCTGCCCCGCGCCGCCCACCGGCGCGCCATGGGGGCAGGAGCCAAATATTACCTCTTCCCATTTGATGCGTCACTAGAGGGGCCAGATGACGAGCCTATCCGCTGCCGCATGGTCTGCGATTGGAACAAGACGGCGGAAGAAATAGATCAACTGATCTCGCTGCTCCGAGGCTGACCCTCCTGGAAGGCGCTGATCAGCGCCGCAACTTCCGGCACGTGCGTCAGCGGGGCCATATGGCCCGCATCCTCGACCTCCACACGTTGCGTATTGGCAATCTGACCCACTAACGCAGTCAGGATTGCACCCATTACAGGGGGCGAATTTTGCCCCTCAATAAGCAGGCACGGCACATCAATCTCGCTCAAACGGTCAAATACATCGCCGCTGTCTTTGACAATTGACGCCCCGCTGGCCGCAACCAGCGGCATTCGCTCGATGATATAGTCCATGGCATCAGGCTTCATGCTTTCCCACGGCTTTCCGTCACCCCAATCGGCGGTGAAAGCGCGCGCAGCGGAGACCAGATCACCAACGGCTATCGCCCCAATAAATGCCCGGCTTGATCGCTCATAGGTCTTAAACGCCGCGGGGTCGCTGTGTTTGGCAGCAGCAAAGAAAACTGGCTCAATCAACGTCAGGCTGCGCACCAGTTCCGGGTGATCAACGGCCAGCCGCAACGCCACATAGCCGCCGTAGGAATGACCGACGATATGGGCGGGCCGTTCCAGCAGTCCCACAGCCATGTCCCGCGCCATTTCGGCATAGTCGCGCGCCGTATCCCAATCCTCGGATTGCCCATGCCCGGGCAGGTCCATCGACAGCATTTGCATGTCGCCCGCCAGCTTGGCGGTCAGCCCATCCAAAGCGCGCGCATTTGCCAGCATGCAATGCAACAGCAGCCCGTCCTCCGGCCCATGACCGGACCGGATGAAATGGGCCATAGCCCCGCCTGAGGATTGGATGGGCACCTGAAGCTACAGCTTGCCCTGCAGGTACAGGTCCAGATCTTCGATCTTGTCCTGCCCCCAGAACCGCTCATCACCGTCGGTGATGTAAAACGGCGCACCGAACACGCCCTTTTCAACCGCTTCCTCAAGGTTGGCGGCGTATTCCTCGGCCCCTGCCAACATACCGCTATCCGCAAGGCCGCCGTCAAACCCATGGGCTTCGAGCACGGCGCGGACGACCGCATCGTCAGAGACGTCTTTTTCCTCTGCCCAAACAGCGCGCACGAAACCATGCACTAGGCCCGCAAGGTCACCCCCGCCAGCTGTCTGCGCCGCAATGATCGCATAAGAGGACGGCGCCGGGTTGGTCGGCCAATGCGCGGGCTTTAGGTTCATCTTCATGCCCAACTTGGAGGCAGAGCGCCGCATCTCCTGCAAGCGCCATTCCTGCCGGTTGATATGACGCTGCGGCGGCGGTGTGCCGCCCGTGCGCCCGAACAGCCCCATGATGTCCAACGGCTTGTAGCGGATGGTCGCGCCATGCTTTGCGGCCACCTCCTCCATCCGGGTGCCCGCAAGGTAGGTGTAGGGGGAAAGCGTGGCAAAATAGTAGTCGATATGGGGCATGTCGCGACGTCCTTGGATAAACTGTTTGCACCACGCTAACGGGCTGCTAGGTGGTGTGCAATGTCGCGGGTGGCGGGGGCCATTGACGCGGCGGGTGCAGCTGCCAACACCGGGGACAAAATTCATGCCAACCACCACCGAGCCGAAACTGATCGCGGGCAACGCGAACAAGCCACTTGCCACGACCATCGCCAAACGCATGTCCATGCATCGCGGCATCAAAGTCGTGCCCGTCGACGCCCGCGTTGAACGGTTCAACGACGGCGAGATTTTTGTCGAGGTGTTTGAAAACGTGCGCGGCGAGGACATGTTCATCATCCAGTCCACCTCCAACCCCGCAAATGACAACCTGATGGAGCTGCTGATCATGTCGGACGCTTTGAAGCGTTCCTCAGCCGCCCGCATCACCGCCGTCATTCCCTATTTCGGCTACGCCCGCCAGGACCGCCGCACAAAAGCCCGCACACCGATTTCGGCCAAGCTTGTTGCCAACCTGATCGAGGAAGCCGGCATCGAACGGGTTCTCACAATGGACCTGCATGCCGCGCAAATTCAGGGCTTTTTCGATGTGCCGGTGGACAACCTCTACGCCTCCCCGATCTTCGCGCTCGACATCTTGCACCACTTCAAGGACATGAGCGACGTCATGGTCGTCTCCCCAGATGTGGGCGGCGTGGCCCGCGCGCGCGAATTGGCGCAACGGATCAAAGCCCCGCTCTCCATCGTCGACAAGCGCCGCGAGAAACCCGGTGAGGTGGCCGAAATGACGGTCATTGGCGACGTCAAAGGCAAGAAATGTATCATCGTGGACGACATCTGCGATACGGCCGGCACGCTGTGCAAAGCGGCGGAAGTCATCATGGCCGCCGGCGCCACCGAGGTGCACAGCTACATCACCCACGGCGTCCTCTCCGGCCCAGCGGTCGAGCGGATCACCAAATCAGTGATGAAGAGCCTGGTGATCACCGACAGCATCGAGCCGACCGACCCCGTCAAGAAATGCAAAAACATCCGCATCGTGCCAACCGCGCCGATGTTTGCTCAGGCGATCCTGAACATCTCTGGCGGCACCTCCGTGTCCTCGCTCTTTGACGCAGACACGCTGGCGCCAATCTACGAGGGCATGTATCCGGGCGCCTAACCCCGTCCCATGTTTCAAAATACTCTGGGGGGTTGAGGCCATCTTGGAAACTGTCGAGGACAGTTTCAGGCCAAAACGGGCGGAGCCCAGTTGGCACAGAGCCCCTAACAGGGCGATGTGTGGCACACGCGGCGCAAACCCTGCAGCTCAGTAAAGTTCCCAGTCATCCTCATTGGGCAACGGACCGATGACCATCCAATTCGCTCGCACACGTGCGACACGGCTGTCGCCCCAGGTCCGAAACACCAGATCGAACCCTTTTTCGGAAATGTTCTCAGCCGCGATATCCATGCGCTGGTTCCGCTTGTGGTCAATGTCCCACATGCTCAAACCGACATGTACGTTGGGGATAGAGGCAAAGGCCTCCTCAAACGCCACATCGAACCGCTGCTCGCGCGGCCCTGTGCCGGTCCACATAGGGCCGTCATCGACATAGTCGGAAAACAGCACTCGGGAGCCCTGCGTCACGCCGATCCGGTTGTTTGTTAACTTCTGCATTCGTTACCTCTTACGAGGGCCATAAAGGCGGAATTTGGCAAGAATTTGGTCATAAAATGCATAAGGGCCCCGAATTCGAGGCCCCTATGTCGTTCAATGTAGCGAAACGGCCACGCCTTACAGCGCAACACCTGCGGCCATGTCAGCGGCCAGCTTTGCCGACGCGTCCGTTCCGGCGGCGCCGTGGGCCTCATCCGCCTCAGCAACCAGCTCCGCTGCCAGCTCGGATGTCATATCCGCCTTGGCATAGGCGCGTTCGGCCAAAACAGTTGCGCTTTCGCCAGATACTTCAGCGAAGCCGCCTGTCACGAAATACTCTTCCGTGCCCGATGCAGTGACAACCGTCAGGTAGCCGGGGCGCAAGGTGGTGATGACCGGTGCGTGGTCGGGCATGGCGGTGAAATCACCTTCCGCGCCCGGAATTTGCACTTCGCTCGCCTCGACGGAAGCAAGCTTCCGTTCTGGCGAGACAAGTTCGAATTGCATCATAGCCATGAGGCTTGCTCCTTACGCTGCGTCGGCAGCCATTTTCTCGGCTTTGGCGATCACTTCGTCGATGCCGCCAACCATGTAGAAGGCGCCTTCCGGCAGGTGATCGTACTCGCCAGCCACAACGGCTTTGAACGACGCGATGGTGTCTTCCAGCTGAACCTGCTTGCCGTCCGAGCCGGTGAACACTTTCGCCACGTCAAATGGTTGCGACAGGAAGCGCTCGATCTTACGGGCGCGGGCCACAGCCAATTTGTCGTCCTCGGAAAGTTCGTCCATGCCGAGAATGGCGATGATGTCTTGCAGGGACTTGTAACGCTGCAGAACCTGCTGCACGTCGGTCGCCACTTTGTAGTGCTCTTCACCGATGATCAGCGGATCCAGCAGACGCGAGGTGGAACCAAGCGGGTCCACAGCCGGGTAGATGCCTTTTTCCGAGATCGCACGGTCCAGAACGGTCGTCGCATCCAAGTGGGCGAACGATGTTGCTGGCGCAGGGTCGGTCAAGTCATCCGCAGGCACGTACACGGCTTGCACCGATGTGATCGAGCCGGATTTCGTGGATGTAATCCGTTCCTGCATCGCACCCATGTCGGTGGCCAGTGTTGGCTGGTAGCCCACAGCGGAAGGAATACGACCCAGAAGCGCGGACACCTCGGAACCCGCTTGCGTGAAGCGGAAGATGTTGTCGACGAAGAACAGAACGTCAGCACCTGTGTCGTCACGGAACTGCTCGGCCAGTGTCAGACCGGACAGAGCCACACGCATACGTGCACCGGGAGGCTCGTTCATCTGGCCGTAGACCAGCGCAATTTTCGACTCTTCCAGGTTGTCAGGAACGATAACGCCGGATTCGATCATCTCGTGGTAAAGGTCGTTGCCCTCACGGGTCCGCTCACCAACACCCGCGAACACGGACACACCGGAGTGCACCTTCGCGATGTTGTTGATCAGTTCCATGATCAAAACGGTTTTGCCAACACCCGCACCGCCGAAAAGGCCGATTTTGCCGCCTTTGGTGTAAGGGGCCAGCAGGTCGATCACCTTGATGCCGGTTGTCAGGATTTCGGATTCAGTTGCCTGATCCGCAAACGCAGGGGCTTCGCCGTGGATTGGACGACGCGCGCTGTGCTTAACGGGTCCGCCTTCATCCACCGGATCGCCGGTGACGTTCAGGATGCGGCCCAATGTGCCGTTCCCGATTGGAACCGAGATAGGCTCGCCCAGGTCAGTGACTTCGCCGCCACGAACCAGACCTTCCGAGGAGTCCATCGCGATGGTGCGAACAGTGTTCTCACCGAGGTGCTGCGCAACCTCCAGGATCAGGCGGCTGCCGTTGTTGTCTGTTTCCAGCGCGTTCAGAATCTCAGGGAGCGCGTCGTCGAACTGGACGTCCACAACGGCCCCGATGACCTGAGTAATTTTGCCTTTTGCATTGGCCATGTTGGTTCTCCGGGTCTAGAGCGCTTCAGCGCCCGAAATGATTTCGATAAGCTCGTTGGTGATGACAGCCTGACGCGAGCGGTTGTATTGGATGGTCAGTTTGTCGATCATCTCGCCAGCGTTACGTGTCGCGTTGTCCATAGCAGACATCCGAGCACCTTGCTCGGACGCGCCATTTTCCAACAGAGCGCTAAAGATTTGAGTGGCCACACCGCGTGGCAGCAGGTCCGCAAGGATTTCTTCCTCGGAAGGCTCGTAGTCGTAGACGGTGCCGTCTTCGCCAGTCGCCTCGAAATCCGCAGGGATGATCTGCTGCTCGGTCGGGATTTGGCTGATGACGGATTCGAAGCGCGCGAAGAAGATCGTCGCCACGTCAAACTCGCCCGCGTCGAAACGCGAAAGCACATCCTGCGCGATGCCAGACGCGTCGGCATAGCCGATGCGCTTGACCTCAGACAGGTCCACATGGCCCACGAAATGGTCACCAAGCTCACGCTTGATCGCCTCGCGGCCCTTCTTACCAACGGTCAGAACCTTCACGGTCTTGCCTTCAGCCAGCAGCTTTTGCGCCGCGGCGCGGGCCGCCTTCGCAATATTGCCGTTGAAGCCGCCACACAGCCCACGTTCTGCGGTCATGACGACCAGCAGATGGGTTTGTGTGGACCCGGTTCCAGCCAACAGCTTCGGCGCGCCCTCGGAGGAGCCGACCGACGCTGCGAGGCCACCCATCACAGCGTTGAAACGCTCTGCATAGGGGCGTCCAGCCTCCGCCGCTTCCTGCGCACGGCGCAGTTTTGCGGCGGCGACCATTTGCATCGCCTTCGTGATCTTGCGGGTCGATTTGACCGACGCGATCCGATTTTTGAGGTCACTTAGGTTGGGCATCTGCCAGTCCCCTTAAGCGAAATCTGCGGCGTAAGCGTCGAGTGCCGACTTGATCTTGTCCTCGATGTCACCTTTGATCTTCGGATCTTCGTTGGTGATCGTGTCCAGCAGGTCCTGGTGCTTGCCACGCAGGTGGGCCAGCAGACCTTGCTCGAATGCGCCAACTTGGTTCACTTCGATCTTGTCCAGGTAACCTTTGGTGCCCGCATAGATCACGCAAACGATCTCGGCGTTGGTCAAAGGCGAATACTGAGGCTGCTTCATCAGTTCGGTCAGACGCGCGCCACGGTTCAGCAGCTGCTGGGTTGCGGCATCAAGGTCGGAGCCGAACTGCGCAAACGCAGCCATCTCGCGGTACTGAGCAAGCTCCAGCTTAACCGGACCAGCGACCGACTTCATCGCGTTGGTTTGTGCGGAAGACCCCACACGAGACACGGACAGACCGGTGTTCACCGCTGGGCGGATACCTTGGTAGAACAGTTCGGTTTCGAGGAAGATCTGGCCGTCGGTGATCGAGATCACGTTGGTCGGAATAAACGCGGAAACGTCACCACCTTGGGTTTCGATGACCGGCAGCGCGGTCAAGGAACCGGAACCGTTATCTTCGTTCAGTTTGCACGAACGCTCCAGCAGGCGGGAGTGAAGGTAGAAAACGTCGCCAGGATAGGCTTCACGCCCAGGTGGGCGACGCAGAAGCAAGGACATTTGACGGTAAGACACAGCCTGCTTCGACAGATCATCATAAACGATCAGCGCGTGGCGGCCGTTGTCACGGAAATGCTCCGCCATTGCGGTTGCCGCATATGGTGCAAGGAACTGCATCGGCGCCGGGTCTGACGCGGTCGCAGCCACAACGATTGAGTACTCAATCGCGCCTGTTTCTTCGAGCTTCTTCACCAGCTGCGCCACGGTGGAGCGCTTCTGGCCGATGGCCACGTAGATACAATACAGCTTGCCGTTCTCGTCTTTCGCGGCGTCGTTGTAGGTCTTCTGGTTCAGGATCGCGTCCAGCGCCACAGCGGTTTT
Organism: uncultured Litoreibacter sp.; assembly: GCF_947501785.1. Taxonomy (NCBI): domain Bacteria; kingdom Pseudomonadati; phylum Pseudomonadota; class Alphaproteobacteria; order Rhodobacterales; family Roseobacteraceae; genus Litoreibacter; species uncultured Litoreibacter sp. Next base: position 3,527,505 of record NZ_CANMXB010000001.1, on the reverse strand, counting down.
GCCGGTTTGGCGGTCACCGATAACCAACTCACGTTGGCCACGGCCAATCGGGATCATCGAGTCGACGGATTTCAGACCGGTTGCCATTGGCTCGTGAACCGATTTACGCGGAATGATGCCCGGCGCTTTTTGGTCTGCAACGGCGCGGTTCTTTGTTTTGATCGGGCCCTTGCCGTCCAGCGGGTTGCCCAGACCGTCAACAACGCGGCCCAGCAGCTCGTCACCGGCGGGAACGTCCACGATCGAGTTGGTGCGCTTAACAGTGTCACCTTCTTTAATGTCGCGGTCGGAGCCGAAGATAACCACACCGACATTGTCGGATTCGAGGTTCAGCGCCATACCTTGGATGCCACCGGGGAATTCGACCATCTCACCGGCTTGGACGTTGTCCAGACCATAGACACGGGCGATACCGTCACCAACGGACAGCACGCGGCCAACTTCGGCCACTTCAACTTCTTTGCCAAAATTCTTGATTTGGTCTTTCAGGATTGCGGAGATTTCCGCTGCTTGGATTGCCATGTTATCCGGCCTCTTTCATAGAATTCTGCAGGGCGGCGAGCTTGGAGCGGATCGACGTGTCGATCATCTTCGAGCCCACTTTAACGACAAGACCGCCGATGAGAGTCTCATCAACGGCCATATTGATTTTCACGTCCTTGCCGACAGACGCTTTCAGCGTTTTGGCAAGTTTGTCTTGTTGCGCTTTGGTCAGGGCCTTGGCGGCCAGCACGTCGGCTGTGACCTCGCCCTTTTCGTCCGAGATGCGCGCGCGCAATTCCGTGACGAGCTGCGGCAGCACAAACAGGCGGCGCTTGGACGCCATCAGGCTCAGCGTGTTGGCGACGGTGGCCGACAGCTTCATCTTCTTGGCGATAGCGGCGATTGCGGCCCCTTGCTGCTCACGTGTGTAAAGCGGCGAGGAAATCAGCGACTTGAATTCCGCGCTGGTGCCCATTGCGGCGTCCAATGCGTCGATGTCTTTTTCGAGCGCTGGAAGTTTCTTGCCCTCTTTGGCAAGGTCAAACACGGCCGTTGCATAGCGCGCTGCAATACCCGTTGAGATCGAGACTGGTTCGGACACGTCCACCCCTTCGATGACTTGGCGCCCGTCTGCCGATCTTTGAGGCCGGCTTTCAGGCAATTGAAAAGGGAACGCGCAAAGGCATCCCCCGTAAATCAGGTGCGATGTAGCAAAGCGGTCTGCGCGGCGCAACTCCCAATGAGGTAATTCGTGGGGTCCCCGCCCTTATACCCCTCCACCCCTTCTTTTCTTGGCTTTTTGGCCCTGCGACCGATTGTAGCTGTGGATAAGTCGGTGCTGTCTGGGGGCGGCAACGGGATCAATCTTGACGAGTCACCCGCCCCACAACAGGCGCAGGCGTGCCTTCCATACCGCGTAACGGGCTGCGAACGCTGACTTTCCTGCCCTTTGGCCTTGGCGCATAGACCTGTTTGGTCGCCTCGACGATCAAAACGCCGCCAGCGAAGCGCCCCGACACCTTGCGTCCAAAACTCTCCATCATGTTGGCCGCCTTTAGCCAAAAGCGCTTTTCACTGGGGATCGCGAACAAAGCCGCGAGGTGCTTCTCGGGCGAGAAATTGTGCTTTTTCAGCTGCGCCTCGAGCTGGCCCAACGAATAAGGCCGCCCAAAACCATAGGGCGTGCGGTCGCGCCGCGACCAGATACCGGCGCGATTGGGTACGATAAACAACGCCCTGCCGCCCGGCGCGAGCACACGCCAACATTCTTCCAGCAACGCGGAAGGGTTTTCGGACGTCTCAAGCCCGTGCAAAACGACCAGCTTGTCCGCCTGCCCCGATTGCAACGGCCACAGCGTCTCTTCACACAAGGCCGCGACGTTCGGTTCGCCTGCTGGCCAGTGCATCACCCCTTGGGGGCCCGGCATCAGCGCGACGACGCGTCGGGCATCCGCCAAGTAGGGACGCAGTAACGGGGCCGCGAAACCAAATCCAACGACCGTTTCGCCCTTCCAGGATTTCCAGAACTCATTGACCTGTTCGCGCACCGCACGCTGCGCCACGCGCCCCAAATTGGTGCGGTAGTAGAAATTCTTCAGATCCTGCACATCTAAATGCATCTGGTCCGCCTTGATTTGGGGGGCCGTACCCTGCCCCGCAATGCATACCTAGGTATACGCTACATAAAGGTCAAAAATTGCCCTTTTTGACTCGATCCGCCTTAAATCGGGCTAAATCACAAGTAATGTGATCAGAAAAGACTTGAAGGTTGGGAATTTAAACCGAACTGTAAGGTCTAAGAGGCAAAGGTCGTACCCGGGTCCTCGACCCGGAACTGCCCTGATATAAAGGAGCATGGGGTGCCATCATTCTCGGACACTCTGGAAAAAGCCATCCATTCGGCGCTCGCGCAGGCAAATGCGCATCGTCACGAACTGGCTACACTTGAACATCTGCTGCTGGCGCTGACGGATGAACCCGACGCCGCCAAGGTGATGAAGGCCTGCGGGGTCGACCTTGAAAACCTGCGCGCCACACTGACTGACTTCATCGACGAAGAGCTGTCGACACTGGTGACTGACGTCGAAGGCTCCGAAGCCGTACCAACGGCCGCCTTCCAACGCGTGATCCAACGCGCCGCGATCCACGTGCAGTCCTCCGGCCGCACGGAAGTGACCGGCGCCAACGTGCTGGTCGCGATCTTTGCGGAACGCGAAAGCAACGCCGCCTTCTTCCTGCAGGAACAGGACATGACCCGCTACGACGCGGTGAACTTCATCGCGCATGGTGTTGCCAAAGACCCTGAATATGGCGAAGTGCGCCCGGTATCCGGCTCCACCGACTTCGACGAAGAAGCGACGACAGAGGCCGCGACAGGCGAGGAACCAAAAGAATCCGCGCTTGCGAAATATTGCGTCGATCTGAACGCCAAGGCACGTGACGGCGACATCGACCCGCTGATCGGCCGTGGCCACGAAGTTGAACGCTGCGTGCAGGTGCTGTGCCGCCGCCGCAAGAACAACCCGCTTCTGGTGGGCGACCCCGGCGTCGGTAAAACGGCGATTGCCGAAGGTCTGGCCATGAAAATCGTGGACGGCGACACGCCTGAGATTCTGTCGCAAACCACGATCTATTCGCTCGACATGGGCGCGCTGCTGGCAGGCACCCGCTACCGCGGCGATTTCGAGGAACGGCTGAAAGCCGTCATGACCGAATTGGAAGAGCATCCTGATGCTGTTCTGTTCATCGACGAAATTCACACCGTGATCGGCGCTGGTGCGACCTCCGGCGGTGCAATGGACGCGTCCAACCTGCTGAAACCTGCTTTGCAGGGTGGCAAGCTGCGCTGCATGGGGTCGACGACCTACAAGGAATTCCGCCAGCACTTCGAAAAGGACCGCGCCTTGTCGCGCCGGTTCCAGAAGATCGATGTGGTGGAGCCGTCGGTGGATGACGCTGTCGCCATCCTCAAAGGCATCAAAACCTATTTCGAGGAGCATCACGGCATCAAATATACCGCCGACGCGATCAAGTCGGCAGTGGAGCTGTCATCGCGCTACATCCACGACCGCAAGCTGCCCGACAAAGCCATCGACGTCATTGATGAAGCTGGCGCTGCGCAACACCTCTTGGTGGAAAGCAAACGCCGGAAATCCATCGGCGTGAAGGAGATCGAGGCCGTTGTCGCCAAGATCGCCCGCATCCCGCCGAAAACTGTCTCCAAGGATGATGCGGAAACGCTGAAGGACCTCGAAAAGGCCTTGAAACGTCAGGTGTTTGGCCAAGATACGGCGATCGAAGCTCTGGCCTCTGCCATCAAGCTGGCCCGGGCCGGTCTGCGTGAGCCTGAAAAACCCATCGGGAACTACCTGTTCGCGGGTCCGACGGGTGTGGGTAAAACCGAAGCCGCCAAAGCGCTTTCCGATCAGCTCGGTGTGGAACTCATCCGCTTCGACATGTCCGAGTACATGGAGAAGCACGCGATTTCCCGCCTCATTGGCGCACCTCCGGGCTATGTGGGTTTTGACCAGGGCGGCATGCTGACCGACAAAGTGGATCAGAACCCGCACTGCGTGCTCTTGCTCGACGAAATCGAGAAGGCGCACCCGGATGTCTTCAACATCCTTCTGCAGGTGATGGATCACGGTAAGCTGACCGATCACAACGGCCGCACGACCGACTTCCGCAACGTGGTGCTGATCATGACCTCGAATGCAGGTGCGGCTGATGCCGCCCGTGCGCCGATGGGCTTTGGTCGGGATCGTCGCGAGGGCGAGGATACCGCCGCCATCGAAAAGCTGTTCACACCGGAATTCCGCAACCGTCTGGATGCGGTAATTTCCTTCGCGCCGCTTGGCAAGAAGATCATCGCCCGCGTGGTCGAAAAGTTCGTGCTGCAGCTTGAAGCCCAATTGATGGACCGCAACGTGACGTTCGAACTGACACCTGCCGCTGCCGAATGGCTTGGTGACAAGGGGTATGACGAGAAGATGGGCGCACGGCCCTTGGCCCGCGTTATCCAGGAGCACATCAAGAAGCCGCTGGCGGAAGAACTGCTCTTCGGCAAGCTCGCCAAAGGCGGTGTGGTCAAGGTTGGCGTCAAGAAGGGCGAGATCGACCTGCAAGTGCTGGAGCCCGAAAAGGCCCGCATCGGTTCCAAGAAAAAGCCGCCGCTTCTCACGGCGGAGTGAGGCTCGCCCTCTCAATGATATTGGCCTTCGCAGCGGCTCCGGCGGTTGCGAAGGACCCTCTCCTGTCACCGCCGCTGGATTGCGGCGCTGATGGGCCAGCCTGCATCATCCAACAATACACAGACAATGACCCGACCGAGGGCGTGCGCGACTATAGCTGCGGTGCGCTCAGCTATGACGGGCACAAGGGCACCGATTTCCGCGTGCCCACGCTTGCCGATATGGAAGCGGGCGTCACCGTCTTGTCCGCAGCCCCCGGCACCGTGACCGCAACACGCGACGGCATGCCAGACATAAACTTCCGCGACCCCAACGCTCCTGATGTCCGAAACCGTGAATGCGGCAACGGGCTGGTGATCAACCACGGCGGCGGCTGGGAGACGCAATATTGCCACCTCAAGCAAGGCAGCCTTGCGGTGTCCAAGGGCGACCGGGTCGCCAAAGGAACCAATCTGGGACAGGTCGGGCTGTCGGGAGCAACCGAATTCCCGCATGTGCACCTGTCCGTGCGCAAAAACGGAGAGGTCGTGGACCCGTTCAATCCCGACGATGCAAGCAGCTGCGGGGTGGCGGAACGTACGCTATGGCAAACCACGCCGGAATACATTTCAGGTGGGCTGCTCGACATTGGATTTCACGACGCGGTCCCGGAATTCCAACAGATCAAGGCCGGGCTTTCTGACCCGGAAACCATGTCCACCGACACACCTGCGCTGGTTCTATGGTCCTACATCTTTGCCAGCCAAGCCGGCGATCAGATCCAGTTCAGCATTGATGGCCCGCAAGGCTGGGAATTCAGGGACACAACGTTGCTGACCAAGCCGCAAGCGGAGCTGTTTCGCGCGGCCGGGAAGCGGCGCCCCCCGGGTGGCTGGCCTGAAGGCAAGTTTACCGGTTTGGTCACCCACATACGCAACGGCGAAACGCTGTCTGAGGACGTGGTCACGGTGACGCTCAACTAAGGCCTTACTTCTCGGTCAGTTTCAGCTCGATCCGCCGGTTTTGCGCCCGCGCTTCGGGCGTGTCCGCTGTATTTAGCGGCTGGTATTCTCCAAACCCGTTCGCCGCCAATCGTGACGGTGGAATGCCCAGCGACCCGCTCATATAGCGCACCACGGACAAAGCCCTCGCCTGCGACAGCTCCCAGTTATCGGCAAATTCACCAAGACCGGAGAGCGGCACGTTGTCGGTATGTCCGTCCACCCGGATGACCCAATTCAGCTCTGCCGGGATGTCGTCGGCAACGCCCAACAGGATTTCGGCCACTTTGGCGATCTCCCCCTGACCTTCCGGCGACAGGTTCGCATTGCCCGGTGTGAACAACACTTCTGAGGAGAACACAAAACGATCCCCTTCGATCCGCACGCCGTCCTGATTGCCAAGAAGTTGGCGCAACCGGCCAAAGAATTCAGACCGGTAGCTCTCCAGCTCTTTGGCCTCCGCCTCCAACCGCGCGCGTTCGGCCTCTTCCAGCGCCGCGCGCTTTTTCTGCTCTGCCGCCACCTGTGCGAGCGCGGTGTTCAGCTGCGTGCCCAGTGCGCTGATCTGCACATTTGCGTCCGCGTCCCGCGCGCCCACCTCATCAAGCAGCGCCTGCAAGGACCCTAGCTGAGATCGCAACGCCGCGACCTGCTGGTTTAGTGCTTCGACCTTGCGTTGACTATCCGCGCTCGCGGCTTGCTCGGCGCTCAGTGCCTCATTCGCTGTGGCCAGCAAAATCGCCCGTTGCTCGGCCTCGCTCAACGCGTCACCGGCATCTGCTTCCGCCGCCCGCTGCGCTGCCAGGGCAGCCAATAATTGTCGGCGCAGCTCTTCTTGCGTGGTGCTTTCAGCGGCTTTCAATTTGGCCAGCTCGTCGCGTAGTTTCGCTTCCCTCGCGGCGCCCGCCCCGATGCGTCCCATCAGGTCAGCCCGTGTGACGTTCGCCGCTTCGCTGGACTGTTTCAACTCGGCAAGCTGGCTTTCAAGGGCGGCAAGCGCCTCATCTGCCGCTGCGCCGGTTTCGGTGAGCCTCGCAACTTCGGCCTCCAGTGAAGCGACCTGCGAATTGAGCGACGTCTCAACATTGGCAGAGGCCGTTTTCGCGGTTTGCCCGGCCAAAAGGGCGGCCAGCAGTTTTTCGTCCAGGTCATCTTTGGCCGAGTTGGCCGCGGCCAACAGCGTCAGCGTATCCTCCGCTTCTTTGCGTTTCTCCTCCAGCGCAAGCGACATCGCGGTCAGTTCGGCATCGGCGTTCTGAAGCCGTTCCTGCAATGCCGCGGCGGCGGCAGCGTCCGCCAAACGGGTGGCCTCAGCCTCATCCAATGCGCGCCCCTGCTCTTCGGCCTTCAATTCCAGATCCGCGATCAGGGCCTGCAAGGCCTGCGTCCGGGCCGCCGCCAACCGTGCGGCTTCGGTCCCTTCGTCTATCTCTGCACGGGCTTGCGCCAAAGCCAATTGCGCCGCTTCCTTCTCGGTGATTTCACGGGCCAGCCCGGCCTCAATATCCGCGATCCGCGCGACCAGGGCCTGGTTGCCCTGCTCAGCCTCGTCCAACGCGGTTTGTGCCGCGTCGCGCTCGCCTGTCAGGGTCGCGATGCGCCCCTCCAGGTTGGCCTGCTGCGACAATAGTCCGGCCACCTGCTGCTCGAAACTGGCAATCCGGGTTGATTGTTCGTCCCGCTGCGTCGAGAGCGAGGCGATCAATGCGGTCTGTTCCGCCGCCGTATCGCGCGCCGCGTCCAATTGCGATTCCAGGTCGAACCCGCGCTGCTGCTCCAACCCCAGTGCTTCCGCCAAAGACTGGACCTGCCCCGACAATTGATCCAGCTCACTATCCTGCGTGGTGATGGTTTCGTTCAGCATGAACTGCACCATCATGAAGATGGACAGCACGAACACCAGCACAAGCAACAGCGCTGTCATCGCGTCAACGAAGCCCGGCCAGATGTTGGCCTCAAACCTCTGTCCGCTGCGCCGCGCAAGAGCCATTGCTTACTCCGGTGCCTTGGTGGAGCGGACGTTTGACGGGGGGCGCGTGTTGCGCGTCAGTTGCCGGATGGCCTGCGTCACCTGTGCCAAATCGCCAGAGACCTGCGCGCTCGTTTCCTGACGTCCCGCCTTCAGCTCCTCAAGGATTTTCAACAATTGAACATCGATGGACCGCAGCCGCATCCGGCTTTCCGGGTCGATCCCGTCATTCTCTTCGGCGGTGTGTGCCAGATGCGCAATCAGCTGCTCCTGCCCCGCGGCAACGCGGTTCAACGCCTCGCTGGGGTCAATGGCTGTGTCCAGCCGGTCTGTGAGACGCTTCATTGAATCGGTCATCCGATTCAATTGTTCATCCGTGTCTTTGCGAGCGCTTTCACCCTGCATGAACAGCCCTTGCAGGCTGTCAATCTGCTCGACCATGTGGTCGAGAACAGTCGCGACCACAGATTGGTCAAACCCGCCCGCCCCGCCGTCTTCGCCGGACGAAAACCCGACGCGAGTGATGGTCGACAGCCACTCTTCCATCTCGCGGTAGAACCGGTTCTGACCGTGCCCGGCAAACAGTTCCAACAGGCCGACGACAAGCGACCCCGCCAGCCCCAAAAGAGAAGACGCAAACGCCGTGCCCATCCCCGCCAACTGGCTTTCCAGCCCGCCAATCAGGTTGGAAAACACGTCCTGGCTGCTTTGCCCGTCTTGTACGTTGAGCGAGCGGATCGTCTCGACAATACCCGGGATAGTGGTCGCCAACCCATAAAACGTGCCCAAAAGTCCAAGGAAAATCAGTAGGTTGATGATATAGCGCGTGATGTCGCGCGACTCGTCCATGCGGGTGCCGACTGAATCCAGAATGGTGCGCGAAGACGACGCACTGATCTGCATCCGCGCGCCCCGCGACCGCAGCAACGCCGCCAAAGAGGCCAGCAACCGCGGCGCACCGCCCTCGTCATGGCTGGCCGCATCAACCGCGAAACTCTCAATCCACGAGACCGAGGTGATCAGCTGAAACACCTGCCAAAAACAGGCGAACACCCCCAGCACAAACACCGCCAGAATGACGCCGTTGAGAAACGGGTTGGCAAGGAAAACCGAAGAGACGCTGGGGTAAATCAGGTATCCGCCGAAGCACACCAGCCCGAGGATGATCAGCATCAACAAGATAGCGCGTATTGGCTGTGTAAACTGCCCGCTCCGCCCCCTGTCAGGAGTGTCCATACCCATACCCTTGAATTGCCCGCAACCGTCTTTTTTTTAAGAACATACGGGGGCCAAGGGCAATTTGCCAAGGTTTTCTGCGATAGGCCTTAGGCCGCCAATTCCCGCACCCGCGCCACAAGCCACGCCATATCGGGGTCATGCACCCCCATTTGTTCCAAATGCGCGGCGGTGTTGTACAAATATTCGGTGTTGGGTCCGCGACCACCGACCGAACTCGCAATCACCTCGGCCTGCCGCTCCAGCGACAAATCCCCGCAATATTGCACATGATCCTGGTTGATGATGTAGGCCAAGGCCTGCACCTCCCGCCCGTCAGACAGGGTCAGTGGCACCATCGCCTCGTAATAGGCTGACGAAATCAACTCGCGCTCGCGCAGCATTTGCAGCACAGTTCCGGCCTCGTCATCAGCGACCCGAAACGCCACACCGTCGCAAGATGCGCCGTCCGCCACATCCAATGCCAAAACCAACCCGGGATCGTCGATCGAGCCGCGATGATGGATCGACCACATGCAAAACGACCGATGGTAGCCGGTCAGTTGCGCGGTCACGCTTTCCACCGGTGCAAAGCCCGGGTTCCAAAGCAGCGATCCGTATGCGAACACCCAAAGGGGTTTGTCCAATGTTGGCTGGGCAACCATGTCTCTGGCCCTCCTGTCTTCGGCCTAGTAAACGGGACGACAAAGGAAAAGGGGAAAGACCCGAAATGCGCAAGTTAATCACCCTCATTGTCGTTCTTGGCCTTGGCTGGTCCGGCTATTGGTTTGTCGGCTCCCAAGGCCACAAGACCGCGATGACCAAATGGCTTGATGATCGTCGCGCCGAGGGCTGGCAGGTCGACTATTCCGACCACGTCGTGCGCGGCTTCCCCAACCGGTTCGATACGACCTTTACCGATCTGCAATTGACCGACCCCGAAACGGGGCTCAGCTGGCAGGCCCCGTTCTTCCAAATCCTGTCGCTCAGCTACAAGCCCAACCACCTGATCGCCGTCTGGCCGCATGAGCAAACCATCGCGACCCCGCGTGAGAAATTCACCCTGAAGACCGACGACATGCGGGCCTCCCTGAAGGTCAAACCCTCGACCGCATTGGCTTTGGACAGCGCCAATGTCGAGATGGGCGGCGCGGTGATCACCTCCACCGACGGCTGGACCGCAGGGTTCGACGCACTCAACGCAGCCATCCGAAACGCGCCGGGCACCACCAACACCTATGACGTCGCGGCCAACATCAACCAACTGCTGCCGGGCGAGCGGTTCCGCGCCATCATCGACCAGGGCGGCACCCTGCCCGACCAGATCGAAGCGCTGCAATTCGACCTACAGGCACAACTCAGCGGCGCGCTGGATCGCATCGCGATCGAGACGCAGCGCCCTGACGTGACCGCCCTAACGATCCGCGATTTGCGCGGCGCATGGGGAGAGCTGGAAATCCGCGCCAAAGGCGACATGACGGTCGAGAACGCCAAACCCAACGGCGAGGTTGCCATCACCGCCCGCAACTGGCGCGAGATGCTGGCCTTGGCCGTGCAAGCCGGAGCGATTGAGGCCAACGCCGCCTCCGCCGCCGAGTTCGGCCTTGGATTGCTGGCCAGCTCATCGGGCAACGCGAACGCGCTTGATGCCACACTCAGCTTCTCGAACGGCGCAACCTTCTTGGGGCCACTTCCCATCGGTCCCGCGCCAGAGATCAGGCTGCCCTAGCGACAGTAACTCCCCGACCGATACCGCGCGGTATCAAAGTGGAAATGGTCTTGATGGAACCGGTTGGCATTCGGCCCCAACACGGTGCCAAACGGCCCGCAGGCCGCCTTATGCGCCTTCTTCAGGATCGGCCCCTGCTGCTTGGCCCGCCAGCCCTTCAACACGGTGATCGTCTGCCCGTTGTTCAGGTTGATCGCCGAGATATCCACGGCCCGACCCTTGGCATGTTCTGACAGCCGCCCCGACTTGGCGCTGTTGCGGTTCCGGCAGGCATAATGGGCCACGACTTTCAACGACCGCACGCCGCCGCCGACTTTGCCCACGGCGGGTTTCAAGCCATTTTTCACCCATGTATTCAAAGCCTTGGCTGTCGTGCAGTCAATCGTCGGCTTCTGCGACAGGCCTACGCCCGACACGGATGTCAAACGCACGGCATTTTGCACGCCGCACGCCCCGCGCCCTGCAATGGCACCAATGGCCGCGCCCTTTATTTCCGGCACACCGCAAACGGACCCTTTCGCGCTCACCGCTATCTGCTGGGCGCGCTTTTGTTTCAGCCCGGCGGGGCGTTGCGTGGGCCGTTGCGGTCGCTTGCCCTGAAACAGCCGCTTCAGTCCAAAACCGCGCTTCGCCGTCGAGGTTTTCGGCAACGCCGCCGCCTGCTCCGCCTTCACGACGGCTTGAATGGACACCCCGCGCGGCAGCGGGCGGATCGACCGCTCCGGCGCATTCGCAAACGCCGGGGACACCAACACAGCACTCAAAAACAACGCACGCCACACCATCGCTACCGTCCCCGACCAAAGTTCGGCGCGTCGGTATCCTGCCCCGCCTCAATGATCCCGCGCCGCAGCGCGCGCGTGCGGGTGAAATAGGCATGCAGGTGGTCGCCGTCGCCCTGCCGAATGGCGCGTTGCAAGGCGAACAGCTCCTCGGTGAACCGCCCCAAAATCTCCAACGTCGCGTCCTTGTTGGTCAGAAACACGTCGCGCCACATGGTCGGGTCAGATGCCGCAATCCGCGTGAAATCGCGGAAGCCCCCGGCGGAATATTTCACCACCTCGCTATCGGTCACCCGCCGCAAGTCATCAGCCACGCCGACCATGGTATAGGCAATCAAATGCGGCGCGTGCGACGTCACCGCGACAACCAGATCATGGTGGTCCGGCTCCATCTCGTCGACCAAGGCGCCCATCGCCTGCCAGAACGCCTTGTAGCGCGCCACCACATCCGCATCTGCGCCCTCAGGGGTCATCAGCAGCCACCGGTTCTCGAACAATTCCGCAAAGCCCGAATGCGGCCCCGACTGCTCGGTCCCCGCTAGCGGGTGTGCCGGGATGAAATGCACGCCTTCCGGCAGATGCGGGGCTACGGCCTCAATCACCGCACGCTTTGTGGACCCCACATCGCTGACCAAAGCGCCCGTCGCCAGATGCGGTCCAATCTCGGCGGCGACGACCCCCATGGCCCCCACCGGCACGCAAAGCACAACCAAATCCGCGCCGTCCACGGCCTCCGCCGCGGTGTCGACCACGCGGTCGCAAAACCCGAGCTTGCGCACCTCGTCGCGCGTCTCGGCAGAGCGCGCGGTGCCGACGATCTCGCCCGCCAACCCATCCGCCCGCATCCGGTGCGCCATCGACGAGGCAATCAGTCCAAGCCCGATCAGCGCCACACGTTCATAGAATTGCGCCATCAGCCTTGCCCCTTAAACTCTGCAATAACCGCCGCCACCCGGCGGCAGGCCTGCTCCGACCCAATGGTGATACGCAAGCATTCCGGCAGGTTATATCCCCCCACCATGCGCACGATCAGCCCCTTGGCCTTCAGCGCTGCGTCACAGGCCCGCGCCTCGTCTTCCGAGCCGAACCGCGCGAGGATGAAATTGCATTCTGACGGGTCCGACGGCACGCCCACCTTCGCAAGCTGCGCCGCCAACCACTCCCGCCATTTTGCGTTCTCGCGTCGGCACCGCTCGGTATAGCCCGTGTCCCGCACCGCCGCATGCGCCGCCTTCAGAGCAGGCCCCGACAGGTTGAACGGCCCCCTGATCCGGTTCAGCGTGTCCACAATCGCCTGCGGCCCGTAGCCCCAACCAATGCGCAATCCGCCCAAACCATAAATCTTCGAAAACGTCCGCGTCATAAACACGTTCTTGCGGCCCTCCATCACGGACAGCCCTGCGTCAAACCCGTCCACATATTCGGCGTAGGCCCCGTCCAGCACCAGCAAACAGCCCGCCGGCAAACCATCCGCCAGCCGCGCCACCTCTGCCTCGGGGATCATCGTGCCCGTCGGGTTGTTCGGGTTGGCGATAAAGACCAGCTTGGTGCGCTCCGTCACGCCCGCCAGCAGTGCGTCCACATCCGTGACCCGCTCATTCTCTTTGACGGATACCGGCGTGGCCCCCGCCGCCAAGGCCGAGATCTTGTACATCCCGAACCCGTGCTCGGTATGCAAAACCTCGTCGCCCGGCCCCGCATAGGCGTAGCACAGGAACGAAATGATCTCGTCCGACCCCACGCCGCAAATAACCCGCTCAGGGTCGACCCCGTGCACCTCGCCAATCGCCTCGCGCAACCGCTCGTGCTGGGTCGACGGATACACATGCAACTCACCTGCCGATTGCCGAAACGCGTCCGACGCGCGAGGGCTTGGTCCAAACGGGTTTTCATTGGATGACAGCTTCACCACATCCGCCACGCCCTCAACAGAGGCGGCACCCCCTTGATACAGCGCAATATCCAGTATGCCCGGCTGCGGAGTGATGGTCATGGCAGTGATCCTAAATCCCAACTCCGCACTGTGTATCCGCAGCACTCGCTAAAGAAAAGGGCGCAACATGCGGCTTCTTTCTGCAAAAAATATGCGCGCCGCAGGCCAAAAATTTCAACGAAATTTTTCAAGAGTTTTTCTTCAAAACTCTTGCCCGCTTAGAAAAAGCTCTGCGGATCAATATCAATCGACAGCCGCAAATCGCCCTTCAACTTGATCGGCCGGACCCATTCCGCCAGCGCTCCCTGCAACGCGACACCTTTCGGCGCTTTCACCAGCAGCCGCACCCGGTGCCGCCCCCTGATACGGGCAATCGGCGCAGGCGCAGGCCCGTAAACAACCGCCCCCACCCGCTTCAACGCCGCATCATTGCGCGCCAAATGGTTGCCCAGATCAAACACTGGCCCGACCTCCGGCCCCGACAGCACGATCCCCGCCATGCGACCGTAAGGCGGCACGCCCGCCTGCTCGCGCTCTGCGGCCTCTGCGGCCCAGAACCCTTCCTCATCACCGCTCAAAATGGCGCGGATAACCGGATGCTCCGGCTGGAACGACTGCAACAACGCCAGCCCCTCCTTCTCCGCACGCCCGGCGCGACCGGCCACCTGGCGCATCAGTTGAAACGTGCGCTCTGCCGCGCGCAGATCGGACCCTTGCAGGCCCAGATCGGCATCAATCACCCCCACCAGCGTCAGCAATGGAAAATTATGCCCCTTCGCCACCAGCTGCGTGCCGATGATGATATCCGCCTCCCCCGCCGCGATGCTCTCGATATGCGCCTTCAGCTGCCGGGCGGTGCCATAATGATCTGACGACAAGACTTGCACCCGCGCATCGGGGAACAGCGCCGTCACCTCTTCCCCCATCCGCTCCACCCCGGGCCCAATTGGCGACAGCCGGTCCTCCGCCTCGCAGGATGGGCACACCGTCGGCATCGGCTTCGTCTCCCCGCATTGGTGGCACATCAGCCGCTTCAAAAACCGGTGCTCCACCATCCGTGCGTCGCATTGGTCGCACCCGATCTGATGCCCGCAAGCACGGCACAGGGTCACCGGCGCATAACCCCGGCGGTTCAGGAAAATCAACGACTGCTCGCCGCGTTCAATCCGCGCCTCAATCTCGCGCTTCAACGTCGGTGACACCCATTTGCCCCCCGGCAAATCCTCCGACCGCATGTCAATCGCCCGCATCTCGGGCATCACCGACGCCCCAAACCGGGACGTCAGCACCACGCGCCGGTACTTCCCGGCTTCCGCATTGGCCCACGATTCCAATGACGGCGTGGCGGAGGCCAGCACAACCTTCGCTGCGCACATGGACGCCCGCAGCACCGCCATGTCGCGGGCATTGTACAAAACTCCGTCCTCTTGCTTGTAAGACGTGTCATGCTCCTCATCGACCACGATCAGCCCCAAATCGCGGTACGGCAGGAACAGCGCCGAGCGTGCCCCCACGATCAATTCCGCCCCGCCTTCGCCGACCATCTTCCAGACGCGCCGCCGCTCGGTCATGGTCACGCCCGAATGCCATTCAGCGGGTTTCGCCCCAAACCGCGCCTCGACCCGCGTCAAAAACTCGGACGTCAGCGCAATCTCCGGCAGCAACACCAAGGCCTGCCGACCCGCCCGCAGACAAGCGGCAACCGCCTCCAAATACACCTCAGTCTTGCCAGATCCGGTCACGCCTTTCAGCAACGTCGTCGAATACCCGTCCCCTTCGTTCAGAACAGCAACCGCCGCCGCCTGATCCTCGGTCAACTCCTTGGACGGCAACTCAGGGTCCAGCCGCGCGAACGGCAGGTCCCGAGGCGACTGCTCCTCAAAAACAGCCCCCTGCGCCACCATGCCTTTGACGACCGAGGTGCCGACCCCCGCCATCTCCGCCAGTTCTTTCAACGTAAAGGCCAGTCCGCCAAATTCCTCCAGCACCGCAAGCACCTTGGTGCGCGCAGGCGTTACGCGGTCCACTTCGCCGGTGCCCATTCGGTAAATCTTGCGCATCGACGGCGGGTCGCCCAATCCCGGCGAGCGCGTGGCCAGCCGCAACATGGCCGACATCGGCGTCAGCGTGTAGGCCCCCGCTTTTTCCAAGAAGGACACCATCTCCTCGCGCATCGGCGGCACGTCCAGCACGCGGATGACTGACCGTACCTTGGCGTAGTCCCAATCCCCGCGACCCGGCCCCCAGACCACGCCCAGCACTTTCCTAGGCCCCAAAGGCACCTCAACAAATGCGCCCAATTGGCAGCCGCCTTCCGGCGCCTTGTAATCCAACACGCGGTCCAGCGGTTGGGTGGTCAACACCCCCACCAAATCGCCTTCATGGAAAAACCCAGCCGTCATACACCCGCCATCTGATTGCCCTACCGTGCCCAAGTAAGGTAAAGCCGACATTAACCAGACCTCAACGCCCACCGAAAGGCCATCCCACATGAAATTCTTCGTAGACACCGCCGAGATTGACGACATCAAGGAGCTCAACGCGTTGGGCATCGTGGACGGGGTCACCACCAACCCGTCGCTGATCGCCAAGTCGGGCCGTGACATCCTCGAAGTGACCAAGGAAATTTGTTCCATCGTCGACGGCCCGGTGTCGGCGGAAGTGGTGGCGCTGAAGGCTGACGACATGATCGCTGAGGGCCGCAAGCTGGCCAAGATCGCCGACAACATCGCCGTCAAAGTGCCGCTGACATGGGACGGGCTGAAAGCCTGCAACGTGCTGACGAACGAGGGCCACATGGTCAATGTCACGCTCTGCTTCTCCGCCAATCAGGCGCTGCTGGCCGCCAAGGTGGGCGCGACCTTCATCTCGCCCTTCATCGGGCGCCTTGACGACCTGAACCTCGACGGCATGGAGCTGATCGCCGACATCCGCGACATCTACGACAATTACGGCTACGAGACGCAGATCCTCGCGGCCTCCATCCGGTCGGCCAACCACATGTCCGACTGCGCCAAAATCGGCGCGGATGTGGCCACGGCCCCTCCCGGCGTGATCAAGAAAATGGCCGACCACGTGCTGACTGACAAAGGCCTCGCGGCCTTCCTGAAAGACGCTGAGAAGGCCAATATCAAGATCGTCTAAACAGGTCTCATAACGCATTCGTGACCGCAGTCCCGGCAGTTTCGGGGCTGCGGTCATTTCGTTTTCGGCTACCCTCTCCCCAAATTTGACGGAGACATTTGATGGCCAAAAACAACAAGAAATCCAAGCGCACCAAATCCGCAAAGCCGCAGCAATCAAACGCCGCAAAGGCCAAGTCGCGCCGCGCGTTCCTCCAATACGGCGTCGCGGGTGCAGCAGTTCTGGGCGTCGGCGGCTACTTTGGGGTGACCTCCCTGCAGGCAACCATCCACGAGTCTGATCTGTCCAGTCTGGGCAATGGCACGCCGACCATCGTGCAAATCCACGACCCCACCTGCCCTGTGTGCAACGCGCTGCAAAGGGAAACCCGCAAGGCAATCAAGAACATGGACGGTGACAAGCCGGGGTTGCTCGTCGCAAACATCAAGACCCTTGAGGGGTCAACATTCGCGGCCGATCATGGCGTCCCCCACATCACCTTGCTGCTGTTTGACGGCAAGGGTGAGCTGCAGCAGATATTGCGGGGCCCGCAGGACCGGGCCGACCTGACGCCGCTGTTTGAGGACCTGATGAAACCGCATCGTCCACGCGCCTGATTGCGTTGCCGGCCTAAACATCGCAACATCAGACCATGAGCGGATTACTCGCATTGCTAGACGACGTGGCCGGCATCGCCAAAGTGGCGGCGGCCTCGGTCGATGATGTCATTGGCCAGGCCGCAAAGGCCGGGGCCAAGGCCGCAGGCGCCGTAATTGACGACGCCGCCGTCACGCCCAAATACGTCACCGGTTTCAAACCGGCGCGCGAGCTGCCCATCGTCTGGCGCATCGCGCGCGGGTCGATCAAGAACAAGCTGCTGTTCCTGCTGCCCATCGGGCTGCTGCTGGCCAACTTTGCGCCTTGGGTGATCACGCCGCTGCTGATGCTCGGCGGCGGTTACTTGTGTTTCGAGGGGGCGGAGAAGGTCTACCACCTGTTCGTGCCGCATCACCACGACGCGGATGAGCCCAAGGACCTGACCAAGGACCCCGCCCATCTGGAAGAAGAAAAGGTGCAAGGCGCGATCAAAACGGATTTCATCCTGTCCGCAGAGATCATGACCATCGCACTGGCCGAGATCCCCGACAGCAACATCTATATGGAGGCCGCGACCTTGGCCGCCGTCGCCATCGGCATCACCGTCATGGTCTACGGCTCCGTCGCGCTGATTGTGAAGGCCGATGATTTTGGGCTGCTCCTGTCTGAAAAGGGCCGTCTAACGGCAACGAGGTCCTTCGGGCGCGGCATCGTCAAAGCCATGCCCGGCTTCCTGAAAGGCCTGATGATTGTCGGCACCGCCGCCATGCTTTGGGTCGGGGGGTCCATCGTGATCCACGGGCTGGACGTGCTGGGCGCGCCATGGCTCTACGACACCATCCACCACATTGCCGAGGAGGTGGCCCATGCCTCAACTCAGGCCCAAGGCTTCATCAAATGGGCCGTTACCGCCGCTTTCGACGGGGTGTTTGGGCTGGTGCTCGGCCTTGCCCTCATTCCGATTGTCAGCAAGCTAATCGTGCCCGCCTGGAACAGCCTGCGAGGGTCTTAGGCCGAACTGGCCACTGCCTTGAAGCATGACGACATTCCGGACCGGTCCTAGTGCTGACCCGTGAAGGCGTCCTCAATCATGTAGAGGTCAAATTTTTTCCCGCTGTCATCGCTGTAAACGACTTTCTTGCGGAACAGATCCAACTGGATGTTCACGCCACGGCTGTTGTCACGCAAGTAAACGGACCATTCGTCCCGTGCCTGCTCCACAAAGTCGAACCGCCGCGCGCCGTTCTGGCCCAGCTCGCTCCATCTGTTGTTACCCTCTTGGACAAAGCTGCCGCCGTTGAAGAAAACTTCGTTCACATTCGGGCCTTTGACGCCTTGGCTGCTGGCCAGTTGAAGCGGGCTGCCAATGATTTGGCGCATCTCTGAAATTGGCGCCGAATAGGCGGCGGCCGTCCCAATCAGGCACAAAATAAGGCTTTTCGTCACCAGCTTAATTGAATGTTTCGCAGTCTTCCCCCAACAAGTAAGCCGGCAGAGTGGCAGGTTTGGCCCTTAAATCAATGAAAACCTTTTTGGTGTCGCCGCGCCGCCGCGCGTCGACAAGCGGGGCGCTGCCCCGCACCCCGGAGTATTTTCGCCAAAACGAAACCAAAGGGGTGCGTGAGGAATAGGTGGCAACACCAATGTCACACCGCCGGGAGCCGCTTTTCGCAAACCCGCATTTCATCAGTGAATTTCCGAACCACCCCCGCTATAGTTCCCAAAATGCCCCGGAAAACGGGGACCGCGACAATGAGGACAGCGATGACTGAGCAGGCAGCGGTGCTAGACGCACTCCGTCAGAAAATTCTGGACGATCCCGAGGTTATCCTTGAGGATCAAACGCTTATGAAGGCGTTGATCGACGCGAACGAGCGCACGCTCGGTGGCAACATAGTCGATCTGCGCGGCATCGCCATGGACCGGCTGGAAAGCCGGTTGGACCGGTTGGAAGACACCCACCGCTCTGTCATCGCCGCCGCCTATGAAAACCTCGCCGGCACCAATTTGATCCACAACGCGGTTTTGCGCGCGTTGGAGCCCACCGATTTTCCGATGTTCCTGCAATCGCTGTCAGGCGACCTGCTGGAGGCTTTGCGGGTCTCCCGCCTGCGGCTGATTTTGGAATCCAAGGAACATGACAGCCCGTCCATCGGGTTCGAAGACGTGCTCTCCATCGTGGAGCCGGGCGTCATCGATCACTACATCACCGCAGGCCGCAACATGACCGTGCGCCCCGTCACCCTGCGTCAGGTCTCGCCCGCATCGTCGGATGTCTACGGCGACAACGCGGCCTACATAAAGTCGGAGGCGCTGCTTAAGCTTGACCTTGGCAAGGGCCGCTTGCCGGGCCTGTTGATCATGGGATCCGAGGACCCGCACCAGTTCCGCCCCAATCAAGGCACCGACCTTTTGGCCTTTTTCTGCGGCGCGTTTGAACGCGCCATGCGCCGATGGTTGGCTTGATCTCCCCCGCTGCCCGGGACGCTTTGGAAAACTGGCTGAAACATCTCTCCGCGCTGGACGGGGTGGCCGAGAACACGTTGGAGGCCTACCGCCATGATGTGCTTGGCTTCATCGCCTTCATGACCCAGCATTTCGGGGAAGACACCGGCCTCGCCCCGCTCAAACGCATCAAACCCACCGACATGCGGGCCTGGATGGCGCATGAGCGTGCCCGCGGCGTGGCGGCGCGGTCGCTGGCACGCGAATTGTCCGCCGTCAAATCCTTCTACCGCTGGTTCGCGGAACGCGACGGGTTCGAACCCACGGCCGTGCTGGCCACCCGCTCCCCCAAGTTCCAAAAGAAGCTGCCCCGCCCCTTGGCGCAGGACGCGGCAAAGGCGATGATCGAAACCGTGGAGCTTCAATCCACAACGGGTTGGATCGCCGCCCGCGATGTCGCGGTGGTGACGTTGCTATATGGCTGCGGGTTGCGGATATCGGAGGCGCTGAGCCTCAACGCCAAGGACGCGCCTCTGCCCGACGTGTTGCGGATCAAGGGCAAGGGCGGCAAAGAACGTGTCGTGCCGGTGCTTGATGCGGCCAAACGGGCGGTGGACCGATATGTGCGCGCCCTGCCCTATCAGTTGGACCCCGGCGAGGCCCTGTTTCGCGGCGCGCGCGGCGGCGCGCTCAGCCCGCGCCTGATCGCGAAAGCCATGGAAAATGCGCGGATGCAGCTGGGCCTGCCCGCCACGGCCACGCCTCATGCCATGCGCCATTCCTTTGCGACACACCTGCTGGAGGCAGGCGGCGACCTGCGCGCCATTCAGGAATTGCTGGGCCACGCCTCGCTGTCGACCACGCAGGCCTACACCGCCGTGGATACGGCCCGTTTGATGGAGGTCTATGCCTCCGCCCACCCGCGCGGCCGCGGTTAAAGCCAAAAACTGGGACCCGCTGCCCCAAATCTCACGCGTTTGTGTAGAATTGTGGGGGCTTAGGGGCTGGCCATATCCTACAGTTGTGCGACACCCTGCCGCAGACTTTCCCGGGAGACACACTCATGACCATTCGCACATTCATCGCCGCCGGCGCAGCCGCCATGGCATTCACCACTGGCGCTTCTGCCGCCGATTGCAAAACTGACGTCGAAGACGCGTTCGACCTAAGCGGCGCGCAGATCGAAGAAATTTATGCCTGCATCGGCGACAAGATGCTGGAAGGCTACACCAAGGGCGACAATGAAATCGCCGCCGTTTACCGCACATGGGCACCCACCGCGACGCGTCCCGCTGTTGCCGGCCCGCATGGCAACCGCCTGCTGAACACATTCGCCAACGACATCGCCGCCGAGCAATACCTCAAATTCGAGGAAGAGGGCGTCGTGATGCCCGCAGGTTCGGTGCTGGCCAAGGAATCGATCAAGATCAACGTCAAGAAGTCCAAGGCCGTTGTTGGCCCGCTGTTCATCATGACCAAAGGCGAGGCCGGCGCGGCCCCGGACGCGGATGACTGGATCTATTCCGCGGTGCAGCCAAACGGCAAGCCGATGAAGATCAAGCAAAGCTTCTGCCACAACTGCCACGAGGCGTTTGAAGGCCAGGACGCGCTGGGCTACCCGTTGGAAGAGGTTCGCGTCTCCAACTAAGCGCCAAACATCACATCTCAAAGCCCGCGCCGAGCGATCCGCGCGGGCTTTGTTGCGTTTTAGGAGGGGGCTGCGCGCGGTCGGGTAACATCCCGCTAAGTCCTGCCCGCTATACCTCGCCGCGATCGATCCTTCGGCCTTTCAAGCCGTCGTAGCATATGTGGCCTCCCGTGGATGGGCACGACGATGCGGCACCCCCGCATGGTCGGAGCAGCTTTCACGCAGGTTCACCGGTGAATTTGGGCGCGGCGGGTCATCTCCTGCCACGCAGGGCTATGCCATATCTCGGCGGCGCCGCCTCTTTCCCTTCCTATAGCACGAGACGTCATACCCTCTCTGCCGGACCAGCGCCGCGCGGCCTTTTCGTTGCATCGCTGACGAAATTCCGCCATGACGCTTTGATGACACCGCAGATCAAAGCTCTTTCCGTTCATTTGTTAACCGCAACCGGCGCCGTTTTCGCCATGCTGGCGATGCTCGCCGCCGTCGACGAAAAATGGTCGCTGATGTTCGTGTGGCTGGTCGTGGCCTTCGGGGTCGATGGCATCGACGGGCCCTTGGCGCGCAAATACAACGTCAAGGACCACGCCCCGCAATTCGACGGGGTCCTGCTTGACCTGATCATCGACTACCTGACCTACGTCTTCATCCCCGCCTTCGCGCTGTTCAAATCAGGGCTCTTCGAGGGCTGGACCGGCTGGTTCGTCATCATCGTCATCACCTTCGCCTCCGCCATGTATTTCTGCGACACACGTATGAAAACAAAGGATAATTCCTTCTCCGGCTTCCCCGGGTGCTGGAACATGGTGGCCGTGGTGGTCTTCGCGCTGGAGCCCAATTTCTGGATCATCCTCGTCCTCGTCGCGGTCCTCGCCGTGGCGATGTTCCTGCCACTCAAGTTCGTCCACCCCGTTCGCACCGAACGCTGGCGCAACGTGACATTGCCGATGGCGCTGGGCTGGACCTTCTTCGCCGGTTGGGCCGCTTGGGTGAATTTCGACGCGCAAAGCTGGGCCCATTGGGGGTTGATCGTCACCTCCGTTTACCTGCTTTTCGCAGGCGTGGCGCAGCAGGTGATCTACGAGCGTGAAGCGGTCTAAAGCCGCGTCAGCACCACCCCACCGACAATCAACGCCGCCGCCACGGCTTTCTGGCGGTCCATGCGGTCGCCGAAGACCAGCCACCCGATCAGCACCGCAAACAGGATCGACGTCTCGCGCAGCGCCGTCACCAGCGCAATCGGCGCGACGGTCATGGCCCAAACCGCGACCGCATAGGCCCCGTAAGACGCAAATGCCGCGACCGAGTTCAGCCCCCAAATCCGCAAGTCCGACGTGAACACCGCCCGCCCTTTCAAGGCCACGCAAATGGGTGTGAAGAACACCGCGTCCATCACGAACAACCACGCCACATAGGCCACCGCGTCGCCCGACACACGCGCGCCCAAGCCGTCCACAATCGAGTACCCCGCCGTGGCCATGGCGGATCCCAAAGCCAGCGGCACCAACCGCGCAGATTCCGCGTTGGAAAACACGCCGCGCGCCATCATCAAAATGCCGCAGCCAAGGATCACGATGCCCAGATATTCCATGCCGCCGATGGGGTCCGACAGCAGCCAGAAGCTGAGGCCCAGCACCATCATCGGCGCAGCACCGCGCGCAATCGGGTAAACGCGGCTCAAGTCGCCATGCTCGTAAGCGTATGCAAGGAATAGCTTGTAGGCCGAATGAAACACCCCTGATCCAAGCAGCCACCACCACACGGCGGCCTCCGGGAAATCGCGGGTCATGGCGATGACCAACCCGAAGCCGCCCTGCACCAAGGTCAGGATCATCATCCCCGTCATTTTGTCCGCGCCGGTCTTGATCAGCGCGTTCCATGTGGCATGCAGGAACGCCGCGCCAAGGACTGCGAAGAAGACGAACAGCGTCAAATCAAAAGCCCCGCAGCCCCTTCAAGCTTGAGCAGCGCCACCTTCGTCTCTATCCCCTGCCGCCCGGAATACCCGCCCAGAGAGGTCGCCCCCAGCACCCGGTGGCATGGGATCATGATCGCCAAAGGGTTCGCCCCACAGGCCTGCCCGATGGCCTGGGCCGAAACACCCAACTCCCCCGCCAAATCGCCGTAGGTCCGCGTCTCCCCGTAGGGGATCGCGCAGAGGGAGTTGTAAAATTTTTGTTGGAAAGCTCTGCCCTTCGGCTTCAGAGGGACAGAAAAATTTTTCAGCGCGCCGGAGAAATAGGCCTCCAATTCCGCCACCGCTTCGCGCAGCACATCCGTCTCTGCCTCGCCACCAAAGCGGCCCCAATCCAATGCTGCGATGCCGCCATCGCGCTCGGTCAAAGTCAGGGAGCCGACGGGGCTTTCAAGGCGGGCTTTGTTACCCATTGATCCCCTCCCGCCCCTCGATCACCATCATCGTGGCGCTCATGGTCGAGATCAGCTTCGAAGCCCCATCCTTCACCGCATAGGCCCGCCCTTCGGTCACCATCAGGCTGCGCCCGGGCTTGATGACCTGACCTTCAAAGCGAAAGAGCTCGCCCGCTGCGGGGCGCAGAAAGTTGGATTTGAACTCCACCGTCAGCACTTCGGCACCTTCCGGCATCAACGAGAACCCCGCATAACCACACGCGCTGTCCAGCGCCGTGGTCACCACGCCCGCATGCAAAAACCCGTGCTGCTGCGTCAGGTCCGCGCGAAACGGCATCTCCAACACGACGCGGCCGGCAGAGACCTCCGCCATGGTCACGCCCAGCGTCGCCATGACGTTCTGGTCCGCAAAGCTGCCGCGCACCCGAGCGTCATATGCGGGGTTGCGCGGCTCCATTGCTTAGCCCACCGCCTCGTTGCACCGCGCGCAGGTGCCGGGGTTCTTGTGGCTTCCGACATCGGGCAGAATTTTCCAGCACCGCTGGCATTTCTCACCATCCGCCTTGGCAAAGACCACGGCGACGTCCGCCACCTCGTCCAACTTGAACGCATCTGCCGGAGCGGCGTCTGTCGTCACCGAAATAGCCGAGGTGATGCACATGTCGTCAAAGCTGACGGTCTCCAAAACCTTCGCCGCATCTGCGTCCACGAACACCGTCGGCCCCGCTTCCAGAGACGACCCGATCACCTTGTTCGTCCGCTCCACTTCCAAAGCCCCCGTCACCACGCGGCGCACTTTGCGCACGGTGGCCCATTTCGCGGCCAACGCGTCATCACGCCACTCCGCAGGGGTCTCAGGGATATCTTGCAGGTGGACCGAGGACCCGTCCTCGGGGAAGCGTTCCAGCCAGATTTCCTCGCAGGTGAAAACCAGAATTGGGGCCAGCCACGTGGTTAACCGATGGTAAAGAATGTCCAGAACAGTCCGCGCCGCGCGGCGGCGTTCGGTGTCCCCGTCGCAATACAACGCGTCCTTGCGGATGTCGAAATAGAAGGCCGACAGGTCCACCGTGGCGAAGGTAAACACCGCCTGAAACACGCCCTGGAAGTCGTATTTAGCGTAGCCCTCGCGGACCACTTGGTCCAGCTCCGCCAAGCGATGCAGCACCCAGCGTTCCAGCTCCGGCATGTCGGCGGGCTCCACCCGGTCGGCCTCGGTGAAATCGTTCAACGACCCCAGCATAAACCGCAGCGTATTGCGCAAACGACGATACGAATCCGCCACGCCTTTCAGGATTTCGTCACCAATCCGCTGGTCCACCGTGAAATCGGACTGAGCCACCCACAGCCGAAGAATGTCGGCGCCGTATTGTTTGACGACCTTCTCGGGCACGATGGTGTTGCCGATGGATTTGGACATTTTCATGCCCTTCTCATCCAGCGTGAACCCGTGTGTCACCACGTTGCGATACGGCGCGCGGCCCGTGGTGCCGACAGATTGCAGCAGGGAGGAATGGAACCAGCCGCGGTGCTGGTCGGTGCCTTCCATATAGACATCGGCGATGCCGTCTTCGGTGCCATCTTCGCGGTCGCGCAGGGTGAAGGCATGGGTCGAGCCACTGTCAAACCACACGTCGAGAATATCCATCACCTGATCATAGTCATCAGGGTCCACGATGCCCGACAGGAACCGCTCCTTCGCGCCGTCCTTATACCAAGCATCCGCGCCTTCAGCCTCAAACGCCTCCAGCACGCGGGCGTTCACATCGGCGTTGCGCAGCAGGTAGTCGTCATCGGTGAACGCCGCGCCCTTCTTGGTGAAACAGGTCAGCGGCACGCCCCATGCGCGTTGACGCGACAGCACCCAGTCGGGCCGCGCCTCCATCATGGAATAGAGCCGGTTGCGGCCCGATTGCGGGGTCCATTTCACGTTGTCGATCTCGGTCAAGGCCCGCTCGCGGATCGTTTTGCCAAAGGTGTCCAGCCCGTCACCCACCTCCTTGTCGATGGCGGCAAACCATTGCGGGCGATTCAGCCGGATAACAGGCGCTTTGGACCGCCAGCTATGCGCGTCCGACAGGGTGATGCGTTTGGACGCCATCAAAGCGCCAACCTTGCCCAGCACGCCCATCACGGCCTTGTTGGCCCCGCCCGGCTTGCCGTTCGGCTTGATGATCTGTTCGCCACCAAAGAGCGGCAGATCGGCGCGATAGGACGAGTCGTCCATGACGTTATACGTCATCTCCAACCCGTTTTTCACACCCACCGCGTAGTCATCATCCCCGTGCGAAGGCGCGGTATGGACAAAGCCCGTCCCGGCGTCGTCAGTGACATGCGCGCCTTCCAGCATCGGCACCTCGTAGTTCCATTCGCCGCCGCCCTCATGCACGCCTTCCAGCGGATGCGCGCAGGTCAACGAGCCAAGGATCGCAGGCGTTGCGTCGCGCAAACGGGTAAACCCTTCGACGCGCGCCGCCTCCATCACCTCGCCCGCCAGCTTGTCGGCTAGGATCAGCTTCGCGCCCACCTTGGTCCAGTTGTCGGCAGGCGCTTCGGTCACCTCGTAAAGCCCGTAGGCGATGCCCGGGTTGTAGCAGATTGCGCGGTTTTGCGGGATCGTCCAAGGCGTCGTGGTCCAGATCACCACATTGGTTGACTGGAAATCACCGGCCAGTGTTTGAACGGCGGCGGCGTAGTCATCCTCGCCATGCAACTCCAGCAATTCGTCCGTCAATTCATCGGTGCCGGAAATGCCCGACACGCGGAACTTCACCCAGATCGCGTCGGCCTGACGGTCGTGATACTCCACCTCCGCCTCCGCCAAGGCGGTCTTCTCTACCGGAGACCACATCACAGGTTTGGAGCCTTGATACAGCGTGCCGTTCATCAGGAATTTCTGGAATTCCTCCGCGATCACGCGTTCAGCGTGGAAATCCATCGTCAGGTAGGGCTTGTCCCATGTCCCGGTGATGCCCAGTCGCTTGAATTCCTCGCGCTGGATGTCGACCCAGCCTTCGGCGAAGGCGCGGCATTCCTGACGGAACTCGACCAGATCAACCGCGTCCTTGTCGCGGCCTTTCTGGCGGTATTTCTCCTCGATCTTCCATTCGATCGGCAACCCGTGGCAGTCCCAGCCGGGGATGTAGCGCGCGTCATAGCCCATCATCTGATGGCTGCGCACGATCATGTCCTTGATGGTCTTGTTCAGCGCGTGACCGATATGCAGATGCCCGTTGGCGTAGGGCGGGCCGTCATGCAGGGTGAAGGGCTGGCGCGTCTCAGCCTTCGCCTTCTCGCGCAGCTTCTCATAGACACCGATTTGCGCCCAGCGCTCCAGCCAGCCGGGCTCGCGGTTGGGCAGACCGGCCCGCATCGGAAAATCGGTCTTCGGCAGGTTCAGCGTGTCTTTGTAGTTCACTTCAGGGGTGTCGGCGCACATTTTAGGCGTCCTTTTTTGTCGGCGTATTGGGGAATGTCGAAAAGGGGCGGTGCGAGTGGCTCAAACACCTTGGCCCGGCGTCTCATCTGTCAGAGCGCCGGGGATATAATTCGAATGATGATGCGAAGCCTCGTCATGTGAAGCGGTATAGCCCCGTGATACGCGAGGGTCCAGTGTCGCATTGCGCTTCCCTGTGTTGCAGGTATCACTGGCGCCATGAGTTTGAAGATCGGAATTGCAGGGGCCGGGATCGGCGGTCTGGCCGCAGGCGCGCTGTTGGCGGGTCAGGGGCATGAGGTCACCGTCTATGACCAGTTCGACGCGCCCCGCCCGGTGGGCTCCGGCCTTGTGATCCAACCCGTTGGCTTGGAGGTGCTCGACGCCATCGGCGCGGGAGACATTGCAAGGTCCAAAGGCAACCGCATCACCCGCATGCTGGGCCATGAAAGCGAGACCAAGCGCCGCGTTTTGGACGTCTGGTACGACCGCGCGGGCGACGGGGTGACTTACGGCCTTGGCATCCACCGCGCAGCCCTGTTCGACGCCGTGCTAAACGCGGCGTTGGAGGCGGGCGTGACCCTGACCTCCAGTCACGAGGCCACCGCGTTCGAACATGGCCACATCCACTTCAAGTCCCACCCCACATCCCCCAAATTCGACCTGATCATCGACGCCTCCGGCGCCAGCAGCGACCTGTCTGCGATCAAGGCCACGCCGCTGCCTTATGGTGCGATCTGGGGCACGGTGCCGTGGCCCGAAACGGACCTGCCGCTGGACCATCTGTCGCAAAGCTACCGCCGCGCCGACCGGATGATGGGGGTCCTGCCCTGCGGCACCCTGCCGGGGTCCGACGCTCCACAGGCGGCGATCTTCTGGTCCATGCCCCGTGACGCCCACCCCGACTGGCTCGCCACGCCTCTGGACGACTGGAAACAGGAGGCCACGTCCCTCTGGCCCGCCTTCGCGCCGTTCCTTGAGACCATCAAAACCCACGACCAAATGACCATGGCGCGTTACTCCCACGGCACGTTGCGCAAACCTTACGCGGACCGCCTCGCCATCATCGGCGACAGCGCCCACAAGGCGTCCCCGCAGCTTGGCCAGGGGGCCAATATGGCACTTCTGGACGCCATGGCATTGGCGCAGGCGCTGAAATACGAAAACAACATCAACGTGGCCCTGCACCATTACGCAAGCGCTCGCCGCTGGCACGTGCGCATCTACCAAGCCATGTCATGGGCGTTCACGCCGCAATACCAATCCGACTCGACATGGCTGCCCAAACTCCGCGACCACGCGCTGTTCCCGCTGAGCCAAATCGCCCCCACGCCGCGCATCCTGACGCGGCTGGTCTGCGGCAACCTTATCCCACCGCTGGGTTCACTGACCCCGCGCTAGATCCCATCATTGTTTCAAAAATACCTCGGGGGGAGGAGCGTCAGCGACGGGGGGCGGAGCCCCCGCCGTAGCGACGCGCGCAAGCGCGGCGTTACTCCTTTGCGGATGGAAATAGCCCGGTCAGCGCGCGTTTCACCATGTTTGTGACCGAGGGTTTGTGTTCCGCCACGAAGGGCAGCGGCCGGCAGACTTCAATGGCGGCCACGCCGACGCGGGCAGTGAGCGCGCCGTTGATGACCCCCTCGCCAAAGCGACGGGAGATGCGGCTGAGCACACCGCCCCCCGCGATGGAGCCAATCAGGTCGTCGCCTACGGCCACCGCACCCGTGGCCACCAAATGGGTCATCACCGCGCGGGTCAGCCGCCAATTGCCCAGCGCGCCGGAGCGCCCTCCGTAGATTTCCGCGATGCGGCGGATCATGCGCAGGTTGGCGGTCAGTGCGGTGATCAGATCGGCCAAGGCCAGCGGCACTATGGCGGTGACAGTCGCGACTTGGCGGGCGGCGGATTCGACCTCGCGTTTGGCAGCCTCGTCCAAGGGGGCCAGCAACTGATTTTCGACCACGCCGAACACCGCATCCGCGTCGAAACTGTCGCCGTCGCGGCGCATGACTTCGGCGCGGGCGGCGTCGAGTTCTGGCCGCGCTTTGTAAAGCGCCACAATGCGGTCTCGGGTTTTGCGGGCGGATTTGAGGTCGCTGGTGGCGAGTGCCGCCTCCGCCTCCATCCGCACGCCGTCGATGCGTTTCAGGCGCACCAAGGCCAGCCATTCGCGACCCGCGACGAGCAATAGCGCGAGGCAGAACAGCGCGGTCAGGCCCAAGGCGACGTAGCCGAGAATTGGATTGGATGCGACCAGCCCCGCCACGAAATTCCATGCGGCGACCGAGGCCATGAAGCCCAGAAGTGCCACCAGCATTGACCAGAAAAACCGCGTCAACCGCGACGGGCGGCGGGCGGCGAGGTTGGTCAGCGTTTGCATGGCTTGGCCCGTTGGTGTCGGGGCCTCCATGTCGGGAACCACCGGCGCGGTTGCTGGGGTCAGCGGGGTGTCTGCGACCTCTTTGACCTTCGGCTTGGCGCGGGATTTGGGTTTGGGTTTTTCGTCCAGATCGAACAGGACGGGCCCTTTTGCTTTGCTCATACCAGACGATCCCCGATCAAGAATTCTGCCGCCTTGTCCAGCCGGATATGCGGCGGGCCGTCACCGACGTTCAGCTCGATATCTGCGGGCGCGAAGGCCATCACCGAGTAATCCGCATCCAACCATTTCGCGTCCCCGTCCCGCGCCGGGCCGATCAGTTTGGAGGGATCAGACGGCAGGTCACCGGGGTAGAACGCGGCCTGTTTGCCGGTGCTCAACAGCGCGCCGCGCACCACGTCGAGCGTGTCGCCTTCGTGGTCCATCTGTTGTTCCACCGTGGCCCTTAAAGCCGCAATCGACATGGCAGAGGTTTGCGCGCCTGCGAAATCGGCGCGGTCTTTGGCGTCCCTCAGCAGCGCTTCCATGATCGCGGTGAGCCGCCCATGTTGGGAATGGTGCAAGTGGTCCGCCTTGGTGGCGGCAAAAAGGATTTTCTCGACCTTTTTGCCAAAGAGGATCGAGCCTAGCCAGCTGCTACGTCCGGGGCGGAAGGCCTGCAGGATATCGACCATGGAGCGGCGCAACGCATCCAACGCCTGCGGTCCGGCATGGATCGCGCCAAGTGCGTCGACCAGCACCACCTGCCGGTCGATCCGGCTGAAATGGTCGCGGAAGAAGGGTTTGACCACCTTGGATTTGTAAGCCTCGTAGCGGCGTTCGAATTCGCGGTAGAGGGAGTTGCGCGGCTGGCTATCGGGCTTGGGCAGAGGCGCGAAGGTCAGGACGGGGGAGCCGTCGAGTTCGCCGGGCAACAGGAACCTGCCGGGTGTGGCGTCGGAAAAACCGGCCTCGCGAATGTCGTGCAGATAGGCGGTGTAGACGGACGCCAGTTCCTGCGCGGCGGGTTCTACCAGCTTGGCTGAGCTGTCGGTCTTGTCCAGCAGGTCGCGGTAGGCCTGGGCGGCGTCGCGATTGCTGGCACGCTCAAGGCTGTCCTGCGACCATTCGGCGAAGCTTTTGTCGATCAGGCCAAGGTCCAAAAGCCATTCGCCGGGGTAGTCCACGATGTCCAGATGCACCGTGCGCGGACCGGAGAAGGTGCCGATCAACCCGCCGGGCTGGACCTTCAGGGACAGTCGAAGCTCGGAAATGGTGCGGGTGGATTGGGGCCAATGCGGTTCGGGGCCGGTCATTGCGGCCAGATGCGTTTCATAATCGAACCGCGCGATGGTGTCGTCGGGCTGCGGCCTGAGATAGGCGGATTTGATGTTGCCATGCGCGGCACCCTGAAGCTGCGGCATGCGGCCCCGGTCCATCAGATTGGCGATCAGCGAGGTGATGAACACCGTCTTGCCCGCGCGCGACAGGCCCGTCACACCAAGCCGGATTTCGGGCTCGAACATGCCGGTGACGGAGCTGGTCGCGTCCTCGATGGTGCGGGTGACCCCGTCGACGATATTGTTGATAATCAAATCGTAACTTTCTTTAACCGTGTCCTTACATAAGGTGCGGCAGGCCGCCTGTGTAGGGGGCTTGGTTTGCGGCTTTCCCCGCGATAGACGGGGGACATGCCCAGATACGCCTTGAAAATCGAATATGACGGCGCGCCCTTCAAAGGGTGGCAGCGCCAGACCGACCTGCCTTCTGTGCAGGGCGCGGTTGAGGACGCTTTGCGCAAGCTGCAGCCGGATTTCGACGGCATTTCGGCGGCCGGCCGCACGGATACTGGCGTGCATGCGACCGCGCAGGTCGCGCATGCGGATATGGCGGTAGAGTGGGATCCTTTTCGGCTGTCTGAGGCGTTGAATTACCACCTCAAGCCCCTGCCCGTTTGCGTCTTGGCGGCGGCAGAGGTGGCTGATGACTGGCACGCCCGGTTTTCAGCCGTTGAACGGCGCTACCTGTTCCGGCTGGTGTCACGGCGCGCGCCGTTGACCCATGAGCGTGGATTGGTGTGGCGCATCAAGCATGAGCTGGATGTAGATGCGATGCAGGAGGCGGCCGGGCATTTGTTGGGCCAGCATGATTTCACGACGTTTCGGTCGACCATGTGCCAGGCGGCCTCCCCGGTGAAGACGTTGGACGAGGGACGGATTGAGCGCGTAGAGGTGCCGTACGGGGTGGAATGCCGATTCCATTTTCGGGCGCGGTCATTCCTGCACAACCAGATCCGCAGCTTTGTGGGCTCGCTGGTGCAGGTCGGGTCCGGGTCGTGGAAACCTGAGGACATGAAGGCGGCGCTGGAGGCGCGCGACCGCGCGGCCTGCGGCCCGGTTTGCCCGCCTGACGGGCTTTATCTGGCGGGCGTGGGGTATGACGATGACCCGTTCTAAGGTGCTCGACGGGTTCGACCCGAAATGGCGCGACGTGCCGCATTACATCAACGGGATTACCGCCGAGATATGGGAAGAGCGGCGTATTGGGACGCTGCGTCAGTATTACGGTGACGGGCTGGTGGTGCGTTCGCCGGCCTCGGTTGTTGTCGGCAATGACGGGATTATTGCGGCGACCATGGCGACCCTGGCGGAGTTTCCGGACCGGGAATTGCCAGGCGAGGACGTGATCTGGTGTGAGGCCGAGGGTGGGTTCTTGTCGTCGCATCGGTTGATTTGTTCGGCCACCCATTTGGGCTTTGGAGCCTATGGCGCGCCGACGGGACGGCGGTTGCAGTACCGGATTTTGGCGGATTGCTATTGTTCGAAGAACGCCGTGTTGGACGAATGGCTGGTGCGCGACCAGTCGGCGATTGTGGTGCAAATGGGTCAGGACGTGGTCGACTGGACCCGCCGCCAGATTGCGATTGAGGGCGGACCAGCGCTTTGCGTAAAGCCGTTTACCCCTGCTTTGGATGTGCCGGGGCCGTACCTAGGGCAAGGCAATGACCATGAAGCCGGGGCGCGGCTCGCATCCGTCTTGGAGCGGCTGATGGGGGCGGAGTTCTCCGCCGTTCAGTCCGAGTATGACCGCGCGGTGATGGTGCATTACCCCGGCCACTTCGAGGGACATGGCTGGGCGGAGGTGGACCGGTTCTGGCTGCCGTTGCGGTCGTCTTTCCCCTCGGCGCGGTTCGAGGTGCATCATGTGGTGGGGCGTGAAGATGAGGGCATGTCTCCACGGGCGGCGGTGCGGTGGTCACTGGATGGTTTGCATGACGGTTGGGGGCGGTTTGGCGCGCCAACGGGGGTGCCGGTGCATGTGATGGGGATTACCCATGCCGAGTTTGGGCCAGATGGTCTGCGGCGGGAATGGACGCTTGTGGACGAGACGGCAATTTGGAAGCAGATTTTGTTGGGGTCTGGCCAGTGTTAGGCCATGCATATTTTTGGCAGAAAGAAGCTAGACCGGGTCAAGCAGGATTTTGAACTGGTCACGGATTTTGGCGTCTTGGTCTTTCGTCAGGTAGCCGGGGTCGGGCTGGCTTAGGATATCCGTCGCGGCCTGTTTGGCGCGGGACCATGCGTCGGGTTTTCCTTCCTCCTCCCACTTGCTCGGCGCGTCGCGGTCGGCGTGGTCGGGGTAGAGGTAGTCGCGCTCCATCGCTTGCAGCGTTTGGTCGTGGCCGAGGAAGTGGCCTTCGCCAAGGATGGCGTCGCAGATGGCCTCGTACCCCAGCGTGTCTTCTGAGACCTCGATGCCACGGAGCGCGCGGTAGACCTGGCCGATCATATCGTTGTCGAGGACGAAGCCTTCAAAAGATGCGCCCAGAAGCGACGCGGTCATGCCGGAGGATTCGTAGATCAGGTTGCCTCCGGCGAGGCCTGCGGCGAGCGCGGTTAGTCCTTTTTCCATACCGTATTGTTGGTCGATGGCCTTGGCGTCGGTCATGGAACTGGCGACACCCGAGGGCAGACCCAACCAGTTGCTGAGCTGCGCGGAGGCGGCGTTAAGCACGGTGATTTCTCCGCCGCCGCCGCAGAAGGCGCCGGTTCTGAGGTCTATGACCAGCGGCCAGTTGGAGAAGACCATCGGGTAGCCGGGGCTGATGGCGTTGACCATCAGCAAGCTGCCGAGGGTTTCGGCCAGCGACTGCGCGAGGAAGCCTGCGAGCGTAGCAGGAGCGGTTGCACCTGATTGCGCGGCTGTGATGGCGGAAATGGGGATGTTGTGTTCGATGCAGGCATAGGTGACGTCGACCGCGTCTTCGCCGTAGCGCATCGGCGAGATGACGGGGGAGATGTGGGCTTTGACGAAGGGGCGTTTGGAGAATGCCCCCTCCCCGCCTGCGACGGTGTCGAGCAGTTTGACGATGGGGTCCACGTATTCCGCGAGGGTGAAGGACGTGGCGACCGGTTTCGAGGTGCCGCGCATCAGGGCGTAGACGGTATTGACGTCAAGGTCGAAATTGTCGGGCACATCGGTGGCGACGCAGCAGCGGGTGAACCAGCTGACATTGGGCAGCGTGTCTTGCAGGCGGGTGAAGTCGTAAAGGTCTTGCAGCGTTGAAGGGCGGTAGCTGGCGGTTTGCAGATCAAGCGTTTGCACCGCCGCGCCGCCGGTGCCGAAATGGACTTTGTCGCCGCCCACCTCGATGGTGCGTTGCGGGTCGCGGGCGTGCAGCGGGAAGCGTTTGGCGGCAGAGGCAATGGCGTCCTCGACCATGGCGCGGGGGAAGCAGGTGCGTCCCTTTTCGTTGAGATGCGCGCCCTTGCTGAGGAAGAGTTTTTCGAGGCGGTCGGGGACCTCCCCCATGCCGAGGTTTTCGAGCAGTCTCAGGGCGGTGTCATAGATGGCTTTGAGGTCAGGCTCCGACAGCGGCTTGTAGGCCCCGCCGATTTGGCCGGCGGGCGCGGGGTTGACCGCCGGAGGGGCGGCGCGGAGGGCGAGGCGGGCGCTGCGGCCACCGGATTGACGTCTGCTCATAGGGGTGAGGTGAGCCGCGAATGGGCGGTCTGGCAAGCAAAAACTGCGCGGGGTTCGGGATCGCTGAAATCGGGTTTTGATAGGTTGAAATGAAGGGCGTGCGGGATTGACGATACGGGCGTTTTCAATGTGGATGGCCCAACGCAATTAGGAGAGCCGCCATGAAAACCAGAACCAGAGCCGTTGTGATTGGGGGCGGGATTGCGGGGTGCTCGACCCTGTATCACCTGACGCAAGAGGGCTGGTCGGATGTGGTGCTGATTGAACGCGACGAGCTGACATCTGGGACCACGTGGCATTCGGCGGCACAGGTGACGAATTTCGGGATGAATCAGACGATGGTGGGGCTGAAATCGCACTCGGTCGCTTTGTACAAAAAGCTGCGGGACGACCCGGAGTACCCGGTTGGGTATCATCATGGCGACGGCGGCATTCGGTTGGCCAATACTGAGGCGCAGATGGACGGTTACCGGCATTTTGCGTCGATGGCCGAGGGGATGGGCGTCACCTATGAGGTGATTGACGCGGAGGAATGCGCGCGGCGGCATCCGTTGATTTCGACTGAGAACCTGCTGGGCGGTTTGTGGGACGGCGAGGACGGCGACATTGACCCCGCGCAGCTGTGTCAGGCGCTGGCCTTTCATGCGCGCAAGGCGGGGGCGGAGGTATACCGGCATACGGCCGTGACAGGGCTGGTGCAACATAGCGATGATACGTGGACGGTGCAGACCACCAATGGCGATATTGATTGCGATGTCGTGGTGAATGCGGGTGGATATCGGGTGAATGAGGTGGCGGCGATGATGGGTGTGCAGCACCCTGTCGCCTCGATGGAGCACCAGTATTTTATCACCGAGGATATTCCGGCGATTGCGGAAGCCGGGCACCGTATGCCGCTGCTGCGATGCCCGATTTCGGACTACTATTCGCGGCAGGAAAAGGGCGGCTTGCTGGTGGGCTTCTACGAGCAGGATTGCAGGCCGTGGGGGATGGACGGGATTGACCCCGCCTTTGCCAACGACCTGTGCCCCGACGATCTGGACCGGGTGATGGACGTGCTGGAAGGCGCGTTTGCGCGCATGCCCGCGCTGATGGAGGTGGGGATCAAGCGGGTGGTAAACGGCCCGATCACCTACACGATCGACGGCGCGCCTTTGGTGGGACAGGTCCCGGGCAAGCGCAACGCGTTTTGCATCATCGGGCTGCGGGCCGGCGTGGGCGAAGGTGGCGGGCATGGCTGGCTGCTGGCGCAGCAGATTGTGCATGGCGAGGCGGAGTATGACATGTGGTGTCTGGACCCGCGGCGGTTCACGGGGCACGGCAATGTGGAGCTGACCTCGCTGAAGGCCATCGAGGACTACCAGAACGAGTTCCGCTTCCACTTCCCGCATGAGCACCGGCCTGCGGGGAGGCCTGCGAAGACGACTCCGTTGACGCCTGTGCTGGCGGCGGAGGGCGCGGAATTCACCGTGGTGAATGGGTGGGAACGGGTGGATTACATCCGGCCCTCGCCGGAGTTTGCGGAAACGCTGGGCTTTGGCTTCAACGAGGCGTTTGAGGTGGTCAAGCGCGACGTGGAGATGGTGCAGTCGGGCGTTGGGCTTTGCGAGGTGAACGGGTTCAACCGGTTCGAGATCACCGGCGCGGATGCGCGGGACTGGCTGGATGGCATTTTTTGCGGGCGGGTGACGCGCAAGGAAGGCCGTGTGGGCCTTGGGTATTTTCTGAACCATCAAGGGAACATCAAGGGCGAAGCAACGGTGGCCAACCTGACGGGCGATCGCATCTGGTGGGGGTCTGCCGCCGCCGCCGAGTGGCATGACATGGATTGGCTAACGAGCCATGTGCCGGAGGGTGCGGACGTCTCGATCAAGTCGCTGACCAATGACTGGACCATTCTGGTGCTGGCCGGACCCAAGGCGCGCGACGTGCTATCCGCGTGCAGCCGCGCGGATTGGTCGGCGGCAGCGTTCCCGTGGCTATCTGTGCGGGAGGCGTTTATCGGGATCGCGCCGGCGGTGGTGATGGGGGTCAGCTTCT
Source organism: uncultured Litoreibacter sp. (assembly GCF_947501785.1). Classification (NCBI taxonomy): domain Bacteria; kingdom Pseudomonadati; phylum Pseudomonadota; class Alphaproteobacteria; order Rhodobacterales; family Roseobacteraceae; genus Litoreibacter; species uncultured Litoreibacter sp. The sequence continues at coordinate 3,491,220 of NZ_CANMXB010000001.1, read as the reverse complement.
CCGGCGAATTGGCCTATGAAATCCACGTGCCGAATGCGCAGCTTTATGCGGCCTATCTGGCGCTCAGGAAGGCTGGCGAGGCGCATGGGATGGGCCTGTTCGGCGCGCGGGCCGTGGAGTCGATGCGCATGGAGAAGGGTTACATGCATTGGAAGGCGGACCTGATCACCGAGTTCAACCCGTTTGAGGCTGGGCTGGAGCGGTTTGTGGACATGGGCAAGGACTTCATCGGCAAGCCCGCTTTGCAGGAAATGCTGACGGCGGGGCCACGCAAGCAGCTGGTGGTGCTGGAGATTGAGGCCACCCATGCGCCGAGCCATGGCGGCGCGTCCGTGCGCGACGGCGCGCGTGTCATTGGGACGGTGACGTCGGCGGATTGGGGGCACCGGCTGCGCAAGAACCTTGCCTACGCCTATGTCGACCCCGCGTTTGAGGCTGAGGGCACAAGCGTGCATGTGGATGTCGTTGGTGTGCCCCAGCCCGCCAAGGTGGTGGCGCGCGGGCAATATGATCCGGCGAATTTGCGGGTGAAGGCTTAGGCGGCGCCAATTTCTAGAATAGAAATTGGGGACAAATCCTCATCGAGGATTTGGGTGCAGACTTTCTGGGAAAGTCTGCCTAGCTCCGGCCCAACCCGGGCACGGTTTCCATGTCGATGCCATTGGCGGTCTGGCCTTCCGCGTCGCTGCGGCAACCGGCGATGTAGCGTTTCAAAAGGCCGACGTAGAAATTGATCTCGTCCTGGCGCATGGACATGCGCTTCAGCTGGCCTCTGATCGCGGCTGAATTGTTGTCGATGACCTCGGGCGGTGTGTCGCGGGCAATGGACAGGATATCGAGCAGCGGGTTGACGATGTCGCGCAACACCTCGACGGCGATGCGTTCGCGCATGGTCGCTGTGTCCACCGCCAGCGACGGGTCAAAGCGGAACGCGGACTTGATTGCGCCGACATATTCGCGCACCCGCATCATGATCGTCTCCTTGCCGTTCTCGGCCTTGGAGTAGAGGATGCGCAGCCCGCCCAGGACCACCCCCGGAATGGTCACCTTGAAGTCCGGCATCGAAATGATGCGCTCGCCGGGCACCATGTTTTGCAATGCCGCTTTCAGCGCATTTGCCAGATCAGCGGCAAATACCTCATGCAGGGCGCGGCCTTGCTTGAAGGAATACCTGTTCCGAATATCGACATGTTGAAGTTCGATTGAGGACACGCGCAGTCCGTCGACATCTTTGCCAGTTATTCTGCGGGTTAAATGAATCACAAACCGATCATTGTCCGCGGCGTCTAGAGCTTCTAATGAAGTCATTGCAGTTCCCGGAATTGTGTCGATCAACAGTGCCTTGTTTACCCATAGTCAAACAATGTTAACAAATGGTTTACGATGTCAGCTTATTCTAAATTTAATATTCCAGATTGTTTGTAGCCACTTTTTGTCTAAAATGCCGAACTGTACATTTTTGGAAGTAAAGAATTTTACTACACTAAATTGGGCCTGCGGGCCGAAAAGGTAATGAATGCCAAAGGCTAAGAAAAAGGCCAAGCCACCGCTCGTCGTTGGAATTGGGTCATCAGCAGGTGGGCTTGAAGCCCTCAGAGAATTGGCGACCAGCCTCCCGACCGACAATGGATGCGCCTACGTCATCGTCCAGCACATGTCGCCGCAGCACAAAAGCCTGATGACCAGCCTGATCGCCAGCGAGACCGACCTTTTGGTGGTCGACATTGAAGACAAGATGGTCCCGAAGCCCGATGTCATCTACGTCACCCCACCCCGCGCCGACGTCGTGATGGAGGACGGCCGGCTGCGCCTGCGCCCCCCAAGCGATGAGATGGGAAAACCCAAGCCATCGGTTGACCGGTTTTTGATCAGCCTTGCCGAAGACCGCCAGGACCGGTCGATGGGCATCATCCTGTCCGGCACCGGATCAGACGGCGCCTACGGCATCCAGGCCGTGCGCGAGGCGGGCGGCATCACCATCGCCCAGGACGACGAATCAGCCAAATATGACGGCATGCCCAACGCCGCGATCGCCACCGGCTGTGTCGATCTGGTGCTGCGCCCCAGCGACATTGCCATCCATCTCAAGAAGATCGTGGATTCCCCGCGCAACCTGGAACAGTTCCGATCAGACGGGGGCGACGTGTCGCCCATTTCGGGCATTTTGCAGATTGTTCTGGCCCGCACCCGCGTCGATTTCCGCGAGTACAAGCAATCCACGGTGCTGCGCCGCATCGACCGGCGCATGACCGCCTTGGGCATCCCCACCGTCGAGGACTACGTGGTCCATTGCCGCAACGAGCCACGCGAAGTGGATGCGCTGTTCAAGGACCTTCTGATCTCGGTCACGCGGTTCTTCCGCGACCGCGAAGAATTTGAGGACCTGCAACAATACGTCCAGGAGCTGGTCGACCAGCGCAAGGACCGGCCGCTGCGCATCTGGGTGGCGGGCTGCGCCACCGGCGAGGAGGTCTATTCCATCGCCATCCTGCTGGCCGAAGCGATGGGCGGCGCGGCCGAGCTGGTGCGGTCCAAAACCCAGATTTTCGCCACCGACATTGACCGCGCGGCGCTGGATTACGCCCGCAAGGGGCAATATTCGCAAGGCGCGTTGCTGGACGTCCCCAAAGAGCTGTCGGACAAGTATTTCATCCAGCAATCCGAGGGCGTGCGGGTGATCGAAGCGCTGCGCGCCGTGATCCTGTTTTCCGACCACAACCTGTGCCAGGACCCGCCCTTCCTGAACATGGACCTGATCTGCTGCCGAAACCTGCTGATCTACTTCTCCTCCAAGCTGCAAACCCGCGTCTTCGCCCGGCTGCATTACGCCATGAAGCAAAACGCCTACATGTTCGTGGGCACCGCCGAAAGTGTCACCGGCTCGGACCAGCTGTTTACCGAGGTCGCGGGCAACCCGCATATCTTCCGTAAACGCCCGCTCCGCAAGAAAGACCAGATTGGTGCGAAGGCATTTTCGGGGAGCTGGTCCTCGCCGCCTGTCGCGCGCAAAAACCGCGAACCGATTGCCGCGCCCGAGCCCACCCCGACCGAACGGTTAATGTTTGACGCGCTTGCGCGCTCGTTGGGAGAAAATTCGATTCTTGTCTCCTCCGACCACAGCTTTCTGCGCGTCTATGGCGACATCACCCCCTACGTGAACCTGTCCGAGGACTCATCGTTGAACCTGCAGCTAAGCCTGCTGAAATCCCCTTACCGAGAGGAAGCGCGCAGCCTTGTCACCTTGGCCCTGAAGCATGACCAGCGCCGCGTCGGCACCAAGCACACCCTGATCGAAGATGACGACCGGCTGGTGCGCCTGGAAGCGATCCCGATACAGGCGCCCTCGATTGACGAGCGGCTGGCGTTGATGGTCATCAACTCCTGGACCAAGCATGACTACGAGGACCTGTCGGCGTCGCAGGCCACCACCGGCACCGCCATGACGGATGACCACTTGCGGGAACTGGACCAGGAACTGGCCACCACCCGCGAGGCGTTGCAGCAGACCATTGAAGAACTGGAAACCTCCAACGAAGAGCTGCAGGCCCTGAACGAAGAGCTGCAGTCCACCAACGAAGAGCTGCAGGCCACCAATGAAGAACTGGAGACCTCCAACGAGGAACTGCAGTCCACCAATGAAGAACTGATCACCGTCAACGAGGAGCTGCAGGTGAACTCCTCCGAGTTGATGGGGCTGAACGCCGAGCTTGGCTCCCTGCTGGGCAACGTCCCTGTGCCGCTGCTGGTGTTGGACAACGCGTTGCAGATTGTGCGCGCCAGCCAGGACGCCATGCAGCTGTTCGGCATCACGGAGCCATTGCGCAACCCGCATTTGAGCCAAATCCATCTGCCCGGCGGCTTTCCCCGCCTTGTGGAATTCTGCAACCGCGCGCTGCAGCTGGGCGAACCCGTGCATGCCGACTTCCTGACCGACAGCGGGCCTTACACGTTGCAATGCGCCCCGTTTACCGGCGACGGCGGCCAGATGATCGGCACCACCCTTGTGTTCCTGCGCTCCCCGCCTGCCATCCAGTCCTTGGCCAACGAGCTGAACCAGCTGCTGACCAACGCGCCCATCTACCTGCTGCAGCATGACGAGGGCGGATTGATCACCAGGTTGAGTTCCAGCATGGCCGCCGTTCTTGGCGTCGAGGCCGAAGAGGCCCTGGGCACCCCTGTCGACACATTGCTGAAGGACGCGAAGATCCCGAAAGGCAACGGGCTGCGGGTGCTTTTGGACGGCAAGCCGCATGACCAGGCTTTCCCGCTACGCCAGGGCGATGACAACACCGTTTGGCTGGCGGCGCTCCGGCACGCCTACACCGACCCTTCCACCGGGCAAATGGTTGTGGTCATCGTCGGCAACGACGTGACCGAAATGATTGGCGCGACCGCCGAGGTGGGCATGAGCCACCGGTCGCTGGAGCTGATCGAACAAGTGTCTGAAACCGGCTATTGGCGCATTGATCTCAGCGACAATTCTTTGCACTGGTCGGAACGTGTTTACGAAATTCACGGCGAGGACCCGGCCACGTTCGAGGTTACCCTCGAAAACGGCCTAAACGCCTATCATGAAGATGACCGCGAGATGGTGACCGCAGCCGTCCAGCGCGCAATAGAGGATGACGTTGCCTACGACTTCAAAGCGCGGCTCCGCCGCCGAGACGGGCAGGCCGTCTGGGTGCGCGCGATGGGCGCTGTGACCAAGGACTCCACCGGGAACTCGGTGGCCGTGGTCGGCTCCTTCCGCGACATTACCGCTGAAGTGGCGACCAGCACCCGCCTGCGCGAAGTGGAGACGCTTATTGACCGGCGCGACGTCGGGTTCTTCTCCTACGATATCCTGACGGACGTGGCGTATTGGAGCCCAAGCAACTACCGCATCATGCGGGTTGACCCGTCGGTCGAGGCCACGTTCAAGTTGATCCATTCGATGGTGGATGTGGAGGACCAGCCCCGCTTTGCCAAGCACCGCGAACGCACCATCAAGAAGGGCCGGCCGTACCGCGACGACTTCAAGCTGACCGCCGGCAATGGCAGCCGGCATGTGATGACGGTTGAGATGTCGACCGCCAGAAACGAGAAGGATGAGGTGTCCAACTATTTTGGCTCCATCACGCTGAAACCCCTGAACGACGACTAACGTTTTTTTGAGGTCCCTTCGCGCGGATTAGCCGCTAGGCTGGCGTGACACCTCAAAAGGACCGGCTTCGTAATGCGCCTTCATATCCTGTTTGCTCTGGCTGTGGCTTTCGCCGCGGCGCTCCCCGGCCTTGCCGCCGCGGAAGACTGCGTTGACCAGACGCCCTGCCCGCTTGGCGACCGCTCATACCATGTCAAAGTGCCTGACGACTGGGACGGGGTGACGCCCATGCCGGTGATGCTGCATTTCCACGGCTGGGCGCGCCAAGGCACCCTGATCGTCAAACATGGCCGCATTTCCGGCGCGACCCGCAAGCGTGGGGTGCTGCTGCTGGCGCCCAACGGGCTGAACAAAAGCTGGGATTTCTGGCACCCCGGGTCGCAAGACACCGACTTCGCCGCCGCCATCATCGAAGACGCCGCCACACGCTACCCGATCGACCGGTCGCGCATCTTTGTGTCGGGTTATTCCTGGGGGTCCAACATGGCGTGGCGCTACGCCTGCGAGAACGGCACGGATGTACGCGCATTGCTGGCCGTCTCCGGCACGCTGGATCAGGACGAGGACTGCGAAACCGCCCCGTTGGAAGTGCGCCACGTGCATGGGTTGACCGACAACGTGCTGGATTTTCCCTTCGGGCCGGATGGCGACACGACCTACGCCGTCTCGCTATGGCGGAACATGCTGGGCTGCGGGGAGGTGACGGGCACCTCCAGCTACTCGACCACCGAGCGCGACCATTTTGACCGCACGGTCTGGGACGACTGTACCGCCGGCAGCGTGACGCTGGACGTTCACCCGCGCGGGCATTTCATCCCACGCGGGTGGTTTGCCAAGCAGCTGGATGAGTTGCTGGGGCTTGGATCGTAGCGCGGGGCAGAGTTTCGAAGAAACTCTGAATTCAAATCCTCCTCGAGGATTTGGGCGGCTAACGCCGCACCAGAGCAAAGTGATTGCTGACGCCGATGGCCACCAGCGCATAGACGATGTGCCCCCACAGTGCCGCCCATGTGATGCCGGTCCAGCCTAAGAAGGCCGGCTGCCCCGCCACCAGATGCGCCATGATATAGAGCGCAAACACCCATTGCGCACAGCCGAACGCCACGGCGACGGCCCACCACGGCACGGCGGGTGCAATCTTTTGCCAAAGGGGCCGCGCGACCAGCGCGAAGCCCAGCGGATAGCCGATGACGCCTGCGGTGTAATGCAGCAACTCGGCCATTTCTTTTGACGGGAAGCCCGCAATCGCGCGCCAGACCGAGCCTGCCAGCGGGACCGGCGCAAGCCGCGACCCGCCCAAGGCAGGGCTGATCACCTGCCCGTAGATATCAAAGGCCGCCGTGGCCAGCGCGCCCGCCAGCATGAGCATCAGAATGCCGCGTGGGCTCAGGGGAGATGTGGTGTCGGACATGGAAAGCCTCCGGTTGGTTGCTCCCCTCTTTTACCCGAAACCACATTCACGCGGGATCAACTCTTGATGCGGTACCCGGTCTTGAAAATCCATCCGATCACCGCAATGCAGCCGCCCGTAAACAGAGCGATTGCGAACAGGCTGAGCCCGATGGGCACATCCGCCGTCCCAAAGAACGCCCAGCGGAAGCCCGAGATCAGGTACACCACCGGGTTGAACATGGTGATCGTCTGCCAGACCGGCGGCAACATCGAGATCGAATAGAACGAGCCCCCAAGGAACACCAAGGGCGTGATCACCAGCAGCGGGATCAGCTGCAATTGCTCGAAGTTCTGCGCCCAGATGCCGATGATGAAGCCCAGCAGTGCAAAGCTGAAACAGGTGAGCACCAAGAAGGCGACCATCGCCACGGGATGCGCGATTTGCAGATCAACAAAAAAGAAGGCGGTCCCGAAGATGACGCAGCCGATGAAAAGCGCCTTTGTCGCCGCGGCGCCGACATAGCCGATCACAATCTCCAGGAAGGAAACCGGAGCGGATAGCAGCTCGTATATCGTGCCGATGAATTTCGGGAAATAGATGCCGAAAGACGCGTTCGCCGTGGCCTGCGTCATCACCGACAGCATAATGAGGCCGGGCACGATGAAGGCGCCGTAGCTGACGCCCTCGACGCTTTCGATGCGGCTGCCGATCGCGGTTCCAAACACCACAAAGTAAAGCGACGTGGACAGCACCGGCGACACGAAGCTTTGCGTCAGCGTGCGGAAGAACCGCGCCATTTCAAAGACATAGATTGCCCTGATTGCTTGCATGTTCATTGTGCATCCTCCACCAGCCCGACGAATATGTCTTCCAGAGACGATTGCCGCGTGGCGACGTCTTTCATCACCAACCCGGCTGCCGCCAGATCGCTGAGCAGCTTGGTGATGCCGGTCCGCTCGGCGCTGGTGTCGTAGCTGTAAATCAAGCTGCGGCCACTGTCGCCCACGCAAAGCGCGTAATCCGCGAGCGCTGCCGGGACTTCGGTCAGTGGCGATTGCAATTCGATTTCCAATTCCTTGCGGCCCATCTGCGCCATGAGCGCGGCTTTCTCTTTGACCAGCAGAATTTCGCCCTTGGAGATGACGCCGACGCGGTCGGCAATCGCCTCCGCTTCCTCGATGTAATGCGTGGTCAGGATGATGGTGACGCCATCCTCCTTCAGGTCGCGCACGATGTCCCACATGTCTTTGCGTAGCTCGACATCGACACCCGCGGTCGGCTCATCCAGAAATAGCACGCGCGGCTCGTGGCTGAGCGCCTTGGCAATCAGAACCCGGCGTTTCATGCCGCCGGACAGCTCCATGATGCGGCTGTCCTTCTTGTCCCAGAGCGAAAGCTGGCGCAGAATTTTTTCCAGCATGGCATCGTCACGGGGTTTGCCAAACAGCCCGCGGGTGAATCGCACTGTGTTGATCACCTTCTCGAACGGCTCGAGATTAATCTCTTGCGGGACCAACCCGATCAGCTGCCGCGCCGCGCGGAAATCGGTGATGATGTCATGCCCACCAACCGACACTGTGCCGCTGGTGGGGTTCACCATACCACAAATCACTGAAATCAATGTGGTTTTCCCAGCCCCGTTTGGGCCAAGCAGCGCCAGAATTTCGCCGTCCTCGATGTCCAGAGACACCGATTTCAGGGCCTGGAACCCGCCATCATATGTTTTGACCAGCTGATTGACCGAGACAATACCCGCCATAATGCGTCTCCTCTTCACGCGGCAACCTACTGCCGCTCACGGCTATGTGAAAGCCGCAACTGTTGTGCGAATTTGCGGCCAAAAACTCATTCCCAAGGGCCGTGTAGAATGTTCTACTACCGCCCGAGCAACCTGCCGGCCCGGCAGCAGAAATAACCAGTACGTCAGAAAGCGGGTAGATTGGGCCTGAAACAAATCGATGACATGGTCGATTTTGCAATCGCGCGGGTCTCTGACGGTCCGGATGGGCCGCGTTCTGCCGTTGCTGACCTGGCGCGCAGGTGGCCGGATGTCAGCGGATTGCAACTGGTCTTCGTCCTGGTCAGCGCCGCCCATGCGATCGAACGGGTGTTTGACGGCGATGCCGCGGAACACAGCGAGGTCGGCCAGACTTTGCGCATGGCATCCCTTCTCGCCGCGGACCTGTTTGCCTTGGAAACGCGGGGCGCATCCGCCCCAACCGGACGCAGCCTGTTGACCTATTGGCGGGAAGAGGACCCCTTTTTTGTAGCCACGCGGAATTAGTGGCACGACCGAACATGCCCTGATACCATCTTCCAGATCATACATTGCCGGAGGTCGAACCTTGACCCGCTTTCTCACCTTCATGTCTGCACTGTTGCTCGGCACGATGGCCGCCGCCGACACGCATGACCAGTCCTTGCGCGCCGCCTTCGACGCCGGTGAGTTGAGCGGCCTGCACAGCGTGCATTTGCGCATGGGCGGCGAGGTGATTATGGACGCCTATTTCGAAGGTGAGGATGAGGCCTGGGGCGCGCCGCTTGGCGTGCAAAGCCATGGGCCGGACACGGTGCATGACCTGCGGTCAGTGACCAAGAGCATCACCGCATTGCTCTATGGTATCGCCTTGGAAGACGGCCTTGTGCCGCCCGTTGACGCGCCCCTGGTGGCGCAGTTCCCGGATTACGAAGACCTGCTGGAAGACCCCGTGCGGGCCGCGATCACCATTGAGGACGCGCTGACCATGCGGATGGGGACGGAGTGGAACGAGAACCTGCCCTACACCGACCCCGCCAACAGCGAGATCGCGATGGAACGCGCCGATGACCGCTACCGCTTCGTGCTGGACCGCCCCATGGTGACGGAGCCGGGCAAGATTTGGAATTACAACGGCGGGGCCACGACCATCATCGGCAAGCTGATAGAAGACGGGTCCGGCATGCGGCTGGACGCCTTCGCCAAAGAGACGCTGTTTGGTCCGCTGGGCATTGAAACGTTTGAATGGGTCGGTTGGGACGGCGTGCCCTCGGCGGCATCAGGGCTGCGGCTGCGCGCCCCTGATCTGGCGAAGATCGGCCAGATGCTGATTGACGGCGGCGTTTATGACGGCACGCAGGTGGTTCCCGCCGACTGGATCGAGACGGCACTGTCGCGCAAAACATCGACCGGGTTTGAACTGGATTACGGCTATTTCTGGTACATGCCACCCGGCAACCCGCCGCCTTGGTCGGCGGGATTTGGCAATGGCGGGCAGCGTTTCTCGGTCAACAAGGGGCTGGATTTGGTGCTGGTCGTCTACGCGGGCAATTACAACCAGCCCAATGACTGGCAATTGGCCGTGAAGGTGGTCGAAGAGCACCTTGCCCCGATCATCCGCGCAAAGCTGGCCGACTAGCTGGCAGCGGCGCGGATCGCTTTGATGTTGTCGCCGTAAGGCGCGGGGTTCGACACGCTGCCGCCTTTGAACACGGCGGAGCCTGCGACAAGCACATCTGCCCCAGCCTCCACCACCAGAGGTGCCGTTTCAGGTGTAACGCCGCCGTCGATTTCGATGTGGATGGGGCGATCCCCGATCATGGCGCGCAGCTTGCGGACCTTTTCAACTTGGCTATGGATGAATTTCTGCCCACCAAAGCCGGGGTTCACGGTCATAATGCAAACCAGATCGACCATATCGAGCAGGTAGTCCACGCTATCGAGATCCGTGCCGGGGTTCAGCGCCAGCCCCGCTTTGGCCCCTGCCCCGCGAATGGCTTGCAGGGTGCGGTGAATGTGGGGGCCGGCCTCGACATGGGCGGTTATGACGTCGGCGCCGGCTTCGGCAAACGCCGCGATATAGGGATCGACGGGGGCAATCATCAGATGCACGTCCATCACCGTCTTGATATGCGGGCGGATGGCCTTGCAGGTGGCGGGCCCGAAGGTGATGTTGGGCACAAAATGGCCGTCCATCACATCGACATGCACCCAGTCCGCGCCTTGCGCCTCTATGGCCTCGCATTCCAGCCCGAAATTGGCGAAGTCCGCCGACAGGATGGACGGCGCGATTTTGACGGAGCGGTCGAAAGTCATGGCAGAATCCCCTTTGTGATAGGTTGTTCCTAGCGCCCCGCGATGCGTTTGAAAACCGCCGTTTCCGCGAGGGCCGTCTTGCGCTTGGGCGCTGGGCATGACACGGTTTTGGCCATGACAGACACGGTTACGAACATCCAAACCGCGCAGCTGCCGCAAGTGCATCTGGCGCGCAACCCCGGCATGGCGCTGGACCTTGATTGGGTCGCGCGGGTGCAGGCAAACACCTCGGCGATCGAGCGGCGGGCGAAGACCCTGCCGGGCCGGCGGTCGGTGAAAAAGGAGTTTCAGGCGGCCTGGCTGCTGAAGGCCGTGACCTGCATTGATTTGACCACCTTGTCGGGCGACGACACGGCGGGCCGGGTGCGCCGCTTGTGCGCCAAAGCGCGCCAACCAGTTCGGGCCGACATCATGGACCGGCTTGGCATGGACGGGCTGACCACCGGCGCGGTCTGCGTCTATCACGACATGATCCCCACTGCGGTTTCAGCCTTGCACGGCTCGGGCATTCCAGTGGCGGCTGTGTCGACCGGCTTCCCTGCGGGCTTGTCGCCGTTCCATCTGCGCGTCGCCGAGATTGAGGAAAGCGTGCAACTGGGCGCGCGCGAGATCGACATCGTCATCTCCCGCCGCCACGTCCTGACGCAAAACTGGCAGGCGCTTTATGACGAGATGAAAGAGTTCCGCGCCGCCTGCGGAGACGCCCATGTGAAGGCCATTCTGGCCACAGGCGAGCTGGGGTCGTTGCGCAATGTGGCCCGCGCCTCGCTGATTTGCATGATGGCGGGGGCGGATTTCATCAAGACCTCCACCGGCAAGGAAAGCGTGAACGCGACGCTGCCCGTTTCGCTGGTGATGATCCGCGCCATCCGCGACTATTTCGACGCGACGGGCTACTATGTGGGCTACAAACCGGCGGGCGGCATTTCCAAGGCCAAGGACGCGATCACCTATCTGGCGCTGATGAAAGACGAGCTGGGCGACCGTTGGCTACAGCCCGACCTCTTCCGCTTCGGAGCCTCGTCGCTACTGAACGATATCGAGCGGCAGTTGGAGCACCACGTGACGGGCGCCTACTCCGCCTCTTACCGCCATCCGATGGGATAAGTTATGACTGTCAAAGAAAAATTCGAGACGATGGAGTATGGCCCCGCCCCCGAAAGCGCGTCTGAGGCGCTGACATGGCTGACTGATCGCGGCGGCATTGCCGGGCATTACATTGGCGGCAAATGGGGACCGTTGCGCGACGATTTCGACAGCAACAACCCCGCCACGGGAGAGAAGCTGGCGGGTGTGACGCAGGCGACGGCCGAAGACGTTGAAGCGGCGGTCAAAGCCGCCCGAAAGGCGCAGCCCGCATGGGCCAAAGACGGCGAACGCCGCGCCCGCGTGCTTTACGCCATTGCACGTGGATTGCAAAAGAACAGCCGCCTTCTGGCGGTTATGGAAAGCCTCGATAACGGCAAACCGATCCGGGAGAGCCGCGACATCGACGTGCCTCTGGCAATCCGCCATTTCTACCACCACGCAGGCTTTGCCCAGCTGATGGACGGCGAGCTGCCCGACCGCGAAGCGCTTGGCGTCTGCGGCCAAATCATCCCGTGGAACTTCCCGCTGCTGATGCTGGCCTGGAAAATCGCGCCAGCGCTGGCGATGGGCAACACGGTGGTGCTGAAACCCGCCGAATACACATCCCTGTCGGCCATGGTTTTCGCCGAGATTTGCGCGGCAGCCGGCGTGCCGGACGGCGTCGTCAACATCGTCACCGGCGACGGCCGCGTGGGCGAAATGATCGTGGCAAGCGACGTGGACAAGGTGGCCTTCACCGGCTCCACCGCCGTTGGGCGCAAAATTCGGGAGGCCACAGCAGGCTCCGGCAAGGCGCTCAGTTTGGAATTGGGCGGCAAATCCCCCTACATCGTTTTCGACGACGCAGATTTGGACAGCGCCGTCGAAGGGCTGGTCGACGCCATCTGGTTCAACCAGGGCCAAGTCTGCTGCGCAGGCTCGCGGCTGCTGGTCCAGGAAGGCATCGCGGACCGCTTCTACGCCAAGCTTAAAACCCGCATGCAAGGCCTGCGCATCGGCGACCCGTTGGACAAATGCATCGACGTGGGCGCGATTGTGGACCCTGTGCAATTGGCTGCGATCAAGGGCATGGTAGAGGGCAACCCCGAAGGCGAGACCTTCCAAACAGAGGCGCCCGACGGCTGCTTCTACCCGCCGACATTGATCACCGGATTGCACAGCGCATCGCCCCTGATGCAGGAGGAAATCTTCGGGCCCGTGCTGGTCTCCGCCACCTTCCGCACCCCTGCGGAGGCCGTGCAAATCGCCAATGACACCCGCTACGGGCTGGCCGCGACGGTGTGGAGCGAGAACATCAACCTGGCGTTGGACATCGCGCCCAAGCTGGCGGCAGGCATCGTCTGGATCAACGGCACCAACATGATGGACGCGGCCGCAGGCTTTGGCGGGGTCCGCGAAAGCGGCTTCGGGCGCGAAGGCGGCTGGGAAGGGTTGGCGGGCTACACCCGCGCGAAGGCGCAGGACAAGCCGGCAAAACCGGTTACAGCCTTCACCGGCGACGGCACCCCCAGCGATGGCGTAGATCGCACCGCCAAGCTCTATATCGGTGGCAAGCAGGCGCGTCCTGATGGCGGTTATTCCCGGATGGTCTACGGGCCGAAGGGCCATGCGCTGGGCGAGGTCAGCCTCGCCAACCGCAAGGACCTGCGCAATGCGGTTGAGGCTGCGCATTCCGCCAAAGCGTGGTCCAAGACCACCGGCCACCTGCGCGCGCAAATCCTATACTACCTAGCCGAGAACCTCGCCACCCGCGCGGATGAGTTTGAGGCGCGACTAAAGGCCCTGACCGGCAAGAACGGCGCAAAAGAGGTCGAAACCGCGATCTCCACCCTATTCACTTACGCCGCTTGGGCCGACAAATACGATGGGCAAGTGCACGGTGTCCCAATTCGCGGTGTCGCTTTGGCGATGAAGGAACCGGTCGGCGTGATCGCGGCGCTTTGCCCCGACGATGCACCGCTCGCAGGCCTGATCGGTACGCTCGCCCCGGCTATCGCCATGGGCAACCGCGTGATCCTCGCCGCCTCCGAGCCCTTCCCGCTGGCCGCGACCGATTTTATCCAAGTGCTGGAAACCTCCGACATGCCCGCCGGCGTGGCCAACATCCTCACCGGCAGCCACGCGGAGCTTGCACCGCATATGGCCGCGCATATGGACGTGGATGCAATGTGGAGTTTTTCCTCAACTGACCTCGCACAAATCATCGAGGCCAAGTCCACCAGCAACCTCAAACGAACGCTGATTGCTCCGCAGATCCCGGATAGCAAAGACATGCTGGCGGCGGCCACTGAGGTCAAAAACATCTGGATCCCCTACGGCGAATAAGGGCTGCGAATAGCTTCTTTCTGCCAAAAATATGCTCAAGGGGGATGCCCGCGTGGCGGGGGAGCGAAGCTCCCCCAAGAACGCAAAACATCACGCGCGCGGAACGCGCACAATTCAGTAGCGCTTGTCTTTGCCTTTGAAACTGTCCAGCCAGCCACGGAACCCTGCGCGCTTTTCATCCGCATAGGCGTCAACGCCGTCCCAGGTCTCGGAAGCTGAATCCACAATCGGGTCAATCTTCTCGCGCCGGAACCATTGGGTCATGCGGTAAAAGCCCAGCATCAGCCCCGCCAGAATAATCAGGATCAGGATGTTGAAATAGGGGATCAGCAGCTTGTTGGGGTCATCAATCGGACGCACGCCCACGGCGTTGGGGAAGATCGACAGGAACTCATTGCGCCAGCCATAGTGGGTCAACACCACCCATTGCGGCTCGGCCGCGGTGCTTTTGGCGTCAGCCAGTTCGGTCTGCAAATTCGACGAATCCAGCTTGAAGTAAGGCGGCCAGCCCCAGCCGGTATCCTCGTTGCGGTAGACCATCGGTCGCGTGCTGTCGGACCGGATCAGCCCCAGCAGGTAGGTCTTTTTGCGCACCGTATTCACAAAGCGCACGTCGCGGTTTGCGCCGGTGCCATCCTGGCCGGTATCGGCCCCCGCCCAAAACAGAGAGTTCTCGCCAAAATCGACGCGCCGCACCTCGGTCTCAACGACCCGCGCGATGTCGCGCTGTGGCAGCGTGTAATGTAGGAAGGCCAGCAGCAGGACCCAGAAGACGGTCCAAAAGGTGCGTTTTACATAAAGCATGTCGGGCGTCCCTTACTGAAAGTTGACGACGTAAATCAGGATGCCGATCACCATGTAGGGGACAACAAACACCCCCAGGATCAGCTTGCGGCGCAACGACTGGTCGTAGTCTTCCAGCCCTTCCTCAACAAAGGCCTCGCGGTCGCCTTCGCGTATCTCTTCGTCCCATTCGTCGCGCAGCTTGCCACGGCGCACGGATCGCGACCACGCGGACAAGATGAAATACACCACCAGCATGACGATGAACGCCAGCACGAACAGCCGCAAAATTCCTATGATCATTTACCCCTCCTCACGGCGCCCCATGGTCCCACAACGTCGACAATGTCGCGCGTGGGGCTGGGCTCCGCCATCGGCTCCTCATGGCCAAACAGTGCCTCGCGGGCGCCGGCCTTGTCCACTTGATACTCCCGCTCAAGGAAGTCCGCCACAAATTCCTTCTTTTCCTCCGGCCAGCCCGCGTAGCGCGCGTAAAACAGCTGCTTGTGGCAAATAAACAGCTGGCGCACATCCAACGGCGCAAGCTCGGCCAGCATCTGGTTCACCAGATCGCGATCCCCATGATCGGTAGACCGCAGCGTGTAGAAATAGGCCGGGTCTTTCGAGGTGATCCGCGGCCAACCGCCGCCGCCCTCCGCCCAGCGCAACAGGTCGTTAAGCTGGTGGAATTCCTTGGGCAACAGCTGCGCATAGCGCCGCGCCAGTTTGCGCAGATCGGCGCGTCTGAGGCCGGTCAGGTCCGCCTCCATCGTGGCCGCGACATCGACAATGATGAAGTCCAGCTTTTGGCGCAGGATGTCGATCGCATTGACACCTTTCGCCTTCACGATGGGCTCGACCAGATTGTTTTCCTCCAGAAAGGCCGCGATTTTGTTGCGCTCATGGAAGCCCAGGGTCAGCTTGGTCGGCAGCTTGCCGACCTCTTCCTTTTTGCCCACGCAGATCGTGGCCGGCTCGGGCACATCACGGAAAACATAAAGCCCCCCGAAATGCGAGGTCCAGAAGTTCGCTTGCTCGTATTCGGTCTTTTCCAGCCCGATGGGCACCCGCGTCACGTCGCCGGTTTTCTTGGCCAGCGTGATCATGTCGGCGATCAGCACATCGTCCCACCACGCGTCCTCGCGGGAGCGGAATTCGTCGATCATCGCGCCCAGCTTGGTGGCCTCTGCCACATGGCCACCTGTGGTGTCGGCCTCGATCCGCATCTTGCGGATGTCGAACAGATGCGCGGCTTTATCGACGGTGTAGATCGAGTTGACCAGCTCGCCCGCCACGGCGTCACGGGCAGTCAGCGCGAAAAGCTGCGCCTCGTTGTGATCGATGAATTGCCGCAGGATCCCGCGCGAGGTCGAAAACTTGGCCTCCAGCAGCGGCGCCGTCTTTTGCTCGGTCGACAGCAGGATGAATTGCCGGTTGCAGCCCTGCGGGTTGAGGTACAGATGGTCGTCCAGCTCGTCGCCCACTTCGGGCGCGTAGCCCGCGATATCAATGTGAAAATCGGTCAGCTTCGTGGTCTTGCCGGTCAGATGCTTCAAGGCGCGGTTATACCGCTCCACCAGCGCGGGCGAGCCCACGTGGAACAGGTTGCCGTACATCAGCCCCTTTTGAATGAGACGCATCATGGGCGGGGTTTCCCGCATGCTGAAATCTTACTAACCATATGATATATATAGGTATTCATTTTAGCTTTACCATATGTTAACCGACGAAACCGCGCCCACATGACGTGATACACCAAACTGCGGGGTCATGTCTTCCCCTGCTGCCTCGCCTTGGCGGCCCAGCCTGACCACTCTGTAGAGCAGGGACTGAAACGGTGCGACCAGCGTCATGATGAAAGGCGCGCTCACCCTACCCCCCCCCGCCGGATCTTCATCGCCCGCCAGATATAGGCGATGACCATGCATGGGAACCAGATCAGCGCGGTCAACCAAGACCAGTACCACGCCCATGAGCCGAGCGCGCTGAGCCCCCCCGTCATCTCCATGAACGCGCCGACCCAGACCATGTGGAACATGAAGATCGGGGCCGCAGCGGTCATCAGCGCGATGCCAATGTCAGTGGCAAAGTCGCCGAAGTTCAAAGCGGGCCGCGCCGCCCGCCAATAGCCGGAATAGGCCCCCCATGCGGCGGGGATCAGCCAGACGATGATGAAGAGGGCGGCCATTAGAAGAGGGCCCCGACGCGCCAAACAGATGATCTAAATCGCTGCGCTTTCGAAGAAAGCGCGGCCCCCTCCCTCCCCCCCATGGGGAGGGGGCCATGTTGCTGAGCGGTTGTTTTGCGTCGAAAGGTCAACTGCGACCCCTAATAATCAAATGAAAGTAATTTGCCGCAATCCAAAGAAACGGAATAAATATCAGGTAGATATTTAATATGGGGTCACTTTGGTACAAAGCACCGCCAAACTGTCCTTCAAGGATCGGCACCCAACCAAAGACGGCTGTGAACATCCACAAAGCAAGAAGGAACACAACAAGCGGAATTCCGCAAAAGGCTCTGCCCAGTGGCAGTGCCCTTGGCGTAAGAACAGATCGGAAAAACGAAAACGCCTTGGTGACCAAGATGCAGCTCAAAATAGCATAAACTGCGCTGCCCAAGAGAGCCCAAGCCTGCACTACCCCTTACTCTCCAAATACCGCCGCTTCGCCTCTTCGGTGAGGCCATACTCGCGCACCATATTGGCAACCGCTACTTCATCCGACTTATCCGCATACCGGAACTCGGAATCCGCGTAGCGGTTGATTTCCTGGATGACCATTTCGACCGTGATGGGCTGGCGCAGCTCTTTGATCATGCCGAGCTTGGTTTCGTAATCCTTGAACAGGAACAGGTCGGGTTCCTCCATCCATTCGTCGGGCAGCTCGAAGTCCATCGCGCGGACTTTGACGGCGTCGGTGATGTTCTTGATGGCGCGGCCGGTGAAACGGTGGTCGGCCTCCTGAATGCCTTTGAGGTAGGTGCCGAGCTTGTTGATCGTGTCCAATTCGCCGATTTCACCGGAGACCTTGTCGAAGACCTTCAACAGGCCTTCCTCATGCGGTTTGGCGTGGCTGTCGAAGGACGCGGCGACGGCTTTTTTGATTTCTTGGGCAGCGAAGGGTTCGAAATCGCCCAGCGGGATGTCGTGGTTTTTGCCCATCAGCAGGTTGAGGATGTCGACATAGTCGTCGCGGGTTTGGGGGCCGTCGACGAGGAAGCGCGCGCCGGCCCGTTGCCTTAACGCATCGTCCACGTTTTCGGGGTAGTTGGAGAACATCCCAAAGGTGCAGTTGCCGCGCACCACGGTGTTCGCGCCGGCGAAGCTTTCCATAAGCACCGCCGTAATCTCCAGCTGGCCGGCTGAGGATTGGCGGTCGCCACGTTTGCCCGCAAGCTGGTCGATGTCGTCGATGGTGCCAAAGCCAATAACGTTCGGGTCGATGACGTTGTTGATGAAGGCCTTGGCGTTCTGGCCGGATTTGCCTTGGTAGCTGTCGATGTTGTCGGTGGACAGGTTTTGGTAGCGGAACGGGTAGCCCGCGGTCTCGCAATAGCCCGACATCAGCCCCGCCATCATCTGGATCAGCGTGGTTTTGCCCGTACCCGGCGCGCCGTCGCCCATGAAGGTGAAGATGAAGCCGCCGAGGTCGGCGAAGGGGTTCAGCTTACGCTCGAAATCATAGGCCATGACCATTTTGGCCAGCTTCATGGACTGGTATTTGGCGATGTGGTTGCCGACGACCTCGTTGGGTTTTTTGAAGGTCATGGTCAGCTTCGACCCCTTCGCCGCGCGGGCGGGGGTGAAGCCGTTGATGGTCAGATCATCCGCTTCCACGCGGTAAGAGGCCTGGTTGAACGGTTCCAAGCGGGGCGTGTTGGCGGCGCGCAAGGACGCCTTTTCCATCAGCTGCTCGGTGAAGGCCAGCAGCGTTGCCACGGTCTTGGCGTCCTCGTCGGCGAAGATTGCGAGATCCTGGTCCAGCTCCCACAACGCGCCGTGCAGGGCGAGTTGGGCGTTGTCGGTCAGCACCTCCTCGACGCCGCCGATCTCAACCGTGGTTTCCGTGGCGTGGCTGGCCAAAAGGTAGGACGCGGCATTGGCGAAGGAGAAGAGCACGGCAAGCGCTTCGGCGGCAAGCAGGTCGGTGAATTCCGCCTTTTTGCTGTCAGACAGGCGGCCTTCGAGGTTCTCGCGTTTGAGTTCGGCCAAGCCAGTGGCGTCGCTGAACTGGTCGCCAACGGTCAGGCCAATCGCCAAGGCGCGGCGCAGGGCTTGTAGCGTCGTGGCTTGCAGGGCGGAGGGCAGCGCGTCGTCGCCCACCCCTTCGATGCGTTCGATCAGCCGCACGCCTTCGGGGCGCGCGGTCGAGCGCGTAACAAGGCCGGGCGTGGTAGACCGGAAGCGGCGGCGGGTGCCGATGCCACTTGAACGTTCGGCAGCGGGGGCTTCCTTGGCTTTGGCGATGCGCGGCGTGTGGTCGACGCCTTCCAGCATGGCGGTCGCGGCGGCGTAATGCGCGCGGATGTCGTCTTCTTTCAACTCCATGAAATCGGCTGATTGGCTCATATCTTTTCCTTAAATTTGGGCGGCGGGGTGAACCCCGCCCTACCGATAACTCACCACGCGGCCCGCTGGGCTGACCACGAATTTGCGGATGCTGGCGAAGCCCGCCGGGTTCTTTTCGGCCAAGACCTGATAGGGGCGCGTCGGCATGATGACGGAGCGCTCGGTCGAGGTGGCGCCGGTTTCCGCGCCGCGTCCGGCGAAGGGATCCAGCTTGAAAATCTCCCGCTCGACGGAACTGAACCAGCCTTTCTTCTCCAGCTCGACACGCTCAGATTCCAATGTTTCCACGGTCCAGGCCAGCGTCCAGTCCTCCCCGGGCGCGCTTTGGGCTTCGGCCAGCACGTCGCGGATCGGGCCGGATTGCTGGGTGAAGGCGTGGGAATACATCGGGCCGACATGGATGCGGCGCAGGCGTTTGGGGTGCAGGTCGTCGAAGTCGCGGTCAAACCCTTGCGCAATGGTCAGAAGCTTCAGCCCGTTGGAGGCTTGCGCGGTCAGATGCGCCTGCGCTTCGGGCCAGCGGCGGGCGTCTTTGGGCAGGGCCACGTCGCCGCTGTCTTCGATGTCCATCAAGTAAATGGTCGGCACATTTTGGCGCGAGTCGTAGACCGCCCAGTGCAACAAATAGGTGCGGCGTTCCTCGCGGTTGCCGGTCCAGATGGCCTGCGCGTCATTGGTGGCCCAGAAGAGCCCACGCTTGGCGAGCGCCTCGTAATACATGCGTTGCGACAGGGCGAATTGCAGCTTGGTTGGGATGGTCAGGTCGCCCACGATCTGGCGGATCATCTCGTCTTTCAGCTCATCGCGTGACCGCATTCCGGCAAGGTGCTTGTCGGCCTGCATGGCGTCATTGGCCATGGTCATCAGCTCGGCAAAGACGGGGAAGCCGCTGTCATGCTTGTCGATGGTCAGGGAGCCGAAGAATTGTCCGGTATCGCGCCCCGTCAGCAGGTATTTGTGGCTGAGCGCGCGGAAGGTGCGGGCAATGCGGGCGACGTAGTCGGCGATTATGTCGACGTCGGATTTGCTGAAGGTGCCTTCGACCTCCATCTCTGCCGCGACACGGGCCAGATGCCCGGTGATACGCTCAAACTTGGCAAAGTAGCGCCGCGCCGCGAGGTCATCGGTCAGGCCGGAATGGTCGAGAGTGAGGTCGATATCTTCCGTCATGACTCATCAACACCATGCTGATTTCTGTTTATGCCAATGAACCAGCTCGCAAACAGATTCCGTCTTACGTTCTTGGCAGGTTCGTTATCGTACACAGTCGTTTCATCCATTTTCGTCGCAAACCACATCGTACGAAAGAAGACCCGAGTAAGGCAAAGCCAGAGAAGGAAAACCCCAATACCCGCAAGAAAGTTGAACTGGACCTCAGAAACAATCGCAAACTTAGCGCCAACTAGGGCTGATAGGAGCATACTACCCCCAAGAATGCCTGATCCGATTATTTGTGTGGCGAAACTCAAGCCCCGTACAGGTTCTTGTCGTGCTTCTCGACGATCTTCTCGAAGCGGCGGGCGAAGCGCTCGTCGGCTTTGGCCTTTTGCTCCAACACCTTGCGGGCGAAGACCATCTGGTCTTCATGGGCTTCCATCATTTCGGCCATGCGGGCGTTGGTGGCGGAGCCGATGGCGGCCATGCCGGCTTGCGCTTCCTGGTCGGTTTTCACCCCGATCTCGTTGATCTGGTGGGCCACGTCCTGCTGCTGCGCCGTTTTCAACGACTTGGTCAGGGCGTCATACAGAACAACACGCTGCTTCGTGTCGGTTTCCAGCTTGTTGATCAGCACCATCTGGGTCGCCGCCTGGTTTTGCAGAGAGTCTATCCAGGTCTTGCCCTTCTCGATGTAGCGTTCCAACGTTTGCGACTTGGCGAGCTTGACCTGCTCCTCCTGCACCATCTCGTTGTACTTGTTGTTCATTTCCGCCAGCTCGGTTTCCAGCTTGGTCCGCGCGGCGGCGTCCTGTTCGACGGAGATTTTATTCTCCAGCTCGATCATCTTGGGGTCCATGGCCAGAATGTCGGCGCGCAGGGTTTCCAGCTCGCCCACAACCATTTCGCGCTCATCCAGCGTCTCAGCCAGGTTGCCCTCAACTTTGACCTTTTGCTCCTCCAACACGGACAGCTGCCCCGTCAGAAGTCCAACAATCTGGTCGGATTTGGAGATCAGGTCCTGCAGCTTGTCGTCAATGGACGCGGTGCGCATGCGTTCCTGGCGCAGCGACTCGGACTTGCCCTTGGAGAAGATGCCGACAAAGCTTTCCCAGCCGGTCTTGTCGCGCATGGCGGAAAAATCTTCCGAGAAGCCCGAGGTCACATCGTCCAGCCCCATGATCAGCTCGGCGATGTTGCCGTTCATCAGCTCGGTATGGGCATGCACATCCTCAAGGGAGGCGTTTTCGATGTCGATGGTGATGTCGTCGCCCGATTTCAGCTTGGCGCGCGCGGTTTCAATGCGGCTGGTCAGCTCTGAAATCTTGGCCTGCGCCTCTTCCACCTGCGCCTGCGATTCCCGAACCTGTGCGTCAAAATCGGCCATATCTACGTCCCTCGTCCAATTAATGTTATTGCTATTCACATAAGCATGATTGCGGCGTTTTCCAGAGTTTGCCACGTCAAAGCCCTGCAAACCATAGAAAAAAGGCCCCACCACGGCGGGACCTTAGCAATTTCGTGAAGCCGTTGTTTTTGTTAACGAATGACGTTGAAGGCGGGGCCGTAGGGATAGCCTGTGATGTTCTCGTTGCCGTCCTCGGTGATGACCAGAATGTCATGCTCGCGGTAGCCCCCCGCGCCGGGTGCCCCATGCGGGATGGTCAGCATCGGCTCCATGGAAATCACGTGGCCCACCTGCAGCTCCGTGTCGATATCCTCGCGCAGCTCCAGCCCGGCCTCCCGCCCGTAGTAATGCGACAGCACCCCGAAGCTGTGCCCGTACCCGAAGGAGCGGTATTGCAGCAGATCGCGTTCCTCAAAGAACGCGTTCACCCCAGCGGTGACTTGCGCGCAGGTGGACCCGGCTTTGAGCAGCGAGATGCCCAGTTCATGCGCCGCGATATTGGCCTCCCATATCTTCAGCGAGGCGTCGTCGACTTCGCCGACAAACAGGGTGCGTTCCAGCGCGGTGTAATAGCCGGAGATCATCGGGAAGGTGTTGAGCGACAGGATGTCGCCATGTTCCAGCTTGCGGGATGTCACCGGGTTATGCGCCCCGTCGGTGTTCAGGCCGGATTGGAACCAGACCCAAGTGTCGCGGTATTCGGCGTCGGGGAAGGATTTGGCGATTTCCAATTCCATGGCGTCGCGGCCCGCCATGGCCACGTCAATCTCTCGGGTGCCGACCTTGATGGCGTCTTTGATGGCGTAGCCGCCGACATCAGCGATGCGCGCGCCCTCTCGGATCAGCGCAATCTCAGCCTCCGACTTCATCATACGCTGCGTCATGCAAGCCGGGGCCACATCAACCTTCTTGGCGGGCTTCAGCGCCGCCTCCAACTCATCGGTGCGGGTCAGGGTCAGGTGGTCGCCCTCAAGGCCGATCACGCGGCCTTCGCCAGTGATCGACCGGATCGCCTTCCAGTAATTGTCGCGGCCCCAGTCGGTGTAGGTGATGTTGTCGCCATGGGTGCGACGCCATGGCTGGCCCGCGTCGATGCCCGCGCTGATGGTAACATGCTCGGTCGGGGTGACCACCAAAGCGTAGGGCCGCCCGAAGGCGCAGTACAAAAACCCAGCGTAGTAGCTGACGGAATGCATGGACGTCAGGACGCAAGCGTCGATGCCCGCTTTTGCCATGATGGCACGCAGGCCCGCCAGCCGGGCATCATACTCGGCCGGGGCAAACTGCAAAGGCGCGCGTTCCCCATTGTGAAAGCGCAGAAAATCTTGACGGGTGCTGAGATTGGTCATGTGACCCTCCTAATCAAAGAAAGGTCCCGGCGTTCAGGACAGAGATATGTGCTGAGAGGCCGGACGCCATCCGGCCTGCGCGCACCCTTGCCGATCCCGCGCTTTCTGGCAAGATGGGTTGTGAAGGAGTTCGATATGAAACCCGTTAATCTCGCCGACAAGTTGAGCCAATTCAGCACCCACTGGGACCCGCATGTGGTCGCCGATTACAACGGCAACGACATCATGGTGGTGAAGTTCCAAGGCGAGTTCCCGTTTCACGACCACCCCGACACAGATGACTTCTTTCTGGTGCTGGAGGGGGAGGTGACCCTCGACGTGGAGGACCGCTCCCATACGCTTGGTCCGGGCGAGCTGTTCGTGGTGCCCAAAGGCGTCACCCACCGGCCACGCGCTGAGAATGAGGCAAAGGTGCTGCTGATCGAACCGGCGGGCACGCCCAACACCGGCGACGCCGCCACAGCCGCGAAGAAACCGCGCATATGATGTATCCCGGCGCAAAGAACCTGATCACCGATGTCAGCGGCCTAATGGTAGGCAACGCGCAAGACGCTGCGCTGAAATCGGGCGTCACCGTACTTACTGCCGACGCGCCGTTCACGGCAGGGGTCAGCGTCATGGGTGGCGCACCGGGCACAAGGGAAACCGACTTGCTTGCTCCTGACAAAACCGTGCAGCAGGTGAATGCGCTGGTCCTGTCCGGCGGCTCTGCCTTTGGGCTGGCGGCGGCTGACGGCGTGTCGGACGCACTTCGCGCAGCGGGCAAGGGCTTCGCGGTCGGGCCCCATATTGTCCCTATTGTCCCTTCCGCAATCGTGTTTGATCTGGCCAGCGGCGGCGATACGGCATGGGACGCCAACCCCTACCCCGCGCTGGGCCGCGCGGCATGCGAGGCGGCCTCGGCCGACTTCAACATCGGCACCACTGGTGCAGGCACCGGTGCCACCACGGTCAACCTGAAGGGAGGGCTTGGGTCCGCCTCGCTGACGCTGCCCTCCGGCCACACGGTCGGCGCGCTGGTGGTGGTCAACGCATTGGGCGCGGCCACCGTCGATGACAGCCCGCATTTCCACGCCGCGCCCTGCGAAATTGACGGCGAATTTGGAGGGCTCGGCCCCAAGATCACCCACAACGCGGCCAAAACGCCGGTGACCAAGCTGACGCCGGGGACGGCGACCACCATCGCCATCGTTGCCACGGATGCGGCGCTGAACAAATCTCAATGCACCCGCATGGCCACGGCGGCGCAGGACGGCATGGCCCGCGCGCTTTGGCCCAGTCACACCCCGATGGACGGTGATCTGGTCTTCGGGGTGGCGACGGATGCAAAGCCTTTGGACGACGAGTTCGTAGACACGCTCAATATCGGCCACGCTGCCGCCATCTGCCTGACCCGCGCCATTGCGCGCGGCGTCTATGAGGCGCAAAAAGCCCCCGGTGACACGCTGCCCACATGGCACGAAAAATTCGGCGGCTAGAGCGGCCCGAAATATTTCTAAACTTTTTTCCAAGGATTGACCCCGCCCATCCGTCCTACGACCATTATGCGTATGAAAACCAGTGACGAGGCCTTGGCGCTAGCCGCCGCCGACGGGGATGGGGACGCCTTTGGGCTGCTCATACGGCGTCACTATGACCGCATCTACCGCATGGGCTGGCGGCTGTGCGGCACGCAACATGATGCCGAGGATCTGGCCCATGACATCATGGCCGCCCTGCCCGCCAAGCTGCGCAGCTACCGGGGCGACGCCAAGTTTACCACATGGCTTTACCGCGTGGTGATGAACGCCGCCACCGACCGCGCCCGCAAATCGCAACGCCGCGCCAGGGCCCGCGACGGCTGGGGCGAGGACTACCAAAGGCGCGCCGCCGAGCAGGCAGAGGCGCATGAGGCCTACGATTGGCTACAAACCGCCATGCGCACACTGCCCGAAGAATTGCGCGAAACCATCGCCCTGACCCTGGGCGAAGACATGACACAAAAGGAAGCGGCGCAGGTGATGGGATTGTCGGAAGGCACCATCGCCTGGCGCATGTCGGAGGTCAAAAAGCACCTCCGCGCCCTGGCCGAGAAGGAGGCCATCTGATGCCCGATTTTGATGACGATCTGGACCGCCTGAAAGCCGCCCTAAAGGGCGCCCCTGCGCCTGACGCACCCTCCAAGCAGGCCGCCTTCATCGTGGCCGAAGAAAATTTCGCCAAGCTCCAAGAACAAGGTGGCTTTGTACGTCCCACAGAAACACAGGCCAAACCGGCCGGTTTTCTGAAAGGACTTTCCGATATGTTTTCTTCCAAATCCCTCAAACCGCTTCTTCTGACAACCTCCTCGCTCGTCGTCATCGGTGTCGGTGTCGTGCTGGTGCAAAACCAGCCGCCAGCCGACGTCGCAGCAGTCGAACCCAAATTGGAGGAAGTCGCGTTGGACGGGCCAGGTGACACGCCAGATATTGCCGGTATTCGGGCAGAAGATGATGCGCAGCAGAGTGCAAGCGCCGAAATCGTGGCAGAACCTTTGGGTCAGGTTGCAAAACCCGCGCCAGCAGCGCCGGTCCAAAAGCGTGCCGCTGCCCAGCCCCGGTTGCAGGGTTTGGCAGATCAGTCCGACCTGTCCGGCTTTGTCGGCGGAATTGCGGCTGAGCAATCTGGGGTCACAAGCGCGACCATCGCTCCGTCTCCGGCGCCATCCGACGGCATCATCTTACGGGAGGCACCCAACACCGACCGTTTCGCCAACGAGGCCCCGAACCCGCTGAAAATCGCGTCCGAGGACCCCGTGTCCACCTTCTCCACCGATGTGGACACCGCCAGCTACGCCTGGGTCCGCAGCGCGCTGCAGAACGGGCAGATGCCCGACCCCGCCTCGGTGCGGGTCGAGGAGATGGTGAACTACTTCCCCTATGACTACGCGGCCCCCGACGGCGACGCGCCGTTCGCCACAACCGTCTCGGTCAGCGAAACGCCGTGGAACGAACATACGCAGCTGGTCCATATCGGCCTGCAAGGCGAGATGCCGGTTGTCGAGGATCGCCCGCCGCTAAACCTCGTGTTCCTGATCGACACGTCGGGCTCGATGAACGCCCCCGACAAGCTGCCGCTGCTGATCCAATCCTTCCGCCTGATGCTGTCGGAGCTGCGCCCGCAGGACGAGGTGGCGATTGTGACTTACGCAGGCCGCGCGGGGCTGGTGCTGGAGCCCACCAAGGCCAGCGACAGCGCCAAGATCAACGCGGCCCTGGCCAACCTGTCCGCAGGTGGGTCCACCGCCGGGGCGGCGGGCTTGCAGCAGGCCTACCAGGTGGCAGACCAAATGGCCGAAGACGGCGAGATTGGCCGGGTGATCCTGGCGACTGACGGCGATTTCAACGTGGGCCAAAGCTCCGACGCCGAGATGAAAACCCTGATCGAGGCGAAACGCGACAGCGGCACCTACCTGTCCGTGCTGGGCTTTGGTCGCGGCAACATCAACGAAGCTCTGATGCAAACGCTGGCCCAAAACGGCAACGGCCAGGCCGCCTATATCGACACGCTCAGCGAGGCACGCAAAGTGCTGGTGGACCAACTCACCGGCGCGCTGTTCCCGATTGCGGGCGACGTGAAGGTGCAGGTCGAATGGAACCCGGCGCAGGTCGCCGAATACCGGCTGATAGGGTATGAAACCCGCGCCCTGAAGCGCGAGGATTTCAACAATGACAAGGTCGATGCCGGCGATATCGGGGCCGGGCTGCAGGTCACAGCGCTTTACGAGGTCACGCCTGTTGGCTCCCCCGCCGTGCTCAACGATCCGCTGCGCTATGGCGAAGCGGTCGCCGCCTCCGGCAGCGACGAGCTGGGCTTCCTGCGCCTGCGCTACAAAGAGCCTGGCGAAGACCGCAGCAAGCTGATCGAGGCCCCCATAGCGGCGGGCACGTCCACACCGTCGACCGACGCACAGTTTGCAACGGCGATTGCCGGCTTTGGCCAGCTGCTGCGCGGCAGCGACTATCTGGCGGAGTGGGGCTTTGCCGATGCAATCGCCTTGGCCAACAGCGCCAAGGGGGCTGACAGCTTCGGGTACCGGGCAGAGGCGATCACATTGATGCGTCTGGCGGAAAGCCTCTCCAAAAGCCGCTAGGTGGTGCGGGATGGAAAACGTCGGATTTGCATATTTTGAGCAGAAAGAAGCCCGGCGTTTACGCTTCCCTAACCATCGCTGCGCCATGGTCAATACACGGTACAGGCAGGCATGCCGATGGCCGTGCAGGAAGAAGCCGCCCAATCTGTCCGCCGTAATCGCCGGGGAGTTTGGGCGCTTCGACCCTCCCTTCGGCAGGGCGCGTTAACCTTAATATTGGATTGACACAAATAGGCTTCTTTCTGCCTCAAATATGCAATCACCGCTCACAACCTGACGACCGATGACGCGGCGGGCTCACACCGCAAAATGCTCCCATAGAAAAAGCAAAAGCCCCGGAGGCCGTCAGGCGTCCGGGGCTTTTTCATTTTGGTCAGGTCAGCGCAGCTAGTGCAGCTTTGCTTTGACCTCGTCAATCGCGGCATCCACCAGCTTGTTCTGGTCGGCAGCGGAGGTCTTCGCGGCGACGACGTCAGCGGCAGCAGCAATCGCCACTGAAACGGCACGGTCGCGGACCTGTTTGACAGCGGCGGCTTCGGCCGATGCGATCTGTTCCTCGGCGCCGGCCAGCCGGCGTTCGATGGACAGTTTCAGGTCTTCCTTCGCCTGCTCAGCAGCGGCTTGCGCCTCTTTCTTGGCGTTCGCGATGATGCGCTCAGACTGTTCGGCCACTTCCTTTTGCTTGCGCTCGTAGGACGCCAGAATGGTCTGGGCCTCTTCGCGCAGCGCCTTGGCTTCATCAAGCTCGGATTTGATGGTCTCTGCACGTTTGTCCAGAAGGCCCATCAACAGGCCGGGCACTTTGAAATACACCAGCACGCCGATAAACAGCAGGAAGGCGATCAGCACCACAAAATCGGTGTTGGCCAGCGAAAAGAACGGCTTGTCGCCAGCCGCCAATGCAGGCGCCGGTGCAAGAGCCAAAAGGGCAATCAGCTTTTTCATGCTCTTATCCCTTCATCTTCGCGGTAACGGCGGCCGTCACCGATTTGGCGTCGATCTTGCCGGGTGCCACAGCGGCCACGATGTCCTTGGCGATGTCTTTCGCCACGGTCGCCGCGTCTTTTTGCGCGCTGTCACGGATGGCGGCGATGACCTTTTCACCCTCTGCGGCGCGGGCCGCAATTTCGGCGTCGGCTTCGGCAATCGCCTTGTCCAGATCTTTCTGGATGTCCGCCTTCGTGTCGGCCACGATCTTCGCGGCTTCCGACCGGGCGTCGGCAAGGGCTTTGTTGTAGGCCTCTTCGGCCTCAACTGCCTTTTGCTTCAGCTCTTCGGCGGCAGCGATGTCATTGGTAATCGTGCCTGAGCGTTCGGCAAGAACCGACCCGATGCGGGGCAGCGCAATGCGCGACAGCACAAAGTAGATCACGATCAGCGTGACAACGAGCCAGAAAATCTGGTTCGGGAATGTCGAGAAGTCGAGCTGCGGCATGCCGGGGGCGTCCGCGACCACTTCTCCTGTTGTTTCTGTTGCCATGATGGCCTCCAAAAAACCGAAATTTACATTGGACGGGACCAAGGCCCCGCCCAACCGTAAGGATGGCTTTGAAGTCTTAGACTGCGAACATCAGCAGAAGGGCAACGAGGAACGAGAAGATCCCCAGCGCTTCCGCGAACGCAATACCAATGAACATGGTTGCTGTTTGACCAGCAGCCGCAGATGGGTTGCGCAACGCGCCGGACAGGAAGTTACCTACCACGTGACCCACACCGACAGCAGCGCCGCCCATGCCAGTACATGCCAGACCTGCGCCAACATATGCGCCCATTTGTACGATATCGCCTTCCATGGTGTTTTCTCCTTACGATGGAATTCAGTGATTAGTTTTCAAACCTTAATGGTGAGGATCGCTCACCGCGTCTTTCAGATAGACGCAGGTCAGAATTGCGAACACGTATGCCTGAATGAAGGATACGAGAACTTCGAGCGCGTAGATGGCGGTGATCGCCACAATCGCGAATGGTGAAATGGCCAGCACGGCAGCAAAGGCCGCGAACACTTTGATCACCGCGTGGCCCGCCATCATGTTGCCCGCCAAACGAATGGAGTGGCTGAGCGGACGCACGAAATAAGAGATGACCTCGATCAGCGCCAGGATCGGGCGCAGGATCAATGGGGCCGAGCTGATCCAGAAGATGCCCAGGAACCCAAGGCCGTGCTTGAAGAAGCCCAGCAGCGTCACGAGCAGGAACACGCCCATCGCCATCACGGCGGTCACCGCGATGTGGGATGTGGTGGTGAACGACATGGGCAGCAGGCCAAGGAAGTTGGCAAAGACAATGAACAGGAACAGCGTCATGACCAGCGGGAAGAACTTGATGGCTTCCTTGCCGGCAACGTCCTCGACCATCTTGAAGATGAACCCATAGGCCAATTCGGCCACCGATTGAGTGCGGGACGGGATGATTGCGCGTTTGCGGGTGCCCAGAACCAGCAATGCGATGATGCAGACCACGGTCAGCGCCATCCACAGCGTCACATTGGTGATGGTGAACATGCCGACGGGGCCGTCGCCAAACAATGGCTTGACCAAAAACTGGTCCATCGGGTGAAAAACAAGACCGCCTTCTTCGCCGTGTGCTTCGTCTGCCAAGTCACTCGTCCTTCTTTTGTCGGGCCGCATGGGCCACCTGGTCGTCCTGGATCTCTTTCGCGGTGCGCATCATCGTTTTGATGCCCGCGGCGAGACCCACCAATATGAACAGCACCAGAAACAGCGGCAATGTGCCGAAGAGCCAATCCAGCCCGTATCCGATGCCAAAGCCGATCAAGATGCCGGCCACTAGCTCTATCACCATGCGCCAGCCCAGATGGGCCTGCGAATAATGCTCGTCCGCGCGTGCCTCGGGTAACTGGGTCTTTTTCAGCGCATCGAGCCGGTCGTTGAGCGCTTGAAGGCCCTCCTTGTCCGGTTCTGTCGCCACGAAAGTACCCCCTGAAAGCGCACGCGGTCGTTCGGGGGTGTGATAGGTTTTGGGCGGGCCGGAGTCAATTGCCCACGCCGCCATCCAAGCATCTGTTTTTGTTATGTATTTTTAAACCAGTGGCGGCTGCCAGTGTCGCACCCGGCGGATTTGGCGGGATTCCATATATTCAACCAAATGGTTGATGATTGGTCAGACTGACCGAAATTCTATGGTCTCGGCCAGCAGCCAGTCGCGGAACAGGCGCACGGGTTTGCGGCGCAGCACGCCCTCGCCAAAGAGCATGTGGTACGTGCCCTGCCGGAACCCGTGATCGAAGCAGCGCACCAACCGCCCGGCTTCTTCGTCATGTTTGACATTGTCGGATGAGGCCAGCAGCACCCCCTGCTCGGCAATGACGGCCTCGATGGCCAGCATTGCGCGGGTGCGGCGGGTGTCGGGCACCAACGCGCCCAAGTCGGGACGGCCGATGCCGTCAAACCAGACCCTCCACGGGTCGCCGCCACGATCGCGCAGCAAGGGGAAGTTCAGCAGGTTTTTCGGGTCATCGCCCACCTGCGCCGCAACCGACGGCGCAGCATAGGGATAAATGGCGCTGTCGCTGATCAGCTCCGCCGTGCCATCGGGCGCGCCCGCCAGAAAGAAGCGGATCGCCACATCGGCCTCGTAGCGCGCGATGTCGATCAGCTGTTCCGAGGCGTCCAATTGCAAATGCACATCCGGATAGGCGTCGGTGAAACGTTTGAGGTTTGGGACCAGCCATTTCAGCGCAAACACGGTCTCCGCATTGACGACGACTGTTCCGACCGGTTTGGCGCTGAACGCTTCCGACGCCTCCGCGATTGTGTCAAAGGCAGGGGTCAGCTGCGCCAGATAGGCGGCCCCGTCTTGGGTCAGCGCCACGCCGCGCGGCAGGTCGCGAAACAGGCGCGCGCCCAACCGGTCCTCCAACCCCCGCACATGTTTCGAAATGGCGGAATGGCTGACGCCAAGCTCTTCCGCGGCACCCGTGAAGCTTTCATGGCGGCCCGCCGCCTCAAAGGCACGCAGGGCATTCAAAGGGGGCAATTGGCGGGGCATAGCTATATGTGAGGTTTTCTCACACATACTGTCAAGAGAATGCTTTTGAAGTCGCGGCGCCGATGCCGCATATTGGCGTCACACCCCATAATATAAGAGGTTTTCAATGGCTTTCATCGAAATGACCGCGCCCCGGCGCGACCTGCTCCCCTTTGCCAAATGGTTCAAAAAGTTGCAGGTCCGGGCCGCGCCCGCCCCGCCTTTTCCCAAGGGGATCAGCGACCATATCGCGCAAGATATTGGGCTGACCGCGCATGATCTGGAAATGCTGCGCTTCCAGTGGCCGTCTGACGGCCCGCAGCGCCCATCACTATAAGCTCCCTGTTCCTGCCCCCGCTTCACCGCTATGAACGGGGGCATGAGCGACCGTATTGACCAAGTCTTCGCCGCATTGTCCGACGGCACCCGCCGCGCGATCCTGACCATGCTGTTGGAAGACGACATGGCCGTGACCGACGTGGCTGAGCCTTTCGAGATGTCGCTGGCCGCGATTTCAAAGCACCTGACCATCCTCACCAAGGCAGGGCTGATCAGCCAGGAAAAACGGGGCCGCGTGAAATGGTGCAAGCTTGAGCCAGAGGCGATGCGCGAGGCCATCGTCTGGATCGAAAGCTTCGGCCAGCTCAAGGCGTTGAATTACGACGCATTCGAAGCCTATTTGGACCAGGAACTTGGTCAAAACGACGCCTGAAGAGGCAAATTTTTGACAAATTCCTGGGGTATTCACGCTCAACACCACGATTCTAACTGTGCGGAGCGTACCGATGAAATTCTTGCCTGCTTTCCTGTTTCTGGGCTTCTTCAGCTGTCTGGCCTACATGGTCTGGACCAACCAATACCCCTACCATTGGCTGCCAGAAGACCCGGCTGACCCGAACCGCCTGCAGCGCGCGCAAGAGACCATTCAGACGGCTGTCAGCTACTTTGGCCCCATGAAAACAGGCGCTGGCCTGATGATGGCGGGCGTGATCATGTCGTTGTTTTTCGTCATGGAACGGCCCGAGAAGTTTGAACCCTAATCCGGCTCAGCGCTGCTTGAGCAACATCAGCAGCGCCACCGCCGTCAGCGCAACGCCGCCCAAAATTGCAAAAGGCGGCGCGCCATTTCCAAGCGCGATTTCCCACAAAATGACCCAGCTTGGGGTCAGGTAGGTGTAGGCCATCACCTTGGCCGAGGGCAGCCGCAGCGACGCGAATTGCAGCAGCACAAAGGTCATCGCCGAGGCGCAGATCGCGACATAGAAAATCGCGATCCAGACCATGGGCGACAAGCCGGTCCACTCCGTCGCGCGGATGGCGGGCCAGCCCCATGCCAGCAGCACCAGAAAGCCCGCGCAGATCATGCCGAAGGTGAAGACCAGGGGGCGCTCGCCCCGGTTCAGCTTGCGCACCATCGGCGTATAGATGGCGTGGCTGACGCAGCCCACAAAGTAGATCATCTCGCCCGTGCCGATCTCAAACGCCATCAGCGCCGCCAAATCCGCGCGGAAGATCACCCAAAGCGCGCCCGCTCCGCCAATGGCCAATGCCGCGGCCATGAAGGGCGTCGTGATCTGGCGCAGCAGCACCCAGCCCGCAAGTGCGGTCAGCACCGGGGTCAGCGTGAAAACGGCAGCGGCTGACACGGGCGGCGCAGTCTTCAACCCCTCAAACATCAGCACAAAATAGATGGCGAACAACCCGCCCAAAACGACATAGCGCCAAGGCGCAACCCAAGTGCTGCGCGGGATGCCCCCCGTGGCCATGGCCGCCACACCGATGACGGCACCGGCAAGCAGGAACCGAACCGCGTTAAGGGCGGTGGGTGCGATCTCGTTGGCCACGATGGAGCCAAGCGCGAACGAGCCTGCCACCAGCATGGAAAATGCCAGCATCGCCACATGACCTTTCGCGGCCTCGCTCATCCCAGCGCCATGTCCGCGCCCAATTCCGCCAGACCAACCCGCGCAGCGCAGAGGTCCTCTTTCAGGAATGGGTTGGGGTCAGCCCCGGCAGCGGTCGCCATCCGCAAAGACCGCGGAAAGGTCGGCCCCACGTCAGAGCGCGCCCCAGCCCTTCGCCTCTTCCTTCAGGAAGGTCACGAAGGAATGCACCTTGGCGGTCCGGTGCAGGTCCACATGGGTCACGCACCAGAAGGTCGAGAACCACGACGGGTCCGGCTCGATCACCTCGGTCATATCAGCATGTTCATGCCCCATATAGGCCGGCAGGAACCCGATGCCCGCGCCCGCAAGCACCGCGTCCTGCACCGTATTGGTGTCGGAGCATTTGTAGACCACGTTTTCTTCCGGCACCTTCTCCCCGATCCATTTCATGAACGGCGCACGCGGGTCCAGGTTGGCCACGCGGCAGAACCGGTGGTTGGGGATGTCCTCCAACCCGTTCAGGGGGCCGTGGCGGAAGATGTAATCTTTGTGCGCAAACAACCCCATCGGCAGGGTTCCCAGCTCGCTGACGATATTGTCCAGGTCATTGCCCGGCGCACCGGCGCGCAGCGCTACATGCGCCTCGCCGTATTCCAGCCGCAGCGGGCGGGTGTCGACGATCAGCTGCGCACGCACCTCGGGGTGGTCTGCCTGATATTTGGTCAGCGTCCGCGCCATCAGGGGCGACATTTGCGGCAGGCAGGTGATGATCAGCTCCCCCGACACCGACGCGCCGCGTCCATGGATGCGGCCCGCTAGCTGGGTCAGCTGGTCCTCGGTCGCGCCCGCAACGGTCAGCAGGTCTTCGCCCGCCTCGGTCGGGGTGTAGCCGCGCGCGTGGCGCTGGAACAGCTTGGCGCCCAGCTTGCCTTCAAGGCTGTCGATGTGGCGGATGACGGTGGCATGGTGGACCCCCAACACGTCCGCCGCCGCCGATACGGTGCGCAAACGGGCCACTTGGTAGGCCGTGCGGAACTCGTCCCAATTGTCGATATCCATATGTGCACCTGTAAACGATTTGAAGCGGTATAAGTGGGTTGCGTTGACTGTCGCACTCCTTGTCCGGCCAAGCAAGACGCTTGACAGATCAATTGCATCGCATTTGCATAATAGGCCAAAATCAGGCGCGAAGCCGCCGCAACCCATGGCGCTGAAATCGGCGAAAGGCCTATGAAAATCACCCGCAACACTCCTGAGCAGCTGATCGTTGGCGAAAACCCGGTCTGGGTCGCCGTCCTTTTGGTCAGCATGGGCATGATCTTCCTGGGCATCGGGCTGAGCATCACCCTGTCGGGGGAGCTGATGGGCCTGATCTTCGCCGCGGCGTCGCTCTTGCCCTTCAGCTTCCTCTTCATCTTCGTGCGCCGGGTGCAGCTGATTTTTGAGGCCTCCAAAGGCACCCTCACCATCCAGCGCAAGAACCTGCGCGCCGCCACCACGGTGTTCCACGACCTGGCTGACGTGCAAAGCGCGGAACTGGAAACGTCCCACGGCGACAACAGCAGGCTTTACAGGGTCACGCTGGTGCTCACTGGCCAAAGCGCGGGCCGCCACCCGATCACGCAGGCCTATTCCAATGTGGGCAACCATCAGGGCGTGCACGATGCGATCAACGCATGGCTTGACTCCTTGCGCGCCCGAACCTAAACCGCCCACAACATCCGGAAGCCCAGATCTTCCGGTCCCATGCACAATGCAGGGATCGCCCTCCATCAGCGCGTTGCGCCCATGGGGGCGCTTGTCGTTTGAGCCGTTCCTCACCACATGAGGGGCATAGGGAAGAGAAAAGGAGCCTGAGAGCTTATGTTTGAGAATCTGTCCGAACGCCTCTCCGGCGTCTTTGATAAGCTCACCAAACAAGGCGCGTTGTCCGAGGATGACGTCAAAACCGCGCTGCGCGAGGTCCGCGTGGCCTTGCTGGAGGCCGACGTCTCCCTCTCCGTGGCGCGCGACTTCGTCAAGGCGGTCGCCGAAAAGGCCACCGGGCAGAACGTCACCAAATCGGTTACGCCGGGCCAGCAGGTCATCAAGATCGTCCATGACGAGCTGCAACATGTGCTCGCGGGCGACAATGAAAACCCGGGCGAGCTGAAGATCGACAACCCGCCCGCGCCGATCCTGATGGTCGGTCTGCAAGGTGGCGGTAAGACGACCACGACAGGTAAGCTGGCCAAACGCCTGCAGGAAAAGAACAAGAAGAAGGTCCTGATGGCCTCGCTCGATGTCTACCGCCCTGCGGCGATGGACCAGCTGGCGATCTTGGGCACCCAAATCGGCGTCGACACGCTGCCGATCGTCAAAGGCGAAAAGCCGGTCGATATTGCCAAACGCGCCAAGCAGCAGGCGACCTTGGGCGGCTATGACGTCTACATGCTCGACACGGCGGGCCGTCTGCAAATCGACGAAGTGCTGATGCAGGAAGTCGAAGACGTGGCCGCCGTGGTCAACCCGCGCGAAACGCTGCTGGTTGTCGATGGCCTGACAGGTCAGGTCGCCGTGGAAGTGGCCGAAGAGTTTGACGCTAAAATCGGCATCTCCGGCGTGGTCCTGACCCGGATGGATGGCGACGGTCGCGGCGGCGCGGCCCTGTCGATGCGCGCCGTCACCGGCAAACCCATCAAATTCGTGGGCCTGGGCGAAAAAATGGACGCGCTCGAGACGTTCGAGCCCGACCGCATCGCCGGCCGCATCCTTGGCATGGGCGACATCGTCTCCCTCGTCGAAAAAGCGCAGGAAACCATCGAGGCCGAACAGGCTGAGAAGATGATGAAGCGCTTCACCAAGGGTCAGTTCAACATGAACGACCTGAAGATGCAGCTCGAACAGATGATCAAGATGGGCGGCATGGAAGGCATGATGTCGATGATGCCCGGCATGAAAAAAATGGCCGCCCAAGCCGACAAGGCAGGTCTTGACGACAAGGTGCTCAAACGCCAGATCGCGCTGATCCAGTCAATGACCAAGAAAGAACGCGCCAACCCGCAGCTTCTGCAGGCCTCGCGCAAAAAGCGCATCGCCGCAGGCGCGGGCATGGAAGTCTCCGAGCTGAACAAGCTTCTCAAAATGCAGCGCCAGATGGGCGACATGATGAAGAAGATGGGCAAGATGGGCAAAGGCGGGATGCTCAAGCAGGCCATGAAAGGCATGTTCGGCAAAGGCGGCATGCCCGATATGAACGACCCCGCAGCCATGGAAGAAGCCGCCAAGAAAATGGGCATGAACCTGCCCGGCGGTATGGGCGGCGGTCTGCCTGGTCTGGGCGGCGGTCAGCTTCCCCCCGGTCTATCAGGTTTCGGCAAGAAAAAGTGAGAATTGATCGCTGCACCCAGCCCCCGTCTGACAAGGCGGCGATGGCAGCAGAAATGGCCCGCGAGGGTCTGCCCGTTTTTGAGACAGAGCGGCTGTCCCTCCGCGCAGCCTGCATGGATGATTTCGAAGCTTGGGCCAAAACGCTTGAAGCCGGCTTCGGTGACAACCGCCAAGACGCGTGGGACGAATTTGCCAATTACTCTGCCGGTTGGGTGTTGCATGGCCACGGGCTCTTTACTGTCCTGCGCCGGGCCGATGGCCAGATCGTTGGTTTCGTAATCCTCGGCCTCGAATGGGGCGATTACGAACCTGAGCTTGGCTACATGTTCGACCCGGATTTTCAGCAGCAGGGTTACGCGACAGAAGCGGCAACTGCCGTCCGTGATTACGGGTTCGAGCTTTTGGGCAAGGGCAAATTTGTCAGCTACATCGGTCCTCAAAACAAAGCCTCGAATGCGATCGCAGCCAAACTTGGCGCGACCCGAGACCGCGCGAAAGAAAAGAAGCTTGGTTTCGAAGACTACTGCTACCGGCACGGAGGTGCGGCATGAGCCTCGTCTCCTTCTCGTCCCCAACGCTCGAAACAGAACGCCTGATCCTGCGCGCCCCCAAGGCAGAGGATTTCCCCGCGCTGCGCGCCTTCTTCGCATCAGAGCGTGCGGCATTTGTCGGCGGCCCGGTCGAAGATGAACGCACGGCCTGGCGCATCCTCGCGGATGCGACCGGCATGTGGGTGCTGCGTGGCTTCGGGTCTTTCATCATCACCCGCAAGGGCTCCGACGCGGCTCTGGGCTTGACCGGTCCGTGGTATCCCGCCAGCTGGCCCGAAAAGGAACTTGGCTGGACCTGCTGGGACGAAAATATCGAAGGCACAGGCATCATGTTCGAGGCCGCCTCTGCCGCACGCGACTTTGCATTCCGCACGCTCGGTTGGGACACCGCCGTCAGCTATATCGACGGCAAAAATACACGCTCGATCCGTTTGGCGGAACGTCTGGGCGCGGCCCATGACCCGCGGGCCACTGGTCCGCATGAGGATGACCTCGTCTATCGCCACCCCAAGCCGGAGGCCGCAATATGACATGTGTCGGTACAGCCTGTGTACGGGGTGTGTACGGAGTGTGTACACCGTTTTGGAGGGTAAAATGAGCGATCCAGTCACCCGCGCAGCGGAGGTTTTGAAAGACCATCGCGCCTCCATCGACCGCCTTGATGCGATCCTCGTCTACACTCTGGGCGAGCGGTTCAAGCACACTCAGGCCGTCGGAAAGCTGAAGGCCGAACACGACCTGCCGCCCTCTGATCCCGACCGCGAGACCAAACAAATCGAACGCCTTGAGGACTTGGCCAAACGCGCCGACCTCGACCCTGAATTCGCCAAATCCTTCCTGAATTTCATCATTCGGGAAGTCATCCAGAACCATAAGAAGTTTCAGTAATTTCAGGCAGTTGCCTGACACGCCATCTAAGGAGAAAACACAATGGCAATGAAAATCCGTCTGGCCCGTGGTGGGTCCAAAAAACGTCCCTTCTACCGCGTCGTCGCCTCCGACTCGCGCATGCCGCGTGACGGCCGTTACGTCGAAAAGCTGGGCACCTATAACCCGCTGCTGCCAAAAGACAGCGAAGAGCGCGTGAAAATGGACATGGAGCGCGTTCAGTACTGGCTCGACAAAGGCGCCCAACCCACCGACCGCGTCTCCCGCTTCCTCGAAGCCGCTGGAGTCCTTGAGAAAAAAGAACGCGCCAATCTGAAAAAAGGCGAGCCCGGTCAAAAAGCCAAAGACCGCATCGAAGAGAAAGAGGCCAAAGCCGCCGCAGCAGCCGAAGCCGCTGCTGAAGCTGCCGCCGCCCCGGCTGAGGAAGCGCCTGCCGAGGAAGAAGCACCCGCTGAGGCCCCTGCAGAAGAAGCAGCAGCCGAAGAAGCTCCCGCTGAAGAAGAGAAAGCTGCAGAGTAATCTGCAGCCTGTCCGATGCGTGACTTCTCGCCTGCGTTTCGCAGCGAGCTCGAGGATCTGATGACGTGGCGGCGCGATGTGCGCCGCTTCCGCACCGATCCGGTAGACGAGGCACTGCTTGCGCGGTGCCTCGATGCGTTTTCCTTCGCGCCCTCCGTTGGCCTGTCGGAACCGTGGCGCATCCTGCGCGTCACCAGCAACGCCGCCCGCGCCAAGGCGCTGGACAACTACAAAACGGCCAATGCCGCGGCCCTTTCCCAACAAAGCGAAGACAAGCAAGACAGCTACGCCCAACTGAAGCTGTCTGGCATGCAGGAAGCTCCGGTGCAGCTGGCCATCTTCTGCGACGAGCACACCACCAAAGGCCACGGCCTCGGTGCCGCTTCCATGCCGGAAATGCGCCGCTACTCGGTCGTCTCCGCCATCACGCTTTTCTGGCTGAAAGCCCGCGCCGAAGGCCTTGGCGTCGGCTGGGTCTCCATCCTCGATGCAGACCAGCTTTGCCGCGACCTTGATATCGACCCCGCATGGCGGTTGGTGGGCTACCTTTGCGTGGGCTACCCTGAGGCCGACAACGCCGCCCCCGAACTGGAACAGCTCGGCTGGGAAATGCGCGCCGAAGCGCTCAATATTCACGAGGTTTAGGACAGGTTATGCGCAAACTGATCACGTTGGTGCTGATGGGTATGGCCTTCTATGGCGGCCTCAAGCTAGAGCGTTCGATAAGCGCGGATCGCTGCGAAACGGCAGG
Source organism: uncultured Litoreibacter sp. (assembly GCF_947501785.1). NCBI lineage: Bacteria > Pseudomonadati > Pseudomonadota > Alphaproteobacteria > Rhodobacterales > Roseobacteraceae > Litoreibacter > uncultured Litoreibacter sp. Next base: position 3,451,871 of record NZ_CANMXB010000001.1, on the reverse strand, counting down.
CGGCATCGTCAACGCGCGCGGCCTCTGTGTGGGAGCAAGTGAATGAACAAGGACCAAATCGTTTTGGGCGTCATCGCGGGCGCGTTCGGGGTCAAAGGGGAGGTCCGCCTGAAATCCTTCTGTGCCGAGCCTGAAGACATCGCCAACTACTCCCCCCTGCGCACCGAAAAGGGCGATGAATACACGTTGAAAATCACCCGGCAGGTCAAGAACGGCTTTGCAGCGCGGCTGTCGGGCATCCGCTTCAAGGATGAGGCCGACAAGCTTCGCGGCGTCAAACTCTATGCCGACCGCTCGCTACTGCCGTCTTTGCCGGATGACGAATATTACTACACCGACCTGATTGGGCTGGATGTGGTCGACACTGGCGGCGAAAAAATTGGCAAGATCGCCGCCGTGGAAAATCACGGCGCGGGCGACATTCTCGACATCCGGGGGGCCGGGCTGAACGGCTCTCTGCTGCTGGCCTTTACGCAAGACGCCGTGCCTACCGTCGATTTGGCGTCTGGCCGTGTGGTCATTGACCCGCCCGAAGAAATCTCCGGCAAAGAAACATGACCGAAAAACCGGCCAAATCCCACGGACGCAAATCCATCGTCACCTCGCTGCAACCGCGCGATCTGATGGAAGAAACCAAGCTGAAAGGTGCGTGGACCGCCAAGGTTATCACGCTTTTCCCCGAGGCCTTCCCCGGCGTCCTTGGTGCGTCCCTGACAGGCAAGGCGCTGAAAGATGGGCTCTGGGCGTTAGAGACCATCGACCTGCGCATCTTTGGTGAAGGCAAGCACCGCAATGTGGACGACACGCCTTATGGCGGCGGCGCAGGCATGGTGCTGCGCGCCGATGTGGTGGCCAAAGCATTGGATTTTGTAGCCAAAGGCACACCAGATGAGCGTGCAAAATGGCCTATCGTCTACCTGTCCCCTCGCGGCAAACCATTCACCCAAGCCAAGGCCAGAACATGGAGCCGGACCGAGGGCATCACGCTGCTTTGTGGCCGGTTCGAAGGCGTTGATCAGCGTGTCCTGGACGCCTATGAGATCGAGGAAGTCTCCCTGGGCGATTTCGTCCTAACCGGCGGTGAGATTGCAGCCCAGGCCATGCTGGATGCGACGGTACGCCTGCAAGATGACGTCCTTGGCAATGCCGACAGCACCGAGGATGAGAGCCACTCCAACGGCCTGTTGGAACACCCCCAATACACCCGCCCCGCCGATTTCCGCGGTCGCACTGTGCCAGAGGTCCTGACCTCCGGCGACCACGGCAAGGTTGACGCTTGGCGGCGGGAGCAATCTGAGGCCTTGACCAAGAAACGGCGACCAGATTTGTGGCAGGACGCTAGCGAAGACGACTAATCGCCCGGGTCCGCCAGCGGCCACGCCATGTTTTGTTGAGGGTTCTTAGCGCCATTCACGTTTTCTTGGCTTGAAGGCACCCGGCCCCCTGAACACGTAGCCAAATGCGTCACGCCATCTGTGGCCGAGGCAATGGCACGATAAGGCCTGTCTGATACTTGACATGGTCGAAGCTCAACCGCGGGATTTGGTTTTCTCGGGGAAAGAGGTCACGGCCCAGGAAGTTGAGTGGCCTGCCCGTTCTCAATGTTGGTAGAAATTTTCTTTCCGAGACTTTCAAACCCAAGTTATTTCAACCGCTTACCGAATTCTCCGCGTGTCGGCTGGGAATGGTGCTTCATAAGGCTTGATCCACGCCGGAATCCCTCCTATACCCCCTCAATCTGGAATCAGAATACTGACCGGAGCCGTTATTTTATTGAGCTTCCGACGCGTTTTCTTCGACGCAACAAACGGGTGCGAAAGCAACGGCGCATCAAAGCAACGACGACCTGACCTGTGGCGGGCACTTTAGGTGGACCCGAAGAAGACCAACAGCTCTTGGGACGCGCGAAACATTCACCGGGCAAACCGGGATCATATGAAGGAGCGTTTTGGGATGGACCTGATCGCACAACTCGAGGCGGAACAAATCGCCGAACTGGGGAAAGACATCCCAGATTTCAAAGCGGGTGACACCATCCGCGTCGGTTACAAAGTGACCGAGGGTACCCGTACCCGTGTTCAGAATTACGAAGGCGTCTGCATCGCACGTAACAACGGCAACGGCATTGCTGGTTCGTTCAACGTGCGCAAGATTTCCTTCGGTGAAGGTGTCGAGCGCGTCTTCCCGCTGCACTCCACCAACATCGAAAGCATCACAGTTGTCCGCCGCGGTAAAGTCCGCCGTGCCAAGCTGTACTACTTGCGCACACGTCGCGGCAAGTCCGCACGTATCGCCGAGCAAACCAACTACAAGCCGCTGAAAAGCGGCGCAGACGCGTAAGGAGCGGTTGTCATGAAAAAAGATACCCATCCCGAATACCACGTCATCAACGTCAAAATGACCAATGGCGACATCATTCAGATGAAATCCACCTGGGGTGCCGAAGGCGACCAGCTGGCGCTGGACATCGACCCCTCTGCGCACCCCGCATGGACCGGCGGGAACCAGCGCCTGATGGACACTGGCGGCCGCGTGTCGAAGTTCAAAAACAAGTACGAAGGCCTGGGTTTCTAAGCAGCCGCAGCCTTGCGAATTTGGAAACGCCGCTCCCGATGGGGCGGCGTTTTTCGTTGTGGCCATTCTATTGCATTCCCGCAAATTATTGGGGTGCGCGCCACGGTTCCGCTTCTATTTGCAGGGCGGCGAACCTATAACCACACCAACCCCAAAAGGGGACGAGGGACAGGAACGGGACTGAACAAATGGCCGCGCATATTATCGTTTTCGGCAATGAAAAGGGCGGCTCGGGCAAGTCCACTAACTGCATGCACGTCACCACCGCACTTGCGCGGATGGGCTTCAAGGTCGGTGCGCTTGATCTGGACCTGCGACAGCGCAGCCTGACCAGATATTACGAAAACCGCACGCGCCACGCCAAGAAGCTTGGACTTGCTTTGGCCATGGCTGAAATTGTCGAATTACCGGAAATAGACCAAGCCGCCCTCGGTGCGGGCGAAAATATCTATGACCGCCGCCTGACCGAGGCGGTCGCGGGCATGGAAGGCCGGTTTGATTTCATCGTTATTGACTGCCCCGGGTCGCACACACGGCTAAGCCAGGTGGCACATTCCTTGGCAGACACGCTGGTGACGCCATTGAATGACAGCTTTATCGACTTTGATTTGCTGGCGCGCGTTGACCCCGAAACACATGAAGTGCTGGGCCCATCGGTCTATTCCGAGATGGTTTGGCAGGCCCGTCAGCTGCGCGCGCAAGCTGGCCTCGCCCCCATCGATTGGGTCGTGGTGCGTAACCGTGTCGGCACCCAGCGGATGCACAACAAGAAGAAGATTACGGATGCGGTTGCGTCCCTTGCGAAACGTGTGGGCTTTCGCGTTGCACCCGGTTTCTCTGAACGGGTCATTTTTCGCGAGCTGTTCCCCCGCGGGCTGACCCTGCTCGATCTCGGCGACATCGGCATCAAGAACCTCAACATCTCCAATGTTGCGGCCCGCCAAGAGGTTCGGGAATTGGTGAAGGCGCTTAGGCTGCCCGGCGTCGAGGTGGATTTCTAATCCTCAACCGCGATCCGGAACGCGCCGTCATCATCAATTGCGACCTCCGTTGGCGCCCCATTTGGGTACGCCGCGAGCAGACCGGCCGACATAAGACAGGCCGCTGAAATGGCGAACCCCAACAAAAAGACATGTATCTGGCGCAGGATCGCGACAACAATTGTCATTGCGTCCCCTTTCAGGCGACGCCCCCACGGTTCTTGTAGCAACCGATTCTGGCAATGAAATGGCGGACGCGGCCCCGCTTAGCTAAACCGGTTATTCTTCGGGAAGCCGTAAGGTGCACGTTTGCCGACACCCGCACGCTTGCCCAGCCATTCAGTCATGTCAGGCTCGGTTCGGGTCTTCCCCCCGCCCATTTCCCAGCTGAGCCCATCTGCCCAAACAAAAGTCGTCAGGTCTGACAGCCCGCCGTCCAGCTCCAACGAGCCTTGCTTGCCGCGCGCCATATTGTACTTTTGCAGACGCACCCCTTTGCCGCGCCCCATTTCGGGAAGCTCCGACGTTGGGAACACCAGGAACTTGCCGTTCTGGCTGACGATGGCAACGTGGTCGCCGTTTACCGGCACGCAAGCCGCCGCCTTGGTGTCATCTTTGACGTTTAGCACCTGCTTGCCGGTACGTGTCTGAGCGATCACGTCTTTCTCTGCGACCATGAACCCGTCGCCCGCAGAAGACGCGACCAGCAATTTGCGCTCCGTGTCATGCAGGAACAGATCAACGATCTGCGCCTCGTTTGGCAGATCAACCATCAAGCGCAGCGGTTCACCCATGCCCCGCCCGCCCGGCAGGTTGGACGCTGCAAGCGTGTAGAACCGCCCGTTTGAGCCAAATACCAGCAGCTTGTCGGTGGTTTCAGCGTGGAAGATGAAACGTGGACCGTCGCCGTCTTTGAATTTCAGCTCGCGCGTCAGGTCGATGTGCCCGGTCATGGCGCGTATCCAACCCATTTGGGAGCACACCACCGTGATCGGCTCCCGCTCGATCATCGCCTCTATCGGGACCTCTTCGAATTCAACAGCTTCGGCAAACTCGGTGCGCCGTGCGCCGATGTCGGAGGTTTTGCCAAAGGCTTTGCGGGTCTCGCGCAGCTGATCGGCAATGCGCTTCCACTGAAGGTCTTCGCTGTCTAACAGGTCTTCCAGCTCGGCCCGCTCGATCATCAGCTCGTCGCGTTCGCGCTTTAGCTCCAGCTCTTCAAGCCGGCGCAACGACCGCAAGCGCATATTGAGGATGGCGTCGACCTGTACTTCAGTAAGGGACGGCTCGTCATCGGTCTTGGCGGGTCCGACATAATCCTTCTCGGACATGGCGCGGGGATGGTCTTTCGACCAATCCTCAAACATGAGCGCGGTTTTGGGGTCGTCATCATAACGGATGATGTCGATCACGCGGTCCAGGTTGAGGAAGGCGACGATAAAGCCTTCAAGCACTTCCAGCCGGTGGTCGATCTTCTCCAACCGATGCTGCGCGCGCCGCACCAGAACTTCGCGACGGTGATCAAGAAACGCCCTCAGCACCTCTTTCAACGAGCAGACCTTGGGCGTCATCCCGTCAATCAACACGTTCAGGTTCATCGAGAACCGCGTTTCCAGATCGGAATTGCGGAACATCATGCCCATCAGCACGTCCGGGTCGACATTCTTGGAGCGTGGCTCAAGGATCAGGCGGATGTCATCGGTCGACTCGTCGCGTACATCGGCAAGGATCGGGATTTTCTTGGTTTGGATCAGTTCTGCGATCTTTTCGATCAGCTTGGACTTCTGAACCTGATAGGGGATTTCGGTGACAACGATCTGCCACTGCCCCCGTCCTAGATCCTCGACCTCGTAGCGCGAGCGCAGGCGGAATGCGCCACGCCCGGTGCGGTAGGCTTCGGCAATATTCTCGCGCGGCTCAACGATGATGCCGCCGGTCGGAAAGTCGGGCCCCGGGATATGGTCCAGTAGCGTCTCGTCGCGCGCATTGGGTGCTTTGATCAGATGCAGGCATCCGTTGATCAGCTCTTCAATGTTGTGCGGTGGGATGTTGGTGGCCATCCCCACCGCAATGCCCGCAGCGCCGTTGGCAAGAAGGTTCGGATAGCTTGCCGGAAGAACCACCGGTTCTTGAAGGGTCCCGTCATAGTTGTCACGAAAATCGACCGCGTTTTCATTGAGGCCATCCAGCAGAGCCTCAGCGTAGGGCGTCATGCGCGCTTCGGTGTACCGCGCGGCTGCGGGGTTATCGCCGTCAATGTTGCCAAAGTTGCCTTGTCCGTCGACCAGCGGGTAGCGCACGTTAAATTCCTGCGCGAGCCGCGCCATGGCATCATAAATCGCAGCATCCCCATGCGGGTGATAGTTGCCCATCACATCGCCGGAGATCTTTGCCGACTTCCTGAAACCGCCGCCAGATGCAAGCCGCAGCTCCCGCATCGCATAGAGGATTCGCCGATGCACCGGCTTCAGACCGTCGCGCGCATCAGGCAATGCACGGTGCATAATGGTCGACAGCGCATATTGCAGATACCGCTCGCCAATGGCTTGGCGTAGCGGCTCCACCATATTGGCGTCGCTCATCTTGGGGTCGTCGGTCTCGTCAGACATAGATTGTGTGTAGCCGCGCCTTTTGCGGGGGTAAAGCACTGTGATGGGTCAAAGAGACTAAATTATTCCCCCTAGTTTCAGGGCCGGTCATCGGAGTAATCTCAGTCTGCAGAAAAAGTCTTTTTGGGGGACATCGTGTTCAAGTGGGTCGCTTGCCTTTGCGTCGTTATGTATATGACGCTTCTTATCGTCGGGGAGCCGCCCGAACGTGGCGAGGCGACTGCCGCCGTCGAAAACATTGAGACGCCAGAAGTCGCAGTATCAACATCTGAAGACGCGATTCAGCCTGCAGGAGATGCAGTAGCCGAGATTGAAGTCACACCCGCCGTTGTCACACCTGAAGACGCGAGCGCTCAGGTTGTTTCCGTTTCCGCGCCTGCCGTAAGCGTGGAAAGCTTGGCCACTGATGGCACCCTTGCCCCCGTTGCAGAGGCGGCCAGCATCGCCCCAAGCCCAGTCCCTACCGCCCAGGAGCCTATCGCGGAGACCGACACGGCAGCCGTTGAAAACACCAGTGGTGTGGGCGAGATTTGGCGTGTCACCGGATCGACCGTCAACCTGCGCGCTGGTGCATCCACGCAGGCAGCGGTGCTTGGTCGGACGCGACGCGGAGAAAGCGCCGAGGTGATGGAACTGCTCGATAACGGTTGGGCCAAGGTCTATATTCTGGAGACCGGCATCGAAGCCTTCATGTCGGCCAAGTTCATCGAGCGGGACGCCCAGTAAGTTCTGCTTTGCAATGCGACCCAGCTTGGCCTAGCCAATCGGCATGACACAAAAATCCATCCTGATAACGGGTTGCTCATCGGGCATCGGCTATGACGCGGCGAAAACGCTTCACGCACGCGGATGGCAGGTATTTGCCACCTGTCGCAACCCGGACGACTGCGCCCGCCTTCAAGACGAAGGCCTGGAGAGCTTCGTGCTCGACTACACTGACCATGCCAGCATTGAGGTGGCCGTCGCCGAATGCCTCAAACGTACCGGCGGCACGTTGGACGCTTTGTTCAACAACGGGGCATATGGCGTGCCCGGCGCGGTTGAAGACCTTCCAACTGACGCGCTGAGGGCAATTTTTGAAACCAACCTTTTTGGCTACCACGAATTGAGCAGGCAGGTGCTTCCCGTCATGCGGGCGCAGGGGCATGGCCGTATCCTGAACTGTTCGTCGGTGCTGGGTTTTGTGGCTTTGAAATGGCGCGGCGCGTACAATGCCACAAAATTTGCGATGGAGGGGCTGACGGACACCCTTCGGATTGAACTGCGTGACACGCCTATCGAGGTCATCTTGATTGAGCCCGGGCCAGTTACGTCGAAAATCAGGGCGAATTCCATTCCGCATTTTGAGAAGTGGATTGACTGGGAAGCGTCGCCGCTGCGTGAAAAATATGAAGAGACACTGATCAAGCGGCTCTATGAAGACCGCGGCCCTGACGCATTCGAACTGCCCGCATCTGCGGTCAGTGCAAAGCTTATCCATGCGCTCGAATCCTCCCGCCCCAAACCGCGTTACTTCGTGACAACGCCAACCTATGTCATGGGGGCGCTCAGGCGGTTGCTGCCGACGCGGGCCCTGGATTGGATCATTGCGAAGTTCTAGCTCTGTAGAAATTTGAGTTCGCTTTTTGCGCCAATCCCGCTAGATGCAGCGTTGAACAGAAATGAGGGGACCAACATGGCCAACGATCCGCTTTTCATTGTCGTGGCAATCGCCTGCATTGCGGTGCTGTGCATTTTGCTGCTGGGCATCGGTGGCTTCGCAAAGGGCGGGGATTTCAACCGCAAACACGCCAACAAGATCATGCGATATCGTATCTACGGGCAAGCGATTGCAGTAGCTTTGATCCTGGCCTTCGTATTTTTCCGTCGCATGGGGGGAGCTTAATCCATGGTTGTGCTTAACAAGATCTACACCAAAACCGGCGACGCGGGAGAAACGGCACTGGGCAACGGTGCACGTGTGGCCAAACACTCGATGCGCGTGACCGCCTATGGCACGGTTGACGAAGCGAATGCCGCGGTCGGCGTTGCGAGGCTTCATGCATCTGGTGACATGGACACCCAACTGGCGGCCATTCAAAACGACCTTTTTGATCTTGGTGCCGATCTTTGCCGCCCGGACATGGCAAAAGACGCCGAGGCTGAATACACGCCACTTCGCGTCACCGAAGCGCAGGTTGCCCGGCTCGAAAGTGAGATTGACGCCATGAATGCGGCGCTTCAGCCGCTGCGCTCCTTCATTTTGCCCGGTGGGTCGCCCTTGGCGGCGCACCTGCATGTCTGCCGAACGGTTTCGCGTCGGGCAGAACGGTTGACGGTAGAGCTGGCAACGATGGAATCGGTCAACGAGGCGGCGGTCAAATACCTCAACAGGCTGAGCGATTGGTTCTTCGTGGCCTCGAGGATCGCCAACAATGACGGCAAAGACGATGTCCTGTGGGTGCCGGGCGCAAATCGGTAGCGGTAACACACTAAGATCGTGAAAAAATCGATTGGAATTTCACGAACGCGGCGTCAGAATGCCAGCCTGCGTCGATTTTGTCCTGTTTTCCGAGTCGTCGCTCCGCTAATTGGAAGCTGAACACCTTGGCGTGCCACCACCGGCACACTTACTTTGGGAGATACCGCTGATGAAGGTCCTCGTACCCGTCAAACGCGTGATCGATTATAACGTCAAAGTCCGCGTCAAAGCGGACGGCAGCGGTGTCGATCTTGCTAACGTAAAAATGTCGATGAACCCGTTCGACGAAATCGCCGTCGAGCAGGCAATTCGTTTGAAAGAGGCCGGCAAAGCCGAAGAGGTTGTCGCAGTTTCAATCGGCGTGAAGCAAAACCAGGAAACACTGCGCACGGCATTGGCAATGGGCGCGGACCGCGCGATCCTGATCGTCGCCGCCGAAGACGTACACAACGACATCGAACCGCTTGCCGTCGCCAAACTGCTGAAGGCAGTTGTCGACGAAGAACAGCCCGGCCTCGTGCTGTGTGGCAAGCAAGCGATTGACAACGACATGAACGCCACCGGCCAGATGCTGTCAGCATTGATGGGTTGGAGCCAGGCGACATTCGCATCCGAACTGGACATTGACGGCGACAAAGCCGTTGTGACCCGCGAAGTAGATGGCGGTCTGCAAACGATCAAAGTGAACATGCCAACGGTTGTCACTGTCGATCTGCGTTTGAACGAGCCACGCTATGCGTCGCTGCCAAACATCATGAAGGCGAAGAAAAAGCCTTTGGACGAAAAAACGCCCGCTGATTACGGCGTGGACGCGGCGGCACGATTGAGCATTGTTGGCACGGCGGAGCCTGAGGCGCGCAAAGCTGGCGTGAAAGTCGGCTCTGTCGAAGAGCTGGTCACGAAACTCAAAGACGAAGCGGGGGTTATCTAATGGCTGTTCTTCTTTTGGCCGAAGTCAATGACGGCGAACTGGCGGTTGACGCAACTGCATCTGCCGTGACCGCCTCTGCCCCGCTGGGTGACATTCATGTGCTGTGCATCGGCGCGACCTGTTCGGCCGCGGCGGATGAAGCCGCCAAGATCTCGGGTGTTGCGAAAGTGCTCTGTGCTGAGGACGCAATCTACGGCAAGCGGTTGGCGGAACCTGCCGCTGATCTGATCGTGTCACTCGCAGGTGACTACGAACACATCGTGGCCCCTGCCACCACAGACGCGAAAAACATCATGCCCCGCGTCGCGGCCTTGCTTGATGTCATGGTCATGACCGACGTGTCCGGTGTTGTGGATGGCTCAACATTTGAGCGCCCGATCTATGCGGGTAACGCGATCCAAACAGTCAAATCGGACGAAGCCAAAAAGGTCGTATCCTTCCGGACATCTACCTTTGATGCCGCAGAGATGGGCGGGTCCGCCTCGGTCGAAAAGATCGGCGCCGCCGGGAACCCCGGCTTGTCCGAATGGGTTGCTGACAAAGTGGCCGAGTCTGATCGTCCAGAACTGACATCTGCTGGCGTGGTCGTGTCCGGCGGTCGTGGTGTGGGGTCCGAGGAAGACTTCGCACTGATCGAAAAACTGGCAGACAAGTTGGGCGCCGCTGTTGGCGCATCTCGCGCAGCTGTCGACTCAGGCTATGCACCGAACGACTGGCAAGTTGGTCAAACCGGCAAAGTTGTAGCTCCGGACCTTTATGTCGCTGTCGGCATCTCTGGCGCCATTCAACACCTTGCTGGGATGAAAGACTCGAAGGTCATCGTTGCGATCAACAAAGACGAGGAAGCACCGATCTTCCAAGTCGCCGATTACGGATTGGTCGCTGACCTGTTCGATGCGGTCCCTGAGCTGATCGAAAAGCTGTAAGCAATCAACGAACAATTCAAAGAGGGCCTCGCAAATGCGGGGCCCTCTTTTTTGGTCACAAGCTAACTGAGTACCGACACCAATCGATCAGAAATCATGCGGTGCAGACCGGGGCCGTACATTTCCCGCGCTGCCGCAGCCTCAAGTTCAGGATACAACATCCCTTCGGTTCCTTGATCAATGATGTCGCGTGGAACAACAATCTCCACGTAGTCGCTGACCAACTCTCTCAGCCCGGCGATCATCGTCCGATCCACAAATAGCGGGTCCTTCCCCAGATCGCGTTCTCGCTTCGGATCCGAAGGTGGTTCTTCGGACACCCACAAAAGGACGACCTTCCCGGATATCTTGCTAAGCAGCAGTTCCATCCGGGCTAGCCACGCGGCCTTGAGTTCCTGTTCCAACACCTCAAACTTATCCGGGGACAACGTCTTTAAAGTGGTCAGCAGATGCCGTGTGAACGCGAATTCCGTGAAATCAACCTCACGAAATATCGTACGCATCAGCGTCGAGGCTTTCAGAAACCGGTCGTTTCGGCGCGGGTGAACGGAATAGAACCTATTTGACATATTATGCGCGCCCATAACCTGAACAACGGTAACCCGGGCCCTGCTGCAGATCGACAAGATGCTGTCGTCATTGGCGAAAGCATCAACACCCCCATTGACCGCACCGAAATTCAGGCAGGGCATGCCCAACTGGTTCTGGATCAGATTGGGGAACGGCTGGAGAATGTATTTCCCGTAGGTTTCGGTGCCTCCAATGAAGGCCATGAATTTCTGTTTCGTATTTCCTTTCGGCCCCCGAAATAGAAGTTTCGAGTTGCCGTATCGGCATTGCTGGTAATTTATCGGGCTTTCGCCCGGTCTTTCATAGGCCATTTCCCACCTCCTTAGACTCACACAAGCCGAATGTGCGCATCACGGGTTTCGAAATTGCTAAACTGCGATTTTACCAAAACTTTTAGCGGATACGGCCCCTTGTACCCCTGCAGGGCCGCGGCCTATCCTGTGCGGGCATTCGCCCATAAATTTCTGCAAAGGCCAGACCAATGGAGATCAACAAAGTCGGGATTGTCGGAGCAGGTCAGATGGGCAACGGCATCGCCCATGTCTTTGCATTGGCGGGGTATCAAGTCATCATGAGCGATATCTCCCAGGATGCGCTCGACAAGGCGGTCAGTCTTGTTGACGCCAATCTGACACGCCAGGTCAGCCGCGAAAAAATTTCTGAGCAAGACCGCAAGGAAACGCTGTCGCGTATCTCGACAACCCTAAAATTGTCTGAAGTTGGTCCAACTGACCTCATCATCGAAGCAGCTACCGAACGTGAAACGGTCAAAAATGCGATCTTCGACGATCTGCTGCCTCATCTGTTGCCCGACACGATTCTGACGTCTAATACGTCGTCAATCTCGATCACGCGGCTGGCGTCGCGCACCGATCGCCCAGAGAAATTCATGGGCTTTCACTTCATGAACCCTGTGCCGATCATGCAATTGGTGGAACTGATCCGGGGCATCGCAACAGATGAGCAGACCTACAAAACATGCCTCGGCGTGGTCGAGCGTTTGGGCAAAACAGCCGCATCAGCGGAGGATTTTCCGGCCTTCATCGTAAACAGGATCCTCATGCCGATGATCAACGAGGCTGTCTACACGCTGTACGAAGGCGTCGGGAATGTGTCGTCAATCGATAGTGCGATGAAGCTGGGGACCAACCACCCCATGGGGCCGCTAGAGCTTGCCGACTTCATTGGTTTGGATACATGTCTGGCGATCATGAACGTGTTGCATGATGGGCTGGCGGACACGAAGTACCGGCCATGCCCGTTACTCACCAAATATGTGGAGGCCGGTTGGCTGGGCCGCAAAACGCAACGTGGCTTTTATGATTACCGGCAGGATCCGCCGGTCCCGACCAGGTAGCCTATTTTTTCACCTGCGACTTCAACGCCAAAGTTTGCTCTCTGAGCCAGGCCACAAACCCGCGCGGGTTGGATGACCACTGTTTGACTTCTTCCGCGTCAAAGGGTTCTCCGACGACCGGCGCCTGGGGTTTGTAGAGGGCATGCCGAACCTCGTAAATCAGCAATCCCTGCCGCAGCGTCGGCGATATCTGGTTGGCAATCTGATAGGCCCGTGAATTCTGGCCCGGGAAAAAGATCGGGACCACAGCTGCGCCGGAGCGTTGGATCATCTTTGCGGTGAACGGGTTCCACTCTTTTTCAATGGCGGGGCCGAACCACGTTTCAGAGGCGGCGACAACGCCTGACGGGAAGAGCACGATGACCCCGCCGTCCTTCAAATGTTCCATTGCCTTGCGGCGCATCTCGAGGTTTTGCTGCAACGCGTCTTCTTCATGCGGAAATGGGACCGGGATCATGAATTGGTCGATGGCGTTCACGCCAGTCAGCAACGAACGGGTCAATATTTTGTAGTCCGTTCTCACCCGGCCAATCGTTTCCGCCAGCACCATACCGTCGACCAGGCCATGCGGATGGTTGGCAACAATGATGACCGGGCCGGTTTTGGGGATACGCTGAAGTTGTTGATCGGGGGTCTGAAGCTCGATCCCCATCACGTCCAGCGCGTCTTTCCAAAACCCCTGGCCGAACTGGACACCGCCCCGCTCAAATTTGCGGATCAGGTACAGGAGGTGCAGTTTGCCGGTGAACAATTCCAGCGTCTGGATGGCCAACCGTTTGAAAGGGTTGGTAAAGGTGTTGGCATAGGACAGGTTGCGGCGGTCATATGCCACGTATTCGGGATGATCTGGTGTGATCTCCTCAGGCTTTTTGTCCACATGTTGGGTGTCGGTCATGGTCTGACTACGCGCTCAGAAGTCTTCGCCAAACTTGTCGGCCACAAGGGCCTCAAGTGCATCAGCCAGTGCATCGGCCTGCGCTCCCTCAGTCACGACGTCGATTGACGTCCCCCGCGATGCTGCAAGCATGAGGAGGCCCATAATGCTGTCACCAGACACGTCCATACCGTCTTTTGTCACTTTTGCTGAGGCGTCAAACTCTTCAACCACTTCGACAAACTTCGCTGACGCGCGGGCATGAAGCCCCTTTTCGTTGATAATTTTCAATTGCCGCTCAGCCATCTGTGGCCAACCCGCTAAAACTGTTAATGTACTTTCGTCCGGCGTCCATGGCGGAGTCAACGGCCTGCGGCACATCCAGGTTCCGAGATTTGGCCAGCTTGATCAGCATGGGCAAGTTTGCCCCGTACAGGATGCGGCGGTTCTGCGGGGCGCAGGCCTGCAGGGAAAGGTTGGAGGGGGAGCCGCCAAACATGTCGGTGACCACCACAACGCCGTCGCCCGTGTCCACGTCATCCGCAGCGGCGCAAATCTCGGTTTGTTTGGAGGGGCGGTCGTGGTTCTCTTCAATGGTGATCGCGCGGATGCCGCTTTGTTTGCCAACCACATGCTCTACGGCTGCAAGATACTCTCTTGCCAGCCCACCATGTGCGACGATCACTATTCCTATCACCCGATTTGGTCCCCTTAACGCAGCCCTCTGGGCTACGCCGCTTTTGTCCAGCTTTGCACCTAGCTATCCCCCGCCCGGCGCCTCTCTATTTCCCGATGCCTTATAGACACCTGCCAACCCTTATTTGCAAGGGATTTGCCAAATTCTTCCGCCACGGCAACAGACCTGTGTTGCCCTCCGGTACATCCGATGGATATGGCCAAATGTGATTTCCCCTCATCGCGGAACGCGGGCAGCAAAAGATCGGCCATGTCATTGAGTTGGGCCATAAAAGCGCCGTGACGCGGATCCGCGCGGACATAAGAGGCCACGTCTTCATCGGTTCCGTTCTTTGGGCGCAGAGTTTCCTCCCAGTGCGGATTGTTCAGAAATCGGCAATCCCAAACCAGATCCGCGCCGCGCGGCAGACCCCGTTTGTAGGAAAACGACTCGACGGTCACCGTCATCGCACCACTGTCGTCAGAGGCGAACCATTTCACCAGCTCCGCCCGCAGGTCATGCGGCGTCAGCTCAGACGTATCAATCAAGATATCCGCGCGGGATTTCAGCGGCTCCAAAAGGCGTAGCTCCTGCTCGATCCCGTCTCGGGGCTTGCTGTCGGCCGACAGCGGGTGCCGGCGCCGTGTCTCGGAATACCGCCGGATCAATGTATCTACATCCGCGTCGACAAACAGCAAATGACCCTCGGCATCGGGATTGGCGGAGAGTTGGTCCATGACACCTGAAACCGCGTCAGGAGTGAAATCCCTGTTTCGAACGTCCAGACCCAAGGCAAGGGGGTGATCCAATCTCGGGCCCGCCAGCAACCGAGGGATCAAGGATAGCGGCAGGTTGTCAATTGCCTCAAAACCCAGATCTTCCAGCGCGTTGATTGCCGTAGCCCTGCCCGCCCCGGATGGGCCGGTGACAAGAACGATTGGTTGGGTCGGGTCATTTCGGTCCACGGGCATCGCAATCGGCTAACTTGCTACATCCCCCTAAGATACAGCGAAATCGCGGCGGGAAAATGGCTTCCGTCGATTTTCTTGATCATCTTGATGTCATGACCCATCAATCTGCGCACGTGATCCTCGGGCAATCGCTGCTCTGACCGGCAGTCCATATCGACGATCAACCGCACCTTCGCGGGCGGGGCGAGCGGCGCGGGTAACAGTCCGATGCCATGCGCCTCGATCAGGGCTGGCAGCGCGCGGGGTTTTCTGACCCAAAGCGCGCCGCCCTCGGAAAAGAGGTCGCATTGATCATCAGCGATGAGCCCTGCGCCGATCGCAATCAATTGCAACGCGAGGCTGGATTTACCTGATCCCGACGCACCCGTCATAAGGACCGCGGCACCGTCAATACTTACGGCGGTCGCATGATAAGGTTCGGTGTGATCCGTTGGCATCAGGCCGTCCCGCCGAGGAATTCACATCCCGAAGGATGCGAGCGCATTCCCATCAGGTCGGCAGTCCGACAACAAATCGGGCGCCCAGCGGCTCGGAGGTGACATCCGCGTCGGTCGGGCGAATGTTTTCCGCCCAGATTACGCCGCCATGCGCTTCGATAATTTGCTTCGAGATCGCAAGCCCAAGGCCAGAGTGGTTGCCGAATTGTTGCTCGGGCCGTTCCGAATAGAAGCGGTTGAACACTTTGTTCAGGGCCTGCTCCGGGATGCCGGGGCCGGTATCCTCTACGACCACCAAAACGCGGTTATCGCGGCGGCGGGCCCAGATACGAACGGCATCGCCATCTTCGCAGAACGATGTGGCGTTGGTGATTAAGTTTACAAACACTTGCGCCAGCCGCGCTTCCAGACCGTGAATGATAATCGGTTCATTCGGGACGTCACGAATGAATTCGACACCCTTTTCGCCCGCCTGCTGCCCGAGGTATTCAGTCAGGTTGTTGAGCATCTTCATCAGGTCGAACGGCTCTTCATCCTCTTTGACCAATTCGCTATCCAGCCGCGACGCGTTCGAGATATCGCTGACAAGGCGGTCCAGACGGCGCACGTCATGTTCAATGACTTCCAGCAAACGTCCGCGTTGCTCATCCGTTTTGGCCACGTGAAGCGTGCCGACGGCCGACCTCAGCGATGCCAGCGGGTTTTTGATTTCATGCGCGACGTCGGCGGCAAATTGTTCGTTCGCGTCGATCCGTTCATAAAGCGCAGACACCATGCCACGCATGGCCCCTGACAGGCGTCCGATTTCATCGGGCCGCGCGGTCAGGTCAGGAATACGCACCCTCGAAGGGCTGACCTTGCGGGCGTTCTTGTCCCGACCAAGCTCAGCCGCTGCCGCGAGGTCTGACAGCGGGTTGGCAATGGTGGAGGCAAGCACGAGGCTCAGTCCGATCGAGACCAGAATAGCGATGACAAACATCTGCAAGACCTGTTCACGCTCGACGCGAACAAGTTGGTCTATCTGACCGGCTACCGTTGTAAGGGCAATAACACCGACGGTGCCGTCGGCCAGTTCGATAGGTGTAGCTACGGAGAATATGCTGCCGCCGGCCCCATCCAGGCCACTGCGCACTTGGGTCTCCCCTTCCAGCGCGGTTGCCAGCAGTCGACGCGCTTCTTCTTCGCCGTTGACGCTGGGCATATTGATCTCCGCCGGGCCAAAGATGCCGGAAACGGTGTCCCACACGGAATTCAGGAAATTTGTGATGATCGTGCTGTCATTGTCGGGCTGCAGGGCTTCCGTGCCAGCCAAAGTTTCGCGCTCAACCCCTAATGTGTTGGCAATAAGCGTTTCGTCGGCGGAAAATACGTAAACTTCGACGCCGGGCGAAAGGTCCAATCCAGCCAGAGTTTGCTCGGCAGCCAGACCGTCACCAGCCGACAGGTTGGCCGCGGCAGCGCCAGCCAAGCGGGCTTCAAATACATCCGCGATCAATTCGGCTTCGGACACCAGGCCCGCTTCGCGTTGTGCGACAAGGCTGTCGCGGAACGGGTTCAGGAAAAGCACGCCTGCCACCAGAATAACCAGTGCCAGCAGATTGAATGTGATGATCTTACGCGCCAGAGGCGAGCGGTTCAGCGAAATGAAGTTACGCTTTTCCCGGCTGGACTGCAGTTCAGCCTCGACGGAGACATGTTCATCCGTCCAGTCTTCACCCATTTCCAGCTCGGCACTACCCGAAGGTCTTACGTTCGCCACTGCTATCCCCAACGCCTAACTACGGTTCTTATTCTTCGTTGTATCTGTATCCGATGCCGTACAGCGTCTCAATTGCGGAGAATTCATCATCCGCCGTCCGCATCTTTTTGCGCAAACGTTTGATGTGGCTGTCGATGGTGCGGTCGTCCACATAGACCTGATCGTCATAGGCCACGTCCATCAGCTGGTCGCGCGATTTCACAAACCCGGGACGCTGCGCCAAAGCCTGCAACAGCAGGAATTCGGTGACAGTCAACGACACGTCGTTGCCTTTCCACGATACGGTGTGGCGCAGCGGGTCCATGACCAGATCACCGCGCACCATTGTCTGCGCGACTTCACCCTCACCAGCATCGTCTTTCGCAATGGCATCTTTGCGGCGCAAGATTGCCCGGATGCGTTCGACAAGCAGCCGCTGCGAGAATGGTTTGCGGACGTAGTCATCTGCACCCATGCGCAGGCCGAGCACTTCGTCGATCTCGTCGTCTTTGGATGTCAGGAAAATAACGGGTACTTCGGATTTCTGCCGCAGGCGCTGCAACAGATCCATGCCGTCCATACGAGGCATCTTGATGTCCAACACTGCCATGTCAGGCATTTTGCGGGAGAATGCATCCAGTGCGCTTTGCCCGTCATTATATGTTTCAACCTCGAAGCCCTCGGCCTCCAGAGTCATCTGTACCGACGTCAGGATATTCCTGTCGTCGTCCACCAACGCAATCTTTGACATGGGGAAACCCTTTGTACTGCTCGTTTTCATTTTTATTTTTTTCATACCATCCGCTGAGACCCCCTAAGAATCAATGATTTTGTTCCGAATCACCGCTGACATGAGTCAATTTGGCCATTTCATCCCTAATGTTTGACTAATTTGCCGCACAATTCGCAGGGCTATGCCCCCATGATAACGCTAACTATGGTGCTCTTGCCGGTTCCAAGCACAATTGCCTGTTGGTATACCTGAGACACGCCGCACTGCAGCGGCGACACGCGGTATTGGCCCTCTGCGTGACAACTGACCGGCGGGGATTGGACCCCCCGCGACAGGAGCATTCCATGACACACGGACGCGTTAACCCAGCTCACACGCTGGACACCCAAGGCATCACCGGACTTGGAGACGTGTACTACAACTATCTGGAACCTGCCCTGATCGAGACCGCTCTCAAAAATGGCGAAGGCACCTTGGGAAAAGGAGGCGCTTTCCTGGTTACCACCGGCGCCCATACGGGGCGGTCCCCCAAAGACAAGTTTGTGGTCCGAACACCAAGCGTTGAAAACTCGATCTGGTGGGACAACAACGCGCCGATGGATGCGGACAAGTTTGATGTGCTCCACGCCGATATGCTGGCCCACATGAAAGGCCGAGACTACTACGTGCAAGACCTGTTTGGCGGGGCGGACCCGTCGCAGCGACTTGACGTCCGGGTGGTGACGGAACTGGCTTGGCATGGCCTCTTCATCCGCCACATGCTGCGCCGCCCGGAGGCCTCCGAGCTGGAAAGCTTCATCCCCGAATTCACCATTATCAACTGCCCGAGCTTCAAAGCGGATGCGGACAAGCATGGCTGCCGCTCCGAGACCGTGATCGCGATGCATTTCGACAAAAAGCTGATCCTGATCGGCGGCACGGCCTATGCCGGTGAGAACAAGAAGTCGGTCTTCTCCCTTCTCAATTATTTGCTGCCTGAAAAGGGCATCATGCCCATGCATTGCTCGGCCAACCACGCGCCCGGCAATCCGGCGGATACCGCCATCTTCTTCGGATTGTCAGGCACCGGGAAAACCACCTTGTCGGCGGAACCGTCCCGCACGTTGATTGGCGACGATGAACACGGCTGGTCGGACCGCGGCTCCTTCAACTTTGAAGGCGGTTGCTACGCCAAGACCATCAACCTGTCGCCGACAGCAGAGCCCGAGATCTTCGCCACCACGGAGAAATTCGGCACGGTCATCGAGAATATGGTTTTCGACCCGGAGACCAAAGAGCTCGATTTTGAGGATGACAGCTTGACCGCAAACATGCGCTGCGCTTACCCGCTGCACTACATCTCTAACGCGTCAGAAACCGCGCTGGGCGGGCACCCCAAGAATATCATCATGCTGACATGCGATGCGTTCGGTGTGTTGCCCCCCATTGCGCGGCTGACCCCTGCGCAGGCCATGTATCACTTCCTGTCCGGCTTCACCTCCAAGGTTGCAGGCACCGAACGCGGCGTGACCGAGCCTGAGCCCACATTCTCCACCTGCTTCGGCGCGCCCTTCATGCCCCGTCGTCCGGAAGTGTATGGCAAGCTGCTGCAGGGAAAGATCGCCAAACACGGCTCGACATGCTGGCTGGTCAACACGGGTTGGACCGGCGGGGCTTACGGCACAGGCTCCCGCATGCCAATCCGCGCCACTCGCGCATTGCTAAGCGCAGCGTTGGACGGCTCCTTGAACAAAGGGGAATTCCGAAGGGACGCCAATTTCGGATTTGATGTACCTGTCTCCGCAGAAGGGGTCGCTGATGTGATCCTGGATCCGCGCCGCACCTGGGACAATCCGGAGGCGTATGACCGTCAGGCAGCAAAGCTGGTGGATATGTTTTCCGCCAATTTCGAACAATATCTGCCCCATATTGACGCTGATGTGAAAGCGGCGGCGATTGGCTAACAAGCTCCTGATATCAATGATTTTTGTCCCGCTGCCAGTCATGGCGGCGGGCGTTTCGTTTGACCAAACCCGCGTTCAGGACCTGAAGTTCGGACTTGTCTGCGGTTCGGATACGGACGAGACGATTGCGGCGCCAGATACCGCAACCGGCACGGTGCAGGTCCGGCAGGACTGGCAAAAGATCGTTGCGGAAACCCAAACCATCCCGCTGGTCAAAGGCCTGGCTCTGGGGGTGGACATGCGACCGGTTGCGCCGAGGGTGTTGAACAATGTCCGCATCACCGTCACGCATCCGCCCTTCATTGGGTCTGAGCTGACCCAAGACAGCTGGACGGCCAACATGACGCCCAAGGGCTCAAATCTCAATTTCTTTGAGTTCGAGCACCCTTACGAGTTCGTGGAAGGCACGTGGACCTTTGAGGCGAGAAAAGGGTTCAGGACGCTTTACAGCGTGACCTTCCAGGTGGTTGACCCCGCGCTGCTACCGCAGCTTGCAGGAGTTTGCGACGGGGTGTCCCTGACAAGCTAGCCCGCCAAACCGCGTCGCAGAAGGTTCAATCCCGCCAGGAGCAGCACCCAAAGCGTGACTTTGCGAAAAAGCTCCTGATTGATGCGGTCTTGAACTTGAAAACCCACCCAGATTCCCAGGACGGCTGGAACAACCAACCCCACGGATAGCGGCAACGTCTCCGCACGGATCACCCCGGATTGCAGATGTGCTAGGAATAGAGCCGTCGCTCCAAGTCCGTAAATCGCGCCCTGAATGCGCAGATGTTCCTTCTTTGGGGTCTCGATCGCCGTCAGGTAGGCCACGGTTGGGGGTCCCCAAACTCCTGACATTCCGCCGACAAAACCCGCCAAAGCGCCAACCGCCGCCTCGGCCCGGACGTTGCGGATGATTGAGGCAGGCCTCCAGCCAAACAACTGGCTCGCAGTGAAAACGGTGATCGGAAGCCCGATCCCAAGAAACAGCCAATGCGTAGGTAGGATGCGGACCAATTGCGCGCTGAGCAGCAGCATCACCAGTCCGACGCTCAGGAACACCCGGAATTTCTTTATCGACCCCCAAGCGGCGGCGATGCCCTGTCGCAAAGCCTGCATCCCGTTGGTGACAAGCGTGGGCAAGATTAGACCCGCCAAAGCCAGTTCCGGCGACATGAACGACGCCAGCCCCGAGATCATGATCGTCGGCATTGCAAACCCGACAACCCCTTTGATTGCGCCCGCGACGAAGGCAATGGACACTGCGGCCAGTATTGTGCTTGCCCCGTAGCTGCTCAGCAAAAGCTCCATACCGTGGTAGTATAACGCGGCGCGGGCCTCCGCATCAGAAATCGGCCTGCGACATTTTAATTCACTCAACGGATGTTTCGCGAATTATAATTGCGCTGCACTCGCACAATGGCTAGAACAATCTCAAGCGAGTTTAGGGATTCGAACATGGCACATGACGGGCAGGATATCACAATGACGGGCGTACAACCTTTGGTCATCTCGGACCTGCTGACGCACACCTCGGCCGCCGTTCCGGCCGTGAATGAATTGCTGGCGACCGCGAAAGCCAAAGTGGCGGCGCTTCTGACAAAGGACGGACGCGTTTCCGCTGCTTTGCTTGAGGAAAACCAGACTGCCGCCCATGGCTTGGCTTGGCTCGCCACATACGCGCAAGCCCTACAACAAATGCAAAACTGGGCCGAAAAACTGCAGGCTGACGGCAAGTTTGGCGAGGCCGAGCAGCTGATCCACCAGATCGCGTTTGGCGAATACCTCTGGCAGATCTACGGCGGCATCCCGATGTCTCAAGGCGAAATGCTGCGCCCGCAAGATATGGGACTGACCCAGGACGACCAACGCGCGATGATGAACCCATCCGTTATGGCTCTGACCCAGTCCGGCAACACCCAAGCCGCCCGCACGCGGCTGGTCGAATTGATGCAGGAACAAGCTGCCAATGCCACGGTCGGCAATACCGGCTTGGATGACGAGATGGAGATGATCCGCGAGCAATTCCGCCGCTTCTCCCTCGACAAGGTCGAGCCTCACGCCCATGACTGGCATCTCAAAGATGAACTCATCCCGATGGAGATCATCGAGGAAATGGCTGAGCTCGGCGTCTTTGGCCTCACCATCCCGGAAGAATATGGCGGCTTCGGCATGTCCAAGACGGCCATGTGCGTCGTCTCGGAAGAGCTGTCGCGCGGCTATATCGGCGTAGGCTCGCTGGGCACCCGGTCAGAGATCGCTGCCGAATTGATCCTGTGCGGCGGCACCGAGGAACAAAAGCAAAAGTGGCTGCCGCAGCTGGCCTCCGCCGAAACGCTGCCAACAGCCGTGTTCACCGAGCCAAACACCGGCTCCGACCTCGGTTCCCTGAGAACCCGCGCCGTCAAATCCAACGAAGACTACACCATCACCGGCAACAAAACGTGGATCACCCACGCAGCCCGAACGCAGGTCATGACCCTGCTCGCCCGCACCGATCCCGACACCTCTGACTACAAAGGGCTGTCGATGTTTCTGGCCGAAAAGACCCCCGGTACGGACGAGGCCCCCTTCCCGACCGACGGCATGTCCGGCGGCGAGATCGAGGTCTTGGGCTATCGCGGCATGAAGGAGTACGAGCTGGCCTTCGACAATTTCAAAGTCAAAGGCGAGAACCTTTTGGGCGGCGTAGAAGGCCAGGGCTTCAAACAACTGATGCAAACCTTTGAATCCGCGCGCATCCAGACCGCCGCCCGTGCGCTGGGCGTCGCAGCCTCCGCCCTGGACGTGTCGATGCAATACGCCCAGGACCGCAAGCAATTCGGCAAGAGCCTGATCAATTTCCCCCGTGTTTCCGGCAAGCTGGCCATGATGGCCGTGGAAACCATGGTGGCCCGTCAGTTGACCTACTTCTCCGCCTTCGAGAAGGACAATGACCGCCGCTGCGACCTTGAGGCCGGCATGGCCAAGCTGCTCGGCGCACGTGTCGCATGGTCTTGCGCCGATAACGGGTTGCAAATCCACGGGGGCAACGGCTTCGCGCTGGAATACAAGATCAGCCGCATCCTGTGCGACGCACGTATCCTCAACATCTTCGAGGGCGCCGCCGAAATTCAGGCACAAGTGATCGCCCGCCGCCTTTTGGGCTGATCCAATCCTTGCTAGGAAGGGCGGATGATACGTGCGGCCCTGCTCCTTCCCCTCTTTCTTGGCTTTTGCCAGGGCGATGAAACGCTGACCGGCCACGGGGCAGCCGAAAAGGTATTTACGCTGAGGTCGATCAATGGCGAGCCCTTCCCCGCCCGTGCGACGATCACCTTCCCCGAGGAAGGGAAGATTGCGGGCCAAGGCCCCTGCAACAGCTATTCCGCCATCCAGGAAGTCCCTTACCCATGGTTCAAAGCTGGGCCAATCCTATCCACGAAAAGGGCCTGCCCCGATCTGGACGCCGAAAGCCTCTATTTCAAAACCTTGTCAGACATGACCCTGTCCGAGGTCTCCGGCATACACCTGATCCTCAGCACCGCCGAGGGCGAAAAAATGGAATTCGAGGTCGAATAGACCTAGCCGGAGGTCAGCACATCTACCAACCTCTGCCGCGCCGCAGGCACGGGCTTGTTGCCGAGGGACGGAGCCATCCACGCCTCCAGAAAGTGGCCCGTCACGCGCATCCCTGCCGGCACCTCATCCATGGCGTTCTGACCAAAAAGCCCCCGCAATGCCGGCGGCAATGGCAACAATCTATCGGCCCATGCGCCAGCCCCCTTTGCCGACACCGCCCGCCCCGATTTGGGCGAGACAAATGTTAGCTCCTGGGTTTCCCCGGTGACCGCGCAGCTCTCCAGGTCCAGCCCGAAGCCCAGCTCTTCCAGCAGCGCCAATTCCCAAAACATGTAGGCCAGTGGCCAGGCGGGATCGCTGCCGAGCCGATCAAACAGGTCCAAACTCTGGTCGTACAGCTCCGGATGCGGGTCGCGTTCGCCCAAGGCAAAACACAGAAGGCCGCAGACGGCATTCAGCCCCGCCAAGGCCTGCCTGTCCCCCATCACCTGCGCCGCCCGGGACTTGACCGGCTCAACGGTAAATGCCCCCAAATGGTCTTGTAGCCGCGCCCGCCAACTGACATCCAGCTGCGCGCCGGGCTGCAAGACAGGGGCCAGCTTGCGAGACGTCCCGCCCCGCACCACGCCGGCATGCACCCCATGATCTCGGGTAAACACCTCAACAATGGCCGCATGTTCACCGTGCCGCCGCACCGAGAGCAATATCCCTTGCCCCCGCCACTCCATCACTGAGCTTCTTTTTGCCAGAAATATGCCGGGGGAGTTTGAGGGGGCAGCGCCCCCTCATTATCGCGGCGCGCGCAAGCGCGGCGCAAAACCTCATGCGCGCCAAAGGCGCTCATCCTGCCAACCCCGGTTCATCCAGAAGATGCCGCCCTTCTCGGTCTTCCACCTCAATCACCCAAAGGTCCGGGTCAAAGCTGCGCTGCTTGGCCAGGGCGGCGTCCACATCGGCTTCAACGCCCTGCGCCAACACCACCCAGGCGCGTTCGCCGCTCATCAAATCAAAGGACCGTTGGTAGCAGCAAGCTTGCCCATCCAGCGAATTCAACTTCACCAGAACAGCGCCTGCGGTCGCGTCCCCTTTGGACGTCACAAAAGCAGGAATATCAGACAGTTGCAGCCGCCGCAGATAGGCACTTACCCAGAATTCAGCCGTGAGCCGGGTCATACGTTCCCGTCTTTGAAATCGAGCCCCATCTCCGAGTAACGCTCTTTCTCTTCCAGCCAGTTCGGGCGCACTTTGACTTGCAAAAACAGGTGTATCTTGCGGCCCAGGAATTCGACCAGTTCCTCGCGGGCGGCCTTGCCGACCGCCTTGATCGTCTCACCTTTGTTGCCCAGTACGATGCCCTTATGCCCGTCTCGCACGACGTAGACGACTTGATCGATCTTGGCAGAGCCGTCTTTGCGTTCCTCCCAATTCTCGGTCTCTACGGTCATCTGGTAGGGCAGTTCCTGATGCAGGCGCAGGGTCAGCTTTTCGCGGGTGATCTCAGCTGCGATCATGCGCATCGGCAGGTCGGCAATCTGGTCCTCCGGGTATAGCCACGGGCTTTCCGGCATCTCAGCGGCCAGCCAATGGCGCAATGTCTCGACGCCGTGCCCCTTCTCAGCGGAGATCATGAAGGTCTCCGCAAATGGGTAGGCCTCGTTCAACTGTTGCGTCAGGCCCAGCAGAACGTCTGGCTTGACGCGGTCAATCTTGTTCAGGGCAAGGGCCACCTTGGCTTTGCCAACCCGTTCCGGCAGCCCTTCCAAAATGGCCGTGACGCCTTCGGTGATGCCGCGATGCGCCTCCACCATCATCACGACGACGTCGGCGTCAGACGCCCCGGTCCATGCGGCCGCGACCATGGCGCGATCCAGCCGGCGGCGTGGTTTGAACAGGCCGGGGGTGTCGATGAAAACCAGCTGCGATTGCCCTTCCATCGCGACGCCACGAATACGCGCGCGGGTGGTCTGCACCTTGTGGGTCACGATGGACACTTTTGCGCCAACCATGCGGTTCAGCAACGTTGATTTCCCGGCATTCGGCTCGCCAATGAGGGCAACAAATCCGGCGCGGGTCGGGGCTTCAGTCATGTTCCAGTCTTTCCAGTAACGCCTTGGCGGCGGCTTGCTCGGCCTGACGTTTTGATCCGGCCACGGCCTGCGCGCTCTGCCCGCTTTCGGCGCGCGCTTCAATGGTAAATTGCGGCGCGTGGTCGGGGCCGTCGCGGTTGATGATATCGTATTTCGGCGGCGTTTGCCCGCGCGATTGCAACAGCTCCTGCAAGGCGGTCTTGGGGTCGCGGGCGTCGTCTTCGACATTGGTGACACGTGTCGACCAGAACCGCAGGATCAATCCTCGCGCGGCCTCGATACCGCCATCGAGATAAACGGCGGCAATCACCGCTTCCATGGCGTCGCCCAGCAAAGCCTCTTTGCGGCGACCGCCCGATACCATCTCGGACTTACCAAGCTTCAAAACCGCGCCCAGATCAATTTCTCGCGCAACGGCAGCGCAGGTTTCCTTGCGCACAAGCGCGTTGAAGCGGGGGGCTAACACGCCCTCGGCCGCGGATTTGTCTTCCGACAAAAGCGTCTCCGCGATCACCAGGCCCAAAACACGGTCACCTAGGAATTCAAGCCGTTGGTTGTCGGGACGCGTCGCGGATGAGATCGACCCATGGGTGAGCGCCCGGATCAGCAGCTCGGGGTTTGCGAACTCGTGCCCGAGCCGCGCCATGAAGGCGCTGAGCTCAGCGGATAGCTTTATTGCACCCATCGAAACACTCTTCCCTCCCGGCCCTTCAGCGAGAACACTATCAACTCCGCCCGGCCGATGATATTTTTTATCGGCACAAAACCAATGCCGCCAGAAACGACAGGAAACCGCGAATCTACGGAATTGTCTCGGTTGTCGCCCATGACGAAGACATGGCCTTCAGGCACCACAAATTTGGCCGTATCATCTGCCCGCAAACCGTCCGAAACGCTCAACGTCAAATAGGCACGCCCGTTTGGAAGCACCTCAAGGTACTGATCTTTCTCACAAGTTTCGCCCTCGGAAACGGGCGCATTGCTGCAAGGTAAGTAGCCGTCCAACAGCTGGTAGGTCTCCTCAAACACGCCCCGAGCATCCCGGTTCAGGGCAGCGTCATTGAGATAAACCTCACCTTCCTTCATCTGCACCGTGTCCCCCGGCATTCCCACGATACGCTTGATGAAATGCTTGTCTGCAGTGGGATGCACGAACGTCACCACGTCGCCCCGAGCGGGGCGCTGCCCCAAGACGCCAATGGTGTCAGTGCAATCAGACACGCTACAGGTGAGCGCCGGAAAGCCGTAGGCGGCACGGCTGACAAGCAAGTAGTCCCCGGTCATCAGCCCCGGCTTCATGGACCCGGTGGGAATCCAGTAGGCGCGAAACAGCACGAAAATGCAGATGACGACAAAGGCGAAAGGTGCAAGCACCGCGAGCAACAGGATTTCACTGCGGCGCGCCGAGCGCATGTTTACTGAATGGCCTTGAAGAACCGGTCACCGCGCCATGTCCAGAAAAACAACATACGCTTTCCAGCGGAGGAGAAGATCACCCGGTCAGCGCGGCCCAGCAGGTTTGCAAACGGCACCATGCCGACCCCGCCAGATGCGCCTTGCGGGAACCGGGAGTCGACCGAATTATCGCGGTTGTCGCCCATGAAGAAGAAATGGCCCTCTGGGACGGTGTACACCTTGGTGTTGTCGGCGCGGCCGCCATCCACAATGTTGAGCACACTATGGGGTCCGTGGTCGTCCAACTCTTCGATGGCTTTGGGTTTGGGGCAATCCCCGCCCAGCGGCACAGCAGTTCCGTTCTCGCAGGAAGGCAGACCTCCCACGGCGCCTTGCGGGCTAAAGGTTTCAATGAATTTTCCGTCGGGGGTTTGCGCCTGCACCTTGCCATTCAGGATGATGATCCCGTCTTTGACTTGAACTGTGTCGCCCGGCAAACCAATCAGCCGCTTGATGTAGTCTTGGCCCGAAGTCGGGTGACGGAACACAACCACGTCGCCACGCGCCGGATCGCGCGCCAGAATACGGTCGCCAATCGGGCAAATTCCGAACGGGCACGAGTACTTAGAGTATCCGTAGGCCATTTTGTTGACGAACATGAAATCGCCCACCAGCAGCGTGTCCTTCATCGACCCGGTGGGGATGTAGAAGGGCTGGAAGAAGAAACTACGGAAAACGGCGGCGATCAACAGCGCGTAAACAACGGTTTTTACGGTTTCGGTGATGCCGTCTTCTTTGTCGTCACTGCGCGCCATTTGGGCCTCTTATCCTTGTAGGTTAAGGGTTAAATGCGGGTCAGCGGCTTGGGTGTCAAGCGTGAGGGAGGTCAACTTGTCTTGGGCAGCGCTTCTATGACGACGAAGGCCTGCGCCCAGGGGTGGTCATCTGTTAGGGTGACGTGAATTACCGCCTCGTAACCCTCTGGGGTCATTGAGGAAAGCCGCTCTGCCGCCCAGCCGGTGACGGCCATAACCGGTTGGCCGGTCTTGAGGTTGGAAACCGCCATGTCTTTCCACGAAATGCCCATCCGCAGGCCAGTGCCCAGCGCTTTGGAGCACGCCTCCTTGGCCGCCCAGCGTTTCGCGTAGGTGCCGGCGACGTCCTTGCGGCGCTCGGCCTTGCGCTGCTCCGTCTCGGTGAACACGCGGTTGCGGAAGCGGTCTCCGAAGCGGTCCAACGTGCCCTCGATCCGTTCAATATTCGCCAAATCTGTGCCGATGCCGAGGATCATCTGAGGGACCGAACCTTACCTGTGTTAAGCGTGCAATTTGCGTGTACACCAATTGTCCACGGCCCGCAGGCCTCAAACAACCTTCGCGGTCAAAATTTTGAGGCTGGCAGCGCCGAACAAAAGCGCAAACGCCCCTTCGAACCAGCGGCGCAGGCGCGTGTATATGCGCACCACCCCCGACGAGGAAAACATGAATGCGTATCCGACAAAGACCAAAATTGAGCCGGAATACAGAAAGCCGAACATCCAGAACAAGTCACCGACGGCGGCCGTCGACGGCAGGGCGATCGCGTAGATCGCGCCCCATCCAAGGATTGCCTTGGGGTTGGTCAGGTGGATCAACGCGCCTTTGGTGAAAACCTTCCACGCGGTGCCGCTTTGCGCCTTCCCCATAAGCGCGTTCTTGGCGGAAAGGGCGGAGCGCAGGGATTTGACGGCGAGGTACAACAGGTACCCCGCGCCGGCGTAACGGATCACCTCGAAAACCCACACGTTGGTCATCATCACGGCGCTCATGCCAAGGGCTGCTGCAACGCCCCAAAACGCGCTGCCAAACAGGATGCCGAGCGAGAACATCAGCCCCATCCGGCGGCCTGTGTTCATCGAGGTGCTGGCAATG
Source organism: uncultured Litoreibacter sp. (assembly GCF_947501785.1). Classification (NCBI taxonomy): domain Bacteria; kingdom Pseudomonadati; phylum Pseudomonadota; class Alphaproteobacteria; order Rhodobacterales; family Roseobacteraceae; genus Litoreibacter; species uncultured Litoreibacter sp. Next base: position 3,423,156 of record NZ_CANMXB010000001.1, on the reverse strand, counting down.
CCCAATGTGGCCGGCCCTGGGCTGCCACCACCGAGAATCCACGCGAACCAGAGAAGGACGAGTTCGTATCCGGTCATGGCGCGCTCCGATTGGGGTGGTTTGGGGAAGAGTGTCACGGGCAGTCAGGCCGCACAAGCCGAGCAACCCAAAGGTTTAAAGTGACGGTCTGCTTTGGGCCCAAAGTGTCAATAGTTTGCCCACCAATAAAGAGCCAAAACACCACCGTACATAACATCTACACAAAAGCAGCTAAGCGTATACCAAGACAAAAACGGCACGCCTGCACCAAAGTGCTTTGAAATATCCCACAAGCCATGGGCAAAGATTGCGGCAATGACAAATACGGGTGAAACAAGAACGCCCAAGATCGACGCGACAATAAGGGTAGCGGCAATTCCGAACTCGATGCCGAAATGCGCCTTACCCCAATAGGCCTCTGTGACATATGTAAAGTTCATCGCGACTGAGAAGACCGCTGCCATCAGCCAGACATGAATGGATGGCAAGGTTGAATGTGCAAGCACCAACAAAATCACATAAAGGCTTGCTCCGAAGAGCAGGGACTTCCGCCGCCTTTGAAAATAGGAATAACTTTGCTTCATTAGATTGATAGTTGGAATTTCCGTAGACTGCGATCGGACTGTGCAAAGCAAACGGCGCCTCGCTTGTCCAGAATCAAATTGAAAGGCAGCAAAGTCCGCGCAGCGGACGTTCGCAGAGCGAGCCTACCCAACCACCTCGATGTCGTACACGACAATCCCATCAGCCCCACCGTCGCAGAGCGACACCAGCCTCCCGCCGAGCGCCTTGTGTTCGGGGTTCTCGGCATAGGTGGCCAGTGCGTCTCGGTCACGGAATTGGGCGATGAAGCCGTAAGGGTAGCCGTGCGACTTGCCCTCAAAATCGCGGTTGGGACCGTGTTGGAAGCCCGCGCAGCCGACCATGTCTTTGCAAAGCTGTTTGAGGCCGGTCATCACCGTCTCTAATTCTGTGCGGTCGGTGCCTTGAGGTAGGCGCAGGTAGACGCTGTGCAGGATCAATTGCGGGCCTCGTCCATCAGGCGGCGCATCTCGGCAATGGCGGGGGTGAGGCCCCGGAATATCGCCTCGCCAATGAGGAAGTGACCGATGTTGAGCTCCATCACCTCCGGGAATGCGGCGACCGGCTTGACGGTGTCATATGTCAGGCCATGGCCCGCATGGACCTCCAACCCCAGCGAATGCGCAAACACAGACATATCCCGGAGCTTTTCTAGCTCGGCGTCCCGCGCTTCAAAATGACCCTCGGAATGGGCGTCGCAATAAGCGCCTGTATGCAATTCGATCACCTGTGCGCCAATGCGGTGCGCGGCCTCGATCTGTTTCTGGTCGGCGGCAATGAAGATCGACACGCGGCACCCGGCATCGCGCAGGGGCGCGATGTAATGGGCAAGGTGGTTTTCCTCCCGCGCCACTTCAAGCCCGCCCTCGGTGGTGCGTTCCTCCCGCTTCTCAGGAACGATGCAGACCGCATGCGGCTTGTGGCGCAACGCGATCTTTTGCATCTCGGTGGTGGCGGCCATCTCGAAGTTCAGCGGCACGCTCAGCGCGTCCATCAACGCATCAATATCGGCATCCGCAATGTGGCGGCGATCTTCGCGCAGATGGGCGGTGATGCCGTCGGCGCCGGCCTCCTCCGCCAGTTTCGCGGCGCGCACCGGGTCGGGGACATTGCCGCCGCGCGCGTTTCGGACGGTGGCGACGTGGTCGATATTGACGCCAAGGCGCAGGGTGTTGGTCATGGGCCAAGCCTCACTGGTATTGTCGTGCGGCTATAAATGCAGCGCGGCGGCGCAGAGGCAAGGAAAGGATTGTGAGGATACACGCCGCTTACGAGCGCGACTTCTCTGCCAGTTTGGCCGCTTTCTTCTCTTTGCGTTCCTGCCACTTTTCTTTCAGGCGGCCTTTGCGACGGTTCTGGTAAACGGTGATCAGAGGCAATGACAGGTAGTAGCAGGTGATGCCCGCGATGATGCCCGGAAGGATGCCGCCGATCATGTAGGGGAAAAACACCTCGTCATAGAACCCCTCCAGCCGGTGCCAGTCAGCCCGGTCATCGGTGAACATCGCCCAGAAATTGTCCTTCAGGTCCCGCCACGCGCCCGCGAAACGTTGCCCGATATTCATATTCTCCTCGAACTCCGTGCCCAGCAGGAAATGCCCGGTTTTGAGCGAGATCACCCCGATGGGCAGGTAGGTCAGCGGGTTGCCGAAGAAGGTCGACATCAGCGCGGCCAGGATGTTGCCGCGGCCGACCTTGGCCAGCCCGGCGGCGATGAAGAAGTGGAAGCCGTAAAACGGGGTGAAGGTGGTGAAAACCCCGAACATCACCCCGCGAGAGATGCGCTTGGGGCTGTCAGGCAGGCGGCGGACACGGTGTTTGACATATTGCGCCGAGCGCGCCCATCCGCCTTGCGGCCAGATGAGGTGCAGGGCCCACAGGGCCCAGCTCTTCGGTGTGCGGCGCTTAAAAACCAACGGGTCCTCTACTCGTTCACGCCCCGCGACCTGCGGGACGTCTTCCCAATGCCAACCAAATGCGGCGAAAATTTTACGGCGCGCGGTTCAAATCGCGATGCCGTTCAAGGCTTGCCACATCGCTGTCGGCGTCAATGGCGGTCATGACCCCGTGCAGATGCTCGGCGTCACCCACATTCACATCGATCAGGATTCTAAAGTAGTCCGGTTTACGATCAATGAAATGCAGGTCCGAGATATTTGCCTTCTGCTCGCCAATCAATGTGCAAATGCGACCCAACACGCCAAATTCATTTCCGATGGTGGCGTTCAGCGTCACCGGGTTCTCGGCCGGGTGCAGCCCGTCATGCCAATGAAGGTCGACCCAGCGGTCCGGCTCGTCCTCCAGCGAGGCCAGCGTCTGGCAGGCAATCGCGTGCACATAGACCCCCTCGCCCTTGTGTTTGATGCCGACGATGCGTTCGCCCGGCAGCGGTTGGCAGCAGCGGGCGCGTTTGACGTTCGCGCCGCGCGGCAGACCCGCGACCGATCGTTTCGGGTCCACCTGCACAGTGGTCTTTTTGGCGGCCAGATCGGGATAGATGGCCTGCACTACCTCGCGCGCGGAAATCTCGGTAGAGCCCACATATTCCAGCAGCTGCTGCGCGTCTTCGAGGCTCAGCTCCTTCGCGGCGGTCGACAGGGCCTTGTCCGTGGCCTTCTTGCCGACATGTTCAAACGCGGAGCGGGTCAGCTCGCGGCCCAGCTTGATGAAGCGGTCGCGATGTTCTTCGCGCAAGGATTTGCGGATCGCGGCCTTGGCGCGGCCCGTCACGGCGATGTCGATCCATGTGGGCTGCGGCTTCTGCCCCTCGGCGGTGATGATGTCGACCGACTGCCCGTTTCTGAGCCGCGTCCAAAGCGGCACCCGCAACCCGTCCACCTTGGCGCCCACGCAGCTGTGCCCGATGCGGGTGTGGATGGCGTAGGCGTAATCCAGGGGTGTGGCCCCGCGTGGCAGCTTGATCACATCGCCCTTGGGTGTGAAGCAGAACACCTGGTCGGAATACATTTCCAGCTTAACATGTTCGAGGAATTCGTCGTGGTCCTCGTCCTCCACGGTGCCGAAGCGTTCGGTCAGCTGGTTGACCCATTTGGTGGGGTCCACGGCAAACGGGTTCATCGCGCGTTCGCCGTCGCGGTAGGACCAATGCGCCGCCACCCCGGATTCCGCCACCTCGTGCATCTGCTTGGTGCGGATTTGCACCTCAACCCGTTTGCCGTCGCGGCCCGACACGGTGGTGTGGATGGAGCGGTACCCGTTCGATTTGGGCTGGCTGATATAGTCCTTGAACCGTCCCGGTACCGACGACCACCGGCGGTGGATCACCCCCAACACGCGGTAACAATCGTCCTCGGTGCGGCAAATGACGCGAAACCCGTAAATGTCCGACAGGCGGGAGAAACCCTGCTTCTTCTCTTCCATCTTACGCCAGATGGAGAATGGCTTTTTGGCGCGGCCCGAAACCTCGGCCTCGATCCCAGCGGCGGATAGCTCGGTGCGGATGTCCTCGGTGATCTTGGGCACCACATTGCCGGTTTCTTTCTGCAGCGTGATGAAGCGGCGGATGATCGACGCGCGGGCCTCGGGGTTGAGCACCCGAAAGGCCAGGTCCTCCAGCTCTTCGCGCATCCAATGCATCCCCATGCGGCCCGCCAGCGGCGCGTAGATATCCATGGTTTCGCGCGACTTCTTGACCTGCTTTTCGGGCTTCATGTGCCGGATGGTGCGCATATTGTGAAGCCGGTCGGCCAGTTTGACCAGGATCACCCGCAAATCCTTGGACATGGCCATGAACAGCTTGCGGAAGTTTTCGGCCTGCTTGGTCTCGGTGGAGGACAGCTGCAGGTTGGTCAGCTTGGTGACCCCGTCCACCAGCTCCGCAATCTCCTCGCCGAACTTGGCCACAACATCGGTGTAGGTGGAGCGCGTGTCCTCGACGGTGTCATGCAAAAGTGCGGTGACAATGGTGGCGTCATCCAGCCGCTGTTCGGTCAGCAGCGCGGCCACTTCGATAGGGTGGGTAAAGTAGGGTTCGCCCGACTGGCGGAACTGCCCTTCATGCATAAGGCCGCCGTAGTCATAGGCGGCCTTGATGAGGTCTTCGTTCGTGTTTGGGTTGTAGGCGCGGATCAGGTCGATCAGGTCGCTGGCGTCCAACATGTCCTACAGTGGTCCCAATAGGCGCTTACTTCGGCTCTTGAGCTTCCATCAACGCGCGCAGCAGTTTTTCTTCCGACATGTCGTCGTCGGCAGGCTTGTCCTGCTCGACGCCCATCAGAAGCGCCATGGCGTCTTCTTCCGGCTCGTCCACCTCGATCTGCGTCTGGTTGCTTTCAATCATCCGTTCACGCAGCTCTTCTGCGCTTTGGGTTTCATCGGCGATTTCGCGCAAGGACACGACAGGGTTCTTGTCGTTGTCGCGGTCCACGGTCAGCGAGGAGCCGGATGCAATTTCGCGGGCGCGGTGCGACGCGAGCATCACCAGATCAAACCGGTTGGGGACTTTATCTACGCAATCTTCGACGGTGACGCGGGCCATTGGGCTCTCCAGACAAGGTGCAGGGAATATCAGAGGGCTGAGATATGCCCGTTTTCGCGGGTTTACAAGTAAAAAACTGGCCTCAATCGCCCTCTGGCAGCGGTTTTAGCTCGGCGCGCTCCTCAGCAGGGCGCGCGTCAAACAGCTGCGCGGCGCTTTGGCCCAGCACTGGGTGAACCCAGTCGGGCGCAACATCACAGAGCGGGCCGAGCACGAAAGACCGGTCCTGGATCCGCGGGTGAGGTAGAATCAAACCGTCCGGAGCCAATTGTTGCTGCTCCTCCAGGCTCAAATCGCGCCATTTTGCGAAGGTATCAGTGTCGGGGTGGATGACGTCGCCATATGCGATGAGGTCAAGATCAAGGGTGCGTGCGGACCAGCGTTGCCGCCGGTCGCGGCCCAATTGGCGCTCAATTTCGTGCAAATGGGCCAATAGCGCATCCGGGGGCATGATTGTTTCGACCGCAATCACCGCGTTCACGAAATCCGGTCCGCTGCCCGTTGGGAAGGCTGGGGTGGCGAAATACCGACTTTTTGCGACTATAGTTAACGAATCAGCGGGAAGGCGCTTTATCGCCTCACGAAGGGTATTAGTTGGTGTTCCATGGGGTGACGTTACGTTACCACCTAGGGCAATATAGGCGGTTCTGGCCCCAATGTGATGCGTCGTGGGTTGCGGCATTTAGAATTTTCCCTATTTTCGCCTACGGCCTCGCTACGACCGCTTCACTCCCGGTCAATAACAGTTGGGGCGCACATCGGAAGGACAATTGATGTTTTACAAAGACGAGCGGCTTGCGCTGTTCATTGACGGGAGCAATTTATACGCTGCCGCCAAGTCTTTGGGGTTTGATATTGACTACAAGCTCCTGAGGCACGAATTCATGCGACGCGGCAAATTGCTGCGCGCGTTTTATTATACGGCTTTGCTAGAGAACGATGACTATTCTCCTATCCGCCCTTTGGTGGACTGGCTGAATTACAACGGTTTCACAATGGTGACCAAGCCCGCCAAAGAATACACCGACCGCGAGGGGAGACGGAAGGTGAAGGGCAACATGGATATCGAACTGTGCGTCGATGCCATGGAGTTGGCGCCGCATGTGGATCATATCGTGCTGTTTTCCGGGGATGGGGATTTCCGGCCAATGCTCGAAGCGATCCAACGCAAGGGCGTGCGCGTCTCGGTTGTGTCGACCATAAGGTCGAACCCGCCGATGATCTCGGACGAGCTGCGTCGCCAGGCCGACAACTTCATCGAGCTCGACGAGCTGCGCGACGTGATTGGCCGGCCGCCTCGGGAGGACATGACCATGCCCCCAGCCCGCGCTCAGGAAGAAACCGTCGACTAACGCTTTTTTCCGGGTCCCGGCGTTGCCATGGCGATCCGGGCCCGGAAAAAGGTGCGCGTCCCACGCGCGAGGATTTGCGTTCTTGGGGAGGTCCCCTCCCCGCCACGCGGGCATCCCCTAGGGGATATTTCTGAACGCAGGAAATGCGGAACATTTGCCCTGCGTCTCTTTCGTGCAACGCCGGACAGACGGCTAGACCTTCGCGCCCTCACGCCCTATCTCTATGCGAGACAGGAGCGCCCTTTATGACCAAGCCCGCATTGACCCTTTATCTGGCCGCCCCGCGCGGATTTTGCGCCGGTGTCGACCGCGCCATCAAGATCGTCGAAATGGCGCTGGAGAAATGGGGCGCGCCGGTCTATGTGCGCCACGAAATCGTACATAACAAATTCGTCGTCGACGGGCTGCGCGACAAAGGCGCGGTGTTTGTCGAGGAACTGCACGAATGCCCCGACGACCGCCCCGTGATCTTCTCCGCCCATGGCGTGCCCAAAGCGGTGCCGGCGGCGGCGGCAAAGCGCGAGATGATCTTTGTGGACGCCACCTGCCCGCTGGTGTCGAAAGTCCATATCGAGGCCTCCCGTCACCATGACAACGGGCTGCAGATGGTGATGATCGGCCACGAGGGTCACCCCGAAACCGTTGGCACCATGGGGCAGCTGCCCGACGGCGAGGTGCTTCTGGTCGAAACCCCTGAAGACGTCGCCCATATCACCCCGCGCGACCCCGAAAAGCTGGCCTTCATCACGCAAACCACCCTGTCGGTCGATGACACCGCCGATATCGTAGCCGCCTTGCAGGCCCGCTTCCCAGACATCGTCGGCCCCCACAAAGAAGACATCTGCTACGCCACCACCAACCGCCAGGAGGCGGTCAAAGCCATGGCCGCCAAGACGTCGGCCATGCTGGTGATCGGCGCGCCCAACTCATCCAACTCCAAACGGCTGGTCGAGGTCGGTGCGAAGGCTGGCTGTAGCTACGCCCAGCTGGTGCAGCGCGCGACCGAGATTGACTGGCGCGCCTTGGAGGGGATCGACAGCATCGGCATCACCGCCGGGGCCTCCGCGCCGGAAGTTTTGATCAACGAGGTGATTGACGCCTTCAAGGACCGCTTCGAGACCACCATCGAAATGGTCGAAACCGCCGTCGAAAACGTCGAATTCAAGGTCCCACGCGTCCTGAGGGAGCCCGCGTGATCACCCTTCAATTTCTGCTCACCGCCCTGGTGGTGGTCATCGCCCCGGGCACTGGCGTCATTTACACGCTTGCTTTGGGTCTGGGCCAGGGGCCGCGCGCCGCTCTTTGGGCCGCTTTTGGCTGCACCTTCGGGATTGTGCCCCACCTGGTTGCCGCAACCCTGGGGTTGGCCGCGTTGCTGCACACGTCCGCGCTTCTGTTCCAAATCGTCAAATTCGCGGGCGTGGCCTATTTGCTGTATCTCGCCTGGCAGGCGCTGAAAGCGGATGGCGCGCTGTCGGTGTCGTCGAAAACGACCACCCAGCCCGGCTGGGTCATCGCCCGGCGTGGCGCACTGATCAACATCCTGAACCCGAAGCTGTCGATCTTCTTTCTGGCGCTGCTGCCGCCCTTCCTGTCGGGCAATCCCGCAACGGCCACGTTGGAAATGGCGACGCTCGGCGCGGTCTTCATGGCGCTCACCTTCGCCGTATTTGTCCTCTATGGGCTGTTCGCGGCGCGCGCGCGCAACGCCATTCTGGGCTCGGAGCGGATCATGATCTGGCTCAACCGTTCCTTCGCAGCGATATTCGCAAGCCTTGGGGCCAAGCTGGCCTTTGAACGCGCATGAGCCAAATCCCTCGTCCCGCGCTATTTCTGGGCCTTGCTGGCCTTTTGCCGTTCCTCTGGGCCGCGCTGGGTGTGATTGTGCCAACCGTTTCGGACACGACCGTCGCCGCACTGGGCGCGCGGTTCAACGCGCCTTACATGCTGATCGCCTATGGCACGGTCATTTTGTGCTTCATGTCCGGCGTCTTGTGGGGCTACGCCACCACTTCGAACCGGTTCCTGCCCTATCTGATGTCCACCCTGCCCGCGCTTTGGGCCTTTTTCATGGTGGGTGGCGGCGAAAAGCAGGCAACATCGGCGCTGCTGGTGGGCTTTCTGTTCGTCTTCGCCTGCGACCTGCAATTTCGCGTCTGGCGGCTGACACCTGACTGGTGGATCCCGATGCGCGCCCTTTTGACCGCAGTCGCCATGGGCTGCCTTTTCATAGGATATCTGGGATGAGCGACGCTGAAACCGTGTCCATCTACAACACCCGCGCCGACAGCTACAATGAATTGGTGTCGCGCGACACGCCGGATCAGGATTTGCAGGCCTTTCTGGACGCCGTTGCCCCTGGCGGGCATGTCATGGATCTGGGCTGTGGGCCGGGCAATTCGGCAGCAATGATGCGCGACGCCGGGCTGAGCGTCGACGCGGTCGACGCCTCCTCCGGCATGGTGCGCGTGGCGCGCGAAAAATACGGCATCGACGCGCGGCTGGCCACGTTTGACGACATCACCGGCACCGACCTCTATGACGGGGTCTGGGCCAACTTCTCCCTGCTGCACGCCACCAAGGCGGATATGCCGCGCCATCTGGCTGCGATCAAAGCCGCGTTGAAGCCCGGCGGAGTGTTCCACATTGGCACCAAGCTTGGCAGCGACGAGATGCGCGACAGCATCGGTCGGATGTACAGCTATTACGAGGCGGACGAACTGCTGGGTCTCTTGAAAGATGCAGGTTTCGCCCCGCGCGCGCCGCGCTTTGGCCGCGACAAGGGGTTGTCTGGCGAGATGGCCGATTTCATCGTCGTGCTGTCCGATGCCTGAGCTGTTCGCCTACACAGATGGCGCGTGCTCCGGCAACCCGGGTCCAGGCGGTTGGGGCGCGATCCTGATCGCACGTGACGGCGACGCGGTCGTCAAGGAACGCGAACTTAATGGCGGCGAGGCGCAAACCACCAACAACCGGATGGAGCTGCTGGCTGCCATCAACGCGCTGGAAACGCTGGCCAAGCCATCGACCCTAACGGTGGTCACCGACAGCGCTTACGTCAAAGATGGCATCACCAAATGGATCTACGGCTGGAAGTCGAAAGGCTGGAAGAAGAAAGGCGGGGAGATCAAGAATATCGATCTGTGGAAACGGCTCGACGCCGCCCGGGACCGCCATAACGTGACATGGGAATGGGTCAAAGGACATGCGGGCCACCCCGAAAACGAACGCGCCGATGAACTGGCACGTGCCGGCATGGCACCTTTCAAACCTTGACGATCCACAAAGCCTGCCCCATCGCCCTGCACCCCGACGGCGCGCCTTTACGCATCGCTGCCTTCACCCACCCGCAAGCCGGGCTGCAAATCGTTAAGGGCACGATTGAGGCCCGCGAAAACCCTGCCAAAGCCGCCGCGCGGGAGCTGTTTGAGGAAAGCGGGCTGGAAACAAAATCCGCCATCTCAATTGGCGAAAGCGAAGACATCTCAGAAGGCCAGACATGGCATTTTGCCATTTGCCGGGTGGCACCGCCCGTTCGTGAAAGTTGGCAGCATTATTGCCAGGACGATGGCGGCCATCTGTTCAAATTCTTTTGGCACCCACTGAACGCAGACCCCACGGGCTTCGCACTGCCTTTTCAAAACGCCTTAAACTGGGTCTCTGATCACTTGCGGTAATGTGTCGGCACCAAAATCAGTGCCCCAACCGCGCTGACAATCGCGTCCACGCCAGGTGGGCCGAAGCTGATCCCGAACATCACGCGCACCATGAAAAACAGAACTGCCCCGCCCACGGCAATGATGATCGAGGGCACATACCCGTTATGGGTGAACCCCGACTTCTCGGACACGTACCCCACAACGCCCGCAATCATCATCGCGCCGAAAAATGCAAAGAATGCCATGGCTTATCCCAACCTTTCATTAAGGTTAACGCGCCCCCGCACAGAGACACATCCCGTTTCATCTTGGCAAAAATATGCAACTCCGACATCGGCCAAGGTCAAATCCGCTTGGGAAACCCAAACCCTTTCAAGAATTCGCCCATATCCATCGGCTTCTTGCCTTCGCGCTGCGCCCGCGTCACTTGGACGGCGCCGGACCCGCAGGCGATGCGAAACCCTCCCAGTACAGCGCCGTGAAGCCCGTCCTCGTCCACGACATAGCTGCCCAGCAGCTTGAACCGCTCGCCATTCACCCTCGTCCAGGCCCCCGGAAATGGGGACAAACCACGGATCAGCGCGTCAACCTCAACCGCCGGCCTGGACCAATCCACCCGCGCTTCCGCCTTGTCGATCTTGGCGGCATAGGTCACGCCGTCCTCGGCCTGCGGCTCGGGCGTCAACCCGTCCAGCTGCGCCAACGTCTCCACGATCTGCGCAGCGCCCAAAGCCGCCAGCCGGTCATGCAGCTCCCCGGTTGTTTCCCGCGTGCCAATCTCCAACACCCGCCGCGTCAGGACCGGCCCGGTGTCCAGCCCCGCCTCCATCTGCATGATGCAAACGCCGGTCTCGGCGTCGCGGGCCATGATCGCGCGATGTATCGGCGCGGCCCCCCGCCAGCGGGGCAGCAGCGAGGCGTGAATATTCAAACACCCCCGCGCCGGCGCATCCAGCACCGCCTGAGGCAGCAGCAATCCGTAAGCCACGACCACGGCAATATCCGCCTCCAAAGCCGCAAACTCCGCCTGTACGTCGGGCGATTTCAAAGACACCGGGTGGCGCACATCCAGCCCCAAAGCCTCCGCCCGCGCCTGCACCGGGGAGGCGCGCAATTTCTTGCCCCGCCCCGCCGGGCGCGGCGGCTGCGAATAGACGGCGCAAATCTCATGCCCCGCGTCAACCAAGGCATCCAAAGCCGCAACCGAAAACTCCGGCGTGCCCATGAACACAAGTCTCATACCCGCACCTTCGTCGCCTTCTTCAGCAGCATGTCGCGCTTCACCTTGCTCAGGTGGTCAAAAAACATCTTGCCGTTCAAATGGTCCACCTGATGCTGCACCGAGGTTGCCCATACCCCGACAAAATCGCGCTCTTCAACGTCGCCGCTGGCGTTCAGGAACCGGACGGTCACGGCGCGCGGGCGTTCGATCTTGGCCCAGACGCCCGGCAGGTTGGGGCTACCCTCTTCATGGGTGCGTAGCTGCGCCGAGCTGTGCAAAATCTCGGGGTTGGCCATACGCACCGCCTGCCCGCGCACATCTGACGCGTCCACCACCGCCAGCCGCTGCATCACGCCCAGCTGCACCGCCGCCAAACCAACGCCCGGCATGGTGTCCATGGCAAAGATCATCTCGTCCCAGATGGCACGCACCTCGTCGGTGATCGCGGCGACCTCTGCCGCTGCGGTCTTCAACCGTTTGTCGGGCCACATGACGTACTCCCTCATGCCGCCGCCTCGTGGTCCAGGATCAATACCCCGTTCAGATGGTCGGTCTCGTGGCAGATGCAGGCCGCCTCGAACCCCTCAAAGGCGCCGCGCCGTTGCGTGCCGGTCTCGTCCAGCCACATCGCCTCGATCCGCGCGGGCCGCGACACTTGCACGGGCATATCAGGGATCGACAAACACCCTTCCTCATTCGACTGCATCTCGGGCGAGGCCCACAGGATCTCGGGGTTCACAAAGGCCAGCGGGCTCGGCTCCCCCGTTTTCCACGTCGCGTCCATCACGAAGACGCGGCTCAGCACGCCCACTTGCGGCGCCGCCAACCCGCGTCCCGGCGCGTCATACATCGTCTCCAACATGTCAGAAATCAGCCCGCGCAAACCGTCATCGACACTCAGAACCGGCGCGCAAAGCTGGCGCAGCCGGTCGTCGGGGTGGATCACAATGGGCCGGATCAACTGCGCGCCAATTCGCGCTTCAGCTTGACCATTTTGCGGGTGATCATCTGGCGCTTCAGCGGCTTGAGGTAGTCGATAAACAGCTTGCCCTCCAGGTGGTCGATCTCATGCTGCACGCAGGTGGCCCACAACCCGTCAAACGTCTCCTGCTGCGCCTTGCCGTCCAGGTCCATCCACGCCACGGTGACATCGGCAGGCCGTGTCACATCGGCAAACTGCTCAGGGATCGACAAACAGCCTTCCTCATAGGTGTTCAGCTCCGCAGAGCTTTCGATCACCTCTGGGTTCAGCATCACGATCGGGCGCGGCTTTTCGCCTTCTTCCTTGATGCAATCCAGTACAATCATCCGCTTGAGGATGCCCACCTGCGGGGCCGCCAAGCCGATGCCCGGTGCCTCATACATCGCGGCCAGCATGTCGTCGCCGAGCTTGCGCAGCGCGTCAGAGCTGTCGGCAATCGGGGCGGCGACCTTTTTCAGGCGCGGGTCGGGGTGCAGCAGAATAGGCAATGTCATATGCCCCATTTAGGCGAGCGCAGCCCGTTTCGCAATCTCTCTTGCGGCCAGTGCTGCGCGGGTTAGGTTACCCGCAACCAAGGAGACCGACATGAGCTTTGACACCCCACCCGACCGCCGCGGCACCCATTGCGTGAAATGGGACAGGATGGAGGCGATCTACGGCGTCTCCGCCGAGGACGGCATCTCGATGTGGGTGGCAGACATGGAATTCGAGGCCGCGCCGGTGATCCAAAAGGCGGTGCAGGACATGGTCGATCATGGCGTCTACGGCTATTTCGGCGATGATAGCAAATACACCGCCGCCATCTGCTGGTGGATGGAGAACCGCCACGGCTGGCATGTGGAGCCCGACTGGATCTTCACCACCCACGGTCTGGTCAACGGCACCGCCATGTGCGTCGACGCGTTCACCAAACCGGGTGACGGCGTGGTGCTGTTCACGCCCGTGTATCACGCCTTCGCCAAGGTCATCAAAGCGGCTGGCCGCGACGTCGTCGAATGCGAAATGACGCTTGAAAACGGTCGCTACGAAATGGACTTCGACGCCTATGACGCGCAGATGACCGGCAGTGAAAGCATGGTCATCCTCTGCTCCCCCCATAACCCCGGCGGCCGCGTCTGGACCAAGGGTGAATTGCAGGCCGTCGCCGCCTTCGCCAAGCGCCACGATCTTGTGCTGGTCTCCGATGAAATCCACCACGATCTGGTCTTCACCGGGGAGACGCATATCCCAATGGCCAATATCGCGGGCATCACCGACCGGCTGGTGATGATGACCGCCACAACCAAGACCTTTAATATCGCAGGTTCCCATTCCGGCAACGTGATCATCGCCGACCCCGACCTGCGCGCCACCTTCGCCGCCCGCATGGCGGCGCTGGGCATGTCGCCCAACTCCTTCGGGTTGTTCATGGCCACGGCAGCCTACTCCCCCGAAGGGGCCAAATGGGTCGATGATTGCGTCGCCTATATCGAGGAAAACAAAAAACTCTTCGATGCGGGCATCAACGCCATCCCCGGCCTGAAATCCATGAACCTGGAGGCCACCTATCTGGCATGGGTCGACTTCTCCGGCACAGGCATGAGCAAGGAAGAATTCACCACCCGCGTCGCCAAAGACGCCAAAATCGCAGTCAATGCCGGGCCCACCTTCGGCAAGGGTGGCGACGCCTTCCTGCGCTTCAACATCGCCGCCCCCCGCGCCCAGATCGAAGACGCCGTCGCCCGCATGCAAACCGCCTTCGGCGATCTGCAATAACCCCCATCATTGTTTCAAAAATACCTCGGGGGAGGAGCGGCAGCGACGGGGGCAGAGCCCCCTAAATGATGGCGCGCGTGGTTCCACGCACCACCAGATCAACCTCGCATCTGACGCGCACCAGTTCGGGTGTGTCAGCCGCTACGGTGGCTACGATCTGCTCCCCCGCGATCCGCCCGATATCTTGCGCCGGGATATGCACCGTGGTCAGCCCCGGCTCCATCTCCAGCGAGCCTTTGAAATTTCCGATGCCCACGACCGACAGGTCCTCCGGCACAAGCACCCCCAGCTTCAAAGCCGCAAACACCGCGCCCTGCGCGATGACGTCATTGCCGCAGATCAGCGCGGAAGGCACGTCCGCCGAGTTCAGCAATTCCCCCACCGCCTCCTTGGCCTGCGCAATAGAGTATGGCGACTCCATCTGCCACGCCTCCGGCACCTCGATCCCGACATCGTCCAACACCGCCCACGCGCCGTCCAGCCGCCCCTGCGCCCGGTCATTCCCGTCTGTTTGCGGAAAGATCATGCCCACACGCCGATGCCCCAGCCCCACAATATGCTCCGCCGCCATGCGTCCGGCGGCAAAGTTCTCCGCCCCCACGCAAGACACCCGCGAAGCTGCGTCGTGGTTCCAGATCGCCACGCACGGCACCTGCTGCTGTTCAATCAGCGTGTAGGTCTTTTCGCTATGGGCCAGCCCGATCAGTGCAATCCCGTCAACGCGGTGCTCCAGCAATTTGCGCAGCACGTCGTATTCGCGGTCCAGGTCGTAGCCATGCGAGGTCATCAAAATGGTGAACCCCGCCTGCTCGACGCTGTCGGAAAAGCTCTGCACCACCTCGGCGAAAATCGCGTGGTTGATCGTCGGCACAATCAGCCCGATGGTGCCGGACCTCTTGCCATGCATCGCCTGCGCCGCGCGGTTGCGAATATAGCCCAGCTTGGCAATCGCGCGCTCGATCTTCCTGCGAGTCGCGGGATTGACCAGTTCGGGGTGGTTAAAGCACCGCGACACCGTCGAGGCAGAGACTTTCGCAGCCCGCGCAACGTCCACGATATCGGCCTTACCCGATTGCTTTGACGCCATAAATCTGCCCTCTCGAAGCGGTTTTATGAAAACATTTGCAATACTATTTTCATGCCTTAGCTTCTTGTGTCAATGGACGGCCAATAGGGTTTGGGAGGGCCTTAATGGAATTTCTCTATTACTTCGGTGACGTGTTCACACCCATCAACTTTGGGTTGCTGCTGCTCGGGACAATAGGGGGGTTGATCTTGGGCGCGACGCCGGGGCTGTCGCCCACAATGGCCGTCGCGCTGCTGATCCCGTTCACTTTTCAACTGCAAGCCGCGCAAGGCCTGATCCTGCTGGGCGCGGCCTATACATCGACGGTCGCAGGCGGCGCGGTCTCCGCCATTTTGCTGAAAATCCCCGGAGCCCCCGCCAACATCGCCACCACGCTCGACGGTCACACCATGGCTCAAAAGGGCGAAGGCGCGAAGGCGCTGCAGATCAGCTTCCTCGCCTCCGCCGTCGGCGGCATCTTCGGGGTGCTGCTGCTGATCTTCCTGACGCCCGTCCTCGCACAATGGGCGCTTGCCTTCGGGCCAAGCCACTTGTTCTGGCTCGCCATCCTCGGTGTCACCGTCATCGGCTCGCTCGACAGCAAATCCGTGGTCAAAGGCCTGCTGTCGGGTTGCATCGGCCTGTGGCTCGCCACCATCGGTTTCGACGACATCATGGGCGCGCAACGCTTCATCTTCCACCCCGCCTTGGGCGGCGGCATCAACATCATCGCGGCGCTGATCGGCCTCTTCGCCATCCCGCAGGTCATCACCATGTTCGCCAAGGGCCGCAAAGGCGACGGCGCCGAGGTGCTGAAGGTGCAAAAGCACCCCATCTCCGGCGCGTTCAAGGAACTCTTCCGCAACAAACGCGCCATGGGCATCGGCACCGCCGTAGGCTCCGTCATCGGCCTGATCCCCGGCGTCGGCGGCCAGATCGCGGGGCTTGTGGCCTATGACCAATCCAAGAAATTCAGCCCCAACCGAGACAAGTTCGGCACCGGCCACCCCGAAGGCGTGATCGCGGCCGAAAGCGCAAATAACGCCATGGTCGGCCCCAGCCTCGTGCCGCTGCTGACGCTTTCCATTCCCGGCTCCCCCACCGCCGCCGTCCTGCTCGGCGGGCTGCTGATCCACGGCATCTTCCCCGGCACGGATCTGTTCGACAACCACCCAGATGTCGCGTGGACCTTCATCAACTCCATGCTCATCGGACAGGTTCTGATGTGCATCTTCGGTCTTTACGTCGCGGGCGTCGCGGCGCGCGTCGCCCAAGTCCCGCAATCCGTCATGGCCGCCGTGGTCCTCGGTCTCGCGGTGTTCGGCAGCTACTCCGTGCAAAGCTCCATGGGCGATGTCTACGTCATGGCCGCGCTCGGGGTGATGATGTATTTCCTCGAACGCTTCGGGTTCTCCGCAGCCCCGCTGGTCCTGGGCCTGATCCTCGGCCCCATCGCAGAGGCGAACTTCATCCAAGGCTCGATGATCGCCAATGCCACAGACGGCCTCGGCCCCTACTTCCTGGGCGGCGCGCTCAACATCTTCCTGATCGTCGTCGTCATCGCCTCCATCGCCTATTCCGGCTACATGGAGCTGCGCTCCCGCCGCTACACCTCGAAAGAGGAGATCATCGCATGAGCGCCCCGTCCCTGCCCCGCATCCAGCACATGATCGGCTCCGGCCTCGTCGCCGCGGTCGGCGTTTGGGTCACCTATGTCAGCTACACCGCCACCCCGTCGGAGGCGTTCCTGTTCCCCCGCCTCATCGCCACCGTCTTCGTCGTTCTCGCCCTTTGGACCTTCGCCAAAGCCTGCCTGGGCTGGACCAAAGTCGGGGGTGGCATCACGCCCACGCAGGTCAAAAACCTCGCCCCCGGGCTGATCATCGCGCTGATCTACATCTTCTGGGCGGCCAAGGGCTTCGGCTTCTACACCGCCACAGCAATCGCCTTCTTTATCCTGCTAAGCCTCTATGATCCCGCCCCTCACGGACAGCTGAAATCATGGCTCAAGCGCATCGCAATCACGGCGGGCTTCATGCTCGTCATGTACGGTCTCTTCGCAAAACTGCTTACGGTTTACACACCGCGAGAGGTCTTCTTCTGAACCGCAAAAGCGGCAGAAATCACCATTCCTAGGGAGGAACTAACTATGAAAAAACTACTCGCGGGGGCCGTTATCGCCCTGACAGCCATGACCGGAGCGTCTTTCGCCGACGGCCATGCCAACTACCCCGAACGGCCCATCATGATGATGGTCAGCTACGGCGCGGGCGGCGCGACCGACTTCCAAGCCCGCATCGTCACCATGACCGCGGGCAACGAGGACGCTTTGGGTATGCCCATCGCCATCCTGAACAAGCCCGGTGCGGGCGGCCGCGTCGGCTGGAACTGGCTCGCCGGTCAGGCCGAGGCTGATGGCTATACGCTGGGCGCCTACAACATCCCCCACTTCATCGCCCAGTCGATCAAAGGCGGCGTGGACTATTCCCGCGACAGCTTCGAGCCCATCGCCAACTGGGGCGCGGACCCTGCCGTTCTGGTCGTGGGTGCTGACAGCGAATTCAACTCCATGGAAGACGTCGTCGCCTTCGCCAAGGAAAACCCCGGCAAGCTGACAACCTCCGGCGCGGGCCTCTTTGTGGGCCACCACATCGCGGCGCTGCAGATGGAAAAAGCCTGCGCATGCAAAATGGCCTATATCCCCACTAAAGGCGGCGGCGCTGCGGCGATGAAAGCCGTGATCGCGGGCGAAGTTATGGCTGGCATCAACAACCTGTCCGACGCTTTCCGCGCGCGTGAGGCCGGCAACGTCAAAATCCTCGGCGTCGCCGATCTGGAGCGTAACGACTTCATGCCGGACGTCCCCACCATGATGGAAGCGGGCCTCGACGTGGACAATTCATCCGTGAACTTCCGCGGTGTGATGGTCCCCAAGGGCACGCCACAAGGCATCATCGACAAGCTGGCCGCCACCGTGCCGACCATGTTCGAAAACAGCCGCGTCACTGGCAAGATGAAAGCAGGCGGAAGCCCGATGCACATCATGACGCGTGACGAAGTGCTCGCCATGTGGGAACAGCGTGAGCAGACCCTCAAAGAGCTGCTTGCAGGTCTTTAGTCATTTCTGGCAGGGCGTGTTTCGCGCCCTGCCAACCCCGTCCAAGGACATGAAATTATGAACGCCCATGACGACCTCGCCCAAGTAGACGCCATCGTCGCCAGCGCCCGCAAAGCGCAAACCGCATACGAGGCAAACGGGTCCCAAACCCGCTACGACCGCGCGGCTCAAGCCGCAGCCTGGGCCATCATGGAGCCGTCCCGCAACCAACATCTGGCAGAGCTGGCCGTGGAAACCACAGGCCTCGGCAACGTCCCCGACAAGATCACCAAGAACCACCGCAAAACGCTGGGCCTGATGCGCGACATCAAGGATGCCAAAACCTTCGGCGTCATCTCCGACGATCCAAAAACCGGCATCACCCAGATCGCCCGCGCCATGGGCGTCATCGGCGCGGTGGTCCCGTCCACCAACCCCGCCGCGACCCCTGCCAACAACATTATCAACGCACTCAAATGCGGCAACGCCATCGTGCTGTCCCCGTCGCCCAAGGGTGTGCCCGCCTGCGAGGTGCTGCTGGACTACATCCATGCCGAGTTCGACAAAATCGGCGAGGACAAGGCCCTCGTTCAAATGGTCCCCGCCCCCGGCTCCAAAGACAAGACGCAGCGCCTGCTGGAGATCTCCGACCTCATCGTCGTCACCGGCTCCCAAAACAACGTTAAACGCGCCTACACTTCCGGCACCCCCGCGCTCGCCGTGGGCGCGGGCAACGTCACGGTTATTGTGGACGAAACCGCGGACCTCAAAGCCGCAGCAGAGAAAATCACAGCGTCCAAAACCTTCGACAACGCCACCTCTTGCTCCTCTGAGAATGCCATCGTCACCATCGACGCGATCCACGATCAGTTCATGGAAGAACTGGCCAAAGCAGGCGGCGCTTACGTCAAAGACGAAACCAACATCGTCGCCAAGCTCTGGCCCGACGGGCACCTCAACCGCTCCGTCATCGCGCAGGATGCGGACAAAATGCTCGACGCGCTCGGCATGGAAAATGACGTCCCCGCCGACACCAAATTCCTCGCCGTGGAAACAACAGGCATCGGGCCCGACCACCCGCTGTCTGGCGAAAAACTCTCCCGCGTCGCCGCCCTCTACCGGGCCAAGGATTTTGCCGACGCAGTCGCGACGACAAGAAAAATCCTTGCGCACCAAGGTGCAGGCCACTCCGTCGGCCTGCATTCCACCGACGCCGCGCGGGCGGAGACGCTGGCAACCGCCGTCCCCACCTGCCGCGTCATCGTCAATCAGGCCCACACTTTCGCCACCGGCGGGTCGTTCACCAATGGCATGCCCTTTTCGCTGTCGATGGGCTGCGGGTCATGGGGCGGCAATTCCATCGACGACAATCTGCATTGGCGGCACTTCATGCAGACCACCAAGATCATCCGCGAAATCCCCGCCAACGAGCCGAAATTGGGCGACATCTTCGCTGACTACTGGGCGGACGCAGGCAAATGATCCTGCACCGCGACACCCCGCCCGAAGGCACCATTCGCGACTGGCTGGATCACCGCGCGATGCAGGGCGGCACCGCGTTTGTCTTCCCCGAGGATTGGTCTACCCTCACCTGGTCCGAGCTGCAGTCGGAGGCCACGCGCGTCGCTTCGATGCTGACCACGGCCGGGTATCAAAAGGGCGAAAGCATCGCCATCATGCACCCCAATGGGCGGGCGGGCATCGTGGCGCTCTTCGGCGCGCTTTACGGCGGGTTCCGGGCCACGATGATCAATCTCGCCGCCGGGCGCGACGCCATCGCCTATGCGCTGGACCATTGCGACGCGCGCACCGCATTCGTGCATGACGACGTGGCCGAGTTGTTCGCGCTGACCAAGCCAGATCACATGAGCAGCTTCAAGGCCCCTGAAAGCACGCTGTTCACCATCCTGCATCATGTGAAGCCCGAAGATCACGCGCTGCTGATGTATACATCGGGCACCACGGGCCGCCCCAAGGGCGTGGTCCACACGCAGGCCAGCCTGCTGGCCGGTGGCTGGACCACGGCGGTCGCGCACGATCTTGGCCCGGCGGATCGCGGCCTCTGCGTCCTGCCAATCTACCATATCAACGGGCTTTGCGTGACGGTGATGGGCGCGCTGGTCTCAGGCGGGTCGCTCACCATGTGCCCCAAATTTTCTGCCAGCACCTTCTGGGATCATGCGGAGGCGACGTCCTCCACCTGGTTCTCTGTGGTGCCCACGATCATCAGCCACCTCCTTCACGGTGCCGCCGATCCCGACCCGGCCACCAAGGCCCGCCTGCGGTTTGGCCGGTCTGCCTCCTCGGCGCTTTCCCCCGATGTGCAGACCGCGTTTGAGACCCGTTTTGATGTCCCGATCATCGAGACAATGGGACTGACGGAAACCGCCGCCCAAATCCTGTCGAACCCGCTGCCGCCCGGCATTCGCAAGATCGGCTCCCCCGGCTTGCCTTACGGCAATGACGTGGCGATCCTCACCCCGGATCTGCAGCCTTGCCCACCGGATGTCGAAGGCGAGATTGCCATTCGCGGCCCCAATGTCATGCTCGAATATCTCAAGAACCCGGATGCGACTGCGGCGACCTTTGCCGGTGACTGGCTGCGCACCGGTGATCTGGGCCGCAAGGATGCGGATGGCTATGTCTACGTCACCGGACGCCTCAAAGAACTCATCATCAAAGGCGGCGAGAACATCGCCCCCCGCGAAATTGACGAGGCGCTCTATTCCCACGCAGACGTGGTTGAGGCCGCAGCCTTCGCCCGCCCCTGCGCCAGCTACGGCGAACGGGTGGAGGCCGCCGTGAAGATACGCGATGGATCAAGCCTTTCGGCCCGCGAGCTGATCGACATCTGCATCGGTAAGTTGGGCGCCTTTAAAGCACCCGATCATGTATATTTTCTTAACGAGCTGCCAAAAGGTCCGTCCGGGAAAATCCAGCGCCTCAAACTGACCGAATTAACCCAACCCGAGTGACGACAGCCTGTCACGACGGGGTGTGTACGTGCTGTGTACAGGCTGTGTACGCCGGATTTAAGGTTAACGCGACGATGCCGCAGCGCAGCGCTTGCATCCTCTTGCGCAATATCCTAACCGTTTGCAGAACAATTTCGTAATTTCCTTACCCAGAAGGTCCGCGCAAGATGAGCTTTCGCCTGCAACCCACGCCCCCTGCCCGCCCCAACCGTTGCCAGCTGTTTGGCCCCGGCTCCCGCACCGCCCTGTTTGAGAAAATGGCCGCCTCCGCCGCCGACGTCATCAACCTCGATCTCGAAGATTCTGTAGCCCCCGACGACAAGCCGCAGGCCCGCGCCAACATCATTGAAGCGATTAACGATATTGACTGGCAGAACAAGCACTTATCCGTACGTATCAACGGTCTGGACACCCCCTATTGGTACCGCGACGTGGTCGATGTTCTCGAACAGGCGGGCGACAGGATCGACCAGATCATGATCCCCAAAGTGGGCTGCGCCGCCGACATTTACGCGGTCGACGCGCTGGTCACCGCCGTGGAGGCCGCAAAGGGCCGCACCAAGCACATCGCGCTCGAAGTCATCATCGAATCCGCCGCGGGCATCGCCCATGTCGAAGAGATCGCCGCCGCCTCGCCGCGCCTGCAGGCGATGAGCCTGGGCGCGGCAGACTTCGCCGCCAGCATGGGCATGCAGACAACTGGGATCGGCGGCACGCAGGAAAACTACTATATGTTGCAAGGGGATACCAAACACTGGTCCGACCCGTGGCACTGGGCCCAAGCCGCTATCGTCGCAGCCTGCCGCACCCATGGCGTGCTGCCCGTGGACGGCCCGTTCGGCGATTTCTCCGACGACGAGGGCTTCCGCGCCCAGGCCCGCCGCTCCGCCACGTTGGGCATGGTGGGCAAATGGGCGATCCATCCGAAACAAATCGCGCTGGCTAACGAAGTCTTTACCCCGTCCGAGGTACAAGTCACCGAGGCTCGGGAAATTCTCGCCGCAATGCAGCAGGCCAAGGACAACGGCGAAGGCGCCACCGTCTACAAGGGCCGCCTCGTCGACATCGCGTCCATCAAACAGGCCGAAGTGATCGTTAAACAATTCGAAATGATTAACGGGTAGTTAACAAAAGCCCCTTTCCATGTTCGAAAATATCCCGGGGTTTGGGGCAGCGCCCCATAAAAATGCGGGGGCAAAGCCCCCGCGTCGCGACGCGCGCAAGCGCGGCGCAAACCCTCAGACGATCGGCGCGCAGACCTCGGTCTTCAGCTCATCGGGCGGCGTATCCTGCGGCCCATTCAGGTAAATCTCCATCGCCGGCGCATCCCGTAATTCCAGACCATGCTCAGGAATATACTTCCCGTACAGATAGTCATACGCCGCCTTCAGCCCCGCATAGGGCCCGGTGAAATGCAGCACCGCAAACCGCCCACCATCCGCGGTCACGTCCTCCATCACGTCTGGCACCTCCGTGCCATCGGCCAGCAGAACACCCGCCAGGGATCGTAGCTCAGGCTCTGGCACGGAGGTGGGGTCATCGTAGTATAATCCGACCATGCCCCGCATCGCAGGCAGCATCCCGCGCGCGGCTATGATCGTGCCAGCCTTCTGAAATTGCTCGCCAATTTCAAGGTAGCTGCCCTTGTGATGCAAAGCGGCCAGGGGGCGGTCGGGGTGGGTTTCAACGTCAACAGGGTACATCGGGTAATCTCCTTCATGGGGTTCAGGCAACGACCCGGTCAGGTCGCCACGGTTGCGGAACGCCACGGGGGACAACCCGAATTCCTCGCCAAACACCCGCGTGAAGCTGCCCACATTCGGGTAGCCCACACGCGCGGCAATATCAGCGACACTCCAATCCTGCTGCACCAGCCAGCACGCCGCCCGGTGCATCCGGATTTCGCGCGTCACCTGGGCTGCGGTCTTGCCCATCATGCCGGTGAACACACGGTGCCAATGAAACCGGCTCATCGCCGCCACATCCGCCAGCGTATCCAGCGACAGGTCCCCGCCGGGGTTGTCATGGATATAGCTGATCACCCGCAGCAGGCGTTTCTCGTAGGAATTGCTCACGTCATTGCCCTTCGTTTCGTTCCAACACTGACATGACATGCCACCAATTCACAAATCTTGCGGAGTTGTATCGCCGCGCCCAAAACGCCATATAGGGGCAAGACATAGCGGAGCAGACAATGACCAACTACCTCGACTTCGAAAAACCCCTTGCCGACATTGAGGGCAAAGCCGAAGAGCTGCGTGCCATGGCCCGCCAGAACGAGGATATGGATATTGAAAAAGAGGCCGCCGCGCTCGACGAAAAAGCAGCCAAAATGCTCGGCGATCTCTACAAGGATCTGACACCATGGCGAAAATGCCAGGTGGCCCGCCACCCGGACCGGCCGCATTGCAAGGACTACATCGAGGCGCTGTTTGACGAATACACCCCATTGGCCGGGGACCGGAATTTTGCCGATGACCACTCAGTCATGGGCGGTCTGGCCCGGCTTGACGGGGTGCCTGTGGTCGTGATCGGCCATGAAAAGGGCCATGACACCAAAACAAGGATCGAGCGTAACTTCGGCATGGCGCGCCCCGAAGGCTATCGCAAGGCAATCCGCCTTATGGACCTCGCGCACCGCTTCAACCTGCCCGTCATCACCCTGGTCGACACCCCAGGCGCCTACCCCGGCAAGGGCGCCGAGGAACGCGGCCAGTCAGAAGCAATCGCGCGCGCCACGCAGAAATGCCTGGCCATTGGCGTGCCGCTGATCTCGGTCATCATTGGTGAAGGCGGCTCGGGCGGGGCTGTGGCCTTTGCAACCGCCAACCGCGTGGCGATGCTGGAACATTCCATCTACTCCGTCATCTCCCCGGAAGGCTGCGCTTCGATCCTGTGGAAGGACGCCGAGAAGATGCGCGAGGCGGCGGAGGCGTTGCGCCTGACCGCTCAGGACCTCCACAAGCTGGGTGTCTGCGACATGATCATCCCGGAACCTGTCGGCGGCGCTCAGCGCGCCCGTAACGAGGTGATCAAAAAGGTCGGCGCGCAATTGAGCGATATGCTCAAGAGCCTGACCAACTTGGACAGCGCAGCCCTGATCGCCGATCGGCGACAGAAATATCTGGAACTCGGCTCAAAGGGCCTGGCCGCCTGATAGATCAAGGGCCAAGGGCGCTGCGGTTGCCGTCGCTTTGGGGGCAGACTGATCCTGATGCCGGATCAACGGCCGCAACAGCGCGCATGCCGTGTACTGATGGCGGTGATCGTTGAGGTCGACGCGCCATGCCGCCACCAAATTGCGGGCATGTCATAGTCTGTCGGCCAATTCTCGTTCAGGCATCTAGGTGTACACGTGAGCCGCGAGGGCCAGCTCGGCAGATTGAAAGGCGGTTTCCATCAATCTGCTGAGCTCGCTGGAAAGGTGTGCCAAGACAGAGCCTTCACCATACCGCAGAAGTTATTGCGACAGCACCCTATTGGGCCCGCGATTTTGAAAGCTCCTGCAACAGGATCCGGTAGTCCAGCACCAGCGAAACAAAGAAGACAGCATAAGCGGCCAAGAGGACGACCATCGCAACAGGTTCTGCTGGCCCTTGGCCCAAGTAAACTTGATAGACACCGTATGCCAGCACCGTCGGCCAGGCGATGAAATGTGTGGCGGCAAGCACGTTGATGTTGCGAGTGAGGGTGAATGACAATGGCGCAAAGAGACCCACCGTGATCAGAAACGTGACCAGATTGGTCACATGCAGATAGCTGTCAAAGTAGAGCGCTTGCGCGGCGAAGGTAACGACCATAACCGCCATCCAAAGCTTTACGTGAATAGGCAAATTCCTACTTTCTTTCATCATTCCCAGCATGTCAGGTCTCCGATTGGGGTTGAGGGATCAGGGCGGCTTCAAGCATCTTGCCGAATTGCTTTTTCACCATTTTGCGGGGCATCAGCTGGGCCATGCGTGTCATGAGCCGGTTCGTGCGCGCCGGCACAATGGTGTCTCGCTGCCCGAGCGCCGCAAGGCTCTCTTGGGCGACAACCGCGGGATCACCCATAGGCATGGACATTTTCTTGAGGTCGATCACATCACCAAGTTGGTCACCCATGCGGGTCTTGGTGCCTCCGGGAGCCACGGATAGAACATCGATGTTCTTGTCACGCAGCTCGACCGCCAGAGCTTCGCCCAGATTTAGGATGAAGGCCTTTACCGCGCCGTAAACGCTGGAAAATGGCACCGGGAACATCCCAAAGACGGAACTGATCAGAATGATCCCGCCGCCGCCGCGTGCCTCCAGCCGTTGCGAGATCACGCGGGTCAGGTGGGCCGTTGCCGAAACATGAATAGCGATAAGCTGTTCATCCATGGCGTCCGGCGCATCAAGGTAGGGACCGACATAGGCATTCCCAGCCGAGTGCACAAACAAACCGACATCCAGTCCGGCGATCTCATGCAAAAGCAAGTCGCGGCCCTTTGGCGTCGCCAAATCGGCGGAAATGACTTTGGTTTCTGTCGCAATGTCCTGCGAGGCAGTGCGTGTCAGAGCATCGGCTGAGCGGGCGACAAGGATGACCTTCATCCCCTGTTTGGCCAGTCCGATCGCGAATTGCCGCCCAATGCCGGAACTCGCGCCGGTGACCACCGCCCATTCGCCGTATTTTCGCGGGTCTCTCATAAAAATCTCCAAGCTGTTTGTTGAAATGTCAGCACCAACGCTCCGGTTATCAATGGACAGAGATTGACGGGTTTCGTACGAAATCGTACGAAACCCGAATGGACTGGGATGACCTCAGGATTGTTTTGGCCGTTTACCGCAGCGGGAGCGCGGGATTGGCTGCCGCAGACGTCGGACTGAGTCACGCCACGATTTCTCGGCGTATGGCTGAGATTGAACGCAACCTCGGCGTAGCATTGGTCGACCGTAGTGGGCTGAGTTGGCGACCGACCCCGATCTGCGCTCAGGTGGCGGCTCAGGCCGCGCAGATGGAGGGGCTCCACGACGAGGCACTGCGCGTTGCCACGGCCCACAGCTCGGACTTGTCCGGGCCAGTTTATATCTCGGTGCCCACGGGCACTATTGAGGGGTTTGTTGCCGAAGCCTTGAAAGAGTTGCCCCGCCTTGCGCCAGACATTCGGTTGATATTCAAAACTGAAGATCAACTGTCGGATCTACCAGGTCGAAAGGCTGACATCGCTGTGCGCTTTACAGGTTCTCCCGATCCTGACCTGATTGGGCAGAAAGTCACTCAGAGCGCTTGGGGCTTTTATTCTTGCGCGGAATTGGCCGGGGTCATCAACGCACACCTTGATGCAGAAACGGCTGTATTGGCACCCATTTTGACGACCGAACACGACGGTGCGTTTCCTAAGTGGGCCAGCGGCCATTTTGACCCGGCAAGCCCATGCCACTTTGTCTATGGATATCCGTCCAAAGCGGCGATGGCGGCGCAGGGCTTTGGTGTGGCGCTTCTCCCTCGGGTGATCGGCGACGGCACCCCAAGACTAACACTGCTAAGCAGACTGCACTGCCCCTTGAAAACGGAACTTTGGGTGTTGGCAAATTCTGACACGCGGTCCAGCAAAAGGATATCGCAAGTCAAGCGGGTGCTGATTGATGGTCTGACGGCCATGCAACCGCAGTTTTTCCCAGCTGATACTGTGCGGGCTAATCTTCTTTGAAGAGTTTTGTGACTGGCCAGCCGTCGCTATCGATTTGACGGCCAGCCAGTTCGATTTTCCTTAGCGGGACGCGGACCCAACCAAGTAGGTGAATGGTGTCAGATGCGCATCGTTGAAGGCTGAAACTTCCTTTGGGATAGCCGAGTATGCCGCCCGAGACTGATCTGCCGCTTCCGCATTTTCATAGTAGATAACCACCACCTCGTCCGGAGTTGGGTCGCCGTCGGCCGCGTGAACCTGAAGAAAAAGCCCGTTGAGGGCACCAGCACAATGGCTGATTGACCCTGCGCGATTCCAAAAGACAATACGCCCATGGGCACGGAGCTTTTGGGCACGCTCTCTGTTGAAGAGCACATGCATTCGGGTGAGACCAAGTTGACCGCAACGTCCGTTTCAAATTCAGCCTATTGAGGTGCCGTCACCTTGGGTGGGAGGTCCCGGAACCGAAGTCCGCGTTTTTTGGTTCTTTGTCTCGCTTGGTAAATGGAAGGATGATCAGAAACGCACTTGCAGATAGATATTCGCCGAGCGCGTTTTTGTCATAGCTGGTTCTCAACAACAATCTTGCCAACAACCTTGCGTTGTTCGAGGCTATGAATTGCTTCAGCAACTTCGTCTAACGGAATGGTTTTTTGGATCGCCGGTCTAAGTCTACCCTGTGCAATCATGTCGAGCACGATTGCGATATTCTCTGTAACCGGCACGTTTTGGGTCACTGGCATGAATTTCTGAAATCTCTTCGCAAACCAACGACCAAAGAACTTAACCTGCAGCATCCTGTAAAAACTTCCGCCGACCAAAACGTATCTTCCGTCATTCGCAAGTACGCCCGAATAGGCTCGCGGACTTTTAAAGCAAGCGGCGTCAATGACGACGTCGTAAGAACCCTGCTCTAGATCCCCAATCGAGGTATTTGTGTAGTCAATGATTTCGTCCGCCCCCCAGCGTTTGACAGCTTCGGCCTTTTTCGTACTGCATATCGCCGCCACTTGGGCCCCCAGCGCCTTGGCTATCAAAACAGCATATGATCCTACACCCCCCGATGCACCGTTCACGAGCACCCTATCGCCGGGGCTAACCTCGCTCAAAGATATTGCCATCATGGCAGCTTGACCCGAAATAGGGACCGTAGCGGCTTCGGCAAAAGATACCTCGTCCGGTTTCCTAACCAAATCAGCAACCTTTACGACCGCGAATTCGGCGTAACCGCCGCCGAAGCTCTTTCTAATATCTGCGACTACGGCGTCCCCTATCTCAAAGGACCTGACCCCTGCCCCAAGGGCCTGAACTGTTCCGGCAACATCCATCCCGGGGGTTTTGTACTTCTTTGCTGGCCTGAAGGGACCCAGAATTAGCCGAACTATGAGGTATTTCGCTCTCACCATATGATGATCAGCGGCATTGACCGAACTGCTTTCGATTTTCACCAATACTTCGTTTGCTTTTGGGCTAGGGACCTTTGAACCCTTCACCAGAACCAGTACTTTCTTCGGGTCACCATATCGACGATAAATGATAGCGCGCATTATTTCTCTCGACCTTCAGGGACGATCCCTTTCTTGGCGACTGGGTCGCGTTTGACTTCACCAAACTATGTGAAGTTTGAGAACCGAGAGATTATGTCTGACTTACAGTGGCCAATCACTACCTACTCACCCTCCAAACCACCGCCCATCAAGAACCCACGTCATGGCCTTTGGTTTGGAAGGCGTCAGCTCGATTGCTTGGACAACTAGACTTGCGCCAAGCTACGAACAATTGACGAAAAATGCCTGAGGGGTATGCAAAATTGTATGTACGGACGAGCGGTGAAAGAGGCAATTGTGACTGAAGCTGCGCGACGACCGGGATGTAATGAACCGATTGTGCGAACAAGGCCTGACCTTTTGCCCTGTGAACAAAGCTCGATCGGTAGTCCCGACCGACGGGAATTGGCGAAGGATGTGGACTCTTGAGGCATTCGCTGCGACTGCGCCAATATCCGCTTCGAAGTTCTGTTTGCGTCAACTAGGCAACTTTGCTTTTGCGACTGCCGACAAGCCAACCGACATACGTGCACCTTGCAACACCATTCAAAATGGGCTCCAAATAGACTTTTTGCGGATCGCAGCGTCTGACCCGCCAAGAGGTGTCTTCAACAAACCATTGCCATATCGCATCTTGAAGAATGATCGGCTTCGCCCCTGTGTCCAAGGCTGCGATGTTAGTCAAATGTTTCGAAGCAAAGACCCCAAGAGCGCAGCAGGCGCGTCCTCGTGGACGATGTGTGAGGCATCCGGAATAGGTGTGAAGCTCTTCGCTTTCAGCATGTCGCGCACCTGCTCACCTTGAGCAGAGGGAATGAACGTATCGCGCATTCCCCACGTTATGTGAACGTCGAAGTCGGTCTCCCTATAGAGCGCCTCCGCCTCGCTGATATTGGCAAGATCGGCTTGTGCGATCTGGCGGTAGAAAGCGGCTTTTCCGGCCTCGTCCGACCAGGGATCGAAATAGATCTGGATTGCCTCATCGCGAAGGGGGTGATGCGCGGCGGCCTGAACGTAAGCCCGAAACAGCGCTTCGTGTGCGTAGTCAGGCAGCCCAGCGAAGGCCGGTTCATAGTTGGCGACATGGGCGTAAAATGGTGACCCAGAGGGCAAAACAGCGACGGCGTTCACAAGATGAAGTTTGCCATACTCGATGCCGTTTACGAAATGACCGCGTAACGCGCAAAGCCCTCCAAAATCGTGACCGACGATTTGCGGACGCGAGAGCCCCCACTCTCCGACGAGGGCTTCAAGAAGATCGCTTTGGACGGATTCTGTGACGTTCTGATCCGCTCGCTTTTCTGACAGGCCGGTGCCAAGCATATCGAAGTAGAAGACTTTATGTGTCTGCGCCAGCCACGGTGCGATCTGTCGCCATGCTTGTGCAGACCAAGGAAATCCGTGGATCAGAACAATAGGATCTCCCTCGCCAATGGTGCCCCAGGCGACTGACTGACCTTTAAAAGAAAATCGTTCTTTCAGCTCCAACATTGAATTTCTCCATTGACGTTTAGCATAAAAGCTATTTGACTATGGATATGACAAACAGAGATGATCAAGTCAAGGCGCTGGCCAACGAGACCCGCATGGAGGTGCTTCGGCTGCTAACCGACCCGGCGCAACATTTTTCCCACCAGGAGTCGGCTGATCCCGCCGATACAGGGGTCTGCGTTCAGCTGCTTGCAGAACATTTCCATGTCAGCCAGCCGACGATGAGCCGCCATATTGAACTTTTGCGGCGGGCGGGTTTCATCAACGCGAAGCGACAGCAGAAGTGGACTTATTGTTCCCGAAACGAGCGTGCCCTCGCAAACTATTTCGATTGGCTTCGCTCTTCGTTGAGCATTGTGGACGCATGAACCAGTACCCGTAGTTGGGGAGCCTAACTCATCGCGACAACCTCAATTTCCACAAGCCAGGAGGGATCAAGAGGTGTGATGACTATTGCCGTAGTAGGCACGGCTCGACCATTTAGGGCTTTCTCTCTTGCGATTTGATTTTTTTCGGCGAATTCGGGCCGAGCAAGATAGCTGGTCAGCCGAACGATATTTGAAACAGACATCCCTGCTTCTGCCAAGATACACCGAATATTACTCCAGATCAGCTCTAGCTGGTCATCCAAACTCGCAGGGGCTGATCCATCCTCAGCCAAACCCATTGTTCCGCTGACGAACAACTGCCTTGTTGCCTCCGTCACCTCCATTGCGTGAACGTAGTCGCGAGATGCCGCATAAATGGCTTTGGTGGGGTTGATTTCTTTTGTTAACATCTGAACATCCTTCTGAAAAACTGACAATGAGCAGAAGAAATCGTGCATATGAAGACACAAAAGACGGCATGAAGAAAGAAACAGAAGATATTCAGCATATGACCACAGCGAAGCGCCCTCTGGACCCATTTGACCGAAAAATATTAGCTGCCCTCAACAATGATGGGCGGGCGACCTACGCTGATATCGGTGATCAAGTTGGCCTTTCGGCCCCCGCCGTTCATGAGCGCGTCAAACGGTTGAGGAAGAACGCAATCAGGGGCATCGGGGCACATCTAGATGGCCCCGCTTGCGGCAAAAACTTCTTGGCCTTTGTCCATGTTGATGCGGACGGCTGGGGAAAAAGCGAACGCATGATGGGTCTATGCACCTTCCCAGAGATCGAAGAAATGCATTCTGTGGCCGGGGACACCTGCGTCATCATGAAAGTGCGCACCGAGAACGCCTATGCGCTGGAGAAATTTCTGGCCCAGCTATACGTGCTCCCTGGCGTCAAAGGCACGAAAAGCTATGTGGTTCTTTCGACCTACCTTGAACGCGGTGTTCAAGCCGATCTGACGAGCGAATGGCCTGATACGCCCCTGTCTGGCACATAAAGGCGGCCATAGCGCAACTCGCAGCATTACCTGAAATTGGGTCTTGGCCACCATTTGATCAATTGCAGTATGTGACGCCGCCTGCCCATTCGCTCCAACCATTGACGGCCCGTTGCGGACTTTCAGGGCTTCGCACCGTCACTGCTCCAAAACTACTTGGCTCAGATTTCTAGATGCCGTGTCAGAGCAAATTAGGTTCACGACCCAAGGATTTCTGCCGCTACCGCAGGACTTCACAACTTCCGTTTTCGGCGGGTATTTGAAGACAACCCGATAGCGAGCGAACGGAAATGGGCATATGCTTGACTACGGGATTGATTAGATCAGACGCAATCGCTGTCGAAGCAACATAAAGAAAGGCGTGACGAAGTGTCTTCAAAACCAGAAATTGCACAACGTCTAGCATCTCGTTTGAAAGCGGAACGGACGGCGAAAGGACTAAGCCTGGATGCGCTGGCCAAGCTGTCTGGGGTGTCCAGGTCCATGTTGTCCCAAATTGAGCGTGGCGAATCCAGCCCAACCGTGGCCAGTCTTTGGAACCTCACTCGGGCTTTGAATGTAGATTTCGCGGAACTGCTGGACGCGCCGGATGGCGGAAACGGGCCAATACTGGATGTCGTGCGCGCCGAAAACACGCCTGTCATTAACAATAAGGCTGCAAAATGCCTTATCCGTATTTTGAGCGCACCAGACGATGTTGGCGGCACCGAGATATACGACATTCACTTTGAGGAAGGTGCCCGCCTTGACAGCTCTGCGCATAAGAGTGGCTGCGTGGAAGCGGTTACCGTACTTGAGGGAACGCTAGAAATTACATCAAACGATGTCAGCGAAAGCGCGGGGGTTGGTGATACCATTCGCTATTTAGCCGATCGGGACCACGCAATTCGTGCGCCCAAGAAGGCGCGTGCGATATTGATGGTTAAGAACGCATAGCATCCCACATTACGGATGACTTCCACTATCTTGACGGAATGCCCATTTAACGGATAGAAATCCGTTAAATGGGAGATCGCGTATGGCACCTCAATTCTTAAACCATGTTAAGGCGACGTTGGACGACATCGAAGCCAGCGGCTTGCTCAAGAAAGAACGCAGCATTACGTCCCCGCAGGGCGGCAACATAATGGTGAACCAGGGTGACGATGTGCCAGTGCGCATGGTCAATCTTTGCGCCAACAACTATCTCGGGCTGGCGGATGATGCTCGACTGATTGCAGCTGCCAAGGGTGCGATGGATAGCCACGGGTTTGGCATGGCATCTGTTCGCTTCATTTGCGGCGCGCAAGATATTCACCATATATTGGAATCGAAACTCGCGCAGTATTTGGGCAAGGATGATGCCATCCTTTTCGCTGCATGCTTCGATGCCAATAGTGGCCTGTTTGAGGCCCTGCTTGGCCCAGAAGACGCGGTCATTTCCGACAGCTTGAACCATGCGTCAATCATTGATGGCATCCGGTTGTGCAAAGCGAAACGGTATCGATACGCGAATTCCGATATGGTCGATCTTGAGGCGCGACTGCGGCAGGCCCAACGTGACGGCGCGCGTTTTGTCATGATTGCCACGGATGGAGTCTTTTCCATGGACGGCTATCTTGCAAACTTGCCAGAGATCGTAGCGCTCGCCGAGAAATACAGCGCCATGGTGATGGTCGATGACTGCCATGCGACGGGTTTCATGGGGCCAAAGGGCGCGGGTACGCCGGCGCATTTCGGCGTGGATGTCGACATTTTGACAGGCACGCTCGGCAAGGCTCTTGGTGGGGCCTTGGGTGGGTATGTTGCAGGACCGCAAGCGGTCATTGATCTGTTGCGCCAACGTGCGCGGCCATATCTGTTCTCTAACTCCCTGCCGCCGTCGATTGTTGCTGCAGGGATCGAGGCCCTAAATATTGCTGAAGCCGGAGACGCGCTTCGCGCCAAATTGTCCCAAAACACCAGCTACTGGCGTGATGGGCTGACAAGGCTCG
This sequence comes from uncultured Litoreibacter sp., assembly GCF_947501785.1. Taxonomy (NCBI): domain Bacteria; kingdom Pseudomonadati; phylum Pseudomonadota; class Alphaproteobacteria; order Rhodobacterales; family Roseobacteraceae; genus Litoreibacter; species uncultured Litoreibacter sp. The sequence continues at coordinate 3,389,911 of NZ_CANMXB010000001.1, read as the reverse complement.
GCTTCACAGTGCAGCCCGGAGCGCATCCGATCATTCCAGTGATGCTTGGTGACGCGAAACTAACCCAAAACATGGCTGCGCATTTGAACGAGAACGGAGTCTACGTCGCTGGCTTCTATTACCCTGTGGTCCCTAAAGGCCAAGCCCGGATACGCACGCAGATGAGCAGCGCACTTACCCGCGAAGACCTCGATTTCGCGCTGGAGGCCTTTGAAAAAGCTGGGCGCGCGACGGGGGCCTTGGCGTGAGCGACCATATGAAAACTCTGGCTAAGACAAAACCCGAAGAAGGGCTTTGGCTTCAGCAAACATCGGTGCCCGAGATCGGGCCGGACGACGTGCTGATCAAGATCAATAAGACCGGGATCTGCGGCACTGATATCCACATTTGGGACTGGGATGAATGGGCGCGCAAAACTGTCCCTCTAAATCTGACCACTGGGCATGAATTCGCTGGCGAAATTGTTGAGCTTGGTAAAAACGTGACAGACTTGACCCCGGGACAGCGCTGTTCAGGCGAAGGGCATTTGATCGGCAAGGAAAGCCGTCAATCGCGCGCGGGGAAATTTCACCTCGATCCCGACACGCGCGGTATTGGCGTCAACGAAGATGGAGCATTCGCCCAGTTTCTGCGCCTCCCTGCTTTTAATGTTGTGCCGCTGCCGGATGACATCAGCGACGATATCGGCGCCATCCTTGATCCGCTTGGAAATGCCGTCCACACGGCGTTGTCATTCGACCTGTTGGGCGAAGATGTGTTGATCACGGGGGCTGGGCCAATCGGGATCATGGCCGCCGCGGTAGCCCGTCATGCAGGCGCGCGCAATGTTGTCATTACGGACATAAATGCAGATCGCTTGGGGCTGGCCGCGCAGGTGGCTGACGTGGTTCCCGTGAATGTTGGCCAAGAAGACCTCAACGAGGTCGTCACACGTTTGGGAATGCGTCAAGGCTTTGATGTCGGGTTGGAAATGTCGGGCAATCAAGCCGCCCTTGATCAGATGGTCGAGGCCATGGTGATGGGCGGGCGCATAGCGCTTTTGGGGATTCCACCGGGGAAATCACCAGTTGATTGGTCTCGTATCGTGTTCAAAGCGATCACGCTCAAAGGCGTTTACGGGCGTGAGATTTTCGAGACCTGGTACAAAATGATTGCCATGCTGCAGAACGGCTTGAACGTCAGCGGCGTGATCACGCACCGGTTTCACGTCGACGAATACAGAGCCGGATTTGAAACCATGAAGGCTGGCTCAAGCGGCAAAGTGGTTCTCGACTGGACCTAAGGGCAACGTGCAACGACAAACTACATCATGGAATATGTCAGCACACGCAGCTCGGCACCGGCATTGACACGTTCTGTATGTTCTCCGAATGGAAGATATCCGATGTTCAGTGCAGGCAAGGCCAAACAAGAACAATCGCCAGAAACGATGGCACAATTTCCGATGCGATTACGCCCAGACTCTGGATGGTTCGGGCGGAAATTGTTTCCAACCCCATGTTGCGGGTGACCTAACCTGCAGAACTCGCAATCGCCTGCTCAGCGGCCGTTCGCTGCACTTGCAAAACCACTGGCTACAAAATTCACAGTAATCTCGTGCGCGGTTGATCAATCCGTTGGCAACACACAATTCAATACGCGAGATGCGGTAGCCTCGTTGATGGCGAGTATGGTGTTATAGAGTGTCGCCAAGCGCAAAAGGGATTTGACATCAACGTCGTGAGGGAGCGCGGACATCGGGTCGATAAAGAAGATCAGCATATCGAGCCTGCCCTCGGCGATCATTGCGCCGATCTGGGCGTCACCACCGAGCGGACCGCTTTTTAGCGGGGTGATCTGAAGTTGCACCTCGTCAGCGATGCGCCCGCCCGTCGTTCCGGTTCCGAACAGTTCGAACTTTGACAAGACATCGGCATGCGTTCTTGCCCAGTCGATCATGCGATCTTTCATTTGATCATGGGCGACTAGGGCGATGCGCGAGACGCGCATTTCCAACTCGGCATCAACTGGCACCGCTGGCGTCCCCTTGGCTGCTCGTGTCGGCGGCCCAATTCCAGGCCAGGGGTGACTTGCGTTTAAGCGCACCACTGAGATGTTGTCGCATTCTGTAGGACGCACCTGCGATATCGCCGGCCTCAAGCAGCGACAAAATCTCCAGATGCTCGGTGCATTGTTCAATCAGCCGCTCGCGGTTCACTTCGGCGCGGTACTCCATCAGTCGGCGCATCCGATTGACGCGTTGAAGCGACATATGGAAGAACGGGTTACCTGACAGTTTGATCAGCTCTTCATGGAACATCGAACCGTTTTCCAGAAGCGACTCGCCATGTGCGGAATCAATATCCAACTCCAGCATGTTTTCCTGAATGCGGCGCTGTTCTGACAGGACCTTGCGATCCAATTCGAAAGAAGGTTCAAGCATCGCGGCAGGTTCGATGGCCATGCGGAACCGGTAGATTTCATCAAACGCTTCCGGGGTCTTGGCGACAGGTAGAAAACGCCAGCCATATCCTTCCTTGCGCTCTGCCCAGCCTTCGCGCGCAGCACGCACCAACAAATCCCCAACCTTGGCTTTGGTCCAGTCATACCGTTGGCGCAGGAATTGTTCGGTCACGTCCTCTGGAATCTCATTGGTCAACCAGTCGTCAGCCAGGATCTGATAGTCGTCCGATTGATTTGTGCCTGAATCCGCCAGCTTGTCCGAGAGTGTTGCGGGCAGGTCTTCCGCCACGAAGTAGCCGCGGTTTTCCTGGCGCACCAAAATGTTCTGACGCTCCAGCGAGATGAGCGCCTCCCGGACCGGCGTTCTTGATACGCCGTACCTGTCAGCGACTTGTTGTGCGCTGATGTGCTGTCCGTTGATGAGTGAACCGGCCACGATATCGTGAATCAATCGGTTCGATATCTTTTGCGATAAGTCGCTCTTGGGCAAATTTCTGGTCACCTTTCTGATTGGACGGCTTACCGACACTATTGCATGTCTCAGCAACCAAAAGGCCAAATTTTTTGGATTTTGGCAAATGTAAAACCGAAAATTCGCCATTTTCGGACTGTACAGGCGAAAATCTATCCTCCGATTTTGGCCACTTTTCGGCCAAATGGACCTTCACGCTTCCCTCGTCGGAAGATGAGAATCTCCCTAAATCTCTGAATTCAAATGATTTATGAAAGATCAGGCTTCCTAAATCGGCTTGCGGTGGTTTTGTGGATTTAGAATTGCAAAACTATATTGGCTTTTGAGGTCTTAATATGCAATCGTGACCTAAGCGCAAGAATCGCGCTTGGGAGAAACCTATGGGAGGACATCAAATGTTCAAGAATTTTTCACGCGCCAGTGTTGTTGCGATCGCCGCAACTTTCGCCGGCGTTACCGGGGCTTCGGCAGACTTCAAAGCTGAAAGTCCACAATGCATCGCACCATCCAACCCTGGTGGCGGCTGGGATTTCATCTGCCGGACGACCGCAAAGTACCTGTTTGACCTCGGCGTGATCGGGGAGTCGATGCAGGTCACCAACATGTCTGGCGGCGGCGGCGGCGTTGCTTTTGCGCATGTCACGAAGGAACGCAATGAAGACAACAACCTGATCGTTGCCGCGTCAATGTCCACGAGTGCCCGGATCGCTCAAGGCATCTACGAGGGCGCCAAGCAGGACGATGTGCATTTTCTCGCGACCTTTGGCGCGGAATACGGCGCAATCGCAGTCAGCGCGGATTCCAAGTACCAAACACTGAACGAAATGATGGACGACATCCTGGCTGATCCAAAATCGGTTGGTATCGCAGGTGGCTCCTCGGTCGGCAGCTTTGACCACATCAAACCCATGCTGATTGCCCGCGAGGCTGGCATGGAGGATGTGACGCAGCTAAAATACGTGTCGTTCTCGGGTGGCGGCGAGGCGATGACCGGACTTCTTTCGGGGTCGGTCGAAGCGCTGTCTGGCGACTTCTCCGAGATGCTGGGCTTCCTCGAATCCGGTGACATCCGTATCCTCGCGATCATGGGGCCTGAGCGTCTGAAGAATTTCCCGGACATCCCTACTGCCAAAGAGCAGGGCTATGACGTGATTGGCGCCAACTGGCGTGGCCTCTATATGCCCGCTGGTGCATCCGACGAAGCGAAGGCCTTCTGGAGCCAAGCGATCCAGACCATGGTCGCCGATCCCGGTTTCCAAGAGACCCTAGAGGCCGCCGCAATGGCACCCTTCAACAACTTTGGGGACGACATGTATAACTTTGTCGCCGGAAGCATTGAAGACGTGACCAAGCTGTCCAAAGAGATCGGCATCATCGAGTAAGACCTCGACATGACTGGCCCGACCGGTTCGGGCCAGTCGACACTCTACGAAGTTTGGGAGAACGACATGAGCGACCGCGTATTCGGCGGTGTCGGATTGGCGCTGGCCATTTTCTACATCTGGGCAGCATCGACAATAAAACTGACCTTCATGGTCGATCTCGTCGGCCCAAGAACATTTCCGTATCTCATCGGTGCAGGCCTCGCTTTGACGTCAATCTACGTGATGTTGCGCCCGGATGCCGAGCCAGACTGGCCCGGGGGGCGTGGGGTCATGGAAATCCTGGCCGCGACGGTTGTGATGCTGCTTTACGGTCAGTTGCTGCCTGAGATCGGCTTCGTATTTTCGACCGCATTGGCAACTGCCTACCTGACGTGGCGGTTGGGAACATTGCCGCTTTGGTCTTTCGTTGTTGGTGCCCTGACATCTATCGGCATCTACGTGGTCTTCCACCTTGTCCTCGGCCTGTCGTTGGCCGAAGGCCCGCTTGGCTTCTAAGGGAAGGACCCGGACCAATGGAAACGCTTTCTAATCTCGGCGATGGTTTCGTCCTCGCATTCACTCTGCAAAACCTGTTTCTGGCCTTGGTAGGCTGCTTCATCGGCACGATCGTTGGCGCGCTGCCCGGGCTTGGGCCATCGAATGGCGTGGCCATTCTGATCCCGATTGCCTTTTCGCTGGGGCTTGGCCCGATCCCGTCCCTCATTTTGCTGTGCAGCGTCTACTATGGCGCGCTCTACGGATCGCGCATCAGCGCCATCTTGTTGAACATACCTGGGGACGATGCCGCCATGATGACCTGTCTTGACGGGCATCCAATGGCAAAGAAAGGTATGCCGGGGCAGGCCCTGACACTGTCGGCCATTGCGTCCTTCGTGGGTGCGTTCATTGCCACTTGGGGGCTTGTATTCCTCGCGCCGCAATTGGTTAAGATTGCCCTGCTGTTCGGACCTGCTGAATATTTTGTGCTTTATGTCATGGCCTTTGCGACCCTTGGCGGGATCATGAGCAACAACCAAGGCAAGGCCTTGTTCGCGGTCGCGTTTGGTTTGGCCATTGCGATGGTGGGCAGTGACAGTCAAACCGGCGCGCAGCGCTTCACTTTTGGTCAAATATATCTTTTTGACGGGGTCAGCTTCTTGGTGGCTGTGGTCGGTCTGTTTGCCCTGTCCGAGGTGTTCTACTTCCTTGAGCAGCACCATGCAGGCAAGGTTGGCGAGACCAAGCAGATGAAGATCGGCAAGCTGTTGCCAGAATGGAGCATGATCAAAAGCTGTATCCCGACGATGGGGCGCACAACTGTGATTGGCTTCATCTGCGGCGTCTTGCCGGGCTCGGGCGCGACGCTGGGGTCGTTTCTGTCCTACTCGTTGGAAAAGGCGACCGTCGACCGCGAAGGCAAGAGTTTTGGTACGGGCGATCCGCGCGGCGTTGTGGCGCCAGAGGTCGGCAATAATGCGGCCGCCGGCGGCTCCTTGGTGCCGATGCTGTCGCTTGGCATTCCCGGTTCCGGGACGACGGCCATTTTGCTGGCGCTGCTCTTGCAGCTGAACATCACACCCGGGCCGCTGCTGTTTGCAAAGAACCCCGATATCGTCTGGAGCCTGATTGCTTCGCTGTTTATCGCGAACGTCATGCTGCTGGTCATGAACGTGCCGCTTGTTGGCATTTTCACGAAAGTTCTGCTGGTCCCTACCCGCATCATGATGCCGATTGTTGCCATGATCTCGGTCGTCGGTGTCTACAGCCTGTCCGGATCAACAGTGGATGTGATGACAATGGTGGGCTTTGGCCTTTTGGGCTGGCTCTTCCGCAAGCTCGACGTGCCGATTGTGCCCATCATTCTGGGCATCCTGCTGGGCAACGAAATGGAAGTGAACCTGCGCCGCGCCATGACGATCTCGGATGGGGAATGGTCCATTCTGGTTGGTAGCCCGCTTGCGATCATCCTGTGGGCGATTGCGATCACCGGGTTCTTGTTGCCGGTCATCCTCGGACGCCGCGTCAAGAAACGGATGGCGGCAGAAATCAAAGAAGCAAACATCGCGGCGGACGACTAAGGCGTCGCGACCCAAAATTAATGGCCACGGCCAACAAAGGAGACATTAGATGCGTATTATGACCTTACCCTGCGACGGTATCGGGCCTGAAATCATGGCCGCGACCCTTGAAGTGGTCGAGGCAGCGAACAAGCGGTTCGATCTTGGGCTTACCTTTCAGGAAGAAGAGTCTGGATTCACGAGCCTGAAGAAACACGGCATTACGCTGCGCGATGAGGTGCTGGACCGGGCACGCACCGAGTTTGATGGCGTCATCCTGGGCACGCAATCGCATATGGACTACCCGCCGGTAGTCGAGGGTGGGCGCAATGTGTCAGCCGGTTTCCGCATTGGTCTTGATCTCTACGCGAACGTCCGACCCGCGCGCAGCCGCGACTTCCTGCCGAACAAAGCTGAAGGCATGGACCTTGTGATTATGCGCGAGGCCACGGAAGGGTTCTATCCTGACCGCAACATGTTCAAAGGTGTAGGCGAGATGATGCCGGACCCCGACATGGCACTGTCTGTGCGCAAAATCACCCGCCACGGCTCGATGCGGATATGCCGCGAAGCGTTCAAACTAGCGATGCAACGCAACAAAAAGGTAGCCGCGATTCACAAGGCGAACTCGTTTCTCATGACGGACGGCTTGTTCCTTGAGTGCTTCCGCGAGGTTGCCAAGGACTACCCGGAGGTTGAGACCGAAGAGTTGATCGTCGATGCTTTCGCAGCCCTGCTGGTCCGTAAGCCACAGGAGTATGACGTGGTGGTCGCTACCAACTTCTACGGCGATATTCTATCCGACCTTGCGTCAGAGCTATCGGGTTCTCTAGGGCTCGCAGGCTCGATCAACGCCAATGCGGAAACCGGTCTGTGTTGTGCACAGGCGCAGCATGGCTCTGCCCCGGATATCCAGGGCCAGAACGTGGCCAATCCGACCTCGCTTATCCTGTCGGCGGCGATGATGCTGACATGGTTGGGCGAACAACGTGGGGTCTCCAACCTCATGGCCGCAGGCCAAGCCATCACGGACGCGGTCGATGCGGTCATTGATGATCCGGCAAAGCGGACACGAGATCTAGGCGGCACGGTCAACACCGATACATTCGGATCGCTTGTGGCCGAGATGCTTGCCAAAGAGGCCGTTGCGGCCTGAAGAACCTCCCTGTGGGCATGTCAGCCCACTTCAACTGATGGCACCGCGTCAAACGCGGTGCCACCCCTTGCCCGAACAGATGTCATGACACACCAGCCGAGAATCGCCCTAATTCACGCGACGCGGGTTGCAATTGACCCCATCGAGTCTGCGGTCAGTACGCTTTGGCCGGAGGCAGAAACCATCTCGATCCTGGAAGAGGGCCTGTCGGTTGACAGATCTAAAACCACCTCGCTTTCGGGCGACCTGACGAGACGCATTCTTGACCTCACCCGCTATGCTGAAGCCGCCCAGGCGGACGGCGTTCTGTTCACCTGCTCTGCCTTTGGGTCAGCGATCGAACAGGCAAATTTCGAGGCCCGCATCCCGGTGATGAAGCCCAACGAGGCTATGTTTGATGCTGCATTCGAGCACGGCGAGCGGATCGCGATGATCTATACGTTCCCACCTGCCGCCGGTGGCATGGAAGATGAATTTCGCGAAGCCGCGGCGGCGCGAGGCATTGCCGCCAAAATCACCTCCTACTTCTGTGACGGTGCGCTCGATGCGAAACGCGCAGGCGACGACGCCACACATGACCAACTGATCGGAGAGACCGCAAGCCAGATCAAAGATGCGGATGCAATCTTGCTGGCGCAATTTTCCATGGCTGGTGCAGCCCATGGCGTCAGGGCAGCGACGGGATGCCCCGTTCTGACCAGCCCGGACGCCGCGGTTGAGGAAATGCGACGGCGCGTGCTGACCGGAAAAGGAAAATGAAGCCATGTTGATCGGGGTTATTGCTGACGATTTCACGGGCGCAAGCGACATTGCCAACACCTTGGCCAAGGGCGCGGGCCCGCAGGGGGGGCTGCATACGGCCCAGTTTCCAGGCGTGCCCGAAACACCCGCCCCAAAGGACATCGAGGCCGGGGTTGTGTCGCTGAAAAGCCGCACCGTCCCTGTTGCGGAAGCTGTCTCGCAAAGCCTTGCGGCGCTGAACTGGCTGAAGGCGCAAGGATGCCAGCAATTCATCTTCAAGTATTGTTCGACATTCGATTCCACCAAGGACGGCAATATCGGACCTGTCGCCGAAGCTTTGGCTGACGCGTTGGATGCGCAAAGTGTGATCTTTTGCCCGGCCTTCCCGACCACAGGTCGCACACTCTACCAAGGGCATCTGTTCGTGAATGGGCAGCTGCTGAATGAGTCAGGCATGCAAAACCACCCCCTGACCCCAATGACCGATGCGGACATACGACGATGGTTGGGGCATCAAACCAGCGTCGACGTGGGCCATGTTCCAGTCGAAACCGTGCATAAGGGCGCGGACGCGGTGCGCGCCCTTATGGCAGATGCGCCTGCCCGGTTCTTGGTCGCGGATGCTATCTCGGACGCCGACCTGATGACACTTGGTGTTGCGTTGAAGGGCGCGAAACTGATCACCGGCGGCTCTGGCATTGCCCTTGGCCTGCCCGCAAATTTCATCGACGCAAACCGGTCCGACCTTGGCCGCCAGAGGTATTCCGGCGTGCAAGGTGCCGAAGCCATCCTTGCCGGCTCGTGCTCGGGCGCGACACGCGGACAGGTTGAGCATCACGCGCAATCCCATCCGACGCTTGCGATTGACGTGCCAGGTGTCATGGCAGGAACGGTGACCAAAGACACGCTCGTTTCATTCTATCAGGAGCATGCTGGCAATGCCCCATTGGCTTTTTCGTCAGGCACCCCCGAAGACGTCCGTGCAATCCAGTCAAAGTTCGGCCGAGACGTTGTTGCGGCAAAGCTTGATGCGCTGTTTGCGGATACGGCAGAGGCTCTGATCGACGCCGGTTATCGCCGGCTGGTTGTGGCGGGCGGCGAGACGTCCGGGGCCGTTGCCCAAGCTGTGGCCCATGCGTTGGGCGCGCCCGCCATGACCATCGGGCCTGAAATTGACCCCGGCGTCCCGGTGTTGCGCGTCGGGACTGATGACCCTGTCGCATTGGCGCTGAAGTCGGGAAATTTTGGCGCGCGGGATTTCTTCGCCAAGGCGTTGCAGATGATGGAAGCAGGCCAATGATGCAGGACGAGGCCGCGCTGCGCGCGCAGATGGCAAAGCTTTGCGCCTCCTTGTTTCAGCGCGGCTTTTCTGTGGGCTCCGCAGGCAATGTATCAGCGCGACTGCCTGACGGCTTTCTGATGACACCGACCAATGCGACACTGGGAGAAATTGAGCCCGACCGCATTGCCAAAATTGACGAAGACGGCAATCACGTAGGCGGTGACAAGCCGACCAAGGAAGTGTTCCTACACCGAGCGTTCTATGACACCCGACCACAGGCAGGCGCTGTTGTTCACCTGCATTCTACATGGGCTACAGCTTTGTCGTGCCTCGAAGACACCAACCCCGACGACTGTATTCCACCGCTGACCCCTTATGTGGTCATGCGGGTCGGGCCAGTGAAGCTGGTGCCCTATGTGAAACCCGGGGACCCGAAATCAGGCGACCTGATCCGCGATCTCTGTGGAGCATACGGTGCAGTGCTTTTGGCCAATCACGGGCCGGTCGTGTCTGGCAAAGACCTGTTTTCAGCGGTGTGCGCGGCCGAGGAGCTGGAAGAAACCGCCAAGCTGCTGGTCGCGCTGGAAGGGCGAAAAACGCGCCTTCTGACATCTGGGCAGGTGACTGAGCTCAACGAAACATTTGGAAGGATCTAATAGGAATGAAAACTGCTGATCTGATTGATGACCACGCGAAAGACCTGACATTGGTGCATCTGCCATTTTGCCGTTTTGGGACACAAACGCAGTTTGCAGCGCAGGTGCAGACCGTGAAATGTTTTGAGGACAATACCGAAATACGGGCGCAGCTGGAAACTGCGGGCAACGGGCGGGTGCTTGTTGTCGATGGCGGCGGATCTACCCGGATTGCCCTTCTTGGCGACATGCTGGCCGGGCTGGCGATCCAGAACGGGTGGGCTGGATTGATCCTGAACGCGGCAATTCGTGACAGTGCCGAGATTGACGACATGGAAACGCTGGTTTTCGCGCTTGGGACAAGCCCGGTGAAAAGCGCGAAAGAGGGTTGGGGCAAAGTTGGCCAAAAGATCGGTTTCGGCGGTGTTACGTTTGAGCCGGGCGATTGGGTTTACGGCGATGCCGACGGGGTGTTGCACAGCAAAAAGCAACTGGTCTGATTGCGCGGCTTGGATCGTACGGCGTGACTGATCTGCCAACCCAGCCTCGCAGGATCGCGCAGCTGTCTGTCGACGTCGAAGGCGGAAGCCTTCAGGTCACAGACTTGCCGGGCATTCTTGGCGACCTTCTGCCAACACTGCCCGTCATTGTCAGGCTGTTATGCGAGAATCACATTCGGGCTGGCGGCGCGATTGAGTCGATGTTGCTATCGCTGAATGGGCAGAACAGCGACGGGTTTGAGTTCCTGTTTCGGCCAAACAGGCTGTTGATGCACGACACAACCTGCACGCCCGCCTTGGCGGATGTTGCGGGGCTGCGTGATGCCGTGGCCGAGGCGGGCAGTGATCCCGGCGTCCTGTCGCCGACATTGCCGGTTGACGTGTCTGTGGATCACTCCCTGGCCGTCGATGCCTACGGCAGTCCGGACGCCTTCCAAAGGAATGCGAAAACCGAATACGCACGCAACGCAGAACGCTATGCGTTCATGAAATGGGCCTCGCAAACGATGGATGGCGTAAGGGTTCATCCGCCTGGAACGGGGATCATGCACACGCTCAACCTTGAGCAACTCGCGTCAGTCGTTGAGGTCGATGCGGACGGTTTTGCGCACCCTGACATGCTATTAGGAACTGACAGCCACACCACCATGATCAACGGCATAGGCGTGATGGCCTGGGGCGTCGGCGGATTGGAAGCAGAAAGCGTCATGTTCGGCCAAACCGTGTCCTTGGCAGTACCAAAGACCGTTGGCGTTTTCCTCACGGGGCTGTTGCCTGCCGGAAGCTTCGCCACCGATCTGGCGCTTGAGGTCACACACCGCTTGCGCGAGATGGGCGTAACGGGAGAATTTGTAGAGTTCTTTGGCCCTGGCGTGTCGACATTGAACGCCGACGCCCGGGCGATTGTCGCCAACATGGCACCTGAATACGGCGCGTCCACGGGGTACTTTCCGGTTGACCAGACAACGGTGGACTACCTCAGACGCACAGGTCGCGACGCGACGCATTGTGCGCAGATCGAGCCCGTGTTTCGAGCAATGGACCTGTGGTTTGACCCGGAAGCGAAACCGAAATACGACCGGGTGCTTGCGCTTGATCTTTCGGCGATTTCGTCTGTCATTTCCGGCCCACGCCGCCCGCAGGATCGGTGCCAGCCCGGCGAGGCTGCGACAAGGATCGCATCAGCGATAGGGCGCGAACTGACCCAGGTTAGCGACATCAATGACGAAGTCCCTGACGGCGCTGTCGGAATTGCCGCCATTACAAGTTGCACCAACACGTCCGACCCATCGCTTCTAGTCGCGGCTGGAGTGCTGGCCCGAAACGCTCAAGCTCTGGGGTTGTCTTCGGCCCCTTGGGTCAAGACGTCCCTCGCGCCGGGATCGCCCTCCGCGCGGGCCTTGCTCAAGCGGGCCGGACTGGACCGGGATTTGTCGGCTCTTGGATTTGATGTGGTCGGTCATGGCTGCACGACCTGCATCGGAAACTCCGGGAGCTTGCCGCCCCCCGTCGAAAAAGCCTTGAGCAACGGTAAGGCCATTGTGGCTGTTTTGTCTGGTAACCGGAATTTTCCGGGTCGTGTGCATCCCAAACTTGATCTGGGTTTTCTGGCCTCGCCGCCGCTCGTGGTCGCCTATGCAGTGAAGGGTGACATGCATGGCGACATCAAAACGGATGCGTTGGGTGTCGGACCTGATGGCGCGCCGGTGTTCCTGTCCGATATCTGGCCGGACCCCGATGAGACTTCGCAACTCCTGAGTGAGGCGTATCGCGCCGAAGACGTCCCACGCGCCTTTGCATCGGCCAGCAAAAGCCTAGCTTGGGACGCCATTGACGCGCCGCAAACCCTTCAATTTCCGTGGGATGAGTCCTCCCGCTACTTGCGGTGCCCGAAATTTGCATCTGCCGGACAGACCACCCGGCTGGGGCAGTATGCTGCGAAACCTTTGATGGTTCTGGGCGATGACATCACCACCGATCACATTTCTCCGGCCGGTGCGATCTCTGCGGACAGTGCCGCCGGTCAGTGGCTAATTGAGCGCGGTGCCGCAGCTGACAATCTAAATGTCTATGCCGCCTATCGTGGAAATTGGGAGGTTATGCTGCGCGGGTTGTTCACCAACAGATTGGTGCGCAACCACTTGCAACAGGGGCTTGCGCCATTTGAAACGGTGCTGGAGGACGGACAGGTGTTGCCCGTATTTGAAGCGGCTGATCTGCTGGCGCGACGCGGGCAAAGCGCTGTCCTGCTGGCCGGGGATCGCTACGGCATGGGTTCCAGCCGCGACTGGGCCGCAAAGGGTGTCGCGCTTCTTGGCACCAGAGCCGTGATCGCGCGCAGCTTTGAACGCATCCACCGCACCAATCTGATCGGAATGGGTATTCTGCCTCTTCAGATAGAAGGGGATATTGACCCACAAAGCCTAGGCATCTCCGCCGCAGACATATTTGAGATCGACGCGCGAGCGACGCAAGTATCTGTCCGAAGTGAAATTCCCGTTCGGTTAGTCCGACCGGAAGGACCTGAGGTGCCGATCCACTGCCGCGCTGCCTTGGAAACACAGCAGGATGTTGATCTCCTGAAATGCGGCGGTGTTCTGCCAAGCATACTTGAGTCGAGCCTAAGCTAAATCAACAGTTGTCATCCTTTGATATTTGGCTACTCATTTGAATTGAAATGATTGCTGTCTCGCGACGGGGATGGGTAAACACACATATTGTCGGGACAGGGGCATGTCAGCCAAGCAGAGAATCTATGACAAGTTCGCGGACGGTATCCGCAGTGGAAAGATTGCAACTGGCGCGCGATTGCCAACGGAAAAGAAGATCGCCGCGGAGTTCTCGGTAAGCCGGTCTACTGTGCAGGCCGTGATGATGCGGCTTGCCAATGAAGGCATGGTGACGCGCAAGGCTGGCAGCGGGACATTTGCCGCCCGCATTGACGATGACGCTTCGGTGAAAGTGGCCCTCGACATTCACAATATCCAATCTTTTGAAAGCGAAATGGCCGTGTCTGGCGACCGGGTTTCCTATCGGCTGGTCTCTTACGCAAAGACCTCGGTTCCGCAGCATGTAGGCCCGAAAATCGGCGTGCCGCCCGGTGCCCCTGTCATGTGCCTCTATCGGCTGAGGTTTATCGATGAGACCTGCATCGGCTCTGAGGTGAGATATCTCTCTCCTGAGATCACCTGGGACGTCTCGCTTCACGCGTTGGAAACGCAGGGGGGACACCAGATCGTCGAGGAAGGATTGGGGCTTCGTATCGGGCGCATTGATGCCGCCCTGCGCGCCGTTTGCGCCAACACCACTCAAGCGGAGGATATGGGTATTTCAGTTGGTGCACCACTACTGGTTCGATCCCATACGATCTTGTCAGATGACGAGCAGGTCATCCTGCATGGGGAGTCATATTACGTGGAGCCATTCTCGTTCCGCTACACAGCGACTGTTGCGGGCGGCTCCTAAAGTCCAAAGAGCGCGTTTGCCGTGTCTTGGGTGATCTCCTGAAAAACCTTATGATTTCCGGACCATTTCTTTATGTCGTCCAAGCTGGCTCGATCATCAACGTCCATGAAAGGTTCGATCTGCGACAAATGCCGTTGTGCGCGATCGGAGGACTTTCCAGTATGTGGCCAATCGCTGCCCCAGATCACACGCCCGCGCGCGGCGGCGAACAGTTCCGGGGCGATCTTATCGAGTGCTGCTGACGTTACAGCATAGTCCCTAACGCGGCACGCGCCTGACGCTTTCAAGATCACATTGGGAAGGCTCAGCACATCCAAAAGGCCCGACACGTCAGAGGCCAATGTCACGCTCGACGTCTTGAGGCCGCCGAAATGGTCTAGAATGACCGGGCGCCCCAGATTTTCGAATTTGGACCTTAACGCGATGGTCACCTGCACAGGGAGAAATACCTGCAAAATGAAGTCCGTTTCTTTCATGGCGCGCGATAGTGTATCGAGCTGCCGCTCCGCATCCTTGGCGGCACTCACACCAGCGGTTTTCAGATTTGCCCGTAGGCCACGGACGCCACTATCCCATAATGACTGCATAGTATCTTTGGATGCTGCCTGCGGGTCGACCACACAAACGCCTCGCGCTTTGTCGTGACCCAGCTCTCGTAGCGCTTGAAGGGTCGGGCGATTGTCGACCCCATGTGGACTTGGCTGAACAATAACTACCTTTTTTGCGCCGACTCGAATCAGATGTTCTTCAAGATTGGCTACGGTTGCGGACCCGGGCGTGTAGGATCTCTCCTTCGCCAGTGTGAATTTTTCTGGAAGAAAAACATGGGTATGCGCGTCTGTAATGGCAAATTGAGTGGTCATTTTAGGAAAGGACTACCTTTTTTGTTGATCTAGCCTCTATATTGCATTTACAGTTTTATAAAAGCAATTCTGGGGGCACATGTTCTTTCCACCACCAAAAGACACGACGGCTGATCTTTTTGCCCGTGTGCCCGCAGAGCTGGCACCTCAGTCGACGTCTGATTGGGGCAAGGTGCAGCACCCGGGAAAGACCTTCCGCGCCTTTCTCGAAGGCCCATCCTTTGATCGCGACGGGAACCTCTATTGTGTCGACATTTGCCATGGGCGGATTTTGCGATGTGACGCGAAGGGTGAATTCTCTGTCGTTGCTGACTACGATGGCGAGCCAAACGGGCTGAAAATTCATAAAGACGGGCGTATCTTCATTGCTGATCATGCGCGCGGCATCTTGGTCCTGGACCCGGTGTCAGGCAAGATCGAGGACTACCTCACCCGGCCGGGGTTGGAACAATTCTTCGGTGTGAATGATTTGCATTTCGCCTCAAACGGCGACCTGTACTTTACCGATCAAGGGCAAAGCGGATTGCACGCGCCTTATGGCCGCTTGTTCTGCCGCAGGACCACCGGCGAACTGGACTGCCTGATTTCCAACATCCCAAGCCCGAACGGGCTGGTTTTTAATGAAACCGAAGAACAGCTTTATCTCGCCGTCACCCGCATGAATGCGGTGTGGCGTGTGCGGTTTCTCCCGGGTGGCCGGACCGTCGTTAAGACCGGCACGTTCATTCAATTGTCCGGTGGGCTTGCAGGTCCAGACGGTCTGGCGCTCGGAGAAGGAGGCGAACTGATCATCGGCCATATGGGGCTAGGCACCGTATGGGTCATGTCACGGCTGGGAGAGCCGATGATACGGATCAGATCGCCCGAGGGACTACTGACAGCAAACTGTGCATTTGGCGGTCCGGAGGGACGCCATCTGTACATAACAGAAGCCGAAACATCGTCGATCCTGCGGGTAGAACTGCCCTTTGCCGGCAAAACGATGTTTTCCCATCAGGACTGAAAACAGCCGGGTGGGACGGCGCAAGGGAGGAAAACGTGATCAAGAAATTTGATGGGCTGCTGTCCACAGTCGAGATCTGGGCCATGGTGGTCCTGACCTTGATTGGATTGGCGTTTGCCTTCCTACAGGTGGTGTTGCGCTATGTCTTCAACACCGGCATCCACTGGCTTGAGGCGGGGCTGGTCACGGCTTTGATCTGGGCCATGCTGATTGGCGCCGTTCGCGCTGTGCGTGAAGGGTATCACCCGCGTGTCGAATTGTTGCCCGGCCTCGTCGGGGAAACGGCGCGCGCCGTGCTGAATTTTCTGGCCATAGGAGGCGCGTTCCTGCTGGCCTGCTACTTCCTGTGGGACAGCATTTTCTACGCGAGCTTCCTCGACATGATCAATGCGACCCATCCGGAACTGGGGATCAAACAAGTCTATCCGTTCCTGATCGTCCCGATCATCACCTTTCTTATGCTCATTCGCTACGGCCTATTGGCTTGGGCCTTGTGGTCCGACCCCGCCAGCCATGCGCCTGATGCCACCTTCCGACAGAAAGTCGGCGACCTGACAGACAAGGGGATTGTGGACTGATGGCCTTTGTCACACTGATAATCATTTTCTTCGTGATCATCGCGGTCGGCGCGCCAATTGCTGTGGCACTTGGCGGCTCCGCTCTGATAGCCTCAATGATCTTTTCGCCAATCCCTGATGGTATTGTCGGGCAGAAGATTTTCTCAAACCTGAACCACTTCACATTGATGGCCATCCCGTTCTTCTTCCTCGCCGCAGGGCTGATGGAAAAGGGCGGGCTGGTGCAACGCTTGGTCTCGCTTGCGCAGGCCTTGGTGGGGCACCTTCGCGCGGGTCTCGGCATGACGACCGTTCTGACCTGTATCTTCTTTGCGGCGATTTCCGGGTCAAGCCCGGCCACCGTCGCAGCCGTGGGCAACATTCTCTACCCCTCACTGATGAAAGAGGGGTACTCACCCAAATATGCCGTTGGTGCATTGGCCACGTCCGGCTCCATCGGCATCCTGATCCCACCGTCGATCCCACTGATCCTCTATGGCTTTGTGACCGAGACCTCGATCCCTGCCCTGTTCCTCGCAGGAATCATTCCCGGGATCATCTATGGCGCGCTGCTTTTGTTCACGGCGCGGTTCCTGGCAGTCCGTGAAGGCATCGCCGTCAAATCCCGCGCAACCGGTACCGAGCTGTTCCGAGCTTTCCGGACCAGCCTCCCGGCACTGTCGCTTCCCGTTTTCATCGTCTTTGGCATCTACGGATTTCCTGAATTTGATCTTATGGGCATCTACTATGATGGCGGCGCGATCTTCACCCCGACTGAGGCCGCAGCCGTGGCCGCCGTTCTGGCGATGTTGATCGGTATGTTCATCTACCGCGAGTTGTCGGTACGCGACGTCTTGCGGATCACGGCCGAAACCGGTCCTCGCGTCGGCATGATTTTCTGGATCACCGCAAATGCGCTGCTGTTTGGGTTCTTCCTGACGAAGATTGGTCTGCCTGCCGCCATGGCGCAGGCCGTTTTGGACATGAACCTGTCGCCAATTGTGTTCCTGCTTTGCGTCAACCTGCTGTTGGTCATCGTGGGGTTCTTTCTCGAAGGCGTGCCAACCATTCTGATCTTTGCACCTTTGCTGGTGCCTGCGGCGGAAAGCTTGGGCATCGACCCCGTGCATTTCGCGATCATCATGGTGGTCAATATCGAGCTTGGGCTGATCACGCCGCCGGTGGGGATCAACCTGTTCGTGGCCAGCTCAATCTCGGGCATCCCGCCCTTGCAGGTGTTCCGCGCCACGGTGCCTTGGATGGCCGCCACGATCATCACGCTGCTGCTGGTGACCTACATCCCGACACTCTCATTGCTACTGCCCGGCCTCACCCAATGAGGCCGGTTAATAACCCACGTTCAATTTTCTAAGGAGGAAGAAAATGCTTACTCAAACCCTAAAAACACTGGCCCTGACGGCCACAGTTGCACTGGCCGCAGGAACGGCCTCGGCGCAAGTTCAGATGGTCATGTCGAATGACAACAATAACAAAGGCCTAAAAGGCCAGACATTCGACTACCTGACCGCACAGCTGGAGGAACGTCTCGGCGACAAGATCAATGTCGAGATGCACCACAGTGGCACGCTCTTTGACCAGCAAAGCCAGATCCAGGGCCTGCAGCTTGGTGGCACACATATCATCTCGCCCACGGCCGGTATCTACAGCACCGTGGAGCCAAAGGTTGCCGCCTTGCAGCTGCCCTTCATGCTGAACACGCCGGAGAAAATCCAGGAAGCCGTTGCGGATCCGACCATTCGCGAGGCGATCATGCCCGGCTTGAACAACCAGAATATCGAGATTGTTGCGGTCTGGATGAACGGCCCCCGCGATCTGGGTTATAAGGGCCAGAATCCGATCCTGTTGCCTGGTGATGCCGAAGGACTGAAGGTGCGGGTGCAATCCGCTCCGATCTTCGTCAAAACCTGGGAAGCGGTCGGCGCAAATCCGGTTGGCATCAACTGGTCCGAGGCACCCACCGCATTGCAACAGGGTGTGATTGATGCGGGCGAAGTGACGCCGAACTCTTGGCGCGGCTCCTCGACTTATCAGTTTGTTGACCACATCACGATGACGGACCACCAATACTCCTTCTACCTGGTAGGTGCGAACAAGCAGTGGTGGGACGAGATGCCGGACGATGTGAAAACGGAAGTTCAAGCTGCCTTGGCGGATGCGACGGAATGGAACATGGCCAAGAACACCGAGATCAACGGATCGGCTGCAGAATACATTGCGGGCGAAGGTGTCGGCGTTCACTACCTGAACGATGAACAACGCGCTGCCTGGGCCGAAGCCATGAAGCCGGTTTGGGCCGAGTTGGGTAACGAACTGGTAGGTGACGAAGTCATGGACCGGTTGAAGTCAATCGCAGGTGTAAACTGACCGATAAATCATTAGGTCTGACAGCAGGACGGCGGGCTTCCCGCCGTCCTTTTTTGTTCGCAGTCTAAGGCGTTCACTTTTTGTAAAGGTAAAACCCAAGGATCATACTGGCCACTCGCCGAAACATAATAGGTGGAGATGCCATCATTTGAGCACTAACCTGAATTCCATTGGCCCGGCAAAAATGCTGGCAACGGCTGATTTGGCGCCCGAAAGTCGCAGAGCCGCCGCGCAGCCTTGGCCAAGAATGGCTTACAGCGAACTTCAGATGCAGTGCGACGTACCATCGTCATCCATGCTTATGTGAGGCGGGGTCGGTTATGCCTTTGTTTGGATTTTCCTATTTAGCTGGTCCAGGAACGGTGCCTTGCCTGCCAGATACTCTGCGATCCCCGTCCTGTTTTCTTTCTTAAGACGAAACTTTAGCTCTGCATAAGCCCGTCGATCCGCGGAATTACTACGCAAGTGGTCGCGTATTCCAAGCATCCTGTTGATCTGTGAGTGACCTGAAACGCAGAAGTGAAGCTTGTGGGTCCTTTTGCCACCAACATCGCGTTTGAAGAAGTGATGGCCCTCCGCCAAGTCTCCACCACGCTTATAGCCTAGACCAGTCAGTTCTGCCTGCCAATTGTCCAAACCCTTGGCGCTGGAAACCACCACGAGAACATCAATCTCGGGTTTGGCAGCCAATCCCTCAACCGCAGTGCTGCCAACATGATGGATATCGATACATGCATCGCCAAACACCGACCACAACCGTCCTGCTTCTTCTAGAAAGAGGGATGGCCACTTCTGGTCATAGTCAGTGATTGAACTCGTGAGCTTCATCCTTCCGTTTTACGGCCGTGCTGTCTTTCGCGAAAGCCGCCATTCGCAACAATGCAAAATGATGTTGGTATGGCCGCTTAGCGCACTTCGCAACAGCAAGGCCCGCTATGGCTGGAAAGGAACCGTCCCGCGTGAGCGGGACCAAAGTGGGTCTTGCCCGGCTGCTTAACCGGACATTTGATACACAATGATGTCCTGGTCTGACGCCGCCTCCCGAAGGGGGATGATGTCCTGATACGCGGGGGACGCATGCCACGCATCCAAATCCGCCATCGTCGGAAATCGGACGACGACCGCCAATTGATGCGGCGCGGCTGTGCCGGACAGCGATCGGGGCCCTTCGCCGCTGGCCAGCAGTTCCGCGCCGTGTTCTGAGGCGATGTTTTTGGACCGTTGTAGATATTCCCGGAACTTCGCGGGATCCTTAACAGTGACGCGAGATATGAAAAGAGCGCTCATGATATCCTCCTGGGGCTGAGCCGTTTATGTTGGTGGTGCAGGTGATTGGTTCTGGTTGGTAGGATCGAGATGAAACCTGTTCATGCTACGCCAACGGGAACGTTGAGAGGTCGCTTGGGCTCATGGCTGCTCACCCAATCCGCCGTGTTTTGACTGAATCTAGGTTGCGCGATTTGCACGTAGTCCCGATCTGACTGAACCCTTGTCAAATCCAGCGCAGGGGTCAGAAGTATCTTTGCAAAGTTCATCAAGGCATTCACGCGCCTGAGGGGGCTGGTGCGTAGATCGGGCCGCCCGGCGACCACGCGCCGCACGATGCTTTCGAACGCTTCAGGCGCCTGACCCCCGATCTTCAGAACGTCGTCAGTAGGCGCATTCACCGCGAAGCTTCCCCGTCGATACTCGTCGGCGTATATTGCCAGTTGCGACACCGCAGCCTCAGAATAGTTGGAGGGCGGCAAAGCCCGCAGCGCTTTGGTCATCATTTTTTCCGAGATGTTCATGTAGCTGACCTTTCGACCAAGGGCCCTCCCCATCGCGGCGGCGATGTCATTTGGCGACATCAACTCCGGCCCGGTCGGGCGATAGGTCTTTCCGGCATGCGTCGAAGGGTCGGTCAACGCCGCGACCGCAACGCTTGCAATATCCTCGTTGGAGGGCGGCGCGTTCTTCTTCTCGTCTCCGGGACCCAAAGGCATTGTGAAGAGCCCCAGATGCGCTGCCATATCCAGCACCATGGTGTAGTTGTCAGCAAACCAGCCAGGATTGACGGACGTTACAGTAAACTTCGGCGACATCCGGATGAGCGCGTCGGAGATGTACACTTCTCTGGTGAAGAGCGACGGGTGATCTACCGACGAGAGCCATTGGCCAAGCGTCACGACATGCTCAAGACCCGCCTCATGGGCCGCCGCCGTAAAGACCGCGTTGAAGTGTAGCCCATTGGGTGCAGTCGGGGCGCACTGATAGGCCCGCTTAACGCCCTGCATGGCCCTCCGCATATCGGAGAGCGAATATTGGTTCCCCTCAACTATGTCCGCGCCGGCCTGCGAAAGTGCATCTGAACGTCTGTCTAGTTTGCGCACCAACGCTCGGACCGGGAAACCCTTTTGAAGCAGTTGCGTCACGACATGCTGACCCGTCTTGCCAGCGGCGCTGGTGACGAGAATTTTGGGTAGGGTTGACATTGAGGGTCTCCTGATCAATCTGACGCTCCATGAACTAAAGTGGCTACTTTATTTTTTAAAGTAACATTTTCGTGAGGCGTAAATGGCAAAACCGCGAACCTACAAACTGCTCTGCCCAATAGCCCGTGCACTAGATCGGATCGGAGACCGTTGGACACTGCTCATTCTGCGAGACCTGCATGCCGGGCCTGCCAGGTTCTCCGACCTGCAACGGGGCTTGACCGGCATTGCAGCAAATCTGTTGACCGAGAGGCTGGCGAAACTGGTGGGCGATGGTCTTGCAAGCAAGGCCGACGCCGGACATGGGGCCACGGTCTATGAGTTGACGGATCATGGGAAGCGAACTGCCGATATCATTTTGGAACTGGCGATGTTCGGAGCGCAGTTCGAACCGGAGGGTGAGGTTGTGCCCCCCGGCAACCTCAGAACTGTGGCGACAACCATGGGGGTGGCCGCAAACCGCGCCGCACTTCCGGCGATGAGTTTCGACGCGGCTTTCGTGGTTGACGACGAGCAGATGCACCTGAAGGTCAAAGGCGGATCGGCGGAGATGACGTATGAGGCGTGTCGCAATCCAGACCTCATCTTTTCGACGTCCTACGCAGCCTTGCTTGATGTAACTGAGGGCAAGCTAGATCCGATGAGCTTCATCTCACATCACAGCACCATCCAGACCAGTTCGCCTACCAAGCAGGCTGAGTTTTTTGAGTTGATGTCTGGTATCGTCGCTGTCTTGGGCCGCACCTAGCAGGCATTCAAGAGTGCCCTTGTATAGATGAGACGGAGTTTGCTCCGTTCCCGCCTGGAGAATGTCAGAGGTGACCAATTAGGGGCGTAGTTGCCTCGCCGAGATGACGCTTAGTGCAGTGCCTGCATAGGGACTGTAGACATTTCACACCTTGCCCGACGACTTCCGACCGAGAAAAGAACGATCGGCCATCCATCGACTGCAACGACCGTTTTGCGTGCATCGCTTCCTGTCATTCTCGGCGCGGCATCCGGGCCAAAGGGCTCCACGCGGACCTGCGACAGCGCAGCGGCACTCTTTGGCGTCCAGATGGCAGCTGTGCAGGACATCTGGACCTGAGCATGTGCGGCCAGTGCTGATACAGAAAACGCTTTTGTCCGCTGCCCCAATACTTGGGCATTCAAAAAAACTTCTAGACTCCGGTGCACTTTGTCGACACGGTGTCGACAAGCGGCAGTTCCGACACAAGGCTCAATCCCATCGTGACGAAACAAGAAACATCTTCGACTTTTCAGCGTGGCGCGGCGTCGGGTGAGATTTATCGAGTTCTGCGAGATGAAATCCTGACCCTTCAGCTTGAACCCGGAAAGTCACTGGAAGAGACAAGCCTTTCGAAACGGTTTGCTGTTTCGCGATCTCCCATTCGCGAGGCGCTCAACCGTTTGTTGGCCGAACGGCTGGTAGAGACCCTTCCAAACAGATCAACCATCGTCACACAGGTTGACCTGCGCAACTTTCCAGCACTCATTCAGGCCCTGGACGTCCAGCAGCGTCTTGCGACGCGTCTTGCCGCGCAAAACCGGGTGGAAACGGATTTACCTCGATTAAGAGAGTTGGCCGGCGTCTTCAACGACAGTGTCGGCCAGGCCTCAGCTCTGACCATTCTGCAGGCGAATTTTGCGTTCCACGTCGCTGTCGCTGAAGCAGGGCGCAATCCCTATGTCACCCGCCAGTACCGCGAGTTGCTGTCTGAGACGCGCCGCCTGCTGCATATCCATGTGCAGTTTCTTGATAACGCGGACCGGGTAGAGGTGATGCGCGATCAGCACCATGATTTTGTCGATGCCATCGAGGCCCAGGATATCGCAGCAGCTGATGCAATTGCCCATGCGCACACAATGCAGTTCCACGACCGGTTCCTCAAGGCGCTGCGCTATGCGCCCAAGGCTGATTTCGACCTTGGCTTGACGATCCCAGAGGGTCTCTAGATGAGTTCGAAAATCACTCAGATCAAAGTTCACACACACTGCAACGATCTGGGCGGCAAAATCTGGAATCCGTCAATCCGCTGGACTGACAAATACGCGGTTTTCGTTACGCTTCATGATAGTGCCGGCAAGGTTGGTCTCGGTGAGTGTTGGTGCTTTGACGCGGCTCCTGACGCGCTGGTTGCATATTTGCGGACTGAGGTGACACCACATTTCCTTGGCCACACGTTGACCGACCTGCCGCTAATTGCGCGTGGGCTGTTCGAAAAGGCGACACTTACGGCACGCCATGGCATCCTCGCCTCTGCCTTGGCCGGGATCGACATCGCAATGTGGGATCTGACGGCCATGCACGAAAACGCACCAGTGTGGCGCTGTCTGAATAATGACGGCTCTGGAACCGCCCCCCTTTATGCCAGCGGCGGATTGTACGGCGAAGGGAAATCTGTTGACGACCTTTGCCGCGAAATGGCCTCTCACGCAGCGCGCGGGTACGGGCTTTCAAAGATGAAGATCGGTGCCCTGTCCTTGCAGGAGGACACGGCGCGGGTGAAAGCTGTTCTTGCTGCTCTTCCAAGGGCCACGAAACTCATTGTCGACGGCGTCTACAGCTATTCCAGCGATGACGCGCTGCGCCTGTTTGAGGCGCTCCCGGTTGAGCGGATTGAAGCGTTTCAATCGCCCACAGCGGCGTGGGACTACACCGGCATGGCGCAGCTGACGAAGGCGGGCGTGCCTGTTATGGCGACGGAAGCTGAATACCGACCTGAAATACATGATCGGCTCATAGAACAGGTCGGCGTGGCGTTTTTGCAAACCGCGCCTGTTGCCGTTGGTGGATTGTCTCAAATTGCAAGTCTCGCAAACAAGGTAAGCGGCACGCAAACGCGCCTTTCGCTTGAGGTTTCCTCAACCGCCATTGCCTTGATGGCTGCTGTCCATGCCGGCGCAGCCTTCGCTGAAGTTGCCCATGTGGAATACCACACGGTTCATACCGTTTTCTTTGACGCGCTCGCGCTGGAGAAACGCCAGAAAGACCCATTCAGAGTGACCCCACCCGACAGGCCGGGTCTGGGCATTTCGCTACCAGACAACGAAGTCTCGGTGGCTTTCGAGGGGACGAGCGACACGTCACCAAAAGATGCCGCCTAAAGTGGCACGCAACCCATCACAACAGTGGAGATTAAGATGAAAACCAAACTTACAAACCTACTGATGGCAGGCGCAATGGCGCTTGGATCAGCGACGGCCGCTCAGGCGCAGGATCAAGGACTGCTCGATACCATCATCGAGCGTGACAGCCTTTTGTGCACCGGTCACAATGGTAGCTATCTCGGCTTTGCTGAGGTGGACGGCGCGGGTGAATGGCAAGGGTTCGATATTGAATTCTGCAAGGCCCTTGCAACCGCCATTCTGGGCAGCCCCGACAAGCTGCAAATCATTCCAGTCAGCTGGGCGCAGCGCTTTCCGGCCATTCAATCCGGCGACATCGACGTGATCATCAAGGTCACGGGCTGGACCATGACCCGCGACACAGAGCTTGGTCTACAGTATTCGCGCCCATATTTTATCGGGCCATTCTACGTCATGTCCAAGACTGAGCTTGAGGCAGAAGGCATTGCCGATCTGGAAGGCGGCGTATTCTGCGTCAACGCAGGCACCACGGTTGAGCGCGTTCTGACGGACTACATGGAAACCAACGGGATCGACTATGAGCCACTGGCCTTTGAAAAGGGCGAAGAGCTGCGCGCGGCTTTCTACGCCGGCCGGTGCGACGCCATAGCTGGTTTTGGGCCGTTCCTATCTGCAACGCGTGTAAACGCTGACAACCCTGATGATTTTGAAATCCTTGGGGACGTGCTGGCGCTTGAGCCTGAAGGCATTGTCGTAAAGCAGGGCGAAGATGATCTGCTGGACGTGATCAACTGGATGGTTAGCGCCTTGATCATGGCCGAAGAAAATGGCGTCACTCAAGCTAACGTCGATGAGATGAAGGCCAACCCGCCAACGGCCTCAGTTGGGCGTTTGCTGGGGTCGACCCCGGGCGTTGGTGCGCGTCTGGGGCTCAGCGATGACTGGGCGTACAACGTCATCAAAACCGTCGGTAACTACGGTGAGATCTATGACCGGACGGTTGGCGAAGGATCGCGCTACCAGCTGCCACGCGGCCTGAATAACCTGTGGAACAACGGCGGTCTGCTTTACCCGCTTGTTCTTGACTAAACGATTTGGCCCGGGCGACAGGGGTCGCCCGGGCTGTTTCTATTTTGATGGGGTCGTCATGTCACAGATATTTGCGTCGCAGAAATTCCGCAGGACTGCACTTCAAGGTGGTTTCATTCTGGGCGTCATCGCGCTAATCGCATCCGTCATCCTCGTCGGAAAAAGCAACATAGCGGACCAGGGGATGGCAACCGGGTTTGGCTTTCTTGAACAAACCACCGGCTGGCCCGTAAATTTCTCAATCATAGAGGTCACGGGCAGATCGACATATGCCCGCGTTCTTTGGGCAGGTTTGCTCAATACCATGCTTGTCGGGTTTCTGACCCTCATTTTCGCGACGGTGCTAGGACTATTGCTCGCGCTGATGCGGGTGTCGTCCAACACGCTGATGAAACTGGTCGGCGCAAGCTATGTCGAGGTGTTTCGCAATGTCCCCGTCATCCTGCAGGTGTTCTTTTGGTACGCAATCCTGACGCATCTGCCCAGCCCGAAACAGGCCTATTCCCTTGGCGAGGCAATCTATCTGTCCAACCGTGGCCTCATGATGCCGGCCCCCGCTTTGTCGGGCAGCGATGTAGGGTGGTTGCTCGTTGCGGTCATTCTCGCCGTTGTATTTCTGGTGCTGGCCCGTGAACGGTTGCGAGTTGGTCAAAGATGGGCAATCGCCATTGGGTTGGTCTTTGTCGTCTTCTTTGCAGCCCTGCTGACCGGACGGGAGCCGGATAGCGCCTTGATCTCGGTTCCTCAACTTAAGGGCCTGCGGTTTGTGGGCGGCATAACACTCAAACCCGAATTCACCGCCCTTCTTGTGGGCCTGACGCTTTTTGGGGCCTCCTACATCGGCGAAATCATCCGTGGCGGCCTTCTATCGGTTGATCGCGGCAAGCTGGAAGCGGGCCGCGCTTTGGGGTTTTCGACCTTCCAGATCAATCGGCTGATCCGCATTCCATTGGCATTCCGCGCCATGCTTCCATCCCTTACCAACCAATACATCTGGCTGATGAAGGGCACGACTGTGGGCATCGCTGTGGGGTATCCTGACTACTTTGCCATTGTGTCGACCTCGATCAACCAAAGCGGCCAGACGATGGAGCTTTTGGCCCTGCTGATGGGCGGGTTCATTCTGATCAACTATTCCATCGGCTTTCTGATGAACATGCTGAACGATCGTATCAAGCTGAAGGGGAGGAGCTAGGACATGACAATGGACGCTATTGCCCCCCCACCAAGCGCCACGGGACCGGCCGCATGGCTACGCAAACATTTCTTTGCGACCTGGTACGACACCCTGTTTTCTTTGGTCTTTGCCGTTCTGATCTATCTTGCCCTGAAGGCATTCACCGGCTGGGCCTTTGTCGATGCGATCTGGCGCGTTGAGAACAAGGAGCTTTGCACCCATGATGCCGGTGCCTGTTGGGCCGTGATCGAAAGCCGGGGGCGGCTGATCCTGTTTGGTCTTTACCCTTACGAGGAACAATGGCGCTCAACGCTGGCTTGCCTAGCGGTGATCGCCACCATCGCGCTGTCTTGCCTGCCAAGCTTTTGGTCGATCCGGCGCCTGCCGATCCTTTGGGTCGCAGGCTTCACAACCTTCGTCTTGCTGATGCGCGGCGGGTTTGCTGGTCTTGAACTGGTCACTTCTGAGCAATGGGGTGGTCTGTCCCTGACGATTTTCATCTTCTCCGGGGTCTTTGTCATCGGCATGCCGCTGGCCGTGTTGTTCGCCCTTGCGCGGCGGTCCAGCCTGCCTGTTATTGCCAAATCATTTGGCTTCTTCATCGACATCGTGCGGTCACTGCCGCTTCTGACGCTGCTCTTTGCAGCAGCCGTGGTGGTGCCGCTTCTGGTGCCGGACTGGTTGCAGGGCAACAAGTTGATGCGGGTGGTCATTGCTTTCGCGATCTTCTTCGCCGCCTATCAGGCCGAGATTATCCGGGCAGGTTTGCAATCCACCTCGCAAGGGCAGGAAGAGGCCGCTGTGGCACTTGGCATGCCCTACTGGTCGCTCGTCATCGACATCTTGTTGCCGCAAGCCTTCCGCAACACATTACCGTCGACCATCAATCAAGCGGTGATCACCTTCAAGGAAACCTCCATCGTGACGATCATCGGCTTCTTCGAGGTCATGGCCTCGGGCAATGCGGCAATCGGGACCGGCGAATGGGGCAACCAATATGTCGAGGTCTATGTCTTCCTCGCCCTTATCTACTTCGTCTTTGTCTTCGGGCTGTCACGCTACGGCGCGTGGCTGGAAACCAGAATGAGGCTCGGCCATGCGTGATGCAGCAATTTCAATTCGTGGGCTGGAAAAATACTATGGTGACTTCCACGCTCTGAAGGACATCAACCTTGAAGTGCCCGACAAGCAAACCCTTGTGATCTGCGGACCTTCCGGTTCTGGAAAGTCGACACTGATCCGTTGCATGAACGGGCTGGAAAGCTATCGTTCAGGCACGCTGAACGTGCTGGGTCTGCCCGTCGGCGATGATACCAAAGTGATGGATCAGGTACGCAAACGCGTGGGCATGGTGTTTCAAAGCTTCAACCTGTTTCCGCATCTGACCATTATGGAAAACTGCGTCTTGCCGCAGATCCGCGCGCTTGGGCGGGACAGATCGGCTGCGACGGTTGAGGCGATAGAGCAACTTGAGAAAATGCATGTTGAGGTCCACGCAGAGAAATACCCGGATCAGTTGTCAGGCGGCCAGCAACAGCGGGTGGCACTGGCCCGCGCCCTGGCGCTAAAGCCGGAAATCATGCTGTTTGACGAACCCACCTCAGCTTTGGACCCTGAGATGATCTCGGAAGTTCTTGAGGTGATACAGGACTTGGCGCGCGCGGATATGACCATTGTCTGCGTCACCCATGAGATGGGGTTTGCCAAAGCTGTGGCAGACCGTGTGATCCTGATGGCGCAGGGTGAGATTGTTGAAGAAGGCACGCCCGAACAAATGTTCAGCAACCCGCAACATCAGGTCACCAAAGACTTCATGGCGGTGGTGAACGGATGAAACTCATCACACGCGAGACATTTGGTGCGGTCACGGATTGGCGCATTTTTGTCGAGGCCATCGACGCGGGCCACGCCTTATCCAAGGCCGAGGTTGAGGACGTGTTTCTGGGGCCGCAGGGGAATACGCTCCTCAGCCGCGCCGCCCGGATTGAAGGGATCGGCTTTGGCGTCAAATCTGTCACCGTGATCGCCCAAAACACGAAACGCGACCTGCCAAGTGTGCAGGGCGGTATGATCGTTTTTGATGAACAGACAGGCACCCCGACAGCGCTGATCGACAGCGCTTTGATTACCGACATCAAGACAGCCGCCGATTCAGCCCTCGGGGCCCGTTATCTCGCGCGCCCAGATGCAAAACACATGGTGGTTCTTGGGGCGGGTAGCGTGGCAGGCAATGTGATTGCGGCGTATCGTCAGATGTTCCCAAAGCTTGAACGGTTTACCCTTTGGAACCGCACAGATGCGAAGGCCAAGGCCCTGGCCGCTACCTTGCAAAACACCGGCTTGCCAGTATTCGCGACAAGCGACATCTCAGAGGCCGTCGGACAGGCTGACATTGTGACCTGTGCCACAATGTCCACAGACCCGGTACTGAAGGGCAAATGGCTGCGACCCGGCACTCATGTCGATCTGATCGGCGCTTTTCGCGCAGACATGCGGGAGGCTGACGATGACGTCCTGACCAGTGGGCAGATTTACGTCGATAGCCGTGACACGACCCTTGCGCATATAGGAGAGTTGAAAATCCCGCTAAGCAGAGGCGTGATAAGTGAGGCCGACATTCTGGGCGACCTTTACCAGCTCAAGGCACGCGGTTCAGCTGATCGACACCCCGATACAATCACAGTTTTCAAGAACGGCGGCGGCGCACATCTTGATCTGATGATCGCAAATGCAATTCTCCAACTGGAAGCTTCTCAATCATGACCGATAGCAAGCACACGACCCACGACGCGGCGGATGATATCCGCAACCGGGACATCAAGATCTACGTAAACGGCGACATCGTGCACCGCGATGAGGCCAGGGTTTCGGTCTATGACAGTGGCTTTATGCTGGGCGACGGGATGTGGGAGGGCATGCGCCTTTACAACGGGACATGGGCGTTCTTTGACGAACACATGGACCGGTTTTTCGCATCTTGCAAATCGGTCTCATTGGATGTGGGCATGGACCGTGCCGGCATTCTGGACGCCATGTCCAAAACGGCTGAGGCCAATGATATGCACACGGATGTGCATTGCCGGCTGATGCTGACCCGCGGAACAAAGGTGAAGCCGTTTCAGCATCCCTCGCTCAGCCGTTCCGGCCCAACCCTTGTCATCATCATGGAACATTCCAAGCCCGTAGAGGCATTGCAGTCGCGGGGCATTCGTCTGGCCACCGTCCCGCAGGTGCGCGGGTTGCCGATGAGCCAGGACGCAAAGTACAACAGCCATTCCAAGCTGAACTGTGTGATTGCCTGTCTGCAAGCGGAACAGGCCGGGGCCGACGAGGCTCTCATGCTCGACCCGCATGGCTTTGTGAACACGACCAATGCCTGCAACTTCTTTATCGTTCGTAAAGGCGAGGTTTGGACCTCGACCGGGGACTATTGCATGAATGGGGTCACACGGCAGAAGGTCATCGACCTGTGCCGCGCCAATGACATTCCGGTCTTTGAGAAGAATTTCTCACTTTATGAGACCTACGGCGCCGACGAGGCGTTCCTGACCGGTACATTTGGTGCCCAGACCCCAGTGGGCGAGATCGATGGCAAGCCGATTGGAACAGGCAGCCGCGACATGACCAAACGTATTCGGGCGCTTTACAAGGATCTTGTGGCTGAAAACACGGCCTCGGCATGATTGAAAAGATTGCATAACCCGCGGTTGGTGTCAGCGTTTGCATGTTTGAAGGCGCTTTCTAGGCGTCCGTATCCATCGTTCGCGTGATGCTTAACCATCCGGCAACCATATTTGCGCAAGGGCCCTCTGATACTAAATCTCTCACAGCTGCTGTGAATTCCAAGGGTGGCATGACGGTCGCTGGTTCGGAGCAGTTTGACCACGAAGTCCACGGTACACTAGCCTTGCCAAGCGCGCCCTCGAAGCCGCAATATCGCGAAGCCGAGACTTGGGACGTCCTACCTAACCCTAGGACTGATTTTGCGGCCTCAGATACCCGCGTCGTTCGACGTCAGGAAAAGCGTCGCCGCGACGGACGTAGGAAGAATTTTGCGCCAAAGGTCGGGGTGTGAAATCCCAAATTTCCTCACGGCCAATACGAAGGGCATCGTCTATCAACTTACGTTCCGTCTGCGAGCGGATCACATCATCCAGCAGTGAATCAAGCGGCCAGGTGTCTTCGGCCAATTGGGTCAGACGCTCCTCTTCGGGATACCCCTGCCCTGCAATATTTTCGCACTCCAACGGATCTAGCGAAAGGTCATAGAGTTGGGCCGGATAGGCGCGCGAAATGATCAGTTTTAACGATCCCTCCCTCACGCAAACTCTTGGCGCGGCTGTGCCGCCGTCGATGTGTTCTATGAAAACTGGTTTGTGCAACGCAGTACCTTGAATGGCTGGCATCAGGCTTTGACCATCCAGCTGCGTTCTGACCTCTCCCTTTGGGATGCCAGCGAGGTCCAGCAAGGTCGGAAAAAGGTCCAACAAGGATGCGGGTTCAGCGATCCGACATGGCGCGTAATCGGGATGGGCGATCATCAGGGGCACCTTGATCGCGGGATCGAACAAGGTCTTTTTGAACCACATCCCGCGCTCGCCAATCATGTCGCCATGATCGGAGGCGAAGATCACGACCGTGTTGTCACCATAGCCGCTGTCTTTCAGGGCCCCCATCAACTCGCCAAACAGATCATCCACGTAAGAGATCATGCCGTAATATCCGCGCCGCGCGTTCAGGTAATCGCCATGGTCCAAGGTGCATTTGTCCTGACCGTAATGATAATAAAGCGACTTGCTGTGCGGGTCTCGGGCTTCAACGGGTATGTGCGGGACCAACGGATCTTCGATGTGTTCAGGATCATAATGGTCCCAATACTTCTGGGTGGTCACATAAGGATCATGTGGATGTGTCAAAGACACTGTCATCATGAACGGGCGCGTGTCCGCGGACCTAGCGCGAGCAAATAGTTCCCGTTTTGCGTGATGAATAACGTCCTCATCATAGTCGATCTGCATGGAACGGGCGACAGGTCCTGCATCGCGCACAGTATCAATCGTCGAAACCCCAAATGTATAAGCGCGTTCTTCATCGCTATTGAAATCGCGGAAATCGGCGTCCGGCGTCCATGACATATCGGCGGGGTAAATCTCGGTCGTGAGCCTCTCTTCGAAGCCATGAAATTGGTCCGGGCCTACGAAATGCATCTTGCCAGAGATGCATGTGTAATATCCGGCAGCACGCAGATAGTGCGCAAAGGTCGGCGTCGACGCCGCAAATTCAGCACCATTGTCATAAGCACCAATCCGAGACGGCAGTCGCCCGGACATCATTCCGAAGCGAGACGGTGCACAGAGTGGATAGGCACAATAAGCGTTCTCGAAAACAGCACTGCGCTGTGCCAATGCATTCAGATGAGGAGTATGACAAGTCTTGCCCCCATAAGCTTGCAAAACGAAGGAGGTAAGCTGGTCAACCATGAACAGGATAATGTTCGGAGGGGTCATAGAGAACAGCTATCAGATGTTGCTTGATAGCAAAACGAAAAGCGATGATTTTGGTAAGTTTCATTAAGAGAACTGTGACATAGTCTTGAGGCGGACGCCTGACAATGAAATGGGCTGGTTGCGGTCTCATCGCAACCAGCTTTTGAGATCGAAACCAAACGCCTGCCGACCTTGAACTGAAATCCTACAACGTTGTTTCGTCAGCACGGCACTCAATTTATCGGCGCAAATACTCTGCGTGATCGACGGATGGCCCCGGCCGTCGCCTGCCGGGGCCATCCGTTTCCTATCTGCGCCCCTTCCCGCGGCGGGTAAACCTCGGCAGTTCGCCAGCCATGATGCACCCGTACGGATCGATCCAATCGACGATCTCCGCCAAATCAAACGACTTGATCTGCTCGGCTACCGCCGCCGCCGGCTTGTAGCTCGACGGCAACTCAGACGCATCGACCTTGCCTCCGTAAAAGCGGATATCGAGCCCGGCAGTTTCCTCGACAAGAGCTTCTTGAGCCGTTTTTGTACCCAACCGGCGCATATGCTCCGTCCGAGACCAGTTCCGGCCAGCACCGTGCGGGCTGAACCCCAGCGCATTTGATGCATCTGACCCACGAACAATCAGCACGGGCTCCGCCATGTTGAGCGGGATGATGGTCCGTCCGTCTTTATCGGCATCTGCCGCAAATCCGGACCAGCCCGGGGTTGCCCCTTTGCCGTGCAGATAGATGTCACCGCGTTGGAACACAAAGTTATGCTCGTTCCAGAACCGCTCACCGCCAGATGCCCCAGCCACCTCCATCGTGGCTTGGTGGATCGAGTTGTGGTTGGTCTTGGTCCACTTGCGGATGATCTGCAAAGCGTCCCAATAGGCGCGCCCATCCTCACTGTCCGCGGGAATCCAAGCGTTCTGCTTCAAGGTCTTGGGCGAATATAGACGCCGGTATTTCTCCGCCACCTCCATGCCCGCCTTGTAGAGTTTTGCGCCGGGCCCACGGGAACCGTGATGCGTGATCATAGCCGTCCGCCCGGTGTTGCGCGAACGCCCGACAAACAAGAAGTGGTTGCCGTCACCTTGCGTTCCCATCTGCTCCTGTGCCGCACGAATGACCTTTGCGTTGTCCAGAAACGGGTTTGAGCGAAACGCATCCAGGAGGTCCAACGACACGGTAAACCGTTGCCCTTGCGGACGACCGCCGGGTCCAAAATGCGTCACCTTCGCCGCAGCCTCCAACACCACAGCAGGATCAGCGTCGCCCAAATCTGTCATCATCAAGGAGCAACAGATGTCGGCCGAATGCATGCCAGGATGGATCGCATTCCGAGCGGCCACAACGCCACCCACGGGTATGGTGCCAACAGGACCCGCGGGGCACGCGTCCGGCATAATCGCTCCACCAACCACAGTCGGTGTACGCATCACAGCGCGCATGGTTTCCCGAACCTTCTCAAGGTTCGTTTCTTCATCCGCATCTGCAGGGATCAGGTTCTCATGGAAAACGACAGCCCCCTCCTCATGCAGTTCGATATGCTCAGGCGGGATCGGGATATCGGCGGACAGATCATCCCGAATGCGAGACACCTCAATTCCTTTGGCCAGCATCTCGTTTGCGCGCGCCAACAGATCGGGGAATTGCGGGCCTGGCCGGTGGCCCCAACTCTTGAGGTCTTTGCCAGTCAGTTGCGTCAGTGTCAGGTCTTCCATCGTCGTATCCTTCGGTCAATTTTCCCCGCACGGGGTGACTGTTGCGGTGCGGCGGATTGAGAATGGGCCCAACCCGCCGCTGTTCCGGATGCGAATTCATCCGTTTGCTTTACTGCTTCTCTTTCGATGGCTCAGTTTTCTCAGGATTCGGGAGGGAATCCAAAAGATGCAGAAAAACCTGATAACATACTGTTTTAAATGGATAATCATTATTGTTGATCCAATTGCTCACACACTTTAGCGTCCTATTTGTATCGTAATTTATCAATTTGGATCGCCCAATGAGAAACGTCGTCCTTGGCTTCCTCGGCACACAGCTCGACAGCGGCAAAAAACGCGGCTGGCGACCAACTGTCAGCCTTTGCGAGGTCGATGGGTTTCCCGTCGACAGGTTGGAACTCCTCTACGACAGCAAATTCAGCCGGCTTGCCCATGGGATCAAGCGAGATGTTGAGGAAGCTTCGCCAGACACCGAAGTGCTGCTGCACCGCATGGACATGGAGAACCCGTGGGACCTCGAGGAGGTCTATGCCAAGCTCTATGACTTTGCCCAAACCTATGGCTTTGACGAAGATCGCGAACGCTACCATATCCATCTGACGACCGGGACGCATGTGGGACAAATATGCTGGTTCCTGCTGTCGGAATCCCGTCATATCCCGGCCGCCCTGATTCAAACCGGGCCTCCGCGCGGTGAAAATACCAACGGCACATTCGATCTGATCGATCTGGACCTCAGCCGCTATGACGCTCTTCAGCAAAGGTTCGACCAGCAATCGCGTGAATATGGCGACCTGCTCAAAGGCGGGATCGAAACCAGGAACGCGCCCTACAACGCCCTGATCGACCGCATAGAACAAGTCGCCGGGCAGTCTGATGCTCCGATCCTTTTGCAGGGTGAATCCGGCACTGGCAAATCCGAGCTGGCCTTGCGTATCTACGAGCTAAAGCTGCAACGTCGAAGGGTCAAAGGCCGGTTGGTTCAGGTCAATTGTGCGACACTGCGTGGCGGCTCGGCCGTCGCCACGCTGTTCGGACAGCGCCGCAGCCACACAGGGCAGCCCGGCACGGAACGCTCTGGCCTGCTGCGCGAAGCAGATGGCGGCGTGCTCTTCCTCGATGAAATCGATGAGTTGGGCCTTGAGGAACAAGCGCTCCTTCTGCACGCGATTGAAACGGGCCGATACTACCCTTTGGGCTCGGATTCTGAAGTTACAAGCAAGTTTCAGGTCATCGCCGGGGCCTCGCAGGACCTGATGGCTTTGGCAGCCGATGGCAAGTTTCGCATCGACTTGCTCTCACGGTTGAACCTATGGACTTTTCGCCTCCCTCCCTTGCGGGACCGCCCTGAGGATATGGAGGCAAATCTGCGCTTTGAATTAACCCGCGCTGAGAAAGCACTAGGGACACGCGTCGGGTTTAACGCAGACGCAGCCGAGGCATGGCTCCGATTTGCAAAAGCACCCTCAACCAAATGGCCCGGCAACTTCCGCGACTTCAGCGGTGCCGTCTTGAGGCTGTGCACCCTGGCCCCACGCGGACGCATCACACGCGCGCAGGTCGAAGACGAGATATCAACACTAGAGCGCCGCTGGCGCGCAGCTGATGGTAACGCGGATGGCAAGCTGGTGGCCGAGTACGTCGACACAGCATTGGACCTGTTCGACATAGCACAACTCGCCCAGACCCTTCGAATTTGCCAGGCTTCTAGCTCGGTAAGCGACGCTGGAAGGAAATTGTTCGAAGTATCCAGAGAAGAACGCAAGACCCGGAACGACTCTGACAGATTGCGAAAATACCTCTTAAAATTCGGCCTCACTTGGGACGAGATATCCAAGCGCTAGCGGCCAAAACTGGCCATTGGCCAATTAGATGTTGTGCCGCGGTGCTACCGTCAAAGGAGGCTTTCGCTGCGTCTGCCAAGCTGATCAGAAGTGGACCGATCCCACGCGAACAAAGTTGCTGTCGATATCGGATTTACTCAAATCGTCGCTCCTAATATGGGCATTCATTGTGTTCCCGGAGCGCTGCATTTCCTACGCAATTCGCTCCGATCATGTGCAGACAGACCTCTCGCATCCGCGCCGTGGATTGAGGAACTGGTAAATCCCCACGCCGCTCTCAAGTCTGGGTAGCGTCGCCGGTCTGTGAGGCGCACGTGGGTTTGCCCAACCAGAGCCAGTCGGGGCTTGCGTTTGCCCCCTCTGGTTCCTGACCCCGCTTCGCAAACGCTCACTTTCCGCGGATCGGTCCTGAATGCGAGTCGACCGGCACGGCGTTTCGAATTCCGTCCAACCTCCCTTTCTCCCGGGCGCCAACGATGCATAAGCGGCCGGAGGCACGACGATCGCCCAGCTGCACAGTCTTGTGCCAAAAAATCAGGCGGGTTTCGACAAAGCCCATCCAATTCAAAATACCTTCAATTACCTTCGGGCCAGACGGGCTCCACGACAATCTGTAGATACCAGACATCAGCTCATCGGTACCTTCGAATTTCATATGCAGAGCGGGGACTTCATCAACGTCGGGCTCAACCGGAATTGCGGCCGTATTGACAAATATCAACTCCTTTGTGCGATCCGCCGCATTCTTCAGACCGGTGACGGGATCCGGTAGATGATAGAAAAGCCCGCTGAACCATGTGACGTCAAAATCTTCATTCAAATTGGATAGATCCAACAAGTCAGCCTGCCGAAACTTCATATTGTCAGTCGGTGCCTCCCTGTTTTGCATCACGAATTCGCATTGCTTGATCCAATGCTCACGCACATCAAACCCGAACACATTCGATGCCCCCAGGTCTTTCGCGGCAAAGCTGTAGCCCCCTCCGTTGCAGGCGCAATCAAGGAAGCTTCGCCCCTCGAACCCATTTGGCAAAACCTGCCGGGTCAAATTTTTCATTGCGACCAAAGGATCGTAATAGGTGACCTTGGAGCCGGTCTGATCTGCGATGTTTCCGGCACCTGTCCAGATATCTCCTGAAAGATGGATTTTGTGATGCCAGGGCGCCAGATCTTCGATCTCGTTGAGCAAATTGTTTTCAGCTTTCACGTTTTTGTCCTCCCGTTGTTTAAGATGTTTAAGCGGTAGAAGTATCTGAGAG
Source organism: uncultured Litoreibacter sp. (assembly GCF_947501785.1). Taxonomy (NCBI): domain Bacteria; kingdom Pseudomonadati; phylum Pseudomonadota; class Alphaproteobacteria; order Rhodobacterales; family Roseobacteraceae; genus Litoreibacter; species uncultured Litoreibacter sp. The sequence goes on along the minus strand of NZ_CANMXB010000001.1, from coordinate 3,352,850 downwards.
CTCTTTTCGGGAGCGCAAAATGCATTGTAGAGCTTTCGGTCCTCGGCAGTACGATCATAGATAACATCCTTGTATTTTGTGTACGCGTCTCTTTTTAAATCTGGATAAGGGCTTTCATTCCTGCGGACAGGATCGGAGGGCGGAAACTTGAGCATGGACATCAAGTTGTCGAAATCTTCATCGAAACGCTCGGTACATCCTACGAAGTGAAATTTTTCCCGAACATGTTCGATTGTCTCGTCAACAGTCGCGTCTGCGTTAGGCGCGAGAAAGGCCGTTTGCTGATTCAGCCCGCCCGGATTCTCGAGGAAATGTTCTAACGTGGGATATTTTTCGACGAATTTCTCCATTTCGTCGTGTGTATTCGAAATCGAATAGAAGTATTGCGACAAGACGCGCGCGACCGGATCACGCAGATACGTCACCAACACGGGCTCATCCCGCCAGCGTTCTATGAGATCCGCGACATCGCGGTATCGGTAATGCCCCGTAAAGACCTTTAACGCTTGCTCTGCACTATCTTGTTGTTCGATTTCGAAAGCTTTGCGGATTTTGGGGAAATACCGGCCTTCCATCTTGGCTGCGCGCTCCGTGATGTTGTGTATTGCGTCCTGTTGTCTGCGAAGTCCGAGGGAGCGAAATAGGCGGAACAGGAATGTGGAGCCCGCAGTTTTGGGAATGTGAAAGTTGACGACTGTCAGTTTCATAAACACCTCATGACCAGATTGCATGAAACGGAGGCGCATGACCGCTGCATTGGCGCCCCGGAAAGGAATGGTTTTTGTGATGTGATGTCGCGCGCAGGCGCAATGAGCCTGACGCCAAGGTGAACCCACCAAGAAAGAGAAACCCTATGCAGGTACCATTTCTCATGGTTCGCCCGGCAGGATATTCACGGTGGCAGATGCATTGGGATTCAGAAGAAGAAGCGCATCTGCCAAGGTCGCATTGGACATGTACAAGCTATTCAATACGGGTAACCACCTGTAGAGCTGCCGCGTGGTCAGTGCGTCTTCTGTTTCGACGGCCACTTTTTCCACGGCCAGTGACCTCAGCACATCTTCTGAAGCGTATTTCAATGTATTGATCAGCGTTACACGCCCTGGCTTTGGGTTTTTGAGCAGACCAGCCAGTCTTTGCGACCGGGCGTGATCCGTATCCAGGGAAGGTTGGCAAAGGCGGTATCTCACATTGTGGTGGCGGAACTCACTTGTGAGCGCGTCAACATTTTCCCCGAACCGGCCGTCAATCAGTACGATCAGGCGATTTGGGTCAGCGGCATCAAGCGCCAGCTGTTTCAGGGCCTCCAGATCAGTCTGACACCCGCGCATAATAACGAGATGCGGCTCCGGGCTTGGTGCGGGTAGCAACGGCCAGCCGCCTGAAGGCGGCTTTTGGGCGCTGTCGCGTATGACCTCGTAGATATCCTCGCAATAGGCCTGATAGTCCCAGTCTGAAGCAATTTTTTCCCTGGCGGCCTGGCCTTGCCGCCTGCACAGGTCCGGATCGTCAGCATAGTGGCGGATCGCATCGGCCGCCGCTTTCAGGTCTCCCATCTCAACGATTTTACCGCATTCCTGTCCGATCAGCTCAGGAGCGCCGCCGCCGTTGCGAAACGCGACAACGGGTAGCGCGCAGGCCATCGCCTCATGGATCACACATGGGAAAGGGTCTGCACGCGCGGAAAGAAAAAACAGGTCACCTCCGCAGAAGACTTGCTCGATCTCAGATGTGGATGGAAGAAGACGTATCCGGTCCTGCAAGCCATGACGCTGAATGAACTCTTGCGGATAGGGGAACGTCTGATCCGCCGCCCCACACCAAACGAAGTACACCGGCCGTTCTGACGGCAATTGGTCGTGGAAAAGCTTGGCTGTATCGACGAATAAATCCGCGCCTTTGCGAATATCAACCGTTCCAACGCACAACACAATAAAGGCATCGTCTTCGACACCAAGGCTGTCGCGCAGCAAACGTCGGATGACGGCAGTGTCGAGCGATCCGAACCCGTCTTCAAGCAGGCCCTGACCGCGCACCATGGTCATCGACATATCCAACTCGCAATGCCTGTCGGCAGCACGGCTCACAAACTGCGACGGGAAAACTGTCTTGTTTGAAAAGCTGACAATGTCCTCGAAGATGTGAGGCGGGTAATAGGCGGCCACCTCATGTATGAGGGAAACAATCGGTATGCCTTGCCCTGCAAGCGATCGCCCTATGCGATGCGATTCAGCAGAATTCAGTAGCGTACAGACCGGAGCATTTGATCGAAAGATGCCGCCCTGGCGAAAAAGGCGCGCCAGTTCTTCGGAGGCTTCCTCATCTGAATACTGATGATCGTGGCGCCCACGTGACATTACATAGGTGTGGGAAAGCGCCTCAAATTCATGCAGCCTTTCTCCGGCTTCATCAAGAATGGTGAAACATTCAAACATCTTAGATTTGCTGAAGATCTCCAACAAACGCAAGATGATCGCCGGCGCCCCAGTGCGCGACGCATCGTGGCTCACAAAGAGCAACCTTGGCTTTCCACTCAGATCACAGTCAGCATAGGCGCTGCTTTGTGGTTCTGACGTCAAAGGGTGCTGATCGAGATAGGAGCCGACATAATCCTTCGAGAAGAAGGGGTTGGGTTGGCGCCCTTCGTGCCTGCCGAATGCCAAGAAGTGCGCGGCCGGCGGAGCGCTTGCCGCGACGATATCGGCATTGGAAGTTGTGTAGAAATCGCCATCCAGGACATTCCCCAATGTGTTGGCGGCGACAGTTTCCCGTAAGTGCCGAAGCTTGTGCCCGACGGAATTGGGCAGAGCTTTGCGAAGAAACGCCTTCATCATGCCCTCCAATCCCTCGCCACCATCGCATCTGCGATAACCGCGTTAAGGTCGCGCATTTCCGAAATCTGACCGGTTTCGCGCGTCAGCAGGGCATCGAATTCGAGCCCTTTCCTGTAAAGGGAGCCTAGTTCCGACGCGGTGCCATCAAGCAGCCACACAGAGCGTGTGAAGTCGTTTATCAGGTGCTCTGAAAGCCTATCTGCCGAGCCGACAACAACAAGTTCTGAGCAGTCCTGTTCTTCAAATAATTCTCTCAAACCATCGGGGAATTCTTCGCGACGAATTTGCGGCAGATCGAACCACAAGGCCGCGGTATCTTCGACGGGATCGTGGTTTTCGGTAAGGGCTGATAGCCGGTCTAACATGTCCTTGTCAGGCATGACCATCAACAGCTGGGTCATGGCGCTCCGGGATGGTCTGTTCAACTTCAGTTCCGGAGCCGTTGCACTAAGCAACTTTGTGATCCGGTCGGAAAAGGCGGTGAGGCTGTAGGCTGCCGCCGATGCCCCGTCTGGTGCGGCACGCGGCGGGCTTGCTCCAACGGATCTGGTCAAGAGATCACGCAAGAGGCGCCGCGCAGCGTCGAGGTCAAAGGCATCTACCAACAGCACGCCATCCTGGCTGGCAAGCGTCACCGCCTCCGCGGGACCGTCCATCAGCAAAACGGGTACGCCCTCGTTTCGGGCATGCTTCACATCATCCAAAGGACATTCATCACGCCCAAGTTTTACATATACATCCGCCGCCGCAATCGCAGTGGCCATCTCGGAACCATCCATCAGTTGAAACCGGTTTCGTTCTTCGGTGGTTTCGGCAATCAGACGACCATAGAATTTGGGGCGATTTCCATAGGGCGTGTCTGGGCAATACCAGTGGAAAACCGCTTCATTGAGGAAAGCTTTATCTTCGAAACACCGCGCGGCGAGGGCACCGAACAGGTCGGCCCCGTGTTCGATCTCTGGACCGCCACTTGATACGACGAGACGGGTCTCCTCGCTCAACCCCAACTTGCTTCGGGCGCGCAAACGACCCCCGGCAGAGGACTTCACCGTGGGTAAAATGGTGTGAAACCCATCCGAGACCGATGGACCTGTCTCGGCAAAGATGACGGCCAGATCATCCCTCGTTCGTGGAGAGGTGCAAAAGACATGAGTACATGTCTTAGTCAGTATGTCCGCTTCTTGTTCCGTGAGTTGCGCCAATCTATCATTCCCAAACAAAATCAGCGGCGCGCCAAGTCCTGCGAGCGCTTTTACCAATGTCAATTCGTCCGAATACTCGGCAAAACATATCGTTGCCGGGTTGGAGACAAGCGACCGGGCAAACTGATCTCCTGCGCGTTTTAGGTCATTTGGCCCGAGTTCGCTCAACGGCACCTTTGCCAGGTGCCAAACATGGGCCACCTCGAAAAAGGCGGGAGACATTGGGCCGGGTTGTGCAGACACAACCACGAATTCAATCTCAGGATTGCCGATCTGGCTCTTCAGGAACGCGAGCCAGCTTTCGTTGGTCGCGTTGTGTTTAAGTGAGCCCAGAGCCAAGATGAAACGAGGGCGCCGGTGCAGACCTGCTTCGAAATACCCCGACAGGGGAGTGCGCCCTTCGATATCGAGCCACCTGCATTGGCTCGCGATGTAGGGCATCGAGAGCAGGCCGTTCGGGCGTTGTCCTGTGGGGTAGCCGTCGCGAAGGTAACGGCGGCGAAGTTTTTGCGGATCTCGGCCGACATCGGGCACCATCTTCGCGAAGTATTCGGGCACGAAATCCGGTGTAAGGTCCAACGGAGGGGCATGCGTCTCGTCGGCGAGGAGTTCAGCAACGGGGATATGTGCGCTTTCAAGGCTGTGGGCGAAAAGCTGGGCCTGGGTTGCGTCAATCATGGGGTGAGGCGAGTGGTTTCTATGGCCACCCTCAAGATAGTACTGCACGGCATCGGACCCGCATTGCGACTGACCTTGATAGTACGCGACATCAAAATAGGGACTGGGAGACAGCCCCATCGCCTGCCCTTTCGCTAGGAAGTGCTCAAGCGGCCGGATTGGTGTGACATGTGTCTCTGAGGCGACTTGCCCGCTATAGAATGCGCCGTCAAAAAGCGGGTGCGGCGACTGGGGCTCAACGCTGATCAGGTAATGGTAGACGGACCGGTAAATCCCTGACTGTTCCGGGAAGTGCGATTTGTAAAACGCTACATCGAATAGCGGATGTGTGGACAGGTCCTGGGCGGCTGACCAATAGTAGCGCAACGCATCTGCAAGCGTTTCGAATTCAGTGCCCGATTGCAGGCTGAAATATTCCAGATCAAAAAGTGGATGCGGACGTGTCGGTTGCAGGTCGCCCGAGAAGAGATCACGCAGCAGCAGCCCATCATTTTTGTGCTTGGTTTCTACACGCAGGTAATCGAGATCTACGAACGGGCTGAACCCGGTCAATCCCGTATCGATATGGTCGAGCGCATGTATCAATGTCGCGTAGGGGCTCAGGTCCGGCCGCTTGATCGTCCTCTTGTAAAAGGCGACGTCAAAAAGCGCATTCGGGCTAAGCCGGACGTCGCCGCCCTTGGTGAGGTAATGCACAAGGGGGTTGATTGGATCGGCGGGCTCAATCGGATGGCGCTGCAGCTCGTAATGCGCGGGATCGAAGATTTGGTTTGGCGCAGGTGGTGTCGGGTTTTTCGGATCAAGAAGAATTTCAGCCACTTCCGCCACGCTCGCATTGGCCAGCGCCGGATTTTGCCTTCCGATATGCTTGATGTCGAAGAACTGCCGATGGGCCTCGAAGAGCGCGGTGTGATCCATCTGTTAACTGCGGCTCCCGCTTAGATCGGCCGGTTTGGCTTGTGCTGACGCGCAAGATGCCAAGCCGCCGCAGTGTTTACGATTGTACCCAAGTCGGAATTGGTGGGCTCAAATCCGAGAAGTGTCTTCGCCTTGGTTCCATCCGCGATCAGCATAGCCGGGTCTCCGGCACGCCGCGCCGCCTTGAGAAACGGAACCTTCTTTCCCAAGGCGCCTTCGACGGCGCGGATTATTTCAAGGACTGAATACCCTTTACCAACTCCCAAATTGAATTGATCCGTCGCGCCACCCTTCAGCAGGTAATCGCAGGCCGCAACGTGCGCGCGCGCCAGATCAGTGACATGAATGTAGTCGCGAATGGCTGTCCCGTCAGGTGTGTCGAAATCAGCGCCAAAGACACTGAAATCTTCGATCACGCCCATGCCCGACAGGATAGCTCTTGGTATCAGATGAGTCTCCACCCGGTGTGCCTCGCCGATCTGTCCCGCAACATCGCCACCCGCCGCGTTGAAGTAGCGCAACGACACTGAGCGCAGGCCGTATGCATGGGCAAAATCCTCAAGCATGTGCTCGACCATAAGCTTTGAACGGCCGTAAGGGTTGATTGGAACTTGCGGGGTTGTTTCGGCAATGCGCGCGACATCCGGAGCGCCATAAGTGGCACAAGACGACGAAAAGATCAGCGGGATGGAACCCGCGGCCTCCAGTGCCTGCGCGATATTCAGCGATCCCACCACGTTATTCTCGTAATAGATCGAGGGGTTGGTGACGGATTCTCCGACATAGGCATAGGCAGCGAAATGAATGGCCGCAGAAGGTCGAATCTTGCGGCAGGCAGCTTCAATTTGCTCTCGATTGCGAATGTCGCCTTCGATCAGCTCCCCCCATTTGACAAACTCGGCCTTGCCTTCGCTGAGATTATCGAAAGTCACCGGGTCGTAGCCGTGCGCGCTAAGCTCCTTGCAGGTGTGACTTCCGATGTAGCCGGCCCCGCCAAACACCATCACGCGTGTCATGAGTTTCCTCGGGTGCCACTCTGCGTTTGCGTCAACAGGAAAGACTGGAGTTCGATCGTCTCAATCAAGCCTTCACGCAGGCTCACCGTCGGCGCCCAATCGAGCAGGCGCTTAGCCTTGCTGATGTCAGGTCTGCGCTTCTTTGGATCATCAATGGGCAGAGGCCGCGTCACAATCCGCGACGATGAACCTGTAAGCTCAACCACCAGCTCTGCGAACTCATTTATGCTGATCTCTTCGGGGTTTCCGAGATTGACTGGCCCAGTAAGACCATCCGTGTTCATCATCTTGTCGAGGCCAGCGACGAGGTCGGCATAGTAACAAAAGGACCGTGTCTGTCCGCCGTTTCCGAAAACAGTGATATCTCGTCCGGCCAAGGCGTCGGCAACAAACTGGCTGACGACACGTCCATCGTCCGTATGCATCCGCGGTCCGTAGGTGTTGAAAATCCGCACCACCCGAATATCGACCTGGTGTTGCCTATGGTAGTCGAAGGCCAAAGTTTCGGCGATCCGCTTGCCCTCGTCATAGCAGGCGCGCGGTCCCGTTTGGTTGACATTGCCGGAATAGCTTTCAGGCTGGGGGTGAACCTCCGGATCGCCATATACTTCTGAAGTCGACGTCAACAGAATTCGGGCGCCAGTGCGTTTGGCCAACTCCATCGCGTTGAGAGTGCCGATGAAATTGATTTTGGCCGTCTCGACCGGATTGCGCTGATACATCGGAGGGGAAGCTGGAGAAGCAAGATGGTAGATTTGGTCAAATTGTCCGTCAAATGGACTGACCACATCTTGATCGACAAATTCAAAGGCCGGGTGTGCGAATGCTCCCGCCAGGTTTTCGGCCCGGCCTGTCAGAAAATTGTCGAGTCCAACGACAGTATGCCCCTTCTGCAACAGCCGATCACATAAGTGAGACCCAAGAAAGCCCGCCGATCCGGTTACTAGTATTCGCAAATGTCCCCCCAGACCGCCAGTCTTCTGAAAACGTTTCCCCCGCGTCAAAATGCCAAAGATGGTGCCTGGATGCTACTGCAATTTCACCGGTAAGCGAAATCGTCAAAGTAGAAAGGTTTTGGCAAAAACCTCCGATCTCATACGCGGCCATTGAACCTACCCGGCTTGTCTGCCTCAATGGACAGGCAGAAAAGCCATGGCAGAAAGAATATCCCGGATGCGCGAAAAGCTCGTAAACATCCATATCCCCAAGACGGCTGGTACGTCGCTGAGATTTTTGATCTCCGATGCTCTTGAACACTCTCAGCAAGAGAGCCCGCCAGTGATCGGGATCGATCAACCCGACCTCGGAATGTTGTATTTTCAAGGTCTGGCTGCGCATGCGAAACGGGTTTTGCCCCGTCTCTTTCAGCCGGGCCTGCATATGTTGTCAGGTCATTTTCGCTATCGTGACATCATTCCTGTCTTGGCTGACAGACGCGAGCAGATTTCTTTGGTCACCACGCTGCGTGATCCGATAAAGCGGACCATCTCGGACTATTGCTACTCGATATCAGCGGTTCATGATGGGCAAGAAGCGTTCAAGCAGGCCTATCCCACATTTGAGCATTACACTCAAAATGCGGGCGAAATGAACAAGCAATTCGACTTTCTGAGGCCTTTCGAGGACGCACCGCTGGATGTCACGATTGAGAGCGCATTGCAAAACCTGGATTTTGTCGGACTCACTGAGCGTTTCGAAGGCGATGCGGGCCAATTGCTCGAAAGTCTGGGCCTCGAAAGGCTAAAGCCGCGCGTCATCAACGCCAGTCCGAACAAAGAACACGCGACACGTATCTTCGACTCATATCATGACATGCTGCAGGAGGTGTTGGCACCGGATATCGCGCTATATGAGGCCATAGCCGCGAGACGGCGTTTCCCACGTTGATGACCTCGCAACTGGTTTGGACCGCGTTCATCGAGTTTTGAGAGGCCAGCAAATCCAGACATTCGCCGCAAGCTGACAACGGTGCAAACTGGGCACTCAGCTACCGGGGGAGCAACTCGTGATCAACTGGAGGGCGACCGGTGTAGCTGTAGAAGTTGGCAAGGTGGGCTCGGATGCGGCTCAAATCGACGAACCGGTCAATTGATCACAGCAGGTGGTCCTGTGGGACCTGATCCTCCAACGAGAACTCGTAGAACAGAGCCGCCTGCGCTTCCTGCCTCGGTCCCATCATCGCCAATCCTCCCGCTCAAAACGGACATTGAATCAGCGAGATATCAGTCGATCAACAACGAGTATTTCCACAAAACACGACCTGGGCGGCGAATCCAGAGCCGTCAGATATCGCGTACCGCGGCAGTTCTTGGAAACGCGCAAATCAACCAACTGGGCTGATAAAGGACCATTAAATCCAATAGAATTGTTTGAAGTTTCGTTACTGCCCGACGAAAATTGGCTTTCTAGCCGGACAAGTTGCGATTCACGCCGGACGGCACAATGTGGAGTGAATGGCTGGGATGGTAGGATTCGAACCTACGGTACACTGTACCAAAAACAGTTGCCTTACCACTTGGCTACATCCCAACAGTGAGGGGTGATTTAATGCGCCAGGTTCACCACTTCAACCCCTAAATCAAAGGTTGCGGCACTGACGTTGCGGGCTTAGTCGCAAGACATGAATTACGACGTGGCTATTTTGGGCGCAGGCGCGGCGGGGATGTTTTGCGCGATTGAGGCGGGGCGGCGTGGCAGACGCGTTCTGTTGCTCGATCATGCGAAGTCGGCCGGCGACAAAATCCGTATCTCAGGTGGCGGGCGGTGTAACTTCACCAACTACAATATCGCGCCGGAAAAGTTCTTGTCGAACAACCCCAGATTCGCGCTCTCGGCCTTGAAACGGTTCACCCAATGGGACTTCATCGCGATGGTCGATGCCGCAGGCATCGGCTGGCACGAAAAAACCCTGGGGCAGCTGTTTTGCGACGGCTCATCAAAAGAGATCATATCAATGCTGCTGGACCACATGGCCAAGGCCGGGGTTGAGCTGAGGCTGCAAACGCAAATTGATCAGGTGTCACGCGACGAAAGTGGCTACCAGATCCTGACCTCAGCGGGCACCATTCGCGCGGCCAGTGTGGTTGTTGCAACTGGAGGGAAGTCCATTCCCAAGATGGGAGCGACGGGGCTGGGCTATAAGCTCGCGCAACAGTTTGGCCTGTCAGTGACAGAGACGCGGGCCGGTTTGGTGCCGCTGACCTTCGCGCCGCATGTCCTGGACAAAACCGCCGGGCTGTCGGGGCTGTCGGTATCCGCAGAGGTCAGCCACCAGAAAACCAGGTTCAGTGAAGGCTTGCTGTTCACCCATCGGGGGCTGTCCGGGCCATCAGTGCTCCAGATTTCGTCCTACTGGCGTGAAGGGGACAGTATCTGCGTTGACCTCTGCGCCGGCCAAGACATCGGCAATCTGTTGGGCGACGACCGCCACGCGTATGGGCGCTTGTCCGTCAAGAACGCCTTGGCCCGTCATATCCCTGAAAAACTGGCGGCGTTGATGGTGGCGGAGACCGGGGTTGCTGGCAACCTCGCAGACCAAAGCAAAGCAGCGCTCAGAGGGCTGGCTGAGACGGTTCATAACTGGCAGGTGACACCGTCGGGATCGGAAGGATACCGGACGGCGGAGGTGACGCTGGGGGGCGTTGACACCGATGGGTTGGATGCGCGCACGATGGAAAGCAAAGCGGTACCCGGGCTTTACTTTATCGGTGAGGTCGTTGATGTGACCGGTTGGCTGGGCGGATACAACTTTCAGTGGGCGTGGTCGTCTGGCTGGGCCGCCGGCCAGGTCTGCTAGCTTACACGCGGCAAGGGTCGGCCTTCGCCAGCTTGTCAAACTCCATCAGGCTTGAGACCAACGCGGGCATTTGATCCAACGGGATCATGTTTGGCCCGTCAGACGGCGCTGTGTCGGGGTCCTGATGCGTCTCGATAAATACGCCCGCGATGCCCAGCGACACCGCCGCCCGCGCCATTACAGGCGCAAACTCGCGTTGCCCACCGGTGGAGCCGCCCTGCCCGCCCGGTTGCTGGACAGAATGGGTGGCGTCCATAATGACGGGGTAGCCGGTCTTGGCCATGGTGGGCAACGACCGGAAGTCAGCGACCAGCGTATTGTAGCCAAAGGACGCGCCGCGTTCCGTCAGCAGGATATTCTCGTTGCCCGTGCTTTCCACTTTGGAGATCACGTTGGGCATGTCCCAAGGGGCCAGAAACTGGCCCTTCTTGATGTTGACCACTGCACCAGTTTCGCCTGCGGCGACCAGCAAATCGGTTTGGCGTGACAGGAAAGCCGGGATTTGCATCACGTCAACGGCGTCGGCCACAGCCTGGCACTGCTCGGGGCCGTGCACATCGGTCAGGACGGGGCAGCCGATCTGCTCGCGCACATAGGCCAGGATGGACAGGCCGTCCTCCATACCCAAACCGCGCTTGCCCGACAAAGACGTGCGGTTGGCCTTGTCGTAGCTGGCCTTGAACACGTAGCCCGCGCCGGCCTTTTGGCAGGCCTCGGCCATGGTCTCGGCAATCATCATTGCGTGGTCACGGCTTTCCAGTTGGCACGGGCCTGCGATGATGGTCAACGGCAGGTCGTTAGAGGCGGTGACTTTCGTCGTGCCGCGGCCGAATTCAACTGTTTTCATGAGGTCTATACCTGTTCGCGAAGGATCGAGGATGTCAGCGACACCATCAGATAGATGCCCGAGAAGATCAAGAAGGCGAGCAGCGTATTCTCGAATGCGCGGGGGTAGGTCGCCTCGTCCGGGGCGACAGGGCTGACCGAGACGGAGAGGTAGCGCACCTGGCGGTTTGCCTCTAGCCGGGCGGCTTCGAACGCAGCTTCGGCCTGGCCCAGCAATTCCTGGCGGACTTGAAGATCAGCTTGCGCCACCAGCAATTCGCCCGAGACACGTGCCAACGATTCCGCATCGCTGCTGCTTTCGGTCAAAAGCGCGCGCTTTTCGGCGATCAGCAGTTCCAGCTGCTGGATCTTATTGCGCGACGCGTTGACCTTGGCCTGGTTGGGCCGCGTATTTGTCAGGGCCGTCTGTAGGGCCACGCGTTCATTCAGCAGCTCGCCATCGAGCTGGGAGATCTGCGCGAAAATCGCCTGAGCCTCGCTTTCGGGGCTGAGAACGCCGAGCTTTTCCTGAATTTCAACGATGCGGTCCTGCGCCGCGATCATCTTCTGCTCCGCTTCTTTGCGGCTTTCATCGGCTCCGGCCATCTGGTCGTCGCGCTTGCGCGCCGTCAATTGATCAACTTGTTGCTCAGCATAGCCGATCAACTGTTTGGAAAACTGTGCGGAGGCTTCCGGCGTGGCTGCGGCCACCTCCATCTTGATTATCCCTTCGGTGGGGTCGTAGCCAATCTTTACGCTTTTCTTGAAGGCCTTGTAGGCCGCTTCCTGCGTCGCATCCGGGTCAAGCCGTTGGATGGGGTCGATGAAATCCTGGCTGAAATGATCGCGGAAGCCTTCATCTTCGTTCAAACGCAGCATCGCATCGCGCGACTGCAAATAGCCTTGAACAGCAATGGAATCGGATGAGTTGGCCAGAGGTGACCCGGACAACAAGCCGCCCGCCCCGCCCGCGGCCCCGCCATCGGCGGATTGAATGACGAATTCGGAATTTGTGGCGTACATCGGTGTGGCGACGGCGAAATAGTAGTACCCTGCAAGGGCCGTCGGCAGCATCACGAAGAACAGCAACCGGCTGAACAGCAGCGTCGCGCGCTTGCGGCGGCGGCGCGCGATGTCGCGCTGGATATCCATCACGTCGCGGGCGCGCTCAGGTTCCGTGATCACCTGCGTTGACGGCAAGCTCGGTTTTTGTACCACGGGTGAAATTTGTGTGCCCGGCGTTGTTGCGATCTGGGCCAGCGGCTGCGTGCCCTTGGCCTGCTCCCCCTTGGCGTCGGAAACCACCAATTCGAGCATATTTGCGCGTTTGAACGGATCGATGCCCTGTTCGCGCAGCAGGCGAACGGCGTCATAGTCAGAGGTAGGCGAAAGGCCTTGCTTTTGCGCCACCCGACGCGCCATGCGCAGCTGCCGGCCGGTCAGGCCTTCGCGACGAATGGCGTCGATGGCCTGTGCCGGGGTCGCGGGCTTTGCGGGGGTCGCGGTGCCCTCAGACGGCGTGGCGGGCGGCGTTTTCGCGTCAATCGTGCCGAACCCGTCATCCTTTGACGGGGCGAACATCTGCGCGTCCGGCGCGGATTTGGGGGCCGTTTTGGGCTTTGGTTGGGGGGCAACATTGGCAGGCGGCATGTCGGCCGCGCCTGCGGCCGGGGTCAACACCTCTTGCAGCGCGGCGGCCGCGCTTGGCCGCGCCGGTTCGCTGCGACGGATGCGAAACTTTCTAGCTTTGGGTTTCGTACTCATAGAGCCTTTTCGCTTCTTCCAACGTGTCGAACATATGCAGCTTGCCATTTAATAGCACGCCTGCTGAGCGACAGAACTTTTCAAGTGTGTCTGCCTGGTGGCTGACAACCACCAGTGTCGATGTTTTCAGCCGGTCCTTCAGGATCGACCCCGCCTTGCGGTTGAATTCCACATCCGTGGTGGACGGCATGCCTTCGTCGATCAAGTAAATGTCAAATTCCAGCGCCAACATCAGGGCGAAGGTAAACCGCGCCTTCATCCCTTGTGAGTAGGTGCCGACCGGCATGTCAAAATATTCCTCCAACCCGCAGAGATAGCGACAGAAGGCCTCGATATAATCGGGGTCGAGCGCGTAGAGCCGCGCGATGTAGCGGCAGTTTTCTGTCGCCGTGTGTTTGGGGACCACGCCCCCCATGAACCCCAGCGGGAAGGAGATGCGCGAGGTTCTGACGATCTCGCCCTCGTTAGGTTTTTCCAGCCCGGCCATCATGTTGATCACAGTGGTTTTGCCGGTGCCGTTAGGGGCCAGAATGCCGATGGAATGCCCCAGTTCCACGCGGAATGACGCGCGATCAAGGATCACCTTGCGCTGCGTGCCGGTCCAGAAGGACTTGCTGACATTCCGAAACTCGATCATTGGGGCGTGCCCACCTATGTATGCCTCTGGCCTGCCCCGGTCTTGTTGATGTCGCCGGGGTCATGGCTGGTTGTTAACCCTCATTTAAGGCCTCATTATGTCGGACCCCGCCCCCGCATTTCAACGCCATTGAGGTAAATAACGCATGAACGCGGCGTGAACAGGTGCCAAATTGCCCCAAATTTGGAAACAATTGGCGTTGGAGCTGCTGACCTAATCCCATATTTTCTGGGCCGACCGCCCTTCCCTTTCGGTCCGTGGCGCGGCTACACCTTTGCCCGACACGATCCCTTAGCTACGGACCATTCCGCATGAAACGCTCCCGCATCAACGACATTATGGCCCAGGCCGACGCGCTGATCCGCCACCATGGTTTCACCCTGCCGCCATTTGCCTACTGGACTCCGCAGGAATTCGCGGCGAACGCCTCCAAGGCCCAAGCCCTGATCGACGCCCGCTGCGGCTGGGATGTAACCGACTATGGCGACGGCGACTTTGACCGCATGGGGCTGTTCCTGTTCACCTTGCGCAACGGCAGGCTGGCCGACCTGCAACGCGGCGGCGGCATGTGCTACGCCGAAAAGCTGCTGATCTCTAAGCAGGACCAGCTGTCACCGATGCACACCCATGTCATCAAGGCCGAAGACATCATCAATCGGGGCGGTGCCACAATGGTGGTGGAGCTGTACGGGTCCGACGACGAGGGCAACTTTGCCGAGGATCGCGGCGGTGTGGTGATGTGCGACGGGGTGGCGCGGCCCTTCGAGGCTGGCGAGAAACTGAAATTCGGCCCTGGCGAAAGCCTGACGTTGATGCCGGGGGATTGGCATGCCTTCTGGGGGGAAGGCGGCGATGTCCTGATCGGGGAGGTCTCCACCGTCAACGACGATGAGACCGACAACATCTTCCGCGCGCCTATAGGCCGGTTCTCGGAAATCGAGGAAGACGTGGCGCCCACTCACCTGCTGGTCAGCGACTACAACACCCGGCTCGCTTAGGCCACGACGTTCCAGATCAAACCAGCAATGACGGATCCCACAAAGGCAAACCCCAAATAGGCACTGAACACGCGCGGCTTGACCAGCGCCCAAACCGCCACGGCGGCAGGGATGCAACTGACGCCGCCCGCCAGCATGAACGACATCGCAGCGCCGTTGCTCATGCCTTGGGCCAGTAGCGCGTCTACCAGCGGTACGGCGGCGTAGCCGTTCAGATAGGCCGGCGCCCCAACCAATGCCCCCAGTACAATCGGCCCGATCCCGTTGCCGCCCAAAAACGTGCCGATCCAGTCGGCGGGCACGTATGTCAGCATCAGGCTCTCCAGCAGGTAGGCCAGCAGCAGCCATTTGCCGAGAAACAACGCATTTTCCAAACTCGTCTCTTTGAACACAGCGCGGCGCGGCTCTTCGCTCCAAAATCTCCAGACGGGCGCGCCTTTGAATGGCGATCCGCAGCCGCAGCCGCCGCCAGCAGAGGCGGGCCTCAGCGGATCAACAAATACAGGTGTTGCAGCAAAGGCTTTGACCATAAATCCGCCAAACAACCCCAACCCGATGGCGGAGAGAGTCTTGGCCAAGGCAAACTCGAACCCCAAAGTGCCCGAAGTGATCAAAAACATCGCCGGATCCATCAAGGGGGAGGCCAGCCAGAACGCCATCACGGCAGAGAGAGGCGCGCCGGCCACCAGCAATGCGGCGATAAACGGGATCACCTCGCAGGAGCAAAAGGGCGACACACCGCCCAGAACCGCCGCCAGAAAGATCATCCGCACCTCGCGACCCTGAAAGGCCTTGGCCACGACGGCCTCCGCACCGCTGGCTTTCAGATAGCCGATGGCCAGCACAGCAAAGGCAATGAAAATGGCCGTATGACCGAAAGCCTCGGCGGTGAATGTAAGTGTTGGCCACAATTGCGCGGGATCGAACGCGGCCAAGGCCAGCGGGATCGCGGCGATGACCAGCCACGCCTTTGGCAGGTTGCGCCACCACGCGAATGAGGCCGGGGTTTGCGTCAGGTCAGCCATGGTTGTGGCCTTCAGGCAAGTCCGCGCAGCACTCCGCCATCAAGAAGTCGTTTAGACGTTTGAACGTCGCATAGTCCGCCGCCGCGCAAATGACGGACCGGCCTTGCTTGACCTGCTTGATCAACCCCGCCTGGGTCAGGATTTTAAGGTGATGGGTCAGGTTCGCACCCGCAATACCCGTGGCCTGCCCCAATGCGCCGATGGTCATGCCGGGCTCGCCTGCACGGGTCAGGTGCCGCAGCAGGGCAAGGCGTTGCTCGGACCCCAAGGCGGCATAGGCGCTAGCGGCTTCAACGAGGGACAGGGAGCGGGTGTCAAATGCTTTCATGATTCTATAATTATAAAAATATAAAATTATGTGCAACCCCCCTTTTCTCTGCGCTGCTGCCCGTTAGGGTCAAGGCCATGACCTTGGCATCCCTAAAATCCAACCTCGCCGCCTGCACCATTTGCGCCGACAGGTTTGCCGCCACACATACCGCCCATAGCCCGCGCCCGGTTGTCTGGTTCGACGCGGGCGCGCGCATCCTGATCGCGGGCCAGGCCCCCGGCGCGCGGGTGCATGACAGCGGCAAGCCCTTTACCGATCCATCGGGCGACCGGCTGCGCGCGTGGATGGGGGTGGACGAGAACCTGTTTTACGACCGAACCCGCATGGCCATCGTGCCGATGGCATTCTGTTTTCCGGGCTATGACGCCAAAGGTTCCGATCTGCCGCCGCCGCCGATCTGCGCCAAGACATGGCGCGCACCAATTGCCGAGGCGCTTGCCGATGTGCGGCTGACCTTGCTGGTCGGCGGCTACGCGCAGAAATGGCATCTGGGAGGCAAGGCCTCCGTCACTGACACCGTCAAGGATTGGCGCACCCACGCGCCCGCCATTTTCCCCTTGCCGCATCCGTCCTGGCGCAATACCGCATGGATGAAACGCCACCCGTGGTTCGAGGCGGACACCCTTCCTGCCCTCAAATCAGCCGTGAAAGACGCACTGAAATGACAGCGCTTGAGACACCCCTCGATCAGGCCCATGCTGCGATGGACAGGTCCGACACCGACCGCCTGAGGTTCTATGAACGCCTTGCCGATGCCGAACTGTTCCTTCTGCTCGACCGCCCGCCAGAGGGCGACCAGATCACCCCGCGCGTTTTTCCCATGGATGACGCAACGCTGGTGTTGGCGTTCGACCGCGAAGAACGGCTGGCCGAATTTGCCGGCGCCGCACCCTATGCGGCGCTGTCAGGTCGCGCCTTGGTCGCCATGCTCAGCGCACAAGATCTTGGCCTTGGCCTGAATCTCGAGGTCGCCCCCTCCTCCATTGTGCTGCCACAGGATGCGATCGGCTGGCTCAACGACACGCTTGGCAACGCGCCGTCGAACGTGGAGGCCACACCCGAGGAGCTTCTGCCACCTGCAAGCCTGCCGGAGGCGCTGGTCACCGGGTTGGACATCAAGCTGGCCCTGGCAGGCGGTCTCGCCCGCACGGCCTATCTCTGCTCAGTGCGCTACACAGGCGGCGCGCAGTCTCACATGCTGGCCTTCCTCGATCCGATGCCCGGCGCAGAATCTGCGCTTGCGCGCGCCGTGAACGAGGCACTGATCTTCTCGGGCATTGATGCTGGCATGCTCGATGTTGCGTTTTTCGCGGCCTCCAATCCGATGTCGGCCAGCCTCGCCAAAGTCGGGCTGCGGTTCGACCTGCCGGAGCCAGAGCAGCCAACGACCCCAAGCCCTCCCGGCATGGATCCTGGCAAGCCACCCAAACTCACCTAATCCTTTCCATGTTCGGGAAATATCCCGGGGGGAGGAGCGTCAGCGACGATGGGGCAGAGCCCCCAAGCCTGCGTGGCGAACGCAAAAGCATCATGCGCGCCAAAGGCGCACAATTCAGTATCCTGCCGCCCGGTCCACGAGGTGCAGCAGCTCCAACCCCGCCTCGCCCCGGCGGATATTGTCGGCGATCACCGCGCTCGCAGTCTCAGGCCGGGTTTCTGACGCGATATGCGGCGTGACGGTCACGCCGGGATGAGGCCAGAAAGGATGGTCGGCAGGTAATGGCTCTTCGCGGAACACGTCCAGCGTCGCATGGGCAAGCTGGCCCGTGTCCAATGCCGCCAGCAAGGCCTCATCGTCGATCAATGGGCCGCGGCCGGGGTTCACCACAAATGCCCCTCTTTTCAACAACCCAAGCGTGCGCGCGTTCAACACATTCTGCGTCGCTGCCGTGTCGGGCAACAACAGCACGACAAATTCCGCGGCGGAGAGGGCCTGATCCAGCCCGGCCTCACCTTCGTGACAGGTCACGCCCTCCACTGTTTTTGCCGATCGCGCCCAGCCATGCACATCAAACTTCAAAGAGACCAGCTGCTGAGCGCAGGCCGCCCCCAGGGCACCAAGCCCCAGCATGCAGACCTTGCGACCGCGCGCCAGCGGCGGCACGATGCCGCCGCGCCAATGACCGTCCTGCCCATGGATATGTGTATCCATGCCCAGATGGTGGCGCATCACATGGCCGGTGACCCATTCGACCATCCCGTCCGTCAGCCCGTCATCCACCATGCGGCAAAGCGGTTGGGTCAGGGTCTCGTTGGTAACAATGCTTTCGACACCTGCCCACAGCCCCAGCACCGCCTTGGCGCGGGTGAAGGGTGTGAAATCGGAGACCGGCCCGCCGGGCGCATAAACGAGGTAGTCGACCTTCTGCGCAGGCAAATCGGTGCCCAGCGTGTAATTCAACTCCGTCGCGTCTAGCGCAGCACGCAGAGGCGCTTCATACTGGGCCCAGCGCTCCGCGCCGGCAGTGAACAGAATCTGTGTCATGGGCTACCTCGGGCGGTGGACATGGGCGCTTTGGACCAGACCGAAAGCCAACATCAAGACCAGCATGGCCGACCCGCCATAGCTGACCAATGGCAGCGGCACGCCCACAACGGGGGCCAAACCCATCACCATCGACATGTTGACGGCAAAGAACAAAAAGAAGGTCAGAGCAACGCCCAGCGTCACCAGCGAGGCGAACCGGTCCTTATTGCCCAGTGCCGAGACGACGCAGAACACCAACACCAGCACGTAAAGCGCCAGTAGCGATATGCCGCCCACAAAGCCAAACTCTTCAGCCAAAGTGGTAAAGATGAAGTCGGTATGCTTCTCCGGCAGGAAGTTCAACCGCGACTGGGTGCCTTGCATGTAGCCACGCCCTGTCCAGCCGCCGGACCCCAAGGCAATCTTGGATTGGGTGATGTGGTAGCCCGCCCCCAGCGGGTCGGAGGCCGGGTCCAGAAACGTGTCAATCCGACGATACTGGTAGTCCTTCAGCAGCTGCCAATCGGTCCCGCGCGACTGAAACACAGCCGCCACGACGCCGACGCCCGCACCAATGACGGCGGCAAAATACATCCAGCTGACCCCCGCCAAAAACATCAGCCCGCCACCACCAAACACCAGCAGCAAAGCTGTGCCCAGATCGGGCTGGCGCAGCGTCAGGTAGGTCGGGATGGCAATGATCAGCACCGGCACCGCCACCCAAAGCGGGCGGGAGGTCTTCTTCACATCCAGCCAGTCATAGTAGGAGGCCAGGAACAAGATCAGCGTGATCTTGGTCAGCTCGGAGGGCTGCAGCCGCATGAAACCCAGATCAATCCAACGCTGCGCGCCCTTGCCGGTGGCCCCAAAGAACTCGACCCCCAACAGAAGAACCACGCACACTGCATAGGCCAAGCCGGCAGTGTTTCGCAAAAACCAGGTGGGCACCAAAGCGATGGTAAACATCAGCAGCAGCCCGACGGCAAAGCGCTTCATCTGCGGCTCGACCCACGGGGTCATCGACCCACCCGCCACCGAGTACAGCATCAGGAATCCGACGCTCGCAATAGCCGTCAAAAGCAGGATGATCGCCCAATTCAGGTGCAACAACTTGCCAGGACCAGCCGGGACAGACTTCAGGTTATACTCAAGATAACTCATGTCTCGGCCGCGCGCCTTGGCCCGTCGGCGGGATCATTCAGCTGCAGCTCTTTCAACGCGCTGTCGATGCGGCCGCGCTGCGACGAGGGGTAAGCAGACAGGGGCGGGACGCCACCAAATTGGGCCGCCAACATGATGTCACGCGCAATGGGTGCCGCCGCAGCAGAGCCGCCGCCGCCATGTTCCACGACAACAGAGATTGCGTATTTGGGGTTATCAAACGGCGCGAAACCCACAAACAGCGCGTGGTCGCGACGTTCCCATGGCAGGTCCTCGTTGCGGGTCACTCCGGCGCGACGCTCGGCGGCCGTGATGTTGCGCACCTGGCTGGTGCCGGTCTTGCCCGCCATCCGCTTTTCCTTGTCGGCGATGCGCGTGCCGTAGGCGGTGCCACGGCTTTCATTGCTGACCGCGAACATGCCGTCGCGCACCGCATCCAACATCGCTTTGGACAGGCCCAGCGGCTCCCCCGCGCCGGATGGGGTTTCCTTGTCATTGACCGCGCGCACAAGGCGGGGTTCAACCGCGCGGCCAGTTGCCAGTCGCGCCGTCATGACTGCCAGTTGCAGAGGCGAGGCCAGCACAAATCCTTGCCCGATGGCCGCGTTCAGGCTGTCGCCTATCACCCAGTCCGCGCCGCGGTTTTCGGCCTTCCAGGCCTTTGTCGGGGTCAAACCCTGCGCCACGGCGGACATCGGTACATTGTGTCGTTCCCCAAGGCCAAGACGCCGCGCCATGGCGGTGATGCGCTCGATGCCCACCTTCTGGGACAGCTCGTAATAGTAGACGTCGCAAGACTGTTTCAGCGAGTCGCGCAGGTTCATCCGCCCGTGCCCGCCGCGTTTCCAGCAGTGGAAGCGGCGGTTGGCCAGCTCGGTGAAACCGCCGCAGCGGATGCGTTCTTCGGTGTCGATCTCGCCCGCTTCCAGCCCCGCAAGCGCGGTGACCATCTTGAAGGTGGACCCCGGCGGGTAAGTGCCTTGCACCGCCTTGTTGGCCAGCGGGCGGTACTTGTTTTCCGTCAAACCAGAATAATCCGCGACCGAGATGCCGCGCACAAATTTGTTGGGGTCGAAGGCCGGGGCGGACCCGATCGCGACCAGATCGCCATTTGTGACGTCAATGACCACAGCGGCGGCACTTTCGCCCGCCAGCCGCGCTTGCACAAAGTTCTGCAGCTTGGTGTCGATGGTCAGCTGCACGGTCTCGCCCTTGGCGGCCTCGTCCCGGCCAAGCTCGCGCATCACGCGGCCCACGGCGTTCACCTCGACCCGCTTGGTCCCGGCCTTGCCGCGCAACGCGCCTTCCAGCTTGTTTTCCACCCCGGTCTTGCCGAGCTGAAATTTCGGGATTTGCAAAACCGGGTCGGGGTTCTGGATGCGCGACAGGTCATAGTCGGACACCGGGCCAACATAGCCCACGATATGGGCGAAATCCTCGGCGCGCGGGTAGAAGCGGCTCAGCCCGAACTCCGGCGCGATGCCCGGCAGCGCGGGGGCGTTGACGGCCACCTGGCTGACATCTTCCCAACTAAGCCGGTCCGCGACGGTCACTGGCACCAGCCGAGACCGGCGGTTCATCTCCTCCAGCGTACGGTCTATGTCTTCGCGCGACAGCGGGATCAGGCGGCTGAGATCATCGAGCGCCTTTTCGGGGTCGTCCACCTCGTCGCGAATGATGGTGACGCGGTAATTCTGTTCATTGCCCGCGATCAGCAGCCCGTTGCGGTCAAAGATTTGGCCGCGGGCGGGCGGCAGCAGCCGGATGTTGATGCGGTTTTCCTCGGCCAGCAGCCGGAATTGATCCGCCTCGTTGACCTGCAATTGGCGCATTCGGGTTCCCAGCACCGCGGCAAACGCCACCATGCCGCCCCCAAGGATCAGCCCGCGGCGGCTGACGATATTTGCGCCTTCCTCGGTATCTTTGGGCGAACGTCTCAAATCGCAATCCCCGATCCGTCCAGGTCCGTTGGCTTGGCGCGGCGCACCCGCGCGACATAGTGAGAGAACGCAATCACAAACGGGTAGGCAAGAGCCGTCATGATGACATGCAGCAGCAGCACCCCAATGGTCGGTTGCGGGATGCCGAAGATGAATTGCAACAACGCATTGGTGGCCACAAGTGCCGCGAATGTGGCAACGCTTATGCCCAGCTCCAGGGGCGGTGAGATTTCTGTGGAACCGCCCGCCTTTCGACGCAGGTATTCATAACCGACCAAAGTGATCGCGGGCCACAGGCCGATAGGGCGCAGGAACAAGATATCGGCGACCAGATGCACCAGCACGATAAGGGCCACGGGCGCCCAGCGGGGGCGGCGCATGATCCACACGGCCGTCAGGCAGAACAGCAGGTCCGGGCCGGGGATGCCGCCTGGAATGGTCGACAACGGCAGCATCTGCACGAAGATGATCACCGCGCAGAGCACCAGAAGCAGGCAGCGAAACAGGAAGCGGCGGGTGGTGATCGGGTCAACCATCGCTGGCCTCCCCCGTGGCTGTCTCGGTTGGTGCCTCGCTGACCGGAATTTCGTCCGGTGCGATCAGGTTCCCGGTGGAGGCAATGGCGGGTGCCTCCGGGTTGCGTAGGACGCGCAGAAACTCCAGCCGCCCGTAATCCGCCGCCAGCTTCACCCGCAGACGCCCGTTGGGACCTTGCGCGATCTGGCCCACCAGCACATCGGCCGGGAACACCTTGCCGTCGCCGCTGGTCACGACGCGGTCGCCAGGGCGCACGTCTTCGAGGTTGTCGGCAATGTCCACCGGCGGGGCAAGCGTGTTGTCCCCCACCAAAAGCGCCTTTTGCCCCGAGGGCTGAATATTGACCGGTACCCGGCTGTTGCTGTCGGTCAACAGGATCACGCGGGAGGTGCGGTCCCCGACGCCGGAGATTCGGCCGACCAACCCCAGCCCGTCCATCGTGGCCCAGCCATCCTGCACCCCGTCACGTGCGCCGACATTGAGCAGCACCGACCGGCGGAAAGGGGAGCCATTATCCGTCAGTACCACGCCGGTCACGTAGGTCAGATTCGCGTTCAACCGCACCTTATTGAGATCTAGCAGTCGCGCATTCTCCTGTTCCAACTGCAATGCGGCCTCTCGCCACGACTTCAGCTGCTGTAACTCGCGGCGAAGCTCTTGGTTTTGCTCATAAATCCGGCTGTAGCTTTGGAAGTCATCCACCATGCGGGAGACCCGGGTGACCGGCACCAACGCCCAGTCGAAGGAGGGCACGATCTTGTCGACCATGGCGGCGCGGAAACGCTCAACGCGGGGGTTGTCGATGCGCCAGATGCCGAAAACGGTCAATAGCGCGACCACCAGCACCCCGATCAGAACACGTCTGACGGGCCGCCCGTAATCCTCCTGTCCGCGTCTTTCCCGTGCCAAACCACTTCATCCCGCTGTTGCAGGGTCACACTAAACCAATCCGCGCGAAACGCAGATCAACTTTCGCATCGCGCGTCGCGATTAGCTTTCATAGTCAATCACGTGGCGCAGCTGCTTTTCGTATTCAAGCGCCTTGCCGGTCCCCAATGCCACGCAGTTGAGGCTTTCATCGGCCACCGAAATGGCCAGCCCGGTCTGCTCGCGCAGCGCCAAATCCAACTCGCCCAGCAACGCGCCGCCGCCCGTCAGCATGACGCCCCGATCCACGATATCCGCCGCCAAGTCTGGCGGGGTGGCTTCCAGCGCGGTCATCACCGCTTCGCAGATTTGCTGCACCGGCTCGGCAAGCGCCTCTGCCACCTGGGCCTGATTGATCTCGGTCTCTTTCGGCACGCCGTTCAACAGGTCGCGGCCCCGAATTTGCATCGACGAGCCGCGCCCGTCATCGGGCATCCGCGCGGTGCCGATGGAGGTCTTGATCCGCTCCGCCGTGCTTTCGCCGACCAGAATGTTGTGATGGCGACGCAGGTAGCTGACCAGTGCCTCGTCCATGCGGTCACCACCAACGCGGACCGACCGAGCGTAGACAATGTCGCCCAGCGACAGAACGGCCACTTCGGTGGTCCCGCCGCCAATGTCGACAACCATGTTGCCGGTCGGGTCAGTGATCGGCATGCCAGCCCCGATGGCCGCTGCAATCGGTTCTGCAATCAGCCCCGCCTTGCGCGCGCCCGCGCCCAAAACAGATTGGCGAATGGCGCGCTTTTCAACGGGTGTCGCGCCATGGGGCACACAAACAATGATCTTGGGCTTGGTGAAGGTGGACCGCTTATGCACCTTGCGGATGAAATGCTTGATCATCTCTTCTGCAGTGTCAAAATCGGCAATCACGCCTTCGCGCATCGGGCGGATCGCCTCAATGCTGCCCGGTGTACGGCCCAGCATCAGCTTTGCGTCCTCGCCCACGGCCAGCACCTCCTTGCGCCCCGCTTTGGTGTGGTAGGCCACCACCGAAGGCTCGTTCAGCACCACGCCCCGGCCCTTGACGTAGACCAGTGTGTTGGCAGTGCCGAGGTCGATCGCCATGTCGGACGAAAACAGGCCGGAAAGGATGGACATAGAGGTGTTCCCACTCGATAGACAATTGTCCCGGCGACTCAAGCGTCGGCAGGCTTGTCAGCCCTTATAGGAAAGCCCGGCGGCAGGATAAAGAGAGCGCGCGCAGCAAAAGGCGCTATTCCGCCAGCCGGGGCTGCGCTATGCAGTCGCCATGCTGTCCTACCAACATATCTACCACGCCGGAAACCCGGCCGACGTCCATAAACACGCGCTGCTGGCGTCGATGCTGCGCTACCTGACGCGCAAGGACAAACCGCTGAGCTACCTCGAAACCCATTCAGGCCGCGGCCTTTATCAGCTTGACGCGGCAGAGGCACAAAAGACGGGGGAGGCCGAAGCGGGCATCACCGAGTTAGGCTCCAAATTCGACGCCGATCACCCCTATGTTCAGGCGCTTCGGGCGATCCGCGCCGAGCATGGCCCCCGCGCCTACCCAGGCTCGCCGCTGCTCGCCTCGACACTTCTGAGAAAAGGCGACCGGCTGCATCTGGCTGAGCTGCATCCGCAGGAATATGCGGCGCTGTCCAACACCATGCTGCACAAGGCCAGGTGTCATAACCAGGACGGGTTTGAGATGGCCCACAAAGTCGCCCCGCCCGAGCCGCGCCGCGGGTTATTGCTGATCGACCCCAGCTATGAGGTGAAGTCCGACTACGACACCATCCCCGCACAGATCGCCAAGCTGAATAAAAAATGGAACGTCGGGGTCATCGCGCTTTGGTATCCTTTGCTCACCTCGGACGCGCATGGGCCAATGGTCAGCCAGCTGGAGCAGGGGAAATTCGCCGGCGCGCTCCGCCATGAGGTGCGCTTCCCACCTGTGCGCGCAGGCCATGGCATGATCGGGTCGGGCATGTTTGTCCTCAACGCGCCCTATGGCACCGAAGCGGAATGCGCGTCATTGAATGCGGTCTTTAGCTGAGATAGCCGTTGGCCATATGCACCAAACGGGCCGAAAGGCCGGCCTTGTCGCGGCAATCCAGCTTCTCCTTCACCCGTCGGTAATGCGTGTAGACCGTATTCATGGTCACCCCCTTACGGCGGGCAAAATCCGACAGGCTTTCGCCCGCGGCGAATGACAGGGCCAGCTGCTGCTCTGACACCGTCAGGCCAAGCGCCTTCAGCCGCCTTGGGAATGCGTCCGCGTCGATCCGGGCCTTCATCCGCCCCCAATATAGCCGCATCGCGCGGGTCAGATGCGGCTCGATCGTGGCCAGCCGCCGTATTGCATGTTCGTCCACCCCGCTCACCCGACCGGAACGCTGCAATGCCATGGCCATTCTGACCTCCCCATCCACCAGAGGGGTTTCGACAGAAACAAAATATTTTAACTGCTTAGGTCGCAAAAAATCCGCGTAGAACACGTGCCGGTCCATCTCGGTTTCGCTGATGAACAGATGGTCAAAGGAGATGCGGGTCTGCCCCTGTTTGAGGTAGTTCACGCGGGGGTTGTCCGAGGAAAAGTCGCGGGCGTATTCCGCCATATCTTCCGGGTCGACGCGCGCCGACACAATGTCCAACATCTGGCCGGTGCGCAGGTTGTGTACTTCAAAAGTCGCCGCCTCGTACCCGACCCAGTCAGCCAGCCCGGCAAGGCTGTCAGACCAGCTGCCTTGCCCTTCGGCGGCGGCGTAGACCTCATTTAGCACGCCCACGGCGTCCTCTGTTTCCGACATGGCCTTCCCCAAGGCAGGGTCACCACCATGGTGACGACATGGGGGCAGCATAACGGAAATACCCCATTGCGCCAAATCGCGCGGTCAGGGGCGCCGTGGGTGGTGGGTTCAGCTGACGTCTTTGTAGGATACCTCGGCCACGTCGCCTCCGACCTTGGAGCGCCGCACCAACAGCCGGTTCAGCGCGTCCACATAGGCCTTCACGGATGCAACGACCGTGTCCACATCCGCCGACTGGCCGGTGGCAATCTTGCCGTCTTCCTCCAGCCGCACCGACACGGTCGCCTGGGCGTCGGTGCCTTCGGTGACGGCCGCCACCTGGTACACCTGCAGCCGCGCGCCATGTGGGAACAACGCTTTGACGGCATTAAACGCCGCATCTACGGGCCCGTCCCCCGTCGCGGTCATTGAATTTTCAACACCGTCAACGCTCAACATCATCTCGGCTGATTTCTCCAACCCCATGCCGCAGGAGACTTTCAATGCGGTCAGCTTGATGCGATCCTCCACATCTGACCCCGCCTGCATCAGCGCGATCAGGTCGTCGTCATAGACTTCCTTCTTCTGGTCGGCCAAGGCCTTGAAGCGCACAAACACGTCCTTCAGCTGGTTGTCGCCCAGCTCGTAGCCAAGCTCGGCCAATTTGGACCGCAGCGCCGCGCGCCCCGAATGCTTGCCCATCACCAAATTCGTCTCGGTCAGGCCCACATCTTCGGGGCGCATGATCTCGAACGTCTCGGCGTTTTTCAACATGCCGTCCTGATGGATGCCGCTTTCATGCGCAAATGCGTTCTTGCCGACAATCGCCTTGTTGAACTGCACCGCAAAGCCCGACACCGAGGCCACGCGGCGCGAGATATTCATCAGCTTGGTGCTGTCGATCCCGGTGTGAAACGGGATGATGTCATGGCGCACCTTCATGGCCATCACGACCTCTTCCAAAGCGGTGTTGCCGGCCCGTTCGCCCAGCCCGTTGATCGTGCACTCGATCTGGCGCGCGCCGCCTTCCACGGCGGCCAACGAATTCGCCGTCGCCATGCCCAGATCATTGTGACAATGCGTGGCAAACACCACCTCGTCGCCACCCGGCACGGTCTCGATCAGCCGCCGGATCAAATCCGCGCTTTCATTTGGCGCGGTGTAGCCCACGGTATCTGGAATGTTGATCGTGGTCGCCCCCGCCTTGATCGCAATCTCGACCACGCGGCACAGGTAATCCCATTCCGTGCGCGTCGCGTCCATGGGCGACCATTGCACGTTGTCGCATAGGTTGCGGGCATGGGTGACGGTCTCGTGGATCTTGTCCGCCATCTCGTCCATCGTCAGGTTTGGGATGGCGCGGTGCAGCTCGGAGGTGCCGATAAAGGTGTGAATGCGCGGCCTCTGCGCATGTTTCACGGCCTCCCAGCAGCGGTCGATATCCTTGAGGTTGGCGCGTGCCAATCCGCAAATCACCGCCGTTTGAGCTTGCTCGGAAATCGCTTTCACCGCCTCGAAATCGCCCTCGGAGGCAATCGGAAATCCGGCTTCAATGATATCAACGCCCATATCATCCAGAAGCCCCGCAATTTCCAGCTTCTCGGAATGGCTCATGGTGGCGCCGGGCGATTGCTCGCCGTCACGCAAAGTCGTGTCAAAAATCACAACGCGGTTGCTATCTGTCATGGGTCTGGTCTCTTAGCTTTGGAAAATGTTGTCCGGCGCTGGTCCTGCTGAGCGGCACGCGCCGAAAGGCACGCTCAGCGCAGGCTAAGAAGCAGTAGCAGCAGGGTGTTTCTAACCATCAACATGAGAGCGATCATACAATCCAACGCAAAAATGAAAACCCCTTTCCATGTTCATAAATATCCTCAGGGAGTTTGCCCGCGCGGCTGAGGGATGAAATCCCTCAAAGAGCGCAAAACATCGCGCGCGGCGCAGCCGCTCAATAAGGTTGACCGAGACGCGCATCGCCATACTTCTCCCACATGAACAGACACCTCATCATCGGCGCGTCCGGCGGCATCGGCAGCGCGGTCGCGCAAGCGCTGCACGGCGAGACTGTCACCCTGTCGCGCAGCGCGCACGGTCTCGACATCACGAACGAGGCCAGCATCGCCAAAGCCTTCGCAAAGCTCGACGGCCAATTCGACACTGTCTTGGTGGCCACCGGTGCCTTGGTGATCGACGGCCATGAGCCGGAGAAAACGATCAAATCCCTCACCGCCGAAGCGTTGACAAACCAGTACCTCACCAACGCAATCGGCCCCGCTCTGATCCTCAAACACGCGCTGCCGTACCTGCCAAACGACCGCCGCGCGGTGTTCGCGGCGTTGTCGGCGCGTGTGGGATCCATCGGCGACAACCGGATCGGCGGATGGCATAGCTACCGTGCCGCCAAAGCCGCGCTGAACCAGCTGATACGCGGGGCGGCGATTGAGCTGAACCGCACGCATAAGCAGGCCATTTGCGTGGCGCTGCATCCGGGCACGGTGGAAACGCCGTTCACAGTCAAATATGCGGGCCACCACAAAACAGTGCCAGCCTCGGAAGCGGCGCAAAGCCTGATCACCGTCATGGGCGGGCTGACGACCGACCAGACGGGCGGCTTTTTTGATTACGCAGGTAAACCAATCCCATGGTAAATCTCGTTCTGGTCCTCGGCGACCAGCTGACCCCGACCCTTTCCGCGCTTGAGCACGCCGCAAAAGACGATGTGATCGTCATGGCCGAGGTCGCAGATGAGGCATCCTATGTCCCGCACCACCCCAAAAAGATCGCCTTCATCTTCGCCGCCATGCGCAAATTCGCGGCCAAGCTGATCGCGGATGGCAGGCATGTCGCCTACACGACGCTCGATGACCCGGAAAACACCGGCTCCATCACCGGCGAGCTGATCCGCCGCGCCGAGGAACATGGCGCCAAGCAAGTCATCGCAACAGAGCCCGGCGAATGGCGGTTGATCGAGGCTTTGAATGATCTTCCACTGAAAGTCACCCAACTCCAAGACACCCGCTTCATCGCCTCCCATGCCGAGTTCGAGAGTTGGGCCGAGGGCCGCAAGGAGTTGCGGATGGAGTGGTTCTACCGTGACATGCGCCGCAAGACCGGCCTGTTGATGGACGGTGACAAACCGGTGGGCGAGAAATGGAATTTCGACCACGACAACCGCAAATCCGCGCCCAAGGCGGTCAACCACGCTGGCCCCATGCAGTTCACGCCTGATGAAGGGACGCAAAAACTCCTCGAGTTTTTGGAGCCAAAGTTTTCCCAAAACTTTGGTGCCCTCCATCCCTTCTGGTTCGCCACAGATGCGGAACAAGCGCAACGCGCGTTGACCCATTGGATCACATACGCCCTTCCCCATTTCGGCGACTATCAGGACGCCATGATGAATGAGGAAAAGTTCCTTTATCACTCCGTCATCAGCCTCTACATCAACGCGGGCCTCCTCGACCCTCTCGACGTCTGTGCCCAGGTCGAACAGGCCTACAAAGACAATCACGCGCCGCTCAACGCGGTCGAAGGTTTCATCCGCCAGGTCATCGGTTGGCGCGAATATATGCGGGGCATCTACTTCCTCGAAGGCCCCGGCTACACCAATCGAAACGTGCTGAAGCACGCCCGCAAGCTGCCCGCCTTCTTTTGGGGGGCTAATACCAAGATGAACTGCGTGTCAAAGGCCGTGGCCCAAACCAAGACCGAGGCCTACGCGCATCACATCCAGCGGCTGATGGTCACCGGCAATTTCGCGCTGCTGGCCGGCGTTGACCCATACGAGGTGCACGAATGGTACCTCGCGGTCTACGCCGACGCCTATGAATGGGTGGAGGCCCCCAATGTCATCGGCATGTCGCAATTTGCGGATGGCGGCATCGTCGGGTCCAAACCCTACATATCATCCGGCAATTACATCGCCAAAATGTCGGACCACTGCAAAACCTGCGAATACAAGGTGAAAGACAAAACCGGGCCGCACGCTTGCCCGTTCAACCTGCTCTACTGGGATTTCCTGATCCGGCATCGAGACCGGTTCGCGAACAATCCCCGCATGGGCAATATGTACCGCACATGGGACCGGATGGAGAACGGCCGCAAGGATACCGTGCTGTCTGAGGCACGGGACTGGCTCGCCAGGCTGGACGCTGGCGAAGCGGTTTAGTTGCTGTCGGTGCCGGCCTCGCCTGACCCTTCGTCCTCAAGAGGTGCGTCGGACTTGGTTAGCCGCCCTTCTTCCCATTCGCCGCTTGATACTTCGCCGTCCGCGTAGCGCATTTCGCCTTCGCCATGGCGTTTGCCGTTCTTGAAGGATCCAATGTAGACGTCGCCCGTCGGGTAGGTGGCCTGCCCCGCGCCGTCAATCTGGCCATTGGCCCAGGTGCCGGTGTAGGCGAAGCCGTCCTCGCGGCTAAAGTTGCCCTGTCCTGACCGTTGCCCGGCGGCAAATTCACCTTCATAGACCGAGCCGTCCGCATAGGTGGCCCGGCCCTGTCCTTCGCGTTTTCCCGCGACCCACGCGCCTTCATATACGTAGCCATCAGGATAGGTCATTGTCCCCTGCCCCGAGATCAGCGCGTTTTCAAACTGGCCCTCATAGACCAGCCCATTGGCGTAGCGGGCTGTGCCGGAGCCCTCGATCACGCCCTTGGCCCAGTCGCCCTCGTAGGTGGATTGGTCGGGATAGGTGATCTTGCCTTTGCCATCGGCCAGGTCGGCGCGCAGCGCGCCCTCATAAACCGACCCGTCCGGGTAGGTGACGATGCCTTGGCCCTCAAATAGCCCGTTCACCCAGTCGCCGGTGTAGCCAAACCCGTCTGTGCCGGTGAACGTGCCCTTGCCGTTGCGCGCATCCCCCATGAAGTCGCCTTCATAGACGTCGCCATTGGCGTAAGCCATGCGGCCCTTGCCCTCGCGCAGGCCCGCCTTCAGCGTGCCGGTGTAGACGTCGCCGTTGGATTGGGTCAGCGTTCCGGTGCCGTCAATCTGGCCGTCTTTCCACTGGCCGACATAGGTCATGCCGTCGGTCATCACCAGGCTGCCGTCGCCGTCGCGTCGCCCGTCCTTCAGCGTGCCTTCATATTCCGCGCCATCGGGGTAGCTGATCTTGCCGCGGCCTTCCTTGACACCGTCAACCCACTGGCCTTCGTAGCGGTAGCCGTTGGGGCTGACCAACACGCCGGTGCCGTGTTGGGCGGCGTTGCGAAACTCGCCCTCATAACGCGCACCGTTGGCGTAGCTGGCGATGCCGCGCCCGTTGATCTTGCCGTCGGCCCAGTCGCCTTCATACGTGCCGCCATCGGCGAAGATGATCTTGCCGAACCCGTCGGGTTTTCCGGCCGCAAACTGCCCCTCATAAAGCGAGCCGTTGGGGAAGCGCGCGGTACCCTGTCCGCGAATTTCTCCATCCACCCAGTTGCCGCTGTACTCGTAGCCGTTTGGCAGTGTGTAAGTACCCTGCCCGTGCCGTTTGCCCTCTTTGAAGGCGCCCGTGTAGATGCCGCCATCGTCATATTGCTTGGTGCCGCTGTCTTGCGCGAACGCAGGGCCAAAAGCCGGTGAGGCCAGAGCCAAGGCCAAGGCAGCGGCTGAAAGTTTCAATTGCACAGTAGATCGCACGGACGGTCCCCCAGATTCCCTATCGCAGCGTAAAAAGCCTAGTCGAGCCCCGCCCCTGTGACAAGCCGCGCGGGCGCTGCCCCTTTCCCTTGGGCCATGGTCTGCTAGAACGTGCTCAAACGGATGCGAAAGACGCTCATGACCAACACCTTCCGCCTGACAATTGCGCAGCTGAACCCCACGGTGGGCGACTTCGTGGGCAATGCCGACAAAGCCCGCGCCGCTTGGACCAAGGCCAAAGAGGCCGGGGCCAACATGCTGGCCCTGCCGGAGATGTTTATCACCGGCTATCAGGCTCAAGATTTGGTGATGAAACCCGCCTTCACCGCCCATGCCACCCGGGTGGTGGACGAGCTGGCTTTGGAAACCGCCGACGGTCCTGCCATGGGCATCGGCCATCCGGTGGTGATCGACGGCAAGCTGTACAATGCCTATTCGATCCTGAAGGACGGCAAGGTGCAGACCCGCATTCTGAAGCATGAGCTGCCGAATTTTAACGTCTTCGACGAAAAGCGCCTGTTTGAGCGCGGCCCGGTCCAAGGCCCTTACGCCATCGACCCGTTGCGCATCGGCACGCCGATTTGCGAGGACGCGTGGCATGAAGACGTGTCTGAAACGCTGGCCGAATCCGGGGCACAAATTCTGATCGTGCCCAATGGTTCCCCCTATTTCCGGGGTAAGCTGGACATCCGTATGAGCCACATGGTGTCCCGCGTGGTCGAAACGGGCCTGCCGCTGGTCTATCTCAACATGGTCGGCGGGCAGGATGATCAGGTGTTCAATGGCGGGTCCTTCGTGCTGAACCCGGGCGGCGAACTGGCGGTGCAGCTTCCGGTCTATGACGAGGTGATCTCGCATGTCGATTTTCAGGAAACGGATCAGGGTTGGCGTGCGGTGCCGGGCGAGATGGCCAAATTGCCCGACGATTGGGAGCAGGATTACCGCACCATGGTTGAGGCCCTGCGTGACTACATGCGCAAAACAGGCTTCAAGAAGGTGCTTCTGGGCATGTCGGGCGGCATCGATTCCGCATTAACCGCCACGATTGCCGTGGACGCGCTGGGCGCGGAGAATGTGCGCTGCGTAATGCTCCCGTCGGAATACACGTCAGAGCATTCGCTGGAAGACGCGTCGGAATGCGCAAAATTGCTGGGCACCCGCATCGACACCGTCCCAATTTCCGGCCCCCGCGCCGCCGTGACCGAGGCGCTTGCGCCCCTGATGGCCGGAACCGAAGCCGACGTGACCGAGGAAAACATCCAGTCCCGCCTGCGCGGCGTGATGTTGATGGCGCTGTCCAACAAGTTCGGGGAAATGCTGCTGACCACCGGCAACAAATCCGAGGTCGCGGTGGGCTACGCGACTATCTACGGCGACATGTCGGGCGGCTACAACCCGATCAAGGACCTCTACAAGATGCGGGTGTTTGAAACCTGCCGCTGGCGCAATGCCAATCACCGCGACTGGATGGCAGGGCCCTCGGGCGTGGTCATTCCGCAGCGGATCATCGACAAGCCGCCCTCGGCTGAGTTGCGGCCTGACCAGAAGGACGAGGATTCGCTGCCGCCCTACGAGGTGCTGGACGACATTCTGGACCGGTTGGTCGACCGGGAACAATCCGTGGCCGAAGTCGTGGCCGCCGGGCACGACCGCGCTGTGGTCAAGAAGATCGAGCACCTGATCTACATCTCTGAATACAAACGCTTCCAATCCGCCCCCGGCGCACGGCTAACCCGCCGCGCCTTCTGGCTGGACCGGCGCTACCCGATTGTGAACCGCTGGCGCGACGAAAGCTGAGGGGCGAAGAATTTTGAAGAAAAATTCTTTTCAAATCCCTTTCCAAGGGATTTGCCCCACGCGCATGTGATTTGTATCGGCAGAGCCGCTTCGTCACTCTGCCCGGGTCGGTCCTGATCGGAGTTTTCCATGCGCCTCATTTCAATAATTTTTGCGTCCCTTCTTGCCACACCCGCCCTCTCCTGTGGGCCAGACACGGACTGCGCGCTGGGTGAGCGCCATTACCGTATCGCCATGCCAGACGGCCATGACGGGACCACAGCAGTGGGCGCTATCGTCTTCGCCCATGGCTATCGCGGCTCAGCCCGCGGCATCATGCGCAACCAAAATTTGCGCCGCATGGTCTCAGACATGGGGCTGGCGCTGATCGCCGTGAAATCCGCGTCCGATGATTGGGTGCTGCCCAATTCGCCACGCCGCAAGGACGTCGACGGGTCGGTGGAGTTCAACTACATGGACGCGGTCATCGCCGATGCCAGCAGCCGGTTTGCCATCGACACGGACCGCATGATGATGACCGGCTTCAGCGCGGGCGGGATGATGACCTGGAACATGGCCTGCCACCGGCCAGACATGTTCGCGGGCTTCGTCCCCATCTCAGGTACGTTTTGGCTGGAGGCCCCCGCCGAATGCGCTGGTCCCGTGGCGAATGTGATCCACATCCATGGCGACGATGACCCGACAGTCCCGCTCGCCGGCCGGCCTATCGCCGACACGCATCAGGGCGACGTGATGGAGGCGCTGGACATGTATGCCGCCTATGGCGGCTTCGGCCCGTCCGCCACGCGCAACACGGAACGGCTCGCCTGCAAGGATCGCAGCAACCCCGCAGGTGACATCCTGAACTTCTGCATGTTCGAGGGCGGCCATTCCTTCCGGAGCGAATACGTCAAGTTCGGGTGGGAGACATTCGCCGGTAGCGGCAAGCTCTAGCCGCGCGCGGCCCACCGGCTTCAGACGTAGCGATACCGGCCCCAGCCGCCTGCCGCGACCTGCGCCATTGCCGGCATGATCATGATCCCCTTTCCGATTTGGTTCCGCCCGCCAACCTCAACGTTGGCCGGGGACTTTCCCGGCAAGGTGACCTTTATCGAGGCACCGGTGGGAAAGGGGCACTGGGTCTGCACAAACGCCCCCCCGCGGGAGAGCACCATGGCCAGCGCGGAGTTCAACCCGAATTCGGAACGAGCAGACTTTGGATCAGGAAGAACGGGCGAGCCATCGCTGCGCACCCCAGGGGCGCGCCCGACACCGTCATCAGATACAATAATACTTACTTGGCCGGAGCTGTCCGGCTCCACTTCCACGCTGACCTTGGTGTCGGCATATCGCACGGCGTTCTCCATCACGTTGCGCAAGACCATCTGTAGCGCCACGCGGTCGGTCTCGAACCTTCCGCGCGGAAGGTCGATGGACAGGCGTTGATGGGGGTCCAGAAGGGCCGCAATGTCGGATGCAACGTGGTGGATGTCGGTCATCTCCAACGGATTTTCGTTTACCTGCAACCGGGCGGCTACATCCAGAATGCCGCCCATATTTCGGATCGCATCTTGCGCGATCTCGGAACACAGGTGCAGCTGGTCGGCCTTTTCGTCCCCAAGGTCGACGAACCCGTCCATGACAAGGTCCAATAACGCCACCATCGTCTGAAACGGCCCCCGCATGTCATGGGCGGTGCTGGCCGCGAAAACTTGCAGGTCCTCATTCAGTCGGGTCATGTCCGACAGCTTTTCGGAGGCCGCAAAATTTGCTTCTTTGCGCTCGGTAATGTCGATCGCAAGGCCGATGATCTGAATCACTGTCCCGCTTTTGTCTTTCACCGGCGACAGGCTGGTCTGCCACCATCGTGCGCCCGCCGGCAATTCGATATTTTCTTCATAGCTATAGGCAGCGCCAGAGGCGCGGCAGGCTTCGTAATTCGTCACCACGGTGTCAGCCAGGCGGGTGGGCAGCACCTCATGCGGGCGTTTTCCGTATATCAGGTGGTCACTCAGGCCGGTGGTCCGCAAATGGCAGCGGTTAAGTTGGCGAAACGCGAAGTCCCGCTCCCCGTGTACGTCCAGCAGGAACATGGGTTGGTCGAACAGATCCATGACCGACTCGATAGTGGTCACATTCTCAATTATCGGGATCATCTTCTGCGGTCCTAACTGCACTACGGCATTCCCTCGCGGCTGCAAAACACCATGCCTTCCCTAATAAATGATTTCGCCGCGTCTCATTGCCGGCACACGCCCGGCACGATTTCCATAAAATTCGCAACGTTTCGCATGACCGCTCTGGATATGGACAATTGCCGCGCGCTGTGCTTCACCGCCCGCAACCCGCCAAAGGACAGTATCCGCCATGACCGTCACCCGCTTCGCCCCCTCGCCCACCGGCTATCTGCATGTCGGCAACCTGCGTACCGCGCTGTTCAACTTCCTGATTGCGCGCAAATCCGGCGGGCAATTCATCCTGCGCCTCGATGACACCGACCCGGAACGCTCCAAGCCGGAATACGCCGACGCGATCAAGCAGGACCTGGAATGGCTGGGGATTGAATGGGACCGGGTGGAAACGCAATCCTCCCGCCTCGACCGCTATGCCGACGCCGCGGATAAGCTACGCGCCATCGGCCGTTTTTATGAGGCATGGGAAACGCCGGTCGAACTGGATCTGAAGCGCAAGAAGCAGCTCAACATGGGTAAGCCGCCGGTCTATGACCGCGCCGCCTTGGAGTTGACCGACGCCGAAAGGGACGCCTTCCGTGCGGATCGCGGCAATGGCGTTTGGCGCTTCAAGCTGGACCACGCGCGCATCAACTGGACTGACGGCATCCTGGGTGACATCTCAATTGATGCGGCCTCTGTCTCAGACCCCGTGCTGATCCGCGGCGACGGGCAGGTGCTCTACACCATCGCCTCGGTGGTCGATGACACGGATATGGGCATCACCCATGTGGTCCGCGGGTCCGACCACGTCACCAACACCGCGACGCAAATCCAGATCATTGAAGCGCTGGGCGGTACAGTGCCCGCCTTTGCACACCACTCGCTGCTCACCGGCCCGCATGGCGAGGCGCTATCGAAACGCCTCGGCACCCTCGCCTTGCGTGACCTGCGCGACAGCGGCGTGGAGCCGCTCGCCCTACTCAGCCACCTCGCGCGCATCGGATCCTCCGACCCGATCGAACTGCGCGGCAGCGTGGACGAGCTGGTAGAAGGTTTCGATCTGAACCGCTTCGGCTCCGCGCCCACGAAATTTGACGTGGATGATCTGTATCCGCTGTCTGCAAAGCACCTGCACGCGCAGCCGGTTGCGGCGGTCAAGGCGGACCTGGACACGCTCAACATTCCGGCAGACAAACAAGAGGCCTTCTGGACTGTCGCGCGCGAAAACATCACCACCCGGCACGACATCAAACAATGGGCCGACCTCTGCGCCAACGGCGCGGATCCGGTGATCGATGACGAAGACAAGGACTTTGTGGCCGAGGCGCTGACTTTGCTGCCCGAGATGCCTTTCACAGAAACGAGCTGGTCAGACTGGACAGCGGCGGTGAAGGAAAAGACCGGTCGCAAGGGTCGTGGTCTCTTCATGCCGCTCAGAAAAGCGCTGACTGGTATGCAGCACGGCCCCGATATGGGGCAACTGATGGCGCTGCTGCAGGTGGTCAGGGCAAAACCCTAAACCGCTTCTTTCTGCTAAAAATATGCTCATGGGGGATGCCCGCGTGGCGGGGGAGCGAAGCTCCCCCAAGAACGCAAAACATCAAGCGCGGCGCAGCCGCTCAATCAGCCTGAAATCCACGCCGTGATCAGCTTCTGCGCCTCGGGGCTGTCCCATTCAAAATCGCCCGTGGCCCGCGCCACTTCACGCCCCTCCGGGTCGATAAACAGCGTCACCGGCAAGCCAAGTGCGCCCACGTCGCGGGCCACCTGCATCTTGGGGTCAAAGAGCTTGGGCAGGTTGTCCAGCTTCTTGTCGGCAAAAAACACGTCAACCGCAGGCCGCGCGTTGCGCCCCGTGGCCAAGGTCACCACTTCGAAATTGCCGCCAATCGCGCCGTCCAGCGCATTCAAAGCAGGCATTTCCTTCACACAAGGCGCGCACCACAACGCCCAGAAGTTCAACAGCACGTATTTGCCTCGGTAGTCGGCCAAAGAGGCCTGGCCCCCGTTGGCATCCAAAAAGCCTGACGCGGCAACCGCGCGCGGCTCGGCATGAAACTGGATGCGGCCCAACTCGCCGGTGGCCAACGACATCAGCTTGCCAACATCGGCACCGGCGGGGTTGCCCAGCAAGGCCAGCCCCGCGTATAGGACCATCAAACGAACAAGACGCATTTGCCACTTTCTCCAGCTAGGCCAGCCGATATGACTGACGCAAAATCCAACACCATGTGGGGCGGCCGTTTCGCCGCCGGTCCAGACGCCATCATGGAGGCGATCAACGCCTCCATCGGGTTCGACCAGCGCATGGCCCGCCAGGATATCGAGGGCTCCCGTGCCCATGCCGCCATGCTCGCCGCACAAGGTATCCTGACGGATAACGACGCGGAGGCCATCCGTGAAGGCCTCCTCACGGTGTTGTCAGAGATCGAGACAGGAAACTTCGCCTTTTCCTCGGCGCTGGAAGACATCCACATGAACGTCGAAAGCCGCCTGAAAGAAATCGTCGGCGAACCGGCAGGCCGGCTCCACACTGCGCGGTCGCGCAACGATCAGGTCGCCACCGATTTCAAGCTTTGGGTCCGCGACCAGATGGATGCCACGCTAGACGCCATCAAGGCCCTGCAACTGGCCTTCTTGGCCCAGGCCGAGGCCGGGGCCGATTGGGTCATGCCCGGCTTCACCCACCTTCAAACTGCGCAACCCGTCACATGGGGTCACCACATGCTGGCCTATGTCGAAATGCTGGGCCGCGACGCGTCGCGCTTCGCTGACGCGCGCGCGCGGATGAATGAAAGCCCGCTCGGCGCGGCGGCACTTGCAGGCACCTCCTTCAACATCGACCGTGATGCCACGGCCCAGGCCCTTGGC
This sequence comes from uncultured Litoreibacter sp., assembly GCF_947501785.1. Taxonomy (NCBI): domain Bacteria; kingdom Pseudomonadati; phylum Pseudomonadota; class Alphaproteobacteria; order Rhodobacterales; family Roseobacteraceae; genus Litoreibacter; species uncultured Litoreibacter sp. The sequence continues at coordinate 3,314,601 of NZ_CANMXB010000001.1, read as the reverse complement.
TTCGACCGCCCGTCGGCCAACTCGCTCGACGCCGTCTCCGACCGCGATTTCGCGCTCGATTTCCTCAACGCGGCCTCGATCTGCGCCATGCACCTGAGCCGGTTTGCCGAAGAACTCGTCATCTGGTCCTCAGCCCAGTTCCGCTTTGTCACGCTCTCAGACCGTTTCTCCACCGGCTCGTCGATCATGCCGCAAAAGAAGAACCCGGACGCGGCCGAGCTGATCCGTGCCAAAATCGCCCGCATCTATGGCGCAAACACCGCGCTGATGATGGTGATGAAGGGCCTGCCCCTGACCTATTCCAAGGACATGCAGGAGGATAAGGAACAAACTTTTGATGCTGCCGACAACCTGATGCTGGCCTTGGCGGCGATGACTGGCATGGTCACCGACATGACCGCAAACCAGCCAAATCTCGAACAAGCGGCGTCGTCCGGCTTCTCCACGGCCACCGATCTGGCCGATTGGCTGGTGCGCACACTTGATATGCCGTTCCGCGAGGCCCACCACGTCACCGGCGCCATCGTCAAGCTGGCCGAGGACAAAGGCTGCGACCTGCCCGAACTGTCGCTCGCCGACATGACCGGTGTCCACGCAAAGATAACAAAGGATGTCTTTGATGTGCTGGGTGTGCAAAACTCGGTCGCATCACGCACCAGCTACGGCGGCACCGCGCCCTCCGAGGTGCGCAAACAGGTGGCAAGATGGAAGGACAAACTGGCATGAAACAGGTTATTGCGCTGATAACGCTCGCCACGCTGGCCGCTTGCGGGGTCGATGGAGAGCCGGTCAAACCCGAACCAAAGCCGAAACCGGGCATTTCGATCACCGGCCGGGCTGAGATCGGCATCGCCAAAACCTCATAGGCGGCACCGCGCCTCTAACCTTTCTATAGCTTGCAAAGACACCCCATTAGGGGTGAAGTAATTGTAAATGCGCCGTCAGGCGTGCACAGAAGAAGTAAAACCAAATGGACAAAATCCCAATGACACCGCGCGGCTTCAAGGCCCTCGACGCGGAATTGAAGAACCTCAAGGTGGTGGAACGCCCCGCCATCATCACGGCCATTGCCGAGGCACGCGAACATGGTGACCTGTCGGAAAACGCCGAATATCACTCCGCCAAGGAGAAGCAGTCTTTCATCGAAGGCCGCATCAAAGAATTAGAAGGCATGATCGGGCTGGCGCAGGTCATCGATCCGTCAACCATGTCCGGCTCCGTCAAGTTTGGCGCGACCGTGAAGCTGATCGACGAAGACACCGAGGAAGAAAAATCCTATCAAATTGTCGGCGAGCAAGAGGCCGACATCCATAACGGCCTTCTGAACATAAATTCGCCGCTGGCCCGCGCCCTGATCGGCAAGGAAGAGGGCGATAGCATCGAGGTCAGAACCCCCGGTGGGACGAAAGACTACGAAGTGCTAGAAGTGAAATACGTCTAACTCTGAGAGACCGGCAATGAGCGACCAGACCAGCCAAGAGGTGATCCCGCCCCAGCAGTCCCAAACGGGCCTGCCCGGTGGTGGCGGCAAACCGATGAGCCTGGGCGCATATGCGCGCCCGGATCGCGGCCTGATGGCCGCCGATCTGATTGCCATCGCTCTGTCGGCGGTCTGGCTCTTGGGCGTGTTGATCTATTTCCTTTTCCTGCGCCCGCCAGCGGAAGAAGGCACGCAGGCCAGCTTCGTTTTGTCGATGCTGGCGGTCTTCCTGCCCATTGCACTCATCTGGATCGGTTCCACCGTGGTCAAAACCGCCAAAATCATGCGCGAGGAAAGCATCCGCTTGCAGGCCGCCATTGATGCGATGCGCAACGCCTATATCACGCAGGCGCAGACCACACCCATTGGCGTCAAACCTGCCGTGGAAAAGAAGCTCGACGAAATCGTCGCCCGCCAGAAGCAAACTGAATCGGCAATCGCGACTTTTGCAACGACCCGCGATAACCGGCTGCCTTCCACCACCACAGCGCAGCCTGCGCTGATCCAGCCGGGCGTGCCCAAAGGTGACAGCCAACCGGGCCTGGCGCTCGGCACACCCGCCGCGTCACTCGCGCCGGCGCTGTCCGTGGAGGATTTCATCGGCGGGTTGAATTTCCCCGAAAACGAAAACGACGCCGAGGGGTTCCGCCAGCTGCGCCGCGCACTGGCAGACACGAATTCCGGCAAGCTGGTGCGCGCCAGCCAAGACGTGCTCACCCTGCTCAGCCATGACGGCATCTACATGGATGACCTGACCCCCGACCGGTCGCGGCCAGAACTGTGGCGCAAATTCGCGCAAGGCCAGCGCGGCGTCGAAATTTCGGGCATTGGCGGCATCCATGACCGCTCCGGCCTCGCGCTGACCTCAGGCCGGATGCGCGCCGACCCGGTCTTCCGCGACGCGGTGCACCATTTCCTGCGCCAGTTCGACCGCACTTTTGCAAAATTTGCCGAGGTTGCGACGGATGAGGACATCACCCGCCTCGCCGACACCCGCACCGCCCGCGCCTTCATGCTTCTGGGTCGCGTCGCAGGCACGTTCGACTAAATCCCGCATTCTTTCTGCCGGAAATATGCTCCAGGGGATGCCCGCGTGGCGGGGAGGGAACCTCCCCAAGAACGCAAATCCTCGCGCGCGGCGCAGCCGCACAATCATTTAGACGTTTTCTATACGGCGTCTCCACGCTTTCTAGACGCTCAGATCCCGAAGCTGGAAAACGGAATATAGCGCACCAGATCGCCCTCCTTGACGTCGCGCGCCGCATCTCCCAATTCGACCAACCCATCGGCCCAGGATAACCCTGAGATGCGGCCCGATCCTTCAGAGGCAAACACCTCCGCGCGACCCTCAGCCGTGACACGCGCCCGCAAATACTCACGCCGCCCGGCCTTCTTGGATTTTCTGAAAGCCGCAGGAATATCAAAGCCTTGCGGCTCAAGCCAGCCGCCTCCGGACATCAAGGACAGGGTGGGGCGCGCAAAGATCAAGCTGCATACAAACGCCGCCACCGGGTTCCCCGGCAAACCAAAAACCGGAATCCCATCCCACACCGCCAGTGCTAGCGGTCGACCTGGTTTTATCGCCACCCGCCAATGGGTCAACACCCCTTCCGAGGACAAAAGCGCCGAGACATGATCTTCATCCCCCGCCGACGCGCCCCCCGAGGTCAGCACCACGTCACATTGTTCCGCCGCTTGATTCAGGCGTTCTTTCAAGACCTTACGGTCGTCACGAACATGCCCCAGATCAACCGGCGCGTGCCCCCAGGCCTTGGCCAGCGCCAGCAACATCGGCCTGTTGGCGTCAAAGGTCTTTTCGGCGCGCACATCCTGTGCCGCCGCAACCAACTCGTCCCCAGTGGACAAAACCCCAACGCGCAGCGGTGCGAACACCGTGACCCGCGCCACGCCCAAAGCCTCGATAAAAGCCAGATCCTGCGGCCGCAACCGTCGCCCCGCCGGCAATGCCACATCCCCCTGTCGCACGTCTTCGCCTGCCTCCCGGGTATTCTGCCCCGGCTTCACCCGCGCCAAAAACCGAACGCGGTTGCCTTCCAGCAACTCGCACTCTTCCTGCATAACCACTGTGTCGACCCCCGCAGGCAGCACCGCGCCGGTCAGGATGCGGATGGCAGACCCTGCCGGCAAGTCGCCCTCAAACGGCGCGCCTGCCGCAGCGCGACCTGACACCAAGGGCATGTCATCCGTCATGGTGTCAAAGGCAAACCCGTAGCCATCAATTGCCGAGTTTGCCGCAGGAGGATTCGATCGCACGGCCACCAAATCTTCCGCCAAAATCGAACCAAGGGCGCTTGCTCCGGGCAGCGCTTCGCGCGAAACAACAGGCCCCAACGCTTCGCGCAAAGCCGCCAAGGCGGTGTCCACTGGCGTCCAATCCACGCCTTGCGGCAGGGCAAAACAGTCGTTGGGAAGGGCTTTGTCAGGCATAGACCTCTCCCGTCGCGGCCCGTTCCAGCTGCGCCTCGAAACCCACGCCCAAAATCCACCCCTCGCGGTCGCCCGCCGTGCCGGCGCGCAACAGCGGCTCTAACGCGCCTTTCGCATCCAGCCGCGCAACGGCGCCTGCCAGCACCCGGACCTGAGCGGCGTCCTTGATCTCGCCCGCGCGCATGTCCCGTGCAACCGCGCCGGCAATCAGGGACGGCCAGATCTCAACAAGTGCCACGGGGCGGTCCAGAACCTCAAACGGCCAGGCCGCGACCTGACCTGAAAACCGGTGACGCAGCCGTGCCAGCACCGGCAGCCCCATCATCACCTGAGAGCCCACGGCCCCCGCACCTGACAACTGCCAACAGGTAAAACTGCCCTTGGCCAGTTCTTCAACAGCACGTTTCTCCGGGAAGTCCCGGTTGCTGCGCGCCAGCCCCTTGCGGGGCAAATGTGCGAAGTCCCGGGTCGGGTACGGGTTGCCCCAATACGGGCCAACCCCTTCAAGTAAAGCATTAATGTCCGAGGCCACCTGGCAACGGTTGTTGCCCTCCGGCGCGTCCTCGATGTGGTCCGCGAACCAGTCCCACAAGGCCAGCGGATCGTTCGAACCGGTGAGCGCCGCGCCAAAGCCCCGTGGATAGCCGAAGGGGAAGTCAAAGCCCGCGCACACGCGCCGGCCAGCACCAATCTCGTCAGCGATCATTTCTGTCAGCCACGTCTCCGCCACCTCGCGGTTGCGCAAATAGACCGGCGTTTCTGTCACTCCGCCCCGCGCGATGCAGGCCCAAATGGCATCCTTTCTGGGGGTCGGTCCCGCGTCGTTGCCGCCTGACCAGTCGACCATGATATAGGTGTCAAACAGGCTCATAATTCCAGCTGCCCCGCGATGAAATTGGCAATGCCGGTGGTGTCATCGAGATCAATCACAGGGATGTCCAGATCAGGAAGTTCCTCGTCGCTGGCGACGGCCCGGATCGTGGGGTCGCCCGGGGCAATCAGCGGCTGGCCGGTCTCGCCGCGATGCGCCTCGATCTTGGGGTGCCGGTCGCGTTTGTAGCCCTCTACCAGCACAAGATCGACCGGTGACAATTTCGCCAACAATTCTGCCAGAGGCGGCTCATCCGCCCCGCGCAGCTCGGTCATCAGGGCCCAGCGGTTGGACGAGGATAGCAACACCTGATGCGCGCCCGCGACCCGGTGCCGGTCACTGTCCTTGCCGGGGCGGTCCACGTCAAAGCTGTGATGGGCGTGTTTCAGGGTCGAAACGGTCAGGCCACGTGACACGAACTCCGCCACCAGCCGCTCCATCAGACCGGTTTTGCCGGAATTCTTCCAGCCGGTGACGCCGAAAACCTTCATGCCAGATACGCCTCCGCCTGCGCCATGTCATCCGGCGTGTTGACGTTGAAGAACGGGTCAAACGGCGTGACCCCGAACTCGGCCAGCGCCATGCCATGCCGGTCGGTCCATTGCACCACCTTGCGCACGCCATCTTCTAGCGCGGCACGCAGGTCGTCGCGTAGGTCCACTGGCCATAGCCCGAAGGTCGGGTGGCGCGACATGCCCCGTTCCGGGTCCGGCGTGGCCGCCAAAGCAATAGGGGCGGTTTCCGCCGCCAGCATCAAATACGGCACCAGATCGCAGGGAAAAAACGGCGTGTCGGCGGCGGCGGTGACGATATGGCTGTGGCCACGTGAGGCGGCCCAGTCCATGCCGGCCAGCACGCCCGCCAATGGACCCGCAAAGCCGTCGATACTATCTGCAACCACCGGCAGCGCGGTGCCGAACCGGGCGGGGTTGCCATTGGCGTTCAGCGCCAGCTCTGCCACCTGCGGCTCCAACCTTTCGGTGACGCGCTCCAGCAGGGTCTGCCCGCCAAGGCGCAGCATCCCTTTGTCGCCGCCGCCCATGCGGCGCGATTGGCCGCCTGCCAGAATTACACCCGCGGGTTGCTGCATTTAGCGGGCCCTCCGGGGGGCATATTTTTGCCAAGATGAAACTGTCATGTAGCGCTCTTTCTGCGGGCGCGTTTGGGATCGTCGGCCACAGCCGAGGGGTCCGCGTCCCAAACCAGCCGGTCCGCGCCGGACAGGCACATGAACCGCTGCCCGCGCATCCGGCCAATCAGCGTCAGGCCCACCTGCTGCGCCAACTCGACACCCCAGGCCGTGAAGCCCGAGCGCGAGGCCAGCACCGGGATGCCCATCAGCGCGCATTTCATCACCATTTCCGAGGTCAGACGCCCCGTGGTGTAAAGCGTTTTGTCGGCGGCACTTGCGCCCTCGGCCTGCATCCAGCCCGCCACCTTGTCGACGGCATTATGGCGGCCCACGTCTTCCATATAGACCAATGGCCGCGCGCCTTGGGAGAGCACCGTGCCATGGATCGCACCGGCCTCCAGATAGAGGCTGGGCGTGGTGTTGATCGTTGCGGCCAAGGCGTAAAGATCGGATGTTTTGACCTGCGCATCGGGCAGCGTCAGCCCCTCAAGTTCTTCCATCATGTCGCCAAAGACGGTGCCGACCGCGCAGCCGGAGGTGCGGGTTTTCTTCGCGAGTTTCTCCTCATGGTCGGTCTCCACGGTGGTGCGCACCACCACGACGCCAAGCTCCTCGTCATACTCAATGCCGGTGACCTCATCCGCATCTGTCAGCATCGCCTGATTGCGCAGGAAGCCCAGCGCCAGATAGTCGGGGTAGTCCCCGATGGTCATGGCGGTGACGATTTCGCGGGAATTCAGGAAAATGGTCAGCGGGCGTTCTTCGACCACACGGATGTCTTGGGTTTCGCCCTGATGGTCCACGCCGGTCACCCCGCGCGTCAGCCCGTCCCGCGCGGGGGATGGCGCAATCAAATAGGCGCTATCACGATTTGGCATTTGACCTTCCCTCCGCCCTGAGGTCCCTTGCGGGCCAAGACAGATCATAGGGCGGGCGCATGACCTCTTCCACCTCGAAAACGACTTACTGGCTAGGACTTACGCGGGCGCTGCCTTTTGTGATCGTGGTCATCCCCTTTGCCATGCTGTTCGGCGTCGTGGCGACCGAGGCGGGGTTACCCTTGAGCCAGGTCATGGGGTTCTCAGTGCTGGTGGTGGCCGGCGCGTCGCAATTCGCGGCGCTGCAATTCATGTCGGAGAACGCGCCGGTGGTGGTGGTACTGATCTCTGCGCTTGCCGTTAATCTGCGTATGGCGATGTATTCGGCCTCCATCACCCCGCATCTGGGGGCCGCGCCGATGTGGCAGCGGGCCGTGATCTCCTACTTTCTGGTGGATCAGGGCTATGTGATGGCCAACGCCGAATATGAGGACCGGCCAGACATGACCCTGCCCGAGAAGCTGGCCTATTTCGCGGGGGTGTCCACTCCGATTTGCCCCCTGTGGTTCGGCTTCACCTATCTGGGCGCGGTCGTCGGCGACCAGATACCGGCGGAGTTTGACCTGGCCTTCATCCTGCCCATCGCCTTTCTGGCAATGGTGGCCCCGGCGCTGCGCACGCGCGCGCATATTGTGGCGGCGCTGGTGTCAATCATCCTAGCGCTGGGTCTTTATTGGGTGCCGCTGAACCTTGGCCTGCTGATCGCGGCGGTCTGCGCCATGATGGCAGGCGCCGAGGTCGAAAGGCGGACGCAATGAACTACACCGACGGGCAAATTTGGGGGATCATCGCGGCCCTTGGGGTCGGGACCTTTCTGGTGCGGTTCTCGTTCCTCGGCATCATCGGCAAGCGCCCGATGCCGCCCTGGGTGCTACGCCACCTGCGCTACACCTCGGTCGCGATTTTGCCGGGGCTGGTGGCCCCCTTGGTGCTGTGGCCCGCCTCCGAGGGGGGCGAGATCAGCCTTGAATGGCTGGCGGCTGCGGTCGTCACGGTCGTCATCGGCTACACCACCAAAGGCGTGGTGCGTGCCATGTTGGGCGGGGCGGCGGTGTTCTTCGGGTTGGGGTACTTGCTGGGCTAAATCGGCAAGGCGGTCGTTTTGAACACTGTGCGCAGCGCAAAACTGGACTGCATCTGTGCCACGCCCGGCAACCGCGCAAGGGACCGGCGATGGATGCGGGCGAAATCCTCGGTGTCAGCCGCCACCACCTTCAGCAGGTAATCCGCGCTCCCCGCCATCAGGTGGCATTCCAGCACCTCCGGCACGCGGGCAACTTCGCGCTCGAACGCGTCCAGCACCTCGTCGGCCTGCCCGCTCAGCGTGATCTCCACAAACACGGTCGTCGGGCGGTCCACCTTGCGCGGGTCCAATAGCGCCACATAGTCGCGGATAATCTTCTCCCGCTCCAGCCGAGCGACCCGACGGTGGCAGGCGGAGGCGGACAGGTTCACCTTCTCCGCCAGATCGGCGTTAGAGATGCGGCCCCGCTTCTGCAAAACGGTCAGGATGCGGGCGTCTGTTTCGTCGATCTCATTGTACATGACGTTTCCTTCGAACTTGTCGGTTGAAATTCGAATAATTAGTCATATTAGCGAAAACAAGGGCATGTCATTTCACAAATATCCCGTCCGCCCCGGCTTACCGTCAACAAAACATGTCACGCTGGAGAACCCCCCAATGATCATCGGATGCCCCAAGGAAATCAAACCGCAGGAATTTCGCGTCGGCATGACGCCAAATGCCGCGGGCGAGGCGACGGCCCATGGCCACAAGGTCCTGATCGAGACGCAGGCCGGCGCAGGGTCCGGCTTCACGGATGACGACTACGTCGCGGCAGGGGCGGAAATCATCGGCAGTGCAGCGGATGTGTTCGCCAAGGCCGACATGATCGTGAAGGTCAAAGAGCCGCAACCGGGGGAGCGAAAGATGCTACGCGAGGGCCAGTTGCTGTTCACCTACCTGCACCTCGCGCCGGACCCGGAGCAGACCAGGGACCTGCTGGCCTCCGGCTGCACGGCGATTGCCTATGAGACGGTCACCGACCGCAACGGCGGCTTACCGCTTTTGGCTCCGATGTCAGAGGTCGCGGGCCGTCTGGCCCCGCAGGTCGGCGCGTGGACGCTGCAAAAGGCAAATGGCGGGCGCGGGGTGTTGATGGGCGGGGTGCCCGGCGTGGGGCCCGCGCGCGTCATGATCATCGGCGGCGGTGTGGTCGGCACCCATGCGGCCAAAATCGCCGCCGGCATGGGCGCGGATGTGACCGTTCTGGATCGGTCCCTGCCCCGCATGCGCTACCTTGATGATGTGTTTGGCGGGGTGTTCAAGACGCAATACGCCTCTGCCGGGAATATCGCGGAGCTGGCGACGCAGGCCGACATGGTCGTCGGCGCGGTGCTGATCCCGGGGGCCGAAGCGCCCAAGCTGATCAGCAAAGCGCAGCTTTCCACCATGAAGCCCGGCGCGGCGCTGGTGGATGTGGCGATTGATCAGGGCGGTTGTTTTGAAACCTCGAAGGCCACCACCCACAAGGACCCAATCTACGAGGTGGACGGCGTCATGCATTACTGCGTCGCCAACATGCCGGGCGCGGTTGCGCGCACCTCCACCATCGCGCTGGGCAACGCGACCATGCCGTTCATGCTGGCTTTGGCCGACAAGGGTTGGAAGCAGGCCTGCGAGGAGGATGAACATCTGCTCAACGGCCTGAACGTGCATGCGGGGCAGCTGACATATTACGCGGTTGGTAAGGCGCTTGGCATTGACGTGATCTCGCCGCAGCTGGCGTTGAAGGGTTAGCCCTTCTGGCCTTCGAAGAAGGGACGCATTTTGCGGATGCGGGCGGCGGCGAACTGCATGAAGACCGCCACCCGCGGCACGTCCTTCAGGTCGGGATGGGTCAGCAGCCAGATGGGCGCGTAGTCAAATAGCGCCACCCGGGGCAGTCGCGCCAATTCGGGGTCGGTGTCGCCCAGAAAGCAGGCCATGCGGGTCGCCCCGATGCCCGCGCGCACTGCGCCGATGGCGGCGATCATATCATCCACCACCAGCGTCACACGGCGGTGCGGCCAGACCGAGGTGATCTCCTTCGGCAGTCCCGGCCAATGGGCGAATTTTATCCAATCCAGTGGCAGGGATGGGTCGGCTTTCAGCCGCTCCAACTGCGCCAGCCCGACATAGGCGGCGGCCTTTTGTTCGGTCATGCGCACGCCCACCAAAGTTGGCGACGGCGCGGTGCCAAAGCGGAACGCGACATCGGCCTCGCGCTGCGCGAGGTTCAGAACCTCATTGGTGGCAACAACCTCGACGTCAATCTCCGGTTGCGCGGCCCGGAAATCCAGCAGGATCGGGGCCAGCACGCGTTCCACCATCAGCTGCGGCGCGGTGATCTTCAGCGTGCCGCGCAATTGCCGGTCTCGGGCCGCGATCGACAGGCCTAACGCAGTGCTGGATTGTTCCATCTGCTCTGCCGCCCGCGCTGCTTCCAGTCCCGCATCGGTCGGCCGATAGCCGCCCGGCAATCGGTCAAAGAGCCGCGCACCCATCGCGGCTTCTGCCGCTGCAATCCGCCGCGACACGGTCGCGTGGTTCACCTTCAAGGTCCGCGCGGCACCGCTCAGCCCGCCTTGGCGGACAGTTTCAAGCACGTATCTGAGGTCATTCCAATCCAGCATAGCCTGTGCAGTATCGCACATCGAAAGCGCAATGTTGAGCGGTATTCATCACCCCGCCGGCGCCGTATCTCCTTGGCACCACAACACAGGAGCACGCCCAAATGACCATACACGCCGTTGCCTATATTCACGTAACCAACCCCGAAAAAATGGCCGCCTATCGCGAAAAAGGTGCGGATGCCTTGGCCAAACATGGCGGCACCGTCATTCAGGCGTCGCCTGAATTGGTGGTGTTGGAGGGGGACATGAGTGTCCCGACGCTCGCCGCGATCCTTGCTTTCCCCGACCGCGACGCGGCCATGGCCTGGCACAATGACCCGGACCTGCAAGACACACATGCGCTGCGCCAAGGCAGCGGCGTGTCGAATATCGTCCTGTTCGGAGCCTAAAGCTCGGAAATCACGTCGCGGCCCAGCAGCGCCTCAAACCGCGCCAGAGTGCTGGGCCCGGCGATCCCGTCCGGGACCAGCCCGTTGTCACGCTGAAAGGCGATGACTTGGGTTTTGGTCGCGGGCCCAAAGTCGCCGTCGATGATCAGGTGGTATCCCAGCCGTCGTAGGTTCTGCTGCAAGCCGGACACCGCGTCCCCCTTTGAGCCGAGCCGCAGGATCACGTCGTCCTCCAGGTCGCTGCCCGCGGGCATCGCGCCGCCCAGCCGCTTGTAGGCGCGCGCCATCAGCCGTGAATAGTGATCCACCTGCCCAGAGCCGTTGTAGATCCGGGCAAAGCCGCGCCAGTCGCGCGCCTTGAGTTCGTCCACCAGCCCGCGCTTCTTGATGAAACGCACCATCAACTCAAGCTGGCCTTCAATGCCGGACATGGCGGTTTCCGCCAATTCCCTGGCAGAGCCGAACCCCAGCCAGGACGCATTCTCCCCCAGAACTTGGCCGACACCCCAAGAGCACGCCATATAGGCCGCCTCGCTGTTGATTGATTTCGCCCGGTCGAGCTGCGCGTATCGCGCGGATTGGGTTTTCTTGTACGGGATTTGGCCCCAGCGCGGGGCGGCCAGCCCGCGGTCAACCGCCTCGTCTCGCTGATGGCGTGGCAGATTGCGGTAAAAGACGTGGTATTCGTACAGGATCAGCGGCAGTCGTTTGCCATTCACGGTGCTGAAGGCTTTGCCGCCACTTTCAACCTCGACGACGGCCGCGAATGCGCGGGCAGGCCAGCCTAGGTCATCTGCCTTTTTGTTGATTGCGTCCATAACAGCGGGTTCAAATGCCATACTAAAAATCCTTTCGCGTAAAAAATCATAAAGTAAGCCAGTCGTCTAAAATGTGGTCTCAGCCGAAATGGCCGGTGTGCGGTGCGGCGCAACTGAGGCAAAATAGCCTCTCGCCGCGAGGGGTGGATGGGCCGAATCTCAGCCCATCCGACGTTCGCGTCTCTCAACCTTTGGCCAAAGAGTCCCGAATTTCCAGCAAAACATCCAATTCGGATGGGCCGGCCTCTTCTTCCACGGCCTCTTCCGCAGGGCCTTCGGCGGCGGCTTTGACCTTGTTGACATAGCGCACCAGCATGAAAACGACCCATGCGATGATCAGGAAGTTGATGACGGCCATAACAAAGGCGCCCCAGGCAAAGACGTTGGCACCGGCTTCGCGTGCGGCTTCCAGCGAAGTGCCTGCGGCCACTTCACCCGCCAATGTGATATATTTGTTCGTGAAGTCGACGCCGCCGGACACAAGCCCGATGATCGGGTTGATCAGGTCGCCGACCAACGAGGTCACGATGGCCGTGAACGCCGCCCCGATGATGATACCAACGGCCATGTCCATAACATTGCCCTTGGCGATGAAGTCTTTGAATTCGCTTAACATTTGTTGTCCTTTTGTCTCTCTGTTGGGCGCACCTTTTTCTTCTTGGGTGCGTCTGCGCACGGTTCTTAGCACTTTTTTCAACAACAACAGCGGTTTTTTATTCTTTGATTCCCCCTAAGTTGATGGAGACCCATGAAAGGCTACCCCCATGACCACACTCTCCGATTTTCCGATCACGCAAAAATGGCCTGCCGCCGACCCGTCTGTGCTGCAGCTGTATTCCTTTCCGACGCCAAACGGCGTGAAGGTGTCCATCGCCCTTGAAGAAATGGGCATCCCCTACGAGGCGCATAAGGTCACCCTGTCCGATGCCGATGTCAAAAGCCCCGAGTTCCTGTCGCTGAACCCGAACAACAAAATTCCCGCCATCATCGACCCGAACGGGCCTGACGGCCCTATCGGTATTTTCGAATCCGGCGCAATTCTGCTCTATCTGGCCGAGAAATCCGGCAAGCTGATCGGCAAAACCGCCACCGACAAGGCCCATATCACCCAATGGCTGATGTTCCAGATGGGGGGCCTTGGCCCGATGCTGGGCCAGCTCGGCTTCTTCTCCAAATTCGCAGGCAGCGAGTGGGAAGACAAACGCCCCCAACAGCGCTACATCGACGAGGCCAAGCGACTGCTGGCGGTGCTCGACAAGGAGCTGGAGGGCAAGGACTGGATCGCCGGAGAGTTTTCCATCGCCGACATCGCAATTGCCCCGTGGCTGCGCGCGCTGGACTTCTACGGCACCAAAGAGGTCGTCGGCTGGGACAACCACACCAACCTTGTGGCCTATCTCGACCGTTTCCTTGAGCGCCCTGCCGTTAAGGTCGGTCTGGTCACCCCGCCGCGCGAGTGATGCGCAAGACGCGCATCCTGCGCACGGTGGCCTAAGGTTTCGCTAACCCGAACGGGATACACCCCCGATCGACGTCAAAAACGTGGTTCAGGGTCCCCGTCCGGCAATCAAGCCGGGCACCTATTGGGGATCACCTTGCGATCATCGATGAAAGCCGGGGGCGAGGGCCCCCGATAGGGTGCGGGGTAAAATCCCGTCCGGCACGGGCCATATCGGCGGCGCCGCCTTCCCTAACATTCCCAACTTGAGAAACCCCTTGTTCGGGCGGCTTCCCCAAGCCGCGCGGGTCTTTCTATGCGCAACGGTGCCAGAGTTTCCCCGAAACTCTGGCTTCAGTTTCTCTTCGAGAAACTGCCGCTAGCGCATCCCATCCGCGATCTTCTCCGCCATCATGATGGTCGGCGCGTTGGTGTTGCCCCCCACCAGCCGTGGCATCAGCGACGCATCCACCACCCTGAGGCCGTCCACGCCATGCACCCGACCCGCAGGGTCGGTCACCGCCGTCTCGTCGCGCCCCATCCGGCAGGTGCCAACGGGATGGTAAATCGTGTCCACCCGCGCGCGGATATCCGCCTCCAGCGCCGCGTCGCTGCCATCATGCGGGTAGAGCCGTTTGCCGCGCCAAGGCTCCAGCGGTGTCGCCTCGAGCATCGTCTCCATCGCCCGCGCGCCTTTCATCATCACATGCAGGTCCCGCGCGTCGGTCAGATATCCCGGATCAATCCGCGGCGCCTTACGCGGGTCCGCGCTGTTCAGCCCGACCGCGCCCCGGCTTTCGGGCCGCAGCACGCAGACATGGCAGGAATAGCCGTGCTTCAGATGGATCTTGCGCATGTGGTCGTCGACGATGCCCACCACGAAATGCAGCTGCAGGTCCGGCTTGTCCAACGCAGGGTCCGACTTGAAGAACGCCCCGCCCTCCGCCATGGGCGAGGCAAACAGCCCCGTGCCCGTCTTGCGCCACTTCAAACCGGCCTTGCCCAAATCCCACAACCCGCGCGGGTTCAGCCCGACCACGTCACACCGCTTGGAATGGTAGCTTATGATGTAATCCAGGTGGTCCTGCAGGTTCTGCCCAACGCCGGGCAGCTCATGCACCACCTCCACCCCATGCGCCGCCAGCTCATCGCGCGGGCCGATGCCCGACAGCAGCAACAGATGCGGCGAGCCGAACGCGCCTGCGGACAGAATCACCTCCCGCGTCGCCTCCACCCGCGCCCCGCGGCGCAACCGCACCGCCACGGCGCGACCATTCTCAACCTCAACGCGGTCCACCTGCGTTTTGGTCATCACCGTCAGGTTGCCGCGCGCCAGCACCGCATCCGTCAGATAGGCCGACGCTGCAGAGCACCGCTCGCCCTTCGTAGCGCCGCTATAGTGCTGCGTCACCTGATAAAGGCCTGCGCCTTCCTGCTCAGGCCCGTTGAAATCATCGTTCCGGCGCAGCTGCGTCTCCGCTGCCGCCTCGATAAACGCATGTGCAATTGGGCGCGGCTCGGCCTGATCGCCCACTTGCAGCGGCCCATCAACCCCATGCAGATCATCCGCACCACGGGCATTACCTTCGGACTTCTTGAAATACCGCAGCACGCTGTTCCAGTCCCAGCCATCCGCCCCCAGATCGGCCCACTGATCGTAATCCGACGGGTGCCCCCGCACATAGAGCATCGCGTTGATCGCGCTCGATCCGCCCAGCGCCTTGCCGCGCGGCTGGAACCCGCGCCGCCCATTTAGCCCCGGTTGCGGTTCGGTCTGCAACGCCCAATTGTTGATCTTTGGCCTGCCGGAAATCATCCCTGCCACCAGCGCCGGTGCCCGCACGAAGATGCCGCGCCCGGAACCGCCTGCCTCAATGAGACAAACGCTCACGCCAGCGTCCTCGCTCAGCCGAGACGCCATCACGCAGCCCGCAGAGCCGCCGCCAACAATCACATAATCATATGCCATGGGGTCAGCCTATCGAGGCTACCCCAGCCCCCGCAACTACCCCGGTAGCTTGCCGGTCAAAACGTAGCGTAAGATGTCGGCCACTTTCAGCGGATCATCCGTCACCGCCAAAGCCGCCGCGTCCACCTCTTTCAGCGCGTGCTGGTGGTCGTCGCCATGCACAACAATCAGCGACTTGCCCAAGGCCGCCGCGTAACCTGCGTCAAACGCCGCGTTCCACTGTTTGTACTTCTCGCCAAAGCGCACCACGACCACGTCGGCATCCGCAATCCCCTTGCGGGTGCGGATGGCGTTCACCATCGCGCCTTTGTGGTCGTGCCAATATTTCTGGTCCTCGGCCCCCAGAATATCTACGCCGCAATCATCCGACGCGCCGTGGTCCGTTACGGGGCTGTTGAAGGTCACATCCAAACCTTTGGAGGCGTCAATAATCTGGTCCCGCCAATCCGTGTGAATTTCGCCGGATAGATATACGTTCAGCCCCATGTCGATACTCCTCTAGCCGCGCAGAACGCCGCCTGTTGCTTTGGTGACTTTCTCCACGACCTTGGCGGCGAGCGCCTCGATCTCTTGGTCGGTCAGGGTTTTTTCGGTCGGCTGGATGCGCACGGTGATGGCGAGGGACTTCTTGCCCTCCCCCAGCGATCCGCCGATGAATTCGTCAAAGACGCGCACGTCTTCGATCATCGCCTTGTCGGACCCCGCTGCCGCGTTGACCAGCGTCAGCGCCTCGACATCGGCGTCCACCACGAAGGCGAAGTCGCGCTCCACGGCTTGCAAGTCGCGCAGTTCCAACGCGGCCCGCGCCGTGGATTTGGATTTCGCAAACGGCACCTCTGCCGGATAGAGCGTGAAGCCCATCGCGGGGCCTTTGACATCCATCGCGGCCAGCACCTTGGGGTGAATTTCGCCGAACACGCCCAGCACCTTCTTGGGGCCGAGGCAGATTTTGCCGTGCCGCCCCGGGTGCCACCACGCGTCCGCGCCGCGCAGGATCTGCGATTTCGCCGGTGCGCCCATTGCGGCCAAGGCCGCTTCGGCGTCTGCCTTCACGTCATACACATCCACCGCGCGCCGCGCGCCATGCACGTCCTTGGGGCCGGTGTGGCCTACAAGCAGACCAGAGGCCAGCACGTGCTGCTCACCCGGTTCGCCGCCGCTGAAGGCGGGGCCAACTTCGAACAAAGCCATATCATTGAAGCCGCGCGCTTGGTTGCGCGCAGCCGCCTGCAGCAGGCCCGCCAACAGGTCGGGCCGCATATGGCTCATTTCCGAACTGATCGGGTTTTCCAGCTTGGACGCATCCGTGCCGCCGCCAAACATCTCGGCAGATGCCGCGTCGATGAAGGAGTAGGTCACGCATTCATTATACCCCAGCGCCGCAATCGTGCGCCGCACGGCCTGTTCGCGTTTTTGCATCGGCGTCAGGATCGGGCGCGGCACGCCGACATTGGTGCGCTTCAACGGCTTGCCGACCAGTTTGGTCAGCGAGGCGATCCGCGCGACTTCCTCCACCAGATCGGCCTCCCCCTGCACGTCGGGACGCCAGGACGGCACGTTGGCCATGTCGCCATCCAAGGTGAAGCCGAGGTCTTCCAACGTCTTGCGCTGCACATTTGCGGGGATGTCCATGCCCACCAACGACTGCACGCGGTCGGTGTCCAGCCTGTAGGCGCGCGAATGGTCGGGCACCGCGCCCGCGACAACCACCTCTGACGCTTCGCCGCCCGCGTGATCCAAGATCATCCGGGTCGCATGCTCCAGCCCTACGGGCGTGAATTCGGGGTCAACGCCCCGCTCAAACCGGTAACGCGCATCCGAGTTGATCTTCAGCTTGCGGCCTGTATGGGCAATTTCAATCGGGTCCCAGAACGCGCTTTCGAGAAAGACGTTCACCGTGTCATCCGAACAGCCCGAGGGCGTGCCGCCCATGATGCCCGCGATACTTTCAACGCCATTGTCGTCGCTGATCGCCATCATGCCGGGCTGCAACGTGTATTCCTTGTCATCAAGCGCCACGAGCGTTTCGCCGCCCTCAACCCGGTGCACCCGCAAATCGCCCTTGACGGTATCTGCGTCAAACACGTGCAGCGGGCGGTTGCGGTCGTAGGTGAAGAAGTTGGTCACATCGACGAGGAAGTTGATCGGGCGCAGCCCGATGGCCTTTAGACAGTCCTGCAGCCATTGCGGGCTGGGGCCGTTCTTTACGCCTTTGATAACCCGACCGTAGAAAACCGGGCAGCCAGACAGAGTGTCGTCGTCAATCGTCACGTTGATCGAGCTTTTGAACGTGCCTTCAACAGGGTCGGTGTCCCGCACCTTCATCACGCCCAAGCCACGCGCCGCCAGATCGCGCGCGATGCCGCGCACGCCCAATGCATCGGGGCGGTTCGGGGTGATCGCAATCTCGATCATCGTGTCGACTTTCGACGGGTCATGCTCCGCCAGCCAGTCCACAAACCGTTGCCCGACCTCGCCAGAGGCAAGTTCAATAATACCGTCATGCTCGTCCGACAGTTCCATCTCCCGCTCGGAACACATCATGCCGAAGCTTTCGATGCCGCGGATTTTGCCGACACCGATGGTGGTATCAATGCCCGGCACGTAGACGCCCGGCTTGGCGATGACCACCTTGATGCCCTCTCGCGCGTTCGGCGCGCCGCAGATGATCTGGGTGTCGCCCTCGTCGGTTTCCACCTGACACACCCGCAACTTGTCGGCGTCGGGGTGCTTCTCGGCGCTCTTTACGTAGCCGATGGTAAAGTCGCCCAAACGGTCCATCGGGTTCTCGACGCCTTCCACTTCCAGACCCAGGTCTGTCAGCGCGTAAAGGATGTCATCAACGGACGCCTCGGTGTCGAGGTGATCTTTGAGCCAGGAGAGGGTGAACTTCATCGGTTTGCCTTAATTCGGAGCATTTTGGGTCAGCGCTGGTGCTACCGCATCATCGTCATAAGCGAAAGGGGCCTCAGCCCAAATGCCGCGACGCAGAGATCTTAAGGTTTCAGCAACCATGCCTTAATCCCGCCACATTTAGGCACCAAAAGAGGCACAAGTGGGGCACTTGTTAATGATTCTCGGTTTCTGAGGTACAGAAGATGACTACGTTTTTGACAAACATCGTCGCCGCCGTTTTCCGCCCTTCCGTCGCGGCCATGTCCATTGCAATGGCCGTTGCGATCATAACCGTCGACGGTACGTCACATTCGATTTCGGCCGGCACGGTCGACATCACTGACCTGAGCTGCAGCGGCTTGTTCAAGCCGGTTTGTCAGCTGACCAAATAAAAGACGACTTGAATACCCTCCAAATGAGCGGCACCTTAGGATCCTCTGTCCTTAAGGTGCCGCGTCATGTCTGACACCCCGCCACTTTGCCTGCTGCATATCGGAAAGACCGGCGGCAGCTATGTGCGGTCGGTGCTGCGCCATAACCGCAACCGGTGGACCAGACCCATCAAACTGCTGCGCCACTCCGCCACCCTGACCAACACGTTGGAGAGCTTTGGCGACGCGCGGCAACTGGCCTTCACCTTTCGCTGCCCCACGGCCCGCTTTGTGTCCGCCTTCTATTCGCGCAGGCGGCAGGGTCGGCCTACCTACCAATACAATTGGAGCGCGGAGGAGGCCGCCGCCTACCTTTGGTTCGACACAGCCGAGGAGTTGGCGCTTGCCCTCTCCTCGCGCGACGAACGTCTGAAATCCGCGGCCATCTTCGCCTTTGACGCCATCGAGCACCTGAAATCCAATCTGGCCACCTACCTGATCAGCCCCGAGGCGTTGCGGATGAGCAAACCCCAGATCGCGGCCTGCGTGGACCTGCCGGACCTGGACACGCACCTATCCGCCTTTATGGCGCGGCTGGGGGTGGAGGCCTTCGACCTGCCGGCCAAGCCCAAACGGCACGCGGCCCCCTCGCCCGCTCCCGCGCTCAGCGCTGAGGCAGAGGCCGCCTTGCGGGCCCATTGGGTCGAGGAATACGCCTTATACGAAACCGCCCGCGAGATCGCGGGAGAGTTGGGGCTTAGCGGCTAAGGCCGGACGCCAGATCGGGCTGATCCAACGCTGCAAACCCGTAATTGCGCAGCCAGCGAAGGTCGCTGTCAAAGAAGGCGCGCAGGTCGGGGATGCCGTATTTCAGCATGGCGATACGGTCGATGCCCACACCGAAGGCAAAGCCTTGCCACTTGGCGGGATCGATACCTCCCGCTTCCAGCACCTTCGGGTGCACCATGCCTGAGCCAAGAATTTCGAGCCAGTCGTCGCCCTCGCCCACCTTCAGCTGGCCATTGTCCCAGCTGCAGCGAATGTCGACTTCCGCTGACGGCTCGGTGAACGGGAAATGCGAGGCGCGGAAGCGCAGCTCGACATCATCCACTTCGAAAAACGCTTTGACGAACTCTTCCAGCACCCATTTCAGGTTGGCCATGGAAATATCGGTGTCGATGGCCAGCCCTTCTACCTGATGGAACATGGGCGTGTGCGTCTGGTCATAATCCGCGCGATACACGCGGCCGGGGCAGATGATGCGCAGCGGCGCGCCGTGATCCAGCATGGACCGGATTTGCACCGGCGAGGTATGGGTGCGCAGCACATGCGGCGGGCGGTTGTCGCCTTCGTCGCGGTGCATATAAAACGTGTCCATTTCCCCGCGGGCGGGGTGGTGGGACGGAATGTTCAGCGCGTCGAAGTTGTGCCAGTCGTCCTCAACCTGCGGTCCTTCGGCGACGGAGAAGCCCAGATCGGCAAACAGCGCCTGGACCTCTTGGCTGACCTGGCTGATCGGGTGAATGGTCCCGGCGGGCCTGCCACGGCCCGGCAGCGTGACGTCCAGCCACTCGGTTTTCAACCGCTCATCCAACGCGGCATCTGCAAGACCAGCCTTCTTGGCGGCAAGGGCAGAGTTCACCTCATCCTTCAGCGCGTTCAGCGCCGGGCCCGCGACCTGGCGCTCCTCCGGGGTCATCTTGCCCAGCTCACGCATTTTCAGGCTGATCTCGCCCTTTTTGCCGACGGCGGCGACGCGGATGGTTTCCAACGCGGCCTCGTCCGATGCGTCCGCGATTTGACCCAGATATTTTGCCTTCAGATCGTCCATGACGGCCCCTCTAAAACAGTCAATGTCTGCTATCTGTCGCACGGGCCGAATGCAAGCGCAGCAAGAAACGCGCAAAACCGGCACGCTAAGATGCTGCAAAGACTCGTCAATTTTCAGATGTGAGTCTTTCGAATCACAGTTTCAGAAAATCGCAAAATGCAGTCACTTTGGGGGTTTTATCCACAAGATAAGCCAACCTAACATAGGCGGTATCTTGCCACCCTTTTGCGTTGGATTTCTGCCCCACCGCAAGCTGCACTTCGAGGGGGTCGGCAACACTAAAATTAACTCCGCACGCCAGTTTTATGTTTGTGCGGGACGAGGGGGACTAATGACACCAATAGGAAATGAACCGTGCCCGGTGGCCATGGCCAAGCAACGTGCCCGCGCCGCAGTCACGCTTGGTGCCGTATCGTTTGTCGCCGTCGGCGCTCTCGCCTGGATCGGGTTGGACGCGGTGCGCGGGCCCGCAAACTCCACGACGGCCTCGGCATCCGGCCCGGCATTGGTGCTGACACAATCCGACGGCACCCAGAAAGCCCTCATCTCCCGCGCCGAGCGGGAAATAGCGGCGGCGCGCCAGGCCATCCTGAAAAGCGCGGGGACAAACCTCGAACTTCTGGACCTGAGCGAGGTGGAGCAACTGACAGACAACACCCGCCAGAAGGATCCCAGAATAGAAGCCGCGCGGCTCGCGATCCTGCAAAACGCGGGCAGAAATCTGGAGCTGCTCGACCTGAACGAAGTGGAGGAGCTGATAGGCTTTACCCCGCGGGTTAGGCAGCCAGCAACAGCGACCACGGAGCTTGCGGCAGCGACACAGGTACAACCCGAGCCAGACCTCGACCTGGGCCTTGAGGAAATCAGGTCCTTGGCGGTAGACGGCGGGCTTCAACCCAGCGCCACGCCCGAAGAAACGGTTGTTGTGTCAAATCTGACGCCAACATCAGCGACAGTCGCAGCGGCAGGTACCGATTGCATCGCGGACCTCCGCGAATTTGCAGGCCAGCAGTCCATCCTGTTTTCCAGCGGCAGCGCCGAGTTGCAGGGCAGCGAACTGCCCACATTGCGCAAGATCGGCCGCATGGCAGAAGCCTGTGACGGCGCGTTGATCCATGTGACCGGCCACTCGGACAGCAGCGGTTCGGACGTGATCAACCTCGCGCTGAGCTGGCAGCGGGCCGACAACACCGTGGCCACCTTGGCGGCACTTGGCGTCGACACCAGCAAGTTTGAGCCGGTGGGCTTTGGCGCGCGCTCACCGTCGGCGCAAGGCGACAGCTCGGACGAAGAATTGAACCGCCGCGTAGAATTCGTGGTCTTTGAAGAAGTGAACCATAGCCAGTGATTTCCAGTTTTATCCAGTTCATCATTTTGATTTGCGCGATGGTGGCCTCAGGCGGCCTCGGCTTCTGGGTCGCGCGCCAGCAGATGCTCAGCGATACCGGAAGCACAAAACACCAACTCGATAAGATGGCGGAGACCATCGAGCAGCTGCGCGAACGCGCAACTCAGGCAGAGGCCGAAAAGGTCCGCGCCCTGATCGCCTCGGACCGGGACCGCAAACGCGCGGAAGCCTGGAGGCCCAACTCCCAGGTCCATCCAGCCGAATAAGGGTTCCGGGGCGAATAAAGAGAGGGGGCCGCATCGTTTCCGATGCGGCCCCCTTTGTGTATTGCGGGATGCGGCCCGGCGTTACAGGTCGCCGGTTACAAACGGGTGTTGCTCCACATCCACCTCCGGCGCCCGGTAGATCAGCCGGTCCTTCAGCGAATGAAGGTTTGTCAGATAGAACTTCAACGCTTCATTGGCGGGGATGCCCAACCTCTCGGCGCTTGCGCTCCAGACTTTGAGATCGTCAAGCGAGCTGAGGAACAAATCGTTCAGCAACGGTTTCCCCGCCTTTTCAAACACCAGCCCGAGATCCAGCATCCGGGAGCGGAAGGAGTTGTCGAACGCGTCCCAGGCAGCGGAGCGGTTTGCGAGCGCCTCGCCTGACACCTCCAGAATGGCCTCCTGATCGGCCGGCGATATCTTTGCCCAAGCCTCGTTCGACAAGACGACCGAGAAGGTCGGCGTATAGAGCCCGTTATCGACCTCCATCACCTCGACGCTAGAGGTCTCGTCCCAGATACCCAAGGCAATGGCCGCGCCATGCGCCAGGAAGAAGGTAGGCGGCTCGTCATTCTGCGCGCCGTAATTGGCCGCCCACGCCGCGACCTCTGCGCGCATCTTGGCCGGGCCGCGTGTGTCGAGACCGCTGAAATAGGGGACCTCGTACTGGTTCTTGTCAGCGATGCCTTCATCCGCGGTGACAGGCACCGCGCCGTCGCGCCAGATATGGGCCGCGGGGGAGGAGATGAAACCAAGCAACTTGGCGTCGTCGAAGTAGTTCGTTTCTGCAAAGTACCGCGCATGGAGCCGCCACAGCGACACCGCCGTTTGCTCGGCAGAGCCGCCGAACATCGGCTCCATGGGAAGCTGTAGCAGCGGGTGCGACGCCGCCAGATGGGAGTTCAGCACATAAGCGCCATCAACCTGGCCGGATGTCACCAGCCCCAGCTGCGCCGCGTGGTCGCGGTTCATCACGTCGGGGTCCACGAAGGTCACCCGCCCATCGGTCACTTCGGCGATTTCGGCGAGGTACTTATCGACAATCCCGCTATTGATGATGAACGGCGGGGCGGAGGCTTTGTTGAAGGTGAAGATCAGCTGCCCCTCAACCGGCGCGATCTGATCGGCAGCGGCCGTCGTCGGGGTCAGGCAAGGTATGGTCAGCCTTTGCCCAACCTGAATCCTGTCGGGATTGGTCCCAATCGTATCGACATTCGCGGTATAAATCGGCTGGTACAAAAGGGACCCGTAAGACCGCAGGCTGATCCCGCTTAACGTGTCCCCCCGGCCAACCGTGTAGACCTGCCCGCAGGCAATGGTATTTGCGTCACTTCGCTGAACGGACCCGAGCAAAGGCGGAACCGCCAACACGAACGCCAACAACCCTGACAACATCCTCTTCATAAACATCCCCCGACTCTCTGCCGCACAGGGCAGACACAAAAGTAACTACACCCCCATACAAGCAGGAAACCGGGGCGAAACAAAGGAGGGTTTTCGGGAGATGGGGCGGCGGCGTGGAAAGTGGCGATTGCTCGGCAATGACCAAGCGGACAAAACAGACCTTTACAAAAGGTCTGAAGCGAAATCCTCGATGAGGATTTCGCTGCAATTTCTCCTCGAGAAATTGACGCGCGGATCAGCGGGCTTCAAGAAATTCGGGTGTCAGGTCGGACCCATTCCAACCGTTCCTCACACAAAAAAAGCCCCGCGTGAGCGGGGCTTTTCAAATCTCGATGAGCACCTTGGCTTAGGCCAGTGCGGCTTTCGCCTTTTCGACAACACCGGCAAACGCGTCAGGCTCGTTCACAGCCAGGTCGGCCAGAACCTTGCGGTCTACTTCGATGCCGGCCTTTGACAGGCCGTTGATGAAACGCGAATAGGTCAGCGTCTCGTCAATCGCGCGGCAGCCGGCGTTGATCCGTTGGATCCACAGCGAGCGGAAGTTGCGCTTGCGCGCCTTGCGGTCGCGGGTCGCGTATTGGTTGGCCTTGTCGACGGCCTGGCGGGCAACCTTGAAGGTGTTCTTGCGACGACCCTGGTAGCCTTTGGCGGCCTTGATGACTTTTTTGTGGCGGGCGTGCGTGGTGACGCCGGAAGTAACTCTGGACATATCAAATTCTCCTTAGCGCGCGTATGGCATGTATTTTTTCACGATGTTCTCATCTGCCTTGCAGAGGAGCGTCGTGCCGCGCGCGGTGCGGATAAACTTGGTGGAGCGCTTGATCATGCCGTGGCGTTTGCCCGCTTGACCTGCTTTGACGCGGCCGGAGGCCGTCATCTTGAAGCGCTTCTTGGCGCCCGATTTTGTCTTCATCTTTGGCATTTCCATCTCCTTGGTATCGAGTGGTTAACGCGGCGACTCGGCATGCCTTCTAGGCCGGTCCCACGGGTACGAGCGCGCCTTCTAGGACGACGCGCTTCACTTGGCAAGCGATTCCGGCCCGCCGCCCTGAAAATGGCGCCTTGAAGTTAAAGGAAACTGGCCACCACACGGGTGAAGATGTCGGGCAGCTCGTTGACGCTGTAGCCGCCCGGGGTGTTGTAGATGGCGTAGATGATCATCGCCCCGGAGATCACGACCGCGAATGACGCCACCCGGGGCGCGCTGCCGTCCATCCAAGCCGACATAATGGCCGGGATCGCGAGAACGCCGATCACTATGCCGAAAACCAGAATAAACTCATTCGTAATCATAACGCTCTCCCACCATGAGACGGAGCCAGAATATTATGGGTCAGCGGCGAAAATCAATCTTTCTTCCACCGGGGCAACCCGCAGAATGTTGGTGGTGCCCGGCTGGTTGAACGGCACCCCGGCGGTGACGACAATCTGGTCCTTCTCGGTCGCAATCCCGGTCTCCCGCGCTGCGCGGGCAGCGCTGACCACCGCCATTTTGAAGCGGTCCACCTCGCCTGTCAGCACGCATTGCATACCCCAGCTGAGGCACAGCCGGCGCGCGGTGCCCATCAGCGAGGTCAGCGCGATGGTGGGCACATGAGGCCGCTCGCGCGCGACCAGCAGCGCCGTGGTCCCCGATTGCGAGAAGCAGCAGATTGCCTGAATGTCGGTGGTTTCCGCAATCTCGCGCGCCGCCACAACGATACCGTCGGCGACCGTGTGTTTCTTGCCGCCACGTTGTGCCGCGATGATGTCGAGGTAGTTGGCGTCGCTTTCCACCTCGATGGCCACGTTGTTCATCGTGGTCACGGCCTCAATGGGGAAGTCGCCAGCGGCGGATTCCGCGCTGAGCATGATGGCGTCGGTGCCCTCGTAAATGGCGGTTGCCACGTCCGAGACCTCGGCGCGGGTCGGCATCGGGCTGTCGATCATCGATTCCAGCATCTGCGTGGCCACGATCACCGGCTTGGCCGCCGCGCGGCATTTGCGGATCAGACGTTTCTGGATCGGCGGTACGTTCTGGACGGGCAGTTCCACGCCCAAATCGCCACGTGCGACCATGATGCCGTCTGAGGCGGCCAAGATGTCATCAAACGAGCTGACCGCGGTCGGCTTCTCGATTTTCGACAGGATCGCGGCGCGGCCATCTGCCAGCTTGCGGGCCTCTTCGACATCCGCGGGGCGCTGCACGAAGGACAGCGCCAGCCAGTCGACGCCCAGCTGGCAGACAAATTCCAGATCCTTGCGGTCTTTCTCGGACAAAGCGGCCAGCGGCAGCACCACGTCGGGGACGTTCACGCCCTTGCGGTCGGAAATCACCCCGCCCACCACAACTTCGCAATCGGCGAAATCGCGGCCGCAGTCTTTGACCTTCAGCCGGATCTTGCCGTCATTGACCAGCAGCGAGGCGCCGGGCTCCAGCGCGTCAAAAATTTCCTTATGCGGCAGCTGCACCCGCTTGGCGTCGCCCTTGGCGTCGTCGAGATCGAGGCGGAAGTCTTGGCCCACCTGCAGATCCACGCCCTCTTTGTCGGCGAATTGCCCGACGCGCAGCTTGGGGCCCTGCAGGTCGGCGAGAATGGCAATCGGGCGGCCTGTGTCTTTCTCGATCTGGCGGATGATCTCGTGGCGCACGCGAATTTCGGCGTGGTCGCCGTGGCTCATGTTCAGCCGGAACACATCGGCGCCTGCTTCAAACAGGGCTCGGATCATTTCGTAGTCATTGGAGGCCGGGCCCAAAGTTGCAACAATCTTGACCTTGCGGAGGCGTCTCATACCTGCGTCATCCTTAATCTATTCAGTTTTCATCGTTGGGCCGGGGCCACGTATGACCCAAAGCGCGGCGCATCGCAACTGGCGCTTCTTTCACACTGCGCCTAAATATGAGGCAAATGTAACAGGCAGATATTGATGACCTACCACCCATTCGAGATATCCGGCGCCGACCGGCCCGGCCGGTTTGTGTGCCTGTGCGACCACGCGGCCAACACAGTTCCACCCTTTGTGGCGGGCGGCGATCTGGGCCTGCCGCCCGAAGATATGAACCGCCATATCGCCTTTGACATCGGGGCGGCGGGGGTCACCCGCGCCTTGGCGGAACGGCTGACTGGCCCTGCGGTGCTGTCCAACTTCTCCCGCCTGGTCATCGACCCGAACCGCGGCGAAGACGACCCGACCCTGGTGATGCGGCTCTATGACGGCACCATCATCCCGGCCAACAAAACCGTCAGCACACAAGACCGCGAACACCGGCTATCCACGATGTACCGCCCCTATCACGACGCCGTCGCACAGGTCACGGCCGCGCAGCCGGACCCGGTGATTGTCTCGGTCCACAGCTTCACGCCGCAGCTGCGTGGCCGCCCAGCGCGGCCTTGGCATGTCGGGGTGCTGTATGCGGAAGACCGCCGCATGGCAGACCCGCTGCTCAACCGGCTACGGGCGGAAGACGACCTGTGCGTCGGCGACAACCAGCCCTATTCCGGCCACCTGACCGGCGACACGATGGACAAACACGCGTTGCGGCATGGGCGCCCCCATGTCTTGATCGAGATACGCAACGACCTCATATCTAACGAAGCCGATCAGATGGCATGGGCGGACCGCCTCGCGCCGATCCTAACCGACACTTTGGCCGCATCCGGCCTATAGGGAGACAACATCATGGACGCCCAAACCCAACTGGAGCTGGAGGCCGCCGCCTTCCGCACCCTGCGCGACCACCTGCAAAAGCGCACCGATGTGCAAAATATCGACATGATGAATTTGGCCGGCTTCTGCCGCAACTGCCTAAGCCGCTGGTACCAGGAAGCCGCCGCCGAGCGCGGCATCGAGATCGGCAAGATGGAAGCACGCGAGGCGTTCTACGGCATGCCCTTTGACGAGTGGAAAGCGCAGCACCAGACGGATGCCAGCGACGCCCAGAAAGCGGCATTTGAGGTGTCTCATAAGGACGCGGGCTAGACCGGACCCAATGACGGCTGTGCGGACAGACTTGCCGTTGAATGTTGTCGACTGAATGTCTGTTACAGGGCGGTTTGCGGCCCCAAGTAGGACCGCAAACCCTCGTTCAATGTGTTTCAAGCGAGACGAAGACATCCATCTCGGCTTCGGGGTCGAAATCGCTGAGGTCCATAACTGAAAAGAACAACGCGCAGACGGGCGATTCCATCTCTTTCTTGACCACCTCCAGGTAGTCATCGTGACTGCGGAACTGGACAATATCGAGGTAGGTTCCGTCGGGCTTACGCACAAGTTCACGGCGCAACACGCCTGACTCTTGCGCGACAAAGTCCCTTTGGAAAGCCGCCGAGGCCGCGATCAGATCGGCCTCTGTTTTGCCCTCAGCAAGTTTGATCGGTGCAATAACGGTAACGGGTGACATCGTTTCTCCTTCGATGGTTGTTGAGTCAGCACGGTATCTATTGTCAAATATGACATTTTATGTCGTATTTCTGAGATGGCGCGCGCGAATTCCCATGATCGGCTCAGGCGGCTTGAACTTTTGGCCGCACATCTCAAACAGGAGGGCTTTTGCACAATCAAGGAGCTGGCGTTAGGCCATAACGTGAGCGAGCGCACGATCGCACGTGATTTGCAGCTGATGCGGGATCAAGGCCTTCCCATCGACGCGGATCGCGGACGTGGCGGAGGCGTTCGACTGGATCGCCACTGGGGTATTGGGCGCCTCAATCTTAGCTACCCGGAAGCCGTTGACCTTCTGATCAGTATTTCCGTTGCCGAACAGATGAAGTCGCCTATTTTTCTTGCGAATCTGGCGTCCATCAGGCGGCAGCTCATTGCCTCTTTCTCAGCAGAGAAGCGGGAAAGGGTTGATCGGCTGAAGTCCCGAATACTGATCGGAGAGACGGCTTCGACTTTCGTTCAAGGGTCTGTTGTCTCGACCAATGGCAAAGCAGTTCAAAAACTGCACCAAGGCTTTCTGGATCAAACCAATTTGACCATCCGTTATGTGGACGAACGCAGTAAGGTCACCACCCGAGAGATTGAGGCGCATTACCTTCTGCTGAACTATCCGATCTGGTACGTTCTCGCGGTCGACCACTTCCGTGGCGCGCTGCGAACATTCCGTTGCGACCGTATCCTGAGTGCTGAACTTACCAACACTAGATTTCGGATATTGCCGCGGGCAAGCTTCGCGCGGTCCCTTGAAGGGAATGTACTTCTGAAATAGGAAGCCAATCATTCAGGTTCTGCGCAACATTCGTCTAAATGGGCCCTAAGCGTATCTTTGATTGTTCACCGTCAACTCGTTTCAGTGCGCGCAGGCGGGATTACACCGCTTAACGTCGACGTGAGAAAAGGTGTCTGCGCTCTTGGAATGGAGCATGGTATGGCTATGTAAAGATAGCAAAGGAGATACCAAATGCGCTTCTCTAAATTTCTCGCCGCGACCGGCATGGCCGTTTCCCTCGCAGCCCCGGTGGCCGCCGAAGGGAACCTGACGCAGCTGCAAAAATCCGTGTCGACTGTGTTGCCGACCTATGGCTACGCTGATGTGGATGTGACCAAGTTGAACTCTTCCCAACTGGCGCAGATCAACCACCTGGCGGGCAGCAACAAGGGCCATGCCGACATTCGTGGCTCCATCGGGGCGGTGATCGAAAACCGCATCGTGAAGTTTTTCCAAAGCTAAGGAGCATTGACATGATGAAGCCGATTTTGGTCGCGTTTGGGCTGTCCATGGCAGTGGTCGCGGCCCCGGTAGCCGCCGACCCCAACCCGCAATTGGTCAATTCGGTGCAGCACCGGCTGAACGTGATCGGCTTCTCCAAAGTGGACGCGGGCACGCTGTCCACGGCCCAGATTGCAGCGCTGCATACGAAATTGCAGGGCAATTACACCTTCGGCTACGCCCGCATCCGCACCCAGCAGGAGGTCAAGGTGATCCTGCAATGGGATGGGAGCGAGAATAAGGGCCTGTGATCAGATCGCCTGTTTCAGGCTTTCGTCGAGATAGATTTCACGCAGCCGCGCCGCGACAGAACCCGGCTTGCCGTCGCCCAACGCCTGACCGTCCACTTCAACGACCGGCATCACGAAGGTCGAGGCTGAGGTGATAAACGCCTCGTCCGCGTTCTTGGCCTCTTCCACGGTGAAGGCGCGTTCCTCGACCTCCATCTGCGCAGATTTTGCAAATTTCAACACCGCCGCGCGGGTGATCCCGTGCAGGATCTCGTTGCCCAGATGCCGCGTGATGATCTTGCCGTCCTTCACGATATAGGCGTTGTTGGAAGAGCCTTCGGTGATCGCGCCATCCTCAAACATCCATGCGTCATCCACACCCGCCGCCTTGGCCATCATCTTGGCCATGGACGGGAACAGCAGCTGCGTCGTCTTGATGTCGCGCCGCGCCCAGCGCTGGTCCTCGACGGTGATGACCTTCATGCCGGTGTTGATCTTGGGGTTGTTCAAGAGGTTCGCCGTCTGGGTGAACAGCACCAATGTCGGGGTGGTGTCCTGTGCCGGATAGACAAAGTCGCGGTCGCCCGGATTGCCGCGCGTCAGCTGCAGGTAGATCATGCCTTCCTCAAGGGAGTTGCGTTCCACCAACTGACGGTGGATTTCCAGCAGCTCGTCCATGTCGACTTTGTAATTCATGCCCAGCTCATCGACGGAGCGTTGCAGCCGCACCGCGTGGCCGTCAAAGGCGATCAGCTTGCCGCCAAGGACCGAGGTGACCTCGTAAACCGCATCAGCGAACAGGAAGCCGCGGTCAAAGATGGACACGTGGGCGTCAGCTTCGGGCAGGTATTCGCCATTCAGGTAAACGATGCGGCTCATGAAATTATCCCCATAATGCGGCGGCGGGTGCGTACACGCCTTGGTCGTCAAAGGTTAGCGGTGTGTCGCGGTCTTCGGCCAATAGAAGCGGGCCGTCAAGGTCGGTAAATGCCGCGCCCTGCGCCAGAATGGTCGCCGGCGCCATGGCGAGCGACGAGCCGACCATGCAGCCCACCATCACGCCGTAGCCTTGGTCGATGCCTTCACGCTTAAGTTCCAGCGCCTCGGTCAGCCCGCCGGTCTTGTCGAGCTTGATGTTGATGACATCGTATTTGCCGATCAGGTCAGGCAGCGAGCCGCGATCGTGGCAGGCCTCGTCGGCGCAAACCGGAAGCGGGCGTTCGATCTCGGCCAGCATATCGTCTTCGCCCGCAGGCAAAGGTTGTTCCACCAACTTTACCCCAAGGCGGACCAGATGCGGGGCCAAGTCGGAATACACGTCCGCCGTCCAGCCCTCGTTGGCGTCGATGATGATCGGTGTATCCGGCGCGCCTCGGCGCACGGCCTCGAGCCGGGGCATGTCATCAGGTGTGCCGAGCTTGATCTTCAGCAACGGCCTGTGCGCGTTTTTGCGGGCGGAGGCCTCCATCGCGTCAGGCTCGGCCAGCGAGAGGGTGTAGGCGGTGATCTCAGGCTTCGGCGCGGGCAGGCCCAAAAGGTCCCAAACGCGTTTGCCTTGGGTCTTGGCCTCCAAATCCCAGAGCGCGCAGTCGACCGCGTTGCGGGCAGCCCCGGCGGGCAGTGCGGATTGCAGGTCAACGCGGGAGATGTTGCCCGGCAGCCCCATGATTTCTGCAGTGACGCTGTCCATCGTCTCATCATAGCGGGCATAGGGGACGCATTCGCCGACCCCCGTCACCCCGCCACGGGTCACGCGGACGGTGAGCACCTTGGCCTCCGTCCGCGAGCCACGGGAGATCGTGAAGACCTCCGCCAGTTTGAACGTATCAGCGGTGACCGAGATCACAGCCCTTCCAACGCGTCCACCAGCCGTTCGGCACCGAAGCGGAACGGGTCGGTGGTGGGCAGACCCATGCGGCCCTCGACCTCGGCGATGTAGGCCTTGGCCTCATCCTCGCCCATGTGTTGGGTGTTGATCGAGATGCCGATGACCTCGCATTTAGGGTTCACCACGCGGGCCAATGTCAACGCCATGTCGCGCAGCGCCTCCAGCGACGGTTGTTGGTAATCCGGCAGGCCGCGCATGTGCTTGCGGGTGGGCTCATGTGCCAGCACCAGCGCGTCGGGTTGGCCGCCATGGACCAGCGCCATGGTTACGCCGGAATAGGACGCGTGGAACAGGGAGCCCTGCCCCTCGATGTGATCCCAGTGATCGTCCTCATTGTCAGGTGTCAGATATTCAACCGCGCCCGCCATGAAGTCCGCAATCACCGCGTCCAGCGGCACGCCGCCGCCGGTGATCAGGATGCCGGTCTGGCCGGTGGGGCGGAAGGTGGATTTCATGCCGCGCTTGCGCATTTCGGCGTCCATGCAAAGACCGGTGTACATTTTGCCGACGGAACAATCGGTGCCCACAGCCAGCACGCGTTTGCCGGTGCGCTTGACACCGGTGGCGATCGGGTAGGCCACGGTCGGGATACGCACGTCATGCAGGGTGCGGCCATGCACTTTTGCAGCGCGCTGCAGCTCGTCTTCGTCGCGCAGCAGGTTGTGCAGGCCGGACGCGATGTCGTAGCCCATTTCCAAAGCCTCAACGAGCACCTTCTTCCATGCGTCCGAGATGAAACCGCCCCGGTTGGCCACGCCAATCACCAGCGTCTTCGCGCCTGCGTCCAGACCTTCTTGCAGCGTCATGTCCGCGATGCCCATGTCGGCGTTGCAGCCCTCCATGCGGAATTGGCCGACGGCGTTTTCTGGCCGCCAGTCCTTGATGCCTTGCGCCACTTTTGCAGCAAGCGCGTCCGGCGCGTCGCCGAGGAACAGGAGATATGGTGTTTGGATCATGGCAGGGGTCCCCGAATTGAAGGCGAATCTATGTCCCGCGCAACGTAGCGCGTTCGCCCGCGTCATGCCTGTCCGAATTGCCGCGCGATAGGGCCAGTTTGGTGAAGATATCCGGCCAGAATGTTATCTGCCCGCAAGAATCTTCGAATTGCCGGGAATTGGCGACGAAGGGACCGCGTTTGCCCCGCTTGTTTGCCGCGTCACAGGTCGTGGAAGAAATAGAACCGATGCCCGTTTGGGTCTTCGACCGTGAATTGCCGCATCCCCCAAGGTTTGTCGCTGATCGGGTCGGTGATGGGCGCGCCGCGTTCGCGCAGCTCATCATGGGCGGCGTCGACATCGGCGCAGAACACCCAGAACGTTCCCGCAGCAATCGGGCCGTCGGTCTTGCGAAAAAACAGGGCGCAATCCCCATGCGACACCGCGCCGATTTGGCCGTCCTCGTTGTACCACGCCACGTTAAACCCCAGCCGGTCGCGATAGTAGGCCTGAGCCGCCTCCACATCGGGGACGGGCAGTTCAGGCGTTGGTTGGTCGATTTTCACGAGCGTCTCCTCCATGCAGTTGGGAGGGAGCATAGCACGGAATTATCCCTGCTCTAAGTCCTGCCACATGTCTTCGACCCAGCCCTTGATGACCTGCGCCTCTTCCCAGCGGTTGGACATTTCTTTCCCGTCGGGGCCGGTCATGGCGTATTCCGGCGGGCCAAGTTCGCACACAAAGATGCAATCGCCGGTCGTATTGCGGTCGCGCCAAGAGGTCAGGCCCTCGCGCCACCAGCCTTTGAACAGGTCGACCCATTTCTGGTGCTGCGGGAAGTCCAGCTGCAGCTGGATTTGCTGGCGAGACGCGACGCGGCCCTGAAAGCTGTCGGAGCGTTCGAGAATGCGGCTGATCAGTCCGAGGTCATGATCTGAGAGCGGGAACCAGAATTCGCGGTCCACAACGTAATGGCTGAGGTCGGCGCAGATGCGCATGTCGGGGATACGGTCGATCAGTTGCAGCGTGGTGTAGAGGTCATTGGTGATGCAGTTGCGGTGCGTTTCAAATTGGATGGGTTGGCCGATCTTGTCGGCCATCTCCATCCACGTCTCGACCACCGGCACCATGTCATCAAGCGCAATCGGCATCACCTGCCCGATCACATCGACAAAAGGCGCGCCGAAATCCTTGGCCATTTTCAGCGTGTCTTCGAGGCTTTCGATGGTCTTGGGGAAAGCCACGATCAGCGGCGTCAGGTTGTTGCGTTCCATATGCGGACGCACCGCGTGGGCGGTTGCCACATCGGACGCGCCCAGATCAATCGCCATGCCGTCGAAACCGGCACCTGCCACCATCTCGCAAACCTGATCATAGGGCAGTTTCACCCCCGTTTGGTCATGCGGCTGCATCGCCCAAAGCGAGGTGTAGGTCTTGAGCCGCCTCATTCCGCGGGGATCCGCGCGGAGCGCCCGCCGGAGGTTGGCACTATCCAGACCTCATCCATCGGATATTGGCTTTCATCCTTGGCGCGCAGCTTGGAGATCACCTCGATCTGGAACTCGATCCAGCCCATACGGTGCACCTCGCCTGCCTTGCTTTCCAGCTTGTCGTTGAGCTCGCGCAGCTTCCAGAAAGGTACGGCGGGGAAAGTGTGATGCGCGGTGTGGTAGGGCATCTGCCAGCACAGCCAGCGAAACAGCGCGTTGGTGCGGGTGGAGCGGGTGTTTTCCAGAATGTCCTGCTCGTGGCTGAGGCCCAGATGCTCGATGGTGTTTTGCAGCTGGTGGATGGGTTTGGTAAGGATCATCGGCAGGATCCAGAAGGTCAGCGCGGCCCATGTGCCGAGTGTGATGCTGGCAAGAGCGATGAGCGCGTAAAGTGCGATGTGAATGCGTGCCTCCTTGATGACCTTGGCCTCTTCCTCTGCGCGGATATAGGGCTCCAGAATGATACCCCGCGCGCGGCGGATGTTGCCGACGATGCGGTTGCGCCAGTAAGTGACGCCGGTCAGCCACAACAGGTAAGTGGTCAGGGTGTAGGGCTCGCGCACCAGTTCCCCGTCGCGTTCCCAATCCTGCGTATATTGGTGATGGGCAAAATGCATGACCTGGTCGAAGTCGCGGGGGAAAATCTGGATGAACCCGATGATGCGCCCAAAAACCTCGTTCAGCTTGCGGGTTTTGAAGACGGTGGCGTGGGACAGCTCGTGCTGGCCCGCGTAGAGGAAGTTCAGCAGCACGCCCAGCACCAGACCGGTGAGCAGAACCAGCCATGACCCCATGGCTTGCGCATGCAGAATGGCCACGATGGCGATTGCACCGAAATGGGTGCCAAGCTGAAGGAACCCTTTCGCGTCCGACCGCTCAGACAGCGCGCGTAGCTCTTGCGGGGTCAAAATGTCTCGGCGGGAAAAGCTGGCTTCCATGGCAGGCTCCTAAAACGATGTCGCGACAGGATGACATGAAAGAAAATTCATGTCATACGGTATAAATTCAGTAATCACTTGAAATGGATTCATGTATTGATCCCCAGCACATCCGCCTTGCAGGCCTTGGTCAGCCTTTCAAAGACCGGCAGCATCACCCAGACCGCCCATCAAATGCGGCTGACCCCGTCGGCCGTGAGCCACAAGATGAAGGCGCTGGAGACCGGTCTGGGATTTGCCCTGCTTGACCGCGAGGGGCGTGGCGTGCGGCTAACCCACCGAGCGCGCCAATATGTAGCCGAGGTCGCGCCCGCGCTTGCCGTTTTGGCCAAAGCCGGTGACCGAAGCGACATGACCGGCAGCCTGACGCTGAATGTCGCGCCGGGGTTTGCGGCGAATTGGATCGCGCCACGACTGTCCGGGTTTGTCGCGATGCACCCCGGCCTTGCGGTCACCATCAACACCCCACGCGGCTATGGCGACCTAGGGCGGCGGCGCGATGACATCTATATCAGCTTTCTGACACCAGAGCAGGCGCCGCAGGGCGCACGGCATCTGTTGGATGTTGCGTTCTTCCCGGTCGCAGCCCCCGCGCTGACAGGGGGGCGGGCGTTTGACGCGGGCGAAGTGCTGGGCCTGCCGCTGTTGCATCTGGACGGTCGAAAAGACTGGGCCGCATGGGCGAGGTACGCCGGTGCCTCCGGCGGACCAGTTCATGACGGCGTGATTTTTCAGGACATGCAGATCATGGCCGCCGCCGCGCGCGCAGGGCAAGGGGTGGCGTTGGGGGATGCGTTGACAAGTGCAGCCGCGTTAGAGCGTGGGGAATTGGTCCGGTTGCATGCGTTCGAATGGCCTTCGCCGCGTGCTTACTGGCTTATCTCCGGGGACACGCCGCCAAGCGAGGGCAAAGCCGCTTTTGAGGCTTGGGTGCTGGACGCCCTGGCAGGTCAGCCTGCAGGCAATAGCGCAATCGGCGCGTCCGGCTCTTCATAAAAGTCGCGCGGCGCCGAATTGGCAGCCACGGTGTTGCGCTTGAATTCAAACACCCATTCCCCGGCCTCTTCCTGCGAGGTGACAATCAGCGCCTGATACAAGTGCCGCCCGCCATCGTAGATGTCGACCAGACCGCGCAAATGCGGCGCGGTGTCCGCGTCGACAGTGAAGGTGTTGCCGGCGAATTGCAGGATCGGGTAAATCTCGTCACCCACATGCACCCGCAGCCGCGACCGTTTTCGCATGGCCTGTTTTTGAGCGGCCTCAAGGCCCGCCTGAACTTCGCGTGACAAAAACGTCGACATGGTGATTCCCCTCAAACTACAGGTTCAGCTTAGCCAGTTTGGCGAGAATATCCTAAATATTCGTTTCAATTCTGTGACATAGCAACATCTTGCTACACCAACACCTTGGGGCGCAACACATGGGGTATTTCCGGGTCATAGAGCGCGGAATCCTTGAAGTCCTTGATGTCCGCCAATGCCGGCCCCACCAAGATCAGCGCCGTCCGGGTGATCTTTTCGGCCCGCACCTTTGCGTGGATGTCGCTCAGCGTCCCGCGCAGAAAGATCTCGTCCGGCCAGCTGGCACGGTAGGCCACCACCACCGGGCAATCAGCACCGTAATGCGGGGTCAGAACCCGCTCAATCTCGCGCAGGGCGCGGATGCCTAGATGGATGGCCAGTGTCGCCCCTGTGCGGGCAAAGTTTTCCAGCGTCTCGCCCTCGGGCATCGAGGTCGATTTCATTGACATGCGGGTCAGCACAATGGATTGCGCGATCTCGGGGACCGTCAGTTCCTGCCCCAACGCGGCGGCGGCGGCAGCATAGGCCGGAACCCCGGGGATGATCTGGTAGTCGATGCCCTCGGCCTTGAGCCGCCGAATTTGCTCGGCAATCGCGCCGTAAAGCGACGGGTCGCCAGAATGCACGCGCGCCACGTCTTGGCCCATGGCGTGGGCTGCGACGATCTGCGCATGTGTGTCATCCAGGGTCATTGGCGCGGTGTCCATCACCAGCGCGCCCTCAGGTGCACCTGCGACGACGGCTTCCGGCACCAATGAGCCTGCATACAAACACACTGGGCATTCCGAAATGATCCGCTGCGCTTTCAAAGTCAGCAATTCAGGATCACCGGGGCCCGCGCCAATAAAATAAACCGTCATGTCTCAGCTCCAATACGGGAGGGTGGGCGGGGCGAAGCCGCAGGCGAGCGTCGTACCTCCCTCACGCCAAATCCCCATCAATCTTGCGCGCATAACCACGCGGTGTGTACATGCGCGGCCCCTCGCCCAGCTGCGCAAGTTTGGAATGTGAGGATCCCACCAAAACCACAGTCAGCATGTCCACCTCATCAACCTCCAACTCGCTCAGCTTGCGATACCGCACGTGCTCCTCGGGCCGCCCCAGAGAGCTCGCCAACATCACTGGCGTATCTGCGGGCCGGTGCTGCAACAAAATGTCCCGCGCTTCCGCCAACAACGTTCGGCGGCGCATAGACACCGGGTTGTAAAAGGCGATGACGAAATCGCCTTTTGCCGCTGCATGCAGCCGTTTCACAATGTCTTCGCGGGGGGTTAACAGGTCGGACAAGGAAATCGCGCAGAAGTCGTGCCCCAACGGAGCCCCGGCTCGCGCAGCCGCGCCTTGCAAAGCCGACACGCCGGGGGTGGAGACGACCTCCACCCGGTGCGCGGCATCGCTGACGCCCATCTCGTCCGGCGCGCGGTCCAGCAGCTCGAACACCAACGCGCCCATCGCGTAAATGCCTGCGTCGCCTGAACAAATCAGGGCAACATTCTTGCCCAGCGCCGCCTGCTCCAATGCGTAGCGGCAACGGTCCTCTTCACCACCAAGCGGGAAGTCGGACCGCGTTTTGCCGTAAGCCAGCGGCCCCAACAGGTCGATGTACAGCCCGTAGCCTACCAGCTCTTCGGCGTCCTGCACCAGTTTGGACGCCTCAGGCGTGCGCCACGAATGCTGGCCCGGGCCAATGCCGATGATCGACAGTTTGCCGCGCGACCGGCCTTTTAACTCGGTAAGCGGCTCGGCGGCGATTGACAGCGCGCAGGTGGCGTTCCTGGTTTTGCGCTTGGCCACCAACACCGTGCCACCTGATTGCGCCAAGGCCGCAGTCTCTGACACCGAATGGGTGCCGACCTCGGCAAACACCACGTCAGAGGGGTTGGCGACTTGCGGGGTGAGTGCATCCAGCTCGGACGCCGTGAAGAGGCGAAGCGGGCGATTGAGTATTTTTGCCAAAACGAAACAGGCAGGCTCGTCGGCCTTCAGGTCGATTGTGTTGACGGAGTGGATGGCCCCTGCGGCGAGGCCTGCTTCTGAAAGGGTTTGCTCCACCAATGCCTGCAGCTCTTCGGGCGGGCAGTTGCGGGCACAGCCGACGCCAAGGGTCAGGCGTTGAGGGTGGAATTGCAGGTCAGCGCCGCTGGGCGCGATCCCGGCGCTGATGGTAACCGCGTCGCCCCTTGGCAGATCGGACAACCACGGCGCATCGCCCTCAATCCGTGCGCCTGCACCGGACAAAAGCTGCGCCATGACCTCTTTCGCGGCCTCCGGGTTGGCCAGACGCCAGCCCACGGGTGGCTCGTCCAGAGCCACGCCAAGCGCCACATCACCAGCCGTTGTCACAGCCGCAACCGACTGTAATCCTTCAGCAATCTGTGTCGCCAAGCGGTTGGCCCCACGATGACCGCCAAGCAGCGGCACCACAACTGCGCCATCGTCGGAGACGGAAAGAACCGGCGGCTCGGCTGTCTTGTCGGCCAGCAACGGAGCAACCGCGCGGATCAGGATGCCGGAGGCGCAGACGCCGATCACGGGCGTGCCAGCGGCGAACAGGGTGCGGGCGTGATCAAGCGCGTTTGCGAAGAACACATCGGCCTGATCAACGCGGGCCTCGCGGCCATGCACGGGGGCATTCAGCAGCTTGGCGATGCGGTGCGCCGTGGCCTCGCCCGCGCGGTTGAGGCAGAGGACTGCCGGAGCTAGAGCCATGGATCGGCCCCTTTCGTGAGAAGGATCATGGAAAAATACGGTGCCTTTTCAGGGGCTTGGGCGAGCGGCAGCACCACCTCTTCGGGCAAGGTGGCGCGTTCGACATACGTTGCCTGATCGGTCAGGCCCAGCGCATGGATGACGGCTCTGATCTTGGGCAGGTGGCGGCCAACCTTCATGATGACGACGCTTTCCGCGCCCTCGATGCGGGTCTTCAGCTCGGCTTCGGGCAGAGGGCCGGGCAGCACGGTGAGGCGTTCGTTGCGGGCCGCCAAGGGCATGCCCGCACGGGTGGCGCAGGCGGTGATGGAGGTGACGCCGGGGATGACCTCGACGTTGAAATCAGAAATTAACCGGGCGTTAAGATACATGAAGGAGCCGTAAAAGAACGGATCGCCCTCGCAAAGACAGACGACATTTTCGCCTGTTTCCAGGACCTTAGCGATCTCCGCCGCGCCTGCGTCATAGGCGTCCTGAGCGGGTTGGCGTTCGGTCGTCATGGGCACGTCCATGCGAATTTCGCGCGTGCCGGGTTTGATCAGGTCTTTCGCGATCGCCCGCGCGAAGCTGTCGCCACCGGCCAACGTCGGGTAGGCGATGGTGGTCGCGGCCTCTATAAGGCGTGCGGCTTTCAAAGTGATTAACTCCGGGTCGCCGGGGCCCAGACCGATGCCGTAAAGCGTGCCCGTCATCGCTTCACCAGGCTCCATTGGGTGACGGTCATGGCGGGACGCCAGCCGGTCAAGCGACCCACGGGTTCGGCACGCTCAACACCGATTTTGACCAGCTGGCCCCCGTGTTTTTTGTGCAGCGCGATGAGCAGCGCCTCGCTTTCCAGCGTCACGGCATTGGCCACCAGACGGCCCAGAGGACGCAGGTTTTTCCAAGCAATATCAAAGGTCTCGCTGCTAAGACCCCCGCCAATGAAGATCGCATCCGGCGCGTCGAGACCGTCGAGCGCTGCGGGGACCTCGCCGTCGATGAGTTGCAGTTTCGGTGCGCCCAGCGCGAGCGCATTCTCGGCAGCCATAGCGCGTCTGTCGGCGCGGGGTTCAATGCCAATGGCGCGGGCATAGCGTGCGGCGCGCATCCATTCGATGGCCACAGAACCAGAGCCTGCGCCGATATCCCACAACAACGCGCCGCGCATGGGCATGAGTTTTGCAAGGGTGGCGGCCCTAACCTCTTGTTTTGTCATGGTTCCGTCGGATTGAAACAGATCATCCGAGAGGCCCGGGACGCGGGGTAGAAGCGCTGCGTCGGGGGCGGCGATGCAGTTGACGGCAAGGGTGTTGAAGGCGGGGACCTCGTGCGTCCAGCTGTCTGCAAGCCCTTCAAAACGTTGCTCTTTTTCGCCACCCATATTGGCGAGGACCGTCATTTCGGACCCGCCGAAGCCGCGCTCGGTCAGGAAATTGGCGATTTGGGCGGGGGTCTCGGCACCGGTGGTCAGGATGATAAGCTTTTGATCTGGCTGGATAAAAGCGACCATCTGGTGCACGGGGCGGCCGTGGACGGTGAGGGTTTCGACGTCAGCGAGGCTCCAGCCCATGCGAGCGGCGGTCAGCTGGAAAGCGGAAAGTTGCGGGTGGTAGACGATCTGCGACGGGTCAATCGCGCGCCCGATGCGCGCGCCGACGGAAAACCAGAGCGGGTCACCAGTAGCCAGGATCACCACGCGTTTGCCTTTGAATTCATTCAGTTTTTCGATGAGCGAGTCGAAAGGTGACGGCCACGCGACGCGGGTTGCGGTGACGCTGTCTGAGAGCTGGTGGTGGCGGTCACCGCCGACGATAATCTCGGCAGCTTCGACCACGGCGCGGGTGGCGGGGGTGAGGCCGTCCATGCCGTCCTCCCCTATGCCAACAATGTGGAGCCAGGGCGCGTTAACCAATGTCTGATCTCCCATATTCCGGCGTACACCGCGCGTACACACCCTGTACACAGGCTGTACATACATGTGTCTGCGGGCGGGCGTTAACCATGTGACACCTCCGGCAGGCCTGCGGCGAGTGCGTTGACTGCCGCCGAGGCTATCGCCGAGCCGCCTTTGCGGCCCTTCAGCGCCACGAAGTCGCAGCCGCGCGGGTTGGCAGCAAGTTCGGCCTTGGACTCGGCGGCCCCGACAAAGCCCACAGGGAAGCCGAGGATCACGGCGGGCTTCGGGAAGCCCTGGTCGATCAGATCGAGGAGGTGAAACAAAGCGGTCGGCGCGTTCCCGATGGCGACGACGGCGCCTTCGAGATGCGGCTGCCACAGCTCGACCGCCGCGGCCGACCTTGTGTTGCCGATCTGCTTGGCCCGGTCCGGCACGGATGGGTCGTTTAGGGTGACGATAACCTCGTTTTCTGCTGGCAGGTAGCGGCGGATGATGCCCGCGCCGACCATTTCGCAATCGCACAGGATCGGCGCGCCGTTTTGCAGCGCGGCGTAGCCTTTGAGATAGGCGGTGTCCGAGAAGGCCAGACGGTCGGCGATTTCGACCATGCCGCAGGCGTGGATGACGCGGGTGGCGAGGCGGTCGAGCCCGTTTGGGAACCGCGCGAGATTGGCCTCAGCCTGCACGGTGGCGAAGCTGGCCTTGTAAATCTCGGCTGGGTTTTTCTCGTAGGGTCTCATGGGTGCGCCTGACTGGGGCCGTGGGGTTTGAGTATTTTTGCCAAAACGAAGCGTTAGGCTTTTGCCTTGCGGGCGCTTTCGGGGCCGTGGGGGTGTTTGGCATGTGGATAGGGGGCGTGGTGGTGATGGTCGTGGTCGTGCGCATGGCTGTGGTCATGGCCGTGGTGGTGATGATGGTGGTGGTGGTCCTGCATTTCCAAGCGGCAGACGCCGGTGCAGAACGTGTCGCAATGGGTGCAATCTGCGACGTTGGACCCCGGCGCAGACGCGCCTTGGCCTTCGACGTGGTGGTGATGGGATTCCTGGATAGCGCCGACCTCGGCCTCAAAACCGAGGACCTGCGTGCGGTATTTGCACAAGACGCATGTGGGGGGCGGCGTGTCGGCGAAGGCCGGGTGATTGCGCTGGTCGGGCGTGATGTGGCGGTGTTCGCCATTGTCGAAGGCCAAGACCTGTTCCCGGTAGCCGCAGATGCCGCAATTGGGGGGCGGGTTGGCGCCCATCTGCTCGGTCACGCGTTCGGCGAAGGTTTCAAGCACCTTTGCGTGGTCGTTGAGGTAACCCGCTTTGACGAATTCGATGTCTGTATGTTCCGCGGCGACTTGGTCGGTGAAGCCGTAGATGCGGTCGATCAGGATGCCGGTGAACAGGAAATAGGGGAAAACGATGATGCGTTTGTAACCCAGCTTGGCCGCGTGTTGCAGGCAAGGCTCCACCAGCGGGAAGGTGACGCCGGAATAGCCTGTTTCGACCCAGCCGAAGCCCATGCCTTCATGCAGCATGCGGGCGATTTTGGCGACATTGCCATTGGCGTCGGGGTCGGACGCGCCGCGACCGATGACGACGAGGCAGGTGTCATCGTTTGCGACATGTTGTGTGGCATTGGCCTTGTCGACCGCGTCCTGGATGCGGGCCCCGGCGGCGGCGATCATTTTTGGGTCGACGCCGAGTTCGCGGCCGTAGCTGATCTCGATCCCGTGTTTGGCGGCGTAGGTGTTCAGGACGGTGGGGATGTCATTCTTGGAGTGCATGGCGGCAAAGAGCATGCCTGGGACGGCAAGGATCTTGTCGCAGCCCGCTTCGCGCAGGGTGTCGAGGCCGTCGCGGATCACCGGGTTGGCGAATTCGAGGTAGCCGTATTCGACCAGCCAATCGTCGGGGAAATAGGCGGGCAGCTTTTCGGCGAGGACGGAGAATTGGTCCACGGCGGCTTGGGAGCGTGAGCCGTGGCCGCAGATCATGACACCTGTTTTGCTCATGCCGGTTCCTCTTCGCCGTCTTCCTCGGCCTCTTCCGCCGGTTCCGCCTTCGGGTCCTTCTTGCCCTTCAGCGCGCCCCACAGCCCGATGCCGACCGCCGCGCCGATGGCGATGCCCGCGATCCAGTGGCCATGGCCTGCTGCCTCGCCGATATGGCCGACATGGGCCATTGCGGGGGTGGCGGACAGAGCAGTGGAGGCAAGCAGCAAACGGGTCATCACATTGGCCATCGGGGCACCTTTCTTCAACTTCAATTGGGGAGAGGTGCCGCGAACGGCCCGTGGGACGATGCAACCGGTGGACCCCCTATTTGGGTCGATCCGAAGGCCGCCAACCTCTCTGGGGCCAAGCGGCCCCTCGTCTGAGTCGCAGATGTACAGATGTGCCGCGCGGGCCGCAATGGGGGAAGCGGCGGCGGAGGGCCCAATTGCGGCACGCGCAGTTTCTGTGCGGAAGCATGGAGGTGACTTGGGCGGGGCGGCTTTGCTAGGGGTTGCCCGACGCAGACGAAGGAGAGACGCGATGGGCCTGTTGGTGAACGGCGAGTGGAAAGACCAGTGGTATGACACCAAGTCTTCGGGCGGGGCGTTCAAACGCTCTACCGCCGGGTTTCGCAACTGGATTATCGCAGACGGATCAGCCGGGCCGTCGGGTGACGGCGGGTTTGCCGCTGAGGCGGGACGGTATCATCTCTATGTGTCTTACGCCTGCCCTTGGGCGCATCGCACGCTGATCTTTCGCAAGCTCAAAGGGCTGGAAGGGCTGATTGACGTCTCTGCCGTGCATCCCGACATGCTGGGCGACGGCTGGACGTTTGAGACGGATGATCAGGGGGCCACGGGGGACCAGCTTTATGGCCTGCCCTTTGCGCGCGACATATATACCAAGGCGGACCCTACCGTGTCAGGCCGCGTGACAGTGCCGATCCTGTGGGACAAACAGCGCGAGACGATTGTGAGCAACGAAAGCTCGGAGATCATCCGCATGTTCAACGCGGCCTTTGACGGACTGACGGGGAATGATCTGGATTTCTGGCCGGAGGCCTTGCGCGACGCGATTGCGCCGGTGAATGACCGGATTTACGACACTTTGAACAATGGCGTTTACAAGTCGGGCTTTGCGACCTCGCAGGACGCCTATGACGCCGCTGTGGGACCGCTGTTCGACACGCTGGACTGGCTGGAGGAGCGGTTGAATGAGAACCGCTACCTGATGGGCGACGCGCTGACGGAGGCCGATTGGCGGCTGTTCACCACGTTGGTGCGGTTTGACCCGGTCTATCACCTGCATTTCAAATGCAACCGCAAACGGATCGTGGATTACCCCAACCTGTGGGGCTACACCCGCGAGCTGTTCCAGACGGAGGGGATCGCCGAGACGGTGAATTTCGACCATATCGTGCGGCATTACCACTACAGCCACGAGAGCATTAACCCGCATCGGATCATCCCGACCAATCCGGTGCTGGACTGGAATGCCGCGCACGGGCGGGGATAAGGTCCTGACGCGGAATGCGGGCCACAGGCCGCAACGGTTTCAGTATTGCAAAATACTTGGCTCCAATCCGGTTGCGCCGTGCTATCCAGCCGGCAAAGGACCTCTGAATGACGACAAAACCTTTGCTTTTGGGCAGCGACATTTTTGGCCACACCGGGCGCGCATCCGGCCACCCGCTGGCCTGGCCGAAAACCGCGCCGACCCTGGATGTGATCCGAAGCCTGGACTGGTTTGACCCTGAGCAGTACTTGACCGGCTCGAAAGCCTTTCCCCGCAGGCTACGGGCGTTTCACGACCAGGGCTATATTGACGCGGCCTATGACGCCGAAGCGCGGCAGGAGGTCCCCCCAGACATCCGCCTGAAATACGGGCTTGGCAGCGGGGACAACCCGATCTTCCCCGGGGTCATCGAGCGGGCGGCGACCGCCTGTGGCGTCGCCCTGAAGGCCGCCGACCTGCTGGTGGACGGGGGCGTGGTCCACAGCCCGCTTGGCGGCGCGCATCACGTGCAACCCGCCCGCGCCGCCGGCTTTGGCTATTTCAACGACCTGGTCCTTGGCATATTGGCCCTGCGCGACGCTGGCCTGACCCGCATTGCCTATATTGACCTGGACGCCCATCACGGCGACGGGGTCGAGGCCGCCTTTGCCTTTGACCGGAATGTTTTGACCCTTTCCATCCATGAGGAAAACTGCTGGCCCTTCAGCGGGACTGAGAGCGACCCGTCCTACCGCGTATACAACTATTGCGTCCCGCCCGCCTTCAACGATAGCGAGATGGCCCATCTGGTCCGCCACGCCATCTGCCCCATTGTGGAAGAGTTTGCCCCGGAGGCGATTGTCATTCAGGCCGGCGCGGATTCGCTGGAAGACGACCTGATGATGAAATTGGGGCTGTCAAACCGCGCCTACTTTGACACGATAGACACGCTTCGCCACATGGCGCCCCGCATCTGGGTGACGGGCGGAGGCGGATACAACCCCTGGGCCGTTGCCCGCTGCTGGGCGGGCATCTGGTGCGTGCTGAATGACCGTGACCCGGGCGGCGCGCCTGCCGTCGCGGGTGAGCAAGGCATCATCGACGGCGTTCTGCAATGGCCCACGGTCTGCGTCCCGCCAGAGAACTGGCTTTCGACCCTTGCCGACGACCCGCGCCCCGGGGACATCCGCGACAGCGTCAAGCAGGCGACCAAGACGTTGCTTCATAG
Source organism: uncultured Litoreibacter sp. (assembly GCF_947501785.1). Taxonomy (NCBI): domain Bacteria; kingdom Pseudomonadati; phylum Pseudomonadota; class Alphaproteobacteria; order Rhodobacterales; family Roseobacteraceae; genus Litoreibacter; species uncultured Litoreibacter sp. The sequence goes on along the minus strand of NZ_CANMXB010000001.1, from coordinate 3,269,623 downwards.
CTAGAACAGGCGCGGCCCCGCCCTTTCAGCGGGCATGGTGTTCGACCAAGGCGGCCATGTCTCCGGGGGGGACCGTGCTGGGGATCAGTGCACAAGCGTTAGACATGTAGCGGAAGATCGACCCGTCGGAGAAGAAGCTGGACGACGTCACAAAGATGACCTTGCACAGCGGGTAGCGGTAGTTGGCGTAGTCCGCGACCGCCATTGCGCTGCCATCCGCCAAATCCAAATTCAGCACCAGGATGTCGTAGGCGGTATTCTGCAGCGCCTCGACCCCATCGGTCTGCCCATGGGCAACGCTGACGAGCGCGCCGAGCCGCTGGATATGGTTGCGCCATATCTGACCCAGGGACGGGTCTCTTTCGACAATTAGAACTCTCATTGAACGTCCGACCTTTCTTTGGGGCCGGTACACTTCCCCTAGTAGCTGACCCAACAGTGCGCCCCTATTGTTAATAAACGGTAAATTTCAGCGGTTTGCCTTGCGGCGGCGGCGCGATCTTGCTTCTGTGCCCCGAATCCGATTTGTGGGCACAACCCGGCGCCCATCGCCCTGCGAAAGAGACCCCTATGACCAGCCTGATCACCATCTGCGACACCTGCAAACGCTCGGACTGGGAGGAGCGTGGGGCCGAGGTCACCGACGGCGAGGTGTTCGCCGACTTGATCGAAGCCGCCGCCAGGGGCGTGGAGGGCGTCGAAACCCGCCGCCATTCCTGCCTCATGGGCTGCGCGCGCGGCTGCAACGTGGCCATTCAGGGCGCGGGCAAGCTGAACTACACGCTGGGCGAATTTGAAGCGACCGCCGACGCCGCTGCTGGCATTGTGGGCTACGCCGCGCTGCACGCGCAAAGCGAAACCGGGCAGGTCCCCTACCGCCAATGGCCGCAAGAGGTGAAAGGGCATTTCGTGACCCGCCACCCGCCCATGCCCGCCGACCTGTCCAAAGATGACTGAGACCCGCGACCACGGCGGCGGGCTGGATGGTGCGGTTGCCGCCTTCGGAGGGCAGCGATCCGGCTGGGCCGACCTGTCGACCGGCATCAATCCGGTGCCCTACCCGGTGGGTGACATCGCCATGGACGCATGGACCGCCTTGCCCGACCGCACCGCCCAGGACCGGCTGATTGCAGCGGCGCGACGGTTCTGGAACGTGCCCGATGGGGCATCCGTTGTCGCGGCCCCCGGGGCCTCCGCCCTGATTGCGCGCATGCCGGAGCTGACGGATTACTCCGGGGCCTACATCCCCGGCCCCACCTATAACGAGCACGCCGCCGCCTTCGCCGCCGCGTTGAAGCTGGACGGCACCGAGGACCCGGACGCGCCGACCCACGTCTATGTGCACCCCAACAACCCGACCGGACAGTTTTGGGACGCGACCATTTTTGGCGACCAACCCCTCACGATTGTTGACGAAAGCTTCTGCGACGTGTCCCCTGATGCCAGCCACATCGCACGGGCCACGGACCCGGGCGTGGTGGTGCTGAAAAGCTTCGGCAAGTTCTGGGGGCTGGCAGGCCTTCGGCTGGGCTTTGCCATTGCCGCGCCGGCGACGCTGGCGCCCGTCGATGTGCTGGAACTTGGCGACGGTACGTCGGAGGTGATCCCCCGCGCCAGCATGGAAGACATGCTGGGACCGTGGGCCGTTTCCGGCCCCGCGTTGGAGATCGCGGCACGGGCGCTGGAGGATGATGACTGGGCTGACGCAACGCGGGCGCGCCTGTCTGAAGACGCCGACCGGTTGGACGGGTTGATGGCGCGGGCCGGGGCCACGGTTGTGGGCGGCACGACGCTGTTTCGGCTGTATGACGTTGGCGACGCGGGCGCATGGCAGGACCGGCTTGCCAAGGGCCATGTCTGGTCGCGCATATTCCCCTATTCCGGCAGCTGGCTGCGGCTCGGCCTGCCCGCCCCGGATCAGTGGGAGCAGCTTGAGGCCGCTTTGGCATGACGCTGGCCGCCGCAATGCTGCTGGACGCCCTGTTGGGGGAGCCGAAATGGCTCTGGGATCGCGCCCCACACCCCGCCGTCCTTATCGGCCGCCTGATCGCGTGGCTGGAAGTCCGTATGAACACCGGCGCACGGCGCGCCATGGGCGCGGTGATGGTTGCGGCCTTGGTTTTGGGCGCATGGCTGATCGGCGCGGTGATTGCCGCCCTGCCCTTTGGTTGGCTTTGGTCGCTTTTTCTGACGGCCATCTTACTGGCGCAACGCAGCCTTGCCGACCATGTGCGCGATGTCGGCAACGCGCTGCGCCTGAGCCTTGGGGATGGCCGCGCCGCCGTGGCCAAGATTGTGGGCCGCGACACGCGCGGTATGGACGGGTCGGCTGTGGCGCGATCCGCCATTGAAAGCGGGGCCGAAAACCTCAGCGACGGGGTGATCGCTCCGGCGTTCTGGTTTTTGGTGGCGGGGCTGCCCGGCATATTTATCTACAAGGCCATCAACACCGCCGACAGCATGGTGGGCTACCGCAACCACCGCTACGAGGAATTTGGCTGGGCGTCGGCAAAGCTCGATGACGCGGTCAACTGGATACCCGCGAGGCTGACGGCGGCGTTGATCGTTGCCGCCCATATGCGTTGGGACGTCTGGGCCGTGGTGCGCCGTGACGCAGGGCTTCACCGGTCCCCCAACGCAGGCTGGCCGGAGGCCGCCATGGCCGGCGTGCTGGGCACCGCCCTGTCCGGGCCCCGCAGCTATGACGGCGAGATGCGGGATTTCCCCTTTGTTTACCCCGAGGGACGGCATCAGGTGACCGCCAATGACATAGATGCCTGCGTTTCCGTGCTTTGGCGGGCGTGGGCGCTATGTCTGGGGTTGGTCGTCGTGGCGGCTGTGCTGTTTTGAAGGGAAGGAGACGCAGGATGCGTGGTTTGGTTTTGGGATGCGTATTGGCGGCCTTGCCTGTGGGGGCGGTCGCGCAATCTTGCGGCGGCAGCTTTTCGGGCTTCCTGTCGCAGCTGAAATCCGAGGCCGTAGCCAAAGGCCATCCGACCGCACAGGTCAACGCATTCTTCCAAGGCGTGCGCCAAGACCCCAAAGTGATCAAGGCCGACCGGTCGCAAGGCGTCTTTAAGAAGGGCTTTACCGAGTTCGCCCGCGCGGTGATCAGCAAGGGCCGTGTTAACAAGGGGCGCGCCAATGCGCAGAAATACGCCTCGGTCTTTCGCCGGGCGCAACAGGAATATGGCATCCCGCCGGGGGTGCTGCTGGCGTTTTGGGCGTTGGAGACCGATTACGGGTCCTTCCAGGGCAACTTCAACACGCTGAACGCGCTGGTCACGCTGAGCCATGATTGCCGCCGCCCCGAATTGTTCCGCCCGCAGGTCTTCGCCGCGCTGGAGCTTTTTGAGCGTGGCGGGTTTGACCCGCGCACCACCACCGGTGCCTGGGCGGGGGAGATCGGCATGGTGCAAATGCTGCCCGAAGACATCATCCGGCACGGAGTTGACGCCGATGGCAACGGGCGGGTCGACCTGAAAGGCTCGCCGCCGGATGCGCTGTTGTCGGGGGCCAAGATGCTGCGTTCCTTCGGCTGGCAGCCGGGGCAGCCATGGCTGCAGGAGGTGGTGGTGCCCGCGCAAATGGATTGGTCCAAAACCGGGCTTGGCACCACCTTGCCCGTGGGCCAATGGGCGCAGATGGGTGTGAAGCCGCGCGGCGGGGCATTTCTGGGCGGCGGCCAGGCCTCCATCCTGCTGCCGCAGGGCCGCAAGGGGCCCGCCTTCATCGCCTACCCCAATTTTCGCGTCTATTTCGACTGGAACCAAAGCTTCACCTACGTCACCACCGCTGCCTATTTCGCCACGCGGCTGTCCGGCGCCCCGGTCTTCGACCCAGGCTCGCCGGAACCGGGCCTGAACGACGCCCAGATGCGGCAGCTGCAAAAGAAGCTGGCACAACGGGGGTACGACGTTGGCAAGATCGACGGCATCCTCGGCGCGGGCACCCGGGCGGCGGTGCAGGCGGAACAACAACGGCTGGGTCTGCCGGCGGATGCCTGGCCCACCGCCGGTTTGCTGCAAAGACTGTAACCCCTTGGCGTTGCAAGGCTAAACAGGTATGAACGCACATCTTTTAGTTGGGGAGCTAAATCGAAATGGCCAAAATTGACCTGAAACCGTTGTCGCTGAAAGACCTTCAGGCGCTGCGGAAACGCATCGACACCGCTATTGCGCGGCATGACAAGAAGCAAAAAGCCAAGGCGCTCGCCGCCGTGAAGGCGAAAGCGAAGGAGCTTGGCTTCTCGCTGTCCGAATTGACGGGCGGGGCGAAAGCGGCGGGGTCAAAGCCGAAGAAGGCCGCAAAAGCCAAGCCAAAGGTGACGCACCGCGATCCCGCGAATGCGGCCAACACCTGGGGCGGGCGGGGCCCGCGCCCTGCATGGTTGAAAGAGGCAATTGCCAAGGGCAAATCGCCGGACGATTTCAAGATTTAGCGCAGCCTACGGGATGGCGGGAGGGGCGTCGGCGCAGCCGCGCGTCTGCCGTCATGCCACCAATTGCTCGGCCTTCTTCAGATCGACCGAGACAAGCTGAGACACGCCCAGCTCGGCCATCGTCACCCCGAACAGGCGGTCCATACGTGCCATGGTCACGGCGTGGTGGGTGATAATCAGGAACCGCGTGTTGGTCCGCCGCGTCATTTCGTCCAGCAGGTCGCAGAAGCGGGTGACGTTGGCGTCGTCCAGCGGCGCGTCGACCTCGTCCAGCACACAGATCGGGGCAGGGTTTGCAAGGAACACCGCGAAGATCAGCGCAAGCGCGGTCAGCGTTTGCTCACCGCCCGAAAGCAGCGACAGCGTGCTCAGCTTCTTGCCCGGTGGCTGGCACATGATCTCCAATCCGGCCTCCAGCGGGTCATCGGATTCCACCATCACCAGCTTGGCCTCGCCGCCGCCAAACAGGTGTTTGAACAAGGTGGCAAAGCTGCCATTCACTTCCTCAAACGCAGTCAAGAGCCGCTCCCGCCCTTCCTTGTTCAATGATGCGATACCGGTGCGCAATTTGCCAATCGCGTCATGCAGGTCGATCTTTTCCTTCTCCAACCCGTCATGCTCTTCCTGAACCTCGCGCGCGTCTTCTTCGGCCCGCAGGTTCACCGCCCCCAGCGCGTCGCGCTGCCGTTTCAGGCGGTTCACGTCATTCTCGATCTTTTCGGATGCCGGCATCTTCTCCGGGTCGGCATCAAGCGTTTCAAGAAGCGCCTCCGGCGTGGTCTCCATCTCCTCACGGATGCGCTCAACGGCGTAGCTCACCGTCTCCTTCGCCGCGTCCGCACGCGCCTCAGACCGCGCCCGCGCCTCGCGCGCCTCTGATGCGTTGCGCTCCGCCTCGCGTTCCGTCTGCACCGCCTCGCGCAGAATGGTTTCGGCCTCAGCCAGCTTGTCAGCAGCGGCGCGACGCCGCGTTTCCGCCTCATCAATCGCGCTGCCCAGCTCTTCGCGTTTGGCCGCAATCTCGTCAGGGGTGGAGGACGCCTCTTTCAGCTCCGCCTCGCTGGTCACTTTGCGCTCTTCCAGCTCCGCGATGCGCTTCTCTGCCGTGGCCAGGCGATGCTTCCAGCCGCTGATCTCGGTGGTGATTTCTTGGCTGCGTTTCAGCCGCGCCTCACCCTCCCGGCGCAATTCATCATGCGCGGACCTTTTCGCCAGCATCGTCATCCGCGCGGCTTCCACGGTCATCTTGACGTCTTCGATTTGCGCGCGCGCCGCGTCCAGATCGCCCAGATCGGCGACGCCCTTCTCGGCCTCCTGCAGCCGCTGCCGCGCGGCCATTGCTTCCTCTTCATAGCGGGTCACGGCCAGCCCAAGCGTTTCCTGCTTGCCCTGCGCCATGGACTGCTCACCCTCGGCGCGGCTGAGCGCGCGGGCGGCATCTGCCATGCGCCGGTCCGCATCGCGGCGGGCTTCACGTGCCGCGCGGTCTTGCGCGGTCAAATCCTCAAGCTGCTTGATCAGGTGTTCATGCGCCGCCCGCGCGCCGTCGGCGGCGGCCGAGACCCGCTCCACCCCCTGCTTCAACTCTTCCAACCGGTTGAGCTGCTGCAGACGCAAGGCGGCAGAGCTTGGCGCGTCTTCCGCATCGGTCCTGAACCCGTCCCAGCGCCACAGATCGCCCTCGACCGAGACCAGACGCTGCCCGGGATAGAGCTCTTTTTGCAGCCGCGGCCCTGCCTCCGCGTCAACAAGCCCGACCTGGCTCATGCGGCGGGCCAGAACATCGGGGATCGTTACAAATTCCGTCAGCGCCTTCACGCCCGATGGCAGCCGCTGCGCCTCGTCATAATCGGGCAGCAGCGCCCAGCCGGTGGGTTCGTCCGGTTCGATCTGCGGGGCGCGCAGGTCGTCGGACAACGCCGCGCCCAGGGCCTTCTCAAACCCGGATCTCACCTGCACCGCGTCCAGCAATTGCTTGCCATCCGCCGTGTCGCGTTCCACCAGCTTGGCCAATGCCGTGGCTTCCGCGCGCAAGGCATTCGCTTCGCCCTCAGCCTCAGACCGCTGCGCCCGTGCAGTTTCTTCCCGCGTCTGTGCCTCGCCACGTTCGACGTCAATCTTGGCCAGGGCGGCATCCGCCTGCTCGGCCAATCCGGCCGCTTCGGTCGAGGCCACCTGTGCCGCCGCCAAATCCGCGGCCGCTTTGGTCACCGTCTCGGCCGCCTCATCCACGGCGGAGCGCGCCTTTTCGGCCTCGCCCTCATACCGCTCAAGCGTTTTGGTGGCGTCTTCCATCAGGCGATGGGCCGACTGATGCCGCGCGGCCAACCGTGCGACATCCTCGGTCTGCTCGGACAGGGCGGTTTCCCGATCCGACAAGACATTCGCAGCTTCGCGCGCGTCGGTGCCCGCCTGATCCAGCTTGTCGGTGTGGCCCGCCGACGCTTTGGTCAGCTCTTTCTCTTCCCATTCCAGCCGCTCGATCGTTTCACCGGCATCCTTGTTCAGGGACGCCTCGCGTTCAATATCGTTGCCCAGCTGCGCAATGCGTCCGGTCAGCGTTTCTATTGTGCGCTTGGCCTGCGCTTCCTGATCGGTCAGCGTGTCGCGCTGCACCACAAGGCGTTGCAGGATGGCTGCGGCGACCGCCTCCTCTTCGCGCAGGGGCGGCAGCGCGCCTTCCTGTGTCTCACGCAGCTTGGCGGCCTCGCGGGCCTGACGTTCTGATTGCGCGGCCACCTGTGTGCGTTCGGTCAACTCCGCGCCGGTCGCCGCCCGTGCTTCATCCGCCTCTTTCCAGCGGCGGTACAAAAGCAACCCTTCAGAGCGACGCAATTCATCGCCGATCTCGCGGTAGCGTGCCGCTTGTCGCGCCTGGCGGGCCAGTTGCGCCAATTGCGCCGCCAATTGTTCCAGAACGTCCTCGACGCGCGCCAGATTGGTTTCCGCGCCGTTCAGCTTCAGCTCCGCCTCGTGCCGACGCTGGTACAGCCCCGAAATGCCAGCCGCTTCCTCCAAAATGCGTCGCCGCGCTTTGGGGCGGGCGTTGATCAGCTCGGATATCTGGCCTTGGCGGACCAGCGCGGGCGAATGCGCCCCGGTGGAGGCATCGGCGAACAGCATCTGCACATCGCGCGCCCGCACGTCCTTGCCGTTGGTTTTGTAGGCCGAGCCCGCGTCGCGGGTGATCCGACGGATGATTTCGAGATTGTCGAGGTCGTTGAACCCAGCGGGGGCCAGCCGCTCCGCGTTGTCGATCTGCAGGGACACTTCCGCGAAGTTGCGCGCGGGCCGCGACATGGCACCGGCAAAGATCACATCCTCCATGCCCGAGCCGCGCATGGACTTGGCGCGGTTCTCACCCATCACCCAGCGCAATGCCTCCAGCAGGTTGGACTTGCCGCACCCGTTTGGCCCGACCACGCCGGTCAGCCCGTCAGCAATGATCAGCTCCGTGGGGTCCACGAAGCTTTTGAAGCCGTTCAGTCTGAGTTTCGAAAAGCGCAAATGCCTGCTGCCCCATTGGAATCGGGTTCTGGTTGGCTGATTGTTTTGATCAGGCCCCTGTGAGTCAACGCAAAAACCCCAGATATGGGCGGATACCCCATGTTATCCACAGGATGTTGGGCTTTTCCTTGGGTCACGCATTGCGTATCACGGGTCCAGAACTGCCACATCTCCCACGGAAGGCCACCCGATATGTATGAAAAGCTCCACCTTGGTTGCGGGGTCAAACACCTGCCCGGCTATTTCCACGTCGACGCGCTGGACTACCCGCACGTGGACAAAATCGGCCCCGTGGATGATCTCAGCTTCATCGAGGATGGGCAGGTCGGCCATATCTACGCCTGCCACCTGCTGGAGCATTTCGGGCGCAAGGAACATGTCGACGTGCTGCGCGAATGGCGCCGCGTCCTGCGCCCCGGCGGCGTGCTGCGGTTGGCCGTTCCGGACTACCAAGCCTGCGCCGAGCTGTATGTGGCTGGCAAACTGCCCAACGGGTTGGAGACCATCCGCGGCCTGATGATGGGCGGCCAACGCGACGTCTACGACTACCACAAGGTGATCTTCGACAAGCCGACGCTGACGCAAACCCTGCTGGATGTGGGCTTTTCGTCGGTGCGAGACTGGGACTGGCAAACCACCGACCACGCCCATATGGACGACTATTCCCAGGCCTACCTGCCCCATATGGACAAGGAGAACGGGCGGCTGGTGTCGTTGAACCTTGAAGGCGTCGCGTAAACCGCCCGGTTTGTCGGAATCCGTCTTGACCCTTCGGGCCTGCGCGGCGCATGGTCTTCCTTGCATGGTTCCCCGTGGGCGCAAAGCGTAGCGGGGAAAAATGGGAATACGGTGCGCGTGACCCAAACAGGGACGCAATGCCGGAGCCGCCCCCGCGACTGTAAGCGGAGAGTGCCAGCCAACGACGCCACTGAGGGGAAACCCTTGGGAAGGCAGGCCAAGCACCTCGACCCGCGAGCCAGGAGACCAGCCTTGCGTTTTGAAACCCACGAGCCGTCGGGGTGACGGTGATAGGAGACGACAAAATGAAAAAGAACGCACAAGCAATCGCTGCAACCCAGTCAAATGCCGCCAGCAACGCGGATATGATGGGCATTGCCGGCGCGGTCCTGTTGGGCCTCGTCCTGCTGTTCGCCGCTGGATTCGCCCAAGCTGGCGTCCTGCATGACACTGCACACGACATGCGCCACGCCATGTCGTTCCCCTGCCACTAAGCAGATGCTTCGCCAAATATTGACCAGCGCCGTGTTCGCTGGTGTTGGAGCAGGCGTGCTTGCCGCGCTTCTTCAATTATGGCTCGTGGTCCCGTTGATCATGGAGGCCGAACTTTTTGAATCCGGCCAACGGGTGCATTTCGCAACCGATGGCTCCACGCAATCTGATCGCGGCGCACCTTCCGTCTGGGAAGAGCCGCTGCGCCACATCTACACCATCGGGTTCTCGGCTGTGACCTTCACGGCTTACGCGTTTTTCATGGTTGCGGGCTTCGCACTCGCCACCCGCGCGGGACATGAGATCACCGCCAAGCGGGGAATGGTCTGGGGCCTGTGCGGTGCCATTGCCGTTGTCATCGCGCCCGCCATCGGGATGCCGCCGGAACTGCCCGGCGCCATCGGGGCGGAAGTTGTTCCGCGCCAGGTTTGGTATCTCTCTTGCGTTGTGTTGACCCTGATCGGCCTGACCCAGATCGCGTTTGACGGACGGTCGCGCGTTTGGATCACCGCGCCAATCTTCCTGCTGGTCCCGCATCTGATGGGCGCGCCGCATCTCGACACTTACTTTGGCGTCGCGCCGTCTGAACTTGCATCCGAATTTGTCGCCCGCGTGATGGGCGTCGCCATGATCTCATGGGTTCTGCTGGGGCTGTTCGCCGCCCTGATCTGGACCCGCTCAGAGGAGGCATAAATGCCCGCAAAAATCCCCGCCACCGTCGTCACCGGCTTCCTTGGGGCCGGCAAAACCACCCTGATCCGCCACATGCTGCAAAACGCCAATGGCAAGCGCATCGCGCTGATTATCAACGAGTTTGGTGATTTGGGCGTTGACGGCGACATCCTCAAAGGCTGCGGCGACGAGACTTGCACCGAGGACGACGTGATGGAGCTGTCCAACGGCTGCATCTGCTGCACCGTGGCCGACGACTTTGTGCCCACGATGGAAAAGCTGTTGGCCCGCGAGAACAAGCCCGACCACATCGTGATCGAGACGTCTGGTCTAGCCCTGCCGCAACCGCTGGTGCGCGCCTTCAACTGGCCCGAGATTTCGACCCAAGTCACCGTGGACGGCGTCGTCACCGTGGTCGACGGCAAAGCCGTGACCGAGGGCCGCTTCGCCCATAACGTCGCCGCCGTGGACGCGCAGCGCAAGCTGGACGAAAACCTCGACCACGAAACGCCCCTGTCGGAGCTGTTCGAGGATCAGGTCGCCTGCGCGGATATGATCGTGGTCAACAAATCCGACCTGCTGTCAGAGGACGAAAGCGCCGCCCTGGTGGCCAATCTGAAATCTGAGAGCCGCGACTCTGTGCAGGTGGTCAAAACCTCTATGGGCAAGCTGCCGGTCGATGTGCTGCTGGGCCAAGGCGTGGGCTCGGAAAACGACCTCGACGCCCGCCACGAGGTGCATCACCACCACCATGACCACGACGATGATCACCATGATGACGACCATCATCACCACGAGCACGACCATGACGAGTTCGAAAGCTTTGTGGTCACCCGCCCTGAAATTGCCGACCCCAAGGCCTTTGCCGAGCAGGTCGCAGATGTCATTCGTCAACATGACATCCTGCGCCTCAAAGGCTTCGCCGCCGTGGCGGGCAAACCCATGCGCCTGACCCTGCAGGCCGTGGGCCCGCGCATCGACACATATTTCGACCGGCCATTTGCAGCAGATGAATCCCGCCAAACCCGGCTGGTGGTGATCGGCCAAGCAGGTCTTGACCACGCCGCCATAGACGCCGCGCTCAAAGCATGATCGTCGAGGCCGGAGACCCCAAAGACCCCCAAGCAACCGCGCTGCTGAAACAAAGCCACGCGCTGATGCAGGATCTGTTCGAGCCGGAGGAGAACTACTTCCTCGACATCGACGAGCTCTGCGCGTCCAACATCCGCTTCCTCGTCGCGAGGGACGGCGACACCATCACCGGCACCGCCGCACTGGCCATCAAAACCAGCTACGCCGAGGTCAAATCCATGTTCGTCGACCCAGACCGTCGGGGGCAAGGCATTGCGGACAGGCTTATGGAAGCGCTCGACCAGACCGCCAAGGCCGAGGGCATCAAGACCCTGAAACTCGAAACCGCCCACAAACTCGCCGCCGCCGTCAAGCTCTATGCCCGCCACGGCTACACCGAATGCGCGCTCTTCGGTGACTACGAGCCCAACCAAACCAGCCTCTTCATGGAAAAGCACCTTTAGCTTCGTTTTGGCAAAAATACTCACATCCTGAGGCCTCAAAAATGCACCTCCTCGCCGCCACTCCCGGAAGCATCGACGACGGCACCGAGCCTGTTGATCTGGGCCAGACGCCTGCTGATGTGGTGTTCATCTCCGCCGCCGATACGGAGCTTGCTGCGCTGTCAGAGGCCCGGGGCGAGATGGTCAACCCGCCCACCCTGCGCCTAGCCAACCTGACCCATTTGCAGCACCCGATGTCGGTCGATCTGCATATCGAGGCCTGCGCCACCAAATCCAAACTCGTCATCGCGCGCTGCCTCGGCGGGTCCGGCTACTGGAAATACGGGCTGGAACAATATGCGGCCCACCTGCATGACGCAGGCGTCCCTTTTGCAGCCCTGCCCGGCGACGACAAACCAGACGCCGAGCTGCGCGGCCTGTCCACCGTCAGCGCCGAGGACTACGACGCTCTTTGGGCTCATATGGTCGAGGGTGGCCCGGCGAATGCCGCCAATTTCCTCAGCTACGCAGGCGCAATGCTGGACGGCTCCGACAGGCCCCAAGCCGCGACCCCTCTTTTAAGGGCAGGCGTCTATTGGCCCGGCGCAGGCGTGTCCGACCTCGCCACGGCGCAGGCCGCATGGACCAAAGGCGCGCCCACCGTGCCGCTGATCTTTTACCGCGCGTTGGTGCAAGGCGCAGGCCTTGCCCCGATCAACCGCATGGTGAAATCGCTTCTGCGCGAGGGGCTGAACCCGCTGCCCATTTTCGTGGCCTCCCTTAAGGACCCGGTCAGCCAAGCGACGTTGCAGACGCTCTTTGAGCAAACCGCACCAGAAATCATCCTAAACGCCACCTCTTTCGCCGTAGGCTCCCCCCATGACGGCGACCCCGCAACGATGAACCCGCTGGTCCATGCGTCGGCCAACGCCTCCCCCGTCTTCCAGGTGGTCTTCGCCGCGTCATCCGAGGCCGCGTGGGAAGAGGGGCAGTCCGGCCTTTCCGCCCGCGACATCGCGATGAATGTCGCCCTGCCCGAGGTCGACGGCCGCATCCTGACCCGTGCCGTCAGCTTCAAGGGGGAGGCCTTCTTCGACGAAGCCACCGAGTGCCCCATCGCCACCTACCGCGCGCGCGGCGACCGGATCAGTTTCGTGGCCAAGCTTGCCGCCAACTGGGCCAAGCTGCGCCGCAGCTCGACCGAAAACCGCAAGGTCGCGCTGATCCTCGCCAACTACCCCAACAAGGATGGCAGGCTCGCCAATGGCGTCGGTCTCGACACGCCCGCCTCCACAGTCGGTGTGTTGGCCCTGCTGAAAGAAGCGGGCTACGACACCGCGCCTCCCGCCGATAGCAAAGCCCTGATGGACCAGATCATGGCCGGCCCCACGAACTGGCTGACCGACCGTGCCGAGACCGAAGGCGGCGAAACTCTACCGCTGGACACCTACAAAACCGAGTACGCCAAGCTGCCCTATGCCACCCGCCAACGCATCGAAGACCGCTGGGGCTTACCGGATGCCGACCCGTTCTTTGCAAATGGCGGTTTCAAACTGTCCATCCACCGCTTCGGCAACGCCGTCGTCGGCCTGCAACCCGCCCGCGGCTACAATATCGACCCGACGGAGACCTACCACTCCCCTGACCTCGTCCCCCCGCACAATTATCTGGCCTTCTACTTCTGGCTGCGCTCGGATTGGGGCGCGGATGCCATCGTGCATATGGGCAAGCACGGCAATCTGGAATGGTTGCCCGGCAAGGCGACGGCTTTGTCAGACGAATGCCTGCCTGAGGCGGTGCTCGGCCCGATGCCGCATGTCTACCCGTTCATCGTAAACGATCCCGGCGAGGGCACGCAGGCCAAACGCCGCGCACAGGCGGTGATCATCGACCACCTGACCCCGCCGCTGACGCGGGCCGAGACCTACGGACCGCTGCGGGACCTCGAAGCGTTGGTTGACGAATACTACGAGGCCGCAGGCGTCGACCCGCGTCGCATCACGCACCTGCGCAAAGAAATCTTAACCCTGACCCAAGCCACCGGTCTGGATGCCGATGTCGGCATGAAGGGTGAAGATGAGGACGGCGACCTGGCCAAATTAGACGCATATCTTTGCGAGCTGAAAGAGGCGCAGATCCGTGACGGGTTGCACATTTTCGGCACAGCGCCCGAGGGCGATCTGGCCCGCGACCTGACCATTGCTCTGACCCGGGTGCCACGCGGTGACGGGGCAGGACGCAATGCCTCGCTGATCCGCGCGATTGCCGATGACCTGGCGCTGAACTTTGATCCGCTCGATTGTGACATGGCCGCGCCTTGGGCGGGTCCCCGACCTGACGTGCTTGCACATGTCTCCCAAGATAGGTGGCGCAGCCACGGTGACACGCTGGAGCGCATTGAGTTGCTGGCCATCCAACTGGTGCGGGATGGCGGGTGGGGCGACGGCGTTAGCCGAGCGTCAACCACCATCCTGACGGAGATCGCCAACCATATCCGTCCAACGGTCAACGCGTGCGGGCCCAAAGAGGGGGCGGGCCTCCTCAGCGCCCTCAAGGGGCACTTCGTCGCCCCGGCACCTTCCGGCGCCCCGACACGGGGCCGCCTTGATGTGCTGCCCACCGGGCGCAATTTTTTCTCCGTCGACAGCCGGGCGGTCCCTACCCCCACCGCGTGGGCCTTGGGTTGGAAATCGGCCAACCTGCTGATCGAGAAACACCTGCAAGACCATGGCGACTGGCCCCGCGCGATGCTGTTGACCGCATGGGGCACCGCCAACATGCGCACCGGCGGCGACGACATCGCGCAATGTCTGGCGCTGATGGGGTGCAAGCCGAAATGGGACAGCGCCAACCGGCGCGTCACCGGCTTCGAGATCCTGCCTCAGGGCGTGTTGGGCCGCCCCCGCGTTGACGTCACTTTGCGGGTCTCCGGCTTCTTCCGCGACGCCTTCCCGCAGCAAATAGCGCTGGTGGACAGTGCCGCCCGCGCCGTCCAAGCCTTAGATGAACCGGACGATCTGAACCCCGCCGCCGCCCGCGCGAGGCAGGGCGAAAACCCGTCACGCGTCTTCGGCTCCAAGCCCGGCGCCTACGGCGCGGGCCTGCAAGCGATGATTGATGAACGGCTGTGGGCAGATAAATCCGATCTGGCGGAGGCCTACTTAGAATGGGGCAGCTACGCCTATGGAAAAGACGGCGAGGGCATACAGGACAAGCCCGCCCTGACGGCGCGGCTTTCCCAGGTCGACGCCGTGGTGCAAAATCAGGACAACCGGGAACATGACCTGCTGGATTCGGACGACTACTACCAGTTCGAGGGCGGCGCTGCGGCGGCGGTCAGCACGTTGCAAGGCACAGATCGGCCCATCTATCACAACGACCATTCCCGGCCCGAACGCCCGGTCATCCGCACGCTTGAAGACGAGATTGGCCGCGTGGTCCGCTCCCGCGTGGTGAACCCAAAATGGATCGAAGGCGTCAAACGCCACGGCTACAAGGGCGCGTTCGAGATGGCCGCAACGCTGGACTATCTCTTCGCCTTCGCGGCCACCACCGGCGCGGTGCGCGGTCACCACTTCGATCTGGTGCACCAGGCCTTCTTGGAAGACGACGACACCCGCGACTTCATTGCAGAGCATAACGCGCCCGCCCTGCGCGAGATGGCGGAGCGGTTGAACGAGGCGATTGAGCGGGGGCTTTGGGTCCCAAAATCCAACTCGGCCCGAGCGCT
Organism: uncultured Litoreibacter sp.; assembly: GCF_947501785.1. NCBI lineage: Bacteria > Pseudomonadati > Pseudomonadota > Alphaproteobacteria > Rhodobacterales > Roseobacteraceae > Litoreibacter > uncultured Litoreibacter sp. The sequence goes on along the minus strand of NZ_CANMXB010000001.1, from coordinate 3,254,529 downwards.
GCTGAGTGAGCTCGCTAATGGATGACGTCACATGGGTCTTTGCCAACTACGACTGGGACGCAGTGCTCAAACTGCTGCAAGACAGTTTCGCCTATATGGACGGGCGCATTGACCCGCCCTCTTCGGTGCGCAGGCTGACAGCGCAACAGATAGCCGATTTCGCATGTGACGAGCAGTTGCTCGTGATTGAAAACGGCAACAAGACCCCCGTGGCCTGTGCATTTTTGTCGGAAAAACCCGATTGCATCTATATCGGCAAGCTTGCCGTGGCCAAGCGCTATCGGGGACGGGGGTATGCCAAACAGCTGATTGCCTATGCTGAAAAGATGGCGCGCAACCAAGGGTTCTCCTATTTGGAGCTTCAAACCCGCATCGAGCTGACAGAAAACCATGTAGCCTTCGCGCGGTATGGCTTTCGCAAAACCGCTGAAGGCCGGCATCCCGGTTTTGAGCGGACCACAGAAATCACCATGCGCAAATTGGTTAGCAAATGAGGTCCGCCTTGATGAGCGCCACGTCGCCACTAAGCGATCCACGCACCGCTTTGCAGCCACTGGCCAGCTCCATCGCGAGTGCGGCGCTGGCAAACACCTCCGCGCGTGGCGGCCTTAGCGCGAAATTCGTCCGGTATGCCTCTGCCCGGGTGCGGGTGTGGTTCACGGTGAAACTATATGCGCCAACCGATTGTCGGGAATTCGTGCCGCCCCAAACCTCAACCCCCGGGGTGCTGCAAGCAGCGATACATGCGGTCAATGCCAAGAGGAAAAATCTCATTGGGGGTCCTGCCAGTCTGGGACGACGCTTAAGGACTAGGTCACATCTCTTAAGAAAGGGTTACCGCTTGCATCCCGCATTGACGTCACCCACAGTTTTCGCAACCTCAGGAGCCAGCAGATGACAGACAAGCCAGAAGACCTCGACCGCCACGCGATGAAAATGGCCAAGAAGAAAGCGGCCCGCGACAAGATTATGGCTACCAAGACCGACAAAAAGGGGTTGGTCATCGTGCATACCGGCAAGGGAAAAGGCAAAAGTTCCTCTGCCTTCGGCATGATCTTCCGCTGCATCGCGCATGACATGCAATGCGCCGTGGTCCAGTTTATCAAGGGCGGCATGTCGACTGGCGAGCGTGACCTGATCCTCGACAAATTCTCCGACAAATGCGCCTTTCACACGATGGGCGAAGGCTTTACCTGGGAAACCCAAGACAAATCCCGCGACATCGAAATGGCGTCTGCCGCCTGGGAAAAGGCCAAGGAGCTGATCCGCGACCCTGCCAACAAAATGGTGTTGCTGGACGAGATCAACATCGCGCTGCGCTATGACTATATCGACGTGAATGACGTGGTCGCCTTCCTGCGCGATGAAAAACCTGAGATGACGCATGTCGTACTGACGGGTCGCAACGCCAAGGAGGACTTGATCGAGCTGGCCGATCTGGTCACGGAAATGGAGTTGATCAAACACCCGTTCCGCTCCGGCATCAAAGCCCAGATCGGCGTCGAATTCTAACCTCTCATTAAGGTTAACGCGCCCCGACCGAGAGAGGATTTCCGGCTTCATCTTGGCAAAAATATGCATTTGGATCATCCCAAGCAGGACGGTCCGCATGTTTTCTTGCCTCCGGCGGGCATATTTTTACCAAGATGAAACCAGAATCGATGTGTCTGAGCTGGCGGTACAGGGTGGCAACCCGATGGCCGTCCAAGGTGAAGCAACGGCATATCGCTGGCTTCTTTTGCTTGGGGAGCGGCGATGTCTGCTCCCCAAGGACCTCTTTACGGCGGCGCGTTAACCTTAATGGGGAATTGAATTAACCGGAACCTAGCCCAAGAGCACGTGTCTCGCTGACGCTGAGCCCGGTGGACAAAACCTCGTCATCCAATTGCAACTCGATCACGGCGAGCGTTTTTGCGGCTTTCGCCTCGTTGAAGGCGCTTTCGAAATCTTCGGTGCGGGTCACCGTCGCGCCCCATCCGCCGTAGCTGCGGGCCAGTGCGGCGAAATCTGGGTTGGCGATCTGCGTGCCGGACACCCGCGCGGGATAGATTTTTTCCTGGTGCATCCGAATGGTGCCGTATTTGCCGTTGTTGACCACCAGCACAATCACCGCCGCGCCGTGTTGGATGGCGGTGGACATCTCGTTGCAGGTCATCTGAAAGCACCCGTCGCCTGCAAAGCAGATCACGTCCCGGTCGGGGTGTTGCAGCTTGGCGGCAATCGCGGCGGGGAAGCCATAGCCCATGGACCCGGATGTCGGCGCGAGCTGCGTGTGCATCTGTTTGAACCTGAAATACCGGTGCAAGAAGGCCGCGTAGTTGCCGGCACCATTCGTCAGGATCGCATCATCTGGAAGGGTGTCGGACAGCCATGTGGTTACCAGCTCCATTTTCACGGGGCCCGGTGTTTCCAGCGGCATCTGCCAATCCAAATAGGACCGGCGCGCCGCGTCGCGCCAGCCGCTCCATATTGGCGCGGTTGGTGGGGTCAAAGACCCAAGCTGCGCCACCATGCTGGCGCTGTCGGCTGCAATGGCGAGATCGGGCGCGTAGATATGGCCCGGCTCATCCGGGTCGCTATGCACGTGCAGGATGCGGGTGCCATGAGCCTCGGGGTTCAAGGTGGTGTAGCCGTTGGTCATGATGTCGCCGAGGCGCGAGCCAAGCACCACCAGGCAATCTGTCTCTGCCAAAAGGGCGGCAAGTTCCGGGTTCATTCCAACGCTGAGATCGCCCACGTAACATGCATGTCGGTTGTCGATGTGATCCTGCCTGCGGAACGGGACCGCCACCGGCAGGTGCCAGGCGGCGGCGAAGGCTTGCAGGTCCATTTGCGCCTGCGCCGACCAGACCGACCCGCCGGCAATGACCAGCGGTTTTTCGGCCTTCGACAGCGCCTTGGCAATCAGATGCGCGTCGCGGTTGGTGGCGGTTTGGCTGGCGATGCGTGCTTTGGGGCGGTCGGGGACGGTGGCCTGCGCCGACAGCATGTTTTCCGGCAGGGCCAGCACCACCGGCCCCGGGCGGCCGGAGCGGGCCAATTGGAACGCGCGGGCGATGTATTCGGGCAGCCGTTCGGTTGTGTCGACCTCCGCCACCCATTTCACCAGCGGCGAGAACAGGCGCTTGTAGTCGACTTCCTGAAACGCCTCGCGGTCGCGATGCGCGATATCGATCTGGCCCACAAAAACCACCATGGGCGTTGAATCCTGCATCGCAACATGGATGCCCGACGACGCGTTGGTGGCCCCCGGGCCGCGCGTGACAAACAGAACGCCTGGTTGGCCGGTCAATTTGCCATGCGCCTCTGCCATCATCGCGGCACCGCCTTCCTGGCGGCAAACCACGTTCTGAATGCCGCTGTCATAGAGCCCGTCCAGCGCCGCCAAAAAGCTTTCGCCAGGGACGGAGAACACCCGCTCGACGCCCTGAATAGCCAGCTGATCCGCTAGAATTTTGCCGCCATGCCTCGGTTCCATATGCCGCTCCGTAAGAAACTTCGCGCCATTCTTTTGCCCATCGCGTGGATAATGCAATGACAAAGCGGCGTGGCGCGCTACCGTTGCCAAAACACAAACTCCAAAAGGACCAACACCATGGCGACATTCGACCTGCTGGGCATCTCCGGCTCCCTGCGCAAGGGCTCGTTCAATCGCAAGCTGATCCGCGAAGCCGGCCGCATTGGCGGGGCCACCAGCTTCATCGAAGCCGATCTGTATTTGCCGCTGTATGACGGCGATCTTGAGGAGGCCAAGGGCATCCCCGCCAGCGTGCAAACCCTGTCTGACCAAATCGCCAATGCCGACGCCGTGGTGATATCGACGCCGGAATATAACAAAGGCGTTTCGGGGGTTTTGAAAAACGCGCTAGATTGGGTCAGCCGGACGGAGGGCACCCCTTGGGCGGACAAACCCGTCGCCCTGATGTCTGCCACGGCGGGCCGCGCAGGCGGCGAGCGGGCGCAGTTCGATTTGCGGCTCGACATGGTGCCGTTCCGCGCGCGCCTGATCCAGGGGCCGGAGGTGCTGGTGGGACAGTGTTCTGCACAGTTTGAAGAAAACGGCCAGTTGAAAGAGGGCAGCTACACCGACTTCATGGGCAAGCTGATGGACGCGCTGAAGGCCGAGGTGGCATTGGCCCGTTAGGCGCGGTTGCTGATCTCGATCAAATTGCCGTCCGGGTCCCTGATGTAAAGCGACACGATGGGGCCGGTGGCACCGGTACGGGCGATCGGGCCCATCTCAATTGCGGTGCCGGACTTGCCGAAATGCTCCTGCCATTGCGGCAGGGGCGTCTCGCTCAGAAAACACAGGTCGGCGCTGCCGGGCGTCGCGTGCTTGGCCTTCGGTTCAAACTCAGCGCCCACCTGATGCAGGTTGATTTTCTGCGACCCGAATTTCAGCGCCACCCGGCGGGAGCCGTCCGCCGGACGAAATTCCTCCGCCGTCATGCCCAGCACGTCCTCATAGAACCGGATGGTGGCGGACAGATCGGACACGGTCAGCACCAGATGGTCGAGCGCTCGCAGCTTGGGTGTGGACGTCATGTCAGCGATGCCTCCGGCTTGAAGCTGTCGGGAATTGTATCGCGGCCCTCAAGGATCAGGTCGGCCATCACCTCCCCCACTTTAGGAGCCATGCCGAAGCCGATTTTGAAACCACCATTTGCGATGAAGGCATCGGGGTCCAGCGGGTGCCCGCCGATCATCGGCGCGCGGCTTTTGGCGCGCGGGCGGATGCCGGCCCAACGCGCCAACACCGGCGCGCCAGCGAGCACCGGAAACGCAAGACGCGCGCGGCGCAAAATGTCGTCAAGCCGTCCGTCCGTGGAGGTGGGGTCATCAAACTCCCGCTCGCTGGTGGACCCGATTGCAACGGTTCCGTCGAGATGGGGCACGATATGCAGCGCGTCGGCGAAAAGCTGCGGCTGGCCAATCGCGTCATGGTTCAGCAACACCGCCTGCCCTTTGACGCCGTTGCCGACTGGTTGGTCCATCTCTTTGGCGATTTCCAAGAGGCCTTCATAGCCGGTTGCGTGAACCACCTGACCGCGTGCTTCGCCGTCGCCCAAAATTATCTCACCGCCACGTGTGGTGATGGCTGCAGCAAGTGCGGAAAGAGCTTGGCGCGGGTGGATATGGGCGCTGAGCGTGTCGCGGATCAGCCAGCCCGTGGGGCTTGGCGGCTCCCAGGTGGTGCCAGCGCTTTGGTCGACAGACCAATGCGCCAAATTTTTCCAAAAAATTTGCGCCCCTTTGGATCGCGCCCGCGCCAAGTCCAGCCCCTTGTCGTCCATGACCGGCTGCACCCGCCCCGTGCGCATGTAGCCCGATGGCAGACCCGACACAGTCTCGACTTCCGGCCACCAGTCACGCGCCATGATCAGGCTGTCGAACTGAAATTGCTTCTTGTCGTTCCAGTTTTCTGGCGTATGCGGCGCCAGCGCTCCCACAATGCCGCCTGACGCCCCTGCCCCGATGGCGCGGCGTTCAATGACCCGCACCTTCGCGCCGCGTTTCAGGCAAGCCCATGCCACCGACAGGCCGAATACACCGCCGCCGCGCACTGTAATTTCTGGCGTGGACAAGGTGCGGCTCCTTCATCATTGTCGGCGTGTTTAACCTAGGGCAATCGCAGATGAACGACCAGCGGGCAGAGCTAAAATGGCGCGACGGCGGTGTGCCGGTCTCGACCCGGTTTGACGACCCGTATTTCAGCATTGACGACGGGTTAGCCGAGACGCGGCATGTGTTTCTGGCGGGCAACGACCTGCCCGCACGGTTTACGGACGGATTTCACATCGCAGAACTTGGGTTCGGGACCGGGTTGAACCTGCTGACCGCGTGGCAGGCTTTCCTGGACAGCCGCACCTCCGGCAAGCTGCATTTCACCAGTTTCGAGGCCTTCCCCATGACACAGGCCGACGCCAAGACCGCTTTGCGGGCCTTTCCGACCCTGGCGGATTTGGCGGAGCCACTGCTGGAGGCATGGAGCGAGACGTCATTCATCCTCGACACGGACACTCTGCGCGCCGAAATCGTCATTGGCGACGCGCGCGACACCGTGCGCGCGATGCGTCACGACGCCGATGCGTGGTTTCTGGACGGCTTCTCACCGGCCAAAAATCCTGAACTGTGGGGCGACGAGCTGATGCAGGAGGTTGGCTGGAAGACAGGCCCGGGCGGCAGTTTCGCCACCTACACCGCCGCAGGCCACGTGCGCCGCGCGTTGGAAGGCGCGGGCTTCACCGTCGAGCGCGTGCCGGGCTTTGGCCGCAAGCGGCACATGAGCGTGGGACGGCTGGCATGAGTGACACCAAACGCGGCATCTGGCTGATGGTGCTGACCATGCTGATTTTTGCGATGCAGGACGGCATCTCCCGCTATCTGGCGGGGGAGTACAACGTCATAATGGTAGTGATGGTGCGCTACTGGTTCTTCGCGGCCTTCGTGCTGACGGTCAGCGCCAAGCGGGCGGGGTCCATCGCCAATGCGGCGCGCACGAAACAACCCATCCTGCAATCTTTCCGGGGCCTGCTGCTGGCCGCCGAGGTCTGCGTCATGGTGTTGGCCTTCACGCTTTTGGGCCTGATCGAAAGCCTCGCCATCTTCGCCAGCTACCCGCTGATGGTGGCCGCCTTGTCCGGCCCGATCCTGGGAGAGCAGGTCGGCCCTCGCCGCTGGATCGCCATTACCATCGGCGCGATAGGGGTGCTGATCATGCTGAAGCCGGGGCTTGGGGTGTTCAGCCCTTATGCGCTGGTTGCGATCCTGTCGTCGCTGATGTTTGCGCTCTATTCGCTGCTAACGCGCTATGCGGCGCGGCTGGACAAGGCGGAGACGTCCTTTTTCTGGACCGGCACGATGGGCTGCATCGGCATGACCATCGTCGGCATCTGGTATTGGGAGAACATGACCGCGCCGGATTGGGGCTGGATGCTGATCCTGTGCATCACCGGCGCCACCGGGCATTACCTGCTGATCCGCGTCTACGAGCTGGCGGAGGCGTCAGCCGTGCAGCCTTTCGCCTACCTGCAACTGGTCTTTGCCTCGGTCATCGGGGTCACGGTGTTCCACGAAACCATCGAATGGAACATCGCCACCGGGGCCGCTTTGGTCATTGCGGCGGGGCTGTTCACCTTGTGGCGGGCGCAGGTCAGCGCCGCAGATCCTCCGTCAAAGTGACCGCAGGCACCTCGCCCGTCAGCCGTGCGCGGTAGGGCAGGAAGCTTTCCGTGACGCGCATTACGTAATTGCGGGTCTCGTTGAAGGGCAGGTTTTCGATCCAATCGACAATGTCGATATTCGGATCGCGCGGGTCGCCGTAGGCGTCCGACCACCGCGCGGCCCGCGACGGCCCGGCGTTATACCCAATCGACATCAGCACCGGGTTGTCCTGATACCGCCCGCCGAGCCCCGCCAGATAGGCGGACCCCAGCCGCGCGTTGTATTCAGGGTCGGTGTGCAGGCGGCCCAACGCGTATTCCTCGCCCAGCTGCCCCGCCACTTCCTTGGCGGTGCCGGGCATCAACTGCATCAAACCGCGCGCACCAACGGGGCTGATCACCACCGGGTCAAACTCGCTTTCGCGCCGCGCGATGGACAGGGCGAATTCCTCTGCCACTGGCAGGTCCATGCCCGCAGGGGTGGCGACGGGGAAGTAGGTCTTGAACATCTCCAACCCCTCGCGGGCCGCCTGTTTGGCCAGCATCAGCGCGATATGTGGCTCGCCCAGCTCTAACGCCAGATCACCCAACTGCCCTTTTTCGACGCGCGAGCGCTGTTCGGACAGGTGTACGAAGAATCGTTCTGACAGGTCGCGCAGCCCCGCCTTTTGCAACATCATTGCGGCCTTGAAGACCGAAGAGGCCGTGAAAGATGCGCCGCGCCAATCCGGGAATTCTTCTTTGCCGGTCATCTCATCTGGTGCATTCAGCCCCGCACGTTCGGCGGCCAGCTGCCCGTAGAAAGAAGACTGGTAATTTGCGCCGAATGCGTAAGCCGTGCGCGCGGCGTCAGCCTCGCCTGCGTCCTCGTAAGCCCGACCCATCCAGTAGCCCGCGCGGCCCAGCGAGATCGGCGTTTCCACCGCACCCTCGAACCGCTTGAAATGATCCAATGCCTGTTGCGGCGCGTCCAGACGGCGCAGGGCGATGAAGCCAGACAACCATTCCAGATCGGCGAAGTCCGACCCATCCGTCAGGTAGTGCGAAGACGCCACGGCGTAAGCCTGCGCGTCTTTGCCGTCGCGCAACAGGTCTCGCGCCAACGTTCGACGGCGCTTGGCCCAGACCTCGGGCTGGCCCAATTCTTCTAATGAGATCGAGCGTTCCAGAATGATATCAACGGCATCTTCCCGCCCCTTGCGGGCGCGCCACAGGAACCGTTCAAATGCCAACCCAGGGTCGTCTTGCAACGTCTCGGGCACCGCCTTGATCAGGTCGTCCACGCCGGGAACGCGGCTGCGCAACCCAATGCGCGCCTCCGCCAGCTTGCGCCAGTCATCGCTGACCAAAGGCAGCATACGCGCAATCGCCAGATCGCTGTCGCGCCACAACAGCATGTCCATCCGCGCCTCGTGCAAATCTTCGATGGTCTTGCCGTTGCGTTCTACAAAGGCCGCGTGTTCGGGGCCGGACAGGTTGAAGGTCAGCCAAGCACGTTTCAGTTCCGCCGCCGCCTCGACCCCTCGGCCCTTGGCGATCAGCGCCTCTGCGAAGCGCAGGCTGCCGGTGCCGGTTTGCGGCAATTGGTTGGAAAAGTAGCTGATCACCTGCGTCGGGTTGGACCCGCGCGGGATGTCGTATTCGCAGCGCAAGCGCAGCAGCTTCAGGCCGGGCCAGTCGTCGTTGCGCTCCAGGAAATCAATACATTCGCCAAAGCTGCCCTGCCGTCCTCGCAGCCTGACCCAATCTACCAGATCACGGGCCACACGGTCGGTGACGCGAGGCCGCAGCGCGTCAACGCGCGCCCAATCGCCCTGCCCACCGGCAGACAGCGCGTCGACCAGCGTGCCGGCGTCCTGCGCGCGCAGCGGCAATGCGGCCACAAGGGCAACGATCAAAATCTGAACAAATCGGAGCACATGCCCCTCCCACCAACGGATAAAACGCCTTGAGCCATGTAACTTAGCGTCCAAACGCGGCCCAGCAAACACACAAACTTGGCAACAAACTTGCTTGCGGCTAGGTTCCGCCGAGTCTATCCGGCCTTTGTCACTAGAAACCAAGGAGTACGTGTCATGTTTAAGGGATCTATGCCCGCGCTGATCACGCCGTTCGCAAACGGCGCAGTGGATTTTGACGCGCTCAAACACTTGGTAGACTGGCATGTTGAACAAGGCTCGCACGGGCTGGTGCCAATGGGCACAACCGGCGAAAGCCCTACGCTGACGCATGATGAGCATGACGCGGTGGTTGAAACCGTGGTCAAAGCCTCCGCCGGACGTTTCCCGGTAATCGCAGGTGCCGGGTCCAACAACACGGCGGAAACCGTGCGGCTGGTGGAACATGCCAAAGCCGTCGGCGCGGATGCCGCGTTGGTGGTCACGCCATATTACAACAAACCCACGCAGCGCGGGTTGATCGCGCATTACCTGGCCGCCGCCGAGATCGGCCTGCCGATTTTCATCTATAACATCCCCGGACGTTCCGTCATCGACATGACGCCCGAGACAATGGGTGAGTTGGCGAAACACCCGATGATCATCGGCGTCAAAGACAGCACCGCCGACATGGCGCGGGTGTCACAGCAACGCGCTCTGTGTGGCGAAGACTTCTGCCAGATGTCGGCAGAAGACGCCTCTGCGCTGGGGTTCTTTGCGCATGGCGGGGTCGGCTGCATTTCGGTGACCGCGAACGTGGCCCCGAAGCTCTGCGCCGAATTTCAGAACGCTTTGGCCGCTGGCGACTACGCCAAGGCGCTGACCTACCAAGACAAGTTGATGCCGCTGCACGAAGCCATCTTCACCGAGCCCGGCCTCATCGGCGCAAAATACGGTGCGTCGGTCCTTGGCAAATGTTCCGACGAGGTGCGGCTGCCGCATGTGGGCCTGGAAGACAGCACCAAAGCCAAGATCAAGGCGGCGATGCGCCATGCGGGCCTGATCAACTGATCCTGCGTCCCTACAGCGACGACGATCTAAGCGGCCTCCTGACCTGTTGGGAGGCCGCAATTCGTTCCGCCTCCCCCAAGCTGCCGGAACGCTTTATCCTCGCGGAGCTAACCAACATCCGACAAAGCTACCTGCCCAAGGTGCAAACCACCGTGGCCGAGAACGGCCAAATACAGGGCTTCATCTCGATGCTCGGCACCGAGGTCGCCGCGTTGTTCGTGCACCCGTTTGAGCAACGTATGGGGCTGGGCGCGGCCTTGCTGGGCAGCCAAGACGCGCAATCGCTGGAGGTGTTCGAGGCCAACACCCCAGCCCGCGCTTTCTATGCCAAACACGCCTTCCGCCAGACCGGCACCCGCATGCACGAAGAAGCTGGCCTCATGTTGTGCTGCATGACCCGAGCGCCTATATCCAGCTGATGGCCAAGAAAGACCAAAATCCAAACTACAAGGTGATCGCGGAGAACCGTCGCGCGCGCTACGACTATGCCATCGAGGATGACATAGAATGCGGCATGCTGCTTGAAGGGTCCGAGGTCAAATCCCTGCGCACCGGCAAGGCGCAGATCACCGAATGCTACGCCGCCGTCGAAGACAACGAGCTGTGGCTGGTCAACAGCTACATCCCCCCCTACGCGCAGGCCAAGACCTTCCAGCATGAAGAACGCCGCCGCCGCAAATTGCTGGTCTCCAAGAAGGAGCTGGTCAAGCTGTGGTCGGCCACCCAACGCGAGGGCATGACGCTGGTGCCGCTGGTCTTGTATTTCAACCACAAGGGGCTTGCCAAAATGAAGATCGGCATCGCCAAAGGTAAGAAGAACCACGACAAGCGCGAGACGTCAGCCAAGCGCGACTGGAGCCGCCAGAAGGCGCGGCTGATGAAGGAGCATTAGCGCGTGTTGCCATTCGTTGTTCTTGCCTGCACAGCCGTCATTCTATGCAATCTGACTGCAGTGGTCCTTAAGCCCCTCCATTTGGGATTCATTGCCAACACTTTTCTAGGAGCCGTCCTCAGCGCAGGGAGCGCAGTCTTTCTTGCGAAGGTCATAGAGCCTGATTTGATTGTAGTGGGTTTAAGCCTCATTATCCCGCTGTCCGCTATGATCTGCATAAGCTTCTTTCTGAACCGCAGCGCCTGCTAGACTCCCTGCCGCCCTCAATATACCACTCGACCCTGACCCAACATGGCAGGTGAGACATGTCCGACGACCCGCAAACCCTCGTAAGCACCGACTGGCTGGCCAAGCATATCAAGGACCCCGATCTGCGCGTCATCGACGCGTCATGGTACCTGCCCGACATGAACCGCGACCCGAAGGCCGAATACGATCGCGGCCACATCACCGGCGCACGGTTTTTCGATATTGACGAGATTTCGGACACGCGGTCGTCGCTGCCACACATGGCCCCGCCGGTCGAAAAATTCATGTCCCGCCTGCGTGCCATGGGCGTCGGCGACGGGCATCAGGTGGTTGTCTATGACGGGGCAGGCATGTTCTCTGCCGCACGCGTGTGGTGGCTGTTCCGGTTGATGGGCAAGACCGACATTGCGGTGCTGGACGGCGGGTATCCCAAATGGGTCGCAGAGGGGCGCGAGACGGAAGACCTGCCACCGATGCTGAAAGAACGCCACATGACCGTGCAACGCCAGGCCCATCTGGTGCGTGACGTGACCCAGGTGGCCGCCGCCGCCAAGCTGGGCGATCACGCTATTCTTGATGCGCGCGGCCCGGCGCGGTTTGCGGGTTCTGAGCCTGAACCACGTGCGGGTCTGCGCGCCGGCCATATCCCCGGATCGACCAATGTGCATTACGCCACGCTTTTGAATGATGATGGCACCATGAAAGCTATCCCGCAGCTGAAAACCATGTTCGAAGCCTCCGGCGCGGACCTGACCAAGCCCGTCATCACCACCTGCGGGTCGGGGGTGACGGCGGCAATCCTCTCACTCGCGCTGGAACGCATTGGCCACCGCAACCACTCCCTTTATGACGGGTCATGGGCCGAATGGGGCCAGTTTGACCAACTTCCAATCGAAACCGGATAAGACATGCTCGAAAACCTTCAGCCGCAACCCGCAGATAAAATTCTGGCGCTCATGGCCGCCTACAAGGCCGACCCGCGCGAGGCCAAGGTCGATCTTGGCGTCGGCGTCTATAAAGACGCCACCGGGCTGACCCCGATCATGCGCGCCGTCAAAGAGGCGGAAAAGCGGCTGTGGGAAGTCGAAGACACCAAATCCTACACCGGCCTCGTTGGAGACGTGAATTTTCACCACGCCATGCGGGACCTGATCCTTGGCGAAACCGTGGCGGTCGAAAACTTCGCTGCCGCTGCAACGCCCGGTGGCACTGGTGCGATCCGTCAGGGGTTGGAATTGATCGGGATGGCTTCCCCCGATGCGACTGTCTGGATTTCCGCGCCCACATGGCCGAACCACCCGTCGATTATCAAATATCTCGGCATGAACATGGCCGAATACCGCTATTTCGACGAGGCGGCCCGCGCAGTCGATTTCAACGGCATGCTGACAGATCTGTCGAACGCAAAACCCGGTGACGTGGTGCTGCTGCATGGTTGCTGCCACAACCCGACCGGCGCCAACCTGAATGCGCAGCAATGGCAGGAGATCGCGGATCTGCTGCTGGCCAAAGGGCTGATCCCCTTCGTCGACATCGCCTATCAGGGCTTTGGAGACGGGCTGGAGGCCGACGCTTATGGCGTGCGCCACCTTGCCAAAACCCAGCCGGAATTGCTGATCGGTGCAAGCTGCTCAAAGAATTTTGGCGTCTACCGCGAACGGGTCGGCATCCTGATGGCCATCGCGCAAGACACGGCTAAAACCGATCTCAACCAAAAGACGCTGGCCTTCCTGAACCGTCAGAACTTCTCCTTCCCGCCCGATCACGGCGCGCGGCTGGTGACGATGATCCTGACAGACCCCGCGTTGCGCGCCGATTGGGCAGCGGAACTGGAGGACGTGCGCACCGGAATGCTGAAACTACGCCAGATGCTGGCGACCACGTTGCAAAAACGTACTGGGTCTGACCGCTTCGGTTTCATCGCCGATCACCGCGGCATGTTCTCCCGCATCGGGGCGACGCCGGAACAGGTCGAGGCTATGCGCGTCAGCCACGGCATCTACATGGTCGGCGACAGCCGCATGAATATCGCGGGCCTGAACGAGGCGACGATCCCCACTTTGGCCGACGCTATCGTCGAAGCCGGGGTCTAGGCCCCGCTTCTATAGAAACCTTTCGCCGCCGCAGGTGGGGCATCGGCCGGTCTTGCGGCCCATGCATCCTGTGCACATGCCAAATTTTGGGCCGCCATTCTGGTCATACCCTTTGATGACCTTCCCCGAGCCTGAACAAATGCGGCACGGCGATAGCCCTGTGCCGCTGCATCGGTGGCATTGACGCCTGATCGGTGCTTCCTTCTTCTTTCCTCTGCTCGTCGGGGTCCGCATGGCTCTGGTCTCTCTCGTCAATCGCAACATCGCGCAAGATTAGCACAAAACCGGCCATGGCACGCAGCCCCAATTTGGCGGCTCAGTAATCTTCGCCCGCGTAACGGTTGGGAAGAGGGGCATCGTCGGCCTTGCCGATGAACCGTGCCCAGACCCCGCCGGGCCGCCAGATACTGTCCGTTCGGGCAAAGGCCTGATCCACTTCGCCGCCAAGCCCTTCTTTCGCATAGCGGTAGAAAAACGCTGAAACGCGGGCGTTGTATATGCAATGCACGTGCACCGGCGCATCGCGCAGCCGGTCCATTGCGGCGCAAAACGCGTCAAAATCCTGCGATGTCGGGGCCTCGAAATCGACAGGGATGTAGGTGTAGCGCATGCCAAGCTCGGCTAGCGTCCCCGCCTCGTCATCCAATGCGCCTTTGTTGCTATGAGGCCCAAGGTTTATCACGTCTGCCACGCCCAGCGCTTTGATTTGCGCCAGCTGCGCCTCGGTGGGCTGGCCGGAGCTGGTCAACCTGGCGTCATGGCGCCGCCAGTTGATCACATCTTCAGGGTCACTCATCGGGGTCTCCTTATTCGTGGCATACAACCTAGCCCGCCGGTCCCGAACAAAAAGAGGTAAGATGCTCATTTTCCCATGTTCAAAAATATCCCGGGGGAGGCGCAGCCGGGGGCAGCGCCCCTAGATCCCGACGGAGCCGGCCAGCTGCACGCAATTTTCGGGGCCCTAAACAATCCTTGCGCACCGCCCGCGCATCCCCTAGACCGCGCCGGTAATCCAAGTTCTCCGCCACCTTGTCAAAACGGAAACCCTGATATGACACGTCTTCTCCCCGGCATTCTTGCCATGGCCGCCGTTGTGGTTGCCTCAAACGTCCTTGTGCAATTCCTGTTCGGCAACTGGCTGACATGGGGGGCGTTCACCTACCCGATCGCGTTTCTGATCACCGATGTGATGAACCGCATCTACGGCGTCTCCGCCGCACGGCGTGTTGTATTTGTTGGGTTTGTCGTCGGCATCCTCTGCTCGCTGATCGGGTCGCAAATCATGCTGGAATTTGGGCCTGCCGTGCCGCTGCGCATCGCCGTGGCCTCCGCCATTGCCTTCCTGACTGCGCAGATGTTGGACGTTTCAATCTTTGACAAGCTGCGCGCCGGCGCGTGGTGGAAAGCGCCGTTGGCCTCCACTCTGATCGGCTCCACCGTCGACACCGCAATTTTCTTCACCCTTGCTTTTTCCGCCTCTGTCACGTTTTTCGGCGCCGGCGCGGATGCCGCTATCAGCTGGTCATGGGAGGCCGTTCCCTTGCTTGGACAAGGCCCTGTTTTGCCTCTTTGGGTGTCCCTGGCGATTGCGGACTGGGGCGTCAAACTCGGCGTCGCGCTTGTGGCTTTGGTCCCGTTCCGCATGTTCGTTACAAAATTTTCACAAGGGCACGCGTAAAAATCTCTTGAGTTATGCACAAGATGTGGCACCATCCTTGGTAACAGCAACCAGAGAAAGGAGGTGTCCATGTCTAGAGTGATATTGGAGCAAGGTGTCAAACAAGGTGCGGAGGTGCGCTTTTAGGGGCAGTCCCCTGAACCACACCGAGGTACCAGGTCTTTCCATTTGACCCCACCTCCATCAGATCTCGGAAGGGTCGCTGCGCTGTCAGCGGCCCTTTCTTTTGGGCCCGCCGCGCAACCCTCGGTTAGGCGTTTGCGGCCAGAGCCAGGCCAACCGTTGAGGGTCGCCCGACCCAATGCGCCAGCCGGTCGGCCAACTCGGTTTTGGTGGCGGGTTTCGCCAATACGTCATCCATGCCTGCCTCCCGGCATTTCTGCTGGTCCTCCTTGCCGCAATTTGCGGTGAACCCGATGATCGGGGTTGTCCGTTCCGCCCGGTACCGTTCGAGCTGGCGGATAAGTTTGGTGGTCTCGAACCCGTTCCGGTTCGGCATGGACACATCCATCAAAACCGCATCATACACGCCGCTACGGTACAGCTGAAGCGCCTCAATACCATCATTGGCAATATCAAGTCGGTCCACGGTTCCCCGCAGAAAGGCCGATACAATGCGTTGATTGGTCAGGTTGTCTTCAGCGAGAAGCACCTTGGCGGCTTTCAAATCGGCGGCAGACCGTGCGGCAGGTTCGTCCGTTCGGGTGTGCGACGGTAGCGGATTGGCCGGGATGTCCCATGGCAGCCGCAGCGTAAATTCTGACCCCTCTCCGACCTTTGAGTTCACCTCAATCTCGCCATCCATCGCGCGCACCAACCTGTCGACGATCGACAGGCCCAATCCGGTGCCTTCGTATGGGCGCGACGTGTCGCCATCTGCTTGCTCAAACTCTTCAAATATCGCTTTAATTTTTTCGGGCGCTATGCCGATGCCGGTGTCTTTCACCTTCAAGACAAGCCCGTCTTCGTAGGACAGGCCAACGGTGATGACCCCGGCATTTGTAAATTTGATCGCATTGCGGATCAGGTTGACCGCCACTTGCCGCAAATAGGCGCGGTCGAACATCCCTTCGGCGGGTAGATTGTTGTCCGGGCAAAAGCGGATAAGCAGCCCCTTCTTCTCCGCATTCGCGGTCAGCATGTCGGCGGCTTCGGCAATCAGCGCCCTGACATCGGTGGGCTCCGGCGTCAGGTCAATCTCGCCTGATTCGAACTTTGAGAAATCCAGCATGTCCGAAATCATCACCATCAAGGCGCGCCCCGACTGTTCGATCGCGTCAACATAGCCGCGCTGGGTCTTCTCCATCTTTGTGTTGCTTAACAACTCTGCCATCCCCAAAACCCCATTCATCGGGGTGCGGATCTCATGGCTCATGGTGCTGAGAAACTGGGACTTTGCAGCGCTGGAACGCTTGGCCTCGACCTCCGCCTTGCGGCGTTGACTCACCTCCAGATGCATCCTTCTGTTTGTGCGCGTCAGGTCTTCGTTGGCCTGCGCCGCGCGACGCCCCTGCACCATGGACCCGCGCAGCGCGAAGACCGCAATGGTAGAGCTGAGGGCCAACACGCCTACCAATGCAGAGACGATATAGGTAAGGCTATTGCTGGATTTGGCACGGAATGCCTCTGTTGCCTTCACCTGCACTGACAGCTTGCTGTTGCCAAACGGGATGGCGGGGGCAGTCGCGCTGCGCGCCTCTGACGCCTGAAAGTCTGGGGTCAGATAAATCGGTTCTCCGTCCAACATCACCGCAAAGCTGATGTCGCGCATCATGTCGCTGCCCGCGCCGAAATACAGATTTTCGATCCATTCTGACGCTTTGAACACAACCCACAGGGTCCCAATCCAGTCATCACCACGCCAGACAGACTTCGCGCCGACGAACCCCATCGTCTGGTCCCCGTTCAAGATCACCGGCGGGCTAAGTTCAATCATGGTGCTGGCCGCGGCGCGTTGCGCCAGTTCCAGCCGTCCCTTGCCGATATCGGCCAGCGACACACCGACAAGCCGTTCTGCACGTGCCGGTGCGCCGTGCCGCAGAACATAATCCGTGTCCACCCAGCCCAACGCCCAGAAGCCCGGCATATCTCGCAGGTAGCTGTCTGCTTCCAGATCGAATTGCTCCCCGGTCAACCCGTCGCTGCCTGCGATGCGGCGCCCCATCCTTTCAATGGCCGAGACGCGCACTTTTAGGTCATGAACAATCAGGTCACGGGCGTTGAGGGCTTCCGCGCGCAATAGGTCTTCTTCTTGCGCCGCATCGTTGCGCAGCATGAACGCAGCGGTCAATGTCGTGATGCCGGATGCAAGCAATAGTCCCAGCAATGTCCGCAGGTTAAACATCAACATCCTCAGAAAATGGTTGTCCGCCCTGTCCTGAGCCCAAATCGTGAGGAAATTGCTAACGGTTACACGATGATAGCGTTTTGACTTGCACAAAAACCGGCTACGCTTGGCGCCATGATCCAGATTAACGACCAAATCACCATCGAGGACTGGGAGCTAACCGAGCAATTCGTGCGCGCATCCGGCCCCGGGGGACAAAACGTCAACAAGGTCTCCACCGCCGTCGAGTTACGATTCGAAGCGGAACGCTCCCCCAACCTGCCGCCTTTCGCCAAGGCCAGGCTAAGGCGTATCGCTGGACGCAAGTGGACCAATGACGGGGCGCTGGTCATCCAGGTGCAGGACACCCGCAGCCAGGCGCGCAATCGCGAACTGGCCGAGACGCGGCTGCGCGACATGATCCTTGCTGCTTTGCAAAGACCAAAACGGCGTATCGCCACCCGGCCAACCTTGGGTTCCAAGAAACGCCGCATCGCCGCCAAGAAGCAGCGCGGCGAGGTGAAAAACCTGCGCGGAAAAGTAAGTTATGACGACTGACCTGCTGGCCCGCCGGGCCAACCGGCTCGGCCCGAACCTGCCCACATTCTACGAGAACCCGGTGCATCTGGTGCGCGGCGAAGGGGTCTGGTTGTGGGATGCGGATGGGCGCAAATATCTCGATTGCTACAACAATGTCCCCCATGTCGGGCATTGCCATCCGCATGTGGTCGAGGCGATCGCACGCCAAGCCAGCACGCTGAACACCCACACCCGCTATCTGCATGAGGGCATTTTGGACTACGGCGACCGGCTGACGGCAACGCTGAATCACGATCTGAGCCAACTCATCATGGTCTGCACGGGGTCGGAGGCAAATGACATTGCGCTGCGCATGGCCCATTCGGTCACAGGCAAGACAGGCATCATTGCCACAGACAACACCTATCATGGCAACACCGCGGCGACCTCGCAGCTGTCGACCCGGAGGCCGCCCATTGGGGGCTACCCGGGCAATATTCGGCTGGTCCCCGCGCCAAACTCGCTCGCCCCGGTCAGCGGAACCCTGGACGCACAGCCGCAGGCCTTTGCTGAAAACGTGGCCCGCGCTATCGACGAGCTGGAACGGGCCGGTCACGGCTTTGCCGGCATTATGCTCTGCCCCAGCTTCGCCAATGAGGGCATACCTACGGTCGCGCCCGGGTTTCTGGATCCCACGACCGACGCTGTCCGGCGTGCTGGCGGTCTCATCCTGTGCGACGAGGTGCAGCCCGGTTTCGGCAGGCTCGGCTCGCATTTCTGGGGCCACGAATGGCTGGGCTTCGCACCCGACGTGGTCACCATCGGCAAGCCAATGGCCAACGGGCACCCATGTGCCGCTACCATCGCCCGCCCCGACATCATG
Organism: uncultured Litoreibacter sp.; assembly: GCF_947501785.1. Classification (NCBI taxonomy): domain Bacteria; kingdom Pseudomonadati; phylum Pseudomonadota; class Alphaproteobacteria; order Rhodobacterales; family Roseobacteraceae; genus Litoreibacter; species uncultured Litoreibacter sp. The sequence continues at coordinate 3,235,778 of NZ_CANMXB010000001.1, read as the reverse complement.
ACCGCGTTTCGCGAGGCGTTTGGCTATTTCAACACGTTTGGCGGCAATCCGGTCAGCTGCGCCGCAGCCATGGCGACGCTCGATGTGATCGAGCAGGACAATTTGCAGCAAAACGCCGCGATAGTTGGTCAGCACGCACTGACGCGGTTGCACGCCATCGACCACCCCCTGAAGGCGGAGGCGCGTGGTGCCGGGCTGTTCTTCGGCGTCGAGTTTGCGCATCGGGACGGCAGCCCCGCGACCGGTTTTGCGGCGCAGGTGGTCGAAGGCATGCTGGCAAACGGCGTGTTGATGAACCGCATAGGGCGTGAGATGAACACATTGAAAATGCGCCCGCCTATGCCATTTGGCATCGACCATGCCAATCTGGCCATCGACACGCTGGAGCAAGTGCTTGATGACACGCCCTATGACTGACGCCCTGGCCTTGGCGCATGAGGCGGCGGCACATTGGGGCGCGCTGACGGCCCCGCCAAAACTGGTGCGCGACCGGGAAAATGCGGTTTTCGATCTGACCTTGGAAACCGGCGGCCGCGCCGCGCTCAGGCTGCATCGTCAGGGCTATCAATCCGTGGATTTCATCTCGTCCGAGCTGCGCTGGACCGAAGAGCTTGCGCGCTTTCATGCGTTCCCCTGTCCCGAGCCGCTGCGTACGGAGACAGGCGCGCTTACCGTTACGCTCAGCACTGGGCGCACCGCCTCCATGGTCCGCTGGATCAACGCAACGCCGATTGGCGCAAATGGAAAGCCGTTTGAAGGCACGTTCGAAAAGCAATTGGCGTTGTATCAGCATCTCGGCCATCTCATCGCGAAGATGCACCGGGCCACTGACCTGATCGACACCACCGGCATTGCGCGGCCCGCGTGGAATGTAGATGCGCTGCTCGGCGCAGATCCGCATTGGGGCCGGTTCTGGACCAACCCCGCTCTGACCAAAGCGGAGCGGGATTTGCTGCAAATGGCCCGCAAGAATGCTGCGCAGCAATTGTTTGAAATCAAAGGCTTGGACGAAGGTCTCATCCATGCCGATCTGTTACAGGAAAACGTCCTGCAAAATGCGTCGGGTCTGCATATCATCGACTTTGATGACAGTGCGGTTGGCTATAGGCTCTACGATCTTGGCACCGCCCTGATCCAGCATGCCGAACATGCCAAACTCTCTGACATCACGCATGCGCTGTGCAAGGGTTACGGCTGCAGCACCGAACTCATGCCGCTCTTCATCATGCTCCGCGCCATGGCGTCATGCGGCTGGATCATCTCCCGTGCCGAGGCCTCCGACCCCCGCCAACGCTTCTACGCAGAGCGCGCCCTCACCTGCGCGAGACGCTACCTGACTTCCCATGTTTGAAAATATCCGCGCGCGCGGCGCAAAACTCTTCCTCGAAGAGTTTTTCTGAAGACTTTTTTCAAAAGTCTTGCCCGTTCAAACCACCACGTCCATCTCCGCCTGCGCGCCGACATTGAACACCCGTTTGTAGCGCTCAATCTCCAATGCCGGTCCCATGGCCTTGTTCGGATTGTCCGACAGCTTCACCGTCGGCTTGCCGTCGGCCTCTACGGCTTTACATACCAATGAAAAGGCTTTCAGGCGGTCATCGGGTACCAGTCCGCGGAAATCATTGGTCAGCATCGTGCCCCAACCAAAGGACACCCGCACGCGGCCTTTGAACTGCGCCTGCAATTCGATGATTTTCCCCACGTCCAGCCCGTCAGAGAAGATCACCAGTTTCTCGCGCGGGTCTTCACCGCGCGATTGCCACCAGTTGATCGCCATCTCTGCGCCCGCCGCCGGGTCCCCTGAATCAATCCGTATCCCTGTCCAGCCCGCAAGCCAGTCCGGCGCATCCCGCAAAAACCCTTCCGACCCGTAGGTATCGGGCAAAATGATCCGCAGATTGCCCTCATGTTCCTCATGCCAGTCCGCCAGCACGTCGTAAGGGGCCTGTTTCAACGCGTCGTCATCCCCGGCCAATGCGGAATAGACCATCGGCAATTCATGCGCGTTGGTGCCAATCGCTTCCACCTCGCGCCGCATGGCGATCAGGCAGTTGGAGGTGCCAACGAACTTGTCACCCAGCCCCTCCTGCATCGCTTGCACGCACCAATCCTGCCACATGAAACTGTGCCGGCGCCGCGTGCCAAAATCCGCCAGCCGCAGCCCGTCAACCGGTTGCAATGCCTCAACCTTTTCCCAAACCTTGGTCATCGCGCGGGCATAAAGCACTTGCAGCTCAAACCGGCCCATCCCCTTCAGCACCGCCCGGGACCGCAATTCCATCAAGATCGCCAGCGCCGGAATTTCCCACAGCATCACCTCCGGCCATTTGCCCTCAAAGGTCAGCTCATACTGCCCATCGCGCTTCTCCAGATGGTAGGCGGGCATGCGGAAGCCTTCGAACCACTCCATGAAATCGGGTCGGAACATCTGCCGCTTGCCGTAAAATGTATTGCCCCGCAGAAAGGTGCTCTCCCCCCGCGACAGCGACAGGGATCGCACATGGTCCAGCTGCTCGCGCAGCTCCCCCTCATCCACAATTTCGGCCAGCCGAATGTCTTTTGAGCGATTGATCAACGAGAAGGTCACGTGGGTGTCCCGTTTGTTGCGAAACACCGACTGGCACATCAGCAGCTTGTAGAAATCCGTGTCGATCAGAGATCGCACAATCGGGTCGATCTTCCACTTGTGGTTGTAAACTCGTGTCGCGATATCAACCATTTACCGACACTCCAGCCGCCGCCATGCCGTTCATGGCCTCGGCCAGACTGTCATCTGCAATGGCCCGGCACAAGGCGGTCTCCACCACCACGTCAAACCCCAGTTTTGCCGCGTCTACCGCGGAAAAGTTGACGCAATAATCCGTGGCCAACCCCACCATGGTCAGCCGCTTCACACCCCGCTCGGACAAATAGCCGCCCAGCCCCGTGGGTGTCACATGGTCATTCTCGAAAAACGCCGAATAGCTGTCCACCTCTGCCCTAAATCCCTTGCGCACGATCATCTGCGCCCGGTCAACGCGCAGCGAAGGATGAAACGCGGACCCCTCGGACCCCTGCACACAATGATCCGGCCACAAGACCTGCGGCCCATACTGCATCTGCGTCACAGAAAACGGCTCTGCCCGATGCGACGAGGCAAAGGACGAATGCCCTGCCGGGTGCCAATCCTGCGTCAGCACCACCACGCCAAACTCATCCATAAACGCGTTGATCCCGCCCACAATCTCGTCGCCGCCTGTTACGGCCAGCCGCCCGCCCGGGCAGAAATCGTTCTGCACGTCGATCACAATCAACGCCTCATCCGCGTCACGCATGCGCCATCTCCCATAAGTCCCCCAAATTGCTACGCGCAGCCCCCCTTGAATGCAACGCGCAAGGCTCGTATCTCGACCCCCATGTACATTGTCGTCGCCCTCTACCACTTCACGCGTTTCGATGATCCCGACGCGCTGCGCCCCGCAATCGCCAAAATCTGCGACGACCACAACACCAAGGGCACGCTGCTGGTCGCGCGTGAGGGCATCAATGGCACCGTCGCAGGCACCCGCGCGGGCATTGACGCGCTGCTGCGGCATCTCCGCCAACTCCCCGGCTGCGAAACCCTGGAACACAAAGAATCCCACGCCTCCGAGGCCCCCTTCAACCGCATGAAGGTCCGTCTGAAACGCGAGATCGTCACTATGGGCCAGCCCGATGTCGACCCGTTGGCCGGAACCGGCCACTACGTCGAACCCGAAGACTGGAACGACCTGATCGCGCAAGACGACGTCGCCGTCATCGACACACGCAATGATTACGAGGTCGCCATCGGCACCTTCAAAAACGCCATCGACCCCGAAACCAAGTCCTTCGGCGAATTCCCCGCATGGTGGGAAGCCAACAAAGACCGCTTCCACAACAAACGCGTCGCCATGTTCTGCACCGGCGGCATCCGCTGCGAAAAATCCACCAACTACCTGCTGGGCCAAGGCGTGGAAGAGGTCTTCCACCTCAAGGGCGGTATCCTGAAATACCTCGAACGCATCCCCGAAGGTCAATCCACTTGGGACGGCGAATGCTTCGTCTTCGACGGCCGCGTCTCCGTCGGGCACGGGCTGAAAGAAGGCTCGCACAAACTCTGCTACGCCTGCCGGCGCCCCCTGCAACCCGAGGACATCAAACGCCCCGAATACGAGGCCGGCGTCACCTGCCACCTCTGCATTGACGAGACGTCAGACAAGGACAAAGCCCGCTTCCGCGACCGCCAAAAGCAGATCGTGCTGGCCCATCAGCGCGGGGAAAAGCACCTTGGATAACAGCACGCCCAACATCCACGAGGCGCAGTTCCACGCGGTCCCTTTCGAAGGCCCGGCCCCGAAAATCCTGATGCTGTACGGCTCGCTGCGCGAATATTCCTATTCCCGCATGGCGTCCGAGGAATGCGCCCGTATTTTGCAAATGCTCGGCGCGGAAACCGACACGTTCAATCCCTCCGGCCTGCCCCTGCCCGATGACAGCACGGACGAGAAACACCCGAAAGTGGCAGAACTCCGCGAAAAGGTCACAAACTGCGACGGCATGGTCTGGGTCAGCCCCGAACGCCACGGGGCGATGACTGGCATCATGAAGGCGCAGATCGACTGGATCCCGCTCTCTATGGGTGGCGTTCGCCCAACCCAAGGTAAGACGCTGGCCATCGGCCAGGTCAATGGCGGCAGCCAATCCTTCAACACGGTTAACCAGCTGCGTATCCTGGGCCGGTGGATGCGCCTACTCACCATCCCAAACCAGTTCTCCACCCCAAAGGCATGGGACGAATTCCCCAAAGGCCGCATGCGCCCCTCGCCCTATTACAACCGCATGGTCGATGTGATGGAGGAGCTGATGCGCTTCACCTTGCTCACCCGCGACATCAAGGAAGACCTCGTCGACCGCTATTCGGAACGCGTCGAATCCGCTGAAAAACTCTCAAAACGGGTCAACCAACCTAAGCTCTGAACACCCGGTCCTTCAACTTCCGCCAGACCAGCAGCGCCACGCGGCGCACAATCATGCTGGTGGTGAAATCATTCTTGAAATACTCGACCAACTCGGCCGGCGGCAGCTTCTCCATGCGCCGCAAGGATCGTTCCCACTGGGCGGGCGTATATTGCGTCGCGGCCTGATTGACCCAGAAGCCAACCCGGTATTTCAGCGCCAGCTTGCCGTTGGCCTGCCGCTCCCACGCTTTCAGCGCCCTAGGTGTCTGCTTGGACAACGCGTCCCCCAACAGTCGCCCTTGTTCGATGCAGATGCGCAACCCCTCGCCCAGGGTCGGGGTCGCCATATTTGCGCTGTCACCCACCCGCACCACGTCGCCGTACACAAGCGTCTTTTCATAAGCGACCGACGGGATCGTGCCGGCGTTCACATGCTCGCCTTCAGGAGCCGGAATACCCATGCGCTTTAGCAGGTCCGATGCCAAAAGCGCGTTCATCATCTCCCGCAAGCTCTGCTCCGAGGCCGCGCTGACCACCCCAACCCCAAGCCGGACCGTTCCGTAATTGGTGGGGAAGGCCCAGCCGTAACCCGCCAGCGCGAAGGAGCCAAAAAACAGGATCGCGCGGTTCATGTCCAAATCGTCGACAGGATATTCATATTCGATGCCCACCCCTTCGCGGGCGGGCCGTGTGTTTAGCCCAAGGCTTTCCAGCACAGTACAGTGCCAACCCGATGCGTCGACAATCTGGCGCGACTTGATCTGCCACTCTCCCTTGCCCGCCGTGCGCACGGTGGACAGGTAGCCATTCGCGACCTTCTCGGTGCGCAAAAACTTGGTGGCACAATGGATCTCTGACGTCGCTTGAGAGGCAAGCCATTGATACAAATTGGTAATATCGAACACCACGCCAGGCGCGTCCGTGATATCCAACGCGATCTTGCGCGTGTCCGAATACACATCCAGCCGGTCAACGCGCTGGTACAGGTCTTCGGGGATACCTAACCTCTGCGCATCTGCCAGCCAGGACCCGCCTGAGGTGCGCACCGGCTTGCCGATCTCGCGGTCCTGATGCACCACGACTGAGGTCAGGCCTGACAGATGCGCCGACACGGACAGCCCTGCCGGGCCACCACCCACAATCAGAATGTCGGTCTCAATCACAGTGCTCACCCCAGTTTCATCTTGGCCCAAATATGCCCGCCGGAGGCATCCACCGCCAGCGCCAATCACTAACACGGATATTACGGGGTAGGCCCGCCAATGGGCTCTCTCCCCCGAAACCGGGGGAGGTCAGGAGGGGGTCTGAGGCATCAAACGCGCGGATACGCGCACAATTCTCTAGAAGTCCAGGTTTTCCACAGAAAGCGCATTGGTCTGAATGAATTCGCGCCGTGGCTCCACCACGTCGCCCATCAGCTTGGTGAAGATATCATCAGCCTCCGCCATGTCCTCCACCTTCACCTGCAACAGCACTCGTGCATCGGGGTCCAGCGTCGTCTCCCACAGCTGGTCCGGGTTCATCTCGCCCAGCCCCTTATAGCGCTGCAAAGACAGCCCCTTTTCGCCCTCTTCCAAAATCGACTGCAGCAAATCAATCGGCCCGAACACCGGTTGCATCCGGTCCTTGCGCACCAATTGCGCGGGCTGCGAATAGGTTTCCTGCAGTGAAGGCGTCATCTGCCCCAGCCGACGCGCCTCGCCCGACCGCAGCACGCCGCCATCCAAGATACGTACCTCATCCACACCGCGCAGCACGCGCCACAGGCGGATCCCCTTGTCCTGCGTCGGCCGGCCCTGCCAGCCCTTCTCATATTCCAGCGCGATTAGGTCCAGCCGCTTGGCCACCGTATCCGCCACGCCCTGCAGGTCCGCCTCCAGCTTGCGCCCGTCAAACGCCCCCGCAATCGCCGATTGCTCCAAAATGTGCTGCGGGTAATGCGTCGGGAAGGCCGCCAGAATGCGCTTCACCATCCGCGCCTCTTCGACCACGCGCCGCAAATCCTGCCCCACAATTTCTTCGCCCGATTGCAGCTTCAATACGGCACCTTCGATACCCTGCTCGATCAGGTACTCCTCCATCGAGGCCTGATCCTTCAGATACACCTCAGATTTCCCGCGCGAGACCTTGTACAAAGGCGGCTGCGCGATAAACAAATGCCCGTTCTCAATAAGTTCCGGCATCTGGCGGTAGAAGAAGGTCAGCAGCAGCGTGCGAATATGCGCCCCGTCCACATCCGCGTCCGTCATGATGACGATCTTGTGGTAGCGCAGCTTGGAAATGTCGAACTCGTCGCGCCCGATCCCGGTGCCCAGCGCCATCACCAGATTGCCGATCTCCTGAGACCCCAGCATCCGGTCAAACCGCGCGCGTTCCACGTTCAAAATCTTGCCCTTCAGTGGCAGGATCGCCTGCGTCTGCCGGTCCCGTCCCGTCTGCGCCGACCCACCAGCGGAATCCCCCTCCACCAGGAAGACTTCAGTCTTTGAGGGGTCCTTCTCGGAACAATCCTTCAACTTGCCCGCCAGGAAATTCACGTCCAACGCAGTCTTGCGTCGCGTCAGTTCGCGGGCCTTGCGTGCGGCTTCGCGCGCATGTGCGGCCTCGATGATCTTGGTCACGATCACCTTCGCCTCGTTCGGGTTCTCTTCAAACCACTCCGTCAGCTTTTCGTTCATCAGGCTCTCGACCGCAGGCCGCACCTCGGATGACACCAGCTTGTCCTTGGTCTGAGAGCTGAATTTCGGGTCCGGCACCTTCACCGACAAAACGCAGGTCAAACCTTCCCGCGCGTCGTCGCCGGTGAACGACACCTTCTCCTTCTTCGCGATCCCTGACGACTGCGCATAGGCGTTAATCGTCCGTGTCAGCGCGCCCCGGAACCCCGCCATATGGGTGCCCCCGTCGCGTTGCGGGATGTTGTTGGTGAACGGCAGCACGTTCTCGTGGTAGCTGTCGTTCCACCACATCGCGACCTCAACGCCGATCTCGTCCTTCTCGCCGACCACGTAAATCGGCTCCGGCATCATCGCCTGCTTGGAGCGGTCGATGTATTTCACAAATTCCTTCACGCCGCCTTCGTAATAGAGCTCGGTGCGCAGATGCTCGACAGGCCGTTCGTCGGTCAGAATGATCCGCACGCCGGAATTCAGGAACGCCAGTTCGCGCAGCCGCTTTTCCAGCGTCTCAAACACGTAGTCGCGGTTGGAAAACGTCTCCAACGAGGCCAGAAACCGCACCTCGGTCCCCGTCTGGTCGGTGTCGCCGACCACCTCCAGATGCTTGACCGTGTCGCCATGTTCAAACCGCGCGATATGCTCCTTGCCCTCGCGCCAAATTCGCAACTCCAGATAGTCGCTCAACGCGTTCACAACCGATACACCAACCCCGTGCAGACCGCCCGACACCTTGTAAGAGTTGCTGTCGAATTTGCCCCCCGCATGCAGCTGGGTCATGATCACTTCGGCGGCGGAAACGCCCTCTTCCTCGTGGATACCCACTGGAATACCCCGCCCGTTATCAGACACAGAAACTGACCCGTCATCATGGATTTTCACATTCACCGCATCCGCGTGACCGGCCAGCGCTTCGTCAATTCCGTTATCGACGACCTCATAGACCATATGGTGCAAACCAGAGCCGTCATCCGTATCCCCGATATACATCCCGGGCCGCTTGCGCACCGCCTCCAAGCCCTTGAGAACCTTGATAGAATCGGCGCCGTAGTCTTCTTGATTGTTATTGTCGTCGGCCATGAGGTCTTTCCCGCTAAATTTGCCCGAAATATAGGCTTTTTCAGCGGGTTTGTCACGCAATAGGCGCAATATATTGTGGCTGACGGGCTTGGTGCGGGCCCGCCAGCCCAAACCGCCTCAAGCGGCCGATCCGCCAAGCGCTTCCAGCTGCTTGGACCAACACGAAACCTGAGGCGCGTCGGCATTGGTCGCCCCTGAAAAGTAGGTGTAGCGCGTCGGCTTCAAACCGCAAAATTTCATGACTTGGTTGGTGGTCTGATGCATCAGGGCGCGACGATATAGCCAGCGCATCGCCCACATCGGGGTGTCCGATGTCAGGATCACGCGCGCGGTTTTGCCGGTCAGCATCGGGGTCGGCATACCCATCTTGGTGACCCGCGTGTCAAAGGCCCGCCCCGGCAGCAAAGTGCGATCAAACAAGCCCTTCAGTTTCGCGGGCAGGCCGCCCCACCACATGGGCGTCGAAACGACGAAATGCTCGGCCCATTCAAGGCTGGTCAGGAAGTCTTCCAGCACTGGCTCTAAGGGTTTGTGGTTCTTGTAACCCCCGTCGCCAAAATCCATGTCAAATTGCATGTCTGATAGACGCATATGGCGCACATCATGGCCTGCTGCCACAGCGGCGTCCGCGTAGGTTTTCGTGAAAAGCCCCGACAATGAGCGTCCGCCCGGGTGCCCGTCCAACACCAATATACGTTTCCGGTTCATGTTGATTCTCCTTTAAAATGACCATGGTCACTTCTTTAGGATAATAAATTGACCGCGGTCAATTACTTTATTTGACCACGGTCATATTAACTGCGATATTGCAGGCATGACGACACGAGCCCCCCAGAAGCGCCGGATTGAAACCCGTAACAAACTGATCGCTGCAGCCACCAAAATCATTGCGCGCGATGGGTATGGCGGCCTGCGCGTTGAGGATGTGGTGTCGCAGGCCAAGGTCGCCAAAGGCACGTTCTTCTCGCACTTTGAGGACAAAGATCGCTTGATGGCTCTGCTCGCTGGCCAAGAAATGGAGCACATTCTCTCGGCCATTGCCGAAGGCCCGCCGCCGCAAACGATCACCGGCATCGCCCGGGCGCTATCGCCTTTGATGGAATTCATGGCGCAAGACCGCGCTGTATTTGATCTGATCCTGCGCTATTCAGGCGCGTTGCAGATTGAGACGACCGAACTCATCTCGGTCAATTTCGGCCACCAGGTTGAGCTTCTGATCCGCTGGATCACGCCATTGCAGGGCACAGTGATCCGCGCCGACACATCTGCCGAGCTTTTGGCAGAGGGGGTGCAGGCGTTCATGATCCAAGCCATGGCCCTGAAATTCTGCGTCTTGCACAATGCCAACAGCATCGAAGACCGGCTTGAGCCTTATCTGCATCCCTGGCTGGCAGGTCCAACCCGCTAGCTTACGCCGATAACGACGCCAACACCGATCAACAACCACCCGGCAATCACGTTCATACGTCGCAACGCACCGGGGGACTTCAGCAGCCCCCTCACCCTGTCCACCGACAAGGCCAGCACCAGATTGCCCACAAGCGGCACCAACATGCTCAGGAACATGATCGCCGCTATGTCCAGCCACGTGACCTGTGTCAGGTCAAAGAAGCCCGGCAGCACGCCCATGTAGAACAGCACCGCCTTCGGATTGGCCAGGATCACTGCCACGCCCGCCATGAAACCCGCCCACATCCCCGGACGGGTCAGCCTTGAGTTTTCCGACAACTGCTTGTCCGCATTGCGGATCAACAGCACACCCATACCAACGAACATGACCACCGCAACCCAGCGCAGCACATCCATGAACCAGCTGACTTGATCGACCAGCCACGTGACGCCCAAGATCGCCACCAACGGCCAGATCACGTCCCCCACGACGACCCCCAAGGCTAATGGCCATGCCGCATGGAACCCGCCCGACATCGCGCGCGCCAAAAGTGCCACCCATACAGGTCCGGGCGTTAAGAAAAGGACAAAAAGTCCGCCGGCGTAGAATAAAAGTTCGTAGGCGCTAACGGTCATGGGCGTGGCAATACAGTGTCTATACGCTGTCTAAATGCAAGGAAGACGCTTTCTACACACCCCTCAAACATGGTTAACAACCGATCCATCTTCTGCATCAGAAACCTCAAAATGCTGCGCCCTGCCGCCCAGTTCCTCGAACAGCTCCGCCCCCGTTCCTGTCATCCAAGCCTGTGCTTTTAAAGCACAAATTTCATCATAAAGCGCGGCGCGGCGGTCCGCATCTAGATGCGCTGCGACTTCGTCCAGCAACATGATCGGCGGTGCGCCAAAGTCCTCCGACAACGCGCGCGCATTGGCAAGGATCAGCGACAGCAATAACGCCTTCTGTTCCCCCGTAGAACATTGTTTTGCTTCGATATTCTTGGCCTTGTAAATCGCCAGCATGTCCACCCTGTGCGGCCCCACCAGCGTGCGCCCTGCCCTCAAATCCTGCGGACGTGACGTCTCTAACGCATTGAGAAGACTTGCTTTTCCATCAATCAAATCACCATCAATCGACAACTCCGCCGTCGGAAAGGCTGTCTGCGCGCTGTCCATAGCCTGCTGCAACCGCGCTAACGCATTGGAACGATTAGATATAATCGCCGCCCCTGCCTCCGCCATCTGGTCCTCCAGTGCTTTGTACCACATGGCGTCCCGCACCATGTCCTTCAGCAACCTGTTCCTCTCCCGCATCGCTTTCTCGTAAGCCACTGAAACTTCAGCATGTTTAGGCTCAAAGCTCAACGTAATTCGATCCAGAAAACGCCGTCGCCCTTCCGCGCCTTCCAGCCACAGCCGGTCCATCGCCGGGATCAGCCAAACGACCCTCGCAACGCGCCCAAGCGCCACTTGCGGGGCCGTCTTTTCGCCAATGAAAACAGCACGGTTGGCACCATGTTCCGCCCGCGTTTCAACCTCGTGGATTTGCCCCAACGAGTGCAAGACGCCCGAAACCTTCCAGCCAACATGTTCCGGCGCCCGGGCAATTTCATCAGCCTTCGCCCGCCGCAAGCCGCGCCCCGGCGAGAGCATTGATATCGCTTCCAAAATATTGGTTTTGCCCGCGCCGTTTGATCCAAATATCGCGATTGGTCTGCCGTCACAGGAAATGTTAACGGATTTATGCGATCTGAAATGCGAGAGTTTCAGTTCAGAGAGGAAAAGCGCGCTCATTCACGCGTCAAACGCGCATCGGCATCACAACGTAAATTGCAGAGCTGTCATTGCCTTCCTGCATCAAAGCCGGATCACCTGCGGAATTAAACATGAAAACCGCGTTTTCGCGGTCCACTTGACCAGCGATTTCGAGCAGGTATTTGGCATTAAACCCAATTTCCAGCAATTCGCCGCTGTACGCGACGCCAAGTTCTTCCTCAGCCGCACCTGAATCGGGAGCATTGACCGACAGGACCAGCTTATCTTCCGACAGCTGCAATTTCACCGCACGCGAGCGTTCAGAAGACACCGTCGCCACACGATCCACCGCCGTGGCGAAATCCTTTGCCTCTACTGTCATCTGGCGCGTGTTACCTTGCGGAATAACGCGGGTGTAGTCGGGGAAGGTTCCGTCGATGACTTTCGACGTCAGCGTGATATCGGGCGTTGCAAACCGCACTTTGGTTTCCGACACGGAAACCGCGATCTGCATCTCGTCATCATCAAGCAATTTGCGGAGCTCCGCGACAGTCTTACGGGGGACAATGACGCCCGGCATACCTGCTGCATCAGACGGCAGATCCGCATCAATTCGCGCCAAACGGTGACCATCGGTGGCCACACACCGCAGAACTTTTCCACCATCTGCATCCGACACATGCATATACACGCCGTTGAGATAATATCTTGTTTCTTCAGTAGAAATTGCGAATTTGGACTTGTCAAAAAGCCTGCGCAGCACCGGTGCCGAGGCCGAAAAATTCGACTCGTACTCCGACGATGCCATCACCGGAAAGTCTTCCTTCGGCAACGTTGCTAGCGAGAAATTGGACCGCCCCGCCTCAACCGTAAGCCTCCCGGAGGTGCCATCGTCTGAAAGCGAGACCAAGGCCCCGTCAGGAAGCTTGCGCACGATCTCATGAAGCGTGGTCGCGGAGACCGTGGTGGCCCCTGCACGTTCGACTTGCGCGGCGGCTTTGTCGACGACTTCGATATCAAGGTCCGTCGCGCGGAAGCTGACGGTGTTGCCCTCGGCTTCGATCAGTACGTTGGCCAAAATCGGAATTGTGTTCCGGCGCTCAACGACGGATTGGGCTTGGCCTACGGCCTTCAATAGCACGCTGCGTTCGACACTGATTTTCATCGGGCAAAGTCCCTTTTTAGACAGTCGGGGCGGAGAAGGTACCCTCTCCGCCCGTCAATGCAATTGTTAATTTAGAATGTCCGCCGTTACCGCGCTGGGGTCAAGCCTCAAGCATACGTCGCAGAAGCTCCGCGTCTTCAGCAACCTGACTGTCTTGCGCCTTCAGCTCCTCGATCTTGCGAACCGCGTGGATAACGGTCGTGTGGTCACGACCCCCGAAGCGTTTGCCGATCTCAGGATAGGACCGCTGCGTCAGATGCTTGGCCAGCCACATCGCCATCTGGCGAGGCCGCGCGATGTTACGAGACCGCTTGGGCGACATCATGTCGGACATCCGCACGTTGTAGTAGTCACAGGTCTTGCGCATGATCTCGTCCATTGTGACCTTGCGGTCGGATTGGCGCAGAATGTCAGCGAGACTTTCCTGCGCCATATCCAACGTAATCTCACGGCCAACCAGTGATGCGAACGCGAAGAGGCGGGTCAGTGCGCCCTCCAGGACGCGCACATTGTTTGAGATGCGGTGCGCCAGAAATTCCAAAACACCGTCGGAGATTTGCAACTCTTGGTACTGGGATTTGTAGTTCTCGACCTTCTGTTGAAGGATGCCCAAGCGCAGTTCGTAGTCCGTTGGGTGAAGGTCAACGACGAGCCCCCATTGCAAGCGCGACTTGATGCGGTCTTCTAGACCGTCAATCTCGCCCGGCGCACGGTCGGCGGAGATGATGACCTGCTTGCCCTGATCGACCAAAGCGTTGAATGTGTGGAAGAATTCGTCCTGCGTGCTGTCTTTGCCGGCGATGAATTGCACGTCATCCACCATCAACACGTCAACGGAGCGGAACAATTCTTTGAAGTCCATCATCTGCTTGTCGCGCAGCGCCTGGATGAAACGGTACATGAACTGTTCAGCCGACAGATACACGACGCGCAGCTTTGGCGAGCGTTCCTGAAGCTCCCAGGCGATCGCGTGCATCAGGTGCGTTTTGCCGAGGCCGACACCGCCATAAAGGAACAGCGGGTTGAATGTAACGGCTCCGCCTTCAGCGACACGACGGGACGCGGCATGTGCCAGCTCGTTCGGCTTGCCGACCACGAAACGATCAAATGTGAACCGTTTGTCCAAGGGCGCACCCGGCAGATCGACGTCCGCCTTTGCAGACACGGTCCTGAGAGGTTCTGCCACCTTTTCGGGCTTTGCCACGGCAGTTTTTGCGCCGCCGACTTTGAAGACAATCCGGTCAACCTGGACCCCTTGCTTCAGACTTTCGCGCTTGATCTCATCGCCGAAATTGCGCGAAACCCAGTCCCCCATGAAGGTGGTTTTCACCTGAAACTCAATGACGCCATCGTCAAAGCCCAAGAAGCTAAGAGGTTCTATCCATGTCAGGTGGTTGTTTTTGCCCACCGTTTGTTCAAGTGCCGCACGTATCTGTCCCCATTCAGCTTCAGTCATTACAAACCCGTCATCCAATAATTCAAGACTGCAACCATGGCAGTCCCCGGGCCTTCCAGCCGTTCAGGCCCCCCCGTTGCTTGTGCGAGTTCAAGTCACCTTCAAAGCCCTCGGCAACGCTGATGCATTTGACTGTGACGCCTTGCTTCTCGAAGGCTGCTGTCATCGCACGCGCTGCGCCGATGGAACGGACGCCGGACCGACAAAGAAACAGCATCGCTGACGGAGTGGTACCGCCCAGCGCATCCAATACCTCATCGGCAAACCCAGCATTCGCAGACATTCCCGGAAAACTGGCCCATTCGACAAAGACTGTCTCATGCCCCAGCGTCGACACATCAGGTATCCCAACAAAACCCCATTCCGGTTTTGACCTAACGTCGACGAGCACAGCGTCTGAATTCTGCTTCAGAAGGTCCCACGTTTCGGCCGGTGAAAGCTCTAAAACGCGCGAACCATCGTCCGTGCTCATTTCCTATGTCCCCCAAAGACGAAGTGAATCGCTTGATGAAACTAGCGACACGTGAGGGGCTGTCGCAACTTATCTTCGCGCTTGACTCAGAGTTAGTTCGAAACCGAATCTGAGGATCACCTCAATCGCGCGGCTTAACCCTTTGACTCATAAAAAAACGCGCCGGTTTCCGGCGCGTTTTGGTTTTTTTCGATTTGCGAAAGCTTAGGCCTTCAGCGCCTTCACCCGCGAGGACAAGCGTGACATTTTTCTCGCGGCTGTGTTTTTGTGCAGCACACCTTTTGTCACACCGCGCATCAATTCTGGCTGTGCTTCCTTCAGAGCTGCGGCGGCTGCCGCTTGATCACCGGAGGCGATTGCTTCTTCGACGCGACGCAGGTGCGTACGGATACGCGAACGACGTGCTTTGTTTACGGCAAAACGACGCTCGTTCTGGCGAGCGCGTTTCTTGGCTTGTGGCGAATTGGCCATGTGAGTTCCCTTTCATCGGGTCAAATTTCTACAACTGCACAATCGGCCCGACCCAGGTTTACTACTAGGTGATTCTGGTCGAAGCGGACCTCACGCGCATGGATGGGGCGTCTATAGGCAGTTTGACCGCGTATAGGAAGACCTATTTTGCACCCTACTTGTCGCGGAACTGTGGTTCGCGTTTCTCAAGGAATGCGGCCATCCCTTCGGACTGGTCTTCGGTGGCAAACAGGCTGTGAAACAAACGGCGCTCGAAGATAAGTCCTTCCTCCAGCGTCGTTTCGTAGCTTCGGTCGACCGCTTCCTTCACCGCCATTGTCGCGATTGCGGATTTCTCGGCGATCTTGGCCGCGGCGGCCAAAGTTTCAGCCATCAGATTCTTGACCGGCACGACCCGGCTCACAAGACCTGAGCGCTCCGCTTCCTCCGCGTCCATGAAACGACCGGTGAGGTGCATATCCATCGATTTCGATTTGCCGATGAATTTTGTCAGACGTTGGGACCCGCCCATGCCTGCCATAACCCCGAGGTTAATCTCTGGCTGTCCGAATTTGGCCGTGTCAGACGCGATGATGAAATCACACATCATTGCCAACTCGCAGCCGCCGCCTAACGCGTAGCCGGAAACGGCGGCGATGATTGGCTTTCGGGCAGATGTCACCGCCCCTGCCTCAGCCACAAACAGGTTGCCGCTGAAGACATCAGTGAAGGACATGTCCTTCATTTCTGTAATGTCTGCGCCGGCCGCGAATGCCTTTTCGGACCCGGTCAAGACAATGCAGCGTACTTTCTCGTTTGCGTCGACCTCTTTGATAACGTTGCTCAGCTCACTCAGAAGTTGGCTGTTCAACGCGTTCAGCGCTTCCGGTCGGTTCAGCGTGATGACCGCTATGTGGTCTTCAACTTCAACATTTATTGTCTTGTAAGCCATTGCTCTTACCCCTTCGCGCGCGAAATTTGATCCTCTGACCTGCCAGCCCGGCGCATTGCGTCAATTCATCTTTGGCAGGTCGGGCAATAAAAGGACGATCGTCCGGATTGCACAATGCGACAGATACGACCATCGCATCCCTCCTTGCAGCAATCTTCGCCTTCCCTGTCATAGACGGCGAATCTGTGCTGGAAATACCCCAGCTCGCCATTTGTTTGCCGATGATCACGCAGGGACGACCCGCCTGCGTCGATCGCTTCGGACAAAACAGCCCGGATTGCGGGAACCATCGACGCGACGCGGGGTCCGCTGATCTTTGCCGCCTCGCGTTTTGGCGAAATGCCTGTGCGGTGCAAAACCTCACACACGTATATGTTCCCCAATCCCGACACGACCCGCTGATCCAAAAGCGCCGTCTTGATCGGTGAGTTTCTCCCCGACAATTTTTTCTTCAAGTAGGGCTCATCAAACGCGTTACCCAAGGGTTCCGGCCCAAGTTTTTCCAACAACCAATGGGCATCCAACCTGTCTGTTGGGATCAGATCCATCGCACCAAAGCGGCGGGCATCGTTGAAAGTGATCGTTGCGCCGTCTTGCATGTGGAAAACAACATGATCGTGCTTACCAGGAAGTGCGGAATTCGCATTGAAATTCGCGGTCGGCGCGTCATCAATCAACATTCGGCCGGACATGCCCAGGTGAACGAGGAGCGTCTCGTTGGAACTGAGGTCCGCCAATATGTATTTGGAGCGCCGACGCAGCGACAAAATCCGCTGTCCCGTCAAGCGTTCAGCCATGTTTTCGGGGAATGGCCATCTCAGATCCGGTCGTCGCACCTCGGCCCGGCCGATGCGTTTGCCCTCCATTACGGGCTGCAATCCGCGCCTTACTGTTTCGACCTCTGGCAGTTCAGGCAATTTTGTCACCTTCCAAGTGTGTGTTTGGTCGCATTGTCCTTCGCCAATGCCAACCTATAAGGAAGGTCAGGCCATAAAGGTTGCAAGGTAAGATGACGAACGATTCTGCAAAAACAACCCATTTCGGGTATCGCGACGTGCCCGAGGCCGACAAGGCCGGCATGGTCCATGGCGTCTTCAGCAATGTCGCCTCCAAATATGACGTCATGAATGACGTCATGTCGGTGGGCATCCACCGTGTTTGGAAAGACGCGATGATGGATTGGCTCGCGCCACGTGCGGGTCAGCGCCTTCTTGATGTTGCTGGAGGCACCGGCGACATTGCATTCCGCTTTCTCAACCGTGCTGGCGCGGCCGATGCTGTCGTACTCGATATGACCGAAAACATGCTAATCGAAGGACGAAAACGCGCCGAAGCAGAAGCGATGAGTGCCCAACTGGATTGGGTCGTGGGTGATGCAATGGCGTTGCCCTTCGAAGACAACAGCTTTGACGTCTACACAATTAGCTTCGGCATACGAAATGTGACCCGGATCGCGGACGCACTGGCGGAGGCCTATCGCGTGTTGCGGCCGGGCGGTCGACTGATGGTGCTTGAATTTTCGCAGCTGCCAAATCCCGCGATGCAAAAGGCATACGACCTATATTCGTTCAACGTGATCCCCAAAATGGGGCAATTGATCGCCAATGACAGCGACAGTTACCAATATTTGGTCGAATCCATCCGCAAATTTCCCGATCAAGACCGTTTCGCCAGCATGATCCGCGATGCCGGATTTGAAAACGTCAGCTACCGCAACATGACATTCGGGGTAGCGGCCCTGCATTCCGGCTGGAAAATCTAGCATGAGAGGGCCACACAACATTTGGCGCCTGATCCGAACCGGCGCAACTTTGGAACGGACCGGCGCAATGAAAATTGTGCTCGACGCGTATAAAGCGCCGACCGCATTGCGGGTCGCCGCCCGCGTTCTTGGGTGGCCTTTCAAATGGCTGGGCCACAAGGGGGACCCTTCAATGCCAGCCGCGACCCGCGCACTGACGGCGCTTGGTCCGGCCTACATCAAGTTTGGTCAGGTTCTTTCGACCCGGCCTGACGTTGTCGGCGATGAGCTCGCGCTACAACTGAGGGTTCTGCAAGACAAGCTGCCGCCCTTTTCAAGAGATGTCGCCATGGAGATGGTTGCGGCTTCTCTAGGAGCCCCGGTTGACGAGATGTTTTCGGAGTTTTCTGAACCCGTCGCTGCCGCATCAATCGCACAAGTTCACCATGCGCGTCTGACCACAACGGGGGAAGAGGTCGCCATCAAAGTTCTGAGGCCCCGTGTCGAAAAGGCGTTCCGCAAAGATATTGATGCCTTCTACTTTGCTGCCTCGCTCATCGAATTTCTGTCTCCGGCGTCACGGCGGCTAAGGCCAACCGAAGTAATCGCGCATTTTGACGGTGTGGTTCGCGGGGAATTGGATCTGCGGCTAGAGGCGGCGGCTGCCGGCGAATACGCGGCAAACACCAAAAACGACCAAGGGTTCGTCGTACCTGGCGCAAATTTTGGCCTATCGGCTCGCCAGGTAATGGTGATGGATTGGGCCGAAGGCATTCCATTTGGCGACGTTTCCGCGGTTGAGGCCGCAGGCCATGACCGCCGCGCCCTTGGCGAGCGTGTCTTGCAGCTGTTCCTGCGTCACGCGTTGAATGACGGCTATTTCCACGCCGACATGCATCAGGGCAACCTCAAGGTCAGCGCCGCAGGAGACATCATCGCGTACGACTTCGGTATCATGGGGCGGATCGATGAATATACACGCCGCGCCTATGCCGAAATCCTGATGGGCTTCATGCGCAAAGACTATCGGCGCGTGGCTGAGGTGCATTTCGAGGCCGGATACGTTCCCGCCGATCAGGATGTGGATGAATTCGCGCAGGCATTGCGGGCCGTTGGAGAACCAATTTTCGGCATGGACGCCAGTCAAATTTCAATGGCGCGGCTGCTTAACTACCTCTTCGAAGTCACCGAACGATTTGGGATGGAGACCAGAACAGACCTGATCTTGCTACAACGTACCATGGTTGTTGTTGAAGGGGTCGCAAGATCCATGCATCCCCAGATCAACATTTGGGAAGTCGCGCAACCGGTTGTCGAGGCATACATTCGCAAAAACGTTGGGCCAGCAGCTGCGCTTCAAGATCTGCTGAAGACCGCCACTGTCGTTTCTCGGTTTGGCCCAAAACTGCCGGGGCTCGTCGAAGAGCTGCTATCCAGGCAGTCCAGCACGGACCAAAACCAAAGTCCTCCAAAGGGGGCCCCGAAGATTTTGTATGTTCTGTTGGCAGCAGTGTTGGCGTCAAACGTCGCATTGATCTGGCTGCTGGCGTCTTAGCGTTGCCATCATCCTATCGGAGCCCGCGAACCAGGCTGGACGGGTAAAGCTGGCCGCCCTCCAGAACCACCAGCGGCTGTCCGTTCACTGTGCGAACTTCACTCACCCGCGCAAAGACTTCCGGCACGGCCTCGTCGATGACTTCGCCGTCAGAATAAGCCACGATACCGAAGCTGTACTCGCCATCTGGAAACGGATTGCCGTTCTCATCTACGCCGGCCCATTCCATAGCGTCATCGGTCACGGGTATGTCCATCCGCTGCACTTCATTGCCGGCGCTATCCCACACGACCAGCTCGGTCTTATCTGCAAAGATTGGTGGATTTGGAACGAATTCAACCGGCGTGCCGTTGAACTGCACGGGAACCGCCATCCGCGCTTCCATACCAACCCAACCCGCCATATCCGCAAGGCTGGACGATGCGAATTGTGATCCCAAGGCCGTAAGCAGATCATTGGTTTGAACTTGCTGTTCTACACCGGAAAAGGTGGCCAGCTGCGTGGCAAAGTCCTGCGAATCCAATGGGTTCAAAGGATCCTGATTTTTCATCTGTGCCGTGAGCATGACAAGAAATGTCTCGAAATCAGAGCTCAGTGCAGTGGCTCTGCTTTGTGGGGCAGGATTTTGGGGACCGGATGACAATGTCGGGTTTGATACGTCCATGTTGCGCGTTCCTCTCTAAAGACGGATGTCGAGACGATCGTTTCTGATCGTTGTTACTTGCTGGTGGGGCAACTCCTGTATTGGCTCTAAGCTCGGGGGCAAAAATGTAGCCTCGTCATCCTGGTCAAATTGCTGATCGGTTTCGTGGCCCTGATGGAATTCCAAAGCGGCACCGTCAAACCCCATATGTTCCAGGTTCTCTAGCAAATCGTCCGAATGACGCCTCAACAACTCTAGTGTTTCCTGCCGTTCCGCGGTGATCGTGACAACGAGGCCCAGCTCTTTCGGCCCGATGTTGATGCGCAATTTCCCAAGCTCTTCGGGATCCAGCCGAATTTCAAACTCACGAACGTCCCCATTGCCACCTTTCGCCAGGATTTGCGCTGCAACTTGAACAGCTGGGTTTGGGGCATATACATTCGCGACGCTTGGGAGAGGGGACCGCAAGTTGGCACTGGAACTGCCTAAAGCGACCTCGGAAACGCCGCTGGGGGATTTGCCTAAATGCTCAAAAGAACTGTCGGCACCCATCAGTTTTTCGGAGGGTCCTGTTCCAATCTTTTGGCCAATCCCATCATCTGCCTGGATCACCGCAGGTTGGGGTGACTGCGCTGGGATAATTTTTTGGTGGCGCAGGGCAACGCCCTCAGTATTCACGCCTTTATACGACCTCCGCAAATCCCCGGCTTCAAAGGTCCGTTCTGAATTTTGAACTGTCCGGTCAAAATGCTGCTCAGCACCTTCTCTGGACGGCAATTGCGAAACAGGTCTCGCCTCGGGTCGCGTGATCTTGCGGTCAGCGGTTGATGAAATGACGAGTGTCCCCGGTTGCGCGTCTGATTTTGCTGTGGAATTTTGTTGACTGATATCCATTCCCATCCGCGCATTCTGGGCGTCGACCGAGGCACTGACCGGCCCCAAACGTTCTTCCAGTTTGATGCCAGCATGTCCGTTCGGTTGCGATTCCCGGAGAGCCTGAACATCAGGAAGGAGTGGCTGTTCTGTTGGTCTTGGCGTCGGTTCTACAGACTGTTGCTTACCTGAAGGCGGGTTTTGCGAAGTTTCCACAGATGCCGGTCTTTCAACCGAGACATTCGCCACTCGGCCATTATCCCCTACTGCGCGCGCGTCTCCGTCAACCGGGGGACCGCCGACAATCTGTGCGTCACTGTCAACCGGTGCGTCTTCGTCAATTTTCGGGTTCGAGGCCGTGGGCCGTGAGGGTTCTATTTCCGTAGGATTGGGCCATTCGGGCGCCTTTCTAAACAACCCTGCCGCCGCCGGGACTGCCAGATCTTCGATTGTCTCTGACCGTCCAGTCAAAGATTTCATGTCCCGTCCCGCAATGGGTGGCATCTCCTCCAAACGAGACCACTCCGATGAGGGCTCGCCGTCAGCGTCGCCAAATTCGGAAAGGAACAACGTGCCTTCAATTCCTTGAGATTTTGCGCTTTGTTGAATTTCGGATGTACGAACTACCGGAAGATTTGCTGGCAACCCGATTAAGTCTGACAGATCCATTCTGACTCCATGACTACGTTGCCGCAAATATGAACCGCAGTGATTACCGATTCTTTACTTCGAGCGGTTTAGGCTGAGCGTTATCAATAGAATTTGAGGTATGTGAATATGGAAGTATCCGGGTTGTCAGCGCAGGCGCCAAAAAACTCCGACCAGTTGATTAGGACTGCAGCCAAGGAATTAGAAGCCGTATTTCTTGCAGAAATGCTAAAAGCTGCGGGTTTTGGCAAGCAGTCAGAATCATTTGGCGGAGGCGTGGGCGAAGATCAATTTTCTTCCTTTCTAATTGAACAGCAGGCGAAGAACCTGGCCCAAGGCGGCGGGGTCGGTCTCGCAGAACACATTTTTCACGCAATGAAAGGCCAGTAGGCATGGGCGGAGTAGATATTGGCGCGCTGGAACGCGAGATTGAGAATGTCTTAGATGCTGAGAAAGCGTGTCTGATGAAGGCCGATTTCGATGGGATCGAAGTTATCTCGGCGAAGAAAGAGCAACTGGTTGAACGCCTGGGCAAAATTACAGACCATGCGCCACTTAGAAGAATAATGAAGAAAATAGAATGGAACGGGCTGCTGTATGAAGCTTCTTTAAAAGGGGTCAAACTTGCCCAACAACGCATTGAGAGCATTCGAACAAACAGTGGTCAGCTCAAGACATACGATGGAGACGGGAATATTTCCGACAAAGCTATTTCGGGGCGTTCTCTGTCTCTCAAGGCCTAATCCCGTCATTATATTAAAATCGTCTACGTTCTAAGCTTTCCCATTAGGATTTGGTTAGGGCAATTCCATTCTTCTAGTCATGCAACTCCGAGAAGGGGCCATTTCAGCGCGAGAACCCGCTGAAGGCGAATGTCAGAACGGCAGAGTATCCGCTTTAAAGCGGTCAAGTAGTTGGCGTCGAAAGCGCCGTTCAAAATAGGAAAAAATTATGTCTAGCATTCTGACAAATACCAGCGCGATGGTCGCGCTACAGACCCTCAAAGGTATCAACAGCGATCTATCCCGTGTTCAATCTGAGATCTCCACAGGTAAATCTGTTGGCTCCGCGAAAGACAATTCGGCGCTGTGGGCAATCTCAAAAGTCATGGAATCTGACGTTCAAGGTTTCAAGTCAATTTCGGAAAGCCTTTCTTTGGGTGAGTCTACCATCGCCGTTGCCCGGCAAGGTGCCGAAACCGTCACTGACTTGCTGACGGAGATCAAAGGCAAGATTGTCGCCGCGCAAGAAGAAAATGTCGATCGTGGCAAGATCCAAACCGATATTGATGCGCTTACCTCGCAAATCGGATCGGTTGTTGGCGCTGCTCAATTCAATGGCCTTAACCTCCTCAAAGGGACCGAAGGTGTTGATATCCTCGCATCGCTCGACCGGCAAGAATCTGGCCAAGTAACGGCGAGCAATATTGCCGTCGCGCGCCAAGACCTGTCCGCTGACGCTGGGGTCTACGGCACAGGCACAGCACTTAGTGCCAACTCAGTTGCCAGCGCAGGGCCAATTGCAAATACCGGCAATACGCAGTCGATAACATTCGCAAACACTGCGGATAGTTCGTCGGACACTTTTGATATCACAGTCGCTGGCTCTACGCTGAGCTTTGTCGGCGCGGACTTTGGGGCCGTTACGGAAGAAGTGGCGATTGACCAAATCGCGGGCGCCATCAATGCGCTCGGTCTTGAGGGTGTTTCTGCCAGCCGAACCGGCAGTGATCTCGTCTTGACCTCGACACGTGCCTTTGAGGATGTCGATGTAACCTTCTCCGGTACCGGCGTAACTGACGATACTGTATCAATCGCCGAGCGCGCCGAAAACGTTACCTTCTCCCAGGTGTCACAGGTAAACGAAGGTGACGGCTACCGCGTAACGGTCGGGTCAACGGTCGCAACCTACATTGCTGGGCAGGGTGAGACATTTGAAGATGTTGCAAACGGGCTCAAGGCAGCCATCGATAGCGCAGACGTCGACGGGTTGACAACTTTGGTTACGACGGATGCAAACGGCGCCCAAGTTCTGAAGATCGACAATGACAGTGCGACATCCATCACCACCTTCACTGCGGTGGGTGCTGCCGGAGGTGAAGCGTCCGGTGGTCTATTTGGTCTCGATGGTATCGACGTAAGCACCAATGCTGGTGCAGATGCGGCATTGGCCAACGTAGAAGTGCTGATCCAAAACTCAATTGATGCGGCCGCAGAATTCGGAACGGCGCAGGGTCGAATCGAAATTCAGGCCGAATTTATTGGCAAATTGACCGACTCATTGAAAACCGGAATCGGCACATTGGTTGATGCTGACATGGAAGAAGCTTCCGCCCGGCTTCAAGCGCTACAGGTGCAACAACAGCTCGGCGTTCAGGCGCTATCTATCGCCAACCAGGCTCCGCAGAGCATCTTGTCACTGTTCCGCTAATCCAAGGAGGGGCGCCTCAATGGCGCCCCGAATCTAATCTAACCCATTTGGAGTAGGCGAAAGTGACCCTGATGCAGCAAGCCCAACATGCCTATGCAACCGCAAGCATCCCCGCAAAGCCTGATAGGGCTCTCGAATATGACGTGATAGCGCAGGCAACTTCCAAATTAAAGGCGGCCGCAAACGAGGCCACTAGTTTTCCAGAGCGTGTGGCCACGATTGAACTAAACCGGCGCCTTTGGACGGTAATTGCGACCAGCGTCGCAGACGCGCAAAATTCGTTGCCTCCAGAACTGAAGGCCCAACTGTTCTTTCTTTACGAGTTCACCGTAGATCACTCCAGAAAAGTGATTAAGGGAGAAGCTGACATTGCTCCGCTCATAGATATCAACCTTTCAGTCATGCGTGGCCTCAAAACGGAGCCATTGCTATGAGCGGTCTTGTTCTGAAACTGGGTCCCAATGAAAGAGTCTTGATCAATGGCGCAGTAATTGAAAACGGAAACCGCCGCAACCGTATCAACATACTGACTCCAAACGCCAATATTCTGCGCCTTCGCGATGCCATCCACCCACAAGAAGCCAATACGCCAGTCCGTCGGGTTTGCTATATTTTGCAACTCATATTGTCGGGTGACACAGAATTGTCTGATGCAAAACATCAAGCCATGCGCGGCGTAGAGCAGCTCAGTCACGTTTTGACCGATATGGACAGCAGGGCATTGCTGAGTGAAGCCACAGACCACATCCGGGACTCTAACATTTATCCCGCGTTGAAAGCTTTGCGTTGCCTTCTTCCTCGCGAAGCCCGCCTACTGTCGGAACCACCGGCATGACCTTTTCCCCAGTCTTATTCGGATCGGGATTAGTAGGTTGGAGTTTACTTCAGCGCACATCGACCGCGCAAAAGCAGGTGTTAAGTCAGGACACGGCTGTTCAGAGAGATGTTTCAAATTTCCGAAATAAGTTTGGCGGCATTGAAACAGCCTCTCAGCTGATCAAGGATCGCCAACTTCTTAGCGTGGCACTGGGAGCATTCGGTCTACAAGATGACATAGACAACAAATATTTTTTGCAGCGCATCTTGGAAGATGGTACCGAGGATCGAAATGCGCTTGCAAATTTGCTCTCCGATAATCGGTACCGGGATTTCGCCGAAACCTTTAGTTTTCCCGTTAGAGACATTGACCGCCCGACCATCGTAGAAACAACCATATCCTCTTATGTGGATCAGTCTTTTGAGGCCGCGGTGGGAGAGCAGAATTCCGACTATAGATTGGCCCTAAATCTTCACCGTGAAATTGCTGATATTGCCAATTCTTCAACATCTAATGACACAAAATGGTTCACCATCATGGGAAGTCCCCCACTTCGGAAAGTGTTCGAGGTCGCATTCAGACTACCAAGTTCTGTTGGTTCCCTGCCTATCGACGATCAGTTAGAACTGTTCAAAAACAGGTCGAACAGCACATTTGGAACCAGTGATGTCTCTGATTTTTCCGACACATCCTCCCAGGACAGGATTGTGAACAACTTCTTGCTCCAATCTCAGTTGGCGGAAACAAAATCACTTGATCCGCGATCTACTGCCCTAACTTTGCTTCAGACCGGCCGCATAAGTATCGGGGCAATCTAGCCAGATCCGCGAATTTTCGATGAAAACTGAAATCTCATGTTGCGGTTTCGACATCATCCAATATCAGCCATCTTTCTCAAGTTCCGCGACAATTTCGGTCAGCCGAAGCTGATCGTCTTTTGCGGAATGCCCGTCTTGCCTATCTACCATAGATAGAAAGCCTTCAAACTGAGGTCGGGCCTTAATCGCACGGTCTATTATCTGGTCTGATCCGGGTTGATATAGGCCAGTCTGAATCATCACTTCAGCGTCGTCATAGCTCGACATTAGCAACTTTGCCTTCTTTATCGTGCTCTTCAGCTCAGGGGCTAAGGCTTTGACGAAACTTCGCGATACGGATCGGAGAATATCGATTGCAGGAAATCGACCACGTTCGGCAATCGCCCGGTCCAACACGATATGCCCGTCCAGAACCCCGCGAACCATGTCAGCGACGGGTTCGTCCATATCTGACCCGGCGACCAGCACCGAGAACACAGCAGTTATGTCGCCTTGGATGTCAGTGCCTGGCCCCGCTCTCTCACACAGCTCCATCAGCGCTTGCGTCGTCGATGGAGGAAATCCACGCAAAGATGCCGCCTCCCCGGTCGTAGCGACGATTTCGCGATGCGCCTCGCAAAACCTGGTGACAGAGTCGACCAGCAGCAATACGTGGGATCCTTGGTTACGCAAATATTCAGCCGTCGCCATTGCTGTCCAAGCAGCGCGACGTCTCGAAACAGCTGATTGATCTGATGTGGCGGCAACGACAACCGCACGCTTCAACCCAGATTCCCCCAGCGTATCTTCGATGAATTCACGTACTTCACGGCCGCGTTCGCCTACCAGCGCAATGACGATATGATCCGCCTCCACACCCTGCGCCAAAGATGCCAACAAGGTGGATTTGCCGACGCCTGAGCCCGCAAAAAGTCCAATGCGCTGTCCGCGCACCAACGGGAGGAATGTATTCAATGCAGGTATTCCGGTTTCCAAAGGTAGACCAAGACGCTTCCGCGTCGATGACGCCGGTGGGCCGCAACGAACCGGATACGCAACAGGTCCCCTTGCCAGAGGCATCCCATCCAATGGTTTTCCGTAGCTATCAATGATGCGGCCAGCCCAGGAGACATCAGGATAGATATCGCCGCTTCCAAAATGCCTTACGACATCACCGACAGCGACCCCAGTTCCACCAGCTTCGGGAAGGAGTTGAATTGTCGATTTTTCCACATCGACGACTTCCGCAATCATCTCCCCATCATTCGTTGACAACAAGGCCAGATCGCCGACTCTGGCAAAACTGGACAAACCCGTCACATGAACCAAGCCGGCAGCCGTCTTCGCGACCAAGCCAAAGCGCGAAACACTGGTCATGGTTGATATTTCGCCGGTCAGTGGGGCGAAGCTAGAAACTCTCACGGATATTTTTCCCATTGTTGAGACGATGATTACCGTTTCTAAAGGAATCACCCTTAATGGTTCGTTGAAACCAGTCGAGGGAGAAGCCCCGATGTTTACATCGCTAGAGATATTTCAAACCGCCAACTCGGTCGCACGGCATTCTGCACACCAACAGGCAGTCATTGCACGAAATATTGCGCATTCCGACACGCCCGGGTTCAAAGCGATGACTCTTTCTGACCCGGCCCACAATTCCCACGCCAATGTGTCGCCCGGCGGGCTGAAAACCTCCCGCTCCAACCACATCCAGAATTCACCACTCTTTAGTTCGACTCAGCTTCAGCTGGAGCCGAGGGGCAGCACGTCGCCCAATGGGAATTCGGTGTCGGTCGAAATCGAAACGTTGAAATCCATCGAAGCTGAACGGAATCATTCTCGCGCCATCACCGTTTATCAAAGCGCATTGAATATCATTCGGTCCAGCATCGGGCGCGGACGGTAAGGGCCAGATATGACCGACTTGAGTAAATCCATGATGTTGGCCGCCAGCGGGATGCAGGCCCAAGCGGCGAGACTCCGCGTTGTATCTGAAAACATGGCCAATCTGGACACCCCAGGATTTCGGCGCAAAACAGCAGCGTTTGAGCAGGTGTTCAACGGTGGTCGGACGGATGGCACGGTCCGTCAGGGCAGGATCCGCCTGGATCAGACCGTGCTCCCAAAATTGTATGATCCTTCGCACCCCATGGCTGATGCCGGTGGTTACTATGAAGGATCAAACGTCAACATCATCATTGAAATGGCAGACGCCCGCGAAGCGCAACGCAGCTATGAGGCGAACCTCAAGATGTTCGAACAATCGCGGAAGATGTCTTCCGCCGTAATGGATTTGCTCCGTAGATAGGAAGAAAAATGGAATTAACCACACAACTCGCCGCAAACAATTACAGCGCAGCAAAGCCCGTCACTCAGCCCGATGCCGGATCGTCTCTTGGCACCGCTGCTCGTGAATTCGTGCAGGTATTGGAATCAGGTGAGGCAACGGCCAAACAGGCATTGTCCGGCAGTGCTGACCCGCATGCGCTGGTCGAGGCACTTGCACAATCTGAATTGGCAATTCAGACGGCCGTGTCTGTCCGGGATAAGGTTGTCGAGGCCTATCAGGAAATATTGCGGATGCCAGTCTGATGCTGGAAGCGCAGTTCTTTGACGTATTGAGAGAGGCGCTTTGGGCAGCGGTTGTGATGTCCACTCCCATTCTTGCCGTCGCATTGGTGGTGGGGCTTGCGATTGGCTTGTTTCAAGCGCTCACCTCCATTCAAGAGATGACCTTAACATTCGTACCCAAAGTAGGTGCGATGTTGGCCGTATTTTGGGCCTCGATGAGCTTCATGACCAGCACGCTGACCTTCTTTTGGACGGACCACATTATTCCTTTGGTTGCGGGGAGCTAAGATGACCAATTCGATTTACGCATCACTGGCCCGCCAATCAGGGCTGATGAAGGAAATGCAATCGGTTGCGCATAACATTGCCAATTCGGCGACAACAGGATTTCGCGCCAACAGTGTCGTATTTTCAGAATTCGTCAATGCAACTGGCGGAGACCAACCTTCCTTGTCCATGGCAACGGCTGGAGCCCACTTGATCAGCCAAAGTCAAGGAAGCCTCACACAGACCGGTGGTCACTTTGATTTTGCCATCGAGGGGGAAGGCTTCTTTCAGATAGAGACACCAAACGGGATCCGTATTTCCAGGGCGGGCGCGTTTTTTCCAACGCCCGAAGGTGATCTTGTCACAGCGGACGGTCACCGCGTTCTAGACGCCGGCGGTGCACCCGTGTTCGTCCCCTCAGATGCCGGCGAGATCGCTTTGGCGTCGGACGGCACACTGAGTGTCAGTGGAAACCCGTTGGCACAATTGGGCATTGTCCGACCCGCAGACGACGCGACTTTGATCCGGGAAGATGGTGTTCGCTTTAATGTCGATGGAGAAGTTGAAATCGTCGAGAACCCGACAGTTCTTCAAGGATTTCTGGAAAGCTCCAATGTCGATCCGGTTGGAGAAATTGCACGCATGATTCAGGTTCAACGTGCCTATGAAATGGGCCAGAGCTTCCTAGAGAAGGAAGAAGACCGACTTCGCTCCATCATGTCGTTGATCAGCAACAGATAGGAATACGAGAAATGAATGCGCTAAAAATTGCAGCCACAGGCATGTCTGCCCAACAGACTCGCGTTGACGTAATCTCCAACAACTTGGCCAACATGTCGACGACCGGATATAATACGAGACGCGCCGAGTTTGCCGATCTCCATTATCAACAGCTGACACGCGCGGGAACGATCAATGCCGTTGATGGAACGCTGATCCCCGCAGGCGTTCAACTTGGACTTGGTGCGCGTCCAACGGCAGTCAGTGTGAACGTATCACAGGGCGCACTGTCGGCGACGGGTGGCGATTTGGATGTTGCAATCGAAGGTCGCGGCTATATCGAAGTAACGCTGCCGTCCGGCAGTTCGGCCTACACCCGCGACGGCGCTCTGAAGCGCACTGGCGATGGGTTGATCGTGACATCCGATGGGTTCCCTGTCGTACCCAACACAACGATACCCGAAGATGCCCGTTCCATTTCGATCAATGCGGATGGCGAAATTTACGCCTACTTTGCCGATCAGGTTGAACCAGAATTACTAGGGCAGCTCAGTCTCGCCGGCTTCACGAACGAGAAAGGTTTGGAAGCCCTTGGGGGCAACCTGTTCGCCGAAACAAACGCGTCTGGCCCACCGGCTATCGGCAATGCGGGGACCGAAGGGTTGGGCATCTTTCGGCATGGGTTCTTGGAGGATTCATCTGTCGACCCAGTTCGCGAAATAACTGAGCTGATCGAAGCACAACGGGGATACGAACTGAACGCCAAAGTTATCACCGCCGCCGACCAAATGCTGAGCGCGACGACCCAAATAAGATGATAGGTCGATGCGCCATATTCGTAAGTTCACTGCTCATCGCGTTGCCCGCAATGTCTGAGACTGTGATTGCAAACCGCACCATCAGGGCGAAAGAAATCATCATGCCCTCTGACGTAAACATGTCCCCCGATGACATTCCCGGCATGGCGAGTGGATTGCCGGATGTGCAGGGTTTGGAGGCCAGGCGCATTCTGTATGCTGGCCGACCAATTGCCCTGAGCGATGTTGGCCCTCCAGCGTTGGTGAATCGCAATCAGATCGTCGCTTTGGCCTATAACATCAACGGCCTAACCATCCAGACGGAGGGGAGATCACTTGGTCGGGGTGGATTGGGCGACAGGATTCGCGTGATCAATCTGGACTCGCGGACGACGGTTTCTGGAAAGATCGACGCCACCGGCGTTGTTCAGGTTGGAGAGTAAATGACCTTCGCAAAATCAATAATAGTCGGATCAGCTTTGATCATTTGTTTGTCGGGATGCGGCCGCCTGAAAGAGGTTGGCAAAGCCCCGGAATTCAACTCGCCGCAACAAGGCAACGAACATTTCGCGATGATACGGACACCGTTGCCCGAAACCCTTCCCGAACAGACGCCCACCCAGCAAGCATCATTGTGGAAATCGGGTCGAGACTCGCTTTTGGGAAATCAGCGTGCCGGTCGTGTGGGCGACATTTTGACAGTTGTGATCGAGATCAACGACAAGGCTGAAATATCCAACAGCACATCCAGAACACGAAGCGGGTCTGAATCGCTGAGTATTCCGGATTTGGTCGGCATTCCCCAACGAGTAAACGAAATCCTCCCGGAGGGGGCATCGCTGGACAACGCCGTAAACACCAATTCCTCCAGCTCCTCGAACGGGGATGGGTCGGTTCGTCGAAACGAGAAACTGACACTTCGAATTGCCGCGACCATAGTCGACATTCTGCCAAACGGCGTTTTGGCAGTTCAGGGCTCTCAAGAAGTCCGCGTCAATTTCGAATTACGGGAGCTGCTGGTGAACGGATACGTTAGGCCTGCCGACATTACGCGACAAAATGAAATCACCTACGACAAAATTGCCGCGGCGCGTATCTCCTACGGTGGACGCGGACAAATTACAGATGTTCAGCAGCCGCGCTACGGCCAACAGGTCGCAGATATCATTCTCCCGTTTTGAGGATCTAGATGGGCAAGCTTCTTCCTATACTTCTAATTGTCGTCGGAACCCTCGCGGGTGGGGGCGCAGGCTTTGTAATGCGCGCGCCGCCGGATGAGAAAGCCGACGCCAAAGTTGAGAAAGAGACGTCCCACTCGGACGAAACGCATTCTGACGAGGAGGCGGGATCAACGCCGTCCTTTGTTAAGTTGAACAATCAATTTGTTGTCCCAGTGGTTCATGCGGACAACGTCTCAGCGCTTGTTGTGCTGTCACTAACGCTTGAATCCAAAACCGACGCCACCGAGCGGCTATATAGTCTCGAACCCAAAATCCGGGATGTGGCACTTCGGGTGTTGTTCGATCACGCCTACGCAGGTGGATTTGACGGCCAATTCACAGCTCCGTCAAAACTCAACACTTTGCGCAAAGCATTGCTGGATGCCATTGATCCAATCGCCGATGGCGTTCTGAGCGATGTCCTAATTACCGACATTATTCGACAGGACAACTAGGCCGTCAGCTGAGGAGCTTTTTGATTGCTTCCCGCTTCCCGACTGAGCGCGCCAGACGACCACGGGCTTCCTCCCGTTGGGCCATTGCGGCCACCAATTTCATGTTGAGTTGACGAATGCGCTGCTCCAGCCACTTTCGGTGCTTGTCCGCAACCATTCCAGAAATATGATCAGTATTGACGAACTCAGGCGCTGGTCGCGCAACAGCCTGACGCAGCTCGTAGATCTGTTGTTCAATGCTCCTGATCGTTCCCAATAGGTCCTTCAGCTGCGCTTCGTCACGAGACACAGTATGGCGGACCACGCCGTCCAACCGTTGAAGATTTATCTTTGATCTGCGACTAACGCTCACTTAGGGCCAGCCTTTGCGCGCATGGCCTCGGCAAATCGGATCGCGACTGCAACGGCGCGATAATGTTCAGGCAATATCTGTTGATCAACTTCAACTGTCGCAAACACCGCACGCGCGGTCGGTGGGTCTTCATGGATGGGGATGTTTGACGCGTCGGCAATTTCCCGGATCCGTGCAGCAATTTCGTCAACGCCTTTCGCGACGCAAACCGGCGCTCCAACGGAGTTGCGATTCCATTTGAGTGCGACCGCATAATGTGTGGGGTTGACCAGGATAACATCCGCATTTGGCACCTCAGCAAGCATCTTGTTCATGGCGATTTCGTAGCCACGCTGCCTGCGCGTTTGTTTGTGGTGTGGATCGCCTTCGTTCGTTTTTGTTTCGTCTTCCAGCTCTTTGCGCGACATCCGGTTTTTGCGCAGGTGGCTGGCGACCTGCCAAAGATAATCTACTCCGCCAATCAACAGCATCATGACAAATATCAGCAGCAAGAATTCGACGATCAAATCTGACATTGTCTGGAATATTTGACCGGAACTGTACTTCGTCGAATCCAGCAAAAGCCCAAAGTGTCTGATCCCAAACCAGACCAACAATGATGAGACCAAAACCAGCTTTGTTGTCGACTTGGCGAACTCAAAGAGACCATTCGCTCCAAACTTGTTCTTGGCGCCGGATATGACCGATACGCGCGATAACTTGGGCGCAATTTTTTCCGGTGCAAACACCCAGGCGCGTTGTGCCGTCAATGAAATTAGAACCATCACGACCGGCGCTCCAAACAGCCCCGCCATGGCAAATCCGACATCCACAATGAGCGCAGAGAAAAAACTCGACCCAATAGCATCTGAAAATGGCTCCGACATTTGATCGGGCATGCGCAAGAATGCTGCACCTGTCCCGGCCAGTCGCTCCAATGCAAGAGGACCTATGATCAGAAGAGAGATGATGAGGCCGAGATATGATGCAGATGCAGTAAGATCGTTAGACTTTGGAAATTCACCCTTTTTTCGGGCCTGCTCCAGTTTCTGCGGCGTTGCCTCATGCGACTTTTCGGCGGCATCTTCTTCGGACATTAGAGGCTGCCGCTCTGCAGATCTGTCATGTCCAAAAAGACTGAGACCCAGACCCCAAGGATGAACGGGGCCGTAACAAGCAACAGAACCAGCCCACCCAAACTGATCGCCGGGGCCCCTACGAAAGCAACCATCAATTGCGGCATGGCCCGGTTGATTGCCCCAAGCGCCAAGTTGTAAATCAGAGAGGCCAGAACGAACGGTCCTGCCAAGGTCAATCCATGTTCGAAAGCGTGGGCGACACGGCTAATTCCCCAGGTCGCCATATCCGATGGTCCAATTCTGCCACCAGGTTGGAAAAGCTGAAACGAGAGAATGAGCGCCTCGCACACTCGGATATGCAGCCCCGCCATGACCGCCAGGCAAAGCCCTGCCACCACCAACAACGTACTGATCGCGGGTTGAGGCTCGGTTCCAATACCCCCACCAAACATTTGAGACAAAGAGGTCGCATTTGCAGCAACAGCCCCGGCAACCTGCAAAGCGATGACCATAAGCCGGAACATGATCCCGATCGCAAATCCTGCAACAACCTCTGTGAACATCAGCGACCACCAGCTGTTGGCTTGCAACGCCTGCTCGAAATCACCCCAGACGACAGGTGCAACGATTATGGTGAACGCGAGTGCGGCGGAAAGCTTGACCCGCATCGGCGTTACCTGCTCACCAAAGGCAGGCAAAAGCGCCATTGCAGCACCGATGCGCAGGAACACAAGCGAGAACACCCAGAGCCCAGATTGGGAAAACGCCTGGAGTTGTTCCGCAAGCTCGCTCATGCCGCGACAAGACCAACAACGGATGGCTTCGCGTCTCTGGCAATTTCTTCAAACGACAACACGGAAGCGGATATCCCTTTGGCCCGGAGCACTGCGTGCACAAACCGCCTTCTGTGCAATGACGTGACTAGCGCAGGGAAAACTCCTGTTTCATTGGCAGCATTCAACTTCGCGGAGACCTGTCCAGCCAATTTGTTGAACTCATCCGGCGGCAATGCGACGTCCGAGCCAGCGTCAGATTCAAGTTGGTATTTCTGAAAGAGATCTTCCCACTCCGGAGCGAGTTGCAAAAGCGGTAAGCTACCGTCTTCCCTCCTTAGCTGGGCCACGATCTGAAAACCCAATCGCTGCCGTACATACTCGCATATCGCCTCCGCGTTTTTGTAGACCGGTCGCGCTTCTGCGATCGCTTCCAGAATCAAGGCCAGATTGCGAATGGAAACCTGCTCGTCCAGCAGCAGCCGAAGCACCTGGAGCAGCAGGTCGTGAGACACTTTTTCGGGGATCAAATCGCTTATCAATCTCCGATTTGCCTCGTTCCGATTCTCATCGCTGAGATTCGTGAACTCGTCCAGAATTCGACGCAATGCTCTCATGGTCAAAAGGCGGGACAAATTACGTTTGATGATCTCCAATAAGTGCGTTGCCAAAATTTCCGGCGCGGACACGACCGTGCAACCATTCAGGGCCGCCTCTTCTTGCTTCTCATTGTCGACCCAAATTGCCGGCGCGCCATAAACCGGTTCTTGGACTTGCTCGCCAGCCAATTTGTAGGATTGGTCGGAGGGCAAAAGCGCTAACGACAGTGTTGGGCGTAAAACATCGCGCGCGTGTTCGACACCTTGGATGTTAAGGCAGTACTCACCTGACCTGAGCCCCAAATTATCAGTGAGCCGGACTTCGGGCAAAATGACCCCAAAATCGCTGGCGATATGCTGGCGCATGCTGGCGATTCTAGCATCCAGGCCGGTCGTAGGATCTAAGGCCATCCCAACCAAATCCGGCGAAAACTCCACATGAATGTCGTCTAAATCCAAGACATCTCCCATGGACCTCTCGGACGGTTGTGGTTCCATCGGTTTCGAAGCGTCTTCCGCGGTTTCAGGAGATCGGTCTTGCCGACTGTACCACGCGGCAAACAACAATGCCGCTGCCCCCAAGACAAACGGCACAAAGGGAAGCCCGGGAACGAGCGCGAAAAAAACCATCAAAACGCCAACGGTTGCCAGGGCGGCAGGGTACTTCCCCAACTGCGCCGTCAATGCCAAGTCCGTGGCACCCTTTACGCCACCACGGGCCAACAATAGCGCCGTCGCAATGGAAATTATTACTGCCGGAATTTGGGTAACCAGGCCGTCACCCACAGTCAAAATCGCGTAGGTTTCAAACGCCTTGGAAATCGGCATCTCGTGGATACTGACCCCGATAATCAGCCCGACAACAAGATTTAGCAGAGTGATGAGAAGCCCGGCGATTGCGTCACCCTTTACGAACTTCGAAGCCCCGTCCAAGGATCCAAAGAAGGTCGTTTCTTGCTGCTCACGCTCCCGACGTAATTTTGCTTCGTTATGATCAATGGCACCCGCCGACATGTCGCTATCGATCGCCAATTGCTTGCCGGGCATCCCGTCAAGTGCGAAGCGGGCACCCACTTCCGCCATCCGGGCTGCGCCTTTGGTAATGACGATGAAGTTGACGATCAGCAGTACACAAAAAACCACCAAGCCAAGAACGACGCTGCCACCCATTATGAACATGGCAAACCCTTGAATGACCTCTCCAGCAGCACCAGTGCCACTGTGGCCGTTTCCAATGATCAGCTTTGTTGAGGACACATTGAGTGAAAGTCGTAGCATCAATGATGCCAACAGCACGGTGGGAAACGCCGAAAAATCGAGAGGCCTATCGAGAAACAGCGTCACCGTAAAAATGAGGATGGCTAGCCCAAAGCTCGCCGCAAGACCCAGATCCAATATCCAAGCGGGCATCGGCAGGACCATCATTACGATGATGGACATAAGCGCGAATGCTAGGAGAACTGTTGGCTGAAATACCGAACGCATTGATCTACTTTGAACCGCTTACGAGCTCTTGCTGTCGGGGGTTCGCAACCATCGCCTGCCGCTCAACGACGGTAGATGAATTGGCGGGCCTGGCTTGCCTGCTTTCGACCAACGGCGCAGATGAAGATGTAGCAGTTCGCAGCAATGCGGACGCGGCCTCCAATGTCATCAGTAACAGAGATGACAGGATCAAGACGGCCATCACTGCCGGTTTGGCCGGTCGTTTGACATTTTTCATGCCATGCCTCGCAATTCTTGCAGTTAGCATGAAATTAGAATCAAAGAGTTTAGGAAATATGATCAAGCGCCCTCAAAGCGCACCTTCAGCCAATAAACGTCGGATAGCCTCGCGGCTTTGCTCGCTTGCCTTCTGGAAGTCCAACGCCGTTGCCAAAGGACGATCTTCCAGCGACACATCAGACGTTTCGCCGATCATTTCCGCAACCTGTTTCTTCGGGCCATCAAGCGTCACCGACTGCCACTCGGACGCAGCCCAGGCAATGTCTGATCTTTGCTCTTCAGGATGCTCTTCAGACAGAACGTTCCACGCGGATGTATCATCCCCCTGACGCAGCAGTTGGTCCGCCCGTATTAGGTTTGCTTGTGCCGAAGCAATGTTTGCAAGGATGGTGTCAGCATCGTCGAAATTCCCCAGCGCAATAGCAATGTCAGCCTCCAATATCGTTGACTTAGGTGTACTGCGGACCCCACCAAGGAGTTTGCTGGCAGCCTCCGGCAATCCGAATTCAAGAAGCCCCCTAGCCAGCCGTTCCATATTCTCGGAATCAACGTTTCCAGCAGAGTTTTCGCGGAGCAGATGGTGAGCAACCTGCATCAAATCCTCTGCCCTTCCGGTGTTCAAAACACGTTCCACAAGGTCATCCAACAATTCGTCTGTGGCGTTTTCTTCGCCTGTTTCCACACGCCGCAAAAGATCCAACGCGTCCTTGGTCAAACCCTTTTGGGCCAAGGCCAGCACACGCGCGCGCGCGAGAGATACAGCAACAGGCGTACCTTCCAGTTCTTGTTCAAATGCCGCGGACAATTCTAGGACGTGCGCTTCCACATCTACCCGGTCATCCAGTTGCGCTAGCATATAGAGATGCAGCGCTTCGGGGGCGTCAGCACCGTCTTCCTTTACCACGGCCCACAATGCGTCTTGCGATACCGTCTCCGTTTCACTCTCTCTTGCGATCGTAAGGGTCAACGCGCTCGTTGCTCCGCCCTCATGTCGGGAAAGGATACTTTGTATCACTCCAGCCGCGTCGTCCTGACCACTCCTGGCTAACAACGAGATCAGACGAGGGCCCAAAAGAACCTGCAAATGATGGGGCCATTTCGAAAATTGTGAGACCGTATCCTTTGTGAGCTTTTCCGACGCCACTGACCCTTCAGCAAGATCGAGTAGTGTCCACGGGGCAAGCAAGGGGTCGCAACCTTTCATGTTGCTGAGCATCGACCCGGCACTGGCTTTGCTTGGCTCAAGAAGTCGAGAAATATTATGGACCGCTTCCCAAGATGGGCCATCTAGACCGAAAACCCCCCGGACCAATTGCGCCTCCGCGCCGAGACCAAAATACAAGTATAGTTGGGCCAATCTCAAAATTTGGGGCCCATTTGGGGTGTCGAATTCTCCAAACGTGTTTTGTCGTAACTGAGAAAGTTGGTTGCTGAAATCTTCACCCTGCCCCCAAGACAGTATGTCAAAATTTCGAGGATCCGGGCAGTCTGCTGGTGGCGGCGGTTGGACACCTAAACCTGCGCGTAACTGAGCTTCCTCAATTGCAGTCGTGACTTGAAACTGACCAGCTGCGTCCATGGCGCCAATTGCTATTTGCTCAGCGCTTTGGTCCGGGATTGGTTGCGCATCATCAAGCTGCAACAGGTTCAGTGCGGTAGATCCGCTTACACTTTCCAACAATGATTGGCGGAACGCATCCAATTCGCCCAAATTTGAAGCGTCAGGAATGTCTTGAGGGAGGGGCAGGTCGGATGTCGAGGCGCGCGCTGGTAAGTCCGTTGGCAGCCGGATTATTTCCCGTTGCGCCAGTTTCTCAGTCTCAGCCGGAACATCGATGACATCAATGATAACCGCATTAGGGCCAAATGCCGTTGCGGTCGCCGTACAATCGCAACCCAATACCAACCGCAACGAAGAGTCATCTGAGTTAACTTCAACAACCCGATCTCTTCGAAGACGTTCAAAGACCGCGGTTGCATCAAAGCCGGCAGTCCAATTCGGCACTGTTAGGATGTAGCTGTCTTCCGATCGTTCAAACGCCCAAGTGATGTTTTCAGATAGATAGACAACGAGGCGGCTAAAGCCATCATGCTCTCCGGACCTTACTGAGCCCAGCGGCTGCGCCGACACTGCGCTTCCGAGAGCCAGAAAGAAAACCACCGCCGCAAAAAGTCTCATGCTGCGACCTGCTTGGCTTCCTTCAGTGCTTGTTCCAGGTCGGAGAAACTTGGACGCAGATGACCCGGCGTGTTCTGCCGGCCGACTTCAATGCAGATATTCACAGCGTGGTTATGAAGGTTGGCGACAAGCACCTCGCGGATCAAAAGGTGAAACTGTCCATCTTGCTCCGTGATCGTCTTTACCTTTGCTGCGAACGGACCGAAGAAACCGTACGCCAGAAAGACACCCAAAAATGTCCCGACCAGTGCGCCGCCGATGAGCTTGCCCAGGATTTCCGGCGGCTGGTCAATGGAACCCATGGTCTTAATCACACCAAGCACGGCGGCGACGATACCAAGGGCTGGCAATCCATCCGCAACCGTCTGAAGAGCATGGCTGGAGTGCAGCGCGTGGTGCAGGTTGGCTTCCAGCCGCTTTTCCAAAACCTCTTCGACTTGATGCGGGTCGTCATAGTTCATTCCAGCAGACCGCATCGTGTCGCAAATCAATTCGACGGCCTCACGGTCCTTTTGAATTTTCGGATATCGCCCAAACACCGCCGAGTCTTCCGGCGTTTCAATATGAGGTTCCAGCTCGACCGGGTTTTTGCGCGCTATTCTGATCAGTTCAAACAAAAGGCACAGCAGGTCCTGATAATCAGATCTCACCCATTTGGGCCCTTTGAAGACCTTCGCAATGTCTTTTGCGGTATGTTTGATTCCGGCCATGTCGTTGCTGATGACAAATGCGCCCAAGGCGGCACCGCCGATCATTGTCATTTCGAATGGCAGGGATTTCATGATGATCCCCATCTTACCGCCAGCGGCAAGGTAGCCGCCAAAAACCATGGCGAAGACAATGATAATGCCAACAATACCTATCATGTTTGCGATACCTCGTTGCTACAAATGGGCGGTGCTTTGTGTGTCATTCAGTGGGTGCGTTTGCATTGCGGCCAGCCAAAACAACGCTGATCGCATAGCCGGTGTCAGATGACAGGCTCGACATTATGTCGGCGGCCGACTGGGGCGCCATGCGCCCGAGAAAGCCTGCGGCAAAGTCGGGGGCCATTTGCTCAAACAGAGCGGCCGCCACCTTTGGCTTCATGGACTCATAGACGGATGTCAGACGATCCAGGTCGCTTTCAGCTGCTCCATCGACCTGAGCGATTGTTTCGGCCAGTTTTCGCTCCGCCTCGGCCAGTCTCTTTAGGTTGTTTTCCACCAGCACATTTGCTGCCTTGATGGCGTGTGAACGGTCAAGCAATGCCTGTTCGCGTTCATCCAGCGCAGCGGTTCTTGTCGAAATGACCTCCAACATGGCTCCTATGTCGGGATCAACTTCACACTGCTGCGTCGCCATGTTTTGGTCCATCGCCGCTTGATCAGGGGACTCACTGGCGACGGCAATGCTCATTCCGCCGATCCGCAGCGTTCCAGAGAGGGCAAGAACGCCGACAATGCAGAGCAGGGTACCCGAAGGCTTGCCTTTGCCACCGGCGCGGATCATGACGACGCTCTCGCAGCATGCCGAACAAAGAGCGACGTTGATCCGTCCTGCAATCCGCCGGTGTCACGCTCGGATACCTTTGGCGGAGCAGGATCCTCATTCGTTGCAGATACGACCGAATGCTCATTTTTGAGGAAATCATCCAAGCGCGAAGCGATCTTCTCCGCCCGGGTTGTGAGATCGCTCAATTCTTGATGAGAGCCGCTGGCCGACGCCTGTGCGACCTCCAATGCAGTCGTCATATCGTCAACCTGCCGGGACAGCAGCGCTATTGCGCTTCCGAGGTCCTGATCCAAGCCCGTCAATCGGTTCAGTTTGCGTGATAGAACAACGCAGTAAAATGCAGCAGCAAGGGCACCCGCGCCCAGCAATATGTCAGATAGATATTCCAGACCCGCGGCAATCATGTCAGAACAAACTCCGTTATCAGCAAATCGCGCACATGACCGCCCCCTGTGACCAACTGGACCCGGCGAAGCATCTGCGCGCGCAATTTTATCAGGGCAGCCGGGTCCTTGAGTTCGCCGATGTCGACTGCCCGCAGATATCCGTTCAGGACATCCAAAATTCTTGGCATCAGGTTTTCGACGGCCTCATATTTTGTGGGTTCAACTTCTAGCTCTGCATGAAATCGAAGTTGATTGGCCGACCCAGTGCCCAAAGACACCAGGATCGGTGTCAGGGGAAGAAAGGTCGCCATTTCGGTTTCCTCAATGATGGGCTTTTCTTCAGCCACCTCTTGAGCTGGTGCCAATACCATGCCCGAGTTGACTGCATAGTAAGCGCCACCACCCAATAGCGCGGCACCAACCACGCCTACAAGCAAACCCTTTTTGCTTTTGGCCGGCTTGGTCTGGTCTTCGTCAATATCGGTATCGGACATACGAATCTCTTTCGAAGTTCACTTTTTGTCCTATAGCCCCCAACTGGCTAACCGATTGTTAAGGCTGCGTGATCTATCTCAGTGGGGCGAGACCAGAATGGCTCGTCTAAATCAGAGGCAAACCAGTGCAGCAATTTACAAATGTCTGGAGCAAACTCGACATGCGTCGGCGAATGATCGTCATCGGCGCGACCGCGATAGTTTTTGTCGGCGTGCTGCTTCTCGCCCGTATGGCGGCGCAACCCAATTACGCTTTGCTCTATAGCGGCCTTAGCCCAAAAGCATCCGGCGAGGTGTTGGCCTCCCTTGATGGCCAAGGCGTCGCTTACGACGTTAGAAATTCAGCCATTTATGTTGATGCAGTTCATCGCGACGCGCTGCGCCTTACTCTCGCCGCTGAGGGTCTGCCTTCCGGCGACGTAAATGGGTATGAGTTGCTCGATTCTCTTTCGGGATTCGGGACAACATCCCAAATGTTTGATGCAGCTTACCTCCGTGCGAAGGAGGGAGAACTTGCTCGAACGATTTTGGCAAACCCACAGATATCCGCAGCACGGGTTCACATTGCACAAAGCACCAAGACGCCGTTCCGCAAGGGATCAACGCCCACTGCTTCCGTGTCTATTCGTGGAAGCGCGGGGGGGATCACCCCAGCCTCAGCCGAGGCTATCCGCTATCTCGTCGCATCCGCGGTATCAGGGCTGCAACCAGAAAGCGTTTCAATTATCAACGCCGATCTGGGAACCGTCATGTCTTTGGAAGATTCATCCAACCCGCTTCGTGTCGGAATGGACCGTGCAGAACTACTCAAACGCAACGTAGAGCGCCTGATCGAGGCGCGAACAGGCGTCGGCAACGCCATTGTTGAAGTCAATGTGGAGACGTTGACAGATGATGAGTTGATAACCGAACGGCGATTTGATCCCGAAGGGAGGGTCGTTGTCAGCACCCAAACGCAGGAAACAAGCAAGAATAGCCAAAACTCTCAGGGCGGAGACGTCACCGTCGCGTCAAATCTTCCCGACGGAGATGCCGCTGCAGGAAGTGACCAGTCGAACAGTCAGAACACTGAAACACAGGAAACCGTTAACTACGAGCTGTCCGAGACCACGCGTGAGCTCAGAAAACTTCCCGGATCGATCAAACGGATCAGCGTCGCTGTCCTTGTAGATGGGACAGAACAACCTGCTGCCGACGGGTCAATCGTCTGGGAACCGCGCCCTGCCGAAGAAATTGCCATGCTAGAAGAACTGGTGAAGTCCGCGGTCGGATATGACGAGGCCCGCGGCGACAGCGTCACCATCAGATCCCTTGAACTGCCTGCGGTTGTGGCCCCGGAACAACCCGACGCAGGATGGGCTACGTCCCAGCCCTTTGACGTCATGAAGCTTTCGCAACTGGCTGCCACAAGCTTAGTGGTCCTTGTGCTGGGGCTCTTCGTCATCCGCCCAATAGTGGTTTCCGCGCTCGCCAATAGCCAACAATCTATTGCCTTGCCGCAGGAAACAAATGCCGAGATCGGGCAAGCGTTGAGCGGTGAAATTCAAGATCCACCCTCGAATATGTCCGCGTCCCGACCACAGTCAAACACCTCGCTGCCCTCGCTACCAGTAACCGATCTCGGCGTTGACCCGGTTGAGCGGTTGAAGGCTCTCATTGATGAGCGCCAGGATGAAACTGTGGAAATTCTTCGAAGTTGGATTGAAGCGCCCGAGGAGCCAGCATGATGGGGGAAATGTTGGTCCTAGAAGACTTTGGCGTACCGGGGATAGGCCACGCGCCTGTGTCGCAGGCGGTCGATCTGAAGGCCGTTGAAAAGGGCGCTTTTGATGCTGGTTATAAAGATG
Source organism: uncultured Litoreibacter sp. (assembly GCF_947501785.1). NCBI lineage: Bacteria > Pseudomonadati > Pseudomonadota > Alphaproteobacteria > Rhodobacterales > Roseobacteraceae > Litoreibacter > uncultured Litoreibacter sp. Next base: position 3,192,985 of record NZ_CANMXB010000001.1, on the reverse strand, counting down.
GCTGGAATGACGCGTTCGAGGAGGCCCGGACCGAGGAAGGCAAAGCGCAAAAGGACATAGCTATCGCGTTGCAAGAACTCGGCTTCACCTATTTTGAGGCCAGACAACATATCCTTGGGTCGTTTCGTCCTCTACTCGACGCGATGCTGCACTCGGTTTTGCCAAAAGCTTCGCAAGCGTCCCTTACCGCTATGGTTCAGCAGGAAATGACTGCCCTGGCCGAAATGGTGGAGCCGCCTATTCAAATCCTTTGTTCACCCATCAATGTCGAGCAGCTCACTGATCTCGTCAGCGCTAACGGTTCGCCACCGGTCAACATCGTGGCCGAAGAAACCCTGGCCCCATCGCAAATTCAACTGCGCTATGCAGACGGGTTTTCAACGCTTGATACTGAGGCAACGGTCAAACGCATTCAGGATGCGGTTGGAAAATTCTTTGCGGCTGACACAGGTGAGGAGATGAAACATGCCTGAAGAGCAAGCCCCGGGTGGCGCAATTACAAACATTTTAGACAACGTTCAGGTTGAGGTAGCCGTAACTGTGGGATGCGCACATCCAACAATGGGGGAACTTGCCCGCCTAAGCGTCGACGAGGTGCTCACGCTGGACACCAATTTGGATGATCCGATAGCTCTTTATGTCGGAAAGAGGCTCATCGCGGAAGGCGTTCTGGAAGAAATCTCGAACGGCGGCGAAACCGGCATAGGGGTTCGGATTACGCGGGTCCCTTCGCAAAAGGACATTTAGAACGTGTCCCCCCGGATCGTATTTCTATTTGTTGTGGCGCTCTGTTTCCAGATGCAGCCGGCTTCTGCACAAGACATCGCGATTTCCATCGGAGACGAGGCGGGACTAAGCGGCCGGGCAATCCAGCTCATTGGCGCCATAACGCTGCTCAGCATTGCGCCTGGCCTGGCGATTATGGTGACCTGCTTTCCATTCATTGTGACGGTCTTATCCATTCTGCGACAAGCGATCGGATTGCAGCAGGCGCCTCCGAACATGCTGATCATCTCATTGGCGCTGTTTTTGACGTATTTCGTAATGGACCCGGTGTTTCAGGAAGCCTGGTCGCAAGGGCTCAAGCCCCTAACCGAAGGGGAGTTGAACGTCGAAAAGGCATTCCCGCTGACAATAGCGCCATTTCGTACGTTCATGGCGGCGAGATTGGACGTTGAAACATTTGCATCCCTCGCCGAACTAAGATCGTTCGACCTGACAAGCTCTTCGCCTGAACAGGCTCCGCTGTCATTGTTGGTTCCCTCTTTCATGCTAAGCGAAGTCGAACGCGCGTTCCAAATCGGTTTTCTGGTGTTCCTTCCGTTTCTCATCATCGATTTGGTCGTGGCAGCTGTCCTGATGTCCATGGGCATGATGATGGTGCCGCCGGCAGTCGTTTCACTTCCATTCAAATTGGCATTCTTTGCTGTCGCAGATGGTTGGAGCCTCATCGCGACCGCTTTGGTGAGAAGTTACTTCGAATGACGTCATCAAATCCAAACCCACGCCCACCAGATCCTGGCAATTCGGATTCTCAACGCACTACAAACAGGTCGATGAAGGCTCGGATGCTGCTACAACTGCTAGACCGGGAAGCGATCCAAAAGATCGACCCCGATTTTGTGCAGAAGCTGGTAGCTAGCTCAACCGGCGTATCCGCCATTGGACAAGATCAAGAATTACAGCTCGTCCGTAGTCTCATTTGTGCAATGGATGAAAAAGCCGCTCCTCCAACAGCACCTGGTCAATCGAGTAATGAGCATCCTCGCGATGAAGGCGAACAGCATTCGTCAAACCCGGGGATGAATGGCCCGAACCACATCTTGGAGCTGCAAACAGATGTGGATATGGTTCATCAACACCCGGCAGTCATATGTGAAATCATCAAAGGCGACGATTCTGAGCTTCAACAACGCGAGATCCGGTCATTTCCAGGTCACGTCGCCCGCCAAGTCGCAATGTACCTGAATGAGACTTGGCAAAAGAGCTGAACAAAGTGCGTGCGTTTTTAGGACGAAAAATGTGCACTCTGGATAGCAAAAGGACCTGCCAAAAGGTGCAATTCAAGAAGCAGCAGCAGACATTCGATAAAATGCAGACTAAGTGGGCATCGGGTTGCCCGAAATCAATTTTGTGCTCACCAAATCACTAGAGCTCGATCAGCGCAGTGGTCGGTCGACTGTGAATTGGCACTCCATAATCGACCTATTGGACAATAAATTCTGCATGCATTGCGCCTGCTGCCTTAATGCTCTTCAGGATGTCGATCATATCCAACGGCGATACCCCGAGTGCATTTAGACCCGCGACCACTTGAGATAGAGAGGTTCCACCGTCAACCTCCGCAAGCCCGCTCCCTTGCGCCTCGCCGATTGCCGCCGCAGTCCTGGGGACCACTATCGTTTCCCCTTCAGAAAACGGACTTGGTTGAACTACCATTGGAGCCTCTTCAATAGTCAGCGTCAGGTTGCCCTGCGCAACGGCGACACGAGAAATTCTTACGTCTTCGCCCATCACTATTGTCCCGGATCTCTGATCGACGACGACCCGCGCTGATCGCTCAGGTTCGATAGTGAGGTTTTCGATTCTGCTGAGCACGTGAGCCGGCGAAGGCGCACCCGCGACGCGTAGGTCCAAGCTGACCGTTCCGGCATCCATCATTGTAGCCACTCGTCGACCAAGCTTCGAGTTCACGACGGATTCAATCTTTTCGGCAGTGGAAAAGTCAGGGTCACGAAGCGCCAAGCGCAGCGTCTCAAGAGCTGAAAAGTCGAAATCGATCTCGCGTTCAATTCGTCCGCCCGATACAACAGTTCCAGCCGTGGGAACTCCATGTACGACCCGCGCAGCAGCGCCATCCGCGCTGATACCGCCAGCAATAACTGTGCCCTGGGCTACAGCATAGATTTCTCCGTCCGCGCCGTTTAGCGGCGTCATGATCAAGGTGCCGCCCAATAAGCTTTTGGCGTCTCCAATCGTGGAAACAGTAACGTCGATGCGACCACCTGTCCGTGAAAATGGAGGCAAAACAGCTGTTACCAGAACAGCGGCCACGTTCTTGGGGCGGAACTGTTCACCCGTCACATTGATTCCGAGCCGTTCTAGTGTGAGGGCCATCATTTCTTCGGTGAAGGGCGCATTTCTTATCCCATCGCCAGACCCATTCAGCCCCACGACCAGGCCATAACCAACTAGGTCGTTTCCCCGGACACCATCAAAGTTGACAAGGTCTTTGATCCGAACCGACGAGGCATTCGCAACGGACGTCAATTGAGCCACAATGAATGCGAGGCATATGAAAAACTTCATCTCAGGAATTCCGTCAAATTGAGCCGCGAAGTTCGAGCTGTAATGAGATAGAGGCTCTCAAGTTGAAGCTGAACTTCCTCAAGGCGCGTTGCTGTTTCAAACAAGTCCACTCCCGTGATTTGGTTGTAGGATTCTGACAACGCATACCGCTCTGACGCATTCTGCGCTTCTGCAAGGGATAACCTCTCCAGCTGCGCGCCAACATTTGCGCGTACCTCAATCAGGTCTTTGGTACCTGAGATGAGAGAGCCCGCTGCCTGGCTTGCAAGTTCCTTGCGTTCGGCGGCATTTCCTAGGAATGCGCCATCCGCGACCAAAGACAAAACCGCGAGATCTTTGAGGACATTTTTCACCTCCAAAGCGTCCGCGGTCAAAGAAACATGAATTGTCTCAGTCGAACTTACTTCGAGCGGGTCTGAATTTGCGTCACTGCCCAGATACCCTGTCTGGTCAAAACCGCCCGGTAGGTTGAACCAATCATCGATCCGTTGGTAGAAATCCGCGGCACTGGCTGAACCTGCAGTGACCACCTCAAGTTCGGCTAGCATGTCATCAGCAGCAGCAAGGGGCGCGGTATCAACGGAAACGCCTGAGAAAACGTAGCTGCCCGAGATTTTCGTTGAGAGTGCAGAAACAGCACCGGAAAATCTATCAGCATGAGACGAAATTGCAGCGTCGAAGGCAACGGGGCCAGAATTCGCGGCCGTGAGAATTGCCGGGCCCAACTCACTAATTTGTTGGCTTATCGCCTGAAGAGCCAAGTCTTGAGAAGTCAGCTTCAATGCGGTTTTGGAGGCCGATGTGGCGTGCGCATCCAATAACGCGAGCGACCGCTTTACAGACGCGATTGGCGCAAGCTCTCCTTTGGTGCTCCGCGCGACATCTGTCACGCGCCCTGTTCCCGCTTCTTGAGTCAATCTCTGAAGCTCGGATTTGAGAGAGGCGCTGGTGCGGCGCGACATCAAACTTGACGCAAGATCGCCCGTAATACTGAAATTCACGCTATATCCTCAACAATGATTGCATCATTTCATCAACCGCCTGAATGATCTTCGCATTGGCGGCGTAGCTTTGTTCTATCACCAACAGCTTTTGCATTTCTTGGTCGGTATCCACACCTAAGCGACCTTCGATCTCAGAGAATGTCGCGACCTGAGAAGACGCATAGGTCGCTTTTGTCTCTGACTGGATCCGCACGGTCCCGACATGGGATTCGAAGCCCGCCGCGAGCGATGCAAATGATGCTGTTTCCGGGGAAGATGGGGATCCTCCCGCAGGTGCAGCCCTCAATGCATCGGCTATCGACGACAGGATGCTTATGTTGCCTGAGGGCCCCTGTGCTGTTGCACCAACGCCGTCGCGCAGTTTCCAGGATGCTCCACCTTGCAAGGGGTCAATTTCGGAATTGATCTGTATTCGGGCCGCGATCCCGGTAACGTTGGCAGGATCAATCGCAAGTCCCTGATCGGTGAATATTCCTGGACCCGCGCCCAGTGTGGGATCAACTGTTGCATCCGAAGTCCGCGTGATCAAGTTTTGCGCGAGTGCGTCCAACTTTTCCTGTAGCTCTATGGTAGCCTCATCGCGGATCGCGAAGTTGGCTGCCAACGCTCCGCCTGAGATTGCTTCGAGAGCTGATCCAACCGAGCTTTCCGCGCCGACCAGCGTAAGCCCCGAAAGAGCGCCTGATTGAACCGTCATTTCTGGTACGATGGTCAGCGTCGGTTCGAATTCAAATGTTGCGGCATGATCGCCGACGAGTATCGTTCCGTTTTCCGTCAAAAGCGATATTCTGCCGTACTCACCCGGAATTTCCCGAAGTGGAACAATTTCAGATATCTCATCGATCAAACGCTGACGTTCATCCATCAATGGTGAGGGATCCCAGTTCGAACTAATTTGGCTACGTATCTGCGTGTTTAGGCCTGAGATTGCGGACAAATTCACGTTCAGCAGTTGCACTTGTTGGTGAATTTGCAGGTCGGCAGACTCGCGTGTTTCCTGGACAACGTCAGAGGCCGAGTGAAAAAACGACACGATACCGCGCGCGGCAGTTACGGCGGCATCCAAAGTGGTGGCGCTTTCAGGCGATGCCGTGGCAGAAATCAATGAGTTTTCAAATGCAGCGACCCTTGCTGAAAGAGACGTTGGATCATCAGGTGTTCCAACAACCGTACTGACAATGCTGTACAGATCAGCGAGCTGATTAGCTTGTCCGAAATTCGCGCTCGCGAGGCGCCGTTGGCCTATGGCGTATTGATCGACGACGCGGTCCACGCCCGTGACCTGAACGCCCCCGCCGGCGCCACCTGCACCCAAAGAGGACAGCCGGATGTCCCGGCGGCCATAACCTTCTGTCAGGGCATTGGCCACATTTGATGAAACCAATTGGGCAGAACGTGATGCTGCGCTCAATCCTGATGTGGCTGCAGATAGGGCTCCCGTTAGGCTCATGAATCAATCCGCCTTTCTTAACGTTTGATGTTGGTTGTTTCTTGCAGCATTTCATCCACTGTCTGAATGACCTTCGCGTTCGACGAATAAGCGCGCTGGGTTTGGATCAACTGCGTTAGCTCGCCGGCTACATCGGTTGCTGACTCTTCCAGAGCGAACCCAACAATGTCCCCCGTTGGGCCATCACCCGCGTCCCACAGGAAGAATGATCCACTTTCACGGGTCGTCTGATAGGTCTGGTTGTCCAGCGCCATCAAGCCGTTGGGGTTGGGCAAATCGACCAACGGAATTTGGTAGACCGTTCTGGTAATGCCGATATCAAATGTCGCCTGAACAAAACCGTTCTGATCGACATCCACTGAGATCATGTTCCCAACCGGTGACCCATCCTTCGTTATCTGGGTCGGAGCGAAACTGTCTGAGAGTTGGGTTAATCCCGTACCCTCATTCAATCCGCCAACGGCAATTTCAAGCGGTCCACCTGCAACAACGACCGAGAACGCGCCGGTTGCGGGGTCGTAAGGCCCCCCGGAAATCGTGGTCACGCTGTCTAGCGTCCCGCCGCTGGCACGAGAATCGTCAAAGGAAAGGGTGTATTCACCAATGATCGCGCCTCCGGATGCGGAATCGGCGAGCGTCATCGTCCATTCGTTCGAACTACCAGTTGCAGGCACGCTCGGGGTAAACGTCACAAGAACGTTTTGAGAGGTCCCCAAGTTGTCGTAATATTCCACAGACAGCTCAAGTGGAGTGCCGTCGGCACCTGCCTCCGTCTCTGTCGCCGGCAAATTCACCCCAAGGTTCATTCGTGTCGTCGGCTCACCGGCAAACTGGTTTACATTGATCTGAATTGGCTCAAGCGCATCGACCGTATCGCGCGGATTGGTCGGGACGCTGCCATCTGCGGATGCTGGCCACCCCAAAAGCACCATTCCGGTTTCCGTCACCAGGTACCCCTGCGAATCCGTTCTAAATGACCCTGTCGTAGCGAGCCGCAAGGGGAATTCGGTATCCCCTTCGCCGGCGATAGAGGCCGCTGTCGTGACGGGCAGAAAACCCCTGCCCCGAACGGCAAGGTCGGTTGAGTTGGCTGTTGTTACCAATGATCCTGCTTGATCAATCAATCGCTGTGACGTAACGCGGACACCGCCAGCCGAATAGGTCCCTGTCCCGTTGGAAATGACCATAGAGTGGAACCCGGTCTCTGCCCTCTTGTAGCCAAATGTGTTGGAATTCGCGATATTGTCGGAGATCGTAGCTAGTCTGCTGGCATTCGCGGCCAGCCCAGCAACGCCGGCGTTAAGGGAAGATGAAATTGTCATGCTCGCGCCTTTCTGAAGCAGCTTTCAATGTTGGGCGTACTATTGGCGCGAACTCTTAATTCTGCGCTAACGGATAAAATGCGACCTAATTTCAATCTGCGTCTTCCCGTAGCAAGACGATCTCCAGACGGTTGTTGCGCGCTGACATCGGGTCATCCAACAGCGGTTTTTGTTGCCCGAAACCGGACACCGACGCGACGCGATCGGGAGCCAGGCCGGCAGTTTCCAACAAAGCGCGGGCCGATTGAGCGCGGTCGGTCGTAATCTCCCATGCGGGGTTCTCAAGAAATAGGGGGCTGATGGACTTGGCATGCGCGGCCACCGAAACCGGGTTTGTGACCAAACGGAACCCTTCGTTCAATATGTCAGCAATGGCGTGCAGGGTCGGCGTAGGGCGCGCCGTGCCGGGCTCAAATAGCGGCGCGTCTTCAAGATCGAATACCTCGATCACCAACCCCCGGTCCGTCAACCGCGTGATAATGTGTTTCTTTGCCATATCGCGAACGAGGCTTTCGCCCCCGCGGCCGACGATGCCCAGCTGCACATTTTCCAGGTCGCTGAGTTCACGTGCTCCGTTTGATTTGTTGTTCCCGTCCACGCCCTGGCCATTCAAGGTCATTGGTGGCAGGTCGGCAAACCCGCCGCGACCGCTTCTGGCCAACGTTTCTTCGGACATCAGGCTATCGCCGGAAAACGCGCCGTCCCCACCGCCGGAAACCCTTGCGATAGCGATGGTCGGGCTAAAATAGTCGGCCAAGCCTTTACGCTGTTTCTCGGTTGTGGCGTTCAACAGCCACATCAACATAAAAAACGCCATCATGGCGGTGACGAAGTCGGCGTAGGCTACTTTCCAGGCGCCGCCGTGGTGGCCGCCTCCGGCAATGACTTTCTTACGTTTGATGATGATGGGGCGCGTGTTGTCGGACATGAGAAACCCTTGGCTGTTCGGGTTCTCCTAATATTGTCAGGTGAAGTCTGGCTTAACGTATCAAATTTGAAGCACTATGCCTGATTGAGCAGAAGGCACGTTTCGCTGTTCAAAACGCCTTTGATCTCCCGCACGTCGCGCAGAACGCGGTCAAATTTGGGCAAGCTGGTGGTTTCGATCTGCGCGACAAGGTCCCAGGCACCGTTGGTTGAATGCAAATCCACAATATCCGGGATCCGGCCAAGCGCCGATATGATACTGCGTGCCATGCTGCCCTGAAGTTCAATCAGCATCACGGCCCTGACCACATCAACCTCGGCTTCCCTGCTCAGTTCAATTGTGAACCTGCGAATTGTACCGTTGCGTTGAAGACGCTCTAGCCGCGATTGCACAGTGGCCCGCGCAACGCCGAGCTTTGCCGCGAGTGTTGTCACAGAGGCTCTGCTGTCCTGTTTGAGCAAGGACAACAATGCGCCGTCAGTATCCGTAAATTGAGCCATTTCGCCAAAACCCTATCGTTTTGATGAAGTATATCTACATAATGGCAAAAATATCTACCTTTCTGATCAATTTCACAACGCAATTTTCTACCAAATTGAGACTATCCTTCGGCAAACGGAGGCAACCTCATGACACCCAAGACCTGTATTCTAGTCGGCGCACCGGTACAATCAGGAGCAAGCCAACCAGGCTGCATTATGGGTCCGGACGCGTTTCGGACCGCGGGGCTGGCACCAACGTTGGAGGCTCTTGGTCATACGGTGGTCGATCATGGGAATGCGGCCATCACGCACGGGCCGGACGTTTCTCACCCCAACAGCTCTGTTCACGACCTGTCAGAAACCGTTGCTTGGGCGACGACATTGAGAGAGGCGGCGTTTCGGGCCTGCCAGTCCGGTGATATGCCAATTTTCTTGGGCGGCGATCACAGTCTTTCCATTGGGACAGTGCCAGGGGTCAGCCAACACAGCGAGGCGTTGGGCAAAGAACAATTCGTACTTTGGCTTGATGCCCATCCCGACATTCACACCCTGGACAGCACGCAAAGCGGGAACTTGCACGGAACGCCGGTGTCCTACTTCACGGGCCAGCCCGGCTTTGAAAAGGTCTATCCCGAGCTTTCCAAAGCCGTCCCACCCCAAAACGTCTGTATGATTGGCATTCGGTCGGTTGATCCCGCAGAGCGGACTTTTCTGAGTGACCTCGGCGTTGATGTTCATGACATGCGAAGCATTGATGAACATGGCATTCGGCGTCCACTAAAGGCATTCCTAGAACGTGTGGAAGCCGCGAATGGCGCGCTGCATGTGAGTTTGGATGTTGATTTTCTTGACCCGGAAATCGCCCCCGCCGTCGGGACCACCGTTCCAGGTGGGGCGACATTCCGCGAGGCGCATCTGGTCATGGAAATGCTGTGCGACAGTGGCTTGGTCGGCTCCCTTGATCTGGTCGAACTCAACCCGTTTCTCGACGAGCGCGGCCGCACAGCAAAGCTCATGGTCGACCTATGTGCCAGCCTGCTGGGCCGCCAGGTTCTTGACCGCAAGACAAGGAGTTACTGATGAGATCAAGTCAGGCTCCCGCAGCAGTTTCACGCAAAGGACATTAAATCATGACCAAGCCGACCCCATCGAAACTTGCAATGGTTCCCTTCGTCAGCGTCGACAACATGATGAAAATTGTGAACACGATCGAGCCGGCCAGGGTGATCGCTGATATCGCAGATTACATCGAAGCTGATTTCCTGCGGTGGGAGCAATTCGACAAGACCCCCCGCGTTGCCGCCCACTCGGATGAGGGGGTTATCGAGCTGATGCCCACGTCAGACGGGGAAACCTATGGCTTCAAATACGTCAACGGGCACCCCGCAAACATGTCGCGCGGCTTTCAGACCGTCACGGCCTTTGGCGTGTTGGCGCGGGTGGACAATGGCTACCCAATCTTGCTGTCCGAGATGACGGTCTTAACGGCATTGCGGACAGCGGCGACCTCGGCTGTCGCCGCAAAATATCTTGCGCCCAAAACCTCGAAAACGATGGCAATGATCGGCAATGGCGCGCAATGCGAATTTCAGGCCCTCGCCTTTCAGGAGGTTATCGGAATCGATACGGTGCGCCTGTATGACATCGATGCGGTTGCCACCCAAAAAGCGGCCAAAAACCTGAGCGAAACGGGACTGAACATTGTCGTCTGCAGCTCCGCGCAGGAGGCCGTAACCGGGGCCGACATCATCACAACCTGCACCGCCGACAAGCAATACGCGACCATCCTCACCGACAACATGGTCGGGGCGGGTCAGCACATCAACGCCATCGGCGGCGACTGTCCGGGCAAGACCGAATTGCACCGCGACATCCTGTTGCGATCCGACATCTTCGTCGAATACCCGCCACAAACGCGGATAGAGGGGGAGATTCAGCAGCTCGACCCCGACCACCCGGTCACAGAGCTTTGGAAAGTTATCGCCGGCAAGTCTGAGGGCCGCAAAGACGCAGCACAGATTACCCTGTTTGACAGCGTCGGATTCGCGACCGAGGACTTCTCGGCGCTTCGTTATGTTCGCGATCAACTCGACCGCACCGGCCATTATTCGTTGTTGGATATGCTGGCAGATCCGGATGACCCACGTGACCTGTTCGGCATGCTCAGACGTGCGGGTTAGCGCTGCCGCCAGAAGTCGAAATTTCCTAGTTTTGGGACAAAATAGGGCAAATCAAATCGGCCCTTTCCCCAAATTGTCCCAAAAATTCTGCGTTAATCAAATCGTTACTTTCGGCCCTGTTAACCGCATCTTGACGATTGAGACCATGGTCGAGCCACCTCTGGATCAGGCGCGCGCGGAGCACCTCCATCGGCACGTCGAGATAGACTGAAAAGTCCCATTCCAACGTCAAGGCATCCCACGGCGCATCGGTTAACAAAAGGTAATTCCCTTCGACGATGACCGTGTCGCAGTCAGCCGGGATGCTGCTTGCATTTGGCACCACGCAATCGCGGGTGCGATCGAACAGCGGGTACGGTACCGGGCCTTCCTTTTGCATGGAGCGGACGAGCGCGACGAAACCCCCGGCATCGAATGTATGGGCCGCGCCTTTGCGATGCCGCTGCCCCATGCGGTCGAGGGTCTCATTGTCGAGATGAAACCCGTCCATGGGTACCACGCAGGCGTTCGGGATACGCTCCGCCAGCTGCTCGGCAATGGTCGACTTGCCGCTGGCGGGTGGGCCGGCAATGGCGATGATCCGGCGGTGTCTGACGCGGGGCACCTGGGCGATGCGCGCCGCAAGCTCATCGAGGGTCATGACTGGTCCTGCTCGGTCAACACGGTTTTGGCGATTGCCGCCGCGTCGTCGATATGGGCTTCGACCGCAACCCTGGCGGCGGCGGCGTCCCCGGACAAAACCGCCTCGCTGATGCCGGTCATATGTGACAGGCCCGGCCTGTGACGGTCGCTTGTCGCAAGCGTCATCACCCGCAACCGACTGATCCTACCATTGAGGCGCTGCACGATTTCCCACGCGACGGTGTGGCCTGCGCCATCAAAGATCGCGGCATAGAACCCGGTTGTCGCCTTGAACAACCGCGTGCGGTCATCCGCCTTGGAGGCGGCTTTCAGTTTCGAGAGCGCCTGTCGCAATGTTTTTGCATGGGCGGGGGTGTGGTTCACCGCAAACGCGGCGGCGGCGGCGGATTCGAGCTGTTTGCGAATGTCGTAAATCTGGGAGGCCTGCGCCCAATCCATGCGCGCAATGATCGGGCCGCGATGGGCCTGCGTCTCGACCAGCCCTTCTGCCTCAAGATAGCGGATGGTTTCGCGGATGACGGTTCTGCTGACACCAAGCTGGTCGCACAGGGTGCGTTCAACCAACCGCTCGCCCGGGCTGAAATGGCCCGCGATGATTGCCTCGCGCATCCGGTCCTGCACAACGTCGCGCAGGGTTTGCGGCGAATGCTTGATCGGGGCGAGCGCGGGTTGGGATGGTTCCATAGGCAAGCGGAATAGAGGCAGCCGCCGCCCACATCAAGCTTGCTGACCGCCGGGCCGATGGGCCGCGCTACAGATTTCCCAGCGCCTCCAGCACGCCCTTGGCGAGCTTGCGGTCCTTGGCATTCCAATATTTTACCGTCGACTTATACGGCAGGCGAACATGCGGCTGGATGAATTTGCGGGCCTGATCGCCGGTCAGAATGGTCAACGTTTTGTTCACCTGCTGAGCCGGCGCCTGATGGATGTAAAGCGCTATGGCGCGGGTCAGCATGCCCGGGCCGGTCTTGAACCAAGCGCCGTCATTCTCATTTGCGATCAGAGCGCGCATGGTGAATTTGATGCCGGCCGCCAGGACCGGGTGGCCCGGCGGCGCGACTATGGTGTTGTTGCCCACCGCGCCGATGGGCTCGCGCACGACCGTCAGCCCCTGCCCCAGCCCGACAAATTTCCGCAGGTCTCCGACCCGCTTGTCATCGGCATCCACGTAAACGCCGCCATATTTGTGCAGGCAGCAGAGCCGGAAGAAGTCGCTTTCCTCCGCCGGGCTGCGGGCCTTCTGGAAGGCCTGCGCAAAGCGCGGGCCAAATTCGGAGCGCAGGAAATCCGCGGCATCCATGTGATTGAAGAGACGGTGTTCGAACCCCTCTGCCATGCGCCAGCCTTCCATCAGCGCGGCCACCTCATCGGGCGGCTTGGCGGTATTCCAATATTGGAAAATGAGGGGCGGGATTGCGGCGGTCTGATCGATGTCGGCAGCGCGCGGCACCGCTGGGCGGGCCATCCAACGGTCGATGATCGCTTTGGCGGGGTAGTAATATTGCTGGATCAGCTGGCCCATGGCCTCGGCATCAGGCGGCGTGGTCGCCCCGCCATAGGTTTCCATCCGGCGATAGAGCCGCAGATCGTTGAGCATCCGGCCCTGCAGGCTGGCACTGAAATGCGCCGCGGTGCGGCTGTTACTGTCGGGGTTCGTTCTAAGCGCGTCGGTTGCCGCCTCCGCCTTGTCCAGCGCCCCGCAGGCGAGACACATATCGAGATATTGGCGGGGGTGCAGCGTGCTGAGCCCGCGTTCCCGCCGCTTCTCGGCCACGATCTGCGCCTGCTTGGTCTTGCCGCTGCTGTGCAACGCCTTGAGTTTTTCCAACCCGAGATCGAGGCTTGGAAATTCCGCGCTGACCCGGTCGAGATGGCGCTCAAGAAGATCATGTTGCCCGGCCAGCCCGCACGCGTGCAAAAACAGGCTGCGCACCGATCGTGACCCCGCCCAGTTCCGCGCCGCCCGGTGCAGGTACCGCACCGCCGCCTGCGCGCGGCCCGCGTCGATCAGGTAGCGCCCGATGAGACAAGCGTCCTTGGGAACCCGCGGCGTCGGCAGCTCGCGACGGGCCATGTCCAGCGCAGCGGCGGGGCCTTCCAGCAACGCCGCCACATGCACCCTGAATTCCGTGCGCTGCGCCGGTGGCAGCTTCTGCCCCAACTGCCCGGCCAACCGACCGGTCAGTTTGAGATCCGCCATGGCGTGGGTGTGGCGCAGCAGGATCAACGCCCCTTCGATAGACAGCGTTTCGCGCAACGCAATGGCCTGCAAAAACCCCGCCGCCGGTTCGGACAGGGTCTGTCGCTCCGCCAGGGCAAATGCGCGCAGCAGCTCCTCGCCCGTCAGATCACCGGCTCGCGACGCCAGAGCGGTTAAATGCGCGCCGATATCGGCCACATCAGAGAGCTGTATTTGCAGCTCGCAATACTTCAGAACAAATGCGGCAGGTGTGTCCGCGCCCCAGCTGGCCGCATCCATCCCAACGAAATCCGTCAAAAGGCTCACGCCCCTTGCCGCCTCCCCCCAGCCTTCGGCAACGCTGACGCGGCCCAGCAGGGCATCCTGACTGCCCGGCGCAAATTGCAGGCAGGTCTCATACACCTTGTCGGCGGCCTTCAGCGACCCGTTCTCCAGATGCACCTGCGCCAAGGCGAGCGCCGTTTTCTCGCTTTTGGGGTCGCGCCGCTGCAGGGCGATCAAGACCTCGATCGCCTCCTTGAAGCGGTTGGCGGAGCGTAGGATTTGGCCCTTTCGTTCCAGCAAGACATCAGGGGACGGATCGATCGTCTGCAGCCCTGCGTCGCAGCAGGCCAATGCCGCATCCGCATCCCCCTTTTGCAGATGCACGCCAACGAGGCCCTGCCACGCCGCAAGGTGGTTGGGGTCGTCCTTGATAACGGATTGGAAGGCCGCAAATGCCCCGTCCAGCTGCCAGGACTTCTGCAAGGCGCGCGCTAGCCTGAGGGCGACGTTCGGGTCGTCGGGTTGCTCTTGTTGGAGCGCGGCCAGCGTCTGTGCCGCATCCTGATGCCGGTCGAGCATTTCCAGCGCGTCGGCCTGCGCCATCAGGGCGTGGATGCGCATGCCCGGCAGGGCCTCGGCCATGGCCCGGCTCAGGTGCAACGCCTGCTCCGCCTGCCCTTGATCCAGACTGATCTTGATGCGCTGCCGCCAAGAGGCCGCGTGATGCGGATGCGTTTCGAGAGTGCCGTCAAGCAAGGCGGCGGCACGGTCCGGCCGCCCCTCTTTCAGCAGGGAGTCTGCCAGGAGGGCGGCATTCTGCAAATCACTTGGGTCTTGCTCATGCAGAACCGACAGGATCGCAATGGCTTCCGGCCGCTGCCCCAGCTGGCTGAGCACCGCCGCCTGCTTTGCCAAGGCCAATTCCGCCAGTTTGGGCTGATGCAGAAGCAATTGGGCGCAGAGGCGCAGCGCCTCCGCCCGGTCTTGACGCTGCAGGCAGACGTCCAGCCGGCCGCGCCACGCAATCAGGTGGTCCGGCACCGCCTCGGTCACCTCGCGATACAGCGCGGCGGCGCGGTCATAGGTTTGCTGCTTGAAATTCAGATGGGCCAACAGCAGCGTGGCAGGCACATCGGCAGGGTCGGCGGCATGGGCGTCGTCGAGCAGACTGACCGCCGCCTTCGTGCGCCCAAGCCGGTCCAGCGCCGTGGCCTGTTTTGTGGCGAACATCGTCGCGAAATCCGGGGCTTCCTTCCGCCCGCGTTTGGCGAGTGTGATAGCCTTCTTGTCGTCCCCCTGGCTCAGCAATAGGTCGAGGTAGCCGCGCCACGCGGCCAGAGTATTGGGATGGGATTTCAGGATTCTTTTGAACAAGGTCTCGGCGGCGGGGCCGTTGCCGGCCTGCGCCAACTCCTGCGCTTCTTTCAAGATCGCGGGGATGGCCGCCTTGTCCGTCGCCTTATCCTTGGTCACGCGTGGTCCTTCATGTCTTCCACCAGCAACTATGGCCAGGCATCTGCCCCGCGCAACCAAATTGCCACCTTCACCCCCTGAATTTGGAACTACCTCAATACCGCCCAAAAAAGGATACCGATCAAAAATGGCGGCTCATGAGGTCCGCCGGGCCACGAAATATCCGACCATTGTCGTTGTTTTCCTTATATTTATCAACGGGTTGTGGAAAAACATATCGGGTGAGACCTTCCCCCATGTCAGCCTATTGGCCAGCCGGGCCCGATCCGAGGTCTGTGAGGGCTCAGTGTTAAAGCTTTACAGGACAACCAACGCGTCGCTAACGTCGATCCCATGTAGAATTCACAAGGGGAACAATAATTATGTCAGATCCATTTCTCGCACAGATTGTGATGTTTGGGAGCAATTTCGCACCCCGCTCATGGGCGTTCTGCGACGGGCAGCTTTTGCCGATTTCGCAGAACTCGGCGCTCTTTTCGCTCCTCGGAACAATCTATGGCGGCGACGGGAGAACTTCGTTTGGCCTGCCTGAAATGAGAGGGCGCGTACCGATCCACGCAGGCAACGGACCAGGACTTTCGCCACGCAGATTGGGGGAACGCGGCGGGTCCGAGAGTGAAACGCTGACACAGGCACAGATCCCACAGCACAACCACAACGTGACAATGCGGGCCGACAGCCGCTCGGGCAACACGGACAACCCGGCCGGCAACATCATATCGACCGGAAGTGGCACCACTTTGTTCAGGCCCAATTCGGCGCGGGACGACGTCAACATGGCGTCCGACGCCTTGACCCAAAACAACGTTGGCGGAAGCCAATCCCACAACAACATGCAACCGTTCACTGCGGTCAATTACATCATTGCGCTGCAGGGCATATTCCCGTCCCGCAACTGATCACGCTTGAAACAGGAGGCCAATATGAGATTTCTGGACAAGGTATCCCGACGCATGGTGTTGGCAGGCCAAGCCGCCTTGGCGGGGCTGGCAACACTGCCATCAATCGCGACGGCGCGCAGCGTCACAGTCGGTGTGGACGCGAGCGGTGTTGCCGCTGCGCCCAAATTGCAACCCCGGTGGGACACGGCCACGGCTGAGGAGCTTGCGCCGTTTATCGGTCAGCGGTTTCGGGTGAAATCGGCCGAGCACGGAAACCTGGTGCTCAAACTGATTTCGGTAGAGCCCGGCCGCTCGGGCGCGGCGCGCCCCGCAGACCTTGCGCGGCGCGAAGCTGTTACGGCGGTGTTCGACAGCCCCGACCTTGCACCACTGGTGGCGGACCAATACGGCAGCTACCAGGTGCATCACCCGCAGATCGGGTCGGCGGAGCTTTACATGACTGCCAGCCCGCGCCGACATGGTGGCAACTACGTCGAAGTTGTGCTGAACTAGGCGCCGAAGCCACGACATTTGACCGCCGCGAGCTTCAACTTGCGGCGGTCTTTTCTTTTGAGAGCCGCAGATGTTGATCCAACCCCCGAAGGAACAGGTGTCCTTTCGTCTCATCCGCGACGAGGATGGCCCCTTTCTACTTGAGCTATACGCGTCCACGCGAGAGTGGGAATTTGCCAATTTGGCATGGGACCGGCCCGCCTTTGACGATTTCGTAAAGCGACAGTTCGAGGCCCAAAGCGCGTCATATGAAATGACCTATCTTGGGGCCTCCTTCCGCATCATCCAGCTTGGAGAAACCGACATTGGCCGCCTGATTGCCGACCGGCAGGATGACTGCCTGCGCATCATCGACCTGACGCTTGCACCCGCATGGCAGGGCCGCGGCATCGGCACCGACATTCTCCGCGCCCTGATGAACGAGGCGCATGGCGGCAAGGTTCCTGTCCGGCTATGCGCCGAAAAAACCAACGGCCGCGCGCTGCATATTTACCAAAAGCACGGGTTCACGGTCACCAGCGAAAGCCCGGGCCATTTTGACCTGGAGTGGCGCCCCCATACCGGACCGCGCGAGATTTGACGGGTCAAGGCGGTGCCTGGCTACGCGAATACGATCTCGTAATAGGTGCCCGCGTTATCGGCGCTGTAGGGCGAGATGAAAAGCTCGTGCACCCCAAACCGGGGCAGTTCCATCTGGCAGACCCGGTCTGGGAGAATGGGGTCGACCGGGCCGCGCAAGCCCACGGAAAATGATTGACGAAACCCGCTTGGCGTCGCTGGAGCGCCCAAGCTGCTTGTGGCCGATCCCTTGTCGCGGATTTTGACGTCCTCAACGATCAGGGTAAGCTGGTTCTGCCCGTCAGACACAAGCACCTGCTGCCCGATAATCTGTTCGAAATGGTCTGGTTCGAAGTCAAACATGCCACGGTTTTTGGCCCTCTGAAGTGCGGTTGGCAAGAGGCCATCCGCGAATGGTCTCATATTACCGTCATGCATATTGTTGACGAGGCCGCCACGCTTACGTCCGGTTAACTTTTTAATTGGATTTGAACAGCTATTTGGGGTATCTATCGGAAAAATGTAGTAAACGTGCGGGGAGTGCGACATGCCACTATTTGATTTTGACACCGGGACTGGGGTCACAAGCAATTCGACCAGCCTTACCTTCACAGACAATACCGTTACATTTGTCGCCAGCACCAGCGGTGTCGGTGGTAGCAACAATATTAGCTATGCGCCTCAGGTTGGCGAGCTGACTTTCTCAGATAACGCGGGGTTGGATGTCTTCACGTTGGATGTGGCGGCCGGACCCGCCAATACCAACTTTGCCCAGACGGCTGGCGGTAACCTTCAGGTCGCGATCGACACTATTTCCGGCACCTGGAATGTGACTTTGGTTGGCGCGGACGGCGCCGCAAATGTGGTCCTGTCGGCCTCGACCACAGGCCAGGTACTTAATTTCACCGGCACCGCCGGGTCGAATTACTCCGAAATTCGGTTTACACCGACTGGCGCCGGCCAGTTCATCGCGATCGACAGCCTTACTGCAGAAATCACCTGCTACCTTGAAGGCACAGGCATCGCCACGCCGGATGGCGACGTGGCCGTTGAGGACCTGCAACCGGGCGATGTCATCATGACCGCAGATGGCGGCACGACCGAGGTCAAATGGGTCGGCATCCAGCCGGTTGATACCCGCAAGGCCACCCCAAGCAAGGTCAACCCGATCTGCCTGGTCAAAGGCGCCATTGCCGACAACGTACCGGCCCGCGACCTGTTCGTGTCGCCAGACCACGCCATCGAAATCGACGGGCTGCTTTTCAACGCGCATGCGCTGGTCAACGGCCGCTCCATCTTCCAGGCGCGCAACATGCCGCTGGACGGCTTCACCTACTACCACATCGACACCGGGGCCCATGAGGTGATCATGGCCGAAAATTGCCCCTCTGAAAGCTACCTGGACGCGGTTGGACGTGAGAACTTCGTCAACGGTGACGAACGCGCCGACGCGCCGATTATCCCCGAGATGGCCCTGCCGCGCATTGCCGCCAAACGCATGGTGCCGCAGCCGCTTGCCGCAGCCCTTGAGGCCCGCGCGGACGCGCTGGGGATTGAAGCACCACGTGCCGTTCGCGCCGCGTAGCGACCGACAAATACAGATTGAATGAGCAGCCGATCGGACCCCCGACCGGCTGCTTTTCATTTGGGCCCGCGTTCGCGGCATTTCCAAGCCGGCAGGTCGCAAACAGCGTTTGTCAAAGGCGGGCGATTTGCTAACCTGCGGGACAGGTATCACCCGATTGTACGAGATTTCCCATGAGCGCCACTGCCACGCCAGACGACCCCACCGAACTCGCCGCCGTCAACGAGCAGGTGCAACGCATCATTCAGCACCAGCAGGCAGGCCGGGTCGACGAGGCGGGCGAAGCAATCGACGGCCTGCTGGCGCAATATGAAGACCACCCCCGGCTGATCCACCTCAAGGGGCTGAACAAATCCCTGGCCGGCGACCGCGCCGCGGGACGGGCGCTGCTGGAATCTGTTTTGGCCTATGACATGTCCGATGTCGGGGTGCTGATCGACTATGGCGGCATGCTGGCCAATGATGGCGAGGTGGACAAAGCCATTCAGCAATTCCAAATGGCCGTCGAGATATCGCCCAACTACGCGCTTGCCCGCGCCAATCTGGGCGCCGCGCAGGTGGTGGAAAAGCAATATGAGCGCGCCATCCCCAACCTTGAAAAGGCCATCGAGCTGGACGGCACCGTGTTGGACGCGCATCTCAATCTTGCGCAGGCCTTCATTCGCACCAACAGGTTTGACGCCGCGATCAACGCGCTGTTCCGCGTTCTGGCCATCGACCCGCAATCTGCAGCCGCGCATGTCAACCTGTCGCTGGCGCTGTTTCGACGGGAACGCCATGAGGCGGCGGAACACCACGCCCGCCGCGCGATTGAACTGGCGCCAAACGCCGCAGAGGCGTGGTTGAACCTTGGCATGACGCTCGCCGCCTCTGGCCGCATGGACGAGGCGGCCGAAGCCTATCTGAAGATCGCCGGCCAACCGCCCATCGGGATGGCCGCCTTGACCCGCTTGGTGTACATGCGAAAAACCAAGGCCGACAGCCCGGAACACGCGCTTCTAAAGCGCTATGAGGAACAGTTCGACAATATCCAGAACGCCGAAATCCAAGCCAGCCTGCTCTTCGCGCTGGGCAAGGCATCAGAAGATCTTGGCAAATATGATGACGCCTTTGGCTATTTCAGCCGGGCCAACGAGCTGGCCGCGGAGTCCTACCCTTTCGACATCAGCGCATTGGCGGCGCGCACGTCGCGCATGCGCAGCCTTGCCACCCCGGACTTCATTGCCAAGCACCGTGGCGCGGGGATCAGCGACCTCGCCCCGATCTTCATCTGCGGCCTGCCCCGGTCCGGCACCACGCTGACGGAGCAGATGTTTTCCCGCCACCCGCAGGTGCAGGCGGGCGGCGAAATGGCCGCCGTTCCCTATGCCTTTCGGATGAACAAACCGGTCCGCGACATCATGGAGCAAGAGGCCCCCGACAGCGCCATGACCGATGACGACCTGAACCGGCTGGCCGAGGGCTACATATCCTTTGTGCAACGCGAAGGGCTGAAAACGGAATTTGTCACGGACAAAATGCCGAGCAACTACATCTATATCGGCCTGCTGGCACTGGCGTTCCCAAGGTCGAAATTCCTGATCATGCGGCGCCACCCGCTGGACTGCCTGTTGTCGAACTTCACGCAGAATTTCGGGCAAAACCAGCCGTTTTCCACCCGCATCGAGTACCTGGCCAGCACGTACAAGGAGTTCGACCAGATCGCCACGAACTGGGCATCGCTGCTGCCAGATCAGGTGCGTGAACTGCGCTACGAGGACATTGTCACCGACGCGGAAGGGCAGATGCGGAGCGCCCTAGACTTTGTTGGGCTGCCTTGGGACAGCGATGTGCTGGACCACGTGAAATCAACGCGGCAGGTCAACACCGCCTCTGTATCGCAGGTGCGGGAGCCGATTTACAGTAGCTCCGTTGCCCGGTGGCAGCGATACGGCCCTCTTCTGAAAGACCTCGCGCTGGAGCTGAAGGACCACCTGCCCGAAGCCGACCTTAAGGCGTGCGGGATCGGCTAAGGCTTAGACCAGCTCTGCATCCGTCATGATCTCGACCAGCGCGGGGCCGTTGACGGCGAGCGCCTTGGTGATCGCGTCGGCAATGTCCTCGGTCTTGGTGACCTTCTGCCCATGGCCGCCGCACAGTTTGGCAAAGGCCGCGAAGGACGGGTTGATCAGGTCGGTTTCCCAAACGGGCCATTCGCCGGAGCGTTGCTCCTTCGAGATTTTGCCCAGCTCACCGTTGTGCAACAGGATATCGGTGACATCCATGCCGTATTTGACGGCCGTGGTGAAATCCATCGGGTACTGCCCGAATCCGCCGTCGCCGGAGATGGAGACGACCTTGCGCCCTTTGAGTTCCGCCACATCCTGCGTCGCGGCCCACGCGCCGAGACCCGCGGGGAAGCCGAAACCGATGGAACCCAGATAGCCCGACATCAGCACCCGCTGATTGCCCTTGGTTTCCAGATAGCGCCCGAAGGAATAGGTGTTGTTGCCCACGTCGACGGCGAAGATCGTGTCATCGGGGACCAGCTTGCCCAGCGCATCGAAGATGGCGAAGGAATGGATGCCTTTGCCATGCTCTTCGGCCAGACGGCGGTGTTTTTCATCGCGCCAGATGGCCCAGCGGTCGGCCATTTCCGCGACCTGATCGTCGGCGTCCTGATGCGGTTTGATCCGGCCTGCAGCCGCGTCACAAAACGCGCCAATCTCGCCCCAGACGGGGACCTTCACGGGATGGAACTTGCCCAGCTGCATCCGGTCGTAATCGACCTGAATGATGTTTTCCTTCAGCGCGATACCCGTGTGGTTGGAGAAGCTGGCCCCGAAGGCCACCAGTACATCCGCCTCGTTCATGAACCAGCTGGCAATCGGCGTGCCGGACCGGCCTAAGACCCCGCCGCCAAGCGGGTGGTCATCGGCGATCAGGCCCTTGGCCTTGAAGGTGGTCACGACTGGCGCGCCGATCTTTTCGGCAAGCGCGATGATCTGGTCGCGCGCGCCGTAAGCGCCGTGGCCCACGACGAACATCGGGCGTTTGGCTGAATTGAGCAGCGCGGCGGCCGCGTCAATGTCGTCCTTGGAGGGCGTGACGCGGGTGCCGCCCATGCGGCCCTCCGGCGTGGCGGCGGGCTTGTCGGACGGGATCGTCTGCATGTCATCGGGAAAGATCAGATGCGCCACATTCTGTTCAACGATGGCGTTTTTGCAGGCCAGCGACATCAGCTCTGCATGGTTGGAGCTGCTGAGCACGGTTTGCGAGAAGGCCGACACCGCCTGAAAGGCGGAGCTGAGGTCAATGTCCTGAAACGCGCCCGGCCCGAAGACCTGCGTCTGCACCTGACCGGTCAGCGCCAGCACCGGCGCGCGGTCGACCTTGGCGTCCCACATGCCGGTCATCAGATTGGTGGCCCCCGGCCCCGCGATGGTCAGGCAGGCCGCGGGCTTGCCGGTCAGCTTGCCGTAGGCCGAAGCCGCGAAGGCCGCGACGCCTTCGTGGCGGATGCCGTAGTATTTCAGCTTTTTGTCGATCACCTGCCGCCGGATCGCGTCTGAGAGGCCAAGGTTGGAGTGGCCGACCATGCCGAACACCGATTGCACGCCCCAGTTGGTCATGGTTTCGACCATGACGTCGGTGACGGTGCGCTCATGCGGCGGCTCGGCTTCCAGCCCCACGAAAATCTCCCCGTCGCGAATGTCGAGCGGGTACATGTCCTGGCCGGTATCCTCGTGCCCGCCGGGCGGCTTGCCGGTCAGCGGGTCGAAATCCCAGCCGTGCCATGGGCAGCGGATCCAGCATTTGTCGTCGATGCCCTTCTCGATCGAGCCCTCGCCCAGCGGGCCCTTTTGGTGCGGGCAGTGGTTGTTCATCGCGGCCCATTGACCGTCGAAATGCACCAGGCAGATGGATGTGGTGCGCGCGGTCACGGTTTTGACCCGGCCCTCGGGCAGGTCGTCGATATGGCCTACAGATATCCAGTCGAGCGTCTGGTCAGTCATCGGTGGTCTCCTCTTCTGGCGCGTTGGGCTGGGTCAGGAAATCAATGAATTTTTGCAGGTAGGTCAGGATCAGGAACACGCCGGTGGCCCAGATCAGCAGCTCGAACGGGGCGAAGGGCGTGCCGCGTAGCCAGCGGGCCAGAAGGCCGCCATTTGGGCGCAGCTCCTGAATGCCGAACAGGCCGGGGCGGCCCCAGAGATCAAATATCCAGAAGCGCGACAGGTACAGCATCACCGCGCCGACCACTGCCATTAGAACCAAAAGGACAACGCGTTTCATTCGGAGATCAGCTCCATCGTTGTGTCGTCCATGCACAGGACCAGAATGTCGCCGCGCCGCTCAAGATCACCTTCAAGCGAGACGAACTGCCCGACATAATCATACGCCGCCTCGGGAAGCCGCGTGCCGTCAGGGCCGGTGATCAGCATGAAGTCGGACCCGTCAATGGGCTGCGTGGACACGAAAACAGGTGGCACATCGCCAATCAGGCACAGGTTGGCGCAGGCCTTGTGAGCCAGCCCGCGCCCCGGCCGCATCGCCCCGTTGAGACATTTGCCGTCGCAAATCTCCCCCGCGACCTTCCAGCGGCCCAAGGGTTCGGTGTCCATCGGGGGCGGGTCGCCGCCCACCATTTTCAGCCCTTGCTGGCCGCCGCGCAGCTGCATCATGTCGATGGTGCCGCGTTGCAAAATGATGCCGGAGACCTCTGCCAACTGCCCTTCCAGCCCCATGGCGCGCATGTCGACACCGGCCTTCCCGGCGCTGGTCAGCATCAGGGTCTTACCGGGTTTGATCAGGTCGTTGCCCTCGGTCACGCGGAGCAAGGGATAGGGTGTCAGTTCAATAACACCGGTGACCGTCTGGCGGCCATAGTCGAAGCGAAAACCCGATTCCGGTGGCGCGTCCTGCGTGCTGCCAATCAGCAGCCCAGTGGCCACGAAGATGCCCACCACGGCGACGCAGGCCAGAAGCAGGAACTTGCGCAGCCCATCGGGCGCGGCGAGGTAGCCCACGAAGAACGGTTTGTCTTTCTCGCTCATGTCGCGGCCTCCTCTGCGGGTTGCCAACCGGGGATCGGGACCGGCTCGACGTAAGTTCCCGGCGGGTTGGCGTCGCGGTGCACCTGCACGGTGCCGCCTTCAAGGCGCAGGTTGTAGGTCGGGATCATCTCGGTGAACGGCGCGGGGGAGCGGCCGTTGGTGACGTCATATTGGAACCCGTGCCACGGGCAGGTGACGAGGCAGAAGACCACCTGCCCTTCCCCCAGCGGGCCGTTTTGGTGCGCGCAGGCGTTGGAGATTGCGTTCAGCTTGCCCTCCTGATTGAACACGGCGACGCGTTCGTCGTTGGGCAGCACCTTGATCTTGGCGAAACCGTTGCGAATGTCTGACGCGTCGCACACATCAATCCAGCCGTCCGCGTCAACACCGATCTCGTCGCCCGCGCGGCGGTCCATCAGCGCGGCGTAGGCATGCAGCCCCGCCACGGCGGCGGCCCCGCCAATGAAGATCACGGTGAAGACGTGGTTCTGCTGGTCCTGCAGGATGCCGAGACTGACATGGGCGACCACGGCGACATAGGCGAAGTAGATGGACGCGTGGATGCGCTTCCAGACCGGCGGGGTCAGGAATTTCATCCAGAAATCGTGGCTGGTGGCAGCCAAGACCAGCAGGCAGATCAGGGCGAAGATGCCGAAGACCTCGAACGGGAAGCCCGCGAGCTGGAAGAAGCTGGTATTGGCAAAAAGCAGCGCCTCGTATTTGTCGGAGCTGGAGAAGGCGAAGTACCAGTTCAGGATGTAGCCCGCATGGGTGATCGCCACGAAGGTGGTCATCACCCCGAAATGGCGGCGGTTGTAGAGCAGCGGCAGGAAGCGGCGGTCGATGCGCGCCAGTGGGCCGATGCACAGGATCACCGTCAGCATGACGAAGGCGCAGGCCCCGAAGGCGCGGGCGTTGTGGACCTGCGGGTTGATCGGGAATTCGTGGCTCAGGAGTTCCGGGCTGACGAAGAGGAACAGCCAAAGGAACGCCACCACCCCCGCCAGCATGACGAAGTCGTAGATCCATTTGTTGCGGTTCCACTGGACGGGGATGTATTTGACGCTCATTGCGCGGGCTCCGACAGTTGAACGGGGGCCACGTCCGTTGGCCATGTCTGGCGCACGGCCAGCCCTGCGGCGATGACCAAAACAATCGCAATGGGCATGATCAGCGCCACCATGTGGTGCGCGCGCCTTCGCGGGCGGTAGCGTTTGGACCACTCATCCTTGCCGTCGGCCAGAATGTACCAGCGCCACAGCACCAGCGGCCAGATCAGCAGCACGCCCGGCACAATCAGCGGGCGGAAGACGTAGGCCCCTTGGGCGTCCTCATCGAGCCGGTCCATGCCGAAAGTCAGAAACGCAACGGCGACCAGCGCGCCGATGCCGCCCCAGATCTTGACGACCATCAGGATCAGCTCTGCCTCATTCATGCGACGCCTCCGAAGGACACCCCTGAGATATCGGCCATGTCCCGTTTCCAAGTGGTTAAGTCGGCATGATTGAATTTCGACAGATGGTCATGCCCGCAGGCGCGCGCCATGACCTGCATCAGCTCGGTCGAGGCGGAGAAGAAATTGGCCAGCTGCTGCGCCGACTTGTCAGCGATCAGCCGGCTGACCAGTTCCGGCTTTTGGGTGGCGATGCCCACGGGGCAGTTGTTCGTGTGACAGGCGCGCATGGCCAGGCAGCCAATGGCCTGCATCGCCGAGTTGGACACCGCAATTGCATCCGCCCCCAGCGCCATGGCCTTGATGAAATCCGCCGGTTTGCGCAGCCCGCCGGTGATCACGAGGCTGATATCGCCGCGCCCGAGTATGTCGAGGTGCCGCCGCGCGCGGGCCAAGGCCGGGATGGTCGGAACCGAGATGTTGTCGCGGAAGATAATCGGCGCGGCCCCCGTGCCGCCGCCGCGACCGTCGAGAATGATGTAATCCACCCCGACCGCCAAAGCCGCGTCTATGTCCGCCTCAATATGCTGGGCGCTCAACTTGTAGCCAATAGGAATACCCCCGGTGCGGTTGCGCACCTCGTCGGCGAATTCCTTGATCTGGCTAACCTCGGTCCATTCCGGGAATCGGGAAGGGGAGATGGCGTCAGCGCCCTCGTCCAGCCCGCGCACCTCGGCGATCTTGCCTTTGACCTTGTTGCCGGGCAGATGCCCGCCTGTGCCGGTCTTGGCCCCCTGCCCGCCTTTGAAATGGAAAGCCTGCACCCGGTCCAGCTTGTCCCAATCGAACCCGAACCGTGCGGAGGCGAGTTCGTAGAAGTAACGCGAGTTGGCGGCCTGCTCTTCGGGTAGCATGCCGCCCTCGCCGGAACAGATGCCGGTGCCGGCCATCTCAGCACCCATGGCAAGGGCCAGCTTGGCGGTTTCCGACAGCGCGCCGAAGCTCATGTCCGACACAAAAAGCGGTATCTCCAGCCGCAGCGGCTTTTGCGCGTTGGGGCCGATCACCACCTCGGTGCCGACCGGATCATCATCGAGAAGCGGCGGCTTGGCCAGCTGCGCCGTCAGCAGCTGGATATCGTCCCAATCGGGCAGCTTGCCGCGCGGTACGCCCATGGAATCCACGATGCCATGATGCCCCGTCTTGGTCAGCCCGTTCCTGGCGTAGTTCTGGATCATCCCGTTATAGGGTTCTTCGGCGATCCCGTGGCTCGGGTCGGCATAAAGCCCCAAATAGGCGTCACGGTTATAGGGCTGCGGGTTGGCGTAGCCCCACGCGTTGATTTCGTCGGCGTCGACGCATATGTCGTCGCCCTCGATCCAGGATTTGAACTTCGGCAGCTTCTCGTCATTGGCATAGGCGGACACGCCTGAATCCAGCCGGTAATCCCAGTTATGCACCCCGCAGATCAGGTCATTGCCGCGCACATGCCCGTCCGACATCAGCGCGCCCCGGTGCAAGCAGCGGCCGTAGAACACCGACACCTCATCGTCGAACCGGACCACCACCAGATCAACCTCGCCAACGATTGCATATTCGGGTTTGCGATCCGGCAGTGCGCTGAGTTTGAAAATGGCTGTTTTGGTCATAGCTATCTCACGTTTTGGGTGGCTCGCCCCAACACCTTGCCCCAGGACGCCGCACAACACCATGGTGTTGAACTTGCTCCCTTTTTGCGGCGGCGGGCCCAGGCGTTCCACGGCCTTTGGTAACAACCACGCGGGCCACGCCGCAACATGCGCAGACATGCCGATAGAACGGCTTGCCTTGCCGTTTGTACAATTGCTGTGAGACTTGGGAAGAAGTGGTGCCTCAAGAGGGCCGTGAACTGCTGTTTCAAGCTACTCCATCTAGTTTCATTCGTTTCGAAGAAAACCTGAAAACCTACTAAAAACAGTAATTTCTCTGCTTCACACTGTTTCATTCTGTCTCAGAGTAATCCATATATTGAGGGTGGATCATAGGGTGGACAGAACTTGAGGGAATTGAACAAGCTTTCCGCTGCCGGGTTAAAGGGCCTGCCGGAAGGAAAACACGGCGATGGTGGCGGACTTTGGTTTCACAGGCGCGCTGATGGTGGCGCGCAATGGTTCCTTCGCGTTGTAGTCCATGGTAAGCGCCGCGAGATGGGTCTTGGTCGATATCCCGACGTGAGCCTGAAAGAAGCCAGGGGGAATGCGGACAGAGGCAAGGCACTCGCCAGAGCAGGCATTGATCCGATCAAGGACCGTGAAAGGAAGCGCCGCGAAGCCCTCAGCAGGCTGCACGTTCTCAAAGACATCGCGGAGGACGCGTTCGAAAGCCGCAAGGCAGAGTTGAAAGATGATGGTACTGCTGGCCGTTGGTTCACCCCGTTGGAGCTACATGTCTTGCCGAGACTCGGTAAAGTGCCTGTTTCTGAAATCGACCAGCGCGACATCCGCGATACCCTTGCACCCATCTGGCATGAGAAGGCTGACACAGCACGCAAGGCCATGAACCGCTTAAGCATCTGTCTTCGACATGCCGCAGCGCTCGGTCTTGAAGTGGACTTGCAGGCGACTGAGAAGGCAAAGGCGCTTTTGGGCAAGCAGAGGCACATTGCGAAAAACGTTCCCTCAATGCCATGGCAGGAGGTGCCCGCGTTTTATCAGTCTCTTGACGACAGCATAACAGAGTTAGCTCTTAGGTTGCTTATCTTGACGGGGCTGCGTTCAAAGCCAATTCGGTTTGCGCGGTTGGATCAGATTGAAAGTAACGTTTGGACTGTCCCGGCTGAGATGATGAAGGGACGGAAAGACGCAACAACTGAATTCAGGGTGCCACTTTCAACCGAGGCGTTAGCGGTGATCGAAATGGCGTCAAAATTTGAGCGCGATGGGTTCTTGTTTCCAAACCAAAGGAGAGGAGTCATTTCAGATGCAACCATGAGCCGGTACATGGAGCGCAAAGAAATTGAAGCGCGGCCGCATGGGTTTCGCTCCAGTCTCAGAACATGGTGCGCGGAGGCAACCGATGCCCCTTGGGAGGTCGCAGAGATGTGCTTGGGCCATTCTGTCGGGTCCGGTGTCGAGCGCGCTTATAAGCGGACAGACTATTTGGAGAAGCGGGCTGGGTTAATGGAGAGATGGGCAAATCTTCTGAACAGGAAGTCTGACGACATTGTACGGCTATTATCGTGATGCCAGACGATTTGGTGCCTAGAAAGCTCAGCTTGGGAAATGACCCGAACCCAATGACAACAAGGGACAGGGCTGAAGAAAAACTAGTCCTCTCTCGTGGAGATTATTTGTCTGCATTATCTGAAGCGATGCTCAAGGGTGCAATAATCGGCATCAAATGGTCTGGAAAGAAGCGGCCTGTTGGGCGTCCAAAATCAAGAAAATTACACGGTATTAACGCAGAACGCGCCTGGGCAATTGCGCCGGTTATGCTGATGTTAGGTGAGAATGCTAACGTCAAGACAGCTATTTTGCTTGCCCAATATTTTGGTAGAGAGCCAAGACTTTTGGACAGAGAAGAAACACGCGAATCTTCAGTGCGGTTCCACAGGCTATTTCCAAATTCCACCACAATTGAGAGCCTGGAAACATCAGTTTCTAGAGGAAAGAGGGAGTTGGGTCTGCCTGGCGATTGGCACAAGCATGACGCTTGGAAAGAGCCGAGCAGTTGAATTTAATTAGATGCGGTTTTGATCAAATGATTTTGGCCGCATCCTAAGGCATGAGTTGACCACCGAATAAACAAGGTGGTCACATATGAAGTACCTCAACCTCAACCAACTTTCTGACAAGCTCGCTGGACGGTCCCGCTCATCGATACTTCGTGATATCGAAGGTGGACTTCTTCCCAAGCCGGTCAAGTTCGGCGGTCGCCTCTACTGGGTAGACTCCGAAATTGACGAGGCATTCAACGCCATCCGGCAAGCCACCTAAGAAAAACCCCCACTCAATCTCAGGATCGAGCAGGGGCGATATCTGTATTGAGCAAAAGCAGACTAACGCGTTCGGTCCGGCACCTCAATATCGGAAGATACCACGATGAACCCAATCCCCAACAGGTCTCCAGAGAACATGCTTCGTATAGAGGCATGGCGCGACCTGACAAGTGCTAAGGAATGGCAGGCGTACCTCGTTACGCCACAGGACAGCGACCCACACACGATCAAGGTTCGCAAAAATGGCCGGATGGTCCTCGATGCTTTGATCGCGCAGCCGGTTCTCTGCGCTAGCCCTGTCCGCCTGTCCGACAAGGTATCGATCCTCAAGAACGAGTACGGTATCGGTATCGGTATCGGTATCGGTATCGGTATCGGTATCGGTATCGGTATCGGTATCGGTATCGAAACGAAAATGTATAACAACGATGCCGCAACTGATCGCGCTAAATTCGGGGTATATTTTCTGAAGGGTGCAGTGACCCCAATCAACGGAGGGGCATCGTAATGCAGACCCGCACACAAACCCCGCGCCAGTTGCAGGAACGTCGTATCCGTTGGACCCATAGCCTTGCCCCAACTCTTGCCGCGCTGATCGCCCGGCTGCATTACGGGGAAGTGATCTGATGGCCAGCCGTTCGTATGCGCAAATTGGTTGCACGCTGCCTTCTTCCAAGAAGCTTAGGAAGCTTCAATCACACAAGGCACGGTGGGCGTACATATGCGCCCACCTCTCTCCCCTTGGCAATTACACCGGCATGTTTAGATACCCGCTAGCTGTCTGGGCAGATGACGCGTCTCTCTCGGTTTCGGAACTTGAAAGCTACATCGATGAGCTCGAAACCGTCGGTTTGATCGAGTTCGACCCTGATGAACAAGTGGTTCGCATTGTGGCGTGGTTTCATAAGAAAAACTGCCCCGAGAATGCGTCGCGAATGATCAGTCTTGTTGGCGACTACTACATGTCCGACAGCGTAAATCTGGACATGTACTGCAGATCAGTTTCCGAGTTCGTTGTTGGGTCCATTCGACGTGCCCAGGGTTGGAAGCAAGACAGCCCTGACTGGCCAAAATTGCGGGAGTGTTTTCAGCCATTTCTCCGCCAAACCTACCAAGACTACGGAAACACCTTCATGAACACGCTGGCAACCGAGGTTCTGGAATCTGGCAAGGCCGTAAGGGCCGAGATTTGTTCTCTTTTTCCACTTTGTGATGATGCACTTTCTTCTCTCGAGGCGCCACCCTGCCCCCACCCTGTAGACACCCTGCCGCCATACGACACGAGACGAGACGACACCTACACGACACAAAAAAAAGACGGAGACGAAAAAAAGACGGCGCAATTCTCGAATTCATCGCATCGTTCAGACGAGGCACCTTCTGAGCAGCCGGTGGAGTTGCATAGAATTGGTGGAGATGGATTGACGCGTAGCTCAATGATCAAACGGAGCAAATTGGCGATGGAATCCAGAAGCGCTGCAGGTGGGTGAAGGAGCAGTTTGTTGATCCTCTACGTCCTCACACACCACGACCAGATCATCCCAATCGGGCTCACATATCTGGCATTTCTGCTCGCGCCGCATCACGATAACCAAGGAACTGACCAATGGGACCATATGACGAACCACGGATCATTGACGGGCCTGCTGACTTCAAAACACTAGTTAGCCCTGAAGAACCTGCGGGGTCTGTTCTTGGCGCGGCTTTCTGAACACTTCTCCGACACCACATTGGAAGAATTGAATTGCGCAATCGCAACAGCGCATTCCAAAGCGGAAGCAAATAATGCCGTCATAAAGCGAGGTCCCAATGCGTAAAGATGTACCAGAAATTAAGCGTAATAACGCTTCAAAAACGCCATACACTGACGAAACCGGTAACTTTGCAAAAGGCAATCCCGGTCGTCCAAAGGGAGCGCGGAACAAGGCCACCGTTGCCGTTCTGGGGCTACTAAATGGTCAAGCTGAGGAGTTGACGCAGGCTGCAATCTCCAGAGCGCTCGAAGGAGATAGTACCGCTTTGAGGCTGTGCATGGAACGGATCGCACCGCCCCCCAAGGATCAACCGGTTCAATTTGATCTGCCGACTATCGATACGGCTGACGAAGCTGCGGGTGGGGCGAGGGCAGTGCTGGCCGCAGTCTCCAACGGCACGTTAACCCCACACGAAGCATCCTCCGTAATGGCGCTGATTGATCAGTTTCGCCGAACCCTTGAGTTAACCGAACTGGAAAAACGAGTATCAAATTTGGAGATGAAGTCAGCATGACAATTCAAAAGAGAGTTGAGAAACTGGAAAACGGAGGAAACAAAGGCACCATGATGATTGTCCATGAAAACTTGCATGGTGGCCCGTCCGCTTGTGACGTCCCGTGGGCGCACGTGCAATTTGAAAGTGGTATTGAGATTCGCCAGAAAGCGGACGAAAGCCGTAAAGATTTTGAGCATCGGTGCACCGAATCTTGGATCGGTGAGTATGGGATTCGACCGACTATCATTCATTCCGTGGCAAGTTTTGGTGAAAACTTGAAGGGTCTTTGACCATGCTAAAAAGAAGGTTGATCAAACTGGAAGACCGGCAGAACCCAAGTGCGACGCGCCAAGAGCCAACAACTCGCGAACTTGCAAGGGCAATGGCAGCAGTTCTCTCAGCAGGACAGCTTAGTAAGAGCGGGCCGGAAAGAGAGCTGGCCAAGCAAATTGCGGGCACTCTGAAAGAAGCAATACGAAGTGGTTAGTATCTCTCATCGGTTGTCTGCGTCATACCGACCTCGATGAAAGAGTGATTGCAGAAAGCGGGCGAGAATGGTCAGACAAATTCTTACCGCGTCGTGTCGCCCCGTTCGGTCGAGATGATGATAGGCCGGAACTGATTGAGCAGGACGGGTTTGAGTATTGACAGACCGCTATCAGCCTCTAAGCGGACGTTCGTTCTAGGCACTCTTTGGCGGCAGTGCGGACATTGCTGCTATTCACAAAGCTGAATTCAATGGCAGCTTTGAGGAAATCGGTGCGGCGTGTAACGTTGCAGGGAACAAAGCTTATTGAGTGATACTACTGAGCTGCGGAACAGATTGCTGGAGTAGCGTATGAAGGCCCTCGCATGGATCGGACAGCAACGAACCCGCGCGATCGCGGCTCTGGTGCTGATTGGAATATTGATTCCGCCGCTCGGGGCGTTACTCAAACCATACGTGACCGAGGCGGTTGTCGGCCTGCTCTGTATCGCCTTCCTGCGGATCGATATCTCTGCGGTCAGGGCATATCTCACCCGCCCCCGCCTTGTGGTCTTGGCCACCCTCTGGACGACGTTCGCAGTCCCTCTACTCTTTGTAGCGGGCACCCTTGCCACTGGTACGCCCGACGCGAGCCCCGCCCTTTTTCAGGGACTGATGTTGCAAGCTGTGGCGTCGCCGATGATGGCGGCTCCTGCCTTTGCCGCGCTGATGGGCCTCGATGCGACGCTCGTACTTGTCACCCTCGTCCTATCGACGGCGCTTACACCCATTTCGGCACCGTTCTTTGCGTCTTTTTTGTCCTCGGATTTGTCCCTTTCTCCGCTCGATCTCGGTCTGAAGCTTTTTGCAATACTTGCAGGCTCAGCCATTGCCGGTCTTCTCCTTCGACGCGTGATGGGGAAGGAGCGCATCGCGTCCCGCAGAGACGAAATCGACGGAGTAAACATTATCGTTCTGTTTGTTTTTGTCTCTGCCGTAATGGGCGAGATTGGCGTGGAGTTCCTGGAGCGTCCGGGCCTGATGCTAAGGCTCGTCGCGCTCGCATTCGTTGTGTTCGCTTTGCTGGTCGCAGTAACCTATTTCGTCTTTCGAGCATTTGGCCCTGACCGTGCATTTGCTATCGCGATGCTCACTTCACAAAGAAACATGGGACTGATGCTGGCCGGAACAGGCGGGCTCGTACCAAACCTGACATGGCTGTATTTCGCCGTTGCTCAGTTTCCGATCTATTTCTCACCAATGATGTTGCATCCGGTCGCGAAGCACCTCAAGTCTGGCAAAGATGGGTAAAGGCTGCAGTGAAAAGCGACCATTCGTTCGGTATGCAGCATCCAGTAGATTGGGCTCACTGCGGACCTCGGAGGCAGTGCAGCATCTTGGAACTTTTGACCTGCCCCAGCTTCGCATAGCGGCCCAATCCGGACCTTCGAGTGAAATTCATGTTTCCGCAGTCGCAGCCTGCAAAGCCGCCGTTCGCTACAAGCGCAAAGTAAGGGGTCTTCAGAACTCGCTGACGGCGTACAACACCAACTCTTAGATCGCCGACGCAAAGGCGAGCCTAACCAAAATCCAGCGCGGCGTTGGCATCGCCGTCAAAAACCGGGCGCATGAAGTACCGGACATAGCGTTTGATGCAGCCTGTCTCACGAGCGAATTCAAAGACGGCTTGGCAACAATCATCCGTTTTGATCTTTTCCCGGTAACGTTCGTACTCCGCCAAGCTTTCGAATGAAAAGGATGCAGTCGCAAGATCACTTGGCCCCTCATGGGGCAGAAGGTAGCCGTGATGAGTTCCGCCAAACCTCTCGACCAGAGCAATCCAGGATTTTCCGTAAGCTTCAAATTCGGCCAGGTTTCCTGGTGTGAGTTCGTATTGAATAAAACATGTGATCATTCCTGTGCTATCTCCGTTCAGTTTCATCCATGTCGTTGTTTCCTGATCGTCACTCCGCGCCAGTGTTTCCTCCCCCTATGAGACAGGGTTCTTTAGCCCGGACTGATCAACCGCGCACCGTCCAAATAGACCTGTCGCCACTTGATGATCGAATACGATTTCCTGAGGCCAGTCGGCCAAAATGGATCTTCGCGCACCAGTCGATCCACCTCATCCTCTGACCCAGCGTCTACGATCCACAACCCATCGCGTCCAAGTCCTGCAGTGTCCAACAACGGTCCGGCGGCACTTATTCGGTCCGAG
The DNA here is from genome assembly GCF_947501785.1 of uncultured Litoreibacter sp. Lineage (NCBI taxonomy): Bacteria > Pseudomonadati > Pseudomonadota > Alphaproteobacteria > Rhodobacterales > Roseobacteraceae > Litoreibacter > uncultured Litoreibacter sp. Next base: position 3,158,855 of record NZ_CANMXB010000001.1, on the reverse strand, counting down.
TATTTCTCAAGGAAATCGAGGTGTTTGGTCATAAAGGTTGTGCGGATGTCTGGGTCGGCATCTGCCGCATCTTCGAACAGGATGATGAACTTCATATTCTGGCCTCCGTTAAGTCTCCTGAGACCATAATTGGCACGTCAACACTGAAGATTGTCCTCGTAAATTTGACGCTTTACTCTGCAAGAATGCAGGGTCACGATTGGAACGATCTCAAGTATCTCTTGGCGCTTCACCGCGAAGGTAAGTTAACGCAGGCAGGCCGCACGCTGGGTGTCAGCGAAACAACGGTGGCCCGCAGGGTCAGAGGGTTGGAGGCGTCAATAAAAACCGCGTTATTCGTGCGCAGTGCAAGTGGACGCTACGAACCAACGGACGCAGCGTTGAAAATCTTGCCTTACGCTGAAGCTGTAGAGGCAGGGAACCTCGCGATAAGCACAGTGTCTGGCGAGAGCGCACAGCGCGTTACAGGAAGTGTTCGGATCAGTTCGGTGCCAATTATCGTTAACAGATTCCTCGTTCCCAACCTCGCCACTTTGGAACGGTTGCATCCAAACCTCTCCGTTGAACTCGTTCCCAGCTCGGGCAATCTGGATCTGTTTAAACGAGAAGCAGATCTCGCCGTGCGCTTTGCACGTCCATCCGGAGGAGGCTTGAGAACAAAAGCCCAAAGGCTCGGCAAGTTATCATTTGCGGCATACGCTCCAAGTTCGACGTCATCAGACCAAGATGCGGCTTTGAGATGGATTACCTATGACGAGGCGCACTTGGACTTGCCACAGGCGCGTTGGCTTGAAAACGCCGTGAAGTCCTCCGAAAGACGGGCCAATCTAAGAATTGCGGACGCTGAGACAGGTATGCGGGCCGTCGCGGAAGGAATTGGCAAGACACTTCTGCCAAGGGCAATTGCATCAGCCGATCCGCGAGTTCGAGAAGTCGAATTTAGCGGAAGCGCGAGATATCCAACCAGAGAAGTATGGATGTTGTCGCATGTTGACCAAACCTCAAGACTGTCAATCACAGCAGCTAAAGATTGGCTGATCAATCTGAACTGGACTTTAGGCGCGACTTGAAAGTGGCCATTGAAGCCAGACGCGTCAATTGCAGCTTTGGGGCTCACCGCCATCCGAAGCAACGCAATATCTCATAGATGGTCCGAATTCGCAGTGTTGGGGACGGCCCTTAGCTGCCGTTCATCACCTACCTGAGATTTTGCGGTAGGAGCTCGCAATGCGGACATTCGCTGCAGGCATGGAACTACGGTCCAGGTTAATCACAGTTTGCGCGGCATTTCGGAGTTATTGCTGCGATCACCCCAATGTCCGTTCCCGATTTTTCTTTTTGGGTATTGGTGTCGTTCGATCCCTCAGCGCTCTCGGCTGGCATCATTTGGCAACTGGATACAGTTATTCGTGCCAGAGATGGCATGCCACTTTATGCCCAACGCCGGCGCTTTCAAGCTGTGGCTCTTCAATCCGGCAACGGTCGATTGCCACCGGGCAGCGAGTTTGGAATTTGCATCCTGGCGGTGGGTTGGTCGGAGACGGTATTTCGCCTTCCAGCTTTTGCGCCTTGCCACGGTCGTCGGGGTCCAGCGATGGGATCGCCGACAGCAACGCCTTCGTATAGGGATGCAACGGACCAGAAAACAGGGCGCGAGTGGGCGCAGTTTCGACGAGGCGGCCAAGATACATCACAGCCACATGGTCGCACACATGGGCCACCACGCTTAGATCGTGACTGATGAATAGAAAAGTCAGTCCCATATCTTCCTGGATGGATTTCAGCAAGTTCAGCACATCCGCCTGAATGGAGACGTCCAATGCCGCCACGCTTTCGTCTGCTACAATAAATTTAGGACCTGACACTAAGGCCCGTGCAATTGAAATGCGTTGTCGCTGGCCTCCGGAAAAGGCATGGGGGAACCGGCGCAGATGCTCGACATTCAACCGGCATTTAGTCGCGATTTCTCGCACGCGGGCATCAATTTCCTCGCGGGATTGTGCCAGCCCCATGACCTCCAGCGGCTCAGCAATAATATCGCGCACAGTCATGCGCGGGCTGAGTGCGGCGTAAGGGTCCTGAAAGATCAGCTGCGCGCGTTTGCGGTAATCCTTCAATTCTTTCTTTCCAAGGTTCTTCAGAGAATAATCCACTTCCCCATCGTCAAACAACACATCACCTGTGCTGATCGGTGCGGCACGTAGCATGGCGCGGCCAAGCGTTGTCTTGCCCGATCCGGATTCCCCCACTAGGCCAAAGAAACTGCCCGGTGCGATCTCGATGCTGACATCCTCAACTGCACGCACGAAGGGCGCAGGACCTACAATACCGCCGCGCAAATGGTAGTGAACAGACAGGTTCCGGGTTGCGATTAAAGGCGTCAGGGTCATGTCGAGCTCTCAGTGGGGTCATAAAGGTGGCATGCCGCCGCGTGATCGCCGTCAACGTTTGAAAATTCCGGAATCTCTTCTGCACAGCGCGGTCCGAAAACCTCCTGGCAACGCGTATTGTAGACGCATCCGGGCGGGCGTTCCAAAGGCGACGGGATGTCGCCGGGGATCGGCGTTAAAGGCGCGTCGATATCATCAAGGGTTGGCAGGGCTGCCAACAGCCCGCGCGTGTACGGATGCGCCGGGCGGCGGATCACATCGCGCACTGAGCCCTGTTCCACCAAACGACCCAGATACATTACGGCAACCTTATCGGCAGTCTGCGCAACCACTCCGAGGTCATGCGTGATGAAGATAATGCCCATACCAAATTCGGACACGAGGTCTTTCATCAGGTCGATCACCTGGGCCTGAATGGTCACATCCAGCGCCGTGGTCGGTTCATCAGCGATGAGCAACTTAGGTTTCGTTGACAGGGCCATTGCGATCATGGCGCGTTGCCGCATCCCACCGGACAGCTCAAAGGCATACTGGCCAAAACGGGTCAAAGGATCGGAAATGCCGACGCGATCCAGCATCTCGATTGAGACCTCTTTGGCCTGCGGTTTGGAGTAGCCAGTGTGGATCAACAATTGCTCGACCATCTGGTCGCCAATTGTGATCGCAGGCGCAAAACTGGCCATGGGCTCCTGAAAGATCAGAGAGATAGCCCCGCCGCGTACGATCTTCATATCGCGGTCGTTTTGCAGGGACATCACATCGACAGGGCCATCATCCAGATGCAGTGTGATCTTTGTGTCTGGGCCGTAAATGGCATTGCGCGGGTTCAGCTTCATGAGAGATTTGGCCGTCACCGATTTGCCAGATCCGCTTTCACCGACCAATCCCATGACCTCCCCCGCCTCAAGGCTGAAGGTGACATCGTCGACGGCGGTGATACGGCCCTCGTCGGTGTCGAATTGTAAGGTCAGGTTTTCGACGTCAATCAGGCGGCTCATTTTTTGGAGTCTCCGTAAGGGTCAGCGGCGTCGCGCAAACCGTCGCCAACAAAGACAAAGGCCATGACCAAGACGATGAAAAAAATCACTGGTATGAAATACCATTGATAATTCAGCAGCACGTCAGCGCTGGTGACGTTTTGCAGCATGACACCCAGCGAATTGACCGGATCTTTCAAACCTAGGCCGATGAAGCTGAGCGCGGTTTCCGACAGCACCATGTAGGGAAAGGAAATCACCAGATCGACGATGATGTAGCTGGTGAAGCTAGGCAGCAAATGCTTGCGGATAACATGGCCTGAGGATGCGCCACACAGCTGGGCGGCCAGCACATATTCTTGGTTTCTCTCGGTCAGAAGATGCGTCCGGACGCGACGCGCCAGCGTCGGCCAGCCGATGAAACCGAGGATTATTGAGATGAAGAAGAACCTCTCTTCTGCGCTCCAAGTGTCTGGAATGAAGGCAGCGAGCGCCATGAACAGAGGGATTGCTGGAATGGTACGCACCGCATCGGTCACCATCTGAATAACGGAATCCACCCATCCCCCATAATAGCCCGATATGCCCCCAATGATCAGCGCCAGCACAAAGGCGATGAACACGCCAATGGTGCCCACGGCCAGCGACGTGTTGATGGCATGAAACGTGCGCGAGAAGATGTCCTTGCCAGTGGAATCCGTACCGAACAGGTGAATGAAGCCTTCTTCCAAACCGAACAGATGCGTGTCGAAGGTCAGGCCCAGATATTTGTACTCGGATCCTTCGACAAAAAACTGCACATAGAGCCGTTCATCCAAGTTGATCTTGGTGACCCAGCGGAAATTCGTGGCGGCAGAGCGTTCCCGTTCCACCCCATAAATGAATGGCCGCAGGGAGCAGCCGTTGTCGTCACAGAATTGTGGAACGGTCGGTGCGCCGTTCAGGTAGTCCTTGTCACGGCCCGCGATGGTTGGGTCGTAAGGCGTCAGGAACGGCGCGAAGAGGCCCGACAAAATCAAGATAACCAACACCCAAGTGCCCACCATGGCCGCCTTTTGTTTTTTGAATCTAGTCCAGATCAACTGTCCCTGTGAGGCGGTGAAATAGGCGTCTTTGGCGCTTTGATCAGTGGTGTAGATATTGGGCTTAGACATGTGATTTATCCCAAAATGCTACGCCGAACGCGCGGGTCTACAATGGCGAGCGCGATATCGGTGATAAAGTTAATGGCGACTATGCTTCCGGTCAGAAAGAAGATGATGGCACCTGCGAGCTGTTGATCGTTGGATCTAGCCAAGGCCTCGATCAGCAGCGAGCCGGCTTCAGTCAGCGTCAGTATCAGCGCCACAATTGGCAGCTCGTTGAAGATGCGGTTCAAATCGAAGCCGAGCGAGTTGATGATCGGGCTGAGTGCGTGACGGGCCGGGTATCGCATCAACAACCTGCGCCCAGACACCCCGCGTGCTAAGGCGGCGGTGACATAAAGCTTGCTGATTTCGTCCGACATCAACGCACGCACCGTCTGGATGGCAAAGGCTGTAGCGGACCAGCCGAGGATGAACACCGGTAGCCAGACATGGCCAAGGAAGTCTTTGATCTTGTCCCAGTTCCAAGGCGCATCGCGGTGTTCAGCCGAAAACAACCCAGTCAAACTATCACCGAACATGACCGTCGAAAACAGCATGATCATCAGCGCCAGCAGGAAGTTTGGCAGCGCCAGCCCAAGGTAGCTGACGATCCGCAGGCCGTTATTCAAAAACGGGTTGCGCGAAGTCGCGGCAATGATGCCGACCGGAATGGCAATGAGATAAGCCAGCAGCAGCGACCCGAGGCAAATGCCGATGCTCAGCCAGACCTTTTGACCGAGCAGTTGATTGATGTTGAGACGCAGAATGCAACTGTCGCCGAACTCGCCTTGGAATGCATTGAAGATCCAGCTCGTCCAGCGTTGCAGATAGGGCCTGTCCAGCCCAAGACGGACTCGTTCCGCTTCAATATCGGCAATGGAGATTGAGGCCCCTTGCGAGTTCTTGAAGGCCAGGTAGCGCTCTGCGCAGTCGCCCGGAACGAGCTCCATAAGTGAGAACACAATGAAGGACACAAGACAGAGTGTGAAAAAGGCCAATACAGCGCGGACCGCCGCAAATCGAATAAACTGGACCATTGATTATGGTGCCCCGCAGCAAGTTCCGGCTGCTGCGGGCCCAAATGCCGGGCCCGCAACGTTGTCGCGTTCGTCAGTTGGCGGTCTTATTCGTCAAGAAACCACTGTGACGGCCGGTAGGGGTAGGACCGGTAGTAGGCGTAGGAGGCTGTCTTGAACTCGGTGAAGTTCTTCAACGCTGTCGCGCGGTAGATTGGCTTTTGTTCCTTCACGGTGCCAATGAACAGCAAATTGCCGGTCATGTTCGCAACCAGCTTCAGGCCCAGCGCGTCTGATTCAGGCGTGCCGACAGGTGTTGCCTGAAATGCTTTGACGTCCTCCATCATTTCCTTGGCAAAGGCCGGAGGCTCGACACCTGCTGCACCGTCGGAATCAACATACTCGCCCCACAACATTGCAGTGCGCATGTTGAAGTAATTGTCATATGGCGGAATGAAGATTTCGCCATTCCCAAGAACGACAGCCAGCGGGACGCTTTTCTCGTACATGGTGACATCAAGCTGGTTCGAGGATTGCAAAGAGCGATACTCGTCCGTCGTGACTTCCTTGACCGTGTTGTTGACACCCACGTCGCGCCAGCTTTGGCCGACCAGCTCGACAATCTTGATGGATATCCCTTGGGTCGCCACTTGCAGGTTCAAGATCAGCGGATCGCCATTTGGCAATTCGCGCATGCCGTCGCCATCCGCGTCCACAACGCCGATTTCGTCCAGCAAGGTTTTGGCCATCTCTGGGTCGTGCTGCGCAAAATGCTGCTCCCATTCCGACGTCACAAAGTCTGGCGTGGGCGAAAATCCTATATATTGCTGCGGCGTGCCAAGACCGAACATCACGACCTCGTTGATCTCGTCTCGGTTCATGGCGACAGACATAGCTTGGCGGAATTTCAGGTCGCCGAAGACCTTGCGTTTTTCCAGATCCTCTGATGTCACGTTGAAAGCAAAAGTCGGCATCGTGATATCAGGCTTTAGGTCAACGGCAAAGCCGCCATTGTCCTGATTTTCCATCAGCAGCGGGACGTAGTCCATCTGCAATGCCTGCGCTTTATAGTCAACTTCGCCATTGACCAGTTTCAGCAACCGCACTTCGCTTTCGCCAACAAAGATCTCGTCCATCTCATTTATGTAGGGAAGCTGGTTGCCGACCGTGTCCACCATGTAGAAATAAGGATTGGCAACGAAGCGACGCCCCTCGGTCGTTTCGGAAATCACGATGTGGCTTTCCAAGGTGGGCGCGGCATCCAGCGGTAGGTTTGCAACCTTGTCAGGATGAGCCAACATCGGCGTAGGCGTGTCCATCCAGTCAGAGCTGCCGTAATAGGCTTTGATCAGGTCATATCCCCCCTCAAACCCTAACGACTTGGCCAAAGCGTCAGCCTCTGAATTTACGTCAGGGTGATATTGCCCCAGGAAGTGCTTGGGCTGAAAGCCCTGCGCATAATGGTTGGCAAAATGCGCCAAAAAACCGGGCTTTGGCGACGGCATGTTGAACCGCACCGTCAGCGGGTCAATCACGTCGACGGTCATCGCTTCACCACCCGCCAAGACATAGTCCTTCGGGCTTTCAATCACGTTGGCGTCGAGCGCCAGGTTCTCATACCAAAACTCAACGTCTTCCGCTCCAAACGGCGCACCATCAGACCATTTATGGCCTTCACGCAAGACAAATGTCAGCTGAGTGAAATCGTCATTCCAAGACCAGCTCTTGGCGACATTTGGCACAATCGTTGTCAGGTCATCGGCGTAACGCACCAAATTAACATGGCGCACGGACATAAATTCGGAGGTGCCGGACTCGGTTGCATTGGACAGCGCATTGAACGTACCGCCATAGCTGCCAATCATATCATAAGGCGCTACGACCAGTGGTTCTGCGGGCAATCGGTCCGCCAAAGCCGGCATATCCGGGTTGCCCCGAATGCGGCCGTTCATTGCCGAGATATCGGGGTTTTCCGACATCTCCAGCGTGCAATCCGCCAGCATTTGAAATTCCGTCAATTCGTATTGCTGGGGGAAGGTCCCCGCCGCAACGCCCATTGGGTCAGACACGGTGGCCGCTGGGCATGCGGCCAATGCAGCCCCTGCGCTGGCCGTCAATATTACACCAGATAAGAGTATTTGCTTCATTAAAATCTCCCAATTTTATGTTCACGGTTCACCCGTGTTGTGATCTTTGGAGGTCGTGCTGATGCGTGCTTCCAGACGGAATAGCCCAGTTAACGTGGGTCACATGATGTCGCAGGAAGGGTGTGACATTCCTGATCTGGAATGCACTCGTTGTTTATGCCGACTTGCCGCTAGCGATCATGACGGAGCGTGCGATCGCTCAGTCAAGCTACAGGGTGTTTTTTGTCGGCCTCGACTGGCAAAACAAATACCCATAGCGCGCATGCATGACTGGTGCTTGCCATGACTTGGCAAGGCTCGCGCACAATGACTTGGACATTGGATTTCCCAGCAGATCGCACGAGTAAGTGCCATTAGGAGCAAGAAGTCAATTTTTTACTCTTCGGAGCCGCTACGCCAGCAACAGATAACCCAGCAAAACAAAATTCAACAGAACCCGCGCCCTTCTGTTATCCGGTAGCATACCAAAAGGACCGACATAATGAGTTTGCGAGTTCTCAGCGCTGAAATTGCGCATGAAACCAACACGTTCAACATTCACCCGACAACGCTTCAGCAATTCCAAGATCGGTATCTGCTGGATGGTAAGCAGGCCATTCTGGCGCGCGGTGACAAGAACACCGAGCTTGCCGGGCTTTTGGATACAGGTCGCGACCATGGCTGGGACATCAACCATGTCATCAGTGCCGCAGCCGGCCCTGGAGGGGTGGTTACCCGCGAAGCCTTCGACACAGTAACAGCGCCCTTGATGGAGGCCGCCTCTGATGGCCCTTGGAACGGCGTGTTCCTGATGCTTCACGGCGCGATGGTCACTGATTTTTGTGATGATGGCGAAGGCGAGATACTCAGAAATCTGCGTGCCGTCATTGGGCCTGATATCCCCATTGCCGTCACCTTGGACCCGCATGCCAATGTGACCACTGCGATGTGCGATCTTGCCCAAATTTTGGTCTCCTTCACGACCTACCCACATGTCGATATTCGCGCGACAGGACGCCGCGCTGCTGAGCTGCTGCAGCGGACCATGACCGGGGAAATTCATCCCCAAACCTTACGCTCCCACAGGCCGATGCTGGAAGAAGCCAATGGAGGCCGAACCGACCTAGGGCCCATGATTGCCCGTCACGCAATGGCGCGCGCCTACGAGACTCGCAAAGGCGTTTACGCCATCAGCATCAATGGCGCATTTCCATGCGCGGATATTTGGGAGGTTGGTCCGACCGTGCTTGTCACTTGTGACGGGGCATCGCAGGCGTATACCCGGATTTCCGAGACATTGGCAGACGACATCTGGGAGCAACGTAATGAAGTCCTAAATACTTACCTCACCGTTTGGGAGACCGCCGCAGCGGCGAAGAAATGGAACGGTGATGCGGGTCCCCTTATCATCGCAGATTACTCTGACAACCCTGGCTCCGGTGCCTATGGAGATGCCACAAATCTGTTGCAAGCAGTTTTGGAGGTTGGCGTGCAAAATGCCTGTTTCGGCCCACTGGTCGACCCGGTGGCGGTTGCAACACTGTCCGATCATGAAGTCGGCTCCGTCGTCACACTTAAAATTGGCGGCGGCACAGCTCCCGAACTCGGCGGCGGCCCTCTTCAGGTCACGGGCGTTATTAAATGGTCGGGCGACGGTCGCGTTGTGGGCAGCGGCCCTATATTGGGCGGCTTGGAGCGCAGCTTCGGCGCGACGATTGTTCTGGGGGTCGAGGGCATCGACATATTGATCGTCAGCATCGCCCACCAGATGCTTGACCTAAAGCAGTTCGAAACCTTCGGGATCGATCCCGCTGCCAAATCGACCGTCATATTGAAGTCAATGCAGCACTTTCGCGCCGCGTTTACTAGGTTAGCCGGGAGGATCATCATATGCGACAGCGGAGCGTTATGCACGCTGGACTATGCCTCTCTCGGGTACAAGAACGTGCCTAAACCAACGTTTCCTCTTAATTGAGTGTGTCGGATTTTAGTGCGAAGAAACGCACACACATGCACGCGTTTCTAACTGTTGTGCGCTGTCTTTGAGACGCGAACTTCATCAGGTTGATACGGCCAGTTCCTTGCGGCCAAGCGCAATTCCTTTGGAAGGCTCTTATTCGGCAATACCGAACCCGACATTGGTACGACCAGCAGCATCCGCCACTTTCGGCTCATAGCGGCCTTTAGGCTCGTGGTCATGATGCTGAGGCCGTGCCCGCATTGCCGACATTTGCTGCACCTGCAAAATTGCGGGATAGTCGAACTCACGCACTGCGGGACTTATCTGCCGTTAGGATTTTGCTTCTGAGTGGCTGCTTTGCGTGCTTTTTGGCTGCGGCAAAATGTACCTTGTGCGGAATGCATAACTTCAGCTTAGGTACTACAGGCACGCCTATCCACGGCGGGATCGGACACTGATCGTCGCCATTCTCAGTCTTGATTGAGTATGTAGCGGCCATCAGAATAGGCTCTCCCAAAGTAATGATTGAACTTATGACTAGTGGCAATCAAGGAGTCTCAGACCAACCAAAAAGGGAAAGTACTACAGCCTCACGAAGAGCTGGATGACCATCGCATTCGCTAGGTCGACAAAGAAAGCAGAAACAAGCGGTAACATGATGAAAGCCATGGGTGCAGCGCCATAACGTTTGGTGACGGACGACATGTTGGCGATGGCTGTCGGAGTTGCTCCCAAAGCAAAGCCTGCGAAGCCCGCGCTCAGGACTGCTGCCTGATAGTTGCTTCCGATGAAACGGAAGACCACAATCAGGATGAATGCCACGGTCATGACCACCTGAAGTAACAGCACCACGAGAATGGGACCACCAAGATCGGCCATCGAGGCAAGCTGCATGCTCATCAGCGACATGGCAAGAAAGACCGACAGGCAGTAGTCTGAGATCACCGCAAGGCTCTTGGTTCGCGCGGGCCAAACCATGTTCGGAAGCACATAAGGAACAGTGTTGGACATCACGATCCCGACTAAAAGGCACGGGACAAAAAGCGGCAGCTTCAGCCCGGTCTCCGAGACCGCGAGATGGGCGATGTAGCCCAGCAGGATCGCCACATGGGCCGCCAACATACCGCGCATCAGGCTGATATGATCGATGCCGCCATCCGCACCGGCAGCGTCCACGAATTCCAGGCCGACAATTGGATCATCGCCCGGCACGCTTTTCAGATCATGGCGAGTGATCAGGCGCTTCGCGATGGGCCCGCCAATCAGGGCGGCTAGGATCAAGCCAAGCGTGGCAGAGGCAATCCCAAGCTCTGCTGCGGCCTCAAACCCGGTTGCCTGCTCGATCTGAGGACCCCACGCAATTGCCGTGCCATGCCCTCCGATCAGCGAGGCGGAGCCCATTAGGACTGACACGGGCGCGGGCAGATCGAAGAACAATGCGCCAACCAACCCGACAAGGTTTTGCGCGCCCATGAAGGTCAGCGTCAGTCCCAGCAATATCAGCAGCAGTTTGCCACCTCGAAACAGATCTGACAGGCGTGCATTCAGACCGATGGTCGCGAAAAAGACCACCAGAAGATAGTCTCTGACCGCAAGATCGAACTCGATCTGGAGGCCGGCGGTCGAAGAGATAACCCAGACAAGAATGGCAACGGCCAGCCCGCCGGAGACTGGCTCCGGGATGTTGTAGTCGCCCAGAAAGGTTACTTTGTGCGTCAGGAGGGACCCAAGGAAGAAGACAATGAAGCCAAGCGTGACTGCGATGAAGGCAGGGACTTCGATGGTTTCCATTTTGGCAGCCTAAGTCTCTGACGCTTTGACTTTGAAGAACAGGACGTAAAGCGTCGGCACGATAATGAGCGTCAGGATGGTCGCAAAGCTGAGGCCGCAGATGATCACCACGGCAAGGGATTTAAAGAACGGATCCCAAAGCAGCGGAATCACCCCTAGCACCGTCGTCAGAACGCCCAAGGAAACGGGCCTGACGCGGCTCACGGCTGCATCTACGACGGCTTGCATCCGCGCCTTGCCATCCGTGATCTGCGTGTCTGTCTCATCGATCAGAACGATGGCGTTTTTGATCAGCATGCCGGTCAGCGAGAGGATGCCGAGGATCGCCATGAACTCCAGTGCGGTTTGCGAGATGACAAGCCCCCAGACGACGCCGATCAGGGCAAGCGGCACGGTGAGCCAGATGATCAGCGGCTGGCGCACAGCGTTGAAGAGCAGGATCACCACGATGATCATCGCACCGAAACCAAGCGGCATGGTGGCGGCGAGACCGGCATTGGCCTCGGCAGAATTGCCATACTCACCTTTCCACTCGAAGCTGTAGCCCGGTGGCAGCTCAATCGCCTCGATGGGCGCACGCACTGCCTCGAACAGATCACCCGACAGCACGTCCGGCGCATTGTCCGCCTGAGCCGTGATCGCAAGGGCGCGGTCGATGCGGCGCAGATTGCCGGACTCGAACACCAAGGCGAAGTCGTCAACGACCTGTGCGATTGGTATATAGCGGCCAGCGGCCTGACTGAAGACTTGGATTTGCTGCAAGGAGGACACGTCGCCACGCTCGCCAGCAAGTGGTCGCATGATGATGTCGCGCAGCTCGTTGCCTTCGCGAAAAATGCCTATATTGGTGCCATTTAGGTGCGAGTAGAATGCGTTCGAAATCTCGCCTTGGGTCAAACCAAGCCTGCGCGCATTCTCGGTGTTGATGATAGGGCGGATAACCTTCTTCTGTTCGCGCCAGTCATTCTTGATCGCAATCGCACCAGCGTTGGCCATAATTTCTTCAGCTTGCTCTGACAATTGCCGCAACACTTGCGGGTTGTTGCCAAAGAAGCGCGCCTCGATCTTTGAGCCGCCACCTGGTCCTAGAACGAACTTCCAGACTTTGGATCGGGAGGATGGGTAGCTTTCCTCGATATGGCTCAGGATCGGTCCCTGAAGAGCCGCGATCTGGGTGTAGTCTTCAACATCGACCAGAATTTGACCGTAGCTTGGATTACCGCTTTCGGCCTCGTAAATTAGCATGAAGCGGGTATGACCACCGCCGACCACCGTGTTGGTCCCTATCACGCCTTCAAGACCGCGCACATGCTCGGCGATCTCCATCAAGTCTTGCTCGGTCTTCGTGATGTCGGTCCCGGCCGGAAGGAAGTAGTCGACCACAAACTGATCACGGGTGGAGGATGGGAAGAAGCCCGCAGGCACCATCGAGAAGCCGACAATCGCAGAGGCGAACAACGCCAACACCAACAGGACGGTCAGATATTTCAGGCGGATGGCCCCGCCAAGAAGGCGGCGATAGCCACGCAGGACGATATTTTCTTGCTTGTCCTCTACCTTGCCGGGCTTGAGCAGCAGCGTACAGAAATACGGCGTCAGCCAGATCGCGACCAGCCATGAGAACAACAAGGCGATGGTGATCGTGAAGAACAGGCTACCCGCGTACTCGCCCGTGGCATCGGGCGAAAACCCGATGGGGGAGAACGCAAGGAAGCCCACAATCGTACCGCCAAGCAGCGGCCATTTGGTTTGGTTCACGACAGCAATTGAAGCCGCAGCGGGGTTTTCACCTTTCTGAACGCGCACCAAAGTGCCTTCGACCACCACGATGGCGTTGTCGACCAGCATTCCCAAGGCGATGATCAACGCACCGAGCGAAATCCGCTGCATATCTAACCCGTAGAGATACATGCCGAACAGGGTGCCAGCGATGGTGACCATCAGAATGCCGCCCATTAGGATGCCGGACCTGAGCCCCATGAAGATTAGCAAGGTGCCCACAACGATCGCCAAAGCCAGCAATACGTTCATCACGAAGTCATCGACGGAAGCTTTGACGCTTACCGACTGATCTGAAATCGTTTCCACGTTGATGCCGATTGGGCGCTCCGATATCAACTCGTTCAACCGCTCGTGCACCGCACCGCCCATGTTGACGACATTGCCGCCCAGCACGTTGGAAATCCCAATACCGATGGCGGGATTACCATCCACGCGAAGAAGCGTGCGCGCTGGTTCCTGCAAGCCGCGCGCGACGGTTGCGATGTCGGAGAGGCGGAAGGACACGCCGGTCTGCGGGTTTGAAATCACAAGGTTCTCGATCGCCTCAAGAGAACCGAATGCCCCCTCTGGACGTACCTCGATCCGCGTGGATCCACCCAGCACGGAGCCGCCGGGAGTGACGAGGTTTTGACCTTCCAGAACGCTGCCGATTTGTGAAGGAGACAACCCAAGCTCGATCAGCCGCGCAGAAGAATATTCAACGTAGATAACCTCGCTTTGGACACCGCTCAGGGTGACTTTCGAGACACCATCCACCAGCACCAGTTCACGCTGGACCTGCTTCGCATATTCGTAGAGCTCAGAGATCGAATAGCCATCTCCTGTGACGCCAAAATAGAGCGCATAGACATCGCCGAAATCATCGTAGACTTGGCTTCCCAGCGCGTTGGGCGGCAGGCTGGACTGGACATCGCCGATCTTGGCGCGCATCTGGGCAAAGCGTTGGTAGAGGTCGGGATAGTCCTTGGCCGAGGCTATTGTGAACTCGACCGACACTTCGCTGAGCCCCGGCGAGGACAACGACCGGATCTCCTTGATGCCCTGCAATTGCTGCAAGCCATTCTCGATGACATCCGTCACCTCAGTGGCAACTTCCTCTGAGCTAGCGCCGGGATAGGGCGTGATGATCTGCGCCTGCCGGATGATGAATTCTGGGTCTTCAAAACGTGGTAAACTCGTATAGGCGAAATAGCCCGCAGCCAGAATGAGGATCGTTGCAAGCGCCGATATTAGGCGCTTTTCGATCGCAAATCGTGCGAGGTCCATGATGTTATCCCCCGACCTTTGTGATTGGTCGGATGACCATCCCGTCTCGGATTTGCGTCACACCAGCTGATACGACCGTATCCCCATCACTTACCCCATCCGTGACAATGACGTGATCGCCAATTACATCCCCCAAGGTGACATTGCTTTTCTTGGCGACATTTGAACTATCCACGATCCAGACAAAGGACGATCCATTGGCACTCGCTCCAACTGCGCTTAGTGGAACTGAGAGGCTGGCAGATGCACCATTGGATGTGGAAACGATGATGTGGCCAACCATGCCGGGCAAAATCGGAGCCTCTTCCGGAACAGAAATCCTTACGCGTCCCCGATAGGTTTGGGTTGCAGCGTCTGCTTGGGTGGAAAATTCGACAAGCTGCGCGTCGAATACCTTTCCAGGTAGACCCGCAAGTTCGACTTCAGTAGTCGGATTGGCTCGTGCAAATCGGATTACGTCGGGGCCGGGAACGTCGAAGACCAAATCGACGGTCGAGAGCTTTTGCAACAACACGACATCTTGCCCCGCTTGGATATTGGTGAAGTTTTCAATGTCACGGCGCGCGATGATCCCATCGAATGGCGCGCGAAGCGTCGCGTCTTCAAGGTTGTCTTGTGCAACTTTAATTTGTGTCTCCAAGCCCCTCAGCGCAGCTTCGGCTGCATCAATCTCTTCCTGCCGGCCTCCTGAGCGGGCAATTGTCAGCTCTTCAAGTTTGGCGCGCAACTCGGCTTCGGCGACACGCAGCGCAGTTTCGTCTGCTTCTAACTTGGCAGAGGCAACAAGGTCTTTCTGAAACAACTCCCGGCTACGGGTCGCTTGTTCCCGCGCCTGGTCTACCTGTGCCTCAACCGCGTCGATCCCGGCTTCTAGTGCTGAAACTTCTTCAGATCGGGCCCCGGAACGCAAAGCGGCCAGCTGAGCGAGTGCCTGGTCTTTTTGGGTCTCCAATTGTGTGATCTGTCGTTCGAAGTCTCGTGGATCAAGTTTTGCTATGATGTCACCATCTTTAACATCCTCAGATGCTCGGATGGGCAACTCGATGACGCGGCCCGAGACACGAAAGGACAACACTGCTTCCAGCGATGGACGGACAATTGCCGGGTAGCGTCGCTCGAACACCGTTTCGCTAGATTGGACCTGCGCGACTTTGGCTGGGCGGGTTACCTCCTGCTGAGCGAATGACGTTGCCGGAGGCATGAGTGAAATGATCGCTGCCACTAACAAAAAGACGAATCGTTTCATGTTGCCCCCTATGGCTCTAACTAATTTGGTTATCATTGCAGCCCGATGGGGCCACGTATACGCGGGAGAATAGCATGGGTCTTTTTGAGCAACTTTCGTACGGAACGCTTCTTCTTGGCGGCTGTGCCCTCGTTCATGTGAGCGTATTGGCATTTGGTATCCCCTTGCTAGTAAACGTGGGCAGCCGTTCAAAGCTGCGTACATCCATTCTGTTTATTCCAACCCTAACACTTGTAGGATTTGGTCTGATCGTGTTCGCTCACACGCTTCAGATATGGCTTTGGGCGGCATGGTTTTTGCAAAGTGGGGCTCTGATGGATATCGAAACCGCCGTGTATTTTTCGCTCGTGACCTACACGACGCTTGGATATGGAGACATCGTGCTTGATGAAGGTATCCGTATATTCGCCGCATTTTCTGCTGTGGCCGGCCTGCTGACCTTTGGACTCAGTACGGCATTCCTTGTCGGACTGATTGGTCGCATTCTGCCGAGCGGAACAGTAGGCGAGAACTGACCAACTCTCGCTGAACCTCAAAAGCGAATATGCACCAAGACGGCGGCTTGCTTTCGAACTGCTCATTTCAGCCTAGCTTTCGCGCGATGCTCCCGCACATCCGTAATAGTCGCTGAGGGCTTGTTGGAAAGTTGCTTCCCTTTCTCGATACCAGCAAGAATGTTCTCTACAAAACCCTCTGGGAACACCCAACCGGGCCTATCTGATTTTAGGAGTTCAATGAACCATTGTGCGGTCTCTTCCAGCTTTGACCAAGCAGCCCGGAATGCAGGCTCTCTCCCGAGGTGGCCCTGAATTGTCGCATCAAGAACCAAACACCAAAACCAATTGTGCATTTCAATCTTTGCATTCTCGTGGTTTGCGGCCTCGTAGTCGCCGTTCAAGATCAGATCATGCACTCGGGCAAAATTATACCAACTAGGCGGATTCTCTTGTAAGCTCAGGGCTGTTTCAGTGAGTGCCAAGCCTTCCTTGGTTTCTCCACTGTTCCATAGGTAGTGGCTCAATACGATCATCGCGTCCGTGTTATCTGGATTGCGCTCCAAGGCCTTGCGAGCAGCAGATTCCGCGCGCTCTAACTCCCTCAGCTCAAAATAGACCATCGAAAGCACTGCCCAATGCTCGGCCAGTGATGGTTCCCTGCCTATTGCAACCTGAACGGTGGTCATCGCGCGTTTCAAAGCGGATGTGTTATCCGTTTTCGGGTTCAGAAAGAAACGATGCTCTTCCACGTATAGGTAGGCAAGCGCGGACCAAGCGATTGGTTTGGCTGAACCATTCTGAATGATTTTTTCGAATGCCTCGCGCAGGCGTAAATGTTCTTCGGTGGTTGGTCTGACACGGTAGCGCGCGAGCTCCATTGACAATATTGTCACTGGGTCGACGGCTGCATTTTCCTGAGCCCAGATATCGAGCAGATGCGTTGCAACGACGCCAGACTGTGATCCGATGTTGACAGCAATTTGAGACGCGGACTTGCGCCTCCATTCATCGCAAGAGCTATGACTGCGTTCTTGCCGCGATCTGAATGACCAAACAATGCCCTGTGTCTTCTTGCTGACCAAATCAACAGTCAAGATTGCACCTGCTTTTTCACGTACAAAGTGGCCTGTTAGGATCAACTCCGGAACTCTTGGCGCAGAGCTCGTCGCTGAAAACAGCTCAGCTTGATCCAGGCGGATGACCCTGACATTGGCAAACCGCGACAGTGAGGTTGCAACGTATCCTTGAATGGTTGCGATGAGTTCCAGCTCGTGAGGATCATCACCGTGGTACGTAAATGGTGCGATCCCAATCTCGATACAGTCCACAATGTCGCTGGTCGGCTTGTCAACTTGGATCGAATTTGGCTTCTGAAAACTGGCGGCATATCCACCCTGTGGCATGCTTATCCGAAGAGGATCGTTTCGTCCTTCACCTTCATAATAGCTGCTTAGCTTCATGCGCAGTTGACGCGCCTGAACGCGCACCAATCCCTCGCTGCGTTCGTCAATGTCACGACCATTACTGAAGATCTCTAGGGCGACCGTCGGAGCGGTTATGAGATTGGCACGGCCCTGCAACGTTTCTTCAACAGCGAATTCTAACAATGCACATAGTCTTTTTGCTTGACGAAAGGTCTTACTCGCTACGATCCGGTCAAGTTGAGCGCGGACGAGTTCTGCATTCTCGGTCATTGATGCTCTCCGAATAGTTTTGAATAAAAATTTATTGAGGTAACGGTATACGTCAAAGGACACAGATCAACCTCTCGGCAGCCCCGATTGCGAGCCTGACCGCACGACCAAATCGGATCAGTGACGACGTTGAAGAATTACATCTAGACTTAAACTATTGAAATTTAAAGTTATTAATAGACTTAAAGCGCCCAAGATTTAGGCAATAGGTGACATTTTACCCGTTTAGGATTTGGGGTGAATCACGGTTAACAACCTATTCCGCAATAGCAGTAAATGCAGTTCTGTCCATGTCCAAACAATGGAGAAAACTGATGAAGAAACTTCTTACTATCGCTGCAACTGCGGCAATGCTAGCGGGCCCAACGTTCGCCCAAACAGCGTCCGAACGGTCTGCAGGTGCAATCGATCAACTCGTCGGCGTTCAAAAAGACACCGCCGAATTTCTCTCGTCCTATGGTGTGCCTGAAGACAAGATCGCGTTGCTCACTGTGGGCGACCTGATCAACATCCACCTCACTTTGGCATCTGACATGGGCGATGCTGCGAAGAAAAGCCAGATCCTTGCGACCTTCCAGCGCCGTGGTTTGGCAAACTAAGGCCCTCCCTGAAGACCGGAGAGGTATCGGCAAGATAACTAGCCGATACCTCTCCAAACCCAAAGCGTTCCAACCTCTTAACACATCTGCTGTGCCGATCTTCGCCTAAATGCGAAATCGACATTAGGTGCGCTGAGATACCTAGCAGAAGAACGTAGAGCCAAATCTACCAGCATTCAAAGTTTGGGAGCTGACATGAGAATTGTCGTAGCCCTTGGAGGAAAGGCGATCTCTGAAGAGCCAGCGTTGCTTGGTCGCTCCGCACTTGAAAGGCTTGTCCGTCCTGCGGCGGATGCTTTGGTTGATCTTGTGGGCGAACATGAGCTGGTTGTGATTTTCAATCTCGCCCCTTCGGAACTGGGGCAAATCGGCTTGTCCGGGAGCGCGCCAACCATTTTCGATGGCGGCGCAGAGGTTCATTCAGACGTCGACAAAACTTCAGAACTTGCAGGTTACTTACTAGGTCGAGGCGTAGAGGCAAACCTTGAGGATGACACGCCATTAGCTGTCCTGCTTACAACAATGGAAATAGATGGAAGTCACGCCAGCTTTGTTACGAAACAAAGACTGATTGGTCCAACTTACAGTAAAAAAGAAGCCGAAAGGCTTGCCGAAGGTCGCGGATGGCAAATTCAAAGATCGAAAGGAGGGTGGCGTCGCGTCATTCCAGCTCCTGCACCAACCAAGGTCTATCAGATTAAACCGATACGTTGGCTGATCGAAAAAGGCACTGTGGTGTTCTGCGCTATCGGCGGTGTCTTCGACGCAGCCTCCGCAAATGGGAAGCTCGACCCGGATCACAACACAATCGTAGACAAGGATATGGCCAGTGAGTTTCTAGCGCGCGAGCTCGAAGCTGACCTCTTTGTTTTAGCGACAAATACCGACGCCGTTTACCTCGACTGGGGAGGGCCTAACCAACGCAAAATCCGAAATGGATCACCGGACGAGTTGGAAGCCTACGAGTTTGATGACGACACAATAGCCCCAAAGGTCGCGGCCGCCTGCCAATTCGCGCGGGAGACAGGTAATTCGGCGGCCATAGGTGCCCTCCGAGACCTTGGAGAAATAGTCGAAGGTAAACGAGGCACAACCATTTCGCCGTACGTCGAAGGCGTGACCAGCCAAGAAGCAAGATTAGAAAAACCTTCAGGTAATTGACACGATCCTTCTGAAACGCTTGCCGTAATAAATAGGAGATAACCAA
Source organism: uncultured Litoreibacter sp. (assembly GCF_947501785.1). Lineage (NCBI taxonomy): Bacteria > Pseudomonadati > Pseudomonadota > Alphaproteobacteria > Rhodobacterales > Roseobacteraceae > Litoreibacter > uncultured Litoreibacter sp. The sequence continues at coordinate 3,139,177 of NZ_CANMXB010000001.1, read as the reverse complement.
ATGCAGATGTCTCGTAGAAATTTTCTTATGTCTTCTTCGGCATTGGCTGTATCTAGTTTACTTCCCACCCAGATCTTGGCGCAAACCGGTCGAAACGTCTCATTCGTTCCGCATGCCGGGCAAGCCGGTGCGTTCTGGGGAATGGTTGAAAATGGTGAGCTCACCAAGGCGATCCCGCGTACTGAATTCGATCCGAGGCCCACGAAGATGATCTCGGAGGGTATCGTGAGCCGAACGTATCACAAGACCCGTGTGATGTACCCGCATGTGCGTAGATCCTATCTGGAAGCCATGCAAAGCGGTTCAAGCGACGTTAAACCAGAGCTGCGTGCCAGGGACGAATTCGTCAGGGTGGATTGGGACACTGCACTGGGGCTGGTCGGCAAAGCGATTCTCGATACGATTGACGAGCATGGCAACGAAGGGATTTTCTCCACCTCTTATGGCGGCTGGGCACATGGCGGGGTGTTAACACCAAACGTTTTGCAGGGCCGGTTCTTCAACCTCATCGGCGGCGCATCTGTAACGGTTGGGGACTTCTCTGGCGGGGCAGGACAAGTGATTATGCCTTACGTCCTTGGCGACATGGAGGTCTACTCGCGACAAACCGCTTGGTGGCAGGTCCTCAAACATACAGAGACGTTCGTACTGATCGGAACTGATCCCCACAAGAACGGGCGTGCCGAAGGCGGGACGACTGACCACTCAATGTTCCCGCGTTGGGAGATCATAAAAGAAGCGGGCGTCAAATTCATCTCGATCAACCCACAGCGCACAACGACAGACGAATGGCTCCGTGCGCAATGGCTCAAGATCATTCCGAATACGGACACTGCGCTGTTTCTTTCGATGTGTAATCATGTGTACCGAAAAGGAACCTATGACGAAGAGTTCCTCAAGAATTACACAGTAGGCTACGAGAAATTCATCGACTACCTCGAAGGCAAAACCGACGGGCAACCAAAAACGCCCAGATGGGCCTCGAAGATCACAGGGATTGGAGAGCAACAAATCCGAGCGCTCGCTGACCGTTGCGCTCGCACGCGCACTCAGTTCGCTGGCTCATGGGCAATCCAGCGCGCTCAACATGGTGAGATGCCTTACTGGGCGATCACTGCCTTTGCCGCGATGACCGGTCAAATAGGTCTGCCCGGGGGCGGTGTGGGGTTCTCCTGGCACTGGGGCCAAGGCGGCGCGCTATTCGCACAAGCGCGCGCACCTGGTGGATTACCACAAGGTCGAAACCGCGTCGTCGGAATTTGCCCAGCGTCACGCCTCAACGAGATGCTTTTGAACCCCGGCAAGGAATTTACCCGGAATGGCGGCACGTTCAAATTTCCAGATGTCCATATGATTTACAATGCGGGCAACAACTTTGGATCGCATCAGCAAGACACGAACGAGCTGCTTCGCGCCATGCAAAAGGTGAAAACGGTGGTGTGCCAAGATCCTTGGTGGACAGCATCCGCGCGGTTTTCTGACATTGTTCTTCCCGCCACGTCGACTGTGGAACGTGACGAAATCAGCTCGGGCGGGACATATTCGAAAGATAAAGTGTACGCGATGCGCCAGATCATCAAACCGGTCGGTGAAAGTCTGGATGACTTCGAGATTTTCCGCCGACTGGCCGAGATGTTCGATATCGAGGAACAGTTTACTGGCGGCTTAGAGCGCAGTGAAATCATTGAAGCCTCCTATGAGAAATCCACCGCCTCCGAGCACATGGATTTTGAAGAGTTTTGGGAAACCGGCGTCGCTCGTGTTCCACAGCCCCAAGAAGAGTTTGAGTGGGTTCGGCATGGTGCCTTCCGCGAAGACCCTGAAGCCAATCCGCTCGCGACACCTTCAGGCAAAGTAGAGATATACAGCAAAACCATCGCTGAGATGAACCTGTCTGACTGCCCGCCAATGCCCACTTGGATTGAACCGGACGAATATCTCGGCACGGCGGAACCTGACGATGTGCATGTGGTGAGCCCGCATCCCTACAACCGTATCCACTCCCAATTTGCACAGTCTGATCTTCGTGAAGAACTTAACGTACAGGATCGCGAATTCCTGCTGATCAACGAAGACGATGCATTTGAACGCGACATCCAGGATGGGGATCTGGTCGAGTTGTACAATGATCGTGGTGCGGTCATTGTCGGCGCTCGTGTTTCAGACAAAATCATGCCTGGGGTCGTATCACTTTACGAGGGAGCTTGGATATCGTTCGACAGCAAAGGTCGCTGCAATTCTGGCGCGATCAATGTTTTGACCTCTAGCAGACGGTCCAGCGGCTTGAGCCAAGCGACAACAGCCAATACCTGCCTCGCAAAGATGCGCATAGCGACCGAAGTAGACGGCCCCAACATGGCTTATGACCCTCCCGTCATTCTCGCAGAAAAAGTGCAGATGGATATCGGCTCGTTTGGTCTGGAACGGGCAGGTAGCCTACAAGAGACCTTTACCGCCGAAATGGATCCGGGCGAGAAGATCTTTTACGAAAAATGTACGTTGTGCCATGTCCCACAAGACCCTGCCGCTCATACCAAAAAGCAATGGCGCGGGATCACCGAGAGCATGTTCGTGAACGCCGGTGCGACACCCGATGAACAAGAGCTCATCCTAGAATTCTTAGACAAATATGCCAAGCCTGGCTAACCCCCCACGCCCGTCAGAGAGCAATCTAATTTCTGGAGCAAAGTACGTGAGCACGCATGTGAGATTCTACATCCTAAGGACGCTGCTGATCCTGCCTTTCCTGATACTCTCAGCATGCGATATCGAACCCGAGGTCTTCACCGATTATGACACCAATCAAGATTTCTCGGGCTACAAAACATTCGCTTGGTCCTCGAATTCGCCACTGGTCAATAGCGGCGAATACCCAATTTCCCCTCTAGCCGAGCGGCGGATGACTGGCGCTATTCAGGCTGTTTTTAAAGGTAAAGGGTATCGCTTCACGTCAAACCGATCGAATGCTGATTTCGTTGTCTCCTACACAATGGGTGCGCGTGACAAAATTCTGGTGCGTGAGTATCCTGACCTTTTCAGGGACACCTACTCTGATTGGGATTGGGGACAACCGTATTATGGGGTGGGATACAGACCGCCCCTCAGGTCCCCGATCTTGCGTCAAACACGCACAGAGATCGACGAATTCGCACAAGGCACACTATCAATCGACGTCTTCGACTTGAAACGAAGAACGCCCGTTTGGCACGCTCAGGCGTCCAAGAGGTTAAGCCAAGAAGAATTGAATAGGCCGTCTGGATCTGGTTTTGTAGACGCCGCAAGTGTTGTGCTGGATAGCTTTCCTAGTCGAGAACAATAGCCCCCGTCGCGCATATCTCATCATATCATGCAACTTCCAAATCGCAGCATTGATCTGCGTCAAGGAAGGCCCATACCGGTCATTCATGCATTTTGCAGCATCGGTAGTCCGGGTTCACGGCCAACGCTCGAACTGATGCAGTATTTCAGCTTGACACATGGTTTCGGTCAGCGAGGACGGCCCAGACCAGACTCTCGTCGTAGCAACCGATGCTGCGGTGCGGCTTCCCGAAAGCGGACACTAGAAATTTCCAGCTTCCAGCTAGTCAATCAAAAGAGATCAGGTTTGTTCGTCCGCCGTTCCGCTAGCTCTCGATAGAGCGCTGGAGGCGACACTCCGATCCAATCAGCGACACGCACCCACCCGCCTAATTCCGGCGGACCGTAAAGCTCGAGATAGGCATCAAGGCGATCTGCCACCTTCCGCAAACGCATGATCTCAATGCGGGTCCGGAGGTTCTGCAGCTCTCTCGCGGTACGTTCAAAGGCTTTGACCGAAAGTCGCTTTGATGTGGCAGAGTTCTCAAGGCTCGCCTTCAACTCGGTCTTTGAAATCAGAGAGACCTTTGTCGGCATTTCGGTGACAGCATCGCAATGATAGCGATCCGCAAAGAGGGATGCTTCGGCAACTAGTTCTGTTGCCTCGGCCGTGTGCAGGGTCAAGAGCCCGCCGTCTTGCAGCGCACGCCTAAGGGAAATCTGCCCTTCACGGACCAAGAAGGCCCATTCAACTTCATCGTCCCGACGAAAAAGCGTTTCGCCTTCGTCCAGCGTGCGTTCTGGCGCGCCATCAAAACAGTTGAGCCAATGATCCGACATGATTTCTATCATGCCCTTGGAGGCGCAGATTGTGCAACAACTTCGGGCCAATCCCGGATCAATCAAGGACTTCACTCATGGAAACAAAACACGTCGCAATGTTGATGGTTCTCATCCCCACCGCAGTCTTTGCCCAAACACACGATGAAAACCATAGCACATCGCCTTCCGCCTACGCAGGTGAACAAACTCGCTTGATCAAGTCTCTTTCGGAACAAGACCTGGAAGAAATCGCGCGTGGCGGCGGATGGGGGCTTGCGCGTGCCGCCGAACTTAATGGTGTTCCAGGGCCAACTCACCTTCTCGAGCTGGCCGATGAAATCGGTCTGACTCAACAGCAGCGCCGCGACATTGAGGCGATCCGTGCGCAGATGCAGGCAGACGCCATAACGGCTGGGGAGCGGTTCGTTGCGGCAGAACGAGCGCTGGACGAAGCTTTTCAAAAAGGCGCACCGGATGCTGAGGCGCTTGAACGATTGGTGGCCGAAGCAGGTCAAGCACTGGCAGCTCTCCGCCTTGTTCATTTGAATGCACATTTGTTGGCCTTGCCATTGCTGACAGACGCCCAAGTCAGCCAGTACTCGGTCTTGCGCGGCTATTCAGATGATCCCTGTGCCTCTGTTCCTGAGGGGCATGACCCGCAGATGTGGCGTAGCCATAACGGATGCGATTAGGCGCGATTACGGCGACAAATCCTCGTGACTTGTCAAAGCCCTATACCCCCGGTAGGTATTGAACATGTTTCGCTTTGTTCTGTCGTTCATTCTTGTTGTTGCATTCGCCGGTGCCTCCACCGCGTCTGTGATGCATGGCCTGAACCATGGATCGGATCACGCGGACCACCACGCCCAAATGTCAGAAAGCGATCCTTTGGCCGATGCAGAGGAGGCGCTCGCCGACTGCTGCGACGCGACCAGCGGCATGGGGTCAATGCCCTGTTTTGGCGATCTCGCGGCCACCTCTGCTATTTTGCAGAACAATCCCGCGAGCAGATCGGTTGTGAGTGTTCTGTACGCTGATTTCGACTTTGCAAACCTAACGCTGGCTGTCCCCACCGGTCCTCCGAAAGTCTGAACGGCGACGGGCGCTAGCCCGCAGTCCATTCAACTTTCAAATCAAAGGACCGACAGACATGATCACACGTCGTCACTTCACCACCCTATCTGCAACAGTTCTTGTCATGGCTGGCCTGCCTGCAAGTGCTGGCACATCTATGCGTGTTCTCGCTTCGCCCGGCTGCGGGTGCTGTCACGCCTGGGCTGACCTAGCCCGCACGCGCGGTTACACCGTCACCGTCGAGGAACTGACCGACCCAGAGGCGCAGAAGTCAGAACGCGGAATACCGCTTGAGCTCGCCTCCTGTCACACCATTGAAGCGGATGGATATGTCTTCGAAGGGCATGTGCCGTTCGAAGCATTGGAAGCCGTCTTGAAGGATCGCCCGGACATCACTGGGCTTGCTGTTCCCGGCATGCCGATGGGCTCTCCTGGCATGGGAGATGATCCGTCCGCGCGTTTCGACGTCATTGCATTTGGTGGAGAGGCTGGCACCGGCACAATGTACTACCGTGCCGGCACGGCGCACCCGTTCGACACCTGATGGTAGGTCGGAAAGCCGTTTTGCTAACCGGCGGGCTCACGCTCGCCGGTTTTGCAGCCGCATTTGTTCTGGCGCAACCTTCCCAAACGGTTGGTATTTTGACGCCTGACGACGCCGAAGTGATCGCCGTGGGCCAAGGCATCTACGCAGACCAATGTGCCGCTTGCCATGGTGCGCGGCTAGAGGGGCAGCCAAACTGGCGGATACGTGGAGAAGATGGATTGCTGCCAGCACCGCCGCATGATGCAACAGGCCACACGTGGCACCATGATGATGAAACGCTTTTTACCCTGACCAAATATGGGCTTGCCGGTCTGATGGAGAACGCGCCACCATCCGGCATGCCTGTCTATGAGGGTGTGCTCACCGATGAAGAAATCATTGCGGTGCTGTCTTTCATCAAGTCAACTTGGCCTGATGACCTTCGTCAGCATCACGACGAACTGAACGCCCGGTCCGAATAGAGGAAAACTCAAATGATCAAACAAACTCTTCTCGGCTTGGCCGTTGTCGTTGCTCCCGCTCTTGCCTTTGCCCATTCGAAGTCTGAGGCCACAACACCCGCCGACGGCGCGACAGTGACGGAAGTGCCAGAGCTTTCCATGCGGTTCGATGATCCGATGCGCATCATTTCAGTCACGCTTACCTCTCCAGATGGCGATGTCGAAATCGAACGCGAGACAGGTATGGACCCCTCTACGGAGTTCCGGGCTTTGCCATTGGAAGAACTTGCGCCTGGAAGCTATCGCTTCGACTGGCGCGGAATGGCGTCGGACGGCCATCCGATGCAGGGCAGCTTCTCCTTCACGGTCACTGAGTGACCGGACTCGCACCGATCGACGGTCTTGTCGTTTTGGCAATCTTGGCCAAGGCGATTGGTTATGGCGCGGCACTCCTTACGATGGGGGGTGTGCTGTTTTCGGTCGTTTTTTCTCAGCGAGCTGAGGTATCGGTCCTGCGACTTGCGAGGCGGCTTGCAGTAGGTGCCGCACTTGTCGGTCTCGCCGTGCTGGCTGTCCGGTTCGGCATTCGTGCGGCACGGATTTCCGGCATGGGCTTCGAGGGCGCGGCCGACCCAATGATGCTTGGCTTCGTTTGGGAAAGTCCGCTTGGGACCGCAGCAATCTGGCGCGGGATAGGCGAACTCGCGATAGTTGCAATTCTAGTGCCCCGAATTGGACAATGGATCGCTCTGGCAGGCAGCCTTGCGGTGGCGATATCCTTTGCGCAAGTGGGGCACGCTCTTGGGGAGCCCAGAGTAGCTCTGACAGTCCTGCTGGTTTTGCATCTTCTAGCCGCTGCTTTCTGGGTTGGCGCTCTCATACCTTTGCGGCAGGCAGCACTTGCTCCAGCCGGTGCTGATCTGTTGCACTATTTTGGTAATCTCGCCGCTGGCGGAGTGGCGGCTCTAATCCTCGCAGGCACATCGCTCGCTTGGCTGCTTTCAGGCTCTACCACTGCATTATTTGGAACGGCCTACGGCTTAGCACTTCTGGCCAAAGTCGCGATTGTTGCAGTCCTTCTGGGCTTTGCGGCTTGGAATAAGGTGAGGCTGGTCCCTGCCTTGCGTGCTGAGAAACCCGGTGCAGCCCATGCCCTGCGGCGTTCTATTTCAACGGAAATACTGGCCGTTGTTCTAATCCTTCTGGCAACTGCAACCATCACCAGTGTAACAACGCCACCCGTCAATCTTTGACGACTTAGCCGCGCGCCTTGTCGAGCAGTTCAAGGAGTTCTGTAAATTTCGCCCGCTGATCCTCCCGATCACCTGATGCAAGTGCATCCTCGATACAATGCGACGCGTGGTTGTCGATAACGAGCTTCTCGACGCCTTTGAGAGCGGCTCGCACCGCCGCAATCTGCGTCAGGACATCGACGCAATAGCGGTCCTCTTCGACCATCCGGGCAATCCCTCGGACCTGACCCTCCAGGCGTTTGAGGCGTTTTAAAGTAGCTTCGCGATTTTCGTGCATGACTCTCTTTTCGCATGGTGGCAGACAAAAAGTCGAGTGAGTATGGCATCAAGCTCAAACTATTGAATATATACCCTAAGGGGGTATATAGGTTAATATAGAGCCCAAGCAAGCACAGCCCTCAAAACAAGCGTACCGAAAAAGAAAAGCCAATGCCCAAGGACACGCGCGACGTTGCCCACATTGATACAAACCCGGCCGAAGTGGCGTTGGGCAAAACGGCTGTGCTTTACCGGATGGCGCTGCCTGATCATCTGTGCCCATCCGGGCAAAAGGCGCGCTGGCTTCTCGAACGTCAGGGATATGATGTCGATGACAGACTTTTCCGAACACGCGCCGAAGTTGACGCCTTCAAAACTGAGTATGACGTCAAGACGACGCCCCAAGCATGGATCGAAGGCGAACGCGTTGGCGGCTACACCGACCTGCGCGAAAAACTGACCGGCTGGGACCCAAAGGCAACCACCTATCGACCAGTGCTCTATCTCTTTGCCGTCGCTGCTCTCACCGCTATTGCGCTATCCATTGGTTTCCTCGGCACCATCACGTGGCAGACACTCGGCTGGTTCATCTCAGTCTCAATGATCCTTCTCGGCATGCAGAAACTGCGGGATGTCGAGGGCTTCTCCACGATGTTCCTCAACTACGACCTTCTCGCGCGGAAATGGGTGCCTTACGCCTATATCTACCCGTTCGTCGAAACAGGCGCGGGAATTCTCATGACCGGCATGATCCTGACTTGGGTGTCAGCTCCCGCGGCACTTTTCGTTGCGGGCATTGGAGCCGTCAGCGTCGTCAAGGCCGTCTACATCGACAAACGTGAACTCAAATGCGCATGTGTCGGAGGAAATTCAAACGTGCCGCTTGGGTTTGTGAGCCTTACCGAAAACTTGATGATGGTGGGAATGGCGGTCGTGATGCTTTGGCTGATGGTTTGAACCAAAGCGGCTCATCTTTCTGACTGGTCATCTAGGCGCCAAGACGGGAATTGGTGTTCTATGTTATTCTTCCGTGTCAACAAAGGGTTGTCGTTTCGGGAGGGCATGGCGGATCGGAGGATCAGTCATGGAAACACCAAACCTACCAGCCATTCGCGCACTTCGCCCTGCATGGAACAAAGGTCGCATCGTCGGTCAGAAACGACCTCTAAAACCCAAGCATGTCTGGGCGATCCGTGTCCGCCTTGAATTGGCAGAAAACCATCGCGATCTCGCTCTCTTCAACATGGCGATCGACAGCAAGTTGCGCGGTTGCGATTTGGTCAAGATGAAGGTCGTCGACGTCATGGCATCTGGCCAGGTCAAAGAACGTGCATCGGTGTTGCAAAGCAAGACGAAGAAACCTGTGCGCTTTGAAATTTCCGAAGGCACCCGGGCCTCGGTCGAGAAGTGGATGGAGGACGAGCTCATGGTCGGCTCCGAATATCTATGGCCTGGCCGCTTCCACGAGCGCCTGCATATCTCGACACGCCAGTATGCACGGATCGTCCGCGATTGGGTCATATCCATCGGTTTAGAAGCGAGCGCATACGGCACGCATTCGATGAGGCGAACGAAGGTGACCCAGATCTACAAGAAGACCGGCAACCTGCGCGCCGTTCAACTTTTGCTCGGCCACACGAAGATGGACAGCACGGTGCGATACCTAGGCGTCGAGCTTGAAGATGCGCTAGCCATTGCGGAGGCCATTGAAATCTGAGCCTACCGGGCCGTCTTCACTGGCGGCCCGTAGCTGGCATTCAATGATCTTGTTAGGCTGCGCTGCGGCGTTGCCATAGCAGACATTGGTCAATCTCCAGCGACACCGAACTACCATGGGCGACCATGGCGCGGGCAGACGCGCTTGCTAGTCTGGTTTTATTGCGGAACCAACCTTCGTAACGGTCGTGCGCAATGATAACCTCCTAGTGATCGCAGTTAGATAACCCAAACAGGTAATGCAGACTGTGTTACTAAGTCTACGAAAGCTGTTGACCGAGACTAACGGCAATAGCGACGACGAATCCGTCGCGATACTATAGGCCCTTACTAACAAACTGAAATGGTAGTCAAAATGACGATCGTCCATGCGATTCCTGCTTCATTTTCAGTTTTGGAATGCGAACGTATTGTCGCAGCAGTAGAGGCGGAGCAAGTCGATGACGCGCTGCTGATCGGTCGGAATAAGGATCACAACCTGCGCAATGCGGAGGTGGTGTGGATGGATAAGCTCGATGGAATGGAGTGGGTGATGGACCGTCTCATCACGCTTGTGCGCGACTGCAATCGTGATCAATTTGACTTCGACCTACGAGAATTCGCAGAAAGCCCGCAGGTCGCTCGATATGATGCGGCCAAGGCCGGTCACTTCTCGTGGCATTCTGATATCGGTGACGGACATCTCGCCAGACAACGCAAGCTGACACTTGTTCTACAGTTGAGCAAACCCGACGCCTATCAGGGCGGTAAGTTGGAGGTTATGCCAAGTGCGCATATCGTAACAGCCAATCGCGCGCAGGGCTCTGTGTGCATCTTTCCAAGCTTCGCGCTGCATCAGGTAACTCCCGTCACACATGGGCTCCGCCATTCGTTGACCGTCTGGGCGCATGGTCCGGTGTTTCGGTAAAGCGCCCAGACTAAAAGTCGTCAGCTTCTGGGACTATTCCCAGTCTTGCAATAAAAGTCGGCGCGCTCACTTCACCTGATCCTGAATCCTCAACCACCATGTAAGCATCAGCACCGACACAATCGTCCCGCTCAAACTCCCGCTCTGCCCGGTTTTGCGCGTCTGCTTCGGTCGTGTATTGCAGTTGTTTGCCAATCTTGAGGCCAGCTTGCGTGCCATTGCCTTCGTTCTTTTCAACATAAGTCTGGCAGATATAATGCACTTTATCTGCGCTTTCCGATTGTTCTGTCATGTCCGAGTCCTTGATGATGTGTCGATGATCAAAATCGAGAACGGGTATCGCTAAACCAACTGCAACGAAGGGCCGCTTCTTTTGATTGAGCCGACGCGGGTGCGATTTCCGTCGCCGACGAAAACTGTGGTCGTATCAGGCGCGGACATGATCCGCGTCAGCGCGCTGTAGTTCATCTGAAGCCTAACCTCGTTCCCGAGGCGTAGCGGTGTCAGAGTGCTTCTAACGACCGTATGATCGCTGGTCGCTCCGGTGCAGGTCATTCCCGGCGGGAATGTCAGGCCATCAATATCGGTGTCTTGTCTTCCGATTGAGATGATTGAGCGAATAATCGGATCGCAAATTGGTCTCAACCGTGGAAGTCTAGACGTCGGGTCGACCAAAGCAACGGGGGAATGCGCCGTCTTCACTTTCGTCTCAATCACCTCACTCACCAGCGTAAACGCATCTGTAAATAGACCACCGATCTGATCACCAGAGATCGGGTCCCTGCCCAACAGGATGGCCTCGCCCAAGCGTAGATTATTGACGCGACCTGTTGACCAGGGCCCAAGCGCCCATTGCAAATTCGATGAGTTGCCGCCTGATACGATCTCCATAAATGGCCCGCACACAGCTTCAGTCTCGGTGGATAGGTCTGAGAAGTTTTGCATTGTTGCTACATCGGGGCTGACCCCACTAAGGCAAGCAAAGTTTGCGGCTATACCCTTTAGTTCTACACCGTGCATCTCAACAACTTTTTGCGCAACTGCACCTAGGTCTTCCGGCATAAGACCTTCCCGCAAGTCACCCATTTCCACCATGAGCACGATCTTCTGAATGGTCTTTGCCCGGCACGAGGCAACTGCGAGCTGCTCAATAACTTCGACCTCGGAATTGTAGCTGATGTCACAAGACCTAACGACCTGATCAACTTGGCTCAACATCGGCGTACGGATCAATGAGACCACGCAACGGGCCCCCGCTTTCCGCAATCTCTCGACATTGCTGACGCGCGCATCAGCAAGGTCAGTTGCGCCCCCTTCTAACATTGCGCGAGCAATGCTTGGATTGCCGCGTACGGCCTTGGTGACGCCAGTCACACTGATCCCGCGCAGCGAAAGCCGTCTCACCAAACACTCCACGTTATGACGAATTTTGCTCAGATCAACTTCGACGCGCGGCGTTGTCATATCACCGCCAAGGTCGATCCCTGCCGCAAACCCGGATATGCCGACACCAGAATGTTCAGCAGATGAGAGATGGGCCGCGTCAAAGCATCGGTCACAGGCACGCCTAACCGATCAGAGTGAGCCGTGATGGATGATGTTATTTCCGCTTCGGTCATCCCTTCATGGTTGATCGTAACACCAATAACTTTTGTGTCTGCGAATGCCTCGATCAGCGCAATTTCATCCGCAGGATCGGGCATTTTCATGTTTGGAAAATCGCAACGATGCACGCGTTTTGGGGCATGTTGAAGGATAACGGCATCCGGTTGACTGCCCCGCAAGATAAAGGCGGAGGTACAAAAGGCCGGATGGCTGAGCGCGCCCTGACCTTCAATAAGGATGACATCTGGTGCTTCTGCTTCGGATGCTGCGACGATTGCGCCCTCAAGCTCTCCACAACAGAACTGTGGCGGGACCGCATCCATTGCTACGCCGTATTTCGCGCCTTGCATGAGGCCGGTTTGGCCGGTCCCGACAAGCACGGTCTTTATGCCTCTGGCATTGAGCGCACGCGCCAGAATTGTCGCTGTGGTCCGTTTGCCGATTGCGCAATCGGTGCCCAGAACAGCAACGCGCAGAGCTGTGACACCCGCAATGCTGCCGTCAAACAGGCGCATATCCTTGCTGGCTTTTGGTTTGCGAATGTCGCGAATTGTGACCGCTTTTGACTGGGCAAATGCGGCGATCTCAGGATCGTCACTTAGGTATTCGTGCAAGCCGCTGACAATATTCATACCGAGGGAAATCGCATCCAAAACAACGCCCCGGTCTTTGGGTGACAATTTCCCGCTGGAGGGTGCCATTCCATAGATAAACACGTCTGGAATGGTCGGTTCGTTGGCCACAGCATTTGTCAGGTTGCCAAAGATAGGGATTTGATTGGCGATATTGTCTAGGACAAGACCGCTGTTTTTTCCATCATGCGAACTGTCGATGACAGAAACGATCCGGTAGGCTTGCGAATGTCGAACCAATCCGTTCGCTGTCTTACCGTCAATTTTCGCAAAGTTACCTTGGCAATAAACGATTGCTGTTGGCGTGTGACCTTCAATAGCGTCGCCGTGTGTCTTGTGTTGGACCGACGTCGGCTTCTTGGATCTGACAGCATTATTTTGAAGAGCATTGATTGCCTCAAATTTGGTTTCCATGTTCGATCCTTATGGTTGATATGTCCCAGACAAAGCGCCGCGAGTGCAGGTATCCGTAAGCTCGGCTTTGCAGTCGGCATTCGGTCCAATCAGTTACTGAGGACACAGCTCTTCTTATATTTCTGGTAATTCCTATGGCACTCCCAACGATTACCTGTTCTGTCGAGATGCGCATTTTCCGGCAGGTCAATCGCTTCGCAACGGCCATCTTTGGCAGCGTAGCCTCGGTCACACTTCCAACCATCGCCATATGGCGCGTCATCGAAATAGGCATTCACTGGAACGGCAACCGCAACACATTGGCGTGCTTCTTCAATAAAACCACGTTCACAGGACCAAGGCTGGCCATATTTGGAGACGTTAAGATAGGCATTTTCGGGGACGACTATCGCTGAGCATCCTTCGCCAATGGCTTCGTAGCCCCGTTTGCACGCCCATTCGGACCCATAGAGTCCTTTCGCCAAGTAAGCATTCTTCGGCAAAACAATTTCGAGGCATCCCTTACCAACCTTTTGAAAGCCGCGCAGGCAAAGCCAACGTTGTCCTGATGGATCAAGGTAGCCGCCTTCGGGAACGATGACTTCGGCGCAGGCAGTATTCCCGTCGCTCTTGAAGCCGTGCATGCACTCCCACCCGGCGCCATAAATTCGGTTGGTTTGATAGGCGTTCTGCGGAACAACAATTGGCAGGCACGTCTCATCATCGTTGCGGAATCCGATGTCGCATTCCCAACCATCACCATAGCTCTTGGCATGGGCATTTTCCGGCATCGCGACAGGCACTGACTGCGCTGAAACGGGCAGCGATATCTGCAGGATGGCAATTGCCATAGCTGTAAATAGCATCATAGCCCTAAGCAAACTCAGCGGAGACAATGCCGCGCTTACCTGCTTGGTTCGGTGACGCGGTGATATTGCGTACCGATCAAGCATCTAATTCCAATTCTTTGACACAAGCCTCTGCCAGATCACGATTTGGTTTTTCCGTGCCGGGCAGCGCCGCCCAGCCAGCATCCATCACTGCCTTACTGCGATTGAACCCTTTGGCGGCCTGAATGGTCGCCAGCTTGGTGACACGATCTGTATCTGCGGCTGCATTCTTCAGACACAAGGGCACCATGGCGAGTGTCACTTCATCTTTGGCAAAGTCCTTAGCCATCTTCTCAGCACTGCTGCCAGTCGTCCAACCGCCCCATGTGAAGCCGAGGATTGAGATTGCAATTGCACCGACCAATGCGCCGTAGATGCCGGGTTTCGTCCACTCTGGAAAAGTCATTTTGGTTCCTTTGGCGGAGAAAGCGCCGCCTCACTGTTTTTCGGATTTTTTGAACATGCCTGGTCTTGTGCCAGGGCCAACTCTAAGTCGCGGTGATCAATGGGACGCATCTCTGTACGCGCGATCCCTTTCGTCCTCCTGATCAAGAGGTGCGTGGCGGTTCTGCGGTAGGCAGAAAAACTGAGGCTTTGCAGGATTTCGTCTTCGACGGTGACCTCATAGGTCCCTGCCGGAAGCTCGTCCGGATACCCGCCCATCACGAACGGATGCAGGAACGTCACATGTGACGTGGTCGTGCGCGAGGACATCGGCAACCTTCCCAAACATCAGGCCCAATCAAGGGGCGTGACAGCTCAATATTTAATGATGGTGGAAGCAATTCGCTTTGATCGGCACTACGCCTGAACAGCAGAAAACAGCATTCCCGTATACAGATCACCTAGACACAAGCGCCGCTATTTACAACTATAAACTAAAACCATTCATCGGAAGGGCCGCACGGGCCATGCCCCCAGCAGGCCCAGCGCAATGATGACTTCAGCCCGATTGGTCAAGACTCTGGGTGTCTTAACGAATAGGGTCGCAAGACCAACGGTTGCGCGCATCGATCTTCGGTCCGCGTATTGCATCTTTTGGCCTTACCGGGAGTGACGCTCATCACAGACCTTATACAGATCATCTACGCCTCTCAGCCATTCGGATATGACAACCCAACACTCAGCGGCATCCTTCTAGATGCGCGCAAATGCAACATGCGAGACGACGTGACCGGAGCGCTTGTCTGCCGACACGATGTCTATCTCCAACTGCTCGAAGGCCCTCCCGCAAAAGTGCGGGCAACCCTTACACGAATAAGGCGCGACGACCGGCACCTCAATGTAAAGACACTTTTGTCAGAACCGATTTCCAACCGTTTGTTTGAAGAATGGTCCATGCTTCATGATCCCGCAAAATCGGTGATCTGGAGCCCATCCGAGGTCTCAGCAGGCGCAATCGAGCGCGCAACGCCATCAGACTATCGACAATTATTTGAAGCCCTCGCCAAGAGTGCGAAGAGTCGCGAATAGGCTAAATCATTGCCACTAGGTATAGGGCTTCGTGACTAACCCACTCATTGACTGATACGGTTCAACGCTGACGGTTTGCTTTCAATGTCCGCGACGATTGCACCAATTTTCGCTGCTGTTCTCCCCCAGTTCGGAAAAACCTGTGTGGTGATGGAATAGCTTTCGAATGTCTGCTTCTCAACTTTTGGAGCGCTAAAGTGGTCAGTGCAGCGAAAGTCTGCTTTCCGCCCAAAGCGGTCAATCAGCTGTAGAAATTGAACGACAGGCTTGCCCCGCAATGCCAACCTTAGTGGCCTAATGCAAATGTCTGTTTTGGGCCGTCAGCTAACATTCTTTGATTTCATGGCAAGATACGGTCCGATTTCTGGTTGTTCATGCGTAAAGACCATCGTCCAGTTCATGTTATGGTGCGCAACATATATGTCGGCTTGCAGAGAAGTAAGGTCGGGGTACCTGTCAGAGGTGCAAGCATACGCCCAAGTGTTCTCCTCTTCGAAAACAAAATAGGGCGCCGGCCATAAGGCTTGATAGGCAATAGTCGCATCCAACCCTGCAACAGCGGCTTGAAGTCCATAGCTAAAGCCATGCCACCGAAAGCGATTGTGAATCCAAGCACCAGTCTCTTTTTTCACTCTCGCTGCATAGCAGTTTAACCACTGTTTCCTAAGGCGTTCGCTCTCGCTCGCGGGAACACACTGAAAGTCGACATCGTGATCCGAAAGGCTGTTCTCAATCTGAATGGTTCCGAGGCTCATTCTTGAGCTGGCTTTCTGTTGCATTTCTTCATGCCGACAAACATCGCTCTAGATCTAACTCCTGTCTAACGCCAAGGCCAAGAACCCTTCGTCTACCAATCATAGGAAGAAACGAAGTGACCGAATGGCTGGTTTGACGGCCTGCACCGCAGCATCTATCTGACCGGGTAAAGGCAGCCTAGGGCCGTCCGTATCGGTTCGAGCCTCCATTGCCGAACAGATGCTGCGATTGCTCCGATGGCGGCAGAGAACCTAGACCGACTGATGCTGAGTTAACCACTAATGACCGGGCTTTGTGAAAGGCGTCATTCGATTTTTAGGCCGTTCGCACTTACGTCCTAGTTGAAACTAACATCAATCAAGATGCGAACTATTGGATCAGTTGCTCAACGAAACAGAGCCAGGCACGGCAGTCGGCCTAGGCGGCCAACCCTTCTCTTGGTGCGTCTTTCGCTCCAGTCATGAAGGCTACTGCGTCGGACATTGTGTAGTCTTTTGGATTGATCACGCACAACCGTTTGCCCAAGCGGTGAATGTGGATACGGTCGGCCACCTCGAAAACGTGAGGCATGTTGTGGCTGATTAGAATGATCGGGATGCCGCGCGATTTGACATCTTGGATCAACTCCAGAACTTTTCGGGATTCCTTAACACCCAAAGCCGCTGTGGGCTCATCAAGGATAATCACTTTAGACCCAAAGGCTGCAGCGCGCGCAACGGCGACGCCTTGGCGTTGGCCTCCTGATAGTGTTTCAACCGCTTGGTTGATGTTTTGGATTGTCATCAGGCCAAGCTCGGTGAGCTTATCACGGGCCATCTTCTCCATTTTGGCGCGATCAAGTTGACGCATTACGGTTCCCATAAAACCCTGTTTGCGG
The DNA here is from genome assembly GCF_947501785.1 of uncultured Litoreibacter sp. NCBI lineage: Bacteria > Pseudomonadati > Pseudomonadota > Alphaproteobacteria > Rhodobacterales > Roseobacteraceae > Litoreibacter > uncultured Litoreibacter sp. The sequence goes on along the minus strand of NZ_CANMXB010000001.1, from coordinate 3,122,237 downwards.
ATTTCGCGCCCCATGAACATGTTGTCTGCAATCGACAGCGCCGGCGACATGGCAAGCGTTTGGTAAACCGTTTCGATTCCCGCCTCACGCGCTTGGATGGGGGATTTGAAATTGATCCGTTCACCTTCCAAAAACACTTCGCCTTCATCTGGGATAACGGCACCGGAGACTGCCTTGATCAGCGATGATTTTCCGGCACCGTTGTCGCCAATTACGGCTAAAATTTCGCCCGGCATTAGATCGAAATCGCAATGATCAAGTGCTGTAACTTTACCGTAGCGTTTAACGAGGCCACGACCTTTGAGAATGGGTTCCATTAGGCTGATACCTTTCTAATCCATTGATCAACGGCGACGGCGGCGATGATGAGGACGCCGATCAAGAGATACGTCCATTGGGCGTCGGCACCCATTAGACGCAGGCCAAGGGTGAAGACGCCGACAATGAGCGCACCGAAGAAGGTACCAAGGATCGATCCGCGTCCACCGAATAACGATATGCCCCCGATTACCACAGCCGTAATGCTTTCGATGTTGAGAAGCTGGCCTGATGTCGGTGATACCGATCCGATGCGACCGATCAACGCCCAGCCTGCAAATCCACAGATCAAACCTGCCACTGCATAGACTGAGATCAATGTGCCTTTAACGTTGACCCCAGATAGTTCTGCTGCTTCTGGATCGTCCCCAACCGCGTAGACGTGACGACCCCATGCGGTGTGACGGAGGATATAGGCCAGCATGATGACCAATATGACCATGAATAGAACGCCGACTGTAAACACCGCTCCGCCGATTTTGAATTTCGCCCCGAGGAGCTGCAAAAGGGCTGCGTTTTTTGCGATGTCTTGGCTGCGGATTGTCTCGTTGGCAGAGTACAAGAAGTTCGCGGCCAAAACGATCTGCCACATGCCAAGCGTGACGATAAACGGGGGCAGCTTCATGACTGCGATGAGCCATCCGTTGAGGTATCCGACGGCCGTTCCCACGATCAAACCACAAGCGACTGCAACTTCAACGGGCAAGCCATACCGAAATGTAAATTGTCCCATCACCACGGATGAGATGACCGCAATGGCCCCAACACTTAGGTCGATGCCAGCCGTTAGGATCACAAGCGATTGAGCAGCTGCAACGATGCCCACGATCTGAACTTGTTGCAGTATGAGTGTCAGTGCGAACGGGGAGAAGAACTTTGACCCCAACAAAAGGCCGAAAACCACAATCGATGCGACCAGTACGATCAGAGGGACCAAGGCTGGGTTTATATGCAGCCAATGCTGGATTGTCCCAACAACACCGCGGTGTGGAGAGTCAAACTTTGCGATGCCGTCTTCTGTTGTGTTCACGTTTGACATGGTGCCCCTCCGCTTAAGTAAAAGGGGCGAGCAATGCCGCCCCTTCTTGTTAGCTTATGTCAGTTCTTGCCGGATCGTCATTAGCCCCAGCAGAGGTTTGTGCCCTCAGTGGTATCAATGCTGTCAACGCCATCCGCAGGTTCGTCAGTGACCAACGCAACGCCCGTGTCAAAGAAATCCTTGCCCGGCGTGTTTGCTGGCTTGGTTCCGTCTTTCGCCCAAGCCGCAATTGCCTCAACACCTTTGGATGCCATCAATAATGGGTATTGCTGCGACGTTGCACCGATCACGCCGTCTTTGATGTTCTCAACACCGGGGCAACCACCATCAACGGAAACGATGAGAACGTCATTCTCGCGGCCGATGGATTTCAAAGCTTCATACGCACCGGCAGCGGCTGGCTCGTTGATGGTGTAGACAACGTTGATCTCTGGGTCTTTCGCCAGAAGGTTTTCCATCGCCTTACGACCGCCTTCTTCATTACCGGCGGTTACGTCATTGCCGACAATCCGTGGGTCATCTTCGTCGCCCCACTTGTTCGGGTCGCCCAGTTCGATTCCGAAGCCTTGCAAAAAGCCTTGGTCGCGCAAAACGCCAACGGTCGGTTGGGATACGGCCAGATCAAGCATTGCGATTTTTGCGTTCGCGGCATCATCACCCAATTTTGCAGCGGCCCACTTGCCGATCAATTCGCCGGCAAGGAAGTTGTCTGTAGCGAATGTCATGTCTGCGGCATCAATCGGAGACAGCGGTGTATCGAGAGCAATGACGACCAAACCGGCGTCGCGGGCTTGTTGAACAGAAGACACGATGGAGGAGGTGTCGGATGCGGTCAACAAGATGCCCTTTGCACCATCAGCGATGCAGGTCTCAATCGCCGCCACCTGTGTTTCGTGGTCGCCGTCAACTTTACCGGCGAAGGATTTAAGTGTCATGCCAAGCTCTGCGGCTTTGGCTTCTGCCCCCTCTTTCATCTTTACGAAGAAGGGGTTGGTGTCAGTTTTTGTAATCAAGCAGGCTGTTACTGCATGGCCATCAGCAAAAGCTGCGCCGGACAAGGCAGTCAATGCAACAGCGGATGTGGCGAGTAATTTCTTCATGTTGTCCTCCCAGACGTTGATCCGAATAAACGGAGCGAACTTCCGCGCAAGTGACGGAACTGACCTTAGGAAAACTGATTCTTTCAATACTGTCAATTAATAAATAAACTTGATTTATTAATTATGGAATGTAGCTTTATACCTGCAGATTAATGCGTATAAGGCCTATTTATATGGACGGGTCAAAGATCAGAACTTTAAGTGGCGGCGTAAATCAAAGCGGTTTACGCAACCATAACGAACGACTACTCCTTTCCATGCTACAGCGAAATGGCCCGGTGCCCGGTAGCGATCTCGCTCGGATTGCAGGCCTGTCTCCACAAACGGTCTCGGTTATTCTCAGGAAGCTAGAAAAAGATGGATTGCTTGAAAAAGGCACGCCAGTTAAGGGCAAAGTTGGCAAGCCGTCTGTGCCAATGTTACTTGCCGCTGATGGTGTTTTTTCGTTTGGAATTAACATCGGAAGACGCAACGCAAAAATTGTCTTGATGGATTTCGTCGGGTCAGTACGCGCTGAGGCTACGACCAGTTTTGACTACCCGTTGCCGGATGAATTGTTCAGCTTTTTGCGTTCTGGCATCACTGAGTTGACGGATGTTTTACCAGAGAAGCTGCAAGATCGGATTTGCGGTATCGGTGTCGCCGCTCCGTTTGAACTTTGGAATTGGCATGAAATGGTTGGGGCCACTGCCGAAGAATTTGCGCTCTGGAAAGACATTGGCTTCCAAGACGAAATTGCCGAGTTCTCTGACCTCCCAGTACATGTGGTCAATGACGCCACCGCTGCATGTCGTGCAGAACACGTCTACGGACGCGGCAAAGAATTTAGAGACTATGCATATTTCTTTGTGGCGGCCTTCGTGGGTGGCGGTATCGTCCTGAACCACTCGGTTTTCGAAGGCCATCAAGGTAACGCAGGTGCTCTCGGATCACTTCGAAGTGTCGGGCCAAATGGCGAAAGCAGACAGTTGATCGACATCGCTTCCATTCATCTTTTAGAAGCGCGTCTTGCCGAAGTTGGCTTGGACCCAAGCGGCCTTTGGAGCAATGACGACTGGAGCTCGTACGAACGCTACGTTGAACCTTGGATCAGGCAAACCGCTCAAGAACTTGCCAAAGCCGCCCTGTCGACCTGCGCGGTTATCGATTTTGAGGCGATCTTAATCGACGGCGGTCTACCTCTGGATGTGAAACGAACATTGGTTGAACGAACCCGCCGCTACATTTCCAACCAAGATACCCGAGGTCTCATCCCACCAAAGATTGAAGCCGGGGAAATGGGTCGGAAAGCACGCGAAATAGGCGCGGCCTGCGGGCCAATTTGGTCGCAGTTTCTGTTGAAATCAAACGCGGGGCTGTCAGATACCGCGTGACGCCAACCAATGAACGCAATGCGCCATTTCCAGACCTTAAAGCAGATGCTGCGAAGGTCGGCTTCGACCGGCGGACCGTGGGTTAGAGCAGCATTCAATTTCTCACGCGTTACGAATGCCAGCTTTGCGGGCTGCTGATGCAGCATCCTGATGGTCGGGCGTTGGTCTGCAATGGGCCGAGCTAGACGTCGACTGGTTATTTTAGGTTGAGCGATCCATTGGCATGCGGTTCCAAACATCCAGAGCCGCAATTTTGCAAGCTTCAGCCAAGGGAGGATCACCAGCCTTTCCGTGAATTGAGAGGCTGGTTTGTTCTACACCAGCGTTCCCTCACCTCAAGCTTTACATCCTGATGCCTCGTCACTACGTCAAACGGCGAAGGCGGGAGGTAGATGCGGTCAGGTAAGAATTTTCATATTTCAGATGATGACAGGGATGGATTGTGCCAAACGCTCTGCACTGGTGGCGTCCGTGGCGGCTCTTCTGCCGCCGCTAGGCTCATGTCTCAAGGCCTTTCGATACACAATTTGTATTTTGACGTGCTGAAACCCGTTGCCGAACGATTTGATGACTTTTGGAACGAAGACCGTGTGACCTTCCTAGAGGTGCACGTAGCTATGGTTCGACTGGAACAGATAGTAAAAGAGTACGCATGTCCGAAGCCAACTATCGACGGACTGCCGAAACGCCAAGCTTTTTTTGCTACCGTCCCGGGAGATGAGCACACTGCAGGGTTGCGTATGGCTGCCAATATTCAAAGGTCGAAGGGCTGGCAGATACGTTTGATAACTCACTTGAGCCATGCCAAATTGCTATCTGAAATTGAGCACTCGCCAGCAACCATCTTAGGGTTGTCAATTGGTTCGAAGAATTCAATGCACCAACTCTACAATTTGGTGCGGAGCGTCAGGGTCAGCCGACCGGACGTAAGAATACTCGTGTCGGGTTCGCTTGTAGCTGTCGACGAACATCCCATTAGGCTATTGGGTGTTGATGCATCGGCGAAAAGCTTTGAGGAAGCTGAGCAAATGTTGGATGACTTGGTCGAGCAAACGACCTGACGCAAAACTGCATGCGAACTGGTTGCTTTCGAACGACGGTATTGTCTCGTTCCATTACCATTCACCCACTTCGAACTTTCGCTATCGCGGCGAATGACCGTTAAGCGGGCTGCAAGCGCAGCATGGCGTACGGTGGGTCAATCTCGGGTTTGGGCCGACTTTACCAGTGGCGGCGGAACCTAACAGGCAAGATGCTGCGTTCGATCTAGTGGCCGCGTAGAGCCCATTCTGTTGAATGTTGCAACGCAGAGAACCGACAGCAGAAAAAAGTACATTGTTGGTCTGTGAATATGCGAGTTTCAATTCAACGCAACTTCCGGCACAGCCGGTTTTCCAGGAGACCAATCCATTGTTGAAATACATCTATCCGGACGGAAGCCATTGTTATCGAGCGATTCACACAGCCCATGCGGTTTTTCGGAGTGAGGAAGGCAAGCTGATTGCCCGAGCCGAAAAATCCGACCAGAGCGGCATGTATGAATTCGAAATTATAGGCTTTGAAGTTTTGGAACCGGGCGTTGTCTACGAATAGCGAGAAAGGCAGCGAAGTCCCGCAATGTGTGAGCCCGACCTTCATGTGGCTTTGCGGGTGCAGCGAATGGCGGCAATGCGGGCTGCGACCGCAGCATCTTGAAGGTGGGGCGAAAGTCCGGAATGGGCCGCTCTCGAAACTTTGCAAATTCCGTTTTCTGCTCATTTGAGACATACTTGAGCGGCGCGACATCGGCGACTGGGTGCATTCGAAGCCGTCGGATTGCAGGCGATTGCCGTCGCGAACTCGGCATCTGCACAAACATCACTCGCATCTGGGTGGGTAAATAGGTGGTTACAATTTCCACAAACTTTCTAGGTTACTGTTTTATATATATTTTATGTTAGTTTTTGGTGCCTCAAGAGGGACTCGAACCCCCGACCTTGTCCTTACGAAGGACCTGCTCTACCAGCTGAGCTATTGAGGCGGTGCTGGGCGATTTAAACGCTCACCCAACCGAATTCAAGCCGCTTTGGGCGACCTATTTCTTGTCGTCAGAGGGCGCGTCCTCTGGCTCAACCACATCGGTCGAGATGACCTCGACCACGTGCTCTTCGACGGCCTCGGGCTCGTCCTCGGACTTGTCTTCCAGTGCGCCCACGATCAGGGGCAGCATCTCTGCGCCAGACGTTGGGACCACCTCGGCCTGCGGAGGCTCTTTCCAGCTGAGCGTGTCGAAGCTTTGGCAGTTGTTGCATACCGGTTCCCAGCTGCCATGCACCTGTTGGCAGTTTTCGCAAACCCATTGCGGGCCGCGCGGGGCGCTGAGCGCTTTGGCCAGCCAGCCGCGCACCACGGCGTCGTCAGCCCCTTCACCGCGCTCAATCGCGGCCATGATGGTCAATGTCCGGGCGTTGGGTTGGGTGTCAACCAGATCGCCCAAGGAGCGGCGCGCTTCGGGGAAGTCTTCTGCGGCGATGTTCAGCTCGGCCTGCAGCATCTTGCTTTCAGCATGGGTCGCCGAGCTTTTGGTCAACCCATTGAAGCGCTTGATCCGGGCTTGCGGGGTTTCGTCAGGTTCGATCTCGGCGTAGCACGCGGCCAGCTCAGGGTGGGGCTGCGCGTCCCATGCCTTTTTCAGCACCCGGCCAGCGTAGCGTTTCTTGCCCTGCTCTATGTAGGTTCGTGCGGCCATTATGGCGGCGGGGATCAGGTCAGGCGACAGGCGGTTGGCCTCGATGGCGGTTTCGCGCGCCTCGATGGTGTTGCCGTCTTCGATGATATCCTTGGCCTCCGACAGCGCCAGCACCGCGTCGCGGCGTTTGTGCACGTCACGCGGCAGGGAGCCGTGTTTCAGCTTGGCGTTCAGCGTCTTGCGCGCGCCGGACCAATCCTCGGAACCGGCCTGCAATTTCAGCAGAACGTCCTGCGTTTCTTCGTGCTTGGGCTTCAGCGCGAAGGCCTTTTCCGCCAGCTTCAGGGCGGTGCCGGTGTCGCCCTCAGCCAATTTCTGTTTCATAATCCCGCGCACGCCAACGAACCGCGTCCGCTCATCCGTCAGCAGGCGTTTGTAAACTTCCTGCGCCTTGCGGGTGTCGCCGGATTGCTCGGCGGCTTGCGCGGTGATCAGGTTGGTCAACTCAGGGCGTTTGAGGTATTTTTCCGCCTTCGCGGCCTTCGCCATGGCCGCGCGGCTTTCGCCGGAGGCTAGCGCCATCAGGCCATCCGCCAGTGCCTCAAACCCTTTGCGTTCCCGCGAGCGGTCAAAATAGCGCGAAATGGCGGTTTCATCGCCGTTGAGGAAGCGGAACACCGCGACCAGCAGGTTCAGCAGCTTCAGCACGACCCAGAAGGCGAACAGCATCAGGGCGAGGCCCACCAATGTGACCAACGGCGTCAGGGTAAATTCCCGCTCCGCAACCTCGACCCGCACCTGCCCGCTGGTCTCCAGCAGTGAGGACACCCCAAGCGTCAGCCCGATGATTGCCGCAACGAAAATCAGAATTTTGACCAGTGACCATACCATAACGTCTATCCTAATTCCCGTTCAGCGCGTCAGAGACCGCTTCAAATCCGCTTACCGCGTCCATTCTCAGTTTGGCATCCGCCTGCCAGTCGGCAAATTCCGCCTTCGCCACATCTGACAGCGCGTCAATTTCCTGCAGGGCCGTTGCCAGGTCGTCGGCCTTTACCGCCGCCTCGGCGCGGGACAACACCGCATCCGCGTCATCGCCTTCCTGTGGGGTGAGGGACCGTGCGCCCAGCTGATCTTGCAGGAACAGCTTCAGGCGGCTTGATGTGTCATCGCCCGCATCTTCGCGGATGGCCTTTGCCAAAGCAGCCCGCGCTGCAACGGGGTATTGCGCTTGAAGCTCTGCCGCGGTCGGCGCGCCGTCAGCCGCCACGGCTTGCAGCCCGGCGGGCACATCGGTGGCCGGTGCAACATCAACCAGTGCGTCGGCAAAAGGCTCCCCGCTGACCAGCGCCAGCCGGATCACCTGCAATGCACCCCGCGCCTTGACGCGTGCCTCCGCCTGTTCTGCGGTTTCCTGTTGTTGGGTCGCCGCTGCAATCCGTTCTTTCGCCGCCGCAGCCATTTCGGCAACATCAGCCGTCAGCGCGGAAATCTGTTCCTTCTGCGCGTTCAGCAGCAGCTGCACGTCTTCGGGCAGGGCCACACTGCCGTCGCCTTTTGTGAGGTTCTCCAGCCGCTCACCCAGGGCCCCAACGGCGGTTGCCTTCTCGGCCAGATCGTCGCGCAGGGCGCTTATGTCAACCTCGAAGCGCCCGCTCAGGTCGCCAATCTGGTCAGTCAGGCCGGACAGGCTTTCCTGCTGCTCGGCAAGGCTTGCCTGAAGGCTGGTCACCAGCGTGTCATCCTTTTCGCGCCACCCCTCCGGGAAAATCAGCAGCGCTGCGCCGAACCCGATGGCCCCGGCGATGACACCACCCAGAACTGTGGGGACCAGCCCGCTCGACCGGCCCTCTTGCGCCATATAGGGCGAAGGCGCGTCGGTTGCTGCGTCACGCGGGGCAGTATCGGCGTCCGCGGGCGTGTCGGCGGGGGCATCCTCGGCTTCCGGAGCCTTGTCCCGCGACGTCGCATCCTTGGCCTGTTCTGCCACCGGGCTGTCTTGCGCCGCATCCACGGCTTCCGTCGCCACCACCTCGTCCACAACTTTGGCCTCGATCACGGCGTCCGTCAGCTTGGGCGTGGTTTTGGGCTTCGGTTTCGCCGGAGTGCGCTTCTTTCGCGGCGGGGACTTGGGTGATTTGGCCAAAGCAGACATCCTCTAAATGACGGGCGGGCGAGTCGCGAAATTCAAGCCGCTGTTGAACATAGCCCGGAATTTTGGCTGGCCTCAAGCTGATCAGGGGGGGAAGAAGTCGGACATTTTGTCCAACATGCCCTTTGCGGTAGGCGGCCCGTCGTGGCGGATTTCCTTGAATTGCGCAGGGTCAAGCTGGTCCGCGACGGCTTTGCTCATGCAAATGGCGTGCAAACCGGCGCGCGTGCCTTGCCCGATGGCCGCACCAAACCGGCGCGCGCCTTGCGCCGAAAACAACGGCACAATCAGGGTGTCGTCATGTGCCAACAGGGCCTGCAACGCTGGGCTGGGCTCCACTGGCGCCTGATAATAGGCCTCAATTCGGGTGATATTTCCGTCAATTTTGCCCGCGACGTCGCGGCCGCTCAGATGCGCCAGCTTCGCGCCATTCGCCTTCTTCGCCACCAGCGCGTTCAATGCGCGCACGTCCCCGTCGGCCGAAAAGGCCTCCATCCCAAGCCCCCTGGCGGCCTGCGCGGTCCGGTCCCCGACACAGTAGGCCGATAAGCGGGCTGGCCCGCCCAACCTGTGATACGCCGCCACCCCGTTTTGGGAGGTGAACACCACGGCGTCAAACCCGCTAAAATCCACCTCGACCGGCAAAAAGACGATCTCGACCAAAGGGCAAATGGCCGTCTGCACGCCCTCCCCGTAACGGGCCCTGATCTGCGCGGCGAAGCCCTCCGACTGGGCCAGAGGCCTGGTCAAAAGGACGCGCATCAGAAACGGGTGGGCATTGTAAGGGGCATGGGGCAGTGTTACCTCGCCCATAAGCCGTACACAATAATGGACGCCACATTGCCCCGCACGCTCACTCTCCTTGGCATCGAAAGCAGCTGTGACGACACCGCCGCCGCCGTGGTGCGGGCGCGCGACGGGCAACCCGCGCAAATCCTGTCTTCCGAAGTGTTTGGGCAGACCGACCTGCACGCCAATTTCGGCGGCGTCGTGCCCGAGATTGCGGCCCGCGCGCATGCCGAAAAGTTGGACCATATGGTCGAGGCCGCGCTGACCAAGGCCGGTGTGGCCCTGCCTGAGGTCGACGCGATTGCCGTCACCGCTGGCCCCGGCCTGATCGGTGGGGTCATGTCGGGGGTAATGTGCGCAAAGGGGCTCGCGGCTGGCGCGGACAAACCGCTGATCGGGGTCAACCACCTGGCAGGTCACGCGTTGACGCCGCGCCTGACAGACGGGCTGGAGTTTCCCTACCTGTTGCTGCTGGTGTCCGGCGGGCATTGCCAGTTCCTGCTGGCGCAGTCGGCCACCAAATTCACCCGGCTTGGGGGCACGATCGACGACGCCCCCGGCGAAGCCTTCGACAAGGTCGCCAAGCTGATCGGGCTGCCGCAGCCGGGCGGCCCCAACATCGAAACATCCGCCCTGCAGGGCGACCCCAAGCGCTTCAATCTGCCCCGCCCCCTGCTGGACCGAGACGGCTGCAACATGTCTTTCTCAGGCCTGAAAACAGCCACGTTGCGGGCACGCGATGCGCTGGTCGCAGAACATGGCGGGCTTTACCGGCAGGACCAAAGCGATCTGGCCGCCAGCTTTCAGGCCGCCGTATGCGATGTGCTGGCCAAGAAGACCCGGCGCGCGTTGCAGCACTCGCATGCCCCCGCCATAGCGGTTGCCGGCGGCGTCGCGGCCAACAAAACCATCCGCGCCGCGTTGGAGCAGGTGGCCAATGAGGCGGGGGCAAGGTTCATCGCGCCGCCAATGGCTTTGTGCACAGACAACGCCGCCATGATCGCCTGGGCAGGCATCGAGCGCCTCCGTCTGGGTTTGGTCGACGACATGTCACTGGCCGCGCGACCCAGATGGCCGCTGGACGACACCGCGCCCGCGATGCTTGGATCGGGCAAGAAAGGGGCGAAAGCATGAGCAGGATTATCGTTGCAGGTGCCGGGGCCTTTGGCACCGCTTTGGCCTTGGCCATTGAACGCCCCCTGACGCTGACCGCACGCAACATGGGCGCCATGATTGCCACCCGCCGCAGCCCCCGGCTGCCGGACGTTGAGCTGCCCGACCATATCGCACTGGACCCGGCCCCCCGCATCGGGCCGGACGACATCTTGCTGCTGGCGATACCAATGCAGGCGCTGTCAGGATATCTCGAGGGGCTGGTCGGCACCCCCAAGGCGGCGATCGCCTGCTGCAAGGGCATCGAGCTCGACACCGCGCGCGGTCCGACCGATGTGCTGGCCGGCGCGCTGGATTGCCCATCGGCCATCCTCACCGGCCCCAGTTTCGCCACCGATATCTCGCAGGGCAAGCCGACGGCGCTGACGCTGGCCTGCGCCGACCCGGAGATGGGCGCGGCGCTGCAGCAGGCGCTGTCTTCCGACACATTGCGGCTTTATCTCTCTGACGACCCTACGGGGGCCGAACTTGGCGGGGCGCTCAAAAATGTTATCGCGATTGCCTGCGGCATTTGCATGGGCGCGGGGCTTGGCGAAAGCGCACGCGCCGCGTTGATGACGCGCGGGATGGCCGAAACCAACCGGCTGGCGCTCAAACTTGGGGCGTCCCCCGAAACCTTGCAGGGCCTTGCAGGTTTCGGCGACCTGGCGCTGACCTGCACCTCGCCGCAGTCGCGCAACTACAGTTTCGGCTTTGCGCTCGGGGCGGGCACGACGCCGCCCGAAGGCAAAACCGTTGAAGGCCGCGCAACGGCGCAGGCGACGCTGAAGCTCGCGGCCAAACACGGGGTGGACATGCCCGTCACAAAGGTCGTCGCGGGCCTCGTGTCGGGTCAGATCACGATGCCCCAGGCGCTGGACGCGCTGCTGTCGCGTCCGCTCAAATCGGAACAGGAGGACTGATCATGGCCTATTGGCTGTTCAAATCGGAAACGTCGACCTGGTCATGGGACCAGCAGGTCGCCAAGGGCGAGGCGGGCGAAGAATGGGACGGCGTGCGCAACTATCAGGCGCGCAACTTCATGCGGGAGATGAAGCTTGGCGATCAGGGCTTTTTCTACCACTCCCAAAAGGACCGCGAAATTGTCGGCACGGTCGAAGTTATCGCCGAGGCGCATCAAGACAGCACAACCGAGGATGACCGCTGGGACTGCGTAGACATCAAGGCGCTGGGGCCTCTCAAATCGCCGGTCCATCTCGACCAGGTCAAAGCTGATCCGCGCCTCGCCGATATGGTGCTGGTGAAAAACTCACGCCTGTCCGTGCAGCCGGTCACCAAGGCGGAGTGGGACATCATCTGCGCCATGGGTGGCGTGTGATTTTCCTTTCCATGTTCGGGAAATATCCCGGGGGGAGGAGCGTCAGCGACGATGGGGCAGAGCCCCCAAGCCTGCGTGGCGAACGCAAAACCATCACGCGCGCCAAAGGCGCACAATTTCGCAGAGCGGCGCGCGGATCGGGAGTCTGACTGAACGAAGGGGCCCAGCCCCCCGGCTGAACCCCTTTCCACCCCACGCGTCTTCGGTTTCGCACCACACGTGTCAGTCATAGAAATATCGGGTCCGGCCGTACTGGCAGGATTTGAGAAACCCTACCGTGCGCGCCGCCTGCTGGCAAAGGAATTGCCCGCGCAATTCTATTCAAACTCGACCGACAATGAAAAACGCCCGCCTGAGCAGGCGGGCGCAAGACATCGAATTGTCCGATATCCTTAGCCGTAAACGGACTCTTTGCCGAAATGCTTGGTCAGCATGTAATAGACAACCGCGCGGTATTTGTTGCGCTCGGATTGGCCGTATGTGGTTAGAACCGCGTTGATCGCGTCCATCAATGCGGGGCTGTCAGACAGGCCCAGCTTCTTGATCAGGAAGTTGTTTTTCACGGTTTCCAGCTCTTCCTCCTGGCTGCCCGCGACAGTGGACGCGTCCGCGTTGTAAATCGCCGGACCGCAACCGATGGTGACTTTCGTCAACAGGTCCATGTCTGGCGTCATGCCACATTTGTTCTTCAGGTCGTCCGCATATTGCGCGATCAGGTCGTCTCTCTTGCCCATTGGAGCATCTCCCACCAAGTGTTGTCCCGCCCCCAAGATCGGGAGCCATTCGGCCTGTCAGTTTGGCCTTGGGCCAGACGGTAAAGGGTAAGAAAGCCAAAACAAAGGAAAAATTCGCCGCGATTTCCCCGTAAAAGGTGGCAGGTTACCGGCAGGTGCCCCAACCGCGCGACTGCAGATGAAAATGGTCGGCATGGAGCGCGTTGTAATCGGGGCCCAAAGTTGTCTTGAACCAGGTACATGCGCTGTCCCGCGCCGCTTTGAAAAACGCGTTTTCCCGGTCCCAGTCGCGCTTCATCACCAGTTGGCGGCCATCCGCCAGCGTAAAGCCAAACACGTCAATGGCCTCCGCCGTGGCATGCAGGCTCATTCTGCCGCCAGTGCCGCCCGTGCTGCGGATTTGGCGGCAGTTGTAGCTGGAGAAATGCCCGATCCCGGTGATGGTCGTGCCCAGATGTGCTTGTGCCGCCGGTTGCAACCCGTGGCGTTCCCACATGGCGGTGCGCAGGGCCACAGCGCAGGTTGTCTCCACCGGTTTCAAGCGCGCGGCCCCCACGGCCTCCAACGTCACACGTCCGCGGATGTGACACAGTTCCGAGATCTCCCGGTCAGCCATGTCGCGAAACGTCACCCGCCCCTCGGCCAGTACCTCCTTGCAAAGCGCGGCCTCCGAGGTGGCCGCGTCCAGCTTCCACGGCGTCATCAAGGTCACAGGGTCGGACAGGTAAAGGCGCTTGGTTGGGTTCCATTCGCGCGGTACCGGGGTGCTGGGGTGGGTCAGGGCCAGGAAGCCCAGCCCCCCGATAAGGCAAAGCCCCGCGACCGCGACCGCCAGTCGCAGAAACGCCCTCACCGCAGAATCACGCCGGTCTTGGCCCCATGGTTGGTGCGCCGGTCAAGATCGCGGTCCGCCTTGTTGTATTTGCGGATGATGCGCTGCCCGCCATTGCAACCCGCGCGGTCAATCTCGCGCGCGGCGTTGATGCCGTTGGCGCCATGTTGCTTCTCGTGGTCCACAAGGGCGGCCAACATCGCATCGAACGCCTTGCGCACGGCGGGGCTCATGGCGGACGGGTTTTTGTGTTTGGGCAGCGTGTAGACCACTTTCACACGGACCGCGCATCCGGCGGTCCAGCGGATGTTCCAGCTGGTATAGGCCCAGAAGCCTTTCGGCCCGCGCCGCTCCATCTCCGCCTTCAGGCCGGTCGCGGTGGTCGCGCTGACGGGGTAGGTCTTGGTCTGCTCCGTGATTTTCGGGGCAGCGAATGCCGGGGCCGCAAGCAGCCCCGACACAATGATGAATGAAGTGAGACGCTTCACGCCCACGCCGTTAGTAGCGGTAATGCTCTGGCTTGAACGGGCCGTCTTGCGCCACGCCAATATAGTCCGCCTGCTCTTTGTCCAGCTTCGACAGCTTCACGCCGATGCGGGCCAGGTGCAAACGCGCCACTTTCTCGTCCAGATGCTTTGGCAGGATGTAGACCTCGTTCTTGTAGGCCTCGCCGTTGGTCCACAGCTCGATCTGCGCCAGAACCTGGTTGGTGAACGATGCCGACATCACAAACGAGGGGTGGCCCGTGGCGTTGCCAAGGTTCAGCAAACGGCCCTCGGACAGCAGGATCAGACGGTGCCCGTTCGGCATCTCGATCATGTCCACCTGCTCTTTGATGTTGGTCCATTTGTGGTTCTTCAGCGCGGCAACCTGGATCTCGTTGTCGAAGTGGCCAATGTTGCCCACAATCGCCATGTCCTTCATCTCGCGCATATGCTCGATGCGGATCACGTCCTTGTTGCCGGTGGTGGTGATGAACACGTCAGCCGTGGAGACAACGTCTTCCAGCAGCACAACCTCAAAGCCGTCCATCGCCGCCTGCAACGCGCAGATCGGGTCAACTTCGGTGACTTTGACGCGTGCACCCGCACCCGCCAGCGACGCTGCCGAGCCTTTGCCCACATCGCCATACCCCATGACGACAGCCACTTTACCGGCCATCATCGTGTCGGTCGCACGGCGGATGCCGTCGACCAGCGATTCCTTACAGCCGTATTTGTTGTCGAATTTCGATTTGGTGACCGAATCGTTCACGTTGATCGCAGGGAATGGCAGCTGGCCGTTCTTGAACAGATCATACAGGCGGTGAACGCCGGTGGTGGTCTCCTCAGAGACGCCAACAATCTGGTCCCGCATCTTGGTGAACCAACCGGGGCTGGCTTCCATGCGCTTCTTGATCTGCGCCTTGATCGCCACTTCTTCCTCTGACCCCGGCACGGGAATCACGTCTTCGCCCGCTTCGGCGCGCGCACCCAGCAGGATGTACAATGTCGCGTCGCCGCCATCGTCCAAAATCAGGTTCGGGCCCTCTTCGAACATGAACGACTTGTCCAGGTAGTCCCAATGCTCTTCCAGGGACTGGCCTTTGATCGCAAACACAGGCGTGCCGCCCGCCGCAATCGCCGCAGCCGCGTGATCTTGGGTGGAGAAGATGTTGCACGACGCCCAGCGCACATCGGCACCCAGCTCAACAAGCGTCTCAATCAGCACGGCCGTCTGGATGGTCATGTGCAGCGAACCCACGATGCGGGCGCCCGTCAAAGGCTTGCTCTCGCCATATTCCTCGCGCAGAGACATCAGCCCCGGCATTTCGGTTTCAGCGATATCCAGCTCCTTGCGGCCAAATTCCGCAAGGTTGATGTCTTTTACAACGTAGTCATTGGCCATGAGACCTGCTCCTAAGATTCATAATTTGAGGGGCAGATAGCACTCCATAGCCCTCTCGACAATGCGTGATCCCCATGGAAGAAAACGTGACGCAGGGAGACGCGCAGATGAAACAACCACGTGCATGGCAAAGGATGCTGTCGGGCCGCAGGCTGGACCTGCTGGACCCAACCCCTATGGATATCGAGATTGACGACATCGCCCACGGGCTGTCCTTCGTTGCGCGCTGGAACGGGCAAACCTTCGGTGAGTTCCCCTATTCCGTCGCAGAACACTCCGTTTTGGTGGAACGTCTGTTCACCGCGATGAACCCCTCGCAACCCGCCAAATGGCAGCTGGCCGCGCTGCTTCACGATGCGCCGGAATATGTGATCGGTGACATGATCTCGCCGGTAAAAGCCGCCGTCGGCCCCGGCTATGCGGAGCTCGACGACCGGCTGACGGCGGCCATCCATATCCGCTTTGGGCTGCCCGCAACAATCCCCGCGCAGATCAAGAAGCAGATCAAGAAGGCCGACAAAATCTCCGCCTGGCTGGAGGCCACCCAGATCGCAGGCTTCTCCATCGAGGAAAGCAACAAGTTCTTCGGCGCGCCCGCCACCGACCTACGGCTGCCCACAACGCTGAAACCGCGCCCGCCGATGGAGGTAAAAGCCGACTTCATCGCCCGCTTCAACGAGCTGATGCCATGATCATTCGACCCGCGACCCCTGCCGATGTGCCCCGCCTCATCGACATCCTGAACCAGATCATCGAGATCGGCGGCACCACCGCATATCAAGACCCGCTGGACGCGGGATATCTGGACCGTTTCTTCACGGGCAACAGCAAAACTTTCCTGCATGTCGCCGAGAACGTGGATGGCATTCAGGGCATGCAATGGATGGACGCGCTGGATCCGCCCAATGACCATATTGGCGGCATCGCCACTTTTGCCGATCCCACCACCACCCAACGCGGCGTCGGAACCGCCCTCTTTGACATCACCAGGGCCGCAAGTCTGGCAGCGGGCTACTCCGAGCTCTACGCCAAGATACGCGCCGACAATACGGGCGGGCTGGCCTATTACGAAAAGATGGGCTTCCGGGACCATTTGGTGGACCGCGCTGTTCCCCTGAAAGACGGCACCCCGGTGAACCGCATCACAAAACGCCTAAAACTCGACCCGTCTCATTAAGGTTTACGCGCCCGGCGCAAGAGAACGACGCCTGGCTTCTTTCTGCTAAAAATATGCAAATTCGACAGCCGCCAAACGCGCTCGGCTAAGTGTCGGACGCATTGGCCCGTAACCAGTCGACAAACACTTTCAGCTTGCCCGTCACCGTGCCGCGCCGCGTCAGCATGTAGTAGGCTAAGGTGGACTGGCCCTGCTCGAAAACACTGACCAGCCTGCCCTCTTTCAGGTCCGACGAGACCAATGCCCGCCCCTGCAGCGAGAACCCGTAGCCCGCCCGCGTCGCCGCCAGGACCATCGTGTTCATGTTGAAGTCTCTGACGTCCATTTTCGAGAAGTCCAGCCCCTGCTCGGCGGCCCAAAGCTGGGGTTCCTGCCGCCCCGGCTCTTGCAGCCAGACCTGCTTTTGCAGCGCGGCTATGTCGCCTTTGGGGACCCGCGCCGCAAGTTCGGGCGTGCCCACAACCACGTTGCCTGCGCTGACCAGATATTCCGCGTCCACCCCGTCCCAGCCGCCGCGACCGTAGCGAATTGCCAAATCAAACCCGTCGCGCTTCATATCCACCAGCGGGTAGCCGGGCACCAGCGCCAGTTTGATCTCAGGGTGGTCCGCCCAAAACGCGCCAATGCGCGGCATGATCCAGTTCTCCGCAAAGCTCGGGGTCATGGCGATCTGCAGGGGCCGGTCGGCCCCCAGCTCCCGCGTGGCGGCGACGCCGTTGGCGATCTCGGCAAATCCGTCCTGCAGGGCCGCCGCCAGTATGCGTCCCGCCTCGGTCAACCCCATGCCACGGCCTTCGCGTATCACCAGTGTCTGGCCCAGGTCGGCCTCCAACCCGCGCACGTGTTGGGCAATGGCGGCGTGGGTCACGTTCAGTTCCCGCGCCGCAGAAGAAAATCCGCCCAGCCGCGCCATCGCCTCAAAGGCGCGCAACGCAGATAAAGAAGGGATGTCCCGCCATTCCATTGCCGTACTGTTAGCTCCACTTACATATTCGAAATCTTCCTGACTCGGATATATAAGCCCATTGCTTCATAAATAATCAAGAACAGACGCAATGAAGGAGAAAGCCATGCTTTCAATTATCGCAGACGCCCTGATGACCGCTTCCCGCCAGGAACCCACCCGTTGGCCGGACAAAACCAATCCCTACGCGGACCGGTTCGTATCCGACCCCAATCGCAGGCAGGCCGCCCGGCGGCGCAGCCACAATCCCTATTCCTACTTCCAATAGGCCCCAACAGGCGCCCGAAAGGAGCCGTACCATGTTCAACTCACTGTCCAAGATGATCCTCGACGCGCAGCAGCGAAATCAGCATCCCGCTGAGGCGCATGACCCCCACCGGCGCGGCGCTATCACATCTCCCCGCGCAACCCGCCGCGAAGGCTCAACATACGAGCCCATCATCCGCACCTTCTGGTGACGCTGCCACCCTGTCAGCGCATCACACTGCCCGAACGCCTTGTCTCCCCTAGCCGCGTTCGGGCCTTTTTTGAGAACCCCAAAATGAACACCTCCTTCGACGCTGCCTTCGCAATCAAATGGCTCGCGTCTATCATCCAAATCTTGGGATATACCGCCACCGCATTCGGGGTCACACCATTGAACATCTACCTGTTTCTGGCTGGCGTCGCAGGATGGTTTATCGTGGGCGTGCTATGGAACGACAAAGCCATCATTTTGATTCATGTTGTCGCTGCGGGCGCGATGCTGACTGGTATCGCCGCGTCGACCTAACCGCAGGTTTGCCCTGCGGCTTGCACGATCCCGTCCGCGGCAGTCTTGGACCATCCCCGAAATGCCCCGCCGCGAAAATTCAGCCGCGTGCCGTCGGCCCAGACGACAAACGGGCTGCCATCGGGGCACACAGCGCGTGACACCGGCCCCTGGCCCACCAGCTTATCCATCGCGGCCACGGTCGAATGATCGGTGCGCCCGAAGTCAATCCGCAGTGGGCTGGCCACCAGCTGAATGCCGCGGCTATCCAACGTGTAGGGAATCGGGTCCGTCTTGGTCGCTGTGGCAGCGCCGTCGGTCGACGCGCACCCTGCAACCAAAGCCATGCCGAAAAGTGAGAAAACCAGCTGTTTCATTCCGCCCGTTCATCATTTGGCGTCTACACGGTGCCTATACGCAATCTAGACGTTTTCTATACACGAAAATTCGGCGCAAATCGACGGCGGTTAACGCGGGCTGCGCTTCGCCAATATCCGCTGCAAGGTTCGCCGGTGCATGTTCAACCGACGCGCCGTTTCAGACACGTTGCGGTCGCATAACTCATACACACGCTGGATATGTTCCCACCGCACCCGGTCCGCCGACATCGGGTTTTCCGGCGGCGGCGGCAGCTCGTCCCCCGAGGCCAAAAGCGCGTTGGTGACATCATTGGCATCGGCCGGTTTCGACAGGTAATCCGTGGCCCCGATCTTGACCGCCGCTACCGCCGTCGCAATCGCGCCGTAGCCCGTCAATACAACGATCCGCGCGTCCGGGCGGCGTTCCCGCAGCACCTCGACCACGTCCAGACCATTGCCGTCTTCCAGCCGCAAATCCACGACCGCATAGGCCGGCGGTCGGGCGGTCGCGACAGCCTTGCCGGCAGCCACGGTTTCAACCGCTTCCGGTTCAAACCCGCGCTTTTCCATGGCCCGTGCCAGACGGCGCAGAAACGGCTCGTCGTCGTCAACGATCAGAAGGGACCGGTCTTCACCGATCTCGTTCATCGTGCGTTCGCTCATCGTCAAAACCCTTCCCGGACTTCCATCTTGCGCAGCAATGTAGATCGCCACTCCTCACCGGTCAAACACCAGCGGACCAATGACTTACGAGGCCGCATTTGCATAGCACGCCACCGTCTCGGCCATTTGGTCGGGCGTCGCGTCACGGCGGAAGAAGTCGACAAAGCCCTTCTCCGGCAGCACCAGATAGGTAAATGTCGAGTGATCGACGAGGTAATCTTCCCCGCCGCCCGGCTGCTTTTTGTAAAAGGTCCGGTACGCCTGGCTGGCCGCTTTGACCTGGCCTGCGGACCCCGTCAGCCCGATCATCTTGGGGTGCATTACGTCCGTGAATTCAGCCAAAACCTCTGGCGTGTCCCGCTCAGGGTCAATGGTGATGAAGACCGGCGTTGCGTCCACGCCCTGCTCCTTCAAGACGTCCACGGCTTCCGCATTCCGGGCCGCATCCAGCGGGCAGACATCGGGGCAATAGGTGTAGCCGAAATAGACCAATGTGGGTTCGGTGATGACGTCCCTTTCGGTGACTGTCGCACCCGTTTCCGACACCAGCTCAAACGGCCCGCCTATGTCACCGCCTGCAACCGCGCCTTGGGAGCATTGGGCAAATTGGTCCTCACCGTCATTGGCCGTCAAGGTGAGGTACGTCGGCACCCCGATCATCAGTGCCACCAAGCCAACGGCGCTCCAAACATACGCTTTGTTCATATCGTCCACCTTGTCCGTGCTAAGTTGCCCCGTTGATCCCCCATCCCCCGTCCAGTATCAATCTGCCATTATGACGCTGCCAATCACGTTTCCCTGATGACCGACCTGTCCGCCGGATTGGGCGAGAGCAGATCCCGCAACGGGATGGTCCGGTTGCGCACCCTTATCATCTTGCGGTGGTTGGCGATTCTGGGTCAGGGCAGCGCAATTTTCATTGCCAGCCAGCTGCTGAAGCTCGACATACCGCTGGGCTTTTGCAT
This sequence comes from uncultured Litoreibacter sp., assembly GCF_947501785.1. Taxonomy (NCBI): domain Bacteria; kingdom Pseudomonadati; phylum Pseudomonadota; class Alphaproteobacteria; order Rhodobacterales; family Roseobacteraceae; genus Litoreibacter; species uncultured Litoreibacter sp. Next base: position 3,101,975 of record NZ_CANMXB010000001.1, on the reverse strand, counting down.
GCTGGCCATCGGCGCGTCTGTGATATCCAACATGGTCGCTATTGCGATCTACCCGCAGAACCGTTGGCTGCCGGAAAATGAGGTGTTGCTGACGCTGCTTTTTGATCTCTCGCAGCTGGCGTTTCTGGTCTATTTGACGGGCGGGCTGAACAACCCGTTTGCCTTGCTTATCCTGGCACCGGTGACCGTGTCCGCGATGACAATGCGCACCCAGTCGACCTTGCTGATCGGTGGGTTGGCCATCGTATTGGTCAGCGCGCTGACGACCTTCCATATCCCGCTGCGGACCGACCAGGGCACCATCTTGGAGATGCCCGACGTGTTTGTCGCGGGCTTTTGGGTCGCTATCATGATCGGGATTGTGTTTCTGGCCATCTACGCAGGCCGGGTCACGTCCGAGACGCGGTCCATGAGCCAGGCGTTGCTTGCAACCCAAATGGCCTTGTCGCGGGAGCAGAAGCTGACGGATCTCGGCGGGGTTGTCGCGGCCGCCGCCCATGAGTTGGGAACACCTTTGGCGACCATCAAGCTGGTCAGCGCCGAACTGTTGGAAGAATTGGAAGACCGACCGGACCTCAGGGACGACGCCGCGCTGATCAGGGAACAAGCCGATCGCTGCCGCGACATCCTGCATTCCATGGGCCGCGCCGGAAAGGACGATCTGCACCTGCGCAACGCCCCGCTCAGCGCCGTTGTCGAAGAGGCCGCTGAGCCGCATTCCGGCAGGGGAAAAGCGGTGCATTTCAACTTCACCGCGGACACCGAAGACGACGGCCCGATGCCCGTCATCCTGCGCAAGCCAGAGATAATCCACGGGCTGCGCAACCTGATGCAAAACGCCGTCGATTTTGCGGAAGCCGAGGTTTGGATCGACGCGAGCTGGTCGCGCGATCAAGTCGTCATACGCGTCATCGACGACGGTCCGGGCTACCCGGTCGACTTGCTCGGCCGAATCGGAGAGCCATTCATTGGCCGACGCAGAAACAAGCGGCAATCGTCCAGCCGGCCCGAATATGAGGGCATGGGGCTGGGATTGTTCATCGCCAAAACACTGCTTGAACGGACAGGCGCAGAGATCAATTTTGACAATGGCTCCCCAGACTACGAAAACGCCGAAGGTCAGCTCCGAACGGGCGCAATCGCGGAAGCAACGTGGCCGATGGACACTATTGCGGCGGCCAATTCAGGCGACTCCCAGCCACTGGGGGACAACGTGCCGATCCAGATTTAACCAGCCATTAACCTCACCATGATTGTTTGCATTGGTCCTTCGCTTGCACAAAGGAAGACCCGTGACAGCTCTGCTCTTTCAACCCGCATTTTTCTTGTTCGCCGCCGGCCTTGCCACCGGATTGCTTGGGTGTTTCGCCCTTAGAAAGTCGCGGCCGTCGCCCCCCACCTCTGCCCCTGCCCCATCAGCGCAGATATTCACGTTCGAAGGTGAGGAATTGGTCGGCGTCAACGCGCCCGCCCGGGCGGCGTTATCTGCTGAAGACCTCGAACAGGATACACGCAAAAGGCTCATACAACGGCTCGCGGATATCTTCCCGCAATTTCCGCGTGCGCTGGATATTGCCATGCAGGAAAGCGCCGCGTTCGAATTGTCTGAGCTGACAACGTCCGGGCCAGTTTCCGCAAGTGTCGCGTGTGACGCCGGACATTGCCGTATCACCGTCTCTGGCCTTCCAAACCTGATGGCCAGCAGAGTGTTGGTGGACCGCGACGTCTCCGAATCGGTAGGTCAGGAGCTTGCAATTCTTCAGGGAACCGTCGCGACTTCGCCAACCGTGATCTGGCGGGAAGATCGGGTTGGAAATATCGATTGGGTCAACGCATCATATGTCTCACTGGTAGAACAATTTGCCCCCGCAGATCAGGAGGCATGGCCACCCCGCAGGCTGTTCGAAGGGGGCCAGATCGCGGCCCCCGGCGAAAAGGCCCACCCGAGGCGATCCCCACTGACCCTGAAAGATGGCACCACCCGGTGGTTCGACATCACCAGCTTCGGCCACGGCAACACGACGCTGCATTACGCCTGCGACGCCAGCAAAACCGTTCAGGCCGAAGAGTCATTGCGCAATTTCATGCAGACGCTGACCCAAACCTTTGCGGCACTGCCCATCGGCCTGGCCATCTTTGACCGGTCCCGGCAGCTGCAGCTGTTCAACCCCGCGTTGATGGACCTGACCAATCTTGAGCCGGAATGGCTGGCCGCCCGCCCGACGTTGTACGACACGGTGAACCGGTTGCGCGAAAAGCGCATGCTGCCAGAACGCAAGGATTTCAACGACTGGCGGGCCAAGATCAACGAGCTTGAGAAGCTCGCCGTCAACGGCACCTACATGGAGACGTGGATCCTTCCCAGCGGCCAGACCTACAAGGTGACCGGCCGACCACATCCAGAGGGCGCCGTTGCCTTTCTGATCGAAGACATCAGCGCTGAGGTTTCTCTGACGCGCAAGTTCCGCCGGGAGTTGGAGCTCAGCCAATCCATGATTGACAGCCTCCCCGAAGCGATTGCCGTATTTGACGCCACGGGCAACCTGGCTTTGTCCAATGACGCGTATTGCGAATTGTGGGGCACCGACCCGGAGCTTGTGCTGGAACAAACCGGTATTGTCGATGCCACACGGCTTTGGCAAACCAAGAGCCTGCCCACCCCGCTTTGGGGCGACGTCCGCGAATTTGTTTGTCACGCGGGTGACCGGACCGAGTGGTACGGCTCTACCGACCTCTCCGACGGGCGCCAGCTGAGCTGTCGATTTATGCCGCTGGCGGCAGGCGCGACGCTGGTCGGGTTCACCGCTCCCGACGACGCGGTGCTGCCTTTGCCAAAACTGCCGGAACTCGCGTCGCTCAACTCCTGACAAGGGCGGCGTTTTCGATCAGCCTTGCGAGTGGGGACGGTTGCAGTAAAACTCTTCCCCATGAGCGCAACAATCACCCTGCCTGACGAGGACGCAACGTTTCGCATGGCCGACTGTGTTGCGGATAACGCGGCGGCGGGTCTGACCGTCCTTCTCGACGGCCCGGTTGGCGCAGGAAAGACCACGTTGGCGCGTCGTGTCATTCAGACCCTGCAGGCCCGTGAGGGAAAGGCAGAAGAAGTTCCCTCGCCAACCTTTACCATCGTGCAAACTTACGCCGCCGGGTCGCTCGAAATCTGGCATGCCGACCTGTACCGCCTGACCAGCACGTCCGAGCTATTCGAACTTGGCCTGGAGGCCGCGTTCGACCAATCCTTCTGCCTTGTCGAATGGCCGGACCGGCTGGGTGACACCACGCCCCCGGCGCTGCGGGTGACGCTGTCCTATGGCGGTTCGGATACGTCCCGCAATTGCAGGCTCGAAGCCGATGGCCCGCTGGCCCAAAATCTGCAAACCACCCTTTTGAAGGCTTTCGCACCATGACCGCGGAGCGTGAACAGCACCTGCAGGCATTCCTGAAAATGGCAGGCTGGGCGGACGCACAACGAATTGTTCTGGCCGGTGACGCATCAAACCGCCGATATGACCGTCTGCGGCACCCCGACCTGGGCAAAGCCGTACTGATGGATGCGCCACCCGAGAAGGGCGAAGACACACGCCCCTTTATCAATATCGCGACCCATTTGCGTCAGGCAGGCCTTAGCGCGCCTGAGATCTTCGCACGGGACACCACCAACGGCTTTCTCATCATCGAAGATTTGGGCGATGATCTCTTTGCGAGGGTTCTGGAGAAAAACCCCGGTCCAGAGCTGCAGCTTTACCTCGCTGCCACGGATGCGCTTTACACGGCGCAGCAGGCTGAGCCGCCGGCGAACCTGCTGCCCTACGGCCCCAAAGAGATGGCGGATACCGCGCTGCTGGCTGCTGACTGGTACCTGACATATGCCGCCGAAAATCCGCCGGACATTCGGGAAGAATTCCACCTTCGCATCGCCGATCATTTACACAGCGCTCTCATCGGCCCGCCTGTGCTGGTGCAACGGGACTACCATGCCGAAAACCTGCTTTGGCTACCAGATCGCGACGGAGACCGCCGGGTCGGATTGTTGGACTTTCAGGACGCGATGATGGGCGACGCAGCCTATGATTTGGCCTCGCTTCTGAAGGATGCGCGCCGCGATGTGGACCCTTCGGTACAACATCAATGCATCGAACATTTCATCGGGGTTTCGCAATCCGACAAGCAACAGTTCGGGGCGCGCTATGCGGTCTGCAGCGCGCAGCGCAATCTGCGTATCATTGGCGTCTTTACCCGGCTCTGCGTGCGTGACGGCAAAGGCCACTACCCTGACATGTTGCCGCGCGTTTGGCGCAACCTTATGGACGACCTCACCCATCCTGACCTCGCTGAATTCGGGCAATGGGTACGGCAAGTCCTTCCCGCGCCAACCCCTGACATTGTCGCGCGGATCAAGGCCGCCAATGCCTGAGTCAGCCAACGATATTTTGATCTTCGGCGCCGGATTCGGCACCCGTATGGCGCCCCTGACTGAGACCACGCCAAAACCGTTGATCGAGGTTGCCGGCGCGCCGCTGATCGACCACGCGATCGGGTTGGCACGCGACCTGGCTTTGAACATCCACGTCAACGCGCATTATCTGGCGGATCAGATGGTCGCCCATTTACCACCCACGATTACAACGCATGTTGAATACCCCGACATTCTGGACACCGGTGGCGGCCTGAAATCCGCCCTGCCGAAGATGCACGGTGAGGCCGTTGTGACGTTGAATTCGGACGCGGTGTGGTCCGGCCCAAACCCGCTTGGCATATTGTTGGACGCTTGGCGCGACGACATGTCGGCCTTGCTGCTGTTGGTTCCGGTAGAACAGACGGTCGGATATGCCCGCAAAGGCAATTTTATCCTTGGCCAAGATGGGTCACTTTCGCGCAGTCCCGACGGTCAGGTCTACACCGGCGCGCAAATCATTCGTCGAGATGTTGTGGCGGCACATCCCGGGCGCGTGTTCTCGCTGAACGCCGTTTGGGACAGGCTGCTTGGGGAAGGCAAAGTTGCGGGCGTTACATACCCCGGACGATGGGCCGATGTTGGGACGCCGTCAGGCATCCCGCTGGCCGAAGCGATGCTGAATGTTTGACCCCAGCAAGACAGCGCGTGTTTTCGGAATGCCACCGGGTGTAGATTTTCCGCGCGCGCTTGTCTGTGGGCTTATCACGCGGTTCCAATCCCGCCCGCCGGAGGATCTGGCGCGCGTTCATCTGTATATGAACACGGCACGTATGAAGCGGCGTGTCGGCCAGCTATTTGCGGAGCACGGGGCAATGCTTCTGCCTCGCTTGCACCTCATAACCGACCTGTCGCGCGATCCGCACCTTGATTTGCCACCCGCCACCGATGGCCTAGTCCGAAGGCTGGAGCTTGCCCAGTTGGTGCGCAAACTGATCGAGACCGAAGAGACGCTCGCCGCGCGCGACATGGCCTTTGATTTGGCCGATAGCCTGGCCACTTTGCTGGAAGAGATGCAGGGTGAGGGCGTTAGTATCGAACAAATTCTTGCTCTCGATGTGGCCCAGCACTCGGACCACTGGAAGCGCAGCCTGACGTTTATCGAACTTGTCCGAAGGTTCCTCGACCCTGAGGCTGAGCTGGATACCGAAGGGCGGCAGCGCGCTGTGGTGGAGGCGCTCGCTTCGTCGTGGGACGCCAACCCGCCCGAACACCCGATCATCGTTGCAGGCTCCACCGGGTCCCGCGGCACGACGCGCGCCTTCATGCGCGCCGTGTCTCGTCTGCCGCAAGGCGCGCTTGTGCTACCTGGCTTCGATTTTGATATGCCCGGCAAGATTTGGGCAAAACTTGGCGCCACCGGCACAGGTCCGGCGGCTGAGGATCACCCACAGTTTCGCTACCACCGGTTGATGGAAGAGCTGTCTGTGACGAAAGATGATATCGCCAGCTGGGCCCCCGGCGCTTCCTTGCCAAGTCAATCTCGCAACCAGCTTGTGTCGCTGGCACTTCGCCCCGCCCCCGTCACCGATGCGTGGCTGGATGACGGCCCGGATTTGCTGCCTCTGACACATGCCACCGAAGCCCTTACATTGGTGGAAGCGCCAACCCAACGCGTCGAAACTCTGGCGATTGCGATGCGGCTACGAAAGGCGGCGCAAGAGGGCACGACAGCGGCGTTGATCACAACCGATCAGACCCTGACGCGCCGGGTGACGGCCGCATTGTCCGCTTGGCACATCACCCCCAATGACAGCGCCGGCGCGCGGCTGGACCTGTCGCCGCCCGGAAGGCTATTGCGCCAAACCGCTGCGATGATCGGGCAGGACGTAACGCCGGACCGGATGCTGGCGTTGTTGAAACACCCGCTGGTCTACGCCGACAATCGCAGTGCCCATCAGGGGCGTGTCCGGCATCTGGAAATGAAAGTGCTGCGCGGCGGCCCGCCAGCTTTGACACAGCAACACAGCCAGAACTGGGCGGAAGAGCGCGAGGCCGAAGACCCCGGGACCGTGGCCTGGCATGATTGGCTGTGGTCCTGCATCGCGCCATTGGCATCCCAGCGCGCGCAACCGCTGTGCGATCTCGTTGCGCTGCATCAGCAGGTCGCCGAACGGCTCACCCAAGGGCCAGACGACGGCACGCCCCATCTGTGGTTGAAAACGGCCGGGGAAACCGCACAAGCCGTGTTCGCCAAACTGGCCAAGGCCAGCGGCGTAGCCGGTCACTACACCGCCACGGAATACAGCGACCTCGTCAGCGCCTTGCTGTCCAAGGAAGAAGTCCGGGACCCGTTTTTCACCCATGCCAACATCATGATTTGGGGAACGTTGGAGGCCCGCGTTCAGGGGGCGGAGCTTGTCATCCTCGCCGGGCTTAATGACGGCACCTGGCCAGCAATGCCCAACCCTGACCCTTGGCTGAACCGAGATATGCGCGGGCAGGCCGGACTTTACCTGCCCGAAAGCCGCATCGGACTGTCGGCGCATGACTTCCAGCAAGCCATTGCCGCGCCCGAAGTCTGGTTGACCCGTTCCGTGCGCGACGCCGAGGCTGAAACGGTACAGTCCCGCTGGCTGAACCGCCTCCAAAACCTGATGACCGGATTGCCAGGCGACGGTCCAAAGGCGTTCGAGAACATGAGGAGCCGCGGCAAGGAGTGGGTTGACCTCGCGCAGGCCTATGACACCCCGCGCCTGAAACTGCCCAAGGCCGCCCGCCCTTCGCCACAGCCACCTGTTGATCACCGCCCAAAGAACCTTTGGGTGACTCACATCGAGACGTTGATCCGCGACCCATACGCGGTCTATGCGCGCCACATCCTCAAGCTAAGGCCATTGAAGCCCCTGCACGCCGAGGCCGACGCCGCGCTGCGCGGCGACGTCATCCACAAGGTCCTGCAGGCGTTTATTGCGGAGCACAAATCCGCGCTGCCCGAAGATGCCGCCGACAGGCTGCTAGAAAGGGCCGACGAGTTTTTGCATCGCCATGTGGCCTGGCCTGCGACCCGCGCCTTTTGGCGGGCCAAGCTGGCGCGGGCCGTGCCCTGGTTCATTCAATCCGAACAGGCGCGCCGCAAACTCGCAAAACCAGACGCGTTCGAGGCGGATGGCACCCGCACAATCGACAACCTTGGTTTCACTTTGAATGGACGGGCCGACCGGATCGACCGCGACCCATCCGGCGCGCTGGTGCTGTATGACTACAAAACCGGTACCCTTCCCACCAAGCCAATGCAGGAACACTTCAATAAGCAGCTGCCGTTATTGGCCGCCCTGCAATACGAGGGCTTTCCAGATGCCACGGTTGCGCAGGTCAGCTATGTTGGACTGGGGGCCTCGCCTGAAGAGATTGCTCAGCAGCTGACGCCCGACGAAGTCGCGAAAGTCTGGTCAGAGCTGGAAGCTCTGATCTCTGCCTACATGGACCCGGAAAAAGGTTACCCGTCGCGCCGCGCAGTGCATGAAAACCGCTGGGATCAGGACTACGACACCTTGGCCCGGTATGGCGAATGGGACATCACCGAGGATCCGATGCCAAGGCGGGTAGGACGATGACCGACGACGCAACCCGCGCCCAGATTGACGCGTCTTTGCCAAACCGCTCGACATGGCTGTCGGCGAATGCGGGGTCCGGCAAAACCCGCGTGCTGACGGATCGTGTGGCGCTATTGCTGCTGCAAGGCATCATGCCGCAGCGCATCCTGTGCCTGACCTACACCAAAGCCGCCGCATCCGAGATGCAGAACCGATTGTTCAAGCGTCTCGGGGAATGGGCAATGATGCCGGACGAGACCCTCAAAGTCAGCCTCATGGCGCTTGGTGTGAGCCCGGGTAAGATCAACTCCGAGCAACTCCGCAACGCGCGACGGCTGTTTGCCAAAGCGATCGAAACGCCGGGTGGATTGAAAATCCAAACCATCCACTCCTTCTGCGCATCGCTCCTGCGCCGTTTCCCATTGGAGGCTCAGGTTACACCCGCCTTCACCGAGATGGACGACCGCGCCGCCAAACTGCTGCGCGCAGATGTGCTGGACCAGATGGCCAACGACATGCCGGAGGTTGTGCAGGGCTTGGCGCAACACTTCACCGGCGAAGATCCCGACGCCCTGTTGGCCGAAATCACGCGCAATGCCGAAGCGTTTGCCAAACCGGTTAGCGAGACAGAATTACGCGCGCTTTTTGCATTGCCGGTTGGCACCACCAGTCAAACCATCCTGGACGGTGTATTCAACGGCGACGAGGCCCGGTTGATCGCAGACATGCTCCCGTTCCTGGATGCTGGCGGAGCGACTGACACCAAACTCGCCCAGGGACTACGCCAACTGAACTTGGACGCGCCAGACCTGTCGAGTGTTGCCGCGCTGGAACCCATTTGTCTGACCGGTGCAAAAACAAAGGAGCCGTACAGCGTCAAATCTACGCCCCCGACCAAATCCGTCGCCGCTGACATGGGGCCACTTAAAGACGCGTTCGACGCGCTCAAATCCCGCGTGGCCGATGTGCGCGAGGCGCGCCTTGCCCTTCTCTCCTTTCAACGCACTGCTACGTTGCACGCCTTCGCAACGCCGTTCTTGTCAAAGCTGGCCGCCGCGAAGCAGCAGCGTGGCAGCCTGGACTTCGACGACTTGATCCAGAAAGCCCGCCAGCTGCTGACCAACGAATATGTGGCCTCGTGGGTGCTGTTCCGCCTCGACGGCGGCATCGACCACATTTTGGTGGATGAGGCACAGGACACGTCGCCGGCGCAATGGGACGTGATCCGGCTGCTTGCTCAGGAATTCACATCCGGCCAAGGCGCGCGACCGGAGCCGCGGACGATCTTTGTGGTCGGCGACAAGAAGCAATCAATCTACTCGTTCCAAGGCGCGGATCCGGCAGAATTTGATCGAATGCGACGCTATTTCGAGGAGAAGCTCTCAGCGATTGCGGCACCGTTTGCATCCCGCGAGCTTCTGTATTCTTTCCGCTCCGCCGCGCCGATCCTGAAGCTTGTCGATCACGTCTTCACCGAAACTTTGCGAGGGGGGATGGGCGACGCGCTGGAGCACAAAGCGTTCAAGACGGAATTGCCCGGACGCGTGGATCTTTGGGACTGGATCGAAAGCGGGGATAAGGAAGAGGACAAGGCATGGTTTGACCCTGTTGATACCGTTGGCTCCGACCACCATTCCGTCCAGTTGGCGGAGCTGATTGCGCGTCAAATCCAGCATCAAATCATGCATGGGCAGATCACCGAAATCCAGCATCGTGACGGGATGGAAGAAGCGATCACCCGTCCCATCCGTGCCAAGGATTTCCTTATTCTGGTGCAGTCGCGATCCGCTCAGGCCGGCCTCTTCCACGAAATTATCCGAGCCTGCAAAACGCTGGGTCTGCCAATGGCCGGCGCGGACCGCCTGCGTGTTGGGGGAGAGCTTGGTGTGCGGGATCTCATCTCGCTCTTGTCCTTCCTTGAAACGCCGCAGGACGATTTGGCGCTTGCCGAAATCATCCGATCCCCGCTGGGAAATCTCAGCGAGGAAGACCTGTACTCGCTTGCCCATGGCCGCGACGGCCTCCTTTGGACCCAGCTAAACGCCCGCTCAGCCGAGTTTCCAGACATCTATGCCATGCTGGATGACCTGCTCAACCAGGCTGATTTCATGCGCCCCTACGACCTGCTGGAGCGGGCACTGACCTATCATCACGGCCGCGAACGGCTGCTATCTCGCCTGGGCGTCGAGGCGGAGGAAGGCATAGCGGCACTGCTGGATCAGGCCCTGACCTACGAGCGGTCTGAGGCACCGACATTGACCGGATTTCTAACCTGGCTTGCGACGGATGACGTCACGATCAAGCGGCAAATGGACAGCGAAGGCGACTTCATCCGCGTCATGACCGTGCATGGGGCCAAGGGGCTGGAAGCGCCAATCGTCATTTTGCCTCAAACCGGAACGACCAAGAATGACGTCCGCGACGACATTCTTGACGCAGGCGGCGCCGCGATTTGGAAAGCCCGTGCGACCGAAGCCACGCGCGCGCAAACCGACCTGACCGACGCCAAGAAGACCTTGCAGCAGCAGGAACGCATGCGGCTGCTCTATGTGGCGTTGACCCGTGCCGAGAGCTGGCTGATCGTTTGCGGGTCTGGGGACGTCCCGAAGAAAGGCGACACCTGGTACGAGATTGTCGAGAACGGATTGACCCGGGCGGGGGCTGTTCCAGGTTTGGAGGATACCAAGCTGCGACTTGCTCATCTCGATTGGCCCGCCGACACCACGACGCGGAGCCCGCAAGCGCAAGAGGAGCCCGCCCCCTTGCCGCGCTGGGCCACCGAGCCTTTGCCCGCACCAATCAACACGCCTGCAGCACTTTCCCCCTCCAACCTTGGAGGCGCGAAGGTTCTGCCCGGCATCCCGGACACCCTTTCGGAGGAGGACGCAAAAGCCCGCGGGACGGCGATACATTTGTTGCTGGAGCACCTCGCGAATGCCCCCAAATCGGAGCGCATCCGGCGGGCTGAGATGGTACTGCGCGGTTACGACAATCCGCTGGGGGAGGACCTGTTGGCCGTTGCAAACAAGGTGCTCGACGCGCCCCACTTGCAATTTCTGTTTGATGGCAGCGCCCTGGCGGAGGTTGACGTGACTGCAACTCTGCCTGAGTTGGAGGGGCGCCAAATCAATGGCGCCATCGACCGGTTGGTCATCACCGATGACACCGTTCTGGCCGTTGATTTCAAGTCCAACCGACATGTCCCGGCGACCCCGGAACAGACGCCTGACGGGCTGCTCAGGCAGATGGGCGCGTATGCGGCGGCGTTGGGGCAGATTTATCCAAATCGTCAGGTTGAGACGGCGATTGTGTGGACGGAAACAGCAGAATTAATGCGCTTACCACACGACATCGTGAGTGCAGCACTGCTGTGCACCACCAAACCTTGACGACTCTGCTATGCATCCATACGTTCTGGCATCTGACATATGCACTCACACCCCGGAGGGAATTACATGGCCACAGTAGCCGTAACAGACGACACTTTTGACGCCGAAGTCCGCCAAGCGGATGTGCCTGTTATCGTTGACTTTTGGGCGGAATGGTGTGGCCCGTGCAAGCAGATCGGCCCCGCTCTGGAAGAGCTTTCGGCGGAGTATGACGGCAAGGTCAAGATCGTCAAAGTGAACGTGGACGAGAACCCGAACTCCCCTGCCCAGATGGGTGTGCGCGGTATTCCGGCGTTGTTCATGTTCAAGGATGGCGAGGTGGTTTCCAACAAGGTTGGGGCTGCTCCGAAGGCGGCACTGGCAGGCTGGATCGACGAGACAATCGCCTAGTTTGGGACAATTTGGGACAAAAGTTTTTGCTCAAAAACCCAAAATGTACAAAACCCCGCGGCACAGGCAGCGGGGTTTTTTTTGACCGAAATGCTACAGGGTCCAAGCAACCTGGTTGTAGCACCACCAAAAGTATTGGAGGGTCGAGCCATTGTTAAGAGATTGCGCGATGGACGGCGGCCATGCAGAATTTGATGCAGGATTTGGATTGGTACGAACTGCATCCACACCCCAATGCGCGACCCAGACAGCCGGGCGAGCACGACCCTGAGAACGACCCGATCTATAGCTTGTTGTTCAACCGAACCCAGACCTGTTTCGCGGTCTTGGACGCAGCAAGAGTGCCCAACCTGGTGGAGCAACTTGAACAAAGTGAGCTTGAGCATCGATGCTTGTTCGTCGGGCAAGCGGAAGATGATTTGAACGAAGTTGCGCCATGGCTTGTTCGGCTGGAACCAGAGAACAGATTTACAGAAAACCTGTTGACGGACGGCCCCAACCCGGCGCCGTGGCATCTTTGGGGATATGAGCCTGGTGTATTCGTGCAATCATCTCTCAGCTTCGATGAAGTTTGGCGTCATCTACGCAAATTTACACAAGCTCCTGACCAACGCGGTCAGAATTTCTTTGTCAGGTTTTGGGACCCCGACTTCATCCTTACCTATTTGAAGCGCCCCGAAGCACCGGAAACACCCCTCATACGCAGCCTGTTCAGGCCGCTCATTATTGACCACTTCATCGCCTTCAATGTGTTTGACGAAGTGGTCCGAGTAAGCTTTCACGCGGACCGACGCGATTGGAAGGTGCCTCCAACTCCTAGCTTTGACACTCATCTGGTGGATCTCATTGGAACCGAACTTGCGAACCGACGCACTGCCCGAAATTTTGCGAGGGATTACCCCGCTATTCTGGACGATGTGCCCATGGCTGAAATTCGAGATCGGATTGCCAATGCCCGCAGCATTTCGCGCAGGATAGGCATTGACGGTCAGGGTATGCTGGGCACATTTATTTTGCTGGATGTCGTCTACGCGCCAGGGTTTTGGCGCGGACAAGATTTCGGCCACTATTGGAAAACGAATAAACTTGAACCAAACGCTCGCTTCAAAGCCTATCTTGATGTTTTGAAAGCGGAACTCGCAAAACAGGTTCCCGACTTTAAGGCTTGGTGGTAAAAATGCCGGCGATCTTATTACTCCCCCTCGTCAGCGGTGCCGTGCTTTTGGCCGGAGCGGCGATTTACACAATTCAAAACTCCCCTGGTGGCACACTGCGCCCCGGCACACGCACACCGCTTCAACCTGCGCCTGCTGGTCCATTGGATTTTGAAGGGCTGGCTGGCGGTTCTGACACCATCGACCCCCTGACAGAAACTGGCGAGGTTTATTCCTACGATAGCACCTCAGAGTCGCAAATTCGCGACCTGCAGAATGCAATGGCCGCCGAAGCCGAGACAACCTGCGAGTATTGCGCTCCTTGTGGTTTTCTTGCTGGCAAAGTGGTGAACGCGTCTTTCCCGTTTATCCCCGCCATGGATTACCAGCATCGCGTCTCCACAATGATGGGAGGCGGCGCACCGGTGTTGAATTTTTACCCCGAAATGCCAAGAATCGAAGAATGGTCAATAGCCGGGTCCCGCATGGACGGTTTCAATTCAGCGCTTTGCTTTCTCATCGAAGCGAAGATGGGTTACGGCAGGTATTTGGGGGAAAGCCCAATATCCGTCCCCGGACCGGGCGGAGAGCCAATAAACATTCTGCCCATCCTCGAGGAAGCTGTCGCAGTCGGGCGCATGGCGGCGGTGTCCACGCAGATGCGCAATCACAATACGCTGGCGCAAGGGTTTCCACTTCGCCCGGGAAGCCAGTATTTCTGGCACCACGTTTTCTGGTTCTGTAGCAACATCAAGTTGAAGCTCTATTGTTTTTCTTATGCGCGTATTAGCTTTCTGACCCGGCTTCGGGTCTTTCATATGCCGGTTAGCGCCTTGCCCCCCAGCATTTGGAGAACCTAATGATTGATGAAATCCTTGAAATCACCTGTTGGTTTCAACGGCCCGGCCCGTTCTTGTCGGATGCAGATCATGTCGTTGGGTTCCAACGCCTTTCCCAAGACCTTACGGAGGTGGCTCCGGGCCTGAAAGGACTGGCATTCAAAACGGACCAGGACGCTTCGCCCGTTCCCATAGATGACCCCGCATTGCCAAATACCGTGACCGATTTCTTTGAGCAGTTTCAAAAGGACCACCCTGACGATGAACTGTCCAAGTTTGTTTCTGGTAGCAAACCGTTCCTGGGGCCGGATGGGAAGGTCATCTGGCCATACCGCATCATGTACATGTGGGACGGGCTTCCCAACCATGATTGGCTGCGGATCGAGTGGCCGCTCAACTTCTCCGAAACGCGCATAACTGCCGAGTTGGTTGCAGACTTGGTGGGCATTCTGACCAGCTGGCGCACGGCCTCGTTGGTGAGTGCCGCGCCCTATGCGCTAAAAATTGCGGGTAAACGGTTCCCGGAATATCACAGCTCCGGCTTTGGGATTTGGTTGCCCAGCCTTCCAACCGGGATGGACATTGACGAGACCCATTTTGATCGGTTCATCAATGATGGCCGGCTCATCATGACCGCACCTGCTATGTTCAACCTCGCCGATGCGACCGCCGTGGAACGGCTCTTGAGAATTGACACACAGCTGATTGAGGCTGCGGCCCTGCCAAGCCTGGAGCAGTACCCTCCCCAACTATAGGGGCGTCCCCCAAGACGTACCGGGCTCATCGCTTATTGGGCGGCATAGGAAAGGCCCGGACCATTTCTGGTCCGGGCCCGTTGTTCAAGGCTGATAAGTGAGGGAAGTGACTCAGCCCTTGGAGAACTCTGGGTAGGCCTCCATGCCCAGCTCGGACGTATCGAGACCGTTGATCTCGTCTTCTTCCGAGACCCGGATGCCCATTGTGGATTTCAAGATGAACCACAGCAGGCCAGAGGCGACCACCGTGAACACCCCAACCACCAGGATCGAGTAGAGCTGCACACCCAGCGACGCGTCGCCGTTGGTGAAGGTCACCGCGATGGTGCCCCAGATACCGGCGAACAGGTGCACCGGAATGGCGCCGACCACATCGTCGATTTTCAGCTTGTCGAGGAACGGCACCGCGAAGACCACGATCACACCGCCCACTGCACCGATCAGCGTGGCCACGCCCAGCGACGGGGTCAGCGGCTCAGCCGTGATGGAGACCAGACCGGCCAGCGCGCCGTTCAGCACCATGGTGAGGTCCGGCTTCTTGTACAGCACCTGCGTCAGGATCAGCGCCGTGATGGCCCCGCCAGCCGCCGCCGTGTTGGTGTTGGCGAAGATGCGGGAGATGTCGGCCACGTTGCCAGCGGTATCCATGTACAGCTGCGAGCCCCCGTTGAACCCGAACCAGCCGAGCCACAGGATGAACGTACCCAAAGTCGCCAGCGTCAGGTTGGAACCCGGCATCGGGAAGACCTTGCCGTCTTTGTACTTGCCCAGCCGTGGCCCGAGGATGATCGCGCCGGTCAAAGCCGCCCAGCCACCCACGGAGTGCACCACGGTGGAGCCCGCAAAGTCGAGGAAGCCCATGCCGTCCAGGAAGCCGCCGCCCCATTTCCAGGACGCCTGGATCGGGTAGATGACGGAAGTCAGCACGACCGTGAAGATCAGGAACGGCCACAGCTTGATACGCTCGGCCACGGCACCCGACACGATGGACGCGGTCGCGGCGCAGAACATCAGCTGGAAGAAGAAGTCCGACCCGACGGAGGCGTAGGTCAGATCGGGCTCCGCGCCCTCAAGGCCAACGGGTTCCATCGCTGCAGGTGCGAAGGCCCCGATGATGCCTTCCATAGTCCAGCCGTCGCCGGGGTACATCAGGTTGTAGCCGATCAGGTAATAGAAGATGGAGGCCAAGGAAAACAGGCCCATGTTCTTGGTCAGCTGCATGGTGACGTTCTTGGACCGCACCAGACCGGCTTCCAGCATGGAGAAGCCCGCCGCCATCCAGAAGACCAGAAAGCCCGCGACCAGGAACATGAAGGTGGTGAAGATAAAGCCGATATCCGCGTTGGTCGGCGTGGTGTCCGCCTCCTGCGCGAAGCCTAGTGTCGGCAGCAGGGCTGCGACAGAGGCGGCGGTGAGAAGTGTTTTGATGTTCATTTTACTCGTTCCCATCTTGCGCGCTCAAAGCGCCTCGTCATTGGTTTCGCCGGTCCGCACGCGCACCGCTTGGCTCACGTCGAGCACGAAGATTTTGCCGTCGCCGATCTTGTCGGTCTTGGCCGTGGTGGTGATGGTCTCGACCACTTGGTCGGCCATGGCGGCGGCGACCACGATTTCGAGCTTCACTTTCGGCACGAAATTCACGGCGTATTCGGCACCGCGGTAGATTTCGGTATGACCGGACTGAGAGCCGAAGCCCTTGATCTCGGTGACCATCATCCCGCGCACGCCGATGGAGGTCAGCGCTTCGCGGACCTCTTCGAGCTTGAATGGTTTGATTGCAGCAATGATTAGTTTCACTGTTTTTTCCCTCTTCCGGATCCCGTCTGGCGGGCGATAACGGAACAAACAGCGCTGCAGCTGCAGCATTCAACGAGTCGGAGCGGGAAAATGGGCTGAAAACCGGCCCTGTCACACAAAATTTGCACAAATTTTAGTCAATGCTCAAATATTGAGCAGATGATGTTTCGAATGTGAGCGAGTTTCTCTCTACATTCGCGGCCAACCTCCCTATATCTAGAATGAAAAGAAAATAGCCATTCATAGAGCAGGTCAGAATGAGCAACACGGGCAAACGTAAGCCATTGGTGGCCGAAAAGCGCTATACGAAGGCAGCGCCCAAAAAGGCGGCCAAACCAGCCAAGCGAAAAACCAAGCGCCGCAGCAAACCCAAGAAGAAAATGGGATTGCTGGGCTATCTTTTTGCGCCGTTCAAATTCCTGTTCCGCCTGATCTGGAAACTGACATGGCGCATTGCCGCCATTGCCATCCTGCTGCTGGGCGGCGCTGTCGCCTACACCTACACCACATTGCCCGAGCTGGAGGCCTTGCTGGACGGGCGCACCCGTGGGTCGGTCACGCTGCTGGATCGCGAAGGCGTGGTTTTCGCGCGGCGCGGCGACCAGTTCGGCGGGCCTGTGAGCGCGCAGAATGTGGCCCCCGCCCTGAAAAACGCGGTCGTCGCGGCTGAGGATAAACGGTTCTACCGCCATCTGGGCGTCAGCCCGCGCGGCATCGCGTCCGCCATGCGCATCAATATGCGCGAAGGGCGCAAACCCTGGCAGGGGCATGGCGGGTCCACGATCACACAGCAAACAGCGAAGCTGCTTTGCCTTGGCGTACAATTTGATCCGGCCAAATGGAGCTCTGAGGCCAAGTACGAGGCAGATTGCCGCCGCACCACGCTCGCCCGGAAAGGGAAAGAAGCGCTGTTCGCCCTCGCCATGGAGGCCAAATACACAAAGGATGAAATCCTTTCGATCTACATGAACCGCGCCTATCTGGGTGGCGGCGCGCGCGGGTTTGAAGCGGCCTCGCAGAATTATTTCGGCAAGCCCGCGATCAACGTGAATATCCCCGAGGCCGCGATGCTGGCAGGCGTCTTGCCCGCGCCATCCCGTTACGCGCCCACCGGCAACCTGCAACGGGCCCGCGACCGCGCCGCGACCGTGCTGCGACTGATGCGCGAACAGGGCTACATCACCTCCGCCGAAGAAGCGGCCGCCAATGCTGCCCCTGCCGGCCTATCCAAAGCCGCCGCCGCCCGCGCGGGCGGGTTCTTCGTGGATTGGGTGATGGACAGCGCGCCATCTTTTCTGACCCGCGACACGACCGAAGACGTGATCATCAAATCCACCTTCGACAACCGCCTGCAGACCGCCGCCGAGGACGCGCTGGAATTTGTGTTCGAGACCAAGGTCAGCGCCGGATCGAAGGCGGAAGCCGCGATTGTGGTGATGTCGTCTGACGGCGCGGTGCGCGCCATGGTCGGGGGCCGCGAAAAGGTCACCGGCGGCTTCAACCGCGCGACAGAGGCGAAGCGGCAGACCGGGTCTGCCTTCAAGCCGTTCGTTTACGCCGCCGCAATGGATCTGGGCTTTCAATACGATTCAACCGTGGTGGACGAGCCGTTCACGATCAACATTCCCGGCTCAGGGGCGTACTCGCCCAAGAACTACTCCCGCGACTTCAAGGGCATGATGACCCTGACCGACGCGCTGCGCCAATCGATCAACACCGTCGCCGTCAAAGTGTCGGAGGCCGTGGGTCGCGACAACGTGCGCGACGTGGCAACGCGGTTTGGCATCGACAACGCGCTTGCCGACGGCCCGGCTTTGGCCTTGGGCGCGTCGGAAAGCACGTTGCTGGAGATGACCGGCGCCTATGCCGGCATTCTGAATGGCGGCAACGCGGTGACGCCTTACGGGCTGACCGAATTGCGCCTGAAAGGTGATGATGCGCCGCTCATGGGCAAGGAAGGTGGTATTGGGGAGCGAGTGATTACCCCCCAAGCCGCCGAGCAGCTGATCTACATGATGCGCCGCGTCGTCACCGACGGCACCGGCACCCGCGCGCGGCTGGACGACCGCGAGGTTGCGGGCAAGACCGGCACCACCAGCGCGGCCAAGGACGCGTGGTTCATCGGGTTTACGTCTGACTATGTGGTGGGGGTGTGGATGGGGTATGACGACAACACCCCGTTGAAGGGCGTGACCGGCGGCGGCCTGCCTGCCGACATATGGCGCGAAACGGTCGCGCGGGCGACAGCGGGGACACCGGTTACACCGCTGCCGATGATCCGCCCCGCCAAACCGCCGCGCGTGCAACCTGTGCAACCGCAACAGCAGCAGACCACGACCGCCCAAAGTCCCCGCCAACCGCAGCGCCAACAACGGCGTCAAACCACCGAGGACGTGATCCTAGATGTTCTGGGCAAGATTTTCGGGAATTAGGGCCTAGCCCGCCTTCTTCAGGTCAGCGGTCAGCCGCGCAATGCTGCCGCCACGACGGTCCAGCATCGCGCCGATCTCCGCACGCTCCGAGGTCAGCGTGTTGACGCCCTCAATGATGATGTTGAAGATCTTCGCCTTGCCGCTGCGGTCCGAGACCAGCCAATTCACCTTGAACGGCGCAGAGCCGCGCAGCTTGGCGGTGGACAGCACCTCGATGTTGCTTTTGGACTTACGCGACCCGCTGACGATGATCTGCCCGCCCACAAACTCGTTGAACCGGCGGCCGTATTTGCGGGTAAAATACCCGCGGAACGCTTTGACGTAGGCGTTGACCTCCGCCTTGGACGCCGTGCGACGCGCCGCCCCCAGCGTGGTCAGCGCGATGATGTTCACATCCGCGTACCGCGCGAAAACCCGTTCGAAATCGGCGATCATCGCGCTCTGCGACTTGCCGGAGGCGATGATCTTGTTGATGTCGCCCACCGCGGCATTGACCAGCTGCTCCGCCTGAGGGCCGGACAGCGCCGCCGCCGGGGACGCGCCGATTGCGGCTGTCGCTGCGAGACCCGCCAGAAACAGGCGGCGATCGGGGAGGTTATTCAAGGCCATAGACATCCTCATACGGGTCGACATCGTCAAGTTGGGTTTCGCCGGTCAGCGCGAAGCGCCGGTTCTGCAGGTAAAGCAGCCGCGCCTGCGCGTAGCTGTCCTCGCTCTCATATAGCACGGAATCCACCAGGTCGCGGAATTGGTAGCGGTCGCCGAACCGCGCCAGCACGGTCGAGCCGGTGGCCGCGGCGCGGTCCTGCCCCTCAAGCACAAAGTTCAGCGGGTTGGTCAGCGTGTCGACCACCCTGCCCGCCGCTTGCCGCGAGGTGCTGGGCCCCAGAATGGGCAGCTCCAGATAGGTGCCCTCCTTGACGCCCCAGACATGCAGCGTTTCGCCAAAGTCGCTGGGGTCGCGCGCGATGCCGGCCTCGGTGGCCACATCCAGCAGCCCGGCAAAGCCAAAGGTCGAATTCACCAGGAAGCGGAAGGTGTTGGCGCCCGCCTCCTCGATCCGGAATTGCAGCAGGTTGTTGAGAACGGTGCTAGGCAGGCTGAGGTTGGACGCGACATTGCTGACGCCCTTGCGCAGCGGGCCGGGCGCCGACTTGCCGTAGGCGTTGGAAATGGGGCGGACAATCGCGCGGTCCAACGACCGGTTTATCTTGTGGGTCTTGCGGTTGGTCGCCTCATACGGATCGGCGAAGCCCACCCCAACCGGCGCGGGCGTGCACCCGGCCAAGGCGACGCCGGCCAGAAGGAGCACCGCCAAAGCGCCCGGTTTTGCTTTCATCACAGGGAGATAACGCAATTTCCCATCCAATTTTGTTCAAGTTTGCGACTAAGACTTGGTATTTATCCAGACTTGGCCCTGCGCGCCAGAAGTTCAAGACACGATCTGATAATGATTTGGCGATAGGTGTTTGCGCGGCACAAGCACCATGGTAACCTCCCGCTCAAAACAAAAAGCGCGCTAAGGGCATACACACGTGAGACAGGACGCACTGCACTCTGGACGGGCAGAATTAGGAGCCGCGCGGCGTGAAAGCCGCCACCTGTTCTGGGCCGCCTTCATCTTCAGCATCTTCGTTAATTTGTTGATGCTGACAGGCCCATTATACATGTTGCAGGTCTATGATCGGGTGCTTGGAAGCCGGTCGGAGGAAACGCTGATCGCGCTGTCGATCCTTGTGGCATTTCTGTACGGCATGATGGGGCTTTTGGACTACGCCCGCGGCCGCGTTCTGGCCCGTGTCGGCGCGCGTTTCCAGGACAGGCTGGACCGGCGCGTCTTCACTGCAATGTTACGCAAATCGAACCTCGCGCCCAACGCCGCGGACACCAAGTCCGGGCTGCGCGACCTGGAATCGGTGCAGGGCCTGCTGTCTTCGCCTGCGTTGCTGGCCCTGTTTGACATGCCATGGACCCCGGTCTTTCTGGCCGCGATCTTCATTTTCCACCCCTGGCTGGGATACCTTGCCGTCGCGGGCGGCGGGCTGCTGATCCTTCTGACGGTTTTGAACCAGCGCATCACCCGCCAACCGCAACTGGATGCGAGCATCAATTCGGTGCAGGCGCACCGTCTGAGCGACGAGATCATGGACGAGACCGAGATCGTGCAGGGTCTGGGCATGCGCAAGGCCAGCTTTGACCGCTGGCAAAAGGTGCGCGAAGTGGCGCTGCGCAGCTCGCTTGTAAAAAGCGACCGCGCGGGCTCCATTACCGCGCTGACGAAAACCCTGCGCCTGTTTTTGCAATCTGCCATGTTGGGGCTGGGTGCATATCTGGTGCTGCAGAACCAGATGACCGCGGGTGCGATGATCGCGGGCTCCATCCTGCTGGGCCGGGCGCTTGCACCGATCGAACTTGCGGTCGGGCAATGGTCGCTTGTGCAACGCGCCCACCTTGGCTGGCAAAGCCTGACCGCGCTGCTTTCGGAAGTCGCCGAGTTGCCGGAGCGGACCCCCTTGCCAAAACCTGCGGCAAAGCTGGTGGCAGAGCAGGTGACCATCATCCCGCCGGGCGAAAAGCAGGCGACATTGCGCATGCTGTCCTTTGACCTGCAACCGGGCCAGGCCATGGGCGTCATCGGCCCATCGGGGGCCGGAAAATCCACCCTCGCCCGCGCGCTGACCGGCGTTTGGCCAACGGCTGGCGGCAAAATTCGGCTGGATGGCGCGGCGATTGACCAATACGACCCTGACGTTTTGGGTGACCACATCGGGTATCTGCCGCAAAAGGTGTCGCTGTTTGACGGCACAATCGGCGAAAACATCGCCCGGCTCGACCCCAACGCCAAGCCCGAGGACATTATCGACGCCGCCAAGAAGGCGGCCGCGCATGAGCTGATTTTGAAGCAGCCTCAAGGCTATGACACGCCGGTCTCGGCCGCACGTGGCCGACTGTCCGGCGGGGAATTGCAGCGCATCGGGTTGGCCCGCGCCCTGTTCGGCCAGCCCTCCATCCTGGTGCTGGATGAGCCCAACGCCAACCTGGACAATGACGGGTCAAACGCCCTGAACACCGCCATTCGCACGATGAAGCAAGATGGCAGGTCAGTGATCATCATGGCGCACCGGCCATCGGCCATTCGTGAATGCGAAACCCTGCTGGTGCTTGACGGCGGCATGCGCCGCGCCTTCGGCCCCCGCGACGAAGTGCTGAAAAGCACCGTGCAAAACCACGCAACCATCGCCAAAAAACCTGGACCGGGAGGCATGACATGACCGGCGAAAAATGGCCCGCCACCTTTCCGGTGATGCTTGGCAGCCTGGCGCTGATCATTTTGGTCGCGGGGTTTGGCAGCTGGGGCGTGATGGCCAATATCGCCGGCGCAATCATCGCGACCGGCAAGATCGAAGTCGACCAGAACCGTCAGGTCGTGCAACACCCTGACGGCGGCGTTGTGGCCACTGTCCAGGTCAGCGAAGGGCAGCGCGTCGAGAAGGGGCAAACGCTGATCACCCTGGAAGCCACGCAACTGCGGTCGCAACTGATCATTGCCGAAGGGCAACTGTTTGAAATTCTCGCCCGCATCAGCCGCCTTGAGGCGGAGCGGGACGGCACAGACGCATTGGCCGTCGACCCGCTTTTGGCGACGACAGCGCAGAACCGCCCGCAGCTGCAGAACCTCATCGACGGGCAGGAACGCCTGTTCCGCACCCGGTTAGAGGCGCGCGACCAGGCCGTCGAGCAACTGGAAAAACGCAAAGCCCAGATCGCCAATCAGGTGGACGGCATCCGCGCCCAGCAAGACGCGCTGAGCCAGCAGCTTGACCTTCTTGAAAGCGAAGTAACGGCGCAACAGGACCTGCTGGACAAAGGGCTGGCGCAGGCCAGCCGCGTGTTGGCCCTGCGCCGCGAAGACGCCCGCCTGCGCGGCCAGCTTGGTGAACTGACCGCCGCTGACGCCGAGAGCGAAGGCCGCATCACCGAGATTGACCTTGAGATATTGCGCCTCAAGACCCAGCGCGAAGAAGAGGCGATCACCCAGCTGCGCGACATGCAGTACCGCGAATTCGAACTGCGCGAAGACCGGCTGAATTTGCTGGAACGCCTGTCCCGGCTGGAGATCACCGCGCCGGTCTCGGGCCTTGTGTTCGGGCTGACCGTCTTCGCCGAACGCGCCGTGATCCGGCCCGCCGACCCGTTGTTGTTCATCGTCCCGCAAGACCGCCCGCTGCTGATTACCGGCGAAATTGATCCGCTCAACATCGACGAGGTGTTTCTCAATCAGGACGTCACGCTGCGGTTCTCCACCTTTGACGCGCGCAACACGCCCGAGGTTTTCGGCAAGGTCACCAACATATCCGGCGACGTTTTCACCAGAGAGTCGAACGGCCAGAGCTATTACCGGATCGAAATGGCCCTGAACGAGGGCGAGATTGCCCGCCTTGGCGATGTGGCGCTGGTGCCCGGCATGCCGGTGGACGCGTTCATTCAAACCGACGAACGCTCCCCGATTGCGTATCTGGTCAAACCACTGGCAGATTATTTCAACCGCGCCTTCCGCGAGACCTGACATCGCGGTTGCCCGCGCCGGTCGCCACGGCTAGCCTTCCGCCAACACCCACACTCAGGCGGAGGCCACCGACATGCCCGGAACTTTTGAAACCAAACTTGCCGATCTTGGGATCACCCTGGCGGACGCCCCGCCGCCCGCCGCCAATTACGTGCCGTCGGTGCAGGTCGGCAACCTGCTGTTCGTGTCGGGCCAGATCTCCAACGGGCCGGACGGGTTTATCACCGGCGTGCTGGGCGACGATATGAGCGTCGAGGACGGCGCCGCCGCCGCGCGGACCTGCGGGATCAGCCTGCTGGCTCAGGTCAAAGCGGCCTGCGGCGGCGATTTGGACCGGCTGGAGCGGGTGGTCAAGCTGACCGGTTTTGTGAACTCCACCAAGGATTTTGGTGACCAGCCCGCGGTGGTCAACGGCTGCTCCGACTTTCTGGTGGAGGCGCTAGGAGATGCGGGCCGTCATTCAAGGTCCGCCGTCAGCGCGGGCGCGCTGCCCTTTGGCGTGGCCGTGGAGATCGAAGGCATCTTCCAGATCAAACCGTGACGCTTCCGCCCAGCTTCTTCGCCAAGCCGATCACCCACCGGGGCCTGCATGACCGCGCGCGCGGGATCGTGGAAAATTCGCGCGACGCGTTTGAAGCGGCGATTGCGCAAGGCTTCGGCATTGAATGCGACCTGCAGCTGTCAGCCGACAACGAGGCGATGGTGTTTCACGACTACGACATGGCGCGGCTGACCGGCCTGCCCGGCCCGATCCAGCAGCGCGACGCCGCGACACTGGCCAAGACCCGGCTGACGGACAGCGCCAACACGATTGAGACACTGCCCGCGATACTCGACTTGGTGGCGGGGCGTGTGCCGTTGCTGATCGAGCTGAAAGACCAGGACGGCGCAATGGGGCCGAATATCGGCCAATTGGAAACCCGCACCGCCGCCGCATTGAAGGACTATCAGGGCGATGTGGCCGTGATGTCCTTCAACCCGCATAGCACCGCGCGCATGGCGGAGCTGCTGCCGGACGTTCCGCGCGGCATTGTGACCAGCAGCTACGATTATGCCGACTGGCCGCTGCCCAAGGATACGTGCGACCGCCTGCGCGGCATTCCGGACTACAAGCGCACAAAGGCCAATTTCATCTCACATCAGGTGGATGACCTGACCCGCGACCGCGTGGCCGAGCTGAAGGCACAAGGCTCGCGAATTTTGTGCTGGACGGTGCGGTCGCAGGCGCAGGCCGACGAGGCGCTGAAAGTGGCGGAAAATATCACGTTCGAAGGCTTCCTTCCGGCTTGACCCAAGCGCCCCCCACCCCATCTGTCAGGTGATGCAACCCGCGATGCCCCCGAGATGACCGAGACCGAAATAGAGATAACCGTGCTGGGGTCGTTGGCTGAGCTGACCCCGCAGGAATGGGACGCATGCGCCTGCCCGGAGGACACCGACGGCAGGCCCGAAGACCCGTTCACCACCTACCGATTTCTGCGGGCGTTAGAGACATCGGGATCGGTGGGCCAAGGCACCGGCTGGCAGCCGCAATATCTGATCGCACGCGCGGGGGGGCAAGTGATCGCGACCGCGCCGCTTTACCTCAAAGGTCACAGCCAGGGCGAGTACATTTTCGATTACAATTGGGCGCATGCCTATGAAAACGCGGGCGGGCGGTACTACCCGAAACTGCAATCGTCCGTGCCGTTCACACCAGCCACCGGCAGGCGGTTCCTGACGCGGCCCGGATGGGAGGAGACCGGCATAGCCGCGCTGACGCAGGGGGCCGTGCAACTGGCCGCCAACAATCAACTGTCCTCGATCCATGTGACGTTCTGCACCGAGGCAGAGGCGGACGCCGGCGCACAGATGGGGCTGATGCGCCGCGCCAGCCAACAGTTTCATTGGCACAACGGGGGCTACACAACCTTTGACGATTTCCTCGCCTCGCTATCGGCGCGCAAACGCAAGAACATCCGCAAGGAGCGCAAACAGGCAAACGCGTTTGGTGGCGAAATTCTGTGCCTGACCGGCGACCAGATCGAGCCCGAGCATTGGGACGCGTTTTGGGTCTTTTACCAAGACACCGGCGCCCGCAAATGGGGCACCCCCTATCTGACGCGGTCCTTCTTTGACGAGATGCAGATGAGCATGCGCGATGACATGCTGCTTGTGCTGGCCCAACTGGATGGCCGGTATGTCGCGGGCGCGCTGAATTTCATCGGGCGCAACACCCTTTATGGCCGCTATTGGGGCTGCCGCGAAGACCACCCCGCACTGCATTTCGAACTGTGCTATTACCGCGCGATAGACTTCGCGATTGCACACGGGCTTTCGACGGTTGAGGCCGGGGCGCAGGGCAGCCACAAACTGGCGCGGGGCTACCTGCCAGTGGAAACCCACTCGCTGCATTGGATGCGGGATGAGGGTTTCCGGGACGCCGTGGGCCGGTTTCTGGAGGCCGAGCGCGAGGCCATCAACGAAGAGATTGAGGTGCTGACGGAGTACGGCCCCTTCAAGAAAACACAAGGAGATGACCATGACTGACACTACCGATTTGGAACAAAACGGCTGGACAAGGTCTGAGGACGGAAAGGCCATCGAAAAGACCTTCAAGTTCGGGAACTTTGTGGAAGCGTTCGGCTTCATGACCAGGGCCGCCA
Source organism: uncultured Litoreibacter sp. (assembly GCF_947501785.1). Taxonomy (NCBI): domain Bacteria; kingdom Pseudomonadati; phylum Pseudomonadota; class Alphaproteobacteria; order Rhodobacterales; family Roseobacteraceae; genus Litoreibacter; species uncultured Litoreibacter sp. The sequence goes on along the minus strand of NZ_CANMXB010000001.1, from coordinate 3,076,015 downwards.
TCCACGCAGAAAAGATGAACCACCACCCTGAGTGGTTCAACGTCTACAACCGGGTGGAGGTGCGCCTAACGACCCACGATACGGGGGGCATCTCGCCACTGGACGTCAAACTTGGCGGCGTTATGGACAAGCTGGCGGGCTGATATGAAAAAGGCGACTCTGACAGAGCCGCCTTTCTCAATTCAATGGGGTCGCGCCTAGATCGAGGCCAGCAGCGCCTCCCCGCCGGAGGTTTCGCAGACGCCCGGACTTTCCTCGGCCTGCAGCACCTTGACGACGCCGTCTTCGGCATAAAGCGCATATCGCTTGGACCGGCCGTGAAGCCCCGCAGGTGGCGCGTCAAACGCCATTCCGATGGCGTTGGTCAGCTCGGACGCGGCGTCGCCCAGGAAGGTCAGGCCCGCGTCGGCTGCACCTGTGCTTTCGCCCCATGCGGCCATCACAAACGGGTCGTTGACCGACACGCAAATGATCTCGTCCACGCCTTTGGCGTCGAAATCGCCCTTGGTGCGCATAAAGCTGGGCACATGCGCCGAGGTGCAGGTGCCGGTATAGGCGCCGGGCAGCCCGAAGATCACGACCTTGCGGCCTTTGGTCAGGCTGGACAGCGATACGCCCTCCGGGCCTTCAGCGCCCATGCGCAGCAGGTTGGCATCTGGCAGTGTGTCGCCCACAGAAATTGTCATGACGGTTCTTTCCCTGATTGAGTTTGTCTTCGGGATGAATATAGGGTCCCCCAAGGCAATGGCCAGTCAGGAAAAGGGGAAGTGCGGTGACGCATGTTGTTGTGATTGGAGCAGGTCAGGCGGGGTCATCGCTGACCGCCAAGCTGCGCAACCTCGGGTTTGACGGCGACATCACCCTGATCGGCGAGGAGCCTGTCCCCCCCTACCAGCGCCCGCCCCTGTCCAAGGCCTACCTGCTGGGCGAGATGGAGGAAGAACGGCTCTACCTTCGGCCGGAGGCGTTTTACGACGAACAAAACATCACCTTGCGGCTGGGGGCGACGGTGGACAGCATCGACGCCAATGCGAAGACCGTGACGGTCGGCGGGGATCAGATTTCATACGACCACCTTGTGTTCACCACCGGATCAACCCCGCGCGCCTTGCCCGCCAAAATTGGCGGCACATTGGACGGCGTGCACGTTGTGCGCACGCTGGCTGATGTTGACGCCATGGCCCCCGAATTCGGCGACGGCCGCCGCGCATTGATCGTGGGTGGCGGGTATATCGGGCTGGAGGCCGCCGCCGTTGCCGCCAAGCTGGGCGTCAAGGCCATCGTCGTGGAAATGGCCGACCGCATCCTGCAGCGTGTGGCGGCAGAGCAGACGTCAGACTTTTTCCGAGACCTGCATACCGTGCACGGCGTTGAGATTCGCGAGGGCGTCGGGCTGGACCAGCTGAAAGGCGAGGGGCGCGTCACCGGCGCGCGCTTCACCGACGGCTCCGAGATTGACGTGGATTTCGTCATTGTTGGCGTCGGCATCACACCGAACGACCAACTGGCCGCCTCTGCCGGTGTGGCGTTGGACAACGGCATCAAGACCGACGCGCGGGGACAAACATCGATTGCCGGCATCTGGGCGGCAGGCGACTGCGCCTCCTTCCCCTATCGCGGGGCGCAGATCAGGATGGAAAGCGTCGGCAACGCGATTGACCAGGCGGAGCTGGTGGCGGAAAACATCATGGACGCAGGCAAGGACTACGACCCCAAACCGTGGTTTTGGTCCGACCAATTCGACATCAAGCTGCAGATCGCCGGGCTGAACAGCGGTTATGACATGGTGGTGACACGGGAGGACGGCGACGCCACGTCTTTCTGGTATTACAAGGGCCGCGAATTGCTGGCTGTGGATGCGATGAACGACCCGCGCAACTACATGATCGGCAAGCGGCTGATTGAGGCTGGCAAACACCCCGCGCCAGAGGTCATCGCCGACCAGGGCACGGATATGAAAGCCCTGCTCAAAGCATGAGGATCATCGCGGGGCGCTTCAGGGGCACGCACCTGACAGAGCTTGGCCAAGGCGACGATCCCGCCCATCTGCGCCCTACCACCGACCGCGTGCGCGAGAGCCTGTTCAACATGCTCGAAGGTGGGCGGTTCGGGTCACCTGTTGTGGACGCCCGCGTGTTGGACCTGTTCGCGGGCACCGGCGCTTTGGGGCTGGAGGCGCTGTCACGCGGGGCGGAACGTGTGTGTTTCGTGGAAAATGGCAAACCGGCCTTTCGCATCCTGTCCAAGAACATCGCCAAATTGCGCGCGGCGGAGGAAACCACCGTGCTCAGCAAAGACGCCACCAAACTGGGGCCGAACCCGTACAAACCGTTCACCCTGATCCTGCTCGACCCGCCTTACGGCAAGTCGCTCGGCCAAAAGGCCCTGCTGGAGGCCAAACAAAACGGCTGGATCGGCGCGGACGCGTTGATCGTTTGGGAGGAAGCCTCTGCCCAAATTGCGCCGCCGGGATTCACCCAGCTGGACACCCGCGCCTATGGCGGCACCCATATCACCCTGTTGGAGCCGGCATGAGCGATTGGCCCGACCATTTCTGCCCCGGCTGCGGCGTCAAACGTAAAGCGACGCCGCGCTATGTCTGGCACTTCTGCAATGACTGCCGCAACCGCGCGACCAACGGGTCGGGACGCGTGGTACAGTGCCAAAACGAGTCGATGTCGGGCGGCTTTCAATGGCGCTACGAGGGCGACGAAGACTGGACCAGCTGCCGCGGCCTTTATGCCCTCATTTCCAACCGCGACGTCTACCTGTCAGAAGCCCGTTTCGGCGGCATCGTGGCGCAGCCGCTGACCTCCCGCCAAAGGGCGGAAGGTCTAGAGGGGACATTCCGCAACATGGACGTTCGCAAACAGTAACCAACGGCGAAAGACCGCCATTGCAGCGGCCTTTCTGTGCGTTTGCATTTGCCTCAAGTCACGTCGGGGGCTCAGTTCCCAGCGACAAACGCCCGCGCATCTTCGACCAGGGCTGCGCCGTCCAGTCCTTTTTCGGTCAACTCGGCAATCCACTCGGCGGTTACCTCTTTCCCGAGCTCCTGAATGCGGGCGGTTTCCGCCTCGCTCAGCTCGGCAATCTCGTTGCCATCAGCCTTCATTGCCTCGCGGCCGACCACGTCGCCCTCGTCATGGGCGCGCCCGGCCCAGCCGCTGGCCTCGATCCCGGAATTGGCGTCAATCACGGCCTTCAAGTCGTCCGGCAGGCTGTCATATTTCGCCTGGTTCATCGCCCAGATGAAGTAGAGGTTATAAAGCGCCTTCTCGCCCGCCACGTCGGTGTGGCTGTCGGTCAGCTCGTTCAGCTTCAGCGAAGGCGACATTTCCCACGTGATCACCCCGCCATCGACCACACCTTTCGACAATGCTTCAGGGAAGGCCGGAACCGGCATGCCAATCGGGGTCGCCCCCATCTTGTCGAGCAGCAAAGTGGCGGGCCGCGACGGGCCGCGCAGCTTCAGCCCCTCGAAATCCTCGACCGACGCAATGGACGCGCCCTTTTTGTGGACGATGCCCGGCCCGTGCATGTGTGCCGCGATCAGTTTCACGTCCTTGAAGTCGTCCATCAGGTGTTTTTCGGTAAACTGCCACGCCGCGCGAGACGCCCGTTCGCCGGATTTCGGCGTCATGAAGGGCAGCTCCATCGCCTCGGCCTCGGGGAAACGGCCCGGCTGATAGCCCGGGATCACCCATCCGCCGTCGACCGCGCCGTCGCGGATCAGATCATACTGGTTCGGCGCTTTGCCGCCCAACTGCATGAACGGGTACAGTTCAACCTTGATGCGGCCGCCCGAGTCAGCCTCGATTTTGTCAGCCCAAGGCTGCATGAAATAGGTCGGGTTTGCCGATTTTGGCGACACGAAATGCTGGAATCGCAGCGTCACCTCTTGGGCGAACGCGCCCGAGGTGGTTGCCAATGCAATCAAAGCAGCGGTTGTTGTTTGGAAAAAGGTCATCTGAAGGACCCCCCGTATATAGTCTGAGCCAACGACGCGATCCTCGCCGCGTCGCAGCGTATATGTGGGGGTTTCGCGGTCAGTTGCAAGTGGTTCGCAACAAATAATCGTCAACATGTAGTGGTCGTTCGTCTTGTTCACCCAATGGTAATATGGGATGATCCATAAAAATCGAGCAATAAAACAAACCACCAACAGGCACCCGCATCCCATGCTAGACGCCACCAATCTGCTGTCCGATGTCTTCGGATTCGACGCCTTCCGCCCCGGCCAGGCCGAAATTGTGGAAGCCGTGTGCAATGGCGAAAACACCCTCGCCATCATGCCCACCGGCGGCGGCAAATCTCTGTGCTTCCAACTACCGGCATTGTACCGCGACGGGCTGACGGTCGTTATTTCCCCACTCATCGCGCTGATGCGCGATCAGGTGCGCGCGTTGAAGGCATCTGGGGTCTCGGCGGGTTGCCTGACCTCCGGCAACACCGAAGAGGAATCGGACGAGGTCTTCGCCGCCCTGCGCGCAGGCGAATTGAAACTGCTCTACCTCGCCCCCGAACGGCTGGCCAAAACCGCCACCCAAGACATGCTGCGCCGCGCAAATGTCACCCTGATCGCCGTGGACGAGGCGCATTGCGTCAGCCAATGGGGCCACGACTTCCGCCCCGACTACCTGCGCATAGGCCAACTGCGCCAATCCTTGCAGGTTCCGCTCGCCGCCTTCACCGCGACCGCCGACGCTGAAACGCGGCAGGAAATCGTGGGCCGGCTGTTTGACGGCGAACAACCCACCACCTTCCTGCACGGGTTTGACCGCCCCAACCTGACGCTGGCCTTTCAGGCCAAGAATTCGCCGCGCAAACAGATCCTCGACTTTGCCGATGCGCGCCGCGGCCAGTCCGGCATCGTCTATTGCGGCACGCGTGCCAAGACCGAAAGCCTCGCCCGCGCCTTGACCGAAGACGGCCATTCGACCTGCCACTACCATGGCGGCATGGACCCCGAAGACCGCCGCGTGGTGGAAACCCGCTTTTCCCGCGAAGACGGGTTGGTGGTTGTGGCCACCATCGCCTTCGGGATGGGCGTCGACAAACCGGACGTGCGCTGGGTCGCGCATGCCGACCTGCCCAAATCCATCGAGGGATACTACCAGGAAATCGGCCGCGCGGGCCGCGACGGCGCGCCTGCCGACACGCTGACATTGTACGGCGCCGACGACATCCGTTTCCGCCGTCAGCAAATTGACGAGGGGCTGGCCGATGCGGAACGCAAGATCGCCGACCACGCGCGGCTGAACGCGCTTTTGGGGCTGGCCGAAGCCCTGACCTGCCGCCGTGACGCGCTGCTTGGCTATTTTGGCGAGACCGAGATCACCTGCGGCAATTGCGACCTGTGCGAAACCCCGCCCAAAACCTTCGACGGCACCACCCATGTGCGCAAGGCGTTGTCCGCAATTCTGCGCACCGACGCGTGGTTCGGCGCGGGCCACCTGATCGACATCCTGCGCGGCACCACGACCGACAAGATCAGCCAGCGTGGCCACGATCAGTTGCCCACCTTCGGGGTCGGCGACGATCTGGACAAACGCGAATGGCAGGCCGTGTTTCGCCAGATGCAGGGCCATGACCTGATCCGCCCAAACCCCGACCGCCACGGCGCGCTGTTCATGACCGACAAGGCGCGGCCCATCCTGAAGGACGAGGCCTCAATCACCCTGCGCCGCGATACGATTGTAAAAGGGCGTTCAGGCCCGCGCGTGCGCACGTTGGTCTCCGACGAGGATGCGCCGCTGCTCTCGGCCCTCAAGGCCAAGCGCCGCGCCTTTGCGGAGGCTCAGGGCGTACCCGCCTACATCATCTTCAACGACAAAACGCTGATCGAGATGGCGGAAAAACGCCCCGCGTCGCTGGATGACTTCGCCCGCATCTCCGGCGTCGGCGCGAAGAAGCTGCAAAACTATGGCAAAGGGTTCCTCGATGTCATCAACGGTGCGGAAACGGAAACCCTGCACCCTGCGCGGCGCAAGCTGGCCGGCGGCAATGCCGGCTCCATCTACGACCGGCTGCTCGACGCCCAGAACCGGCTGAAAACCGGCGAAAGCGGCTTTGACAAACCGATCACCTGCTCGGCCTCGCTGTTGGCCAAGATCGCCGAAACCAGGCCGCGTGATCGCACCGCCATGACCCGCATCCTGGGCGACCGCCGCGCTGATCGGTTTGCCGACGCGTTTCTCGAAGTGCTGGCCGACAGCTAACACTGGACGCCGCGCCGCACCCCGCTAGATTACGCCTCAACCGAAGGGGATATTCCAAATGCTGACCGTCATCTCGCCCGCCAAAAAGCTCGACATGTCCGCCACGGACCTGGCCCCAACGCTGCCCGATTTTCAGGAGGACGCCAACCTACTGGCCAAATCCGCCTCCCGGCTCAGCGCGAAGAAACTCGGCGCGCTGATGTCGATCTCCGACAGCCTGGCCAAGCTGAACTATGACCGGTTCAAAGCCTTCGCACCGGCCTCCACGCCCGACAATTCCAAACCCGCCGCACTCTGCTTTGCGGGCGACACCTATACCGGGCTTGAGGCCAAAACGCTGGACGCCGATGAAATGGCCTACGCTCAGGACCATCTGCGCATCCTGTCGGGCCTCTATGGCCTGCTGAAACCCCGCGACGCGATCCAACCCTACCGGCTTGAGATGGGCAGCCGCCTGAAGACCGGCCGCAAAAACACCCTCTACGACTATTGGGGCGACAAAATCGCGCTCAAGCTGAACGAGGATGCCGAGGCACAGGGAACGGATACGCTCGTCAATTGTGCCAGCCAGGAATATTTCGGCGCGGTCGATCTGAACGCGCTGAACCTGACCGTTGTCACGCCCACCTTCCTCGAAGACAAACCGGGCGGCCCCAAGATCGTCAGCTTCTTTGCCAAACAGGCGCGCGGCGCCATGGCGCGGTTCATCGTGCAGAACCGGGTCACCTCGGCCGATGGTCTTCAGGATTTCGACACGGGTGGCTATAGCTATCAGCCGGACCAATCGACCCCCGAAAACCCGGTCTTCTTTCGATCCGAGGCGGCGCTCAATGCCTTCCGCGAAGCGTCTTAGGCTTCTTTCTGCCTAAAATATGCCGGGGGTATGGGGGCTGGCCCCCAATAAATCGGGGGTCTGGGGGTGAAACCCCCAGCCGGTCGACGCAGCACAGCTGCGGCGAAACTCAAGCCTTCAACGCCGCGTCATAGGCAACCAACTCGACCGTGTTGCCCTCAGGGTCGGTGGTGAACACCCCGCGCCAGCCAACCCACTCAAACAGCTCGACCCGGTATTGCTGCCCAATAGCCTCGTACCAGGTCATAACGGCCTCCTGTTCAGCATATGGCAGGCTCAGCGCAATATGGTGCAGCGACGACTTCGCCCCCGTTTCGACGTGATCCTCGCCGGTGGGGTGCAGGCCGGGGCGCACCGGCGCGGCCTTGCCAAACAGGGCCAGCACGGATGTATGCCCGCCAAACCCTTCGGCAATCTTGAAAAACACAATCGGTGCGTCCGCTTCGGTCATCAGCTCCAACCCGATCACGTCCCGATAAAACGCCACCATTGGCGCCACATCGTTGCACCTGATCGCAATCTCGCCCAAGGCGCGCACCTTGAAATTTCTATTTTCTTTCATCACGCTAGCTCCGTGTGAGACAGGCTTTGACCCGCACCCCATATTACCTTTAACCTGATACTAACCCTTTCACTCTGGTCAGGCAGCCCCCAGATCAGAACAAGACCAAACGCAAAAGGGACCAAAAAAGAGGACCCCGGGGACGATGAGTAAGACCACGCGCAGAGCCTTCCTTTTGGGCACCGGAGCCGTCATCGGCGGCTGGGCCACGCGGCGTTACTACACTGACCCTATCCCCGTGGGCACTCGGCTTGCGTCGCCTGCAGATCCGCTGATCCTCAACGACGCGTCCGAGCTGTCGCCGACCCCCGTGGCCAAGCACATCACCGTCACCGACAAGTTCGACGCCAAGTCCATCGCCGCCCTCCGCGCCGAGTTGAAAGACGCCGAGGCCAACCGCCGCCCCGTCATCGCCTCCGCCGCGCGTCATTCTATGGGCGGGCAGTCTATGGCACGGCAAGGCACCACCTACACCATGGCGCATGACTGGCTGGAACTGGACAAAACCAACCTCACCTACCGCACTGGGGCTGGCACCCGCTGGTCCACCGTCATCGCCCGGCTCGACGCCGAAGGCTTCTCTCCGGCGGTCATGCAGTCGAATAACGACTTCGGCGTCGCCTCGACCTACTCCGTCAACGCCCATGGCTGGCCCGTGCCCTTCGGCCCGATGGGGGCGACGGTCCGCTCCATCCAGATCATGCTTGCCGACGGGCAACTCATCACCTGCTCGCGTGACGAAAACGCCGACATCTTTCTGGCCGCCATGGGCGGCTACGGCCTGATCGGCGTCATCACCGAGATGGAGATCGCCATGGTTCCCAACGCCCGTTTGGAACCCACATTCACCACCGTAGACCCACTCAATTTCGGCCCCGAGTTTGTACAAGCCATCAAGGGCACCCCGAACGTACAAATGGCCTATGGCCGCATGGACATCTCCAAGGACCGTTTCCTTGAGGACGCCATGATGATCACCTACCGCCCCACCTCGGACCAATCCGACATCCCCCAAGCCCCCGGCTCCGGCTGGATGTCCAAACGCGCCCGCGACATCTTCCGCGCGCAGGTGGACAGCGACATCGCCAAGCATGGCCGTTGGTGGTTCGAGGCCAAGCTGGGCCCCTGGATCGGCGGCGGCGACACCACCCGCAACACGCTGCTGAACGAGCCGGTGATTACGCTCGACGACCGTGACCCCACCCGTACCGACATCTTGCATGAATACTTCATCGCGCCCGAAAACTTCGGCAGTTTCGTCTCTGCCTGCCGCGAGATCATCCCAAGCTCCTACCAGGAACTGTTGAACATCACCCTGCGCTATGTGCAGCCCGACCATGAAAGCTGGCTCAGCTACGCCCCCACCGACCGCATCGCGGCAGTGATGCTGTTCAGCCAGGAAATGTCGCTGCGCGCCGAAGAAGACGCCCGCCGCATGACCCAGAACCTGATCGACGCGGCCATCCGGTTGGGCGGCACCTACTACCTGCCCTACCGCCTGCATGCGCGCCAGGACCAGATCGTGGCGGGCTACCCCGGCCTGCGACCCTTCGCGGCCAAGAAACGCGCCATGGACCCCAAGCTGTTGTTCCGCAACGCGCTTTGGGACAATTACATCGCAAAGGCATAAACCTATGACCGCCCTCCGCATCATCGCCTTCGGATACGCCGCCGCCCTGTTTATTGCGGCGTCCCTCAACTACCTGCCGATCCCCGGCATCATCGACGAAAACGGCAACGCCTTTGGCGTCTTCGCGCTTGATTTGTTCGACGACAGCCTGCACGTGGCCTCCGGCCTCTGGGCGCTTGCGGCGGGGCTGATTTCTCATCGCGCGTCGAAAATCTTCCTCACATGGTTCGGCGCGCTATACCTTGCCGACGGCGCCATGGGCCTTGTGACCGGCTCCGGCTATCTCGATTTCGGCATCTTCGTCTACGGCTGGTACGAATATCCCAGCTTCCTGATCAAGCTTGCCGCCAACGTGCCCCACCTCTTTCTCGGCGGCTTCGCCCTGTTCTCTGCCTTCATGTTCGACCGCAAATGAAGCGCCTGCTGAAATGGTTGGGCCTGTCGCTCCTGCTGCTGATCCTCATCATCGCGGGCCCCATCCTCTATGTCGAAACCATGTGCCGCGGCGAGGCGCTTACCCAAGAGCAGGCTCAATACATCACCGACCCCGCCAACCAACGCCCCGAGGCGCGCACCTACATGGTCTACCCCGAATGGCACATCGTCTACGCCTATGAAGGCTACGCAGAAGCGCTGAAAACAGGCCACCCGCATAACTTCCCCTACCTCACGGCCATCACCGGCTTCTGGTCCGCCACCTGCGGGTTGACCGAACAGGCCGACCAATTGGGGGAGGCAGGCTTCAACTCCAAAGCAACCATCTACACCATCGGCGCGTCCTTCACGTTGGAGATGCTCTTCAAAGCCGCCTACGAGGAAACCATAGGTCGCCTGTTCTCCGCCTTTGCCCCGTCCCCGCAAGACGGTATCGAGGCCGAGATGGCCCAAGACTACGCGACCTTCCTACAGCAGGTTCCGTGGTACAAATACGACTTCCCCGCGTGGTCCGAAAAGCTTTGGGCCGCTGAGCCCGTCGCAACACGGGGATGGGAACGCCGCATCGCCCTCGGCCTCGAATGGGGGGCCAAGACGCAATACGCCAAGGTGATCGCCAATGCCGCCGCTGGCCTCGGTGCGGACGAGCTGCGTATGCAGGTCGCCATCACCGGCGTCGACGCCACGTACCTCGCCAGCCTGCCGGACGTCACGCTCATCGACCAGTCCGAGGACACCCTCATAGCCGAGGTCGCCCGCTACCGCGTCTTCACCACGCTGGCCCAAACCATCGCCAATGCCGACGGGCAATTCCTCGAAATCGCGGGCAATGACGACATCCTCATCAGCTATCTGGGCGCCACCCCGCCCGAGATACCCGACGCTGCAAACATCATCTCCTCCACCACCCGCGTGGGCTTTGCAGAGCAAAACCGCTATCTTATCGCCACCAAGGTCCCGAGCCTCACACAGACGCTCAACACTCTCGCCGGTCAACGCGGCGGCATTGAACATATCTATGACTATTGACCATCACTGTTTCAAAAATACCTCCCCCGGAGGGCCGGTTCGTCACATGAAACACCTTCTGATCTTAAGCGCCGCCCTGCTGGCATGGCTCACCATCGCCGCCGCCGCCATGGTGCCGGGCACGATCAACACGGCGGTCATCCCCGCGACGACGCGCGCGCTTCCCGACAATGTTGCCATCATCGGCACAAGGGGTCCCCTACTGGTGGTCTACAGCGAGGACCCAAACTACGTCCGCAACCTTTACAAGTCCGGCGTGAGGTTCGTCCTTCCCGCCCGCAAGAAAACCTGCCTTAACCTGCAAAATGCATAGCCACGTGGCAGTCAGAAAGAACCGACGTTAGATGGTTGTGCGCAATTGGTAGCCCGGCAAGAAAAGCAAACGCACCTTCGTCACCGAAAGGGCATTGTCCCATGTCACCCGATCTATGGCGAACAGAGCGCTGCCTTTCGGGACGCCGAAAATATCGGCGTCATCCGGTAGCGCCTGAATTGCTGAGAACGCAATATCGCCATGCGTATAGGGCGCATGTTTCAGCAACCACTCATTGGCGCTGAGCTCTTCAAACGTCTCGTCGAGAGCATCCGGGACGATGTTTGTATTGATCCAGCGATCTTCAACTGCATATGGCCCGTCATCCGCCAGATGAAGGGCACGGACATGTAGCAACGCCGCATCGGCCCTGGTTTTCATCGCGCCGCTGGTGCTGAGCGGCGGTACAGCAGTTTTGCGTTCGATGAGCTGGTAGCCATACCGGCCGCCGCGCTCTTCGACCTCATGCCGGATCACGGCGATATCGAGCGTCGCCTTTGCCACCGGCTGGGCCGCAACCCGGGTGCCGGCCTTGCGCCTGCGGTCCAACAGACCGCTATCGGCCAGAGAGCGCAACGCGCGGTTCACCGTCGAACGGGCGCACCCGAATTCGATTGCCAAATCCGCCTCGTTCGGGATCAGCTCACCCGGCGACCACTCGCGTGCATGAATGCGCCGCAAGACCTCGTCCTGCACGCTTTGCCAGTTGCGAAAGGTGGGCAAGGTCATAGGGCATCTTTCAAGGCGTCAATTGTCCGCTTGTACCCGGCGACGATCTGAGCGCGCCGGACGTGTTCACCGCCCCTTACCATATGCCGGCCAGCGGACCAAACATCCGTCACCAAGCGGTCGTCCCCCGCAAAAAGCCAGGAATCCAAGGCGGTGTCCCGCACACGGCCCCAAAGATGCTCAGACGCCGTATCCAATGCAAACATATCCGCCCAGTGTCCGGGTTCAATCCGCCCGGTGCGGCGCCCTGAAGCCTGTGCGCCACCGGCTACTATTTCGTCGAACAGACGTCTTGCCGTGGACTTGTGATGCGACGCAAACGCTGCGCGCGTGCCATCCCTGAGACGTTGTGAGTAATCCAGCGTGCGCAATTCCTCACTCAGTGAGACGCGGATGTTACTGTCGGAACCGATGGCAATGGCGCCTGAATTGTCCGTCCACCGCACCCCGTCAAATATGCCGTCGCCGAGGCTGCTTTCCGTCATCGGGCAAAGACCGGCGACGGCGCCGGAGCGGGCGAGCGCCACGGTCTCGGTTGGGGTCATCTGCGTGCAGTGAATGAGGCACCAGCGCGCATCCAATCCCATGTTATCCAAAGCCCAAGCCACCGGGCGGGCACCCCATGCCTGTTCAACCTGCTCAACCTCGGCCCGTTGTTCCGCAAGGTGCATATGGATTGGCCCGCTCGGGAAGGCGGTGCCATAGGCCTTGAGATCGGCGATCCCCACGGCCCGCAACGAATGAGGGGCCACACCAATGGACGCGTCACTCGAGGCAGCGCTGATCCCGCAGGACGCAACACTGTGAAGCGTCTGGAACCGCTCGAACGTATTACCAAACCGGATCTGGCCCGCCGTCAGGTCGCGCTGATCACACCCACCATACTGGTAATGGACAGGCAACAAACATAGCCCCATTCCCGTCTGATTGGCCGCGGCCATAACCCGTTCTGAGATCTCGGCAATATTGTCGTAGGGCGTCCCACCCGGCTGGTGGTGCAGGTAATGAAATTCGACCGATGCGCCGTAACCGGCTTCCAGCATCTCCATCTGCACAAAGGCGGTGATGGCTTCGACATGGTCGGGCGTCAGGCGATCAAGGAAGCGGAACATCAACTGCCGCCAAGTCCAGAAGCTGTCGGTTGGGTCCGGGCCACGGCGTTCGGTCAGCCCTGCCATGGCGCGCTGAAACGCGTGGCTGTGCACGTTGACTGGGGCGGGCAACAGCATCGGCACGCGCATCCCATTGGCGGTTGTATTCGGCTGAACCGCACTGATCCATCCATCGGCATCTATGTCGATGGAAACGCCGGATGCCCACCCACCCGGCAACAATGCGGTTTCGGCCCAAATCGTGGTCATTGTCGCTCCGCTTGACAGGTTATTATGTACGCACATAAAAACATTATGAGTGAATTTTAGCAAGCGAGTCGGTCTCATGCTCCTCACGAACGCCCACGTTGCGACCCTGCAAGACGATCACGGATATGGTCTGATCGCCGATGGAGCGATCGCGATTGAGGGTGCACGCATCGCGTGGGTCGGCCGCGCTGACGACGTGCCCGACAGTTACCGGACCGGCCCCGAACATGATTTGGGCGGTAGGCTTGTCACCCCCGCGCTGATTGATTGCCACACCCATGTGGTGTTTGGCGGCAACCGCGCGGCAGAGTTCGAGCGGAGGCTGAACGGTGCCAGCTATGAAGAGATTGCCCGCGCGGGAGGTGGGATCGTCTCCACCGTGGCCGCAACCCGCGCAGCATCGGAAAAGCGGTTGCTGGCCGACGCTTTGACGCGTGTGGACGCGCTGATCGCCGAAGGCGTCACGCTGATCGAGGTCAAATCCGGATACGGCCTCGATCAAGAGACCGAGCTGAAAATGCTGCGCGTCGCCCGCCAGATCGCGAAAGCCCGGCCCATCGGCACCCGCACCAGCTTTCTTGGTGCCCATGCGGTGCCCCCTGAATTCATTGGCCGGACGGATGCCTATGTTGACGAGATCTGCATCCCGACACTTCGCGCGGCTCATGCCGAGGGGTTGGTCGACGCCGTTGACGGGTTCTGCGAAGGGATCGCGTTTGACATCGCGCAGATTGCCCGTGTGTTTGACGTCGCGGTTGAGCTGGGATTGCCGGTCAAGCTGCACGCCGAGCAGCTGTCCCACAGCGGCGGCACGCGGCTGGCTGCAAAATACGGCGCGCTTAGTGCGGATCATGTTGAATACGCGACTGACGCAGATGCTCAGGCGCTTGCAAAGGCCGGGACCGTCGCCGCGCTGCTGCCGGGGGCCTTCTATACCCTGCGTGAAACCCAAAGCCCCCTTATCCAGTCTTTCCGCAACCATGGCGTGCCGATGGCCTTGGCCACTGACTGCAATCCCGGCTCGTCACCGCTGACATCATTGCTGCTGTCCATGAACATGGCCTGCACCCTGTTTCGCATGACACCGCTCGAAGCGTTGCTGGGTGTGACGGCCCATGCGGCTGCGGCGCTTGGCGCATTGGATTGCGGCAGGATTGTTCCGCGCGCCTCTGCCGACCTTTGCGTCTGGGATGTCAGCCACCCGGCAGAGCTCGCCTATCGCATCGGGTTCAACCCGCTTCACCACCGCATCTACAAAGGGTCGCTATGACCGTCACACTCACGCCCGGCATGGCAACGCTCGAGCAGTTGCACGACATCTGGTCAAACACCCACGCCGTTGTTCTGGACCCGTCATCTTATGCCGGCATCCATGCGGCCCAGGCGCTTGTGTCACATGCCGCCAATGGTGATGCCGCCGTCTACGGTGTGAATACGGGGTTCGGAAAACTCGCCAGCGTCAAGATCGCGGCCAAGGACGTGGCCACGCTGCAGCGCAACCTCATCCTGTCGCATTGCTGCGGCGTGGGCGAGGCGTTGGACGAAGCGACCACGCGCCTGATGATGGTCCTCAAACTGTTGTCGCTTGGGCGCGGCGCATCCGGCGTCGCGATGACCACAGTCGAGATGATCCAGGACATGCTGGAAAAGGGGGTTACGCCCGTGATCCCCTCCCAAGGGTCTGTTGGGGCTTCCGGCGATCTGGCGCCGCTGGCCCATATGGCCGCCGCGATGATTGGCGAAGGCGAAGCCATTTTTGATGGCACAAGAATGCCTGCCGGCGAAGCCCTCTCCCAAGCGGGCATCGCACCAATCGTGCTTGGCCCAAAAGAAGGCCTTGCCCTGATAAACGGCACGCAATTCTCAACGGCTTGCGCCTTGGTGGGCCTGTGGGGCGCTTGGCGCAATGCAGCAACCAGCGTGCTGACCTGCGCGCTTTCTACGGACGCCATTATGGGATCGACCGCCCCTTTGGAGGACGCGATCCATACGCTGCGGGGGCACGCAGGACAGATTGCCGTGGCCCGTGCCCAGCGGGCCCTGATGGAAGGCTCGCAGATCCGCGAAAGCCATGTGGACGGCGATAGCCGGGTGCAGGACCCCTACTGCATTCGATGCCAGCCGCAGGTGACCGGGGCGGCAATGGACCTTCTGCATTTTGCGGCACGGACCCTTGAAATCGAGGCAAATGCGGTCACCGACAACCCGCTGGTGTTGGTGGATGATGATCTGGTGGTTTCTGGTGGAAACTTCCATGCCGAGCCGGTGGGCTTTGCGGCGGACCAAATCGCCGTGGCCATTTCCGAGATCGGCGCAATTGCACAACGTCGGGTGGCGCTTATGGTCGATCCGACCTTGTCATTCGATCTGCCACCGTTCCTAACCCCAGACCCGGGCCTGAACTCCGGTCTGATGATTGCCGAGGTGACGACAGCCGCCCTGATGAGCGAAAACAAACATCTCGCCAATCCCTGCACCACGGACAGCACCCCCACCTCGGCCAACCAGGAAGATCACGTCAGCATGGCCGCCCATGCGGCCCGCCGGCTGTTGCGTATGAACAAGAACCTGAACGTGATCCTAGGTGTCGAGGCCATGTGCGGCGCGCAGGGAATTGAGTTTCGCGCGCCGTTGCACACCAGCGCCCCTTTGAAAACGGCGATGTCCGTGCTGCGTGGCAAAGTGCCGGCAATCGTCGAAGATCGTCATTTGGCCCCGTCAATCGAAGCGGCCGCCGGCTTGGTTGAAACCGGGGTTTTCGTCGCGTCCGCAGATTTGCCAGCCTACGTGCAGGGATGGGCCGAATGACCCCGGTCAGCGTCAAACAGGGCACAGGCCCGATCGTTCTGGGCCTGCCGCATACCGGAACGTTCGTGCCCGAAGACATCGCGGCCAAGCTGAACCAAAACGGACGCCAGCTGTCGGATACTGACTGGCATACCGACCAGCTTTATGACGGGTTGCTGTCGGACGCGACCACGGTCCGCGCGAACTTTCATCGCTACGTGATCGACGCCAATCGCGACCCGTCCGGCGCGAGCCTTTATCCCGGGCAAAACACCACCGCCCTGGTGCCGCTGACCGATTTCGACGGCAAGGATATCTGGGACATCCCGCCCACAATTGCCGATGTCGACGCGCGCCGCCGCGCGTATCACGCGCCCTACCACGCCGCGATGACGGAAGAATTGCAACGCGTCCGCGATCTGCATGGGGTAGCGATCCTCTTTGACTGCCATTCCATCCGCAGCAGAATCCCGCACCTGTTTGACGGCAAGCTGCCCGATTTCAACGTCGGCACAAATGAAGGCAACACCTGCGCCCGCCTGCTGGAAACCGCTGTCTACGGATTGTGTCGCGCCGAAGACGGCTACACCACAGTCCTAAACGGGCGGTTCAAAGGGGGGTGGACAACGCGCCACTACGGCCAGCCGGGCAACGGCATCCACACCATTCAAATGGAGCTTGCCCAGTCCACCTACCTGACAACCGAAGCCAGCCCCTGGGCCTATGACGCCGCAAAATCCACGCGCCTGCGTCGCCCGCTGTCCCGCCTGTTGGGCAAACTCTCGCACATCGTTTTGAACGGAGACCTCACATGACAAATTCCCGCCATAACCTGCGCGATATATACCCCCCAACCGGTTCCGATATCACCGCCAAGAGCTGGCTGACGGAGGCGCCGATGCGGATGCTGATGAACAACCTGCACCCTGACGTCGCTGAAAATCCCCATGAATTGGTCGTCTATGGCGGCATCGGCCGCGCCGCGCGCACGTGGGAGGACTTTGACGCCATCGTCGCGTCCCTCAAGGACCTTGAAGACACCCAAACGCTGCTTGTGCAGTCCGGCAAACCTGTTGGTGTGTTTAACACCCACAAGGACGCCCCGCGCGTGTTGATCGCCAACTCAAACCTCGTGCCGCATTGGGCGACCTGGGACCACTTCAACGAGCTCGATAAGAAGGGGCTGGCCATGTATGGCCAGATGACCGCCGGATCATGGATTTACATCGGCACCCAGGGCATCGTGCAGGGCACCTATGAAACCTTCATGGAAGCTGGCCGTCAGCACTATGAGGGCAACCTCAAGGGCCGCTGGATCCTGACGGCCGGCCTGGGCGGGATGGGCGGCGCGCAGCCTTTGGCCGCCGTCATGGCAGGCGCGTGTTGCCTAGCCGTTGAATGCGACGAAACCCGCGCCGATTTCCGGCTGCGCACCCGCTATGTCGATGAAAAGACGCATGACCTGGATGAAGCATTGGCCATGATCAACAAGTGGACCGCCGTGGGCGAGGCGAAGTCCGTGGCCCTCATTGGCAATGCCGCCGGCGTCTTTCCCGAACTGCTCAGACGCGGCATCAAACCCGATATGGTCACCGACCAGACCAGCGCGCACGACCCCGTTCACGGCTACCTCCCCCTAGGCTGGACCGTTGCGGATTGGCGCCGGAAACAGGAGACCGACCCCAAAGGCGTGGAAAAGGCGGCACGCGCGTCCATGAAAGTGCAGGTCGCCGCGATGGTCAATTTCTGGAATGCAGGCGTGCCGACGCTGGATTACGGCAACAACATCCGGCAGATGGCACAGGAAGAAGGGCTGGAAAACGCGTTTGCCTTCCCCGGGTTCGTCCCCGCCTATATCCGCCCCTTATTCTGCCGCGGCATCGGCCCCTTCCGTTGGTGCGCCCTGTCTGGCGACCCCGAAGACATCTACAAGACAGACGCCAAGGTCAAAGACCTGATCGCGGACCCGCATCTGCACAACTGGATGAACATGGCGCGGGAGCGGATCGAATTTCAGGGCCTGCCCGCCCGCATTTGCTGGGTTGGCCTCGGCCTGCGCCACAAGCTGGGCTTGGCGTTCAACGAAATGGTCCGCACGGGTGAGCTGAGCGCCCCTGTCGTGATCGGGCGCGATCATTTGGACAGCGGTTCTGTTGCGTCGCCAAACCGCGAAACCGAGGCGATGAAGGACTGCTCTGACGCTGTATCAGACTGGCCGTTGCTCAATGCGATGCTGAATGTGGCGGGCGGTGCGACATGGGTGTCGCTGCATCACGGTGGTGGCGTCGGCATGGGCTTCTCGCAGCACTCGGGCATGGTCATCTGCTGCGACGGAACCGAGGACGCAGACCGCCGGATTGCCAATGTGTTGTGGAATGATCCGGCCACCGGCGTGATGCGTCACGCGGATGCAGGCTATGATATGGCGCTTGATTGCGCGCGGGAAAACGGCCTCAACCTGCCGGGCATTCTGGGCCACTGACGGGCGGGTTTGCCAAACAGGCGCGGCCGCCCAATGCGACGCGCCCACCGTGGCGGACGCGTCCTCATATGCAGCTTCGTTTTGGCAAAAAATACTCAAATACCAGACAGATCAAGCCTGCCGAGACGCCCTCTTCCGCTCATGCGGGTCCAGATGGCGCTTGCGCAAACGGATGGCATTCGGGGTCACCTCAACCAGCTCGTCATTATCGATGTAGGCAATCGCCTCCTCCAGCGACATGCGCACCGGCGTCGTCAGCCGAACTGCCTCATCCGTGCCAGAAGCCCGCACGTTCGTCAGCTTCTTGCCTTTCAGCGGGTTCACCTCCAGGTCATTCTCCCGGCTATGTTCGCCGATGATCATGCCCTGATAGACGTTCTCCTGACTGCCTACGAAAAACTTCCCACGGTCCTCCAGGTTGAAGATCGCGTAGGCCACCGAAACGCCATTTTCCATAGAGATCAAAACCCCGGCGCGCCGCCCCGGAATGTCACCCTTATGCGGCGCCCATTCATGGAACACCCGGTTCAGAACCCCGGTCCCACGCGTATCGGTCAGAAACTCGCCGTGATACCCGATCAGCCCGCGCGACGGGACGTGCGCAATGATCCGCGTCTTGCCGGCGCCCGCCGGTTTCATCTCCGTCATCTCGCCTTTGCGAACGCCGGTGATCTTCTCAATCACCGACCCGGAATATTCGTCATCCACGTCAATGGTGACCTCTTCGACCGGCTCATGGCGCACGCCGTCAATCTCTTGAAACAGCACCTGCGGGCGCGAGATCGAAAGTTCAAACCCCTCGCGGCGCATGTTTTCGATCAACACGCCCATTTGCAATTCGCCGCGGCCCGCAACTTCAAACGCGTCGCCGCCCGGCGTGTCCGTGACTTTGATCGCGACGTTGCTTTCGGCCTCTTTCATCAGCCGGTCGCGAATGACCCGAGACTGAACCTTCTTGCCGTCCTTGCCCGCCAGCGGCGAGTCGTTGATCCCAAATGTCACCGTGATCGTCGGCGGGTCAATCGGCTGCGCCGGGATCGCGTCTTCCACCTCAACCGCGCAAATCGTGTCCGCCACGGTTGCCTTCGACATACCGGCCAGTGACACGATGTCACCGGCCTCAGCCACATCAATCGCCTCGAAATTCAGGCCCCGCGAGGCCATGATCTTGGTACAGCGGAACTGCTCGATCTTGCTCCCGTCGCGTGACAACGCCTTCACGGTCTCGCCAGCTTTCAGGGTCCCGCTCTCCACGCGCCCGGTCAGCAAACGGCCAATGAACGGGTCCGACCCAAGCGTCGTGGCCAGCATCCGAAACGGCTCGGCACGCGCCGCCATCTGTGCGGGCGCGGGCACATGGTCGACGATCAGGTCCAGCAACGCGGTCAAATCCTTGCGCGGGCCGTCCAGTTCCATATCTGCCCAGCCCGACCGGCCAGAAGCGTACATGGACGGGAAATCCAGTTGATCGTCATTCGCCCCAAGATTGGCAAAAAGATCAAAACACTCGTCCAGCGCGCGATCCGGTTCCGCGTCCTGTTTGTCGACCTTATTGAGCACCACAATCGGGCGCAGCCCCAGCGCAAGCGCTTTCGAGGTCACAAACTTGGTCTGTGGCATCGGCCCTTCGGCCGCGTCCACCAGCAGCACAACCCCGTCCACCATCGACAAGATGCGCTCCACCTCGCCGCCAAAATCGGCGTGACCCGGCGTGTCGACGATGTTGACGCGGATGCCTTTCCACTCAACTGACGTGGCCTTGGCCAGAATGGTGATCCCGCGCTCCCGCTCCAGATCGTTGCTGTCCATCGCCCGCTCGGCCACAGCCTGATTTTCCCGGAACGAACCCGACTGTTTCAACAATTCGTCCACCAGCGTGGTCTTGCCGTGGTCAACGTGCGCGATGATCGCAATATTGCGAAGGTCCATGAGATCTAACCTTGAATGGAAGTGTTGCGCGCACCTAACCGATACGCCCTACAAAGGCCAGCCCTTACACAGAGATGCGGCAATCGGGCTTCGTTTTGGCCAAAATACTCAAACCACGTCTAGGCAGAGCGACACCCCCTCGAAAGAGCAACGCGCCTGCCGATATCTCCTAGAAAAATGCGCGCGCAGGCGCTCAATGAGATCAGCGCAACCTCTGCAATATCCGCAGGCTGGCATAGCCGTCCTGCACCAGCCCCTGCGACTTCTGATACCGCCGCACCGCGTTGATCGTCAGCGGACCGATCTTGCCGTCAATCTTGCGTGTATCAAACCCTTTCGCGGTCAGCAGTTTCTGCATCTCGACCCGCTCCTTGAAGGTCAAAGCCCGGTCCCCGCGCGGCCAGCTGGCCTTGATCGCCGGCCCGCCGCGCAACCGGTCCGACAGATGCCCGACCCCGATCACATAGGCGTCGGCCGTGTTGTAGCGCTCGATCACCTCGAAATTCTTGAAGATCATGAAGGCCGCACCCTCGGCGCCCGCAGGCAGCAGGATCGAGGCCGCCCCATGGTTGGGCACGACCCGGCCCTGCATGTCCTTCACTCCCAAACCGCCCCAATCGGCGGGGGATTTCAGCACCTTGCGGTTGGCTAGCGTGTAGTCAAACCCATCCGACACCTGCACCTCAACCCCCCATGGCTGGCCTGTTACCCAGCCAAACTTCGCCAGATAGTTTGCGGTCGAGGCCAGTGCATCCGTGGGATTATCCGACCAAATGTCGCGCTTGCCGTCGCCGGTGAAATCCACCGCGTAGTCGAGGTACGAGGTCGGGATAAACTGGGTATGTCCCATCGCCCCCGCCCACGATCCGGTCATGGACCGGGGTGCGACATCGCCCGCCTGAATGATCTTCAGACCCGCAACCAGCTGCTGCTCAAAGAAGGCGCCACGCCGCGCGTCAAAGGCCAGCGTTGCCAGCGAACCCACCAGATCCTTGGATCCGCGAAAGGTTCCATAGGCGCTCTCCAATCCCCAAACAGCAGCGACCACATGTTTGTCCACGCCAAACCGCGCCTCTATCCGGTCCAGCACCGCGCCATGTTTGCGCATCGCCGCCTTGCCATTGGCAATCCGCGTGTCGCTGGCCGCTGAGTCCAGGTAATCCCACAAGGTCTTGGTAAATTCCGACTGGTTGCGGTCGCGTTTGATCACCTCGGGGTCATATGTCACCCCGCGAAACGCGCGATCAAAGGTCTCCGGCGAAATCCCTTTGGCCAAGGCCCGCCCCCGGAACCCTTTGATCCAAGTACCAAACCCGGCCTTATCCGCCACCTGCACAACCGGGGCTGAGACGGTCCCACGGATTTGAGGTCGAATGGAGCGCACAACCCCCGGCACTTGCGCGCCTGTCAGCACCACGCCCGATGTGCTGGCGGCTGCCAATTCAATCACCGGTCGCGGTTCGGGCCGCACAGAGCGTTCAAGTGCGATAGCCGGCACTGCCCCCGCCAAAGCCACGATTATCCCTGAAATTAACCTGTTCATCTGAGTACCGCCCGGATTTTTGTTCCGTTTCTTGTTGGCGGGCAATCTAGCGCTTCTCGGCCGAAGCTGAAAGCCCCGGCGCAGTATGCGCGCTATTTGCGGCGCGCGGCCTTCTTGCGCAGCTTTGATCCCTTCTTGCGGTGCTTGACCAGCTTGCGCCGCCCGCCACTGCCCCCGGGTCGTCGCCCGCCGGGGTTTTGCGGCACAGCGCGGCCCTCCAGTTCCAGCAAGTCGAGCGTTAACCCGCCGGTCATCGGTGTGGCCTCCGCAATGCGAACCAAGACGCGCTGCCCCAAACCAAGCGTCAGCCCCGTCTTTTCGCCCCGCAGTGTCTGCGCCTCGCGGTCATGTACAAAATACTCCCGCCCAATGCCACGCACCGGCACCAGCCCGTCCGCGCCGGTCTCGTCCAATTTCACAAACACGCCGAAGCTGACCGCGCCGGAAATGCGCCCCGCCACCTCGGTGCCAACCCGGTCAGCCAAAAAAGCCGCCAGGTAGCGGTCTGTCGTGTCCCGCTCCGCCACCATCGAGCGCCGCTCCGTCGTGGAAATATGCTCCCCGGTTTCTTTCAGGCCGTCTATCGCCGCCGCATCCAACCCGTCACCGCCCCATTTATGAGCACTCACCAGCGCGCGGTGCACGATCAGGTCGGCATACCGCCGAATGGGCGAGGTAAAATGCGCGTAATTCTTCAAGGCCAACCCGAAATGCCCGAAATTCTCGGGCGCATAGTAAGCCTGCGTCATCGACCGCAGGGCGCTGATATTCATCAACTCCGCATGTTCCGTGTCCTGCGCCTGCGCCAGCAGCCGGTTCAGGTGCCGGGTCTGCAAAACCTGCCCCTTGGCCAAGTTGAACCCAGACGCCCCCGCGATCTCCCGCAGGCTCTCCAGCTTCTCAGGCGAAGGTTCCTCATGCACCCGGAACAGCAGCGGCACCTTCTTTTCCTGCAACGTCTCGGCGGCCGCGACATTGGCCAGCACCATGAATTCCTCGATCAGCTTATGGGCGTCCAGCCGATCGCGAAACGCGACGCTCGTCACACGGCCTTCATCATCGAGCACTATCTTGCGCTCCGGCAGGTCCAGCTCCAACGGTTGCCGCCGCTCCCGCGCGGCTTTCAGGGCCTCATAGGCCACATAGAGGGGCGCAATCACACCGTCCATCAAAGGCGCAACCTTGTCGTTTGGCCGCCCGTCCTGCCCCGCCTGCACCTCCTCATAATTCAACGCAGCAGGGGAATTCATCAGCCCGCGCACAAACCGGTGCCCCAGCTTGTTGCCGTCCTTGTCCAGCACCATGCGCACCGCGATGCAGGCCCGCTCCACGCCCTCATGCAGGGAGCAAAGATCGCCTGAAAGCGCATCCGGCAGCATCGGCACCACGCGGTCGGGGAAATAGGTGGAATTGCCCCGTTTACGGGCCTCCCGGTCCAGCCGCGACCCCGGCGTCACATAATGCGCCACATCGGCAATCGCCACCCAAACCACGTGGCCGCCTTTGTTCTTCGGGTCGTCATCGGCATGCGCGTAGCAGGCGTCGTCATGATCGCGCGCATCCGACGGGTCGATCGTCACCAAAGGCAGGTCCCGCAAATCTTCGCGTTTTCCCAGCGAAACAGGCTTTGCGGCCTCGGCATCCGCAACCACCTCTTCCGGAAAATCATCCGGTATCTGGTGCTGATGGATCGCAATCAAAGACACCGCTTTGGCGGCAGATGGGTCACCCAACCGCGCGGTGATCCGCGCCTGCGGCAGCCCCATGCGGGACTTGGGCCCGGTCTGTTCCGCCTCGACCAGCTCGCCGTCTTTGGCCCCTTCGGTCGCGCCCGCAGCCACCCGCCATTCGCGGTCCGATCCTTTGTCGATCGGCGTGATCCGCCCCCCTTCGGAGGATGCCCTGAACAGCCCGATGATCTTTGCAGGCCCTGCGCCGATGCGCCGGATCAGCCGCGCCTCATAGGCGTGATCTTCGCCGCTCACCTTGGCCAATCTGCACAGTGCGCGGTCCCCTTCCGCCAAGGCCGGGTCACCTTTCTTCTCAACAAACAAGATGCGCGGCGCATCGCCCTCGCCTTCCCACTCGGCCGGTTCCAAAAACAGGTCACCGTCCGCATCTGGCCCAATGACCCGACAGACCGACACAGGCGGCAGCCCGTCCTTTTCCCGATAGGTCTTCTTGCGCTTGGTCAGATGGCCGTCCGCCTCCAGCTCCTTCAACATGCGTTTCAGGTCAATCCGCGCCTGCCCCTTGATGCCAAAGGCCCGCGCAATGTCGCGTTTGGCGGTTTTGGTCGGGTTGTCCGAAATCCATTGTAGAATATCGTCGCGGGAAGGAAGCTTGCTCATCCCTCAGCTCCTAGCATGGCCCACGGCGCGGCGCACTCAGCTTCTTTCTGCCCAAAAAATGCAAATCCCCAAGCGCTCAAAGGTCGCCAACGGTGTCCACATCACGCAGCCGGTCTACATGCGCTATGCGCAAGCCCGCCAAGCTGCGCTCGGTGTCGCGCAGCGCGTGCGCACTGGACCAACGCACGTCCGCAAAGATTCCCACAGGCACCGCCGCTGAGCGGCGCATACCTATGAGCCAGTACCCGCCATCCTCCGAAGGCCCAAAAACCGCCTCGGCGCGCCCAAGCGCCTTGAAGGCGCTTGCGACCCGCGCCGAAGTCACGTCAGGGATATCGGCACCGATGATGCAGACCGGCCCGGGCGGCAAGCCACGCAACAGCCGCCCCATCCGTGCGCCAAGGTCGCCCCGACCTTGCGCTATCCGTGGCAGATGGGCGGGCCAAACCCGGCTGGCCAGCCCCTCAGCGTCAGGCGACACCGCCAGCACCAGCTCCCAACGGGGGTCTTCAAGGCTGCGCAGCAACCGGTGCACCTGGTGGCGGAACCACCACGCCGCAGCCACCATCCCCAGATCAGCCCCAAGGCGGGTTTTGACGCGGCCCGGATGCGGCTCCTTGACCATGACGACCAGTGTTTTACGCAAAATAGTCCCGCAGAATGCGGCCATAGATCGCTTTCAGCTGGTGGATTTGGTCCACCCGCACCCGCTCGTCCACCTGATGCATGGTCTTACCCACCAAGCCGAACTCCACCACCGGGCAGTGATCCTTGACAAACCGCGCGTCTGAGGTACCGCCCGAGGTCGACATCTCCGGCACCTTGCCGGTCTCTGCCTCCACGGCCGTAGCGACCATGGCTGACAACTCGCCCGGCGGGGTCACAAAGCTTTCGCCGGACACCTTCACTTGCATCGAAATCGTGGCCCCGCTTTCTTCCGCCAATGCGTCCGCGACGCTCTGCAACCACTGGGCAATGGACCCCGAGCTATGCGCGTCGTTGAAGCGGATGTTCACGGTTGCGCGGCATTCCGCAGGGATCACGTTGTTGGCGGGGTTGCCGGTGTCAATCGTGGTGACTGCCAGGGTGGAGGCGTCAAAGTGGTCAGTCCCCTGATCCATCTCATGTCTGTCCAACTGGTCCACCAGCCGCGCCATCACCGGCACCGGATTCAACGCGCGGTGCGGGTAGGCCGAGTGTCCCTGCACGCCCTTCACCGTGAAATAGGCCGTCATCGACCCGCGCCGCCCGATTTTCATCATCTCGCCCATCTCGTTGGGACAGGTGGGCTCACCCACCAGGCAGCCGGTCATCGCCTCGCCTTGCTCTGACATCCAATCCAGCAACGCCACGGTTCCGTCCGTTGCCGGCCCCTCTTCGTCGCCGGTGATCGCCAGAATGACTGCCCCGTCAGGTGGCGACTCCCGCACAAAATCCACAGCAGCGGCGGCAAAGGCCGCGACGCCGGATTTCATGTCTGTGGAGCCACGCCCGTAAAGCCAGCCGCCCTTGATCTCGGCCCCGAACGGGTCAACGCTCCAGTCGGCAGCGTCGCCAACCGGCACCACATCGGTGTGGCCGTTGAACCCAAAGCTGCGATTGGCCCCTTTGCGGCCCCAGCGCGCATAGAGGTTGCAAACCTCGCCCCGATCAACGCGGTGACACTCAAATCCGGCCTCACCCAAAATGCGTTGCAGCAGCTGCAATGCCCCGCCTTCTTCCGGCGTGACCGAGGCGCATCGGACAAGGTCTGCGGTCAATGCCACCGGGTCAAGTGCTTGTGTCATATGGGTTTCCGTCCATGATGAGGCTTGCCCGTGTTCTGCCATGCCCCGCTCAAGGCAACAAGCAAAACGGCGTAATCCGCCATGGCCAGGTGCGTCAAAAATCGCAGTGGGTCGGCCCCAATTTGAACACAAGTTGGGCCGCAATGTCTTAAAATTATCAGTAAATCGCCCTTGATCGTTCACCAATTCGAACAGATTGGCAGTTACTCATTCCCCAACGGAAACCATGTTCGGTTTGTGTGGGATAAAGAGTTATGAAGCAGATCACAGTACAGGCATATGGCCAATTAGCATATCTCGGCAGGGTCTCGACCCAGCCGGAACTCGTGCTACAGGCAAATGGGCGGCCGTCAGTTGGCGGCGGCGTTCTTCCCGGCATTGGGAACATCAACGCGGCGCCACAGGCCTGCGCGGAAACAGGTCTGTTGGGGACCACGCGAGTGGCAACGCCAGACGGCCCGGTCGAATTGCAGGAACTGGTGCCAGGCGATCTGGTCCTTGATGGCAACAATGTTGCAGTCGCCGTGAAACACATTCTGAAAACCCCGATGACAAAAACGGCCATCTGCATCCGCGCGCCGTATTTCGGGCTGGACCAGGATCTGGTGATTGGCGCGGATCATCGCGTCGCGATTACGTCCGACACTGCAGAATACCTGTTCGGCGCTGAAACGGTGTTGGTGCCGGCTTGGGCCATTAAGGACGGGCGCAAGGCGCAGCATTGGGAACTTGCCCCGAAGGCACAGCTTTATCAAATCCAATTGGAAACCGCCGCGACCCTGAAAGTCGGCAAATGCGCGCTGGAAAGCATGCCGAAATCAGGTCAAACCGTCGGCAAGGTATTGTCGGTGGAAGAAGCCCGCTGTTTCGCGGCCGAGCACAAGTCCGGCTACCAGAACTAGGTCTCCGTCGCTCCCTGCCCTGACCCTTTTTCTTCAAAAAAGGTGGTGCTTTGCGCCACGACAATCGAATTCTCGTCGCGCGCGCGTTGCATCAGTTCGCGCTCTTCGTCCGGGATGTCATGTCCTTCCGCCAGCCTTTCGTCCAAGCTGCCGTAACCCGTCACGTCCAGAGGGGCCAATCCGGCCTGCTTGAGCAATGCCACGCATTCGCGAACGGCCTCCGCCTCGTCCACGCCGCTGGAATAGCAAACCATCGCCGCACCGCTGGCGCCGTCCGGCAGATCGTCACCGTCTTTGCGTCCAACCTCGACGAGCAAGGTAAACACCTGGTGCTTTGAGCCCGCCTTTGCCCCCGGTTTCGCCATTAGGTTTGCCCTTTTCGATCCGCATGCGTTCCCTGCGGGTCCGAGTGCCGCGCCGGCACAAAACTGTCAAGACTCTTGAGACGGGAAGGACACTTGGCTAGGGTACACGGTGCAACGTGGGGACGGCGCAATTATGTTAAGATTCATTATGTTGGCCGTTATGGCTTCTATCGCAATGCCGGTTATGGCGCAGGAAGATCCAATCAAGATCACAACTGTGACCCGCGCGCCCTTCTCGATGGTCGAGAACGACGCCGACATCGGTTTCAGCGTGGAGCTCTGGCAAATGCTGGCGGCCGACCTCGGGCGCCGCACCGAATTTGACCGCGCAGATACCTTCGCCGAGATGCTGGATCGCGTCAAAAACGGCGAGGCAGACGGCGCCATTGCCAACATCTCGATCACGGCAGAACGGGAAACCGCTCTGGATTTCTCTCAACCGATATTCAACAGCGGGCTACAGATCATGCTACCGCTGGAAAAAAGCGGGTCTTCTGTCCTCGGCGCGTTGTTCACCCGCGACATTGCGGTCGCCGTGTTGATCGCGATTGGCCTTCTGTTTGGCGGCGGAATGCTGATGTGGCTGTTTGAGCGCCGGCGCCAGCCCTATTTCGACCGCCCCGCAAAAGAGGCCGTCTTCCCGGCGTTTTGGTGGGCCCTCAACCTGGTGGTCAATGGCGGTTTCGAAGAGCGCATGCCAATTTCGCGAGCCGGCCGGTTCTTTGCTGTTGTCCTGGTGGTGGCCAGCCTGTTCATCGTCTCCGTGTTCGTTGCAAAAATTACTGCCGCGATGACGGTTGATGCGCTGCAGAACTCGGTCACTTCAGTGAATGACCTGGAGGATCGCAGGGTTGGAACGCTGCAAGACTCTACCGCCGCGCTGTATCTCGACCAGCGGGAAATCAACTACATCACCTTCGCCAACGTGGAAAATGCTTTCGCCGCGTTTGAGGCCAAAACGCTGGATGCCATCTTCTTCGACGGGCCGATCCTGTCCTACTACGTCCGCACACGCGGGGCCGGGAAGGCCCGCATGGTGCAGCGCGTGTTCAAGCCTGAAAATTACGGCATGGCGTTGCCGTCAGGCAGCCCGCTGCGCGAACCGATTAACCGCGCGCTGCTGCAAATGCGCGAAGACGGCCGCTATGACAGCCTTCGCACAAAATGGTTTGGATCGCAGCGGTGACTTAGTCCCGCAGCAACTCGTTGATGCCTGTTTTGGACCGCGTGCGCTCGTCCACCCGCTTCACGATGACCGCGCAATACAGGTTGATGCCGTTCTTCGATGGCATCGAACCTGCCACAACCACCGAGTAGGGCGGCACTTCGCCATACATCACTTCGCCAGTCTCGCGGTCCACGATCTTGGTGGACTGGCCGATGAACACGCCCATGCCAAGCACGGACCCTTCACGCACGATGCAGCCCTCAACCACTTCGGACCGCGCCCCGATGAAGCAATTGTCTTCAATGATGGTCGGCCCGGCCTGCATCGGCTCCAACACGCCGCCAATGCCGACGCCGCCCGACAGGTGCACATTCTTGCCGATCTGCGCGCAGGATCCGACGGTGGCCCATGTGTCGACCATGGTGCCCTCGTCTACATATGCGCCGAGGTTCACGAAGGACGGCATCAGCACCACGGTCGGCGCGATATAGGCAGATTTGCGGACCACGCAATTTGGCACGGCGCGGAAGCCCGCCGCTTTCCACTGATTGTCGCCCCAGCCTTTGAACTTGCTGTCGACCTTGTCCCACCAGCCACCACCTTGTGCGCCGCCGTCATGCTGCTCCATGTCTTTGATGCGGAATCCCAGCAGCACGGCCTTCTTGGCCCATTGGTTCACATACCATGACCCATCGTCTTGCTTCTCCGCCACGCGCAGCTTGCCGCTGTCCAACGCATTCAAAGTATCTTCGATCGCGTCGCGTTGCTCGCCGGTGGTGGCCGGCGTGATCGTGTCGCGCGCATCCCATGCGGCCTCGATTGCGGTCTCAAGTTGAGCGTTGGACATATGTCGGCTTCCTCTAATCGTGTGTGGCGTCAGCGTTGTGCAGCCTATAGACCTAACGGAACGCCAAAGGCAATCAAGAGGGCTACGATGAAAGACGACAACCGAAAGCACCCGTTCCGCTATTCCAAGCAGGACGTCGAAGCCGCACAAGAGGTGCCCGACACCCCGCAGACCCGCTCCCCCGCATATGCTTTGGCCTTTGCGGACAACGAATTCCTGTGCCGCGACGAATTGCGCCCGGTGCGGTTGCAGCTGGAACTGCTCAAACCGGAGATGCTGATGGATGAGGAAGACATCCGCTCCACCATCGTGCTGTTCGGCGGCGCGCGCATTCCGGAGCCTGCAAAGAAAGACACCGCGCGCACCGAAACGCTGTCGGGCCTGTCGCAATATTACGAAGAAGCCCGCATCTTCGCCAAACTGATGACCGAACGCTCTGACGGGCATGAGGACGTCATCGTCACCGGCGGCGGCCCCGGCGTGATGGAGGCCGGCAACCGCGGCGCCATTGACGCGGGCGGGCGCTCCATCGGGCTCAACATCGTGCTGCCACATGAGCAAGCCCCCAACGCATATGTCACGCCGGAGCTGTGCTTCAATTTCCACTACTTCGCCATCCGCAAAATGCATTTCCTGATGCGCGCCAAGGCCGTCGCCGTCTTCCCGGGCGGGTTCGGCACGTTGGATGAAACCTTCGAAGCGTTGACCCTGATCCAGACCGGCCGCATGGCGCCGGTTCCGTTCCTCTTGTTCGGCGAAGAGTTCTGGCGCTCCATCATCAACTGGGAGGCCCTGGCCGACGCGGGCACCATCTCGGAAGAGGATCTCAGCCTGTTCAAATTCGTCGAAACCGGCCAGCAGGCGATGGACGTGATCGACGCCTGGGAGAAATCCCCCGCCCGCGCGGCGATCCCGGGGCGCTGAAGTCTTCGGCTTACAACGGCCGCCTCGTCGCCCACCCCTGACCGAGTGTTTGCATAACGCCGGCAAGCTTGGAATGATTGCCCCAGATTCGTTCAAAACCTTTTAGCGACCTGATTTATGTCCACAATCTCGTTCGAGGCTGCCCCGCCTGAACATCAAGAGCTGCAATTGAATACCCAGCGCCATCGCTTTGCAGGGATCAGCAGCGATGCGTCGCCAGATGAGGCCTTGTTGCATCTGGCGTTTCATGGTGACCACCGGACATATCTTCTGGTTGATGGCACCCTTCGAAAAAAATGTCACAGGGCTGTTTGACCTTGATGTCGTAGACGTGCCCACGACCTGCTTGTTCAAGGGCGAGCTGTCCACAGATGTGGAAGAGGCAGCCCCCTATCTGGTCGACCTGACCTTGCCGGAGGATCAGAGCGTTGCCGGCCAAACCGCCCCCGCATTTCATCGCGACTATTTCGAAAAGCATTGGGGACGATCAACCGGTGTTCTTGTTCGGACCACCGCGTCCCATGATGAACTCCGCGACCACTTCCGAAAATTCACCAAAGTCCAATGCGAAAATGAAGACGGCTGGCAGTTCTTTCGATTTTGGGAACCAAGAATTGCGGCGCAGTATTTTTCAATCATCGCAACGTGGCCAGAACGGATCAGCAAATGGTTTACCACATCCGGGGGTCATCAGCTGACACTGCTCATCGAACAGGACAACGGGAAGGGCGTTTTGGAAGTCTCGCCCAACAAGCTGATACCGGCATCAAACCGCGCTGTGGGCCCTCTGACTCTCAGCAGTTACGAAATGGATGTGTTTCGCACGGATCAAACCCGACGCGATATCAACAAGATCTCAGGTTTGCTGAGGAAAACCTTTCCAACGGAGCTTAATCATCTCTCCGATAGCCTTCTGACGCGGGAGATCTCTCATGCGGTCTCCGTCGCCCGTCAAGCAGGATTCCTCCGGTTTGAAAACCTCTTCCTTATTTCAGCTTGGGCCGCATTTTTCGGGCGGCACTGGCTCAATAATCAGACCAGCGCGATACTGCACTCTGACCACGCGGAGGATGAGCGTATCAAAGCCCTCAAGCAGGCTATGAGCAAAAAGGAAACTCAGGATGGACCCTGATGAAATTACGGCTCGTGCAGAACCGGTAGGCATGGTCAACGCCGGAGAATTTGCATGTCCAACGGGCAAATGTGCCCGACCCATTGGCGTCCAGTTTTTGTACGATGACGGCTTCAATACACCCATTGTGGATATGCCCATAGAACTACGCGATGGTGCTGGCGCCATGCTGGTGGCTGAACTTCCGACGACCGCGCCAATCTCTGTTGGCGCGCGGGATGCTGTAACGGGCACGGGCGCGCTCAGAACCGATCTAGGTGTCGCGCTATATGGTGAAGCTCCTTACAACGGTGCCGCCCAAGCATTGACCAACCCCGGCCGCGACATCGGCGCAACTGAGCAAGAAGCTTGGGAACTGGAAAAAACACTCGTCGCCGGTCTGTTCGATTTCGAAGTCAAAATGACCGACAAGTTCGCACCCTTCGTGTTGGAATGGGAACGTGAGGGTTTTGCTGGCGCTGGGGCAGAATTCGTCAACGGCATAGGTAAGGGGCTGTCGAACTGGTGGAATAGCGAAAAAGAATTTTGGGGAAGCGCTTGGGGGTTTCTGAAAAGTTCCGCG
Organism: uncultured Litoreibacter sp.; assembly: GCF_947501785.1. NCBI lineage: Bacteria > Pseudomonadati > Pseudomonadota > Alphaproteobacteria > Rhodobacterales > Roseobacteraceae > Litoreibacter > uncultured Litoreibacter sp. The sequence goes on along the minus strand of NZ_CANMXB010000001.1, from coordinate 3,044,103 downwards.
GCAGCGATGGAAAGCTATTTGCGTCGAAACCCTGACCTGTCGCTGGGGCCGATAGGTATTTCCAATTTCCTCAGCCGCAAGCTGTTGGAGACGTGGAACAACAACGAAGACGAAATTTTCGAGGCGTTGGAAAAAATCAGCGCCTGTTTCAAGAAGCTGATGGCGGGGGACTTTGACGGCTTCATGACAGACCTGCTCAAGCTAAGCGGGCTGGCTGCGCTTGGCGGGGTAATCGGCGAATTTGGCGAATTGATCCAACAGTCGATCCAGGACGGTATCGAATGGATGAATGGCCTGATCGAAATTGTCTCTTACACGCCTGTTTTGGGCCTGATTGCCAATACCATGATGAAGGTCGTCTTTATGATGACACCCAACTTCTGGGCTAAGCTCTTTGGGGAAGGCACGGGCTTCATCCTCCCGGAAGTGTTGATTTGGGCCATCACGTCGATCATCGCCGCGCTATGTACCACGACCGGTGTTGGCGCTGCGGCCAGCGCCGGGTTGCTGGGAACCCGTGCTGCGAACTTGGCGCGCAAAATCCGCTCTGCCATCAAAGGGTCCGGTGCCGTTCGCGCTGTGCTCGCCTTCATGGACGACATCGCGAAGATCATTGAGCAAATCGGCCCACTCGGAACCAAGCTGCGCCAGGCCATCCGCTTTGCAGCCGACGACATAATGGACGCAAGACGCCGCATGTATCGCCCATCCTCCTACTATAAGCGAAGGTTGGATGAATTGGCTCGAACGCATCCCGGTGCGCATGGCCCTCAGAATCACGGTTGGAACGTATCAATGAAAGCGCTGCGAGAGCGTATCTTGTTAAAGAAAGACCCGGCCACCAATAAGATAAAGAATTTCGCACCGCCGTATTCGACCAAATTCAATTCTGCTGTCGATCAGGTGAGGGCCTACGACTATCTAATAGAAAATCTGGACAAGTACGAAGAACCATTAGCGAATGCAAGAAAGACCAATAACGACTACATAGTATTAAAGTTCGACATTGTTGACCTCTGGGAAGAGAAGGCCAATGTCAGGTTTTCGGGTTACAAGCGCGTTGGTTCTAGCAAAAATCCCTCCGGAGTCGATAGTGTAGACTTCACGGACGGAACTATCGCAACTGGATTTAAGGTCAGCCATCCGGACGACCCTGGACAACCACTAACGCTGATTTATGACAGCTCATACCCAAAGCCAAAGGAATAAGAATGCCACCTTTGAACAAAAAAGAGTTCGAGCTTCGGTACTCATCCGTTTCGTCTGTCTTCGATAGCTACTTCAATGCTGGGCATTTTGACGAAGAACGACTGACAAACTATGGCGATAATTCTGCTCCACACTCGGAATTTCTAGAAGAAAGGCTTCGCGAGTTTCTCGAGCATCGTCCCATAAACGACGACGAATACGAGAGATTCTTTGGCTTTGACTTCGACGGAACTGATAGGCTCTACGCCTATTTCGGGCTCGTATATAATTGGTTTTTCGCCAATGGCCCGGAACCAGATCTAACCGATTTTCTAAAGGACTAACGTGGTCGCAAAGGTCACTAATTCCGTCTATCTGTTTGGCGAAACATACCCAGAACTTCATTGGCTGTTCGAGACATATCTGGACGGCGACAGCGACCGGGACGAATTTCTGGAAGCCGAGGTCAAGGACAATAACGGCCCGTCTAAGCCCAGGCTCAAACAGGATTTCGAGCTGTTTCTGGAATACCGCCCTCTGCGGCACGAAGACTACGAACGCAAATTCAAAACCGATTTCGCATCAGAAACCGCGCTCTACAATTACGTGCTCGGCCTCTATCAATGGATTTACAAAGATAGCCCGGAGCCTGACTTGATCGACTTCTTGGCCGATTAACCTCACTCAAGGCACCAGCCTGTACTCCACAAATTCGGTCTTCTGGAAGAACCGGAAATTGTCGTCCGAGATCATGGTGACGCGGATGTTGCCCGCGTCATTCGCCCAGACGGATATGCCTTCCAGATTGTCATGCGTGCCCGGGGTGGTGGTCAGCAGCGTCTTTTCGTCCCGCAGCCGGCCCTGCCCGACAATGAAACTGCGGATGCGGGTGGAAAAAGCGGACACGCCGTTGAAATCGCGCTCCAGGATGTACAGCCGACCGTCTGGCCCGAAATCCGCCCCGACAACTAGGAATCCGCCGCGGCGCGGAATTTGCAGGCGGCTGTCCCACCGGCCTTTGTTGTTGCGCCAAACAGGGAACGGTCGGTCCAACCGGCCGGACCGCTCGGGCACCGTATACAGCACACCGTTGCCATCGACCGCCAAAGCCTCCAACGAGGAGTTGTTTTGCAAGTAACGAAAGGACGGTGGCATTTTCAGCACCTCGGACGGTCCGTCCAAAGCCGCGAACTTCCGAATGACATGATGCCCCTCAAACGAGACGTAGATGTCGCGCCCGTTATGCACGGCCAGCCCTTCGGCGTCCGTGCGATAGCTGACCAGCGGCTCTGCGTCGGTGCCCAGGATGGTGCGGAATTTGGCGTTGTCGATGCCTACGATCCGGCCACGGGACCGGACAAAGACCCCTTCGGCAAAAAGCCCCTTGTCGGTGGTCGCCAGAAAGCTGCTGCCATTGGCCGACACTTCGATGGAGGAGAAGCCGCCAAAGCCCTCTGCGGGCTCGCCCCAGGTGCGCGACCCGACAAGCTCCAATGACTGGGCCACCGCCGCGGCGCCCCAGACAAACAAAATCAGAACCGACAGGCTCAGTTTGATTGCAGCACTCCAACGCATTGGTTTGGTAGGTCGGCCAACCGCAATTCGCGGCGTTTCTTGGGCGGCGGGGCGTTCGGGTCAGGGGGCGGCGGGTTCAGAATGTTGTTGACCCATTGCTGCGCGTCGGCGCATCCGTCACCGGCCGGCGGCGGGGTCTGATCCACGCAGCCGCGCGACCCCTTGGGGCAGGCCAGCCGCACATGGAAATGGTAGTGATGCCCCCACCAAGGCCGCACTTTGCGCAGCCACGACCGGTCGCCCTTGGCGTCCTTGCACATCTGCACCTTGGCACCCGGGAAGACAAAAATCCGCGCCACGCGCGGGTCCGAGGCCGCAGCCTTCAGCACCTCGTGATGCCCACGCGTCCAACCCGAATTCACAAACGCGCCGTTGGACCGCCGCATCGAAATGGCCGAGATATTTTCCCGCTGGTTGGCGCTCAGGCTCATGGACTTTGCGGGGTTCATCCAGATGTCCGCGTCCAGCCCGATCTGATGGGACCGGTGACCCGTCAGCATCGGCCCGCCGCGCGGCTGGCTCAAATCGCCAACATATAGTCCTGCCCACCCCTGGCGGGTGGCCACCCGGCTTAGATCTTTGACAAAATCAACCGTGTCGGGATGCCCCCAATTGCGGTTGCGCGACAGGCGCATCGCCTGCCATGTCGGCCCGGTTTCTGGAAGCTGCACCAGCCCGGCGGCGCATCCGTTGGCATAAGACCCAAAAGCTGCAGGCGTTTGCGCCGACCCCGACCGCTTCGCCCCAAACAGCGTCTTTGCGATGATCTGCCCCTGCGCGCCCAGGTCTTTGCGCACCTCAGGCGCGGCGGCACGGTCCGACCCGCCACAACTTATCAAAACAACAGTGGAAAGCCCGGCGATTAAGTGGCGGAAGCCCATACCTCTTCATCCTCTCCTTCAGGTTTCACCCAGAGTAGCAGGATGAGTCCCAAAAGGAAGAGCACGATCACGGGACTTACGCCAATCCGCTGACTTTCTGAAACAGTTGTCACAATCGCAATCAGCATCGGCGCAAGAAAAGATGTGGCCTTGCCCGCAAGCGCATAAAGCCCAAAGGCTTCCGTCATGCGCTCGGGGTTGGCTTGCAACACCAACATGGTGCGCGACGCTGCCTGCAGCGTGCCTCCAGCCGCGCCGACAACGCAGCCGCAGAAATAAAATGCCAAGTCCGAGGTCGAGAAAGGCCCAAGCACATCCTCCATCGACACCATGACGCCGAAGATCGACTCTTTCGAAATGGACACAATCCCAATTGCCGCCAACATCAGCGCGACAATGCAGGAGACGATCACAGGCTTCGGACCAAACCGGCTGTCTGCACGGCCTCCCAAAAAGGCGGAAATCGCGCCCGCAATAATTGCCAAGATACCGAAGACCCCAACATCGACCACAGTCCAATCCAGAACGAGCACCGCGTAGACACCACCAAAAGTGTACATGCCGTTCAAAGCATCCCGATATAGCATCGATGAACCAAGATAGGCGGTGAGGCTCGGGCTCTTCGGAAGCTTCGATAGTGTGACTTTCAGGTCTGAAAAGCTCTTTCGCACTACGTTCTTGGGGAACGGTTTGTGCGGCCCCGGCTCACGCACCCAAAGAAAAAATGGGATCATGAAGATCATGTACCAAAGCGCGGTGAACGTCCCTACAGATCTGGTCCCTTCACGCAATTCCGGATCAAGGCCAAGTATTGGCTGAATTCCGATCAGCGTCTTTCCCTGCTCATTCTCAGCAAGCAGACAGAGGATCAACACGAGAGACACCAAACCGCCCACGTAACCAATCGAAAACCCGGTGCCGGACAGTTTTCCAATTTCCTCGCGTGGCCCCAAATCAGGCAACATGGCGTTGGTAAAAATTGTGGCGAACTCCATGCCAATCAGACCGATAATGAAGAGGCCCAGCACCAATGCGACGTTCATGACATTGGGCGCAGCCAACCAAACTCCACACGCCCCAACGACATACAGAGCTGAGAATACCCAGATAAACGGAAGCCGCCGGCCTGAGCTATCCGCGACAGCCCCCATTACCGGAGCCAACGCGGCAATCAACAGACCTGAAATTGTAAGCGCCCAGCCCCATGTTGACTGGGCCTGGGCCTTTGCTGCGCTCTCGATTAGGCCGCCGTCCATCAGCTGTTTCGCAACAACCGCAGCAAAATATGGCCCGAAAACAAATGTGAGCAATGACGTATTATACGGCTGGCTGGCCCAGTCGAACATCATCCAGCCGCGCACGCGCTTCTTTAACGGAATATCCGTCATACCTTCATTGTCCCCCAGACTATGTCGTGGATTAACCACCCGGAAACTATCGGAGGCAAGGTAAAACTTACCTTAATTTGTGACGCTTACGTCAGCGTCAGCTTTAGAATGGCGGCCATGGGCGCCGCGCCTCGGCGTCGATCCATGCCGCGATCCAGTTGGGAACATCTGGCGTTTCGGCACCAGGTGCCACGGCCTCCACAATTTTCGCAGTTGGCACGATGCCGTTTTTGTCCGTCACCGCTGCACGATAGAGGATATGCGAGGTCGCCTCCCCCTTGCTCCACATGGATTGCTCCAGATACAGAAATTTGTCATCCCAGCAGACGGCGCGCGACCGGATTTCGACCTTCTGAAACATCCGCACGCGGCGGCGATACCGCACCGACGCGCCCGCCATGGTCAGCCCCCATTTGTTGTCGTTCAATGCGCGGATCAGCCCCGCGCGTTTAGCGAGCGGCAGGCGGGACAGGTCGTACAAGGTCAGGGTGCGGCCGTTGTTCAGCTCCATCCACAGGTCAATGTCCCACGGCCAGCAGCGATGGGTCGACACATGCGTGTCCGTCAGCCCCAAATCGGGGGCATTGCGGAATTTTACGAATTCTTTGATCAGGCGGATGACAGGGTACATGCCCCTCAGTTGGCGCTTCTGGCCGCGAGGTCAACCCGAACCACGCGTCACGCCCATCTTGCGCAAAGGACGCCCGCGCACTACCTGTCTTGAACAGACCAAATCGGAGCCACTCATGACGTCCCTGTTTCAAATCCTGCTATTGCTGATCGGCGTGGTGCGCACCGTCATTATCATCCACTTCATCATGAGCTGGTTGATCAGCTTCAACGTGGTGAACCTGCGCCAACCCATCGTGGCGCAGCTATGGTTTGGTCTGCAGAGGTTGCTGGAGCCGATCTACGGCCCCATTCGCCGTTTTGTGCCGAACATCGGTGGCATGGATCTCAGCCCGCTGGTGGCATTGCTGGGCGTCTACGCGATCGAGATCATCCTGCACAACAACGCCAGCTTCTTCCTCTAAGACGCAAACGGCGCGGCGCTGCCCCAAAGCTGCTTGACCCGCTGGTCGCGGCCGCAGGCGTTGCGGTATTTCTTGTAGGCCTTGGCCTTGGACACCAACCCGAAACGGGTCAGCACCTTGTCGTTGCTCTTGTAGTAGTCCTGATGCCCCGCATCGGCGGCGTAAAACGGCCCGGCCCGCAAAATCGGCGTGACGATCTTCTGACCCAGCTCCGCCTCGGCGCGCGCTTTGGCGGCTTCGGCGGCCTGCTGCTCCGCCCCGTTGCTGACAAACAGCGCGGTGCGGTAGCTGGCGCCGCGATCGCAGAACTGCCCGCCCGCATCCGTCGGGTCGACCGAACGGAAGAACATGTCATAAAGCTTGCCCAGCGGCAGCTTGGCGTTGTCGTAGGTGATCTGCACCGCCTCGTAGTGGCCGGTCCCGCCTTTGGTCACCTGCTTGTAGGTCGGGTTGGCCAGCTTGCCGCCCGCAAATCCCGAAACAGCACCTTTAACGCCCGGCACACTTTCAAAATCCGATTCCACGCACCAGAAACAGCCCCCCGCAACGGTGATGGTCTTGGTCTCAGCATAGGCGCCGCCCGCCAGCATGGCGAAAGCGGCGGCAAGGAAAACGGGTTTCAGCATGGGAGCACTCCTGATCTAACGCTTGCGGTACGATCTAGGGGGCGGCGGCGCATCTCAACCCACGACCGCGTGAGCTCACCAATCGGTGATCAATCCAGGGCGTCCACGTACCCGTCAATCTGTTTGACCCGTTCGCCGCTGTTGGGGTGGGTCGACAGCCATTCCACCGGCTCCACGCCTTTTTTCGACATCTCCAGGAAGAACAGCTTCAGCCCCGCGGGGTTGTAGCCCGCGTCCCGCGTCAGGGAGACGCCGAATTTGTCTGCCTCCGCCTCATGCTTGCGCGAGAAGCTCAACGACAACAGCAGGTTGCCCTCCAGCAAAATGTCTTCAATGAACGGGCCGGTGTCGCCCGCAAGGAAGCCAATGATGAAATAGAGCCCCAACGACCGGTAGGTCTGCGTCAGCCCGTGCTTCTCAACCACATGCCCGATCTCATGGCCCAGCACCCCCGCCAACACGTCGTCTTGCCCGAAGCGTTGCGCGAATTGGTCGGTCATGATCACTGTACCGCCCGGCAGGGCAAAGGCGTTCGGCCCCACCTTTTCCATGTTGCGAAACAGCAGGTTGAAATTGGCGTCGTTCACGTCGTCGGCGGGCAGCGCGGCCAGCAGGTTGGTGAAGATGGCCCTGATGCGCTCCTGCTCGGCGTCATCCAGCGTGGTGGGTTGGGCGCGCATGGCAAAGTCGATGGTTTGCAGGGTGCCTTTGTCCAGCTGTTCCACCAATACGGGCGGGGTCAGCGCAATCGCGCCCGCAACCAGCAGGTCCAACCCGTATTTCCAGATGATGATGCAGCCAACAATCGCCGCCGCTACAAACCCGATCAGGCGCGGGCGAACGGCCTCGTATTCGTTCAGCTTTTCGCCGTAGGTTTTGCCCGTCAACGCGGCGATCTCTGCGCGGTCGTCGGTCTCGTAAAGGGCGCGGTCGGGAAAATGCAGCTTTCGGGCGGCTGTCCCAATTGGCGGGTCAACGCGGATCTGGCTTAGCGGGGCAGAGGTGATAACTGTGCCGGTGTTATCGACTATGTCGACGACAACGTCGTCTGGCCCCGACCCTTCGCCCTGAACGGGCGCGCGGGTCAACAGCCGCGCCGCAATCTGCGCAGAGCTGTTAGATGCAAAGGCCCGTCCTTCTACGGACAGGCCAAAGCGTTGATACGGATCGGTGGCGGCCACTTACAGGGGCATCCCGAAGTCGACGCCTTCCAGATCGGTATAGGCATCCGCGACTGACATGCCGTCTTCCACCTGCTTGCCCACAAAATCATCTAGCGACCCGCCGGGGATCAGGAAGGTCTGTGTCGCCAGGTATTTGTGCATCCGCACATGCGCCCATGGCAGCATCAGCCCCAAGGTAAAGGCCACAACAATCGCATTGGACAACGCGATCCACAAAAGCTTCGCCGGGCCAACGGTGGACCGGAATTGGTGTCCGCCTGTCAGGGTGGTGTTGTTGTACATCGTGTTGCGGATCATGGCCTGATAGATGAACCCTGCGGGCAGCAGGGCCACAAAGAACAACAGATACAAAAGGCCAAGAACTCCAAGCGCCGCCGGGTCCGGGTCGCCGCCGTTGTCCAGCGCTTCCAGCGCTTCAAATGCGCCAACAACGCTGTTGCCCAGAAGCAGGGCCGACAGCAGGCCCACCACCAAAACCCATCCGAACGCAAAGCCGAAGGCTTTGACGAAGGGTTTCAAGGAGACATCAAGCAGAAATTCGGCATTGCCCAAACGGTAGTTGTTCACCACGTATTGCTTGACGGCTTTGTCCACGATCGGGAAGGCAAAGAACATCACGACAATACCCGCAATGCCCAAAATTGCGCCCAGGGCCACGCTGCCGCTGGTAAATGCCAATGCGCCGCCGCCGCCCAAAAGCGCCGCGATCACGATATAGGCCACGATCGGCATCAGGATGAAGACCACAAAGGCGCGCCCTGTCTTGCCCACAAAGTTGAACCGTACGTTGGAGAAGCTGGAAACCCGCGCGTTGAACTGCATGGATTTCACGATCAGCCACGGGATCAACACCAGCAAGCCGAGCACCAGGATGATGCCAAGGAACGGCACCAGCGAAATGATCAGCGAGAACGCGACATAGCCACCGATGAAAATCAGGCGGCCAATCAGGATTTGCCCGCCGGTTGCGTGGTAGTCAAAATTGCGGTCCTGAACGAAGGTGTGGTTGTAGAAATATTTCTTGGTGCGCACCTTGGCCCATGCCGAATAGATGCCGATTGTAATGATGCTCAGCAGCAGGTTCACGATCCAGATGCCGAACCACTCGCCGGCCTTTCCGCGAAACTCAAACTGCTGGGTTCCGCCCGAACTCAGGTCACTCATTGCACTGTCCCTTTTTTGGTTAATTACTTGGGGGTAATCGTATCTCTGCCGCCCTGTCTTGTGAATCCCCTTTCTTTCCGGCCCAAAAAGCCGCTTTCTTGTCGATGGGATACGCGCTCTAGTGATGTCAAAGAATGGGGATTGAGCCATGAAAATTGCCTGCTGGTCCGGCCCGCGCAACCTGTCCACCGCGATGATGTACAGTTTCGCAAACCGCACCGATTTCACCGTCATGGATGAACCGTTTTACGGATCTTTTCTGCGCGAAACCGGCCTGCCCCATCCCATGGCCTCTGACGTGATCAAGGCGCATGAAAGCGACTGGGAAAAGGCCGCGGCCTCCTGCGCGGTCGAGGGGCGCCCGCATGTCTATCAAAAACATATGTGTCATCACATCTTGGAACAGACCCCCATGGGCTGGGCTGAGGACTGCCGCCATGTCTTCCTAATTCGTCATCCGGCCCGGGTGCTGGCCAGCTATCAGGCCAAGCGGGAAGAGGTGACGCTGAACGATATCGGCGTCGAACAGCAAATCGACCTGTATGAGGAATTCGGCGGCATTGTCATCGACAGCGCCGATATCCGGGACAACCCCGAAGCGATGTTGCGTGCGCTCTGCGCCGCGCTGGATCTGGATTTCGACCCGGCTATGCTGTCTTGGCCATCAGGCGGCATCGCCGAAGATGGCATCTGGGCACAACACTGGTACAACGCCGTCCACAAGAGCACGGGCTTTGCGGGGCCCGAAGGTCCGTTGCCGGACCTTTCAGGACATCTTGCAGAGCTGTGCGAGGATGCCCTGCCAGCATACGCGATTTTGCGCACGCAGAGGCTCAAACCTAGTTAACATCAGGTTAAAGTGATTACATTCAGAGGCTTAGAAGGTTCCCCGCGGGGAACCTTTTCGTTTACTTGAACCGCTTGTCGCGTGCGGCCAGCAGTTTGAGCCGCAGCGCGTTGAGTTGAATAAAGCCCGCCGCATCCGTCTGATCATAGGCCCCTGCGTCTTCCTCAAACGTCACATGCGCCTCGGAATAGAGCGAATGGTCAGACCACCGGCCAACCGTCCGCGCCGAACCCTTGTAGAGCTTCAGCTTCACGGTCCCCGTGACGTGCGCCTGCGAGGCATCGATTGCCGCTTGCAACATCTCGCGCTCCGGTGAGAACCAGAAGCCATTGTAGATCAGTTCCGCATAGCGCGGCATCAGCTCGTCCTTCAGATGTGCCGCCCCCCGGTCGAGCGTGATCGACTCAATCCCGCGATGGGCCTCCAACAGCAAAGTTCCCCCCGGGGTCTCGTACACGCCGCGGGACTTCATGCCGACAAACCGCCCCTCGACCAGATCAAGGCGGCCGCAGCCATGCTTTCCGCCCAGTTCGTTCAGCTTGGCCAGGACGGACGCTGGCGACATCGCCTCGCCATTGATGCTGACCGCATCGCCCCTCTCAAACCCGACTTCCACATATTCCGGGGTCTCGGGCGCATCTTCGGGATGCACGGTCCGCTGGTATACGTAGTCCGGCGCCATCTCGGCTGGGTCTTCCAGAACCTTGCCCTCGGACGAGGTGTGCAGAAGGTTCGCGTCTACACTGAACGGTGCTTCGCCGCGTTTGTCCTTGGCAATCGGGATCTGGTTTGCCTCGGCGAATTCCAGCAATTTGGTGCGCGACGACAAATCCCACTCCCGCCACGGTGCAATGACCTTGATGTCGGGGTTCAACGCATATGCGCTAAGTTCGAACCGCACCTGATCGTTGCCCTTGCCCGTCGCGCCGTGGGACACCGCGTCAGCGCCGGTTGCCTCCGCAATTTCAACCAACCGTTTCGAGATCAATGGCCGCGCGATCGACGTGCCCAGCAGGTAGAGCCCTTCATAGACCGCATTGGCCCGAAACATCGGGAAAACGAAGTCACGCACAAATTCTTCGCGCACATCCTCGATGAAGATGTTTTCGGGTTTGATGCCCAACAGTTCCGCCTTCTTGCGCGCGGGCTCCAGCTCTTCGCCCTGACCAAGGTCGGCGGTGAAGGTGACAACCTCGCAGCCATATTCGGTCTGCAACCATTTCAAAATGATCGAGGTATCAAGGCCACCGGAATAGGCGAGAACAACTTTTTTGGGCGCGGACATCAAAACGTCTCCGAAGATTGGGTGTTTGGCGGGCGATACCGCCTTCGCAGATGGGACGCAAGGCCGCGCGCCGATGTGATTGACGGCTGAGCGCGATCAGGCGTTAACTGAGCGGCATCAATTCCAAGGGGCACGACACATCAACATGACCGATTTTGAAACGGCGGCGCGCCGCGCAACGGCCCAGATGCGCCAGGTCTTCGACGCCACCCCGCTGCAGCGCAATGACTACCTGTCCGACAAATTTGACGCCAACATCTGGCTGAAGCGCGAAGATCTGTCGCCGGTTCGGTCTTACAAGATACGCGGCGCATTCAACGCAATGCGCAAGCAGCGCGCGCTGAACCCCGACCAACGGAACTTTGTCTGCGCAAGCGCCGGGAACCACGCGCAGGGGTTTGCCTATATGTGCAAGAGCTTTGAGGTTCGCGGCGAGATTTTCATGCCGATCACCACGCCCCAGCAGAAGATCGACAAGACCCGGGCCTTTGGCGGCGAAAACGTCAAGATAAGGTTAACCGGGGATTACTTCGACCAGACCCTCGCGGCCGCGCAAGCGCATTGCGCCGAGACTGGCGCGCATTTTCTGGCACCGTTCGACGATGTGGATGTGATTGAAGGCCAGGCCTCGGTCGCGGTTGAAATCCTGGACGGCCTGGAACACGCGCCCGATTTGGTGGTCTTGCCCGTCGGCGGCGGCGGGTTGTCGGCGGGGGTGACGAAATTCATGTCGCTGACCGCCCCCTCAACCGCGTTTCGATATGCGGAACCTGCCGGCGGTGCCAGCCTTGCCGCCGCATTGGCAAGTGGCGCCCCGACAACACTGCCCCATGTGGACAATTTCGTTGACGGCGCGGCCGTCGCCCGCATCGGCAATCATACATTTGCCGAACTGTCCGGGGTGAAACCGGACCATGTCCTCAGCGCGCCCGAAGACAGGATTTGCACCACCATCATCGAGCTACTGAATGTCGAGGGAATCGTGCTGGAGCCCGCAGGCGCGTTGGTGCTGGACGTGATGGACGAATTACGCCCCTTGGTGAAGGGCAAGACCGTTGTTTGCGTGACCTCGGGCGGGAACTTCGATTTCGAACGGCTGCCGGAGGTGAAGGAGCGCGCCATGCGCTACGCGGGGCGCAAGAAATACCTGATCTTGCGCATGCCGCAACGCCCGGGCGCTTTGCGCGAATTTCTTGACCTTCTGGGGCCAAATGACGACATCGCGCGGTTTGAATATTTGAAGAAGTCGGCCCGCAACTTTGGTACGGTGCTCATCGGCATCGAGACGGAGGACGCGGCCACTTTTGATGACCTGTTTGAAAAAATGGAGATCGCAGGATTTGAACACCGCGATATCACCAATGACCCCGTACTGTCTGAGTTTCTGATTTAGGCCTGCACGTCAGGCCACCTGTTTGTCGCGCTGATATCGGTCCAGGAATGCGTCCTTGGAGGTCGCGAACAATTCATTGATATGAGCCAAATCGGCATGCTGCGGAGCCGTTTCGGCCTGACTGCAAGCAACCTGAAAGGAATGAAACCCAAGATTTGCCGCGCTGCCTTTGAGGAAATGAAAATCCTCCGACAGGCTGGCGGGCGATTTTCCGGCCAAAGAGGCCAGCCTTTCTTCCACCTCCGCGATAAACATGCCCGCGATTTCGAGAAAATCTTCTTCCCCGAAATCCTGGCGAAGTTCTTCTGTGCGCACCCAATCGACCATATCACTTACCTATCCGTTCTGCGCGTCGAAGCAGACCGCAAATCCCTTAAGAACTTCCTTCCCCCGGGGAGTTTTTCAGTCGCATTTTAACGTTTACGCCATCTTAAGAGTAGGTGCCTCATGAGGCCCCTATGAGCCGAGCAAGTCTATTTCCGATACAAGACATTTCAACGCCTGACCTTTGGGATGACGAAGGCGTCACGAACCCTGACGCCCCGCCGCTGGTGCTTGTTGTGGATGACAGCGCCATGCAACGCGCGATGTTGATGAAGTCCCTCAGCAAATGGGGCTACGACGTCCTGGAGGCGGAGTCGGCAATGGACGGCCTTGCGATCTGCCGCGAACATGACATCACCATGGTGATCAGCGACTGGATGATGCCCGGCATGAACGGTCCCGAATTTTGCCATGCTTTCCGGCAGCTGGAACGGGAAAGCTACGGCTATTTCATCCTGCTGACCAGCAAGGCCGAGAGCCGCGAAGTCGCCGAGGGGCTGAATTCCGGCGCGGATGATTTTTTGACCAAGCCTTTTGTCTTCGGCGAATTGAAAGCCCGCCTGCGCGCGGGGGAACGTATCGTGGCCATGCATTCCCAGCTGGTTCAGAAGAACCGGGTGTTAAACAACGCCTTAACCACCATCCAGTCGCTGTATGACAATGTGGAACGCGACCTGTCGGAAGCGCGGCGGCTGCAAGAGTCGCTGGTACCGGAAACCGAGGTCGAGTTCGGCAGGGGCCGCGCCGCCTTGATGCTGAAACCCAGCGGCCATGTCGGCGGCGACCTGGTCGGGCAATTCCGCGTCAGTGACACGATGGTCGGGCTCTTTTCGCTTGATGTCTCCGGGCATGGTGTTGCCTCCGCCTTGATGACGGCGCGGCTTGCCGGATATCTGAGCGGGCAGTCTCCGACCCAGAACATCGCGCTGGTGGATCAGGGCCACGGGGTCTTTGTCGCCCGCAACCCGGCCGAAACCGTCAAGCTGCTGAACCAGACCCTATTGCGGGAGATGGAGACAGATCACTATTTCACCATGGCTCTTGCCATGGTTGACCTCAAAACGGGGCGCATGAATTGCGTGCAGGCCGGGCACCCGCACCCAATGATCCTGCGAGCAGATGGCCAGATTGAAGAGCTTGGAGGAGGCGGGATGCCCATCGGGCTGCTGCCGGATGCGCGCTATGACAGCTTCAATGCGAAGCTTAGACCGAACGACAAGCTGATCCTCTACTCCGATGGCGTGACCGAAGCCGAAAACCCGCAAGGCGAGCCGTTGGACGAGGCGGGCCTGATCGGGATGTTGCAGCGCACACCCGGACGAGACGGGGCCGAAATTCTGAACGATGTGTTGGTCGATCTGGAGGTTTTCTGCGGCACATCCGAATTTTCCGACGACGTGTCGGGGTTGATCTTTGAATATGACGGCTGAGGGCTATCGGCCAAAAAAGTTTTGGACGAATGCGCGGTCGCCAGGGTTGCCCAAATCGCGCATTGCGACCGCTGGCGTGACCCACCGCGCCTCATGGTGAGGTTCCAACGGAGGTGAGCGGCGCATGACAGGTCGCGCAAAATAGATGCGGCAAATTTTTTCGGCCCAGTAACCGTATTCCGGCATGTAGACGTAACGCCGGAACGCGCCCAGCCGGCGAGGCTCCGAAATGGTGTAGCCGGTTTCCTCTATGACCTCGCGGTGCAAACCCGACAACGGGCTTTCACCCGGGTCAATTCCACCACCGGGCAACTGCAATTCCGGCGCGGGTTCGGACTGGAACGTCACCAGCATCTTTTCCCCTGTCCACAAAATGGCATAGGCGCCATGGCGGATGCGGTAGGATTGGTCGGCCCGGATGGCCTCCCCATAGCGTTTGATCACGTGTTTCGCCTTTCTGCGGCCGGGGTTGCACGCCCTTTCTGCCAGCCTGCCACGCCAGATGCCATGCACAAACCGGGCAGCGGGGCTGCGCCACGCACCCAAACGCCCCCTTGGTCACAGGATTGCCCCGCCTATATAGACGCGGTATGCCAACAAAAGGCGCAAAGGGTATCCCCATGACACTTGGACAAAAAATCGCGTGGGACGACACAGTCCTGCCCTTCCAACTGGACCGCTCCGACATCCGGGGCCGCGTTGCGCGGCTGGACGGGGTGTTGGATCAGGTCCTGATGCAGCACAGCTACCCACCGGCCGTCGAGGCCGCCGTGGCCGAAGCCGCTTTGCTGACCGCTTTGATCGGACAGACCATTGATTTGCGCTGGAAGTTGTCGCTGCAAATTCGCGGCGACGGCCCGTTGCGCCTGATCGCCACGGATTACTATGGTCCCACCAAGGAAGGCGCGCCGGCGCGCATCCGCGCCTATGCCAGCTACGACGACGAGAAACTGCGCCCCGACGCGCCGCATTTTGAGCAGATTGGCAAAGGCTACTTCGCGATCCTGATTGATCAGGGCAAAGGCAGCAAACCGTATCAGGGCATCACGCCTTTGGCGGGCGGCAGCCTTGCGGCCTGTGCCGGCACCTACTTTGCCCAATCCGAGCAACTGCCGACGCGGTTTGCGTTGACCTATGGCCGCAGCCAGGAACCAGGCCAGGACGCCACCTGGCGGGCGGGCGGCGTAATGTTGCAGCATATGCCAAAAGCCTCGCCATTGATGGCAAAGGACGACGCCACCGGCGACGCGGGATTGCTGGACGGCGCCGACCTGCTGGACGGCGAAGAGGGTGAAAACTGGACCCGCGCCAACGTGCTGTTGGACACTGTGGAAGAGATGGAGTTGATAGGCCCATCGGTCGCCCCGACCGACCTGTTGGTGCGACTGTTCCATGAAGAGCGCCCCATCGTCTATGACGCGACCCCGGTCACTTTTGGCTGCACCTGTTCGGAGGAAAAAGTCCGGCAGTCCATGTCGATCTATTCGGCCAAGGACATCGGTCATATGACCACTGATGAGGGCACGTTGACCGCGGATTGCCAGTTCTGCGGCGCGCATTACGTGCTGGACCCGGCGACGCTCGGGTTTGAGGCTGAAGGTGCGGATGACCCGCTCAAGTGATCTGATAAAACGGATTGGGGCCGCGCTGGAACACCCCGGCGCGGCCTCCTCTGACTTTGACCTGAACCCAGGCGTGGTTTTACCTGAGGGGCGCGTCTTGCGCGACGCCGCTGTGCTGATCGTGCTGAATGATCTGGATGGCGCGCCACGGGTGACGTTGACCAAGCGCGCCTCCGGACTGAAGCACCACCCCGGCCAAATCGCGTTTCCCGGCGGCAAGAAGGACGACACCGACGTCAATCTGCGCGCCGCCGCTCTGCGTGAGGCCCGCGAAGAGATCGCCCTGCCAAGCGACGCCGTCGACATGATAGGCACCCTACCGGCCCACGAGACCGTCACGGGCTTTTCGGTCACGCCGTTCATCGCCCGCCTGACGCGACGCTTTGAGCCCATTTCAGAAATCGGCGAGGTCGCAGAGGTTTTCGACGTGCCGCTGTCCCATGTGCTGAGACCCGACAATTACATCGTCGAAGGCCGCATGTGGCAGGGCCAAAAGCGGCTCTACTATACCGTTCCATACGGCCCCTACTACATCTGGGGCGCGACCGCGCGGATGCTGCGCGGGCTGGCGGAACGGGTGCAGACATGACGCAGGTGACCGGCACATGGCTGAACGGCGCGGGCACGCAAGCCCTGTTTGACCTGTTTGAAACCGCCGGGCATCAGCTGTTTTGCGTGGGCGGATGCGTGCGTAACGCTCTTCTGGATCAACCCGTGGCAGATATTGACATGGCGACCGATGCGACGCCGCCCACCGTATCCGCGCTTTGCGAAGATGCCGGGTTGCGCGTGATCCCCACCGGGATGAGCCATGGCACCGTCACCGTCATCTCGGACGACATCCCGTTCGAGATAACCACGTTTCGCAAAGACGTCGCCACCGATGGTCGCCATGCCACAGTGGCTTACTCTGCCACCGTTGAGGAGGACGCGCGGCGGCGTGATTTCACGATGAACGCGCTTTATGCGGGTCGGGACGGCTCGGTTCTGGATCCGACAGGTGGCCTTGACGATGTGGCACGCCGGAACATCAGGTTCATCGGCGATGCCGGCGCTCGCATCGCTGAGGATTATCTTCGTATCCTAAGGTTCTTCCGGTTCTACGCCTGGTACGGCGACCCCGGCGAGGGCATTGACGCCGAGGGCCTAGCCGCCTGCGCCGAAGGCGCTGACGGTCTGGACGGTCTGTCTCGCGAACGAGTCGGGGCGGAGATGTGCAAATTGCTGTCAGCGCCCGACCCCGCCCCCGCTGTGGCGGCGATGGGGCAGTCGGGTATTCTGGCGCGGGTCATGCCCGGCGCGGACGCTGGCATTTTGGCGATCTTGGTGCATCTGGAAAACGGCATGACACCGGATTGGAGTCGCCGGGCCTTGGCGCTGGGTGGCGGAGACCTCAAAGCGGATTGGCGTCTTTCCAACAGCGATGCGTCAGACCTTGCAATGGCTCGGGGCGACTTGGCGTCAGACGCATCGGTGGCCGAGCTGGCCTACCGCTTTGGCTCAGGCCATGCCCGCAATGTCGCCTTGGTCCGGGCGGCGAGCTTGCAGCGGCCGGTTGACCCCGACCTGGAAGATGAAATTGCGCGCGGCGCAGCGGCGGAGTTTCCGATCAAAGCCGCCGATTTGATGCCGGCCTTTCAGGGCGCGGATCTTGGCGAGAAGCTACGCCAACTCAAGCAGGAGTGGATCGCGTCCGACTTCACCTCGTCTCGCGCTGCCCTGTTGGACTTATGAATATCGACCCCCTGTATATCTTTGTGTTTGCCGGACTGTTCTCCCCCGGGCCGAACGTAATTTTGCTTACCGCGTCAGGGGCGCGGTTTGGCTTCCGCCCGACGCTGCCGCATGTCTTGGGCGTCGCAGCCGGGGTGGGCGTGACGTCGGGGCTGACGGGCTTTGGCATCGGCGCCTTGCTGCTGGCACAGCCTACGCTTGCCTTGGCGCTTAAGCTCATCGCTGTCGCATGGATTATGTGGATGGCGTGGAAGCTGTTTCGATCGCGGTCCGGGCCGCAGGCCAAAACGAAAGATCGCCCCTTCACCTTCATCGAGGCGGTGCTGTTTCAATGGGTGAACCCCAAGGTTTGGGCCGTCGCCCTGGCCGCATCAGCGGGATATAGCTCAGGGCTGTCTCCGTCGGGTGAGGCCATTCGGTTGGCCACAGCGTTCAGCGGCATAAACCTCTTTGTTTGCTTGTTTTGGAGCTATGCCGGGTCCTTGCTGACTTACCTTTTGAGGACCCCGCAGGCATGGCAGATATTCACCACCGTGATGGCCCTGGCGCTTGCGGCCTCAGCAGTGATGGTATTCCTGTCGTAAAGACGATATACGGAACGGCTGAGCAGAGGCGATGCTATGTTTCGATACCTTGAAAATCTGGTAGACCCCTATGTGGCGTACGACGAAGTCGACGCCCCGCCGACCAAGCTGTGGCCATTCTTCAAGGCCTATTCCGCACCATTCAAAAAGCTGTTCTGGATCGCCGGTATCCTGTCGTTGGTGGTCGCCGCAGTCGAGATCGGACTGATCTACTACATGGGCCGGGTGGTTGACATCCTTGGGACTTCGGACCCCGCGACCTTCATGGCGGATCACGGTTTCGAGATCATTGCCGTCGCGCTGTTCATCGTCTTCCTACGCCCGATGATCCAAGCCTTGGATGTCGGCATATTGAACAACGCCATCCTGCCGAATTACGGCACGCTCTTCCGCTGGCGCGCGCATAAGCACGTGCTGCGCCAATCGGTGGGGTGGTTCGAGAATGACTTTGCCGGCCGCATCGCCAACCGCATCATGCAGACACCCCCCGCCGCGGGGGAGGCGATCTTTCAAGTGTTCGACGCGATCACCTTCTCGCTGGCCTATTTCGTGGGTGCGGCCATCTTGCTGGCGGATGCGGACCCGCGACTGGCCATCCCGCTGACCATCTGGCTGCTGCTTTACGCGTGGCTGGTGGCATGGACCATGAAGCGGGTCGGCCCAGCGTCGAAAGCGTCGTCAGACGCGCGCAGCCAGGTGACGGGGCGTGTGGTCGACAGCTACACCAACATCCATTCGGTCAAGCTGTTTGCCCATCACGACCGCGAAATCGATTTTGCCAAGGAGGCGATTGAGAACACCCGCCAAACGTTTGCGCGCGAGATGCGGATTTTCACCATGATGGACCTGATGCTGATGACGCTGAACGGGCTGCTGATCGTGGGCGTCGTGGGCTGGTCTATCTGGCTTTGGTCGCAGGGCACGGCCACCGTGGGCGGCGTGGCGGCGGCCACGGCTTTGACCCTGCGGCTGAACGCGATGACCGGCTGGATCATGTGGGCGCTGTCCTCCTTCTTCCGCTCGCTGGGCGTGGTGTCGGAGGGGATGGAGACCATCGCGCAGCCGATCACCTTGGTGGATAGCCGCAACGCCAAACCGCTGCACCTGACCGAAGGCGAGATCAAAATCCGCAACCTGTCGCACCACTATGGCGGCGCCGTGGGTGGGCTGAACGGCCTGTCGCTGGACATTGCGCCGGGCGAAAAGGTGGGCATCGTAGGCCGGTCCGGGTCGGGCAAATCGACGTTGGTCAAGCTGCTTTTGCGGTTCTACGACGCGGAACAAGGCGACGTGCTGGTGGACGGCCAGAACATCCGCGACGTGACCCAAGACAGCCTGCGCAGCCATATCGGTATGGTCAGTCAGGAAAGCACTTTGCTGCACCGTTCGGTGCGCGACAACGTTCTGTATGGCCGCCCCGACGCATCAGAGGCCGACATGATCGAGGCCACCAAGCGTGCCGAGGCGGATGAATTCATTCACGACCTGTCGGACCCCGAAGGCCGCAAGGGCTATGATGCTCATGTCGGCGAGCGCGGCGTGAAACTGTCGGGCGGGCAGCGCCAGCGGATCACCCTTGCTCGGGTGATCCTGAAGAATGCGCCCATTCTGGTGTTGGACGAAGCCACCAGCGCGTTGGACAGCGAGGTAGAGGCCGCGATCCAAGACACGCTTTATGGCGTGATGGAGGGCAAAACCGTGATCGCAATTGCGCACCGTTTGTCCACCATTGCGCGGCTCGACCGCATTGTGGTCATCGAAGAAGGGCGCATCGTGGAAAATGGCACGCATGACGCGCTTTTGGCGCAGGGCGGGCTATATGCTGGGTTCTGGCAGCGGCAATCGGGCGGCTTCCTGAACACCACCGAGGCGGCGGAATGATCAACGAAGCACTCAAACGGCTTGAACCGGTGCTGGCACGGCTCGGCAATCTTATCGACGCCTTCCAGCCCGCCGAAAGCCCGCCGCCGCGCACGCTCTGGGCGTTTTGCAAATGGTGTTTGGCAGGGTCGTGGCCGGTGCTTGGAATCGCCGCCGTGTTCTCTGCGATTGCAGGTACGATGGAGGCCCTAACCGCGCTGTTGCTGGGGTGGGTAATCGACGCTGCGACCGTCACCGCACCGTCAGAGTTCTTCGCCACCAACTGGCCGTTGGTGCTCCTGTTTGTCGGGTTCTTCCTGTTGCTCCGCCCGCTCACCTTCGGGATAAGCGCCGCGTTCAACGGCATCGTGGTGCCGCCGAATGTCTACCCGCTGATCCAAAGCCGTCTGCACCGCTGGACGCTCGGGCATTCGGTGGATTATTTCGACAGCGACTTCGCTGGCCGCATTGCGCAGAAGCAGATGCAGACCGCCCGCGCCCTGACGGATGTAACCGCGGAAACCATTAACGTGGTGTTCTTCGCCTTGGCCTCTATCGTCGGCTCGGTCCTGTTGCTGTTCACCATCAACGGCTGGATGGCGTTCGTTCTGCTGGTCTGGCTCATTGGCTACATCTTCATGATCCGCTGGTTCATGCCCCGCATCCGCAAACGCTCTGCCGCGCGGGCGGGGGCCCGGACCATGGTGACCGGGCAAGTGGTGGACACGATCACCAACATCAAGACCGTGAAGCTGTTCGGCCATGCGCGGCACGAAGACGAAAGCGCCCTGGGTGCCATGGCAACCCTGCGCGACCGCGCGTTGGAGTTTGGCGCTTTGTCCACTGGTTTCCGCTTCGCGCTCATGGCCACGGCGGGCATCCTGCCGATCCTGCTGATCGGTGGCACCGTGCTGCTGTGGCAAGGCGGCGGGGCAAGCACGGGCGACATTGCCGCAGCGGGTTCAGTGTCAATCCGCATTGCGCAAATGACCGGGTGGGTCAGCTTCGCGCTGATGGGGATGTACGCCAACATTGGTGAGGTTGAGGACGGGATGAGGACCCTGACCCCACCTCATCAACTGGTCGACCGTTGGGGCGCCAAGTCGCTTCAGGTCAGTCAAGGGCGGGTGTCATTCGAGGGCGTGACCTTCCGCTATGGCCGCGACATTGGCGGTATTGACGACGTGACCCTGACCATTGAACCGGGCGAAAAGCTGGGCTTGGTCGGCGCGTCCGGGGCAGGCAAGTCCACGCTGGTGGCCCTGCTATTGCGGCTCTACGACATCGAGAAAGGCGCGCTGCAAATTGACGGACAGGACGTGTCCGCCGTCACGCAAGACAGCCTGCGCCAGCAGATCGGCATGGTCACGCAGGAAACGGCGATGTTCAATCGTTCTGCCCGCGACAACATCCTCTATGGCAAACCCGGCGCGTCCGAAGCAGATGTGGTTGCGGCCGCCAAAAAGGCGGAAGCTCATGCCTTTATCCAAGGCCTTGAGGATCACAAAGGGCGCACCGGCTATGACGCCCATTTGGGTGAACGCGGTGTCAAACTTTCGGGCGGTCAACGCCAGCGGATCGCCATTGCACGGGCTATGATCAAAGACGCGCCCATTTTGGTGCTGGATGAAGCGACCTCGGCTTTGGACAGCGAAGTTGAGGCCTCCATCCAAGCCGCCCTTCAGGTCGCTATGCAGGGTAAAACCGTCATCGCCATTGCGCACCGCCTGTCCACGATCGCGCGGATGGACCGCATCGTCGTGATGGAAGACGGCCACATTGCCGAACAAGGCACGCATGACGCGTTGCTGGCGACGAACGGGCTTTATGCACGCTACTGGCAACGTCAGTCCGGCGGGTTTATAGGCATCACCGAAGCAGCCGAGTAGCCACATGACCCTGACCATCACACGCATCACCGCCGCCGGCGACGGCATGGCGGAGGACGCAGGCCCTTTCCCGCGCACCTTGCCGGGTGAGGAAGTTGACGTGGTCGACGGCACTGCCCGGTTGTTGACCCCGTCCCCCACCCGCGTCAAACCGCCTTGCCGCCATTTCAAAAGCTGCGGCGGCTGCGCGATGCAGCATGCTGACGACGGGTTTGTGGCTGATTGGAAAACATCGGTCATTGCCACCGGCCTCGCCGCGCGCGGGATTGAGACGGACATCCGCCCAATCCTGACCTCACCGCCCCAAAGCCGTAGGCGCGCCGCGCTGCATGGCAAGCGCACCAAATCGGGCGCGATGGTGGGCTTTCATGGCCGCGCCTCCGATGTGCTGATCGAGACCCCGGATTGCCAGTTGCTGGACCCCGCGATCATTGCGGCCCTGCCCATTCTGGAACAGCTGACCGTCATCGCCGCCTCCCGCAAAGCGGAGCTTGAGTTGGTCGTGACGCTGTCCGAGAACGGCATTGATCTGGATATGCGCAACTGCAAGCCGCTCGATCCTCGTGTCATCGGTGAGGTGTCGGCCTTGGCTGAAAAACACCGTTTTGCGCGCATCGCGTGGGACGGCGAGGTGATTGGCCTACGGGCGCCTCCGGTCCAGACATTTGGCCATGCGCTGGTTTCGCCACCTCCCGGCGCGTTTCTGCAAGCCACGTTGCATGGGCAAAACATGCTGATGCAGGCCGTGGCTGAGGCTGTTGGCGGGGCAAAACACGTGGCTGATCTGTTCGCTGGCTGCGGCACCTTCTCCCTGCCCGCCGCAGAGACGGCGGAAGTTTGGGCGCTGGAAGGCGAGGCCAGCCTAATTGCGGCGCTGGACCAAGGCTGGCGGCAAGCAACCGGGCTGAAAAAGGTGACCGCTGACACGCGCGACCTGTTCCGCCGCCCTGTCCTTCCGTCCGAGCTGTCCAAAACCGACGCTGTCATCATCGACCCGCCGCGCGCGGGAGCGGAGGCCCAAACCATCGAGCTGGCCAAATCGGAGGTCCCGCGCATCGCAGCGGTATCCTGCAACCCAGTGACCTTTGCGCGTGACGCGGACATACTCATCAAGGGCGGCTACCGCCTTGATTGGGTGCTACCTGTAGACCAATTCCGCTGGTCATCGCATGTAGAGCTTGCAGCCCAGTTCACCCGCGCCCATATGGCGTAGAACCCATAACGAGTGAGCAGTCAGTGAGCCGCGCAAAACTTCAGACCATTCTAGACGGAAACCGGTTCCGCTATTCCATCCTCGCGGTAATCTTGTTCAACGCAATTTTGCTGGGGCTGGAAACTGTCAAGCCGGTGATGGATGTCGCTGGACCGGCAATCTTGTTTCTTGATCAGGTTTGTCTGATCATCTTCACCGCCGAGCTGATCCTGAAATTCTATGCCTTCCGCTTTCAGTTCTTCCGCAGCGGGTGGAACATTTTTGATCTCATCATCGTCACTATTTCCTGGATACCAGGGTCCAACGGGTTGTCAGTCCTGCGCGCCTTGCGGGTGCTGCGGCTGCTGCGCGTTGTCTCGGTCGCGCCGTCACTGCGCCGCGTGGTCGAGGGGCTGATCACCGCCCTTCCGGGCATGGGGTCGGTCTTCGTTCTGATGGCGATGATCTTCTACATTGGGTCGGTGATGGCCACGAAGCTGTTTGGTGAAAGCTTCCCGCAATGGTTTGGTGACCTTGGAAATTCGGGCTATTCGCTGTTCCAGATCATGACGCTGGAAAGCTGGTCCATGGGTATCGTGCGCCCGGTGATGGAGGTCTACCCCTACGCGTGGATGTTCTTCCTGCCGTTCATCCTGATGACCACCTTCGCGGTGGTGAACCTGCTGGTCGGCCTCATCGTAAACTCGATGCAGGACGCCCACCACGTCGAAGACAACGAGAAAACCGACGCCTACCGCGACGAGATCAAGGAGCGGCTGGACGCTATCGAGAAGCTGTTGAAGGAACGCGCCTGACGGCCTTGACGACCTGCGCCACGCCGGATGCGATGACCATCAATACCAGCATTGTCACAGTCGTGGTCCCGTAGAACGTGGCCCTTCCAGCGACGTCCAAGTTGTTCAGGAACAGATATGGCAGCCCAGTGGTGACCGACCCAACCGGGGCATCATTCAACGGCCGGATGATAAATTCGATCCATACCAGATAGGCCACAGGCAGCGCCACCACCCACGCAGCCACCCGCTTCAGCCAGGTAAACGCGCCCAGCAGGAACACCGCGTCAAAGACCTGCAACGCGGGGCCCAGCCCATGCAAGAAGTACTCGTCATACCAAGGGCCCGGCTGGCCATCAGTGCCGTAGAATAACGACGGGTCCTCAAAGTAAATCTTCCAATACATCAGCACTACGGTCAGGTTCAAAACCACCGTGACGGAGGCGAAGACATCGCGATGCGCGGTGCTCCAGCCCATGGATAGGCGCAGCATGAACCACGCGGACAGTGTTGATGCCGTCAGCGCCCAGATCGTCAGAAACCGGAAGTGCCCGCCGACATAATCCCAGTTCCCGGTGAACAGCTTGTAGATGAAGAACGTGGCCGTCAGCAGAAAGATCAGCCAACGGATCGCGCGCATTGCGGGGGTTGTTTGGTCCATGGCAAAGCCTTTCCTGCTTGGGTTAGGAATTTAGGGCTTATGCCACGTCCGTAAACCGTGACGTTGGGTTCAGGCTCGCTTCGCGTCGAGATCGGCAATGCCAAGCGTGTCCAGCACCTTGGCCACAATCTGCGGCGCGTTCATCGCCGCCGTCGCATACATGTCGGCGGGGCTGGCCTGGTCGATAAAGATATCGGGCAACACCATAGAGCGGTATTTCAGCCCCCTATCAAACACGCCCTCGTCGCTCAGCAGTTGCGCCACATGGCTGCCGAAACCGCCAACCGCGCCTTCCTCGATGGTGATCAGCGCCTCATGATTTGCAGCGAGATCAAGGATCATCTCTCGGTCCAAAGGCTTCGCAAAACGCGCATCCGCAATCGTCGGGGTGATCCCTCGCGCAGCCAGACTTTCGGCAGCCTTTTGCACCTCTTGCAGGCGGGTGCCGAAGGACAGAATAGCAACCTTGCTGCCCTCCTGGATCATACGGCCCTTTCCGATTTCCAGTGGCACGCCTTTCTCCGGCAGGTCGACGCCAACGCCTTCGCCCCTAGGGAAGCGGAACGCGATGGGTCCGTCGTCATGCGCAGCCGCCGTGGCCACCATATGTACCAACTCTGCCTCATCGGCTGCCGCCATCACAACGATGCCGGGCAAGTTCGCCAGATAGGCCACGTCGAACGACCCCGCATGGGTCGCACCATCCGCGCCGACCAACCCGGCGCGGTCAATCGCGAAGCGCACCGGCAGGCGTTGCAGCACGACGTCGTGGACGACTTGGTCATAGCCGCGCTGCAGGAAGGTCGAATAGATCGCGCAGAACGGCTTCATACCGCCTGCGGCCAACCCGGCGGAAAATGTCACACCATGCTGCTCCGCAATGCCGACGTCAAAACAGCGCGAGGGGTAGCGTTCGTTGAACAGGTTCAGCCCGGTGCCGTCTGGCATAGCGGCGGTGACCGCGACAACCTTGCTGTCGGCTTCCGCCTCTTTGATCAACGCTTTGGCAAAGACCGAGGTGTAGCTGGGTGCATTCGATTTCGCCTTTTGCTGCTTACCGGTCACCACGTCGAATTTGGCGGTCGCATGGCCCTTGTCCATTGCCGCCTCAGCCGGGCCGTAGCCCTTGCCTTTCTTGGTGATCGCATGGATCAGGATCGGCCCGGTGGCGCGCTCTTTCACGGTTCGCAGAACCGCCAAGAGCTGCTCCATGTCATGGCCGTCAATCGGCCCGACATAGGAGAATCCCAGCTCTTCAAACATGGTGCCGCCCACGGTCATGCCTTTCAGCATTTCCTTGGCCCTGCGCGCGCCTTCCTGAAACGGCTCTGGCAGTAACGACACCGCGCCCTTGGCGGCGGCTTTGAATTCCTGAAACGGCGCACCGGCATAGAGGCGCGACAGGTAGGTCGACATGGCACCGACCGGCGGGGCGATACTCATTTCATTGTCGTTCAAAATAACGATCAGGCGCTTCTTCAGGTGGCCCGCGTTGTTCATCGCCTCATAGGCCATGCCCGCGCTCATCGAGCCGTCGCCGATCACGGCGATGCAGTCGCCCAGCCCATGTTCCGGCGCGCCGCCTAGATCGCGGGCCACGGCCATACCCAATGCTGCAGAAATAGAGGTCGAGCTATGCGCCGCCCCAAACGGGTCATACGGGCTTTCGCTGCGTTTGGTGAACCCCGACAGCCCGTCCTTCATGCGCAGGGTGCGGATGCGGTCACGGCGGCCTGTCAGAATCTTATGCGGGTAGCATTGGTGGGATACATCCCAGATCAGCCGGTCTTTCGGGGTGTCGAAAACGGCGTGCAGCGCTACGGTCATCTCGACCACGCCAAGACCCGCGCCCAGATGCCCGCCGGTTTCTGACACGGCGGAAATTGTTTCTGCCCGTAGCTCATGCGCAAGTTTCACCAGCTCGGTGTCATTCAGCGCTTTCATATCTGACGGGAATTGAACGCGGTCCAGCGTCGGGGTGTGGGGTCTGTCACTCATCTCGTGCACCTTTCCGCGCGTCATGTGTCGCGCGAGATAACGAACCGTGCGGCGGCCTTCAAGTTCTCCGCGGCGTCGCCATAGGGCGACAACGCCACTTCCGCCTCCGCCACCAACGATTTGGCCTTCGCCTTGGCCTCATCCATACCAAGCAGCGATACGAATGTCGCCTTCCCGGCGGCGGTGTCTTTTTGCAGGCGTTTCCCCGCTTTCGCGGCGTCGCCTTCTATATCCAAGATGTCGTCGGCAATCTGGAATGCAAGGCCCACGGCCCCCGCATATTGCCGCAGGGGTGCGGGGTCGGCTTTGCCTAGGATGGCACCCGCGCAGGCGGACCATTCGATCAACGCCCCGGTCTTGCCCGCTTGCAGCCGTGTTATTTGCTCCAATGTCAGGGGGGCCTTGGCGCTTTCGGCTTCGATATCCAGAACCTGACCCAGCACCATGCCTTCCGCGCCTGCGGCTTTGGCAAGGGTGGCCATCAATTCAACCCGCACGCCCGCATCTGATGAGGTCCGCGCATCTGCCAAAATCTCAAACGCCAGCGTCTGCAGCGCGTCGCCTGCCAAAACGGCAATCGCCTCGTCCCATTTGACATGTACGGTGGGGTTGCCGCGCCGCAGGTCATCGTCATCCATGCAGGGAAGATCGTCATGGACGAGCGAAAACGCGTGCAACGCCTCAATCGCCGCCGCGACGCGGTCGGCTTGGGTGGCTGGCACGCCGTGCAGTCGCGCGCCTTCCATCACCAGAAACGCGCGCAGCCGTTTGCCGCCCTGGCAGGTGTAGCGCATGGCGTCGGCGGCTGTGCCATCCAAGCCGGCCATGGCCTCATCCAATGCTATTTGAACGCGGGTTTGCGCGTCTTTCAGCGCGGCGGCGAACATTTACATGCCTTCGACAGGAGTGGTCCCGGAGGGCTGCCCGCCATCCAACGTGATCTGGGCGACCTTTTCTTCGGCCTCGGCCAGCTTGGCCTCGCAGCGCTTCTTCAGCTCCGCGCCGCGTTCGTACAGCTTGATCGAGTCCTCCAGCGGCACGTCGCCCCGCTCCAGCCGGTCAACCACGCCTTCCAACTCGCTCATCGCTTGCTCAAAAGACATCTCGGATACGGGTGTGTCGGTCATCGGCCCCTCGCCAGTAGAACTTCCAAATGCGCCTTGGTGGACGCTGCTAGTGCCTGCAAATCATATCCACCTTCCAAAGTCGAGACGACCTTGCCCCCGCAATGCGTATCGGCAACTTCACACAGCTTTTCGGTGATCCAGGCGAAGTCCTCCTCGGTCCAATTGAGATTGGCGAGGGGGTCGTTCGCATGGGCATCAAAC
Organism: uncultured Litoreibacter sp.; assembly: GCF_947501785.1. Lineage (NCBI taxonomy): Bacteria > Pseudomonadati > Pseudomonadota > Alphaproteobacteria > Rhodobacterales > Roseobacteraceae > Litoreibacter > uncultured Litoreibacter sp. The sequence continues at coordinate 3,016,122 of NZ_CANMXB010000001.1, read as the reverse complement.
CCTGCTGAGATCAGCAAAAGCTCCGGCTTGAAAGCCTCCAGCGCGGGGAATGCGATGCGCTCATAGGCGGCGCGCATGTCGCGGCCACCGGATTCGGGCTGCAACGGCATGTTGATCACATTGTCATGCGCCCCCGTCTCGCTTGGTGCGCCGCTGCCGGGCCAAAGGGGCATCTGGTGAGACGAAATGAACAAGGCCCGCGCTTCGTTCCAAAGCAGGTCCTGCGTGCCGTTGCCGTGGTGCACGTCGAAATCCACCACAGCGACCCGCGACAGGCCGTGCCGCTCCAACGCGTGCTTTGCAGCAATCGCGGCGTTGCCAATGAGGCAGAACCCCATCTGCGTCGCTGTCTCCGCATGATGGCCGGGCGGGCGCATGGCGGCGAAGGCGTTGTTGGCCTCCCCGCCCAGCACCATATCGACGGCTTTGGTCATCGCGCCCACGCCGCGCATCGCGGCCTGAAAGGAACCGGGCGACATATGCGTGTCCGCATCCAGCGAGGCAAATCCGCTCTCCGGCTCGGCGGCCCGAATTTTGTCGATGTAGCTTTGCGGGTGGCACAGCAGCACGTCGGCCTCTTCCCCCAAAGGCGGCCCCACTCGCAGCAGAGCGTCGTCCTCAATCGTATCAAGCGCCGTATAAATCGCCATCAACCGGTCGACCCGTTCGGGATGCCCGGGCGGGGTCACGTGGCTTAGGCCATCGGAGTGAGTCAAAAGCGCTGTTGTCATTGATTTTTATCCCAAGGCGGCCGCAAAAAGTGAAAGTAGGATCGCTCCAGTTATTGACCGTTGTAGGCGTCGCATCAGCTTAAACACAACATCGTCGGCCAGTACTGTGAGGCTAAAGACGTCTGGTCTAAAAAGAACGGCGGTTTGAAGTCGCGTCAAGTCGATCACCCAACCCGGAAAGACCCAACGGGACAGTGCCGAAAGCGGATCTAGCTGATCCATTGCACGCATGGACTCTGGGTCGATCGAAATCATTCTGCGTCTCAGCTTTAGCAAGGTAGCGGCGTTAAGCAGACACAAAATAGCGCGAAGGAAATCCATCAATCCGGCGCTAGCATGTACCCCGCCCCGCGTACCGTCTGCAGATAGCGGGGTTGCTTCGGGTCGGCCTCAATCTTGCGTCGCAGCCTCGTGATCTGCACGTCAACCGCACGTTCCTGCGCCTGTCCCTTGTCACGGCCCAGATCCTCAACGAGCTTTGAGCGCGAAAGCGGCTCCCCCACCCGACCTGAGAAGATGCGCATCAGCGACACTTCGGTCGCGGTCAGCCGTACCATGTCCTCGCCCCGCCACATCTCGCCGCGGTCGATGTCGTATCGGATGTCGCCCAGATGCAGCACCTTGGGGGCATCGTTGATCTCTTCCGTTGCCGGAACCCGTCGCAGGATGGCGTTAATGCGCAGCAGCAGTTCTTTTGGTTCAAACGGTTTCGGCAGGTAGTCATCCGCCCCCGCCTCCAGCCCGGAAATGCGGTCCGAGGACTCTCCCTTGGCGGTCAAAAGCAAAATCGGAGTGTCCTGCGTCTGCCGCAGCTCTTTGGTGAAGGTGATGCCGTCATCACCCGGCATCATCACGTCCAGCACGATCAGGTCGAAATCCAACCCTTCCAACAACCGCCGCGCGTGGTCCGCGTCGCGGGCTGCCGTGGTCCAGAACCCGTTGCGTGACAGGAACTGCTGCAACAGCGTGCGGATGCGTTCGTCGTCATCAACGATCAACAAATGCGCGTCGTTTTGGGAAAGGTCCGCCATCACATACCGTCCTTGAGCTGGTCAAAATGCTTGCGCATCTCGGGATCCATAATCTGTTGTAACACGCGGCGGAAGCCCGCAACCGCTTCTGGTCCCGCTTCGCGATAGGCTGCACGCATGCGTTTGCGCTGCGCCTCGCTCAGCACTTTTTCCAGCTCACGGCCCGCCTCGGTCAGGAACAAATGCCTTTCGCGCCGGTCTTTGACACCAACCTTGGATTCCACCAGCCCATCTTCGATCAGCGCACGCAGCACCCGGTTCAGCGACTGTTTGGTGACGCCCAGAATGTCCAAAAGGTTATTCACCGTGGTCCCGGGCGACCGGTGCACAAAGTGCAAAGCGCGGTGATGCGCGCGGCCGTATGATTTCTCTGACAGGATGCGGTCAGGGTCAGCGGTGAAGCCGCGATAGGCGAAAAACATCGCCTCGATCCCGCGCCGCAGCTGGTCGTCGGTCAGAAACAGCAGGTTTTCCCCACCGGGCCGGGTCTGCGACCCCAGTCCGTTCTCCGCCATGTCATGTCCCTCCTCGGTCAGGTGCCGGGTTCAGAAGTCAGTTTATGTCAGCCTTGTTGACTTTCCAAGACGCGAATGGTACCGAATCGACGAAATCGTGAAATATTATGTCCGAAACGGACCAATATTGCGCAACAAATGAAAACGCTCGAAGGCGGCGATGAAAGGAAGACAACAATGGCTGGTGGCTATGATGATCGTGACGGCGTCATCTGGATGGATGGCAAACTTGTAAACTGGCGCGATGCCAACGTCCACATTCTGACGCATGGCATCCACTACGCCTCCTCCGTTTTTGAGGGTGAGCGGTGCTACAACGGCAAGATCTTCAAATCGCGCGAGCATTCTGAGCGTCTGCGTTTCTCGGGCGACGAGCTGGACATGCCCATCCCCTACACTGTCGACGAGATCGAGGCCGCCAAGGTCGCCGTGCTGGAAGCCAACGGTTTCACCGACGCCTATGTGCGTGCAATCGCTTGGCGCGGGGCTGGCGAAGACATGGGTGTCGCGTCCAACCGCAACCCGGTCCGCATGGCCGTGGCTGCGTGGGAATGGGGCAATTACTACGGCGACGCCAAGATGAAGGGCGCCAAGCTTGATATCTCCAAATGGAAGCGTCCCAGCCCTGAGACCATCCCCTGCCACGCCAAAGCGGCGGGCCTCTATATGATCTGCACCATGTCGAAGCACGCGGCCGAGGCCAAAGGGTGTTCCGACGCCATGATGTTCGACTATCGCGGCTATGTGGCCGAAGCCACCGGGGCCAACATCTTCTTCGTCAAGGACGGCGAGGTGCACACGCCGGACCCTGACGCCTTCCTGAACGGGCTGACCCGCCAGACGGTTATCGGCATGTTGAAAGACCGCCAGATCAAGGTGCATGAGCGCCATATCATGCCCGAAGAGCTGGAGGGCTTCGAGCAATGCTGGCTCACCGGCACCGCCGCCGAGGTCACACCCGTCGGCCAGATCGGTGACTACAATTTCGAGGTTGGCGCGCTGACGCGCGACATCTCGGAAGGGTATGAGAAACTGGTCCGCAGCTAGGCGCGCGCGCCCCGTTCAATGCGTAAAAACTGGCGTGTCATTGATGCGCCGGTTTTTTTGTGTCCGCTGCGTTGTTGCAGTGCCAATGTGGCCGTCGCTGGCCGGTCGGCCAAATCATGGCGATAGGCGTGCCGCAATGCGGACGTGGATTGTGACGGATCTGACTTATCAAGAACATGCTTCATGGTGAGAACCTCCTGTTCAGGGGGCCAACATAGCACAAAACCCAGTCTACATTAACCTTACCCTTGCGGCGTCATCACTTTGCGCGCCTGCGCGCGTTCTTTGCCCAGCTGCCGTTCGCGCCAGATGATCAGGATGCCCGCCACCACGATTAGCGCGATGCCCAGCAGCATGACCACGGTCGGCACCTCAGCGAAGATGAAATAGCCAATGCCGATGGCAAACAGGATGGATGAATATTCAAACGGGGCCACCACCGATGCGTCGGCGTAACGGTAGCTCGATGTCAGGAATATCTGGCCAACGCCACCCACCAGCCCGGCAGTGATGAGCACCAAAAATTCTGTGGGCGTCGGCATCACCCAGCCAAACGGGATCGTCAGCAGCGACAAGGTGGAGGCCGTGATGCCGAAGTAGAACACGATGGCAGATGTCGGCTCCGTCGCTGTCAGCTTACGCACGAAGACATGCGCCAAGGCCGCCATAACGGCGGAGCCAAACGCCACAACCGCGCCCAATGCCAAGAACGGGTCAACGCCGGCTTCTGTAAACGCGGTTAGGCGCGGCCACATGATGATGAGGACCCCGCCCATGCCCAAGGCGACGGCGGTCAGGCGGAACACCCGCACCCGTTCGCCCAGAAACATCGCCGCAAAGACCACCACCAGCGCCGGTTGTGCATATTGGATGGCCTTTACCTCCGACAAGGGCAGCAGGCCCAACGCGGCAAATCCCATGCTCATGCCCATTGTGCCCACCAGCCCGCGCCACAGATGGCCAACGGGGTTGTCGGTTTTCAGGCCGGTGCGCAGCTCGCCCCGCCATGTGATCCAGATCAGGATAATCGGCAGCGCGCAGAAGGACCGGAAGAAGACAATCTCACCGGCCGGCACCGTCGCCGACGCAATCTTGACCATGGTGGCCATGATGATGAAGCAGGTGACCGCCCCCAGCTTGGACCCAATCGCGAGCGCGATGTTTTGTTTCGCCGGGGCGACCGCCACGGGCTACAGGAACACGCGTTCAAAGGCCCAATATGCGCCGATAATCGCAATCAGGATCGAGCCGCAGATCGACACGGCGCGGAACATAATGTCGGGGTCACGGACCCGCATTTCCTCGTCATCCAGGTCCGCCATATGGGCCGCCCGCACGCAGAGCCACAGCACCAGCGCCGCAATCCCGATAACGGCCAGCTGCCCGACCTCAACCCCGATGTTGAACCCGATCAACCCGGCAACGAAGCGCCCGGGCGCCAGCCCGAATTCCCCAAGCACGGATGCAAAGCCCAGCCCGTGCAGCAAGCCGAAGCCGAAGATAATCACGGGTCGCCACCACTTGATGCCCTTGGCAAAAATGTTCTCAACCGCGACGTAAACAATCGACAGCGCGATCAGCGGCTCCACGATGCTGGCTGAAATGGTGACAATCTGCAGGCTGGCAAGCGCCAGCGTGATGGTGTGCGCCACCGTAAAGACGGTCACCTGCGTGATCAGCAGGCGCATCTTCATGGACAGGAAGAACAAGCCCAGCACGAACAGGATGTGGTCCAACCCTTTGGGGATGATGTGGTCGAACCCCACCGCGATATAGCGCACAAAGACCGCCCAGCCGCTTTCAGTCGCGGCCCCAACACGCGGCAGCGGTTCGCTTAGCGCTCCTTTGTCCAGAAAGCCTGCATAGGCGTCATCGCCCCCGCCGCTTTGGCGCACAATGATGGGGCCGTTTGCGGCGACCCAGCCGATTTTTACATCCGAATTGTTGTTCGGCAGCGCGCCTGACAGCTGAATGACGCTGTCGCGCGGCAGTTCCAGATCGTCTTGGGCAATCACTTTTACCGAATTGAGGTCAAGCAACACCGTTTCGCCATCCGCATCCACAATCACGCCGCTTTGCAGCTGACCCCAGGCCGCTTCCAGCCGCTTTGCGAATTCAGCGTCGGGCAGCGCGCGCAGCTCGTCATACAGAGCGGCCTCTGGCGCATTGTCTGTGTCTTCCAGCCCTTCAAGGTCGATCCCAGCCACCAAGGTCTCGGCGTTCAGGGTGATCTGCAGCTCAATGCGCTCCTCTGACAGGGTCGCGTCGGCAATGGCGGGCCTGATTTCATGTGCCAGCGCCCCAGACATGAACGTGAACAGCGCGACCATTGACATGGCCAAAAGGAACGCCACCCTTGTGGCAACTGATTTTGAGAGGTGTCCCATGCGTCTACTAAGCTCCACTTTTGCCGCCCTTGGCCTCGCCCTTTTCGCCGGCTCTTCCAGCGCGCACGAGTTTTGGATCGAACCGCTGGCATATCAGCTACAACCCGGCGGGGAGATCAAGGCCGAACTGAAGGTGGGGCAAGAGTTTAGCGGGTCAAGCTATCCGTACCGGCCCAGCCAGTTCGAACGGTTCGACATGGTGCAGGGTGATACTGTGACACAGGTGGTCGCACGCATTGGCGACAACCCCGCGCTCAACACCACAACCGATGCAAACGGCCTTTTGGTTGTGGTCCATGAAACCGCCGACAATCGGCTGACCTACACCGAATTTGCCAAGTTCGAAAAGTTTGTGGCCCATAAGGCTTTCCCCGACGCCATTGCCCAGCACGACGCACGTGGGCTGAGCCGGGAGAAATTCGTGGAATCCTATCGCCGCTACGCCAAGGCGTTGATCGGCGTGGGGGACGGCGCGGGATCAGACACAGCCGTTGGCCTCAAGACCGAGATCGTGGCGCTTGCCAATCCCTATACTGACGGCATCAGCGAGATGCCCGTCCGCGTGCTGCTCGATGGCGCCCCAAGGGTCGCCACGCAGGTAGAGCTATTTGACAAAGCGCCCAATGGCGACGTCACCGTAACGCTTTATCAAACTGACGAAAACGGCGAGGCGACGTTCCCCGTGACCCAAGGCCATGCTTATCTGGTGGACGCTGTCTGGGCAGAAGCGCTGCCCAACAACGACACCGAAAAGGGTGCTGTTTGGAAAACTCATTGGGCCGCGTTGACCTTCATGGTGCCCCAGTAATCGCGATGGGCGCCAATAAGGAAACCCCGGCGCCGACCATCGGCACCGGGGCTCATTACTTTGTAGACCCGACACGGCCATCTGGGTGGGGGCTGATTGAACCGCGCCGGGGTGAGACTTAACTCGCTACAAGGACGGATATGGCGCTCGACTTTGGCGCAATTGAGATTGGATTGCGTGGTTTCAGCGATATCAACAGGGCAATTTCGGGGCAGCGCTTGATTTGCGGCCTGTTGCGGGCCAAGTTAGGTCAATGAATGACGTCAGCCCAATTCAGCTCAGCGGGACCAAGCCGCCGCAACAGGTCGCGTTTCATCGGCTTGAGCTGGGGCAAATCATGACAATCTACGGGCGCATGGTCGCCGCAGGCGAATGGCGCGACTACGGCATTTCGATGCTGAAGGACGTCGCGGTGTTTTCGATCTTCCGCAGATCCGCTGAGCACCCGATTTACCGCGTTGAAAAGCGCCCAAAGCTGGCAGCCAAGCAGCAGCAGTTTGCGGTTATTGGCATGGACGGCCGCATTCTAAAGCGCGGCTCCGACTTGCGGCAGGTGCTGCGGGTTCTCGACAAGAAGCTGATCCGCGCTGTTGACTAGCCGCTTGTGCCGTTGAATGGCCCGTCGACCTTGCCGGTTCTACCTATCCAATTGGTTGGCAACACCAAACGCGGACCCGATCAACGAGAAGATCGTCCGGGCGTTGTTGACCGGGCTTTCGGTCGCGTAGACCACGTCTTTTGGGTTGATGCGGAAATTGCGCGCGCTGAACAGACCATCCGCAGAGGTGAGGTCCATGGTAAATACCACACGCTGGTTTTCTGGGCCGTTGATGCCGTCGGCGCGCACCGCGCGGGATCCGTACTCACGCAGCACTAATATGCCTTCCGGGTTGGCGCGGTTGTCGTTGACGCCCCCCATAATAGTGACCGCATCAAGCGCCGACAGATGTTCCTTTGGGAAAGTGATCAGTTCTTCCCGGCCAGTCGCGCCAAGCGCCAGGAAGTAGCTTTCGTCCTCCGCCACCACAATTTTGTCGCCGCTGCGCAAAGTGGTGTCCAGACTTGGCGTCTTCAACAGCTTGCCCAATGAGATCGCGTAGGTGGTATTGCCGCGCAGCAGGCGGATTTGAGGGTTCTCAAAGCCGCCGCTCGCCCCGCCAGCTTGTGACAAAGCTGTCAGGACCGTCATGTCACGTTCTTCCAACGGGATTGAGCCAGGATTGCCCACCCCAGACACAACGTCGACGGAGTGGCGTTTGCCAACCTCTGCCGTCAGCTGCACCTGCGCGGAGGGCGACACAACGAGCAGCGCTTCCTGAATCTTTTCGCGGGCTGCGGCCTCAGTCATGCCACCAATGTTGAGGGACCCGACATAGGGCACAAAGATCGTGCCATTGGTCGAAACACGGGCAACTTGCAACTGAGCAACCTTTTGCTCACCAGAGGTCAGCAGCGAGTTCTCATCATTGTCCCAGACCGCCATGCTGACAGAATCACCGGGCAAAATGACCCGCCCGATGGGGCCTTTGCGCTTCCCAATCCAGCTGTAGCGCGTGACACCACCCGTCCGGGGCCAATCGGCAAACCGAGGCAGAAAATCCTTTGTGACCGGGTAAACCGCAAACTGAGCGTTCTCAGCGTCCGCGTTTCTAACAATTTCGGATTGAAGCGCCGCGCCGCGCGGCAGCGCGCAGCCTGACACAGCCAAAGAAAGGGCCAGCAACGTGGAGCAGCTCAGTTTATGGATCATGTCTCTCTCGCCATCAGGATAAGGGCCGGTTGCAGATACAGCCTCTCATTTTGTCCCTAAAGACCACGAACAGTGGGTCTAGGTCAATTGATAACAAGATGTGGAACACCCCCGGCAGCCGACAGCCGCCTCGAGACTAGGTTTCGGATATGTCAAATCCACCGCGGCCAACCGAAACGTAGCTCACAAATCCCGCGCGTTTCGCGTCTTTGGGGGAGTAGACATTGCGGAGATCAGCCATGCAGGGCGTCGCCATTTTTCGGGCAAGTTTCTTTAGATCAAGCGCACGGAACTCGTTCCATTCGGTGAGCACTACGACCACATCGGCATTATGCACGGCCTTGTAGGGATCATCGACCCAATTCACGCCTGGCAACAACGCCTCCCCCTCGTGCCGGCCTTGCGGATCGACCACCCGCACCTTTGCCCCTCCACCCACCAGGGCTGGCACGATGGTCAGGGACGGGGCGTCGCGCATGTCATCCGTATTGGGCTTGAACGTGACGCCCAGCACCGCGATGGTTTTTCCGTTGAACGCCCCATTGCAAAGATCGCGCAGCTTCTCGATCATGCGCATTTTGATGCCATCATTAACCCGCATCACGGTTTCGGTGATTTGCATGGGCACGGCGTGTTCCTGCCCGATGCGCGCCAATGCAGAAGTGTCTTTCGGAAAACACGACCCGCCGTAGCCGGGGCCGGCATGCAAGAACTTGTTCCCGATGCGGCCATCCAGCCCCATGCCGCGCGCCACAGATTTCACATCTGCGCCGGTTTTTTCGCACAGCGCGGCGATTTCGTTGATGAAGGTAATCTTGGTGGCGAGAAACGCGTTGCCCGCATATTTGATCATCTCCGCGCTTTCCAGATCGGTGACCATAATCGGGAAGTCCCGTAGATAGAGCGGGCGATATATGTCGCGCAAAACCTCAGCAGCACGGTCCGATTGCACGCCAACCACAACGCGGTCGGGCTTCATGAAATCGTCAATCGCCGCGCCTTCGCGCAGAAATTCCGGGTTGGAGACGACGTCAAATTCCAACTGGGGCGCGGCTTTCTTGACGACCTGCTTGACCTGCCTGTTGGTGCCGACAGGGACCGTCGATTTGGTCACAATGACGGTATAGCCGGTGACGGCTTGGGCTATCTCTTCGGCAGCGGCATAGACATAGGTAAGGTCGGCATGCCCGTCGCCACGGCGCGTCGGCGTTCCGACGGCAATAAAAACCGCGTCGGCATCGGCGACAGCGGCCTCGAGATTCGTGGTGAAGGACAACCGGTCGGCATCGACGTTTTTGGCCATCAACGCATCGAGACCAGGCTCGTAGATCGGCACATCCCCTTTGTTGAGCATGTCGATTTTGGCTGGGTCCTTGTCGACGCATATCACGTCATGACCGAAATCCGAGAAGCAGACACCTGAGACAAGGCCGACATAGCCGGTGCCAATCATTGCGATCTTCACCAAAGAACTCCTTTACTGCCACCCATGGGGGACATGAGAGATCGGGGCCGCCCTGTCAACAGATTGGAACGCAGCGGCCCGACTTGGCCTGCCCCGCGGGTTGTACGGGCAACGCAGGATTTTGCCTTTCTTTGGGAGTGCATTCACCGTTAACTTTGGCCAAGCAAGCGCTATCGGCGCATTCAACTTCAGGCATCTTGAGGACGGGTAACCACCTTGGCATCAGGCGAACAAAAAACCTGCATTGTGGTTTTGGGCATGCACCGATCCGGAACCTCTTTGCTGTCGGGGTTGCTGGGGCATATTGGCTTCGAACATTCTGACCGGCTGATGCCCGCCAATTTTGCCAACCCGGCGGGGTTTTGGGAACCCGCGGAAGTGGTCAACCTCAACAATCGGCTTCTGGTGCACAAGCAACGGTACTGGGCCGACCCCAAGCCGCCTTCCTTTGACACGACGCCAAGTGTGTCGGAGGAGCTCATGGCGCAAGAGGCGACCCAACTCATCGGCAACGAAATCGAGCGCAAACAGAGCCTTGTCCTAAAGGACCCGCGCCTTTCGCGGCTGTTGCCGTTCTGGCGACCTGTCCTAAAGCAGCTTGAATTGAATACGGCCGCGTTGATCAGTTGTCGCAGCCCGATGGAAACGGTTGCCTCCTTGCAGGCACGCGACGGGTTGGAGGTCGATCATGCCCTCGCCCTATGGGTGGGCCATATGATCGAGGCAGAGCGCGGTTCCCGCGGGATGCAGCGCGTTTTGGTGACATATGGCGACCTGCTGGATGACCCGGTCAGGACATTGACACAGGCCGTCGACGCGGCGCGCCTGACCCCGAAAATTGAGCCGACCGCAGCAGCAGCACAGTTATCGAGCTTTGCTGACCAAGGTGCGCGCCATCATCGCGCCTCGGCGTCCGACATTCCCCGTGAAACGTTTTTCGGCGGCCTGGCAGCGCAGATGTTCGAATTGCTGGACCGCGACCGAGGTTTAGACGACTGGGCCTGCTTCGACGACCTTGCAAATAAGTGGAGTACCCATTGGGCCAAGACATCCCCCGGCAACGGCCCGTCGGAGTTGGCGCAGGGTCAGGCCGCCTGGCATCACCAGCGCGCCGCCGTGTTGCGGCAGAACCCGGCAACCATCCATCAGGCATTCAGTGCAGCGGAAGAAGCAACAAGACGCTCCCCGCTGGTCAATCAGCACCATGTGCTGTTCGCCCAAATTGCTTTGGCGGTAGGCGCGCCGAAAATCGCCATCGACGCGGCCCAAACCGCGTTGGATCTTGGGGCCGACACATTCGCTGCCCACGCCACACTGAGCCACGCAGCCGCCCGTCTGGGAGAAAACCACCGGGCGTTGGAGGCAGCTCGGGAGTGCCTGCGATTGTCGCCAGAGGCCGCTGGAATGAAGCAGCTTCTTGGGGACCTGCTTCGCAGGATCGAAGAAGCTGATCCCCTGCGGGTTAAGCGCACAATAGGCAAGGAATCGTGACTTTGTGGTCCCCGCCGAACAGGACGTGCTATCCCGAGACCACTGATTGCAGGTCAAAGATCGGCAGAAGCACCGACAAGACAATGATCAGCACACCACCACCGACCACGATCATCAACATTGGCTCCAGCAGGGCTGCAATGCGTTTGCGTTCGTTGCTCAGCCCGTTCTCAACCAGAACTGCGCTGCGTTCTGCCATACGGGCCAGCTTGGCGGATTGTTCCCCGGCGCTGATCAATTGGCGGGCGACGGGCGGGATAATCGACAGGCTACGCAGGGCGTCCGACAGTGATTGCCCCGACTTGATACCATCGGTGACAGCGCGGCCCTCCGTCTGAAATTTCTCGATGACCAACACGGCCGATGCACTATCGGCCGCGCTGAGGATCGCGTGCTTGCTGGTCAGCACCAACGCAAGGGTGCGCAGGTACTGCACCGCCGCAGCCAGCCGGATCAGGCGACCAAACACCGGCAAGCGCAGCAGCAACGCGTCACGCGCGTTGCGAAACGTCTGTATTCGCATTGCCAGGGCAAACAGCACCACTGCTACGACTGCCACGGCAAGCAAATAAGCCCAATACGCCGCAAACCAGTCACTGACCGCCAGCATACGCTGGGTCAGGTCCGGCAACGGGCGACCAGACAACTCAAACATCGAGACGATTTCAGGGGCCACGCTGGTCATCAGAATGGCGCAAACAAGCACCGAAACGCAGGCCACAAAGACGGGATAGATCAGCGCGGTAGATATCTGCGCCCTGTCAGCGCCTACGTTTTCGAGGTGGTCGGCAAGTTCGGCAAATACAACATCCACATCGCCGGAAACCTCGCCCGCGCGAATTGCGGCAATGTAGTAGGGCGGAAACCCGGCCCCACTGTCCTCCAGGGATTGCGAGAGCGAATGACCCTCCATCAACGCGGCCTTGGAACGGGCAGCAAGACGCTCCATCTGCGGGGATGACCCGGCGCTTCCGACGGCTTCCAGTGCCGCTTCGCTTGTCAGGTCCGCCCCCAGCAACACCGCCATTTGACGGGTAAAAACTGCCCTTAAGTCGGCGTTCAGCCTGTTGCGGCCTGACCACCAGGAAGACGGCTTGCGCGCCCGCGCCGTGAGATCGGACACAAAGAGATCTTGGGCCTTCAGCAGCTGGCTGGCATGAGCTTCCGTTTCGGCAATGACCGTACCGGACTTTTTGTTACCCCCACCGGTGTAAGCGATGTAATCATAAGCCCTCATGCGGTGTCACCTACGACGCGGAGCGTCTCGGCAATGCTGGCTGTCCCCTTGACCACCTCTGCCAACCCTTGCCCGATCAGCGTATCGCTGGGATCCAGCGCGATATGGCGCAGTTCGGTCTCACTTGCGTCGTTATCAATGGCGGTCCGCAGCGCTTCGCCGACCTCGATGATCTCGAAAATGCCAACCCGACCCTGATATCCAATGTTGGAGCAATTGGCGCACCCTACGGCATGCAGAACCTCGGCGGGTGCAGCCACATTGTTACGTTCGAAGATATCGCGCTCTGACGCTGTTATCGGTCTGGCTTCCGCGCAATCGGGGCACAGCTTGCGCAAAAGACGTTGCGCGATCACTGCCCGAAGCGTCGATGCAATCAGGAAATTGTCCAGCCCAAGGTCACGCAGCCGGACGACCGCCCCGACAGAGCCATTGGCGTGGAGCGAGGAAAACACAAGATGCCCGGTCAGGGCCGCTTGCGACGCAATTGAGGCGGTTTCCGCATCCCTAATTTCGCCAACAAGAATAACGTCCGGGTCTTGGCGCAACGTGGCGCGGAGGCCCGCCGCAAAGCTCATCCCGATTTCGGCGTTTATTTGGGTTTGGGAAACTGAGGGCAGATCGTATTCAATCGGATCTTCAACGGTGACAATGTTGCGCTCATCCCGGTTGGCTAGTTTCAGCAAGGAATAAAGCGTGGTCGTTTTGCCGCTGCCCGTCGGGCCCGTGGCCAGAATAATCCCGTTTGGCAACGCCGAGAGGCGTTCAAGTAGCGCTTCCTGATTTTCCGACAGGCCCAGATCAGCCAGTGGTACCAGCCCCGTAGAACGGTCCAAAATTCGCAAGACGACACGTTCGCCGTAATTGCCCGGCATCGAGGATACTCGCGTATCAATCAAGCGCCCGCCAAGCCGCAGCGGGATGCGACCGTCTTGCGGCAAGCGGGTCTCGGCAATGTCGAGCCCCGCCATCACCTTCAATCTTGATATGATCTGTCGAACTGGCACGTCTTTGCGGTCCATGATGGATTGCAAGAACCCGTCGACGCGCATCCGGGCGCGCAGCCCATCCTCGTGCGGTTCAACGTGCAAATCCGAAGCTCCCGCCCGGACCGCACGAAGCAAAAGCTGGTTGACCAGTTGGATCACCGGCGCCTCGTCCACATCGTCCAGCAGGTCGCGTTGCTTGTTGTTCGACTGCTGCGCATCCTCCAAATCAAAGCTGAGCGTGTCGTTCTCGACGGTGTTGTCGGCTCCGTTCTGGTAGGCGCGCGACACGGCGAGGTCGAACACCTCTTTGGTCTCGGATATGATGGTTAGCGGCTTGCCCGCACGCCGACGCGCTTCGCGCAAGCCAAGCGCGGTAACATCTGGCCCGACTGTAAGTTGGTCCCCATCCAGCAGCACCTGCTGGGCACTCGCAAACCCAAACGGGAGCCGATCAGTTCCGGAATTGGAGCCGGGAAGGGAGCGGTGGGAAGTTTCTGTTTTGCGCGACATCGTCAACAAACCCGGCATCAAACGGTTGATTCAAATCCGCGCCATCGAACGGGAACGCCTTTTGGCTGGATTTCGGGAACTGTCCATCATTTGCGGGGCGAATGGCAAGGCTCGCCTTACGGGCGTCGCGGGCCGCCTCGCGAGTGAGCTTCTTCGCCTCGTGGTCGTTGGCCACCAAGCGTGGCCGCAACATGATCAACAGCACCTTTTGCGACTTCGAGGCGTTTTTGCCGCGGAACAGCCCACCAATCAGCGGGACATCCCCAAGACCAGGCACCTTCTGTGAGACCGAACCGGAGCCATCTTCAAGCAATCCACCCAACATGATGACATTGCCGCTGCGCACCAACACGGTTGTACTGAGCGCACGGCGAGATGTGATCTCCCCCCCTGCAGCGGCTGAAGAGTTTGTGAGGTTGGACACTTCTTGTTCAATGTCCAAGCGAACCGTCTTGTCTGCATTGACCTGAGGCGTGACCTTCAGGGTCAGACCCACGTCCTGACGCTCGATCGTTTGGAACGGATTTTCAGGCTGCGTAGAATCGCCGGTGCTGGTGAAGCTGCCGGTAACAAAAGGCACGTTCTGCGCCACTACGATCTCGGCCTCTTGGTTGTTCAATGTCAGGATGGAAGGCGTCGACAGCAACCGGGTCGAGTTGCTGCTGGTGATCGCAGACAGAAAGCCCGCAAAGCTTCCCGCGCTGTTGACCGCACCAATTGACCCGCCCGCGCCGGGGGAAGAGGCCGCGCCTGCAATGAGACTGGTTAGGCTCGGTCGTCCTTGCAGGGTGAATTCCACACCGCCAACGATGGCGTCGTTTAGAATGCCCCCAAATTGCGCGGTCAGGTCCGAGAACCCTTCCGAGGACATCTCGAAAATCACCGCCTCAACCAGTACCTGCTGCGGGCGGCGGTCGAGGAAACGGATCATACCGACAATGCTTTCAACCCGTTCGCGCGGCGCGGTGATCAGCAGAGAGTTTGTGGACGGCTCCGGCACAATGCGGATTGTTTCGGGGTTGGCCGCGTCCGGTGTCTGGTTTGTGATGCTGCGCAACACCACATCAGCCAGCGATGCCGCGTCCGCGTAATTCAGTTGCTCAACCGCAGAGACCAGATTGTTGCTTTGCGTGTCCAATCGCGAGGCCAACACACGAACCTGGTCGACCAGCTCCAACGAGCCGGAGACCACCAGCGCGTTTGACCGGCGGTCAACGGTAACGGTCGAGCCTTCCGGCACGATGTCCAGCGATTGCACAACTTGCAGAACTTCAGCGGCGTTTGCATTTCTGAGCCTGATCATCTGAATCGGCTGCTCTTGTCTTACATCCAGCTGACGTATCAGTTTCTCAATGCGGCGGAAGTTGTCGCCCCGGTCGGACAGGATCAGCATCTTCGCGCGCGGCAGCGGTGTCAGGATGGCTTCGGCCGGCAGCAACGGGCGGACGACGGATATCACGTCATCAAGCGGCACGTTCTGGATCGGAATGACCCGCGTCTCAAAACTTCCGTCTAAGACAAAAGTTCCGTCGCTCGACGACAATTCCCGCGCGACATTGAGCGGGACAATTCGATCGGCATTGTTACCCGGCACGATGGTAAGCCTGTTGAGTTCCAATACGTTGAGGAACACCTCATAAAGCGCCTCGTCGCTCATGCCGCCCGGCGACAGAACCGTCACCGTCCCACGCACCTGCGGGTCAAGCACGAAGCTGCGGCCCGTCGCCTCCGCCACAATGGTGATGAAACTACGCATATCTGCATCGCGCAAATCGAGTTTTACCTGAGCCGACGCCGCCATCGGAAGGAGCGTTGCAATGAGCAACGAGATAGCGAGGCTAACCGCCCGCAATCGTACAATTACAGTCATGATCGTTCTGCCTGTCTCAATCAGCATTTTCGGCCTTGTTTTTGGCTCTTTTTGCTATCGATCCAAATGTACCCCAAAGCTGCAGAGAAATCATGCATTCTTTATAACGTGGCCAGAGGTTGTGCCTTATTCGCCGAATCCGAGTAATTCGCGCCCTCGCGCAGTCTCGAGCCACAGGCCTTCAGCGTCGATCTCAACCACTGTTGCCCCCTCCTCAAGCTGGTCGCCGACCGTCAATACTTTCTCGCCCGCGGGATGGGACACGATGGCCCAAACGCCGCTATCCAGCTCGACCGTGCCATTCAAAACGTATCCCAAAGCGTCGACCGGGGGGCTTTGCGGCGGCGGTGGAGCAGGCGGAGCAGGGGGCTCTGGGGGTTGCGGTTCAGGAACGACGATTTCACCAAAAACGGCCGGCCAACGTTGCGATTCCAGCGATCTTGGGGGCTGCGGTTCAACTGCGGGACGCGATGGATTTGAGTTTGAAACGTTCGCTGCAACAGGTTCTGATTGCAGCACATGTTGCACCTCAAAACCCGCAATGCCGATACCAGCAAGAGCCAAAAGTGATGCCAAAAAGGCAAAATACCGCATAAATCTTGCTCCGCGAGCGGGGGTTTCTGCCGCCGTTTGTGGACGGTTACCCCATTTTATGCTACCCGACGGAAAAATAATAATGAATTGAGCAGGAACATGTCACTCGCGAAAAAGCTGGGCCTTTTGGGCTTTGTCTGTGTTGCCGTTGCCAGTTGTGACGACAGCGGGCAGATTGCGTCTCGGGCCAACTCTGACGGATTTCAGGCCAAGTATGTAGCGTCTCGCACAGCGTTGGAGACCGGCAAATACGACAAGGCGCTCAAGGGATACGCGCGCCTTTTGGAGGAATCCGGTCCACATGAACCACGCATCCGCTTGGAATACGCCCATGTTCTGTTGCGATCCAACGCATTTGCAAAGGCCGCCAATCAGGCGAAGGTCCTTGCCAGCCAGGAAGATGGCGCGGCACGTGCTGCCGCTTTGTCCGTTCAGGGCACTGCCGAACATGAAATGGCTTTGGCAGCTTTGCGCAACGGAGCATCCGGTCCGGAGCCGAAGGCACTGCTGAAATCAGCGCTTGCGGCATTGTCGGAGGTAGTCAAAAAACACCCTCATATGGACCCGGTCGGCAGCCTCGCCAAGCGCAAGGCCGCTATCGAAGCGCAGCTAAAGTAGCCGGTTGTCAGCTCTGCGGGACCAATTTGAATGCCGCGGAGACGAGACCCGGTTCAGGCCCGCGTTCAATCTGAAAGTCCGCGATACGGTAGCCCCAGCTAAGCCGGGCGGCATTGAGCCAATCCCCGAGCTTCACAAATGGCACAGCATCGAAACGCAGCTCGATCTCGTTGTCATTGCGGCGTGACAATTCGCTGACGGCATCACGGAGATTGGCGTTGAGTAGACTGCGCTCTACCCCACTGACCCCTATTGGCGGGGGCGCGGCGTCTTCATTGACCAACTTTAGCCGCTGCCCTTCCTCACCCCTCGCCGCGACCCAATTCAGGAGCGCCGCGCTGTCGTTGAGTTCAGCAAGGGCGACATCGCGCTGGTCTTTCAATGGGGCAAGAGCGCCAAAATAGATCAAAACAGGCAGCGCAACGAAGAACAGGAGCACCAGCAGCGCACGTTCGCGCCCGGATAGATCGACGAGGAAATCCAACACGCGTTCTCTCATTGCTCGTCCACCGTATCTTTCGTCAGCGCAAGTTCGGCCAGAACCTCCCTAGTTTCGCTGTCCAGTTCGGACCGAACGACCGTTGCAATCAGCCCTGCCTGGCCCAGCGCGAGCACCAACTGATCCAGCGAGGCGAAGTCCTGCAGCCGAAGGTTGGCGACCAACCCGGATGCTGCATCGTAGCGCATCTCATCCAATATCGAGCCCTGCTGGCCTGTGACGCCGATCGCTTGAGCAAATAGATCAAGCGGCGAGGTCTTTTGCCGCTGCGCACTAGCACGTGATTGCAGATCAGACAGCGCGCTCATAGTTTGCGCCCGGATATCAAGAATTGGCCCGGAGGGCACAAATACCTCGCGCGTGATACCAAGCGCTTCTTCGCGGTTGTTCTGGGCGGCTTGGCGCAACTTGTCTGCCTCTAGCCACAACGCCGCTGACCAAAGCGCGGCCGCGACAAGCCCAAAGGCCAACGGCCAGGCCCAGGGCAACACGTTACGGCGCAGACGCGCGCGCGCGGCACGGGGGTCCTTGCGCAAATCAAACCGTTCCTCGCCATGGCCAAGCACTTTGGGCACAGGCAATTGATGGCGCGTCGCGTCTTTGGTGGACGCCAACGTGACCATATCCGATTGCGAAATGAGCGCCTTCACCGCGGGAGGAAGCGGCGTAAGAGGCAAAACCGCCTTTGGCGCATTACGGCCCAGCGCCGACTTCAACTGAAGGATGGCCAAGTCAGGTTCACTTGAAAACCCATCCTCAAGCCCCAACCGCGCTGACAGGATACCGTCCGCAAATGAAAGCGTCCAAATATCAGCGGCTGCAGGAAGCGCAAGGTAATCAGGCAAGACGGCGCGACATGCTGTGCCGGCGGCAGCCCGCCAGGATTTGATGTCCTCGGTATTGGCAGCGATGACATGGGTCCAATCGCTTCGCGAGGCCCCAATGTCAAAAGGCCGAAACTCCACGTTCTCCGGGGTTAGACCAACCTGATCTTGCAGCACCCTTTGCGAAATTTTTTCCCGCGCAGAGCCGCGCAATCCATCGGGCAGGTCCAACGGAAGTATTGGCGCTGCAGCGCCGGGAACCAGCACAACTTTCGCACGCGGTGCTTGCTTGGACAGCGCACCAATGTTTACGAACCGGCGATCTTGTTGGATCCTAGGCTTGCTGGAAGACGCGCTCATCAAAGTGGCCCCAGCCGATACCAGATTTCTGTCACACGCGGCGTACCCCGTCGTCTGATCACGGTCTCCCGCCGGAATGTGCTGTCATTGAGCTGCGCCACGCTTTCCGCAATAAACCAATCTGACCCTACCGCAAACTTTTCTAGCACCAGATTTGCAGCGACCTCGTCCTGAAGTTGGGACATGATGATATCGAAGAGCATATCCAAAGAGGCAATCGGCTCCTGCTCGCGGCCTTGCAGCAAACCGTTGATTTCCTGGCTGCTGTTGGGAAGGATGGCGTCGATCACCTCTCGCGGCGCGGTGTTGATGTTGATCTTCGCCTCGGGCGGCATGACGCTAGCATATTTGCGAAGTTTTTCGAAACTCTCATCTGTCATTCCAGGGACATCCCGAAGCTGCCAAATGCTGACAAGTGGCCCGCCGTCGGGGTCAATTGGAATGGGCCTCTGACCATAGATGGCGCGGTTACTCGGGCCACCGAGTTTAACAAAGTCGATGACAGCCTCAGCCAGATTGGAAGATAGGGAGGCACTGTCGGCAAGGCGCAGAAAGGCTTCCTGATTGGCAACGTCCGGTGCCCAGTTCAGCCAGTTGATGTTGAACCCGGATTGTAGGTCCCTGATCTGACCTGATACCTGCCCACGGTCCACATCGACGGTGTAGCTTGCCTCAGCCCAGTTATCGGACGGATGATCGGTGATCCCACGACGCCCATCCTCGCCCAGCAGTTGAACGGCCAATGCGTCGAAACCGTCCAGGTAGAGCTTGGTCTGCGCGACGCTGACGTCCAGAAACTGCACGTCCCGCACTGCCTGCGCCCGCCCCATGACCAAAACAACCGCCGCGGACATCGCGGCCACGATTACCAGTGCATTCAACATCACAAAGCCGCGCGTGCCCCTCATTTCAGGGTCTCCACCAGCCGAACCGGGCCGATGCCGTCGACGATCATGGTCAACTCGATCGCGACGGGCAGCTCGCTGTTTATCCCGCCACTTTGTAATTGCACGGCATCTTGCCAACCTTGCCGCGCCAGAAAGATGCGCATATCCAATTGCGCTACTCCATCGAGGACCGGAACGGGGCTGACACGCTGCGCGCCGTTCACCGGTGACAGCGTCGGCCAAACGGTCCGCGACAGCACACCGGTTGTCGGATCGACCGACCACGTGACCCGGTGAAATGCAGGTAGCGCAAGGCTTGTCAGGTTGCGCTGCCCGCCAATTGAGATTGAAAAAGACTGCCCCCCTACCCCGGTTTCCAGGCTCGATTGCGCTGATCCATCGGCGTCATCGAACGGGATGGGCACGGCATTCGCGAGGTCGTTGCGAAGCAATGCGAGACCATTGGCCAGCTTTGTGGTCTGAACGGCGGCACCCTCCAGCCGGGTCTGCGCCCGCAGCGTCCCGTTCAGCGCTTGCACCCCCATCACCGCGATCACAGCAAAGATCGCCATGCTGACGACCAGTTCTATCAAAGTAATGCCCGCGTCCTGCCTGTTCATTGGCGCCGGGCCTCGGTCGTCAGATAGGTCACGAATTGTGCGCCCACGCCCGTTTCGGATCGCGCGACGATTGTGGCTTCGAACAGCCCCGCAGCCGTACGGGCCAACTCGGTGTCGAGCTGAAATCGGTACGGGCCCATATCGACCTCGGCTGGCAGTGCATCTGATCCGGTTGGCCCCAAGAGCTTCAATTCGGCCACGCGGTTGAGCGCGACGTGATGCGCCAACAACCGCGCATCAGCCTGCCCAAGTTCGAGGGAAGTTTGCTGAAACCCTCGAAGGGCTGCGATGGTTCCGACTGACAAAATCACGATCGCAACGATCAGCTCAACGAGCGTGATGCCTTGATCGGCTATGTTGATGTCGACCTGACGGTTCATGACGGCGCACATTGCAACGCGGCCCAGCCATCCGTGCTGCAGTTGAAGTCTTGGCCTGCCGTTTGAAATGTCACACGGAATGCTGTGGTTGCGCCATTGGGTAGAAACAGGATCGTCGGCAGGTTTTGACCTACACGCGCACCGGTTGCGTCATATCTGACGCGGTGCTGCCACCTTTGTTCTCTGCCAGCCGGCAGCCACCGACCATTTTGTTGCTCCGCCCCCTGAAAGCCGCGCGGCGAAACAAAGAGCCCCTTTACCGTTTGGCCGTGGATCGCATGGGCCCGCAACGCCGCAAAACGCTTTTCGAATGCGGCAATATCCGCGAGATCATTTGAGCCGCTCCGGCCAGCCGAAAGTGTGGCGCCAACAGCAAGAACCGCCAGAATCGAGAGAACCACCAACAGTTCGATCAGGCTGAAGCCAGTGTCGTCTTTGGCATTTACAGGGAGGCTCAGTTGATCAGCCATGTCCCGACATCCGCATCGGGTCCCGTCCCGCCGGGCACGCCGTCAGCCCCGTATGTGAATACGTCGAATTCCTCATGCACACCCGGATGCAGGTATTGGTAGTCCCGCCCCCATGGGTCTTTCGGCAACCGTGCAATATAGCCGTTTGTCGCCCAATTCGGGGCAAGCGGCGCAATGGTCGGCGCAGACACAAGGGCCTGCAGCCCCTGTTCGGTTGTCGGGTATTTGAAATTGTCCAACCGGTAGAGACCAACAGCGCTCGATATGGCCGCCAAATCTGTAGCCGCACGAGCGGCGCGCGCCTGATCGGGGCGATCTATGACACGCGGAACGATGACCAACGCCAAAACGGAGAGGATGACAACGACGACCATCAATTCAAGCAACGAAAAACCGTCATCCGGGTGCCGGGAGGCTGTTTGGCCAGTGCGTTTAGTCAATTGCAAAGTCATGGTAACTCGTTCCTGATGCAGATCAGGTGTAGGCGGCAGCCTCCGGTATTGTCAATTTCTAACGGAAATCATGGCAGCGCGGACCATGCGGCCGACAATGGAATGGGACGCGACGTGGACTGGACCCTTTTTGCAGCGATTTTTGTGGTGCTGATCAGCCCTGCCATCGGATCTTTCCTCGGTGTGTTGGTCGACCGGCTTCCTCGTGGCGAGGACGTGGTACGCAAGCCGTCCACATGCCGAAACTGCGGCACCGGTTTGGCAGCCACCGACCTCGTGCCGGTGGCGTCTTACGCCATTTTGCGCGGGCAATGCCGGACCTGTCATTCCGAGATTCCAGCATGGCATTTCTACATCGAAATTGCCGCGATAGGATTAGGGGTCATTGCCGCGCTCGCAACAGGCAACGTTGTTGCGGTTGTTGCATCTGCTGCCTTTCTTTGGCTGCTACTGGGATTGGCTGTTGCAGATGCCGTTTGGTACCGCCTGCCCGACCTCATGACCGCAGGGTTGTTGGTAGCGGGCTTCACAATCGCGTGGGCGGATCCGCAACGCACCATCATCAGTGCCGTCATTGGATCTGCTGTTGGTTGCGGCGGGTTTTGGGCGCTCAGGGGTGCTTATCGGCAAATACGTGGGCGCGAAGGGTTGGGGTTGGGGGATGTAAAGCTCATGGCAGGAATTGGTGCTGGCATTGGTCCGATGGCTCTGCCGGCGCTGCTGCTACTGGCATCCTTGGCGGGGCTGGTTTTGGCAGCAACTCGCGCCAGCCATACCAAAATACCACTCAAGGGCACCAACAAATTGCCCTTCGGCGCCTTCCTTTCGCTGTCGGCAATGGTCATCTGGTTTGTGATGACGGTGCTGCCAAATATCTCCATCATGCTTGCCTTACGCTAGAAATTCTCACAAAGTCCGGCGTGTTTCCAACAACATACAGGCCGCGTGCGCCCTTGTATCGGAGTTCTTATGTCGCTTAGCCGTTTCGTCCCCTTTGTCAGTGTTCTTGCTCTCTCGATTGGTTCAACCGCGATCGCCCAAGACGTGCCGTTGATGGAGGACATTGTAAGTGCCTATGAAGCCGAGGATTTTGTAACGGCGCGGACAGGTTTGGCCCAAATCGCTGAGACGGGTAATCCGGTTGCTCAGTACCGCTATGGCAGGATTTTGTTTGAAGGGCGTGGTGGTCCCAGGGATTTAGAAAACGCGGCGGTATGGCTTGAGAAAGCCGCCGCCCAGAACAATGGGCCAGCGGCGACGCTCCTGGCAAAAATGCTTTTGGGGGTCGAGGGTATCAAACCCGACCCAGAACGCGCGGTCAGTTTTCTGCAGCGCTCTGCCACCCGGGGCGATCAAGAGGCGCAGTACACGCTAGGCCTCTTGATGCAGCAAGGCGTGGGTATTGATGCTGACCCTGAGCAGGCCTTTAACTGGCTTTTGGCGGCTGCGGAGGCGCAGCACACAAGTTCTCAATACGCGTTGAGTGAGGCCTATGCCAAAGGCGTGGGGGTCCAGAAAAGCGCTGCTGACGCGGTGTTTTGGTTGCGCAAGGCGGCGGTGAACGGGTCTCGCGGCGCCCAGATTGATTTGGCGATCCGGCTGGATGAGGGCGACGGCGTTGCGCAAGACCGCGCGGAAGCCGTGTCTTGGCTGACACGCGCCGCGGACAAAGGTCACCCGATGGCACAGCGCATATTGGGCAGCAAATTTCTGGCCGGCGATGGCGTAGACAAGAATGCCTCCGAGGCGTTGAAATGGCTTGAGGCGGCGGCGGCACAGGGTGACGCACTTGCCCAAAGCAATCTTGGATACGCATATTACTCTGGCGAAGCAGGTGAGCAAAGCGATGCGAAAGCATTTGAATGGTATCAACGGGCGGCGTCGGCCGGGCTTGTCCGCAGTATGCTTGCTCTGGGGCTTATGTATCAAAATGGGCGCGGGACAGAGGCTGACCCTTTGCAGGCGGCCAGCCTTTACGAAAGCGCTATGCTCGCAGGTAATGAAATCGGCAAAATCAAACTGGGTCAGGTCGTTGCAAGCGGCGCGCTAGATGGGCGCTACGATCGCAGGAAGGCGGCCACGTGGGTCGCAGCCGCAGCCAAAGATGGCGACGACAACGCGACGGAGTGGCTTGTGGCGCAGTCTGCGTCGGGCAATCAACGCGCCGCAGGGCAGCTCGCGATGATTTATCTGGCCGACGAGGATCGTAAAGACGAAGCGCTGGAACTGCTTGCGGACGCGGCCAATGCTGGCGACAGCTTTTCCCAGTTCAAGCTTGGCGAGATGCATGCGTCCGGCACGGGTGTCGAGCAGGATTTTGTCGTCGCGCACAAGTGGATGAATGTCGCAGCCACACTCGGCTCCAAGGCCGCGGAAGAGCAGCGGGAGATCTTGTCTCAATTGCTGACCCCCGAACAGCTTGCAAATGCACAAGCGCAAGCGCGCGTTTACTTCGAGCAGGAGAAGCAGCGGGCGCCGGACACTGATCAAACCGTCAAAATCACCGAATGACGCATTCGCATAGATCATGGGCCTTTGCGCTATTTGCCGCGGCGGTGCTGGGTTCGAGCGCTGTCTTCGGGCAATCAATTTCCGAACTTACAAACGCGGCCCAATCGGGTGATGTCGCGGCCCAGGCACAGCTAGGTCAGATTTATGATGACGGGATCATCGTAGCCCAAGACTTCAAGCAGGCTGCCAGATGGATGGAGCTCGCCGCGGAAAACGGCGACCCGGCCTCCCAAAACCGCCTTGGGAAATATTATCACGCGGGGCGCGGTGTCGAACAAAACCAAGACCTGGCAATCGCCTGGTTGGAGAAAGCCGCGGTTACTGGAAGTGCGGACTACCTTTTTGATCTTGGTCTGGCCTTGGAGAACGGCGCTGATGGATCATCAAAGCCGGTAAAGGCATCTCAGCTCTACCGACGCGCGGCAGAATTTGGCCACGTCGGCGCAGCCGTCAGCCTTGCGGTGCTTGCCCAGGAAGGCAACGGCATTGACCAGGACCTGGATTTGGCACTTCAGCTCTACCAAAAGGCTGTGCGCGCCGGAAACGCCAAGGCAATGAACAACCTGGGGCTGCTCTACGTCCGAGGCGAAGGGGTGGACCAGGACTACGGATTAGCCGCAGAGCTGTTCGCAGCTGCCGCAGAAAAAGGGCTGAAAGAGGCGACACGCAATCTTGGCGTCTTGTACCAGAATGGCTACGGAGTTCCGTTGGACGAAGAGCGTGCGACAGAGCTGTACCGGCAAGCGGGCCAGTCTGAGACCACTGCGACCGAAAGCAGTCTTCGTCCGCTATTTGATGACCGTTTGGGGCCTTTCGTTCCCGCTCCGGAGGCGATTGCGAACTATGCCCACTCCGCGGATGCGGGCGACCCGATAGGGCAATTTATGATGGCGTGGGCGCATTTGGAGGGCGTTGCACCGAACGCCTCGGCCAGAAATGCTGCGCGTTGGTTCGAAAGGGCGGCCGCTAAGGGGCACGCCACGTCGATGGCCAACCTTGGACTGCTATATTTCGCAGGTCACGGCGCGCCTCAGGATTTTGTATTGGGGTATAAATGGCTGACTTTGGCCAGCCGGTATGGCGACCAACGCGCGAAAGACATACGCGATCAGCTTGGCCAACAAATGGTCCGCGCGCAGATCATCGAAGCGCAAAAACTCGCTCAGGCCGAGCAACCCTGAACGGACTACGGCAACTAGGTACCCCAAAAAGTTAACCTAACGTTAATAAAATACCGTGCATTTCGGCGGAATTTCGCGTATTGATTAGAAATGTGTGACGATCTGCTGTCGTCACGTTGATGCGAGGGTGGTGCGCATCGGCCCAGTTGGCCAGTGTGTATGGAAGGATGTATTCTATGAGAAGACTGCTAGCGCGCAGCGTTGCTGCAGCTATAATTTCTCTGGCTTCCGCCTCTGCCGTATTTTCGAACCAAGCAACTCAACAGCATAATTCGAGCGCGTTCTGGTTTGAAAACTGGGGCCAGATGACCAATGCCACGTTGAAAGTATTAGCCCCCAACGGTGCGATGACCGAAATTCAGGCCGCGGCCGGAACACCGGTTTTCCGGCTTGATCCGGCGCAAATCCTTGATGGGGTTTATCGGTTCGAACTGACTGCGGCAAAGCCGGAAAAAGTCAAAATCGTAAATCCGCAGAACAACGGGCGCGGCGACGCAGCCTCCGACGAGGTGAACGAATCATTCTATCTGAGTGGTCAGTTCGTCGTGGATCGGGGCGTGATTGTTGCGCCTGAGGAAACAACTGAAGATAGCAACTAAAAGACGAAATACTTAGAGGGTTACAGATATGAAAAACACAACGCTTACAAAGCTCGCCATGTCGGCAAGTGCACTTTGTCTGGGTGCCAACATGGCTGCTGCGGATATCGTGCAAAACGATGATGTGATCATCACGTTCAGCCTCTGTGTCGGCAATGACTGCAGCAACGGCGAAAGCTTCGGCTTCGACACCATCCGCATGAAGGAAAACAACATTCGGCTGCATTTCGATGACACCAGTACCTCGGCCAGCTTCCCGCAGAATGACTGGCGCATCGTGGCCAACGATAGCAGCAATGGCGGCGACAACTACCTGGCCTTCGAAGACGCTACCGCAGGGCGCATCCCATTCCGCGTTGAAGCCGGTGCTCCGGCCAATACGCTCTATGTCGAAGCTGACGGGGACGTGGGTATCAAAACGTCCAACCCGATTGTCGACATTCATGTTGTAGAAGGCAACACCCCGACCCTGCGCCTCGAGCAGGACGGCTCGGACGGCTTCGCGCCTCAGACCTATGATATTGCTGCAAACGAATCGAACTTCTTCATTCGTGATGTAACCAACGGCAGCAACCTGTTCTTCCGCGCGAAGCCTGGCGCTCCTGAGGACTCGCTCTTCATTGCAGCAGATGGTGATATTGGTATTGGCACAGATGGCCCCCAGACTGACTTCCACATCAGAACGAGTGAGACGTTCACATCCCTGCGCCTTACCGCGACGGGTGCGTCCCCGACAGAAAGCGTGGACATGACATTTACCGATGGTGGTGCCGATGGGTCCCTACGCTACAACTTTGATGATGGCGATGGGAACGAGTTTGATCTGAACAACGACGGGAACCTTACGCTGACCTCCAGCGAGACTTTCAACACATTCCGCATCGCCGCATCTGGCGCGTCGCCAAACACAGGCGCTGACCTCACGTTCACCGATGCGGGTGCAAGCGGACAATTTCGGGTCAACATCGACGCTGGGGATGCTCAGGAAATGTCGCTTGATGACGCTGGTAACATGGTGATCACTGGTACGTTGACCCAAGGATCGGACCGCAACAACAAAATCGGTATCGTTCCGGTTGATAGCGACGAAATTCTGGAAAAAGTGTCGGCTTTGCCTGTCAGCACGTGGACCTACAAGGGCGACGCAGATACTGGCGTTTACCACATTGGCCCAATGGCCCAGGATTTCTATGCCGCATTCGGAACAGGCCACACCGACAAAGGGATCTCATCTATTGATGCCGCTGGCGTCGCGCTGGCCGCGATCCAAAGCTTGACGCAGCGCGAAGCTGAATTGAAAGCGCGCGTCGCGAAATTGGAAGCCATGCTTTCCGAATAAACAATCGCAACAGCAAACGGTTTGAAGGCGGCCCCAACCGGGCCGCCTTTTTTATGCATTTGATGAAGCAGCCCTCTTGAGAAAAATGAGCCCTGACCGAGAAAAGAAGCTTCCAGACATTTCCGCCGCCGCGATTTCTCTGAACCGCGGATTGTCGATGGATACCGCGTATCCCCTCGCCTCCATCTTTTCGATCCAGTAGCTGGCCGGCTGCAAATTGACATGGTGATGCCCCCGCTGGCCAGGTTCGGCATGGGTCATAACAATCACTGGCGCGTTGGTCAGTGTGTCCAGCAGGTTGTCCACATATGTTTCTTCCACATGCTCCGCGACTTCGACACAATAGGTCAGATCGCACGGGTACACATAGGGCCCAGTGACAAAGTCGTGCTGGGCGATTGGAAACACTGCGGTGTCGACATTGGACGCAAGCCCATCGATGCCATGCGCATGCAACCCTGCCCGCCCAAAGTACGCGGCGGCATGTCCTTGCCCTGCGCCAACATCCAACATCGTGCGGGGAGCAAAGCGGTCAACCAAGGCTTGCCAAAGACGGGGCGTGATGGTCAGACCATCGCCGTGCATCAGGTTCCCACCAAGGTGTTTTGCGGAAGGTTCCGTCACGAGGAAATCCTTCCAGTGACCAATTTCGCTACTCATAGTCTCTCCTAGTGACCGCTTTGCTTGACCGCAAGACAGTGAAGCTTTGGTAAACGGGTAACCGTTTGGAACGGTCATCAGCCCCAACTCGCGGGTGTAGTCCGAGTCACGCCATTTTACGGATCCTTCGAAATAGGCCGTCAAGCCTGGATCTTTCCCTAGAACCTCGTTGTAGGCAACATACTGGCGCGCGCCAGCAAAGTGTTCCGCGCGCTCCACCTCCGACAAAGCCAAGTCCGCGTAATCCTGCAGAAACTTGAAATGCAAAAGCAAGCCAGAAACTGGCGCTACTTTTGCTCCAGACAGGATATGGGTTGAGGCTTCCAGATCGAGATCGGGCCGCCACTTAATCAAGGGATACTTGTTCAGGTAAGGAGACGGAAACGGGCGGTCTTGATCTTCCCAGAACAACCGTTCGCGAGGGCCCCCTCGCTCTAATGTATTCAATCCGGGAATTGGCTGCGAAACGCTGTACCCTCCCGCGTCAAAATATGGACAACATTTTAGCAGGCTGTCGCCAGCCAGATATGCCGCATCCCTGATGGGCCCGAGGGGGTACATGTCCAGCATCGGCGCTGCCATCGTCTCGCACCCCTGGTCATCTAGGTATCCTGTAAGTTGTCTCAGTGATGTGGTTTCGTAGTGTGGATAGACAAAGAGTTCGTCTGCATCGACGACGAGGACCCAGTGACCCTCAGCCCAGTCATGCAGGACTTGGTTGGTCCAATCGACGCCGCATCTGCTGTCTGCGTAGGATTGTTCTGTTTGGAACAGCGTGACGTCCGGTTGTTCTGAAAGGTAAGCGGCGGTGCCGTCATCAGACCCGTTATCAATGATCAGAAACTGGTCGATTCCGATGGTGCGGTAGTGGCGCATAAAATCCTGAAGCCTCAGCATTTCATTGCGCATCACTGCGACAACTACGATATCTTCTTTGGCTATCTCTGGGGGCGGCGATGTCAGGGTCACTGCCTTCGACTGTCCCGCCTCATTCATATCCAAGAGCCTTCATCAATTGCAGCTCGGGCTCATCGAAGGACTCCAAAATCTCCGTGCGGTTCTTGTGTCTTCGGCCTGCGTTTGGTTGTACCAAAGAGGCCGCGTATTCCAACCAATCTTCATTCGCAGATATCCCTACGAAATCGGTGAGCAGCCTCAACTCTGCCTTGGGGTCAGCCAAGATGTCCTCATATCGGACCTCATGATAGCTGCCCGGTTTTAGACTCGGGGCCTCGTCGCGAACCCTTTGAAGCCGGTCATGCCAAAGCCGCGCAAAGCGCCGCATCGGCTGCGCGGAAAACCCACCCGCAGGTGGCGCATAGTCCAGCGCCATACTCGGCCAATGCAAAATGTCCAATTCCGCCAGGGCCTGATATCCGGGATGACCCGACATAGACGCACTGACATCGGCCCCGTCGCGGATCAGGTGTATAATTTCGCATTCTGGCCAATAGGTCTGCAAGGTCGACACGAAGTAGAAATAGTCAGGTGTCTTGTCTGCCCAATAGGTGAATTTCTTGGGCTGCCCAAGAAAGCGTGCAAGTGCTTCACAGAATTCCGGAACTGACATTTTTTCCGCCCAGAACGGCGACGCGGCAAATTCTGCTGCGCTGAATGGGACGACAGGGTCGCCCGTGACATGATTGGTCCTCTGAACAATGTCCATGAGCGCTTCGGAAGGGACCGTTTGAATTCCAAAACGTTCGAAAAGCGTGGGGATCCAGTGTGTTTCCCGGAAGACAAATAGATCGGGATGACTATTCATCATGCGCCACAGCAGCGTTGTGCCACAACGGCCCGTCCCAACAATGCAGAACTTCACGCGTCTAATCCCGCGGGCACGAGAAACGGTTCTTCGCGCACGATGTCACCTGCAGCCAATCCAGCCCGCAGCTGCGCGCCAGACGGCAGCGCATCCCTGAGGGGGGCTTCTATGCCGTGCTCAAGATACATTCTGTACCAGCGCCGCCAGTGCCACCCTACTGATTCCGGCAGTTCGCGGTTTGCCAGATAGGCCTGGCCACCCTGATCTACCTTCTTTTCGAACTGCTTCGGCGATCTGACCGGGTAATGAAAAATCTGAATCGGCGGCGTCGCATGAGATTGCTCGTCTGAAAAATGGGCCGAGTGGTTTCCCTGTGTTACCTTTTGCAATCCAGCAGTGCGGACCAAAGCCTTGCCGGGCAAGTCGAGCAGAAAGTATGGGGCGGGCAGCTGGCCTTCATAAAGGTCGGTGATCTGCCATTTGGTTCGGGGAAGCGGGTAAGCGGCGCGGTAGATCAGTTCTTCGCGCCAGCCGGATTGGCCAAGAGTGTGATGGTCCGCCACCATGTTCCACCGAGATACGTTCAGCTGGCTGGCGTCTGGGTAGGCAGCGATCACGTCCTTAAGGTTACCGCGTCGAGGCACCCAAAACTCATCGGCATCATTGTTCAAAACCCATTCGGCACCAAGCGCGTCTCGGGCGTATAATGCAGCTTTGGTAACCCATTTGCTTTGGGCGTAGTCTCGTCCAGCTTCGTCAAAAACCGTCGCAACCCCCGCGCGTTGGTATTCATCCAGAATATCGCGGGTACCGTCGACAGAACCGTTGTCAATCGCAACGACAAGGTCGACACCTTGCCGAAGATGAAACTCAATGTTCTCACGCACAATGTCCACTTCGTCGCGGACCAGAAGCGTCATCGCCAAAGTCATATTTGCCTCATCCCCAGTCCCAAAATTGCTACCAGAATTGCCCAGTTTCGGCAACTGCAAGGGCCGGGGTCCTCTGACATCTCGACAGGGCCGACATTTGAGGCTTGATTGGGTAAATTGCTAATTATGTTGGCCTGTTAGCACGCAAACTGATATCAATAGCTGTGCTGAACGTCAGATAGTCCAACATGTCCATGACACCCAATGTATCGATTTCATATCCGCAGCGTTTTGTCATGGCGGTCATTCTGATCGTGATACTTGCCGCGCTCTTTTGGACCGGCTCTCGGTATCCTGAGTTGGACGAAAAGGCGATGATGAGCGGGGCCATCCAACTGGAGGATCCGCTTGGGTTTGAGGCGTTGTTTCCCTTGACCCCCGACATGTCCTTTGTCGAGCGCGTCTTCTTTTCCACGCTCAACTGGATCAACACCAACAAAAAGGGAATGACCTTCGGCGTGTTGTTCGCTGCAGCATTCCTGACAGCGGCTGGTTACCTGAAACAGAAGGGGTTTCGGGACGGGGTTCCAAACGCGATCTTCGGAATGTTTCTTGGCGCGCCGCTGGGTGTGTGCGTGAACTGCGCCGCTCCAATCGCCAAGGGCATGTATTCGGCGGGGCTGCGCGCAGAAACAACGCTTGCGGCAATGATCGCGTCCCCAACATTGAACGCCGTTATCTTGACGATGATGTTCAGCCTGCTCCCGTTCTACATGGCCGTTGCGAAGATTGGGCTGAGCTTGGTGGTGATCTTGCTGATCGTACCGCTGATTTGCGGAACATTGCTGCCGGGCCGGACCGGTACCGTAGCTCTCAAAGACCCGCCTCTTCCGCCCGAATATTTCGTGGAAACATCGCAGAGCGAGTCGACGCATGTCGCGCTCTTGGAGGTTTCGAAAAGCTATGCATCAAACCTATGGTTCATCATAAAGATGACGGTGCCCTTGATGCTCTTGGCGGGCTTTTTGGGAGCGTTAGCCGCGACACTGCTGCCCGGCTCGATGATCCTTGGGTTGCCATTCAGCGTATGGCTTTTGGTGTTGGTCGCCTTGGTTGGCGTCTTCCTCCCTGTGCCAATTGCGTTTGATGTTGTTGTCTGCGGTGCATTGCTGACTTTGGGTCTGGCGCCGGGATATGTCATGGCGTTGCTGTTCACGCTTGGCACGTTCAGCGTCTATTCCTTTTTCATCGTCGCCCAATCCATCTCCACGCGGATCGCGGTGACCTTGACGCTGGCCGTAGCTTTGATTGGCGCGGCAGCGGGGCTTGCGGCACAGAGCTATCACAACTGGCAAGGCGACCGCGCATTAGACCTGCTTCTTGGCGGGCTCATCGCAACGCCGGCTTATGCCCAGTCTGCCGATGTCACCATCACGGCCGCGCCCTTTGCACCGCGGTCGTTGGCTGCTGACAAGCCGTTCACGCGGCTGGAGGCTGCCGAAATAGGCATCGACAAGCCGCTGGAATTCTCTTTCGAAGACATGTGGCCACCTTTCTGGGAAGGTCGCAGCGTGGCCAGCGGCGACATTGATCGCGATGGGGATCTGGACCTTGCGATCGCCTCAGACGAAGTCGGATTATACCTCTACAAGAACGACGGCACCGGCCAGTTTCAAAGGTGGGAAACCGACATCGGCACAGTCGCCGACCTGCCGGTGTTTAACGCTGTACTTGTGGATTTGGATGATAACGGCTGGCTCGACCTCTTTTTGGCGACTTACCGACAGGGGAATTGGATTGTGCCAAATCAAGGTGGAGCGTTCGACTTTGCAAAAATGCGGCCAGTTCCCAATGTGCCCAACGCCGTCATGTCCCTGTCTTTGGCCTTTGATGATGCCGATCTCGACGGGGATCTCGATGCCGCGCTTGGGAATTGGGCGGCGGGATGGTATCGACATGTGCCCGGCGAAGAGTCTCGTAACCGATTGATATTGAACAACGGTCTAGACAGTTTTGGCGATCGCTATACGGACCTACCGGCGATCCCCGGCGAAACGCTGAGCCTGCTGTTCTCAGATATTGATCGCACCGGGACGCCCGATCTTTTGGTCGGAAATGATTTCCGAATTCCGGACGCTTTCTACATTGGTGATGGCACGGGCGACTTTGACATGTTGGATCATCAAGACGCTGTCATCCCACAAACCACAACAACCACCATGGCAATCAAGTCCGCGGATTTGTTGAACGACGGGAAAACGCAGCTTTACTTTGCGCAGATCGCGGGTCGGGCCTCGGGGGTCTCCGAGATACTGAAGATGCAGCCGATTGAACTGTATTGCGACGCCATTGTGGACCCCGACGCAAAGGCCACATGCGCCAAGAACATGGATATCAAGACCTGGTACAAATCCGGCAACAATTTTGATCCGACCTATGCCAGCAAATGTCAGACGTTGGCAGCGGACTACCAGGCGCAATGCAAGGCGATGCTGATCAAGGATCTCGCCATTCAGCGACGTGACCCGAAAGTATGTGCGTTGATACCGGCGTCCCAACCCAATGCGCGGTCGTTTTGCGAAATCCACTTTTGGCCGCCACGCCCTATCACCGATGCCGAAAAAGACGCCTCAATCCCGCAGATTTTGCGCTCCAACGTCCTGTTGGAACCGCAAGGTGCGGCGTATGAGGACAAGGCTGAAATGCGGGGGCTAGATGTCGGTGGCTGGAGCTGGGACACCAAGATTGCCGATTTTGATCTCGATGGGCATCAGGACGTCTACATCGTTAACGGCACCTGGGTTCCTAACGAAGTGACTCCATCGAATTTGTTCTTCCACAATGACGGTGCCGGTGGATTTGTCGAGGCCTCCGGCCCATTTGGCCTGGAGGACTATTTGATGACGGCCTCCGCCACGCAGTTTGACATGGACAATGATGGTGACCTTGATCTGCTCACCCACCCCGTCAATGGGCCAATGGTGGTGTTTCGCAACAACGCGCAAACTGGCAATGCCATCGTATTTGAACTGGTAGACCTGCAAGGCAATCATGATGGCATCGGGGCGCGGCTCGACATCAGGTTGGAAAGTGGAGAGACGCTAAGTCGGGAAATTCAGATAGGTGGCGGGTTTATGTCATTTGACGCACCGCGGGTTCATTTTGGTCTGGGTGCGGCTACCCAGATTGAAGGGTTGTCTATTCATTGGCGAACCGGTGAGCCAACGGTGCTTGATCAGCCGATGGATGCCGGAAAGGCATACCAAATTACGCGCCGCGCAAGGTAATCCAAGCCCGCATCCTGCAAGCACAAGGGGAAAAAATTGTTATTATTGGGTTTCATATTAACCCCAACTCTATGTAGATCACAGAATTAGCGCCTCTGAGGGCATGACGTAATCAAACGAAAGCAGGGCCACCGAATGACCCAAGATATCACCCCTGTTATCCTGTGTGGCGGTTCCGGCACCCGCCTTTGGCCAGTGTCGCGCAAGAGTTTTCCGAAGCAATTCATCGCCCTGATTGGCAATAGCAGCTTGTTTCAACAGTCCAGCACACGTTTGGCAGGCAAGACCTTCGCCGCGCCGGTCATTGTGACAAATTCTGATTTCCGTTTCATCGCGACGCAGCAACTGGCTGAGTTGGGCATTGACCCAGACGCCGTGCTCATCGAACCCGAAGCCAAGAACACCGCACCGGCCCTGCTAGCCGGCGCGCTGCAGCGCGCAAAGACGGAGCCGAACGCCTTGATGCTGGCGGCGCCGTCCGATCACCTGATCACGCAGGAAGATGTGTTTCACGCGACGATTGCCAGCGGCGTTGAAGCTGCGCAAAACGGGAGGATCGTCACATTTGGCATCACGCCGGATCGGCCGGAAACCGGGTATGGATATCTGGAAACCGGCGCGAAAGATGGGGCGGGTGCAATCGCATTGACACGTTTTGTGGAAAAGCCTGACCACGAAACCGCAGTCAAAATGCTGGCGTCCGGCAACTTCCTCTGGAATTCCGGTATCTTCATGTACACCGCGCAAACGCTGATTGATGCTTTTGCGGCGCACGCCCCGGATATGCTCAAACATGTGCAGGCGGCCATGGACAACGCAAAACCGGACCTTGGATTCTTGAGATTGGACCCTCCGTCCTGGGCAAAATGTGAAGACATATCCATCGATTTCGCAATCATGGAGAAAGTCGACAACATCAGCGTCGTTCAGCATACGGGCGACTGGTCTGACCTCGGAGGCTGGGCCGCGGTACACCAACATGCTGATGCTGACGGGGACGGCGTCGCCCTGCAGGGCACCTCGTTTGCGGTTGATTGCAAGGATACGCTGCTGCGCTCCGAAGTTGATACCCTTCAATTGGTCGGGCTCGGTTTGGAAAACATAGTGGCCGTGGCGATGCCGGATGCGGTACTCGTCGCGGACAAGGCGCGGGTCGCGGACCTTGGAAACGTGGTGAAAAAGATGCGTGCGGCTGCGATCCCGCAGGCGGACACGTTCCCAAAGGATCACCGGCCATGGGGCTTCTTTGAAACGCTCATTCTGGCGGGTCGGTTTCAGGTGAAGCGCATCGTTGTGAACCCCGGCGCGGCGCTGAGCCTTCAAAGCCATGTGCACCGGTCAGAGCATTGGATCGTTGTTGCCGGCACCGCCAAAGTAACGATTGACGACAAGGTTCAGTTGGTAGGCGAAAATACGTCCGTCTACATTCCACTTGGTGCCGTTCATCGAATGGAAAATCCCGGCAAAGTACCGATGGAGCTGATCGAAGTTCAAACGGGGAGCTATCTTGGTGAAGATGACATCATCCGCTACGAGGATGTCTACGCGCGCAGCTAGGACCGGCTGCGTGCCAAAGGGTTACTGAAACCCTTTCAGAACCTGACTATGCAAATCCAGATCGGCCCGGTTCGCATCGACCAGCACCTGCATCAGCTGCAAATTGTCCTGCGCGTCGTTCTTCTTTGACACGTTCTTGCGGGTTTCGTCCCATGTCAGTGTCGGGAAGTCTGGCCCAAGCCTTGCAGACAAACGAGCAATGGTCTCGTCAAATTTTTCGACAGCCCCTACCACGCCCTGAGCCGCAATGACGCTGAGGCCGGTCATTGCGCGATGCAGTTCCGGCTCTGGACCCGGCACAATGGAGGCAAGCCGGTGAGCGTGGAAATTCCGACATTGGCGGTCACCAGGCTGCGCAAGTCTGGTTTCAACATAGTTCTGAAAGCTCCCAGCCTTGGCCAGCTTGGCGCCCCAGGATTCCGAAAGTTGATTTCGTTCGAAGTTATAGGCTGACTTGATGCGCGAAATGGGGTCTCGCAACAGCATGACCGGAACAATCCTTACGCCGCCAACCTGCGGCAGAGGGCCAACCATAGTATGTGCAGAGTACGCGCGCGCATCCGGTGTGCCGCGTATCCATTCCTCCACAAGGGAAGTGTTGTTATCACCGGCCATCGGAAACTCGGTCGTAACCCAAGAATCCCCAAGGTTTTTCTTGAAAATACTGTCTAGTGTGGTGCCAGCATTCTTAAACAGGTGGTAATGGAGTACTACAGTTCTCAACATTCTCCGTACCTAAACCTTGTCAGGTGCGTAATCAAAACAGTTCTGCGGCTTCGAAGGCGATTTTCATCATTTTCCGCCCCTTTTCAAAGGAATATCCGTCCCTCATGTAGTTCAGTGCGTTCTCAGACATACTTTTCCAAAGGGCGTTATCGGTGTTCAACCGGTGGATCGCGTCAGCCCAGTCTTCGGGTTTCTCAACAATGAAACAATCATGCCCGGATCTTAGCCCGATCCCTTCGGCGGCAACGGGGCTCAACACGCAAGGCAAACCACTGGCCAATGCACCCAAAACTTTGCCTTTGATACCAGCCCCCGACAATAGCGGGGCGACAAAAATGCGGTGGTTGTCATGGGCGTCCTTCAGGTCTTCGACAAACCCCACTGGCTTGATCTTGCTGGCGGCCAGAGCGCGCACATCGTCACCCATACCAGACCCGTATATCGACAGCTCGATAGAGGGGTCCTTGACCGCAACAACTGGCATAACCTCCTTGGCAAACCATTTGATGCCTTCGACGTTGGGATGGTGGCGGAAACCGCCAACGAAAGACAATCCCTTGCGCGATTTTACGCCGGGGCAGCTGTCCGCAACGTCCACAACCCAAGGACATTTGGCAATCGTTGCAAGCCCGGCTGTATAGGCCTCAATCACCGAATGTTCGACTTCATTGTAAGACAGAATTACGTCTGAGCGTTCGATTATGGCCAACTCCTTGTCCCGGGTCTGGTTCGCCTCAACCAATAGCTCGGGGTCATTCTCTGTGCGGGCCGCGCGGAACTGGCGCAGGAAATGAAGATCAGCGTTGTTGAACAACACCTTTCGACCGGGCGCATATTTCCGAATGTGGTCCAACGCGTCCTCGGCCACATAGTAGCGGGTCAGGTAAAACGCGTCGAAATCCATGGCATGCTGTTCAAGGTACTCGGACATGGTCATATAAAACGGGGCATGGATCGCCTCGATCCCCATTTTGCCCAGTTCCTCCGTGTAGCTTCCCAGGTGGGCCATATTGGTCGGCAGGAATGTCACTTTGTAGCCAAGGGACTGAACCAGCTTCATTTCCTGAATGGCGGCATAGCTGCCGGCATCTTGGTCCGGACGTGGCGTGGTGTAGTCGATAAACAGGACCCGTCCTCGAATGCCGCGGTCCTTCTCCAAATCGGGGCGCTCACCCTCTTTGCCAAAGGCCCGGAATGCATCCGCCCAACGGCGCTTGAACTTCGGCCGGTTCACTTCCTGGAACCGCTTGAAGCCGCTGGAGACGTCTGTCCCGCTGGTCATCCCTTCGTAATGGAAGACCTTGGAGCCAGGTACGAAATAGGTCCGATAGCCAGCGTCACGAATTTTGAAAGCGAAGTCCGTGTCTTCGAAATACATTGGCTTTAGGTAGTCCGACAGCCCACCCACCTCGGACCAGATCTTAAGCGTGGTCATCATCGCGGCACCTGACAGGTAATCCGCCTGCCGCGTGTAGCAAAAACTGGGGTGGTTTGGGTTCTGCGAATTTCCATAGTTCCACGGATTCCCGCTGCCCCAGATGATGCCACCGGCATCCTGCAGGCGCCCGTCGGGATAAAGCAGCTTCGACCCCACAAGACCCACGTCGGGGAAACGCTCAAAGGCGTCCAGCAGGGTATCCAACCAACCGCTCGTAACCTCCACATCGTTGTTGAGAAGGGCGATATATTCGCCCTTCGCCTTGGCGACCCCAGCGTTGCAGGCCCCGATAAATCGCAGCGCCTCAGCGTTGTGAATGACCTGAATTCCCGAAACAAGCGTCTCCAGCTCTGCGGTTTCATCCGTCGAGCCATCATCCACAACGATCACCTCAAAGCTGCACTCGTTATGGGCCAGCAAAAGGCTGCAGAGCGCCAGGTAGGTGACTTCAACCTTGTTATGCACGGGGATGACCACAGACACATCGGGCTTGGACACTTTGGGGAACCGCAACGGCTTAAGCTTTACCCGGTCATATCCCCCTTCCAATGTCTTCAACGCATGCGACAAGGCCTCAAAATCGGCGCGCTTCGCATTTTTCTCCATTTGCAAGCGCATGGATTCATAGCGATCCATGGTTTGCGCAAAGTTTCCGAAATCATAGGGAGGCGGAGTTTCGCGTTGGATGATGTCATTTGGCGTGGTGGTCTTCGGCAGAATGACCAGTTTCTCCTCGAACACCTGCGTCCCGCTGAGATCTTTGATCGCCACATGCGCCTGCAGCCCCAACAGGTAGTTTGGGGGGACGCGGAAAGGCGTATCGTTGGTCCCCACAAAGG
This sequence comes from uncultured Litoreibacter sp., assembly GCF_947501785.1. Taxonomy (NCBI): domain Bacteria; kingdom Pseudomonadati; phylum Pseudomonadota; class Alphaproteobacteria; order Rhodobacterales; family Roseobacteraceae; genus Litoreibacter; species uncultured Litoreibacter sp. Next base: position 2,977,813 of record NZ_CANMXB010000001.1, on the reverse strand, counting down.
CAGCCCCGACGGGCTCGCCATTGATGAAAACAACCGATTGAGTGGATCGATCCGCCACCAACATGATCGTGTGACCGTAACAGTCCGTCATGCGGACGTTGTTGTCAGCCGGGTCAAAAATGCGGGTACTTACGCCGCCGGTGATAACCTCAATGGCCTCGTGGTTGGCCAAGTAACCGGGCACCGCTGCCTTTATCCACTTGCCGCCTTTCTTGTCGCTGCCGCCATACATCCGAACTGGCATTAGCGTTTCACTGGGAACGTGCTCTGACTTTTCGACAATGTCCGACAAGAAAATGAACGGCACGATACCTTGCCCGTCGTCGATGTAGGAATGAAAGTCGACCGAGAACGACACTTCCAGACCATTGTGACCTGCTTGAAGCGGCACGGTCACCTGCTGGTAGCCATGGCTCAGCTGGCCCCCCTTAAATCCCTCTTCAAATGCGATTTGGTGACGGCTCTGCGCGCCGGTGGCCATATCCTTAATATCGACATTCAGTGTGGCGCGGGCACGATGGGCCGCAATCTTCAGCTGCACAACTCGCGCCTCGTCAGTGGGCGGGACATTCAAGGTCGAATGAAAATGGATAGTGCAAGGTTCATGCTGCCTGCTGATCAGCAATTGTATGGTCTCTTTGCCGGAAAGGCTCCAATCTGGAAGGTGGTTGACCCGGCAGGCGTAGATATCGCCCTTCGTTGCCTCTTCCGGAGTCGAGCTGGTCTCTTGGACCGGATCGTCGAACGTAAAGCGGTTTTCGCGATTGAGTTTTTCCAAATATTGCGTGTCGCCGTCGCTCGTCTCAAAGGCAACAGAGGCATTTCCAACACCAAGTACGTAGTCCTGCGGCCCCACATCCGAGTCGGTTGACATAAAAACGGTGCCATTCGCCAAAATAATCTCTTGGACACCGCGTAAGTTGTTGTGAATTCTCATTTTTCGCCCTCTAGGCAGTATCTGACTCAAAATCGATCGAAAGGGCTATAAACCACTATTCGTTTAGACTGGAACATAATTCTTGGGGTTCCAAGCCATTAGGTCCCATTCCTTCCACCATGGCCGGTAGCGCTGTTGGGCAGAATCCCCTAAACCTTGCCGTTGAAGATCATCCAAAGCGTCGTAGAATTGGCCCATGGCAACGCAAAGTGAACCGGCACGCGCGCAATTGACGTCACCGCACGTCTCTATCCTTTGCGCGACCTATAACGGCGCGCTCTATTTGCGACAACAACTCGACAGCATCGCCGCCCAAACTCATCACAACTGGAGCCTTTTGGTGAGCGACGACAAGTCGTCAGACGACAGCCGAAAAATCATCACCGAGTTTCGCGAAGAAGGCCATGATGTGGCGCTCTTTGATGGACCGTGCAGCGGCGGAACGGCCAATTTCATGTCCCTGATTGCGCGACTGCCTGACAATACGGACTGGGTCGCGTTCTGTGACCAGGACGATGTCTGGCTTGATAACAAGCTGGAACGGGGAATAGCGGCTTTGGCAGATATTCCACCAGATCAGCCGGCGCTATATTGCAGCCGAACCTGGGTCACGGATGTCGCGCTCGAGGGTCGCAAAATTTCTGCGCCAAGGCCCCGGCCCGCGAGCTTTCGAAATGCTTTGATCCAGAATATCGCCTCGGGCAACACAATCCTTCTCAACCCTGCGGCGGCGCGCCTGATACGTGACGCCGCAATAGAGGCTGGCCCGGTGGTGGTTCACGATTGGTGGGTCTATCAGGTGCTGACCGGTGCGGGCAGTATCATCGTGCATGACGAATCCCCCACCCTTCTGTATCGGCAACATAGTGCGAACAGTATCGGCGCAAATGACGGCGTCATGGCAAAAATCTGGCGTATTGGCATGATCCTTAGCGGGGAATTTCGCCAATGGAACGACACCAACCTGGCTGCTCTTGGGCGGTCCGCTCATCGCCTTACGCCTGAAAATCGGGCGATTCTGGAGGGCTTTTCTGCCGCGCGGGACGCTCCAGCCCCCTTACGAATAAAGAAATTTGGGGGTTTGGGGCTGTACCGCCAAACAAGGTCAAGCACACTTGCCCTGTGGATTTCCATGCTATTTGGCAAGCTTTAGAGCTGCGCGTCTTCCAATTTAGCGTTTTTGTTTGGCTGTCCAGCGGTGTAACAGCCGTATATCTTTATATAAATCGCGATTCAGGGTTCGGATAAGGGGGCGATTATGTTGCAAAAGCTGTTGCGCCCAACTCTGGTGAAACGCTTCTTTGAGTGCGTCCGCGACGAAGGTTGGGGGGCCGCACTTCGAAAGACCCGCACCTATGGCGGGATCGTCTTGCGCAACGCTGGGCGCTCCGCCCTGAATTTCGGACATCGCGGCCCGGTCAATTCTGACCATAAGTATTACAACAAGATTTGGCGGACCTTGGCGCAAGAAAATGCGTTTCACGTCACTTCGGCGTCGAAGGCCTTACGCAAAGGTCGGCAGATCGCAATAGTCGCTGACATGAACTTACCGCAATGCACCAAATACCGCGTGGAACAACTGGCGGAGTTTTGGCGGTCCCGTGGGGTAGAGGTAAACTATTCTCACTACCTCGACGTGCCTCGCAGCATTAACATCATGCAAAACGCGACGCATCTTGTTCTCTACCGCATTCAAAATATGCCAACATGTTCGATGTACATGTACGAAGCCCGGCGGCTGGGTCTGCCTGTCCTGTATGATATCGACGACCCGCTGTTCTCGGTATCGGCCTACGAAACCTACGAAAACATGACCGCGCTTGACCCGAAATTGAAGGATCATTTCCTGTCGGAAGCGCCAAAGTACCTTGATGTCATGAATGGCTCGGATGTGATTTCCGTCTCAACCCCGGGAATGGTGGATCACGCCAAGCTCTACACCCGGCGGCCGGTCTACATGCGTCGCAACTTTGCCGACCAGGCGACGCTTAGCGCTGGGGCCGCTACCCTCGCGGCGACCCCTGAAAAAGGAAGTAACGACGGCGCTTTTCGCGTCGCATTCGCCAGCGGCTCGCAAGGGCACGAGGTCGACTTCGCCCAGATCGAGCAGCAGGTGATTGGATTTTTGGAAGGCAGCAGAGACCGCCGGCTGACCATACTGGGTCATTTTGACCTCACGCGTCTTCCGGAAGGGCTACGCGACCGCGTAGATGCGCATAAATTCACCGACTATGCCGGCTATCTGGAAACACTGGCCACTGTTGACTGCGCTGTAATGCCGCTGACTGACGACATCTTCAACCGCTGCAAAAGTGCCGTACGGGTGATCGACGCGTCATCGGTCGCGGTGCCCAGCATCGTGGGTCCGGTGGGCGACATGGCGCAAATGGTACGGCATGGCGAAACCGGGTTCATTGCGGAAACACCACAAGATTGGACCGACGCCCTAACCCAGCTGGCGAATGACAAAGCGGCGGCAAACAGGATGGGGCAATTGGCCCGGCAGGACCTAGAGACCCGCTGGTCCGGCTCAGGTGCCGCACATATCATCGACCCCGAATTGCTGGCTTGGGTTGAAGAGTGATGCGCCCGCATATCTTCGTCATCAACGTTTTCTATGCCCCTTTCTCGTATGGCGGCGCGACCATTGTAGCCGAGCAGGTGGTAAAGGCTCTACGGGGAAAGGGGGCTTGTGATGTGACCGCCATTTCAATGTGCAGTCGCTCCGACCTCGTCCCTTACAGCCTGATCCGCTCCGAGAAGGATGGCGTGGTCAACTATCTGATAAATTTGCCTGCGGGCCGCAACTATTCCGAGATTTACAACAATCCGCGCGTCGCAGAAATTATTGGCGATCTGGCCGACCAGTTCAGGCCTGATCTGGTCCATTTGCATTGCATTCAAGATATTGGCGCGGGCTGCATGACCGTGCTTGACGATCTCGGCATCCCCGTCGTTCTCAGCGTTCATGATTTTTGGTGGATCTGCGAGCGACAATTCATGATCCGACCCGACCAGAGTTACTGCGGCCAAAACCCCGTCAATATCGAGACATGCCGGTCATGTGTTCCCCACCACAGCGCCGCCAAACTGCGGATGAACTACCTTTTCCGGCAGGCCGAGACCGCCGCAGCCGTCACCTATCCAAGCAAATTTGCCCGGGAGCTTTGCGAAGCGTCGGGTTTTGCCCCCAACAAAGGTATCGTCTGGGAAAACGGGGTGCGCCCGCCGAAGGATGATTTCTTCACCAAACAGTCCGCGCGTCGCGCCCGTGATCCCCGCATTTGCTTTGGCTTCCTGGGTGGGCCGTCTCAAATCAAGGGCTGGCCGCTGATCCGCCGGACCTTCAGCGACCTCAACCGAGAAGATTTCAGGGGGTTGCTTGTCGATGGCAGCATTGACGAGGGTTGGTGGGGAGATGAAGATCTGGACCGGCTGCGTGGTGACTGGCAGGTGTTTCCGCGCTTTGACCAGGACAACATCGACGATTTTTACGCCGAGATTGATGTGCTGCTTTTCATGTCTCAGTGGAAAGAGACGTTCGGACTGGCAATCCGGGAAGCCATTAGCCGCGGCATCCGGGTCGTGCAGACAGACAGCGGCGGCACCACCGAGCACCCGCTCGCTGATCCCGACAAGTTGATCCCAATTGGGGCGGGAAGCGATGCGCTGAAGGCTCAGGTGGAGGAAGTGCTGCACCGCGGCAACGCAGATATGCAAACCGCCTCTGTAGCAACCTACGCGGATCAGGCAGCGCAGTTTCTCGATATCATATCGCCAATTTTGGCCGCGCAAACATCTGCGAAGGTGTAGCGCGGCATGCGGCACGCTCTCGGACATGTGTTAGACCTATGGCGGGCCCGTGCTATCTACTTGGTGCTGGCTGACCTAAGATGCAGCAATAGCACCGTTAATAATGTCGCTTACCAGTGGGGTTCGCCAAAAATTTGATGTCCGACATCGCGACACATAAGGACCGAATACCGGCCAAGCTGCGGTTTCAAACCGGGCGGGTGATCTTCGCGCTGTTGATGCGGGAAATGTCGACCACCCATGGCAGGTCCCCGGGCGGATATCTGTGGGCCATTCTTGAGCCGGTCGCCGGCATCACATTGCTGACCGTCGCATTTGGCTTCTTCTTGCGCAGCCCGCCGATGGGTACGAGTTTTGCGCTGTTTTATGCCACCGGGCTTCTTCCATTCGTGATGTACGTGGATCTGATGGGCAAGATATCGCAAACCATCCGTTTCTCGCGCCCTTTGCTAGTCTACCCGAAAGTGACCTTTCTCGATGCAATTCTGGCGCGGTTCATCTTGAATTTCATAACCCAGATTATGGTATACTACCTTGTAATCATGGGTATTTTCGTGATTTTTGACGTAGAGGTTGCGCTGGATTTCAAATCCATAGCCCTGTCGCTTGCACTCGCGTCATTTCTTGGTTTTTCGCTTGGTTCAGTCAACAGCTTGCTGTTTTCCTTTGCACCTGTCTGGGAACGGATCTGGTCAGTGATCAACCGGCCAGCTTTGCTGGTGTCCTGCATCTTTTACACCTATGAGGGTCTGCCTGAGACACTGCAAAACTACATCTGGTACAATCCGTTGGCGCATATCGTCGGGCTGATGCGACAGGGATTCTATGCGGAATACACCGCCGAATATGTCTCTGTGCCCTATGTCCTGCTGTGGTGCATCATTCCATCAACACTTGGCGTTTACTTTTTGCGGGTGTATCACAAGATTATCCTAAATGAGCTGTGACCTATGTATAATCGACCGGCCTGAGGCCGCCTCGACGTCGCAGATAGGAGCCTTTCAGAAAATGGCATATCACGTATGACAAAAAATGATCAGAATCAGGCCAAGCCGCCCCAGGTGGTGAAAACGGCGCCCCAAGTGGTAGAACCTGCGCCACCTGCGACACCACTGCGCCCGGTGACACCTGCAGTCGCTCCGGCCCCTGCAGCCCCGCCGGCCCAACCGCCCAACGCGAAGTCCGTGCGCCCGGCCAAAGTGAAGTTTCGCCACGTAGCAGCGCTCGGCAGCTTTATCATGTTGGTGATAATGCCCATCGCCGTCGTTTTTTATTACCTCTACGTTCATGCCGCAGATCAGTACTCGTCTGAAACCGCCTTCTCCGTCCATAAGGAAGAGGCCTCGTCTGCTGTATCCTCCTTGCTTGGCGGTCTCAGCAATTTCTCTGGTGGTACTTCAGATGCGGATGTTCTGTATCAATACATTCAATCCCATGGGTTGGTGAAAAAGGTAAATGATGATCTGAACCTGCGGGAACGGTTCTCGGTTCATCAAGAAACGGATCCGGTTTTCGGGCTGGAAAAGGACGCCTCCAACGAGGATTTGCTCGATTTCTGGCAGCGTATGGTCACGATCCGCCTTGAAACGGCATCGGGCATCATAACCGTCGAGACACGCAGCTTCGCCCCCGAAGACAGCCACGCAATCAATACGGCTATTCTTGCCCATAGCAGCGAATTGATCGAGCGACTGAGCCGCATCTCGCAAGAGGATACGATACGCTCAGCCAAAGAAGAGCTGGACACCGCAACAGAGCGCCTGAAAGAGGCGCGCATCCAGATTTCGACATTCCGCAAGACGTCGCGGATCATCGACCCGAATGCCGATGTTCAGGGGCAAATGGGCGTGTTGAATGAACTGGAGCAAAAGCTTGCTGATGCGCTGATCGAACTTGATCTGCTGGCGGACGTGACCACTGCAAGTGACCCGCGTGTTCTGCAGGCGGAACGCAAGGTAAAGGCGATCAGAAACCGCATCAATGAAGAACGCACCGCCGTTGTGTCGCAGGACCCAACCGGCACTGCCCGCAACAACCTTTACGCCACGCTAGGTACGTATGAGGCCATGTTGGTTGATCAGGAATTTGCAGAACAAGCATATGTGGCGACTTTGGCGAATTACGACACCGCCGCAGCGGAAGCGCGCCGCAAGTCGCGCTACCTCGTCGCCCATGTCGAGCCGTCATTCCCGCAAACGGCAGAATACCCGCAACGCGCAATTATCGGGTTGGTCTTGTCGGTCTTCATTCTTTTGAGCTGGGTGCTGCTGCTGCTGGTCGGCTACTCGCTTCGCGACCGACGCTAAATTCGGCGAGGCGCGTCACGTGATTGAGTTCCAGAATGTCACCAAGTCGTTCCGCCTCCGCGGTGGGGAGCGGCGCTATATTCTGCGCAATGCGTCCATGAACATCCCGTCTGGCGAGGTGGTTGGATTTCTGGGCCGCAACGGTGCGGGCAAATCTACCACGTTGCGTATCATCGCAGGCACCCAAGGGTGTGACAGCGGGCGGATCGTCCGTCACGGTTCCGTCTCATGGCCAATCGGTTTTGCCGGAAGCTTCCACCCGGAACTCACCGGCGCGCAGAACACGCGCTTTGTTGCGCGGGTCTATGGGGTCGACACCAACGATCTGCTGGAATACGTGCGGGACTTCTCGGAGCTGGGTAAATACTTCGAAATGCCGTTTAGAACCTATTCCTCCGGGATGCGGGCACGCCTGGCGTTTGGGGTGTCTATGGGCGTTCCGTTCGACACCTATCTTGTCGATGAGGTCACGACCGTAGGCGACGCAAACTTCCGGCAGAAGTGCAACGATGTCTTCACCAAAAGGCTGGCGGATGCGGGCGCGATCATTGTTTCCCACTCTCTGGGCATGATTGCCGAAATCTGCACCCGTGCGGTGGTGCTGGAAGGCGGCGAGATGCACATCTTTGATGACGTCCAGGCCGCGTTGGAAGTACACAGCGAAAATATGAAAAAAACCGCTGCTTGAGGCAGGTTCCAGGGCCGCTTGTTGACAGCGATATGCGGGTATGGAACGGAAGCGCTGAGAAGAAAAAGTGAAGTCGATGTTTGGATTTATGCTTCAAAAGCAGCTTCGTGCTGCGGCGATACAGTGCGAAGCGGTCCACGAAGACATCTCGGCCGGGATGTTTCGGGCGTTAAGCAATCTCAATGTCGCCACCCGGACCTATTACAACTCCAAAATATTTGACAGCCGCGGAGATTTTTTCGCTGAACTGCCGGTCGAAGGGCTGGATGCCCGATACGTCTCTTATGAAGGCGCGCCCGCATGGGACGCGGTCGCTGACGCGATCAGACGCCAACGGGCCAATTTCATCTTCGCCAACACCTTTCAGCGGGACGGTGTCGCCCGGTGGATGAAGCAGTTTGACCTGCCGATTATGGGTATCGTCCATAATCCCGACATTCTAAGGGAATCCGAACACGCGATGGACCTGATCCGCGAAGGGCGGGTCTTCGCGTTCGGCCTGGCTCAGCATGTGGTCACAAAGATTGTCGACACGGTGCCAGAACTGAGTGGCCGCTGTGCGGTGTACAATCCCGCCTATTGGATGGACCCGGCCCGCAACGAATTCGATCCCGATGACAACCGGCGCACCATCCTTATCCCCGGCGCTGTGGATTACAAAAACCGGGACTTCGAACGCCTTGTGGCGTATTTGGCTAGCGGAAAGCTCAAAACGGAAGTGCCGGTTGTCTTTCAGGTCTTCACGGGCGGTCCGGACCGCCAGCGGCTGGAACAGGACATCGCCAAAAACGGGCTGGAAGATCATTTTGAACTCGCCCCGCTGGATCCGGTCACGGGGAAGGTGCCGCATAACCGATATCTCGCGGCGCTGCGCCGTTGCGACGCCTTGATGCTGCTGCTGCCCGAAAGCCGTAAGGATTACCTGACGAACAAACTAACCACCGGAGTGGCCGCCGGTATGGGCAGTATGCGCCCGATCATCGCCCCTGATATCTACGGCCGGGTCTACGGGGTTCCGACGTTGGCAACACCGACCGACAGCCCCTTCGATATCTCAAGCTTGGATCTCTCGGCGGCCAACCTGCGGGCACATCAATCAACCATGTCCAAGTTGTGGAACAATGTGATGTTCGACAATCAAATTGCCGCCTATAAGGGCTTGGTCAAACTTGGAATTCTCAAAGGATAGACAGACAAAACATGCAACAAGACCCTGTTTTTGAGAACCTGTTCCTCAGTGCTGGCGCGATGAAGGCCGGCACCACGTGGCTCTATGTGGTGTTGGAAAAGCATCCGCATCTTTTCTTTTCCTACGAGAAAGAAATTCACTATTTTCACTACAAATACATCGACCGATCGGTGCTCAGCGAAGAGCGGCGGCTGGAAAATGCGCACAAGCGCTATTTGAACTTCAACCCGTCCCGCGCCTTTATCGGGCGCGTGCGCAACAACCTGCATTGGGTGACAAATTACCTGAACAGTCCGGTTGATGATTTCTGGTACCGCAACCTGTTCGCTTTGCGCCGGGCGGAACGGTACGATTGCGACTTCTCAAACCTCTACGCCATGTTGCCTGAAGAGGCGTGGCGGCAAATTCATGCGGATTCCAAAAACCTCAAGGTGTTGTACACGCTGCGCGACCCGGTCAAACGGCTGTGGAGCCATGTCAAATTCCATCTTCAGGTGACCGGCCAGACGGACAAATTGTCAAGCTGGAGCGAGAAAGATTTCCACAAGTTTGCCAAGCAACCGTTCATCTGGAAGAACGCCGAATATGGCGCGTGCCTGCGCAATATGCGCGCAGCACTGCCGCCAGAGGCGCTCAAATGTATCTTCTTCGAAGACATGCACGCCGATCAGCGCAAGACATTGGCCGAGATCGAGGATTTTCTCGGCATCCCGCATCACAACTTCCCCGACAATGTGCTCAACTCAAAGGTGAACGAATCCATTTCGCACCCGATGCCTGAGTTTTTCCCCGCGCTTTTTGCCGAAGATTTCCGCAGAATTGCAAATGACCTTGAGGAACAGGGCATGGTGCTGCCGCAGGGCTGGAACATCCCCTGACCAGCCAATGCTGACCTCATATCCGGCAAGACGATCAAAGGAACTGACATGAACGAGCGCGACGCGTTTATCGACTTTGCGGGGCAAATGCTGAAGCTGAATTACGCGCAGCAATTTCAAGATGTCTTCGCGCTCTGGCAAAGCGGCCTGTCTCGCACGGGGTATTTCGTGGAATTCGGTGCGCTCAATGGCATCGACTATTCGAACACCTACCTGATGGAGCTCCTCGGCTGGAATGGTGTCGTCTCAGAGCCCCATCCCGGCTACAAATCCCGCATCCTAGAAAGCCGGAAATGCAACATCACGACCGACTGCATCTGGACTGAAGATAACGGCACCGTGGAATTTCAAACAGTGATCGGCCGCCCTGCGTTGTCGGGTATTGCCGGGATCGACTATGACGACATCGCCGGGCGCGCCGGGCGTCGGGAACAAACCCAGCGCCATCAGGTCAACACCATTCGGCTGGAGACACTGCTTGCCCAACTGGGCGCGCCAACACAACCCGACTTCCTGTCGATTGATACCGAAGGGTCCGAACTTGCGATCCTGTCAGATTTCGACTTCTCCGCCTTTCAGTTTGGCGTCGTGACGGTCGAACACGGATTTTCGTCGCAGCGCGGCCCGTTGAGCGAGCTATTTGCCGCAAATGGCTACGTCAACAAATGGCCTGATATCTCGGAACATGACGATTGGTACGTGCACGAAAGCTACCTGCCACGCGGTGAGGGCTCCGCATCCACCTATCAGGCCGCGCTTCAGTCACTGACCAACGGCCTGCCGGAGAGCAATCATTTCGCCGATCGCGAAAGAAGGTTCCAGGCGCTCTAGACAGAGCGTCGGAAAACAACTGCGGTGGTCTCAGATCAGTTTCGAAATGCGGTCAGTCAATGCAGGAATGCTTGGGCTTCTAGGGAATAGACGGTTTAGCGTATCCAAGGCACTCTGCGCCCGCGGTTTGTCACCCAAGACGGCGTATTGACCGGCAAGATGGGTATACAGCAGGAAATCTTCCGAACCCAACTCAGCGGACCGGGTTGCGCGCAACAAGCTGTCTTTGCCTGCCATCTGTTCGAGCTGCGCAATACGAAATTGCACATACGCATTTTCGTTAATGACGTCTTCAAGTTCGGCCACCTTGGCAAAAGCGCGGTCAGTCTCCTTGGAGCGGATCAGCGCCTCCAATTCGTCAAGCGCCGCAAACAAAGCACCGCCCCCCATTTCGGCAGCCTTCGCGCCTCTTTCAAAGGCAATCACGTCGCCGAATGCCAGATCAGCGCGAAGTATCAATCCGCGCTCTTCAAGCAGGTCGATTAATGTCACGCAGTCATCCAGCCCAATTATCTTGGGGTGAATTTCCAGAATGAATTTGTCGATGCCGGACAGATCGGTTTTCTCGATGATTTCGACCTCGAACCCCTCGATATCGCAGACCAGAGCGTTCGCGCGATGGATTGAAATTTCTGACTCAAGCGAGGTGGTCGCAACCTGTATCGCCTTTTGCGTTGGGCTCACCTGCCGGGTTGATGATGCTTCAAAGGAATTGAGCACAAAAAACTCGATATGCGGCATCTGCTCCGCCACAACCTGCGGGCTGGCAATTGCATGTCTGAAGGTCACTGGAAGACCGTTGGCAACCGCATTTTCGCGCGCCAATTCAATGATCACGGGGTTCGCTTCAAAACTCTGGACCGCATCAGCCCCAACCAAGGTCGCAATTGTTAACGAGACCACACCCATACCGGCGCCCAACTCGATAACCCGGTCGCCCTTGCCCAGCATCCGTCGGGCAATTTCGCGCTCTTTGAATTCATACCGGCCGCGCTTCAGTGCATCCTCGGTCTTTTCGGGTATGCGGGGGTCTCCGATCGCCAAGCTGACGGGCCCAACATCAATGCGATTTGTGGAAGGCAGGGGCGGTTGTTCCGCGGCAGTGCCGGATTTTCCAGAGGCTTTGAGTTCGTTCAACAGGCTTGGAAGATCAGGCGCAGCCTCCGAGGCACGGCCGATTAACTCGGAATATTCGTTGTCGTGGCGCCCGGTTCGGCGCAAAACGGACGCAAGCGCGACCATGTAAGCCGGGTTCTCCTGAGCCTTGGCCAATGCATCACGCAGTGTTGCTTCCGCCGTTTCCATCTGCCCCTCGCGCTCAGCCGAGCGAACCTGAAAGAGGGTCCACGCGGCGACGTAATCGGCCTGTACCGGCCAACCCTCGGCAAACATGTCCCGCTCCTCGGATTTGCGGGCACCGAACGTGACATAAGTGTAGCCAGGCGTCTTGATTGGGTCTCGCTGCCCAATTGTCAGCGGGTCGCGGAGCGGATGAAATGCGCCTTGATAATACAGGTCAGCCAGCCGCGGCTCGAATCCATGGGCCGGGCTGAACGTGCGGAAGAAAACTTCCGGCGAAAATTGCCAGAATCCATGGCCCAGGTGATTGTTTGCGATGTTTAGGCACAGGAACTGCCCACCAACACGGACTGCCTCAGCCACGCTTTTCATCGCTGTTGCGATGTTGAACACATGCTCCAGAGTGCCAATGTCAATGACAGTATCAAATTTGCCTTTCAGCTCGTTTGGCAGCGGCTCATTCAAATCATGGATTACTTGGGCGCCTTCATAGGCCGAGTTGTCCATCACCTGATAAGGATCACCACCTAACGCCGAAATCAGCCGGTCCACATTTTCGTCTGCAATGTCATCCAACGATAGGTCGGGTCGGTAACGTTCGAGTACTGCGCCAAACCGCGCTCGTGCGTTTTCATCACGCATCAAAAGGCGCTGCCGACCAAGCACGACGGTAGACCCAAAATCTCCAAACTCTGCATTTGCCTTCAGAAGAAATTCAAATGCGGGCAGATCAATCCCCATTGCCGTCTCCTTGTTTCGCCGCAAGCCCCATATCTGCTCTCACCCAGTCACAAGTCTTGCGCAGGGCCGTCAACCAATCGGTTTCGGCCCTCCAACCCAATTCTTGTGCGGCAAGGCTACAATCAAGGATGCTGGTGGGCACATCTAGACCACGCGGTTCTTGATATTGAACGTCAATCTCGTGACCCAGGACGGTTTTCAGATCCGCGATCAGCTCATTCAGGCTGCGCCCGACACCCGACCCAATATTGAAGACCGTCTCACCGCCCTCATAGGTCGCAGCGGCGATCATGGCCTGAGCGACATCAGAGCCAAAAAGGTAGTCGCGGGTCGCATTGCCGTCACCCCAAATTTTGAGCGGCTGTTTGGCCAAAGCCCTTCGCGCAAATATTGGGATGGCTCCTTGGTTCTTTAGACCATGTTGATACGGGCCGAATGGATTTGCCACGCGCAACACCGTGTTTTTCATCCCGTAGGTCCGATTATACAGTTGGAAATAGAACTCTGCGGCAAGCTTATTTATGCCGTAGCTTGATATGGGCTGCGGAAGTGTCGTCTCCGAGAAGGGTGTATCGGTTGAGTTCCCATAAACCGTCCCGCCAGAAGATGTAAAAACAACCCTGTCGACAGACACTGACCGGCACAAGTCCAGAAGGTTTATGGTGCCCAAAACAGAACCGGTAACATCTTCTTTCCGATTGGCCTCTGCGCTTGCCGGGGTAGACGTGCCTGCAAGGTGGAAAACCACATCTGCACCATCAATCAGGCTGGAAAGCTTCTGCATATTGTCAAGCGTCCCGCTCATCCAGTGGACGTCTTTGAGGGGGTCTTCAAAGTAACGAGTTCGGCCAAAAGCGCGGACATGGGCGCCCTCAGCTTTCAAAGCCATAGCCAGGTTCGCGCCAAGGAACCCGCCCCCGCCCACAATTACGCAGACCGCGCCTGAGAGCGACGACGTCACTCTGCGCTCCAATCACTCCGGGCGGCATTGAGATGCAATTCAAGATCTGCTGCTGATGCGGCGATGGTGTGCCCTGCGTCAAAGCGTGCCCGTTGCACGACATCCACATGATTTAGATAGGCCTTGTCCGTGGCAAGCTCAGCCAGCTTTGCGCCATATGCCTCAGCCGTTTCATGCATCATCTCATCAATAAGGAAGTTGCACGCGTCGTTGCCATAGAAACTTAGGACGGGTGTGTGGCCATAGACGGCCAAAGCCATGCTCACTGCGCCGCCAGTGCGTCGCGGGTTCGCGTAGACATCCGAAAGTGACATGTAATCACCAATTTCACGCACATAACCCTTGCACAAAACCCTGTCCGCCATGACGGCAAACCGTTCTCCAAGGTTATCCCGAATTTGGTCTTCATTCTGCACACCCATGAGCATCCAGACAACTTTGTTGTTTTGTTCCATCAAGTTAGCCATCACACCGATAATTTCGGCATCAATCTCGTGGCCAAGCCGGTTGCCTGCTGTCACGACAACAAAGGCGTCCTCATCCAATCCGACATCTTCGCGCGAAAGGCCAGCACCAGTCCCAAAATTGCCATAGCCGAAAGAATGGTAGTGCCATTTGTCCGGGTGAATATGGCTATCGTCGATCTTGCGTTCTTCACCCAGATACAAATAGCGCGAAAAGTCATACGGTGGTCGGTTGCGGACGCTGGTCTGCAGGTAAACGGTCGCAGCTGATTGTCCGCATCCGTGGACATGGACAGAGCTCATTTCGAAGTTTGGGACGAATACTGCATTGGGCCGAAAGGTCTCTTGGAAATTGAGAAACCAGTTTAGATTACCCTCTTCAGTTAAGGGCGGCGGTGCCATGTAAAGCGCATCTGCCGGAGCACCGTATTCCGCAATGACGCCTTCCAAAGTAGCCCTGTAAGCACGAGGGTCCTTGCGAGCGTGCGCGACAGAGGTTCCGACCGGGAAGGAGACTTCATTGGTCAGAACCAGCGCCGCCTCTACCCCTTCCAGGTCACGTAATCCGCCCAAGTAACCCGCCACGACCCTAAGAATGTTGTTATTTGGGTTGTTTGGCAGCCATGGAACCCAAATTGCGACACGCAATGGGTCATCGACACTTACTGTAGCGGATTGCGTGTAGCAGTTGCTCAGCGCGTCCGCGACAACGCGTTTCATTGCCAGATAATCTGCGCCATAGCGGCGTGGGCGCGCATTGCGGGCAGTCAGATAGGTATTCCAGGCATACGCAGCCAAAATCAAAGCGTCAGGTTGGACCTTTGCCAATTCTGTTGCAGCTGGCAGCTCGGCTTCGGGGTCGAACACCCAGCCCGGGAAATCGGTTAGGCCGTCAAACAAATTTTCGATTTCGGCATAGAGCCCATCTGCGCTACCGCATTGATCGACATTCTCCAAAAGGTGCCTAAAAATCTGCAAAAAACCAATCTCCGTTGCTTGCCGATGTGGCTAAATTATATTTGCGGAAGAATCCATGGGTTAGACCGCTTTCGCGGGTCTTCGAAGACCTATCGGCCAAAGATTGCAGTATCTAGTGGGAAAACCTCGGGAAATGCGCCATGTCGTTGGTAGATCGGCGGGTAAATCCCTAAAAGATGAAATCCAAAGCGTCCAAATCGGATAGCTGGACACCCAACAGCAAAATTGTGCTGTCGTCCCCGGTGTTGATCAGAACGTCACCGCCAACTTGTTCCGCGGCGGCCAGGACGGCGTCAAAATTGTTGAGGCTGTCCAGCAACGTCAGATCTATGCGCTCCAAATCATTGCGCGCGTCAAAGTCACGCACCGTGTCATGGCCGTGACCGCTGGCAAAGGCGAAGGTGTCGGCGTTGAAATTGCCCGACATCACATCGTCGCCGGTGCCGCCGTCGATCCAGTCAAACCCGGAGCCGCCTGACAACTCGTCATCGCCCGAATCCCCCCAAAGCACATCATTGCCGGGTCCTCCCCACAGCCGGTCCCTTTCGGTTCCGCCCGACATCAGGTCGTCCCCCCATTGGCCAAACAGCGCGTCAGTGCCCTGACCACCGACTAGCGTATCATTGCCAGCACCGGCGAAAAGCCGGTCAAACCCAGCGCCGCCATCCAGCCAATCCGCCCCGGCTCCGCCCAGCAGCGTGTCGGCCTGCGCGCCGCCAAACAACAGGTCATCACCGTCGCCGCCGTCCAGCAAATCAAACCCCGCTTCCCCGAACAGCATGTCGTCCCCTGCGCCGCCCGAAAGGCCGTCGACGGTCCATCCGAAGTTGCTGCCGGCCCGCAGCACGTCATCGCCGTCACCGCCTGACAGGCGGTCGGGCGACGTTCCTCCCCACAGTTGGTCGTTGCCCGCCCCACCGTTAAGATTGTCGAAACCCGCGCCGCCGACGATCAGATCGTCGCCATCACCGCCATTGATAAGGTCAGCGAAAGAGCCGCCGTCCAGGCGGTCATTCCCCGCTCCGCCCTCAAGCACGTCGAACCCAACGCCGCCAAAGATCAGGTCATCGCCGCTGCCGCCGAATATTGTGTCATTCCCGGCGCCCCCATCAATCATGTCGTCACCGCCGCCGGTATCCGCGGTATCTGCCCCCCTGCCCAACATGACAATATCGTTGCCTGCGCCAAGCGTGATCGGGTCGGCCTGACCGTCCCCTGAATAGGTCTGTGCCATGGTGCTGACGTTTGGAAAGGTCGGGGCAACCATAAACATCGCCACATCTGGGGCATCCGGCATCTCCGGGTGCGGCGGTGATCCAGACGGGGGGACAAGCGGGCCCGGATCAATCACGACCCGGTCGATTCCGACAAAGGCGTCGAGCCCGAGATCAGAAAGCTGCAAGGCCCCACCGTCGGCGACGTGAAGCTCGATCACTTCGCCGCCCACGAATAGCTCTGCGCCGTAGCTGGTCAGGGACACGCCGATATTGTTGGGGTCGAACAACGCGGACAGAGAGGTCAGGTCAAGTCGGTCCACGCCGATTTCAAAATCCATGATCCGGTCACGGTCGCCGTCACGGGTCAGAATGAACGTGTCGGCCCCGTCCCCGCCCCATAGCGTGTCTTCGCCGGCACCGTCCACCAGAACATCGCTGCCCGCGCCGCCATGCAGGGTGTCATTGCCGTCCAACCCGATCAAACTGTCATCGGTTGCGGCGCCATTGACCGTGCCCCCGCCGGCGGCCGCGGTGATCTGTGGCCCCAAATCTGAGAAGTTGAAGTCATATTCCACAAGGAACGGCTCAGACTGCGTCGCCACAAAAATACGCGCGCCGTTGGCGGTCGCAACCACCTCCAAGGCGCTGATCCCGGCCAGCGGGCTGTCGACGCTGCCTGCGACGTTGGTGACGATGTGAAGCCGCCCTTCCGGCAAGACCTCGAAAACGGTCAACCCCGCATCATCGCCGGAGGCAACAAGGAAGTTGCGTCCATTGACCTCGAACGCCTCTAACTGCGACGGAGAGGAGAAGCGTGTATCGCTTGTATCAAGCACATGGTCCACCGGCGTCAGGGTGCCGCCGGTCGCATCAAGGGCGAACACTGTAAGTGAATTGCTGTCCTGTCCTGCAACCACCACATAAGTGGTGTCTCCCACGTCTGCCACGGCCAGGGCACCCGGCGCATTGAACCAAACGCCGTCACCAACATTGACCGAGGTTTCATGGCTGAACTGCCCGCCGTCCAACCGCAGCAGGTCAAGTTGGTCAAGACCCGGCCGCGTGGCGAGGGCAAAGGTGGCCCCTTCGTCAGTGAAGACCAAAAGCTCTGTGACGTGACCCCCAACGCCTTGCGGTCCGGCCATAATCTGGGTGCTTGTGACCTGCGACCCGGCAAAGTCCAATTGCACAAGCGCGCCCGATTGCAATGCGGCCAATCCCGTCGCTCCGTCAGCCGTCAAGGCAAGTTCGCGCAGCAGCGCGGCATCAAACCCTTCTGTGCCAAGGGCAACCGCGTTCTGAACCTCCCCAAGGCCCGCGCCGGAAACGTCCAGCTCAAACGCCTGAACCATATCGGAGAAAAGCCCACCAAGCAGCAGCTGCACGCCGTCGGCGGTGTGACGCGCTGCCAGGTCGACATCTACAAGCTGGGTGAAGACCGGCGACAGTGCGGTCGACGTCAGCAAAGCGGCCTGACCCGACGCGCCACCCAAAGATATGGTCGACACCTGCCCGCCCGCGCGGGTGGTGGCGTATAGGAAAGCCTCCCCGTCGATCTCATGGACCAGCAGGTCGGTCAGACCCGCCGAAGCAGCGGAATTCTGCAAACCCAGTGTTATTGGAGCGCTAAAATTGGCGCGTGGCATCGCGGCCCCCGTCATTGCGATTGATTGGCCATTTGTTTCCCCGTGACGGAAGGCAAAATTCTGTTTCAGAAGGTGTCTGTACTGCGACTTTTGCTGACAAATTGAGGTGAAACCGCTGCAAATTGAGCATGCCCCCTGGGCCAAGTGACATCGTTGGGGCGGACTGCTATAGGCAGGCTAACAGGCCGAGAGGAATTGCGTTGCTGGACGTAGAAAAGACCATTTTGCCGGGTGTCATGTTGATCACCCCTCCAAGATTCGGCGACGCACGCGGTTTCTTCTCTGAAAGCTGGAGCCGCAGGGAAATGGCCGCGCATGGGCTCGATTATGACTTTGTGCAGGACAATCACTCTGTCTCGGCGTCGAAAGGCACGATACGAGGTCTGCATTTTCAGGCCCCCCCGGATGCGCAGGCAAAGCTGGTGCGATGCGGACGCGGGGCGCTGCTGGACGTGGCCGTCGATATCCGCGCGGGCTCACCCACCTTTGGGCAATCAGTCGCCTATGAGCTCAGCGCTGTGAATGGCCGTCAGCTGTTGGTCCCGGAAGGGTTTGCGCATGGGTTTCTGACGCTGACCGACGACACAGAGATCATCTACAAATGCAGCAACTACTACGCACCTGCCTCTGACGGGGCGGTGCGTTGGGACAGTTGCGGTGTGGATTGGGGGTTTGACGGCACGCCGGTCCTGTCGGACAAGGATGCCGCCGCTCCTCCCTTGGCGGAGTTTGACACGCCGTTTAGTTGGGAAGGGCCCTCGCCATGAAGATTTTGGTTACCGGTGGGGCCGGGTTTATCGGCTCTGCGGTGGTCCGTCTCGCCATCTCGCGCGAGCATGATGTGGTCAACCTCGACGCGCTGACCTATGCCGCCTGCCCCGCCAACGTCGCAAGCGTCGCGGATACGCCAGGCTACGCGTTTGAGCAGGCCGACATCCGCGATCCGGCGGCCTTGAAACGTATCTTCGCACAACACCAGCCCGACGCGGTGATGCACCTCGCGGCGGAATCGCATGTTGATCGTTCCATTGACGGGCCCGGCGACTTCATCTCGACCAATATCGACGGCACCTTCCAGCTGCTTCAGGCCGCGCGTGATTTTTGGGAAGGTCAGGGCAAGCCGCAAGATTTTCGGTTCCACCACGTCTCCACTGACGAGGTCTACGGTTCTCTGGGTGCGGACGGGATGTTCACGGAAGACACTCCCTACGCGCCAAACAGTCCCTATTCTGCGTCAAAGGCTGCCTCCGACCATTTGGTACGCGCCTGGGCAGAGACCTACGGCCTGCCCGTGGTGATGACGAATTGCTCGAACAATTACGGCCCCTACCACTTCCCCGAAAAACTGATCCCGGTGGTGATCCTGAACGCGCTCGCGGGGAAATCCATTCCGGTCTACGGCGCTGGCGAAAATGTGCGCGACTGGCTCTATGTGGAAGATCATGCTGATGCGCTTTTGTGCGTGTTGGAAAACGGCGTGCTCGGGCGCAGCTACAATATCGGCGGAGAGAACGAGGCGACGAACATCGACATTGTCCGCAACATCTGCGCCATTCTGGACCGGCTCCGCCCGCAGGACACCCCCTATTCAGAGCTGATCACCTTCGTCGCCGACCGCCCCGGCCACGACCTGCGCTACGCCATCGACCCGACCCGCATCCGCGACGAGCTGGACTGGCGTCCGTCAGTGACGCTTGAGCAGGGCCTGGAAAAGACCGTCAATTGGTACCTGGAAAACGAGGACTGGTGGCGCGCCCTGCAAAACCGCGACGGGGTGGGCACCCGGCTTGGCACCAAGGCCTAAGCGACGCCAACTTATACATCTGATTTAGTTGTGATAATTGTAGATCGATATGAGCAACCCTAAGACCCTTCTGGTGTTCGGCAAGACTGGGCAAGTCGCGACCGAGTTGCGCGGCCTTGCGCCCGATGCGATCTTCCTCGGCCGCGAAGAGGTGGATCTGTCCAATCCTGACGCCTGCAACGCCGCGGTCAGAACGCACGCACCCTCCGCCGTCATCAATGCCGCGGCCTACACTGCGGTTGATCAGGCGGAAGGCGATGAAGCGAACGCACAGCGGGTGAACGGGGACGCCCCCGGCGCAATGGCAACAGCCTGCGCCGAGTTGGGCATCCCCATGGTCCATCTGTCGACCGACTACGTCTTTGAAGGCAAGGGCCAAGCCCCGCGGGCGCCTGACGCGCCCACCGCGCCACTCAGCGCCTATGGCCGCACCAAACTGGCGGGAGAAGCCGCAATCCGCGCCTCCGGCGCTACGCATGCGATATTGCGGACCAGTTGGGTGGTCTCGGCCCATGGCAATAACTTCGTCAAAACCATGCTGCGCCTCGGTGCGGAACGCGACCGGTTGACCATCGTCGCCGATCAGGTCGGCGGCCCCACCGGCGCACGAGAGATCGCAACCGCCTGCCTCAACATTGCGGCCCAGCTGGCCGCGGACCCCGGCAAGGCCGGAACCTATCACTTCGCCGGGGCGCCAGATGTAAGCTGGGCGGATTTTGCCCGCCAGATATTTGCGCAATCCGGCCTGAACACCGAGGTCGTGGACATTCCCAGCGAAGATTACCCGACCCCTGCCACCCGGCCGCTGAATTCGCGGCTGGATTGCACCAGCACCCAAAGCACTTTCGCCATTTCGCGGCCGGATTGGCGCGCATCCCTTGGCCAAATCCTGTCAGAACTCGGAGCCCTCAAATGAAGCAACGCAAAGGTATCATTCTGGCCGGGGGGTCCGGTACGCGGCTCTTTCCGATCACGATGGGCGTCTCCAAGCAGCTTCTGCCGGTCTATGACAAGCCGATGATCTACTACCCGATCTCGGTGCTTATGTTGGCGGGCATTCGCGAGATCGCGATCATCACCACCCCGCATGATCAGGACCAGTTCGTGCGCACCCTTGGCGACGGAAGCCAGTGGGGGGTGTCCTTCACCTATCTGGTGCAGGAAAGCCCCGACGGGCTGGCGCAGGCCTATCTGCTGGCCGAAGAGTTTCTGGCAGGCGCGCCCTCGGCGCTGGTGCTGGGGGACAACATATTTTTCGGCCACGGGCTGCCCGAGCTGCTGGCCGAAGCGGATGCCCGCAGCGATGGTGGCACAATTTTCGGCTACCACGTGGCTGACCCGGAACGGTACGGCGTGGTCGCGTTTGATGACGACGGGACGGCGCAAAGTATCATCGAAAAGCCGAAGGTGCCGCCGTCAAACTACGCTGTGACGGGCCTTTACTTTCTCGACGGCGACGCGCCAGCGCTCGCCAAGCAGGTTGTTCCCTCCGAGCGAGGAGAGTTGGAGATAACGTCACTTCTGGAGATGTATCTGCAAATGGGCAAGTTGACGGTAAACCGTATGGGGCGCGGCTATGCCTGGCTCGACACCGGCACGCATGGGTCCTTGCTGGATGCGGGAAATTTCGTGCGCACGCTAACCAAACGTCAGGCGCAGCAAACCGGGTGCCTTGAAGAAATCGCGCATGAGCTGGGCTGGATCAGTGACGCCGACCTGCTGGCCCGTGCGGAGCAATTCAGCAAGAACGATTACGGCAAATATCTGCGCGACTTGCTGAAATAGAAAACGGCGGCGCAAGGTCCACACCATACGCCGCCGATTGAATGTATTTCGGTCTTCAGATCAGAAGATGAAGTCAGAGGCGTCCAGATCTCCAATGGACACACCTTCCAGCAGGATCGAATTGCCGCCGCCGGTGTCGATCAGCACATCTGCGCCGCCATTTACCGTCGACATGGCCCCTTGGACCTGGCCGAAATTGTTCATCGAGGACAGGTTCGAGAAATCAATGCGCTCCGCCGCGCTCAAGGCGTCGAAGTCGCGAATGATGTCCTGGCCGTGCCCATTGTCGAAGACAAAGGTATCGGCGTTGAAGTTGCCCACCAGCAAATCGTTGCCGGTACCGCCGTTCAGGATGTCGAACCCGGCGCCGCCATAAAGCGAATCCGTGCCCTCGCCGCCGTCCAGGTTGTCATTGCCGACGCCGCCAAACAGCCGGTCAAAACCCGCGCCTCCCAGAAGGATATCAGCGCCTGTTTCGCCGAACAGGTTGTCGGCCTGCGCACCACCATTGAGGTAGTCATTGCCGGTGCCACCGCTCAGCGTGTCAAAGCCGCCTTCACCATACAGCCGGTCATTGCCTGCGCCGCCGACCAGCCCGTCCACCGAGCTGCCGAAGTTGGTGCCTGCGCGCAGCGTGTCATCGCCGTCGCCGCCAAACAGCCGGTCAGCGCTTGCTCCGCCCAGCAGCAGGTCATTGCCGTCCTCGCCATACAGGTTGTCGAACCCTTCGCCGCCCAGCAGCGTGTCATTGCCGGTGCCGCCATACAGCTGATCCGCGAAAGACCCGCCATCAAGGAAGTCATTGCCGGCATCGCCATACAGCGTGTCGAAACCAACGCCACCAAGGATGGTATCGTTGCCGCCCCCGCCGTGAATTTCGTTGCCCGCGCGGTTGCCGGTTATTTCGTCATCGCCGGAGCCGCCGATTGCGTTTTCGATCGTCACGCCGCGCCCGATGGCCACGTTGTTCACGCCACCATCGATGTCGGAATAGGCCATCTCGTTCAGGTCAATCCGGTTGGCCACCGAGCTAAACGAGATATCGACCGTGTCCGTCCCGCTCACATCGTAGATCGTGAAAACGGTGGACGAACCATTGTCCACCGCCGTGTTTGTCGCCGAGGTCAGCGCGATGTCCCAATAGGTTTCCAGGTAGTTGCCGAGGTTCGAATTAGCGCCCCATGTCGTGTCGCCAGCGGTGACCGACGTGGACGCGTCAGGTGCCCCGTACAGGTTCTGGATCGCAACCAGGTCAGCCATCATCGCAGTGATTGGCTCACCGTAGCTACCCTGCACAGACGTGTTTTGCGTCTGGCTGAAATAGGACATGACGGAGACCAGATAGCTGTCGTTTACGAAAGTCTCGTCCGTGCCGTAAGTCGCGCTGCCATTGTAGGCACCCTGGTGACCCAAGCCCAACGCATGGCCGATCTCGTGCACATAGGTCGAGAAGGAGTAGCTGTCGATTGACGTCCCGTACTGGGCAAGCCACGCGGTCGAAACGTTGATCGTGGAGGACTGCGACACACCGTTCTGGGCTACTGTAGATGCAAATGCGCCCGACTGGTTATCGTCAAAGGTCATGTCGGCAGTGCCGAAGACCTCGACAAATTCGATATTTGCGACCATCTCCCAGGCCTCAAAGGCCCAACGGGCAAGCTGTTGGCCCTCGGCAGTTAGCGCCGTGATGTTGACGGTGATCTGATTGCTGGTCGATGTGTCCCAAGCGCGGCCCCCACGAGCGCCCCAATAGCCATCCGTCAGGAATGCGGCCAGTTCATCCAGCGTCCCGACCTCGGGTGGTGGCGGCGGCGTGGTGGTGTCCATCGACAGCTCATAAGTGCCGGTGTATAGCGGGCCGGTCGTGGGGATATAGGCGTCAGCGACCAAGTAGTAGGTCCCGCTCGTGGTTGCGGTGAACGTGATCGTTGAATCGCGGCCCGGGCCGTCGTCGTCGTCTTGTGCGACAATGGACACGCCCGACGAATCCAGCAGGTACAAATAGGGGTCTTCCAGCGTGCCATCCCCGCTCCCCTGTCCAGACAGTTCGAACACATAAGTCTCACCCGCCACCAGTTGAACTCTGACGAAGTCGGCTTCGCCCGCAGATGACAACGTGCCGACAAACGTGTCGCCAACGCCGATGGCGTAGGGCGTCGTGGCATTTGCGGGCGCATCGACCCCTTCAAAGAAACGGGCGTGGTCGTGACCGCCACCTTCATGATCCTGGCAACCACAGTCGCAATCAGGTGGGTGGGAGCCATCAAGGTGGCCGCGGAATAATGTGTTATCTGGCACTAGCTTATCTCACTTAATCGCTAAAATATTGGTGTGGGGTCGGCACGCGTAATCATCGAAGGGCCGAGGTGACATGTGGGGAGGACGCAATCAGCGCCTCCGCCAGCTTGCGGGTGTCCTCGAGGGACAGGTTCATATTCACATCCGGGCCGCTCTTTTTGGCGGCGGCTCCGGGCAGGTGAAGGTCCAGCCGGGCGCTGACCTGCGACGCGTTGTGGTCGGTGATCACGAAGGACACGCCGACGTCTCCGGTTGCAGCGGGCTGTTCGTCGCCGCGGGCCACGCGGCGGATGACTTTGCCGGGCGCAGAAAAGGCGATGGCCTGCTCCATCGCGTCGCACAGCGCCTTGCCGCCCACGTCGGGGCAGCTCAGCCTGACGACGCTGCGGTCGGGGCTGCGAGCGCTTGCGCCGTCGGCGCCGGGCGCCGCCATCACGAGGCCCCCCATCGCCAAGACGGAAAGGCGCTTTGCCCAAGTTTCTTTCATCTTCCGAACCCCTTGGTGCGCCAACCTTGACGGCGCTGCAGAATTGACCGGTCGTTGCATAACCCAAGTATCAAGTTGCCACCCCATCTAGGCAACCCGTTCGTCGGGTCAAATACGTTAAATCGCGTTAAACAACGCAAATTTGGCGTTAATATGACCAATAGAATTGAGCGTACAGGCCGGTTATCGCCGAATATGCAGCCATTCCGGTGTCCTAAAGCGGTCGCGCTGCGCCGCGACACTGCTCCGAGGGAGAAATCCGCGCGCGGTGTCAGACCCGCCTGATCGAAGTCACAGGGCCGTTGCCCGCCGCCTCGATTCGGGCGATTGCGGCGTCCAGGGGTTCGTAGACGGTCGACATGTGGAAGGCGTTGGCGTGCAACAGCATGTTGGTTGCGGTGACAATGCCCACATGCCCGGACCAGAACACCAAATCGCCGCGCGCAGGGGCTTCCGCGGCCCGCAGCGCGCGGCCAAGCTGGGCTTCTTGCATGTCGCTGTCACGCGGGCAGTCCAGCCCGCAGGCGCGCCAGGCGGCCTGAACCAGCCCTGAACAGTCGATGCCCGCGCGCGTGCCGCCGCCCCAAAGGTAGGGGGTGCCCAAAAATTGGGCCGCAGCTTCGGCCGGGTCGGTCATCCAGTCCCCCAACGGGCGCAAATGCGCGCTCGGCACATAGGTGCCGGAACGCAACCTGCTCCACCGGCCTTGCGTCCCGTCAACGCAGACACGCGACCCGAAATACAACGCGCCGCTTTGGATCAGCTTCATATCCGCGTCGGGGTAGGTATGGGTCTGCGGGACGGCGACCCAATGCGTCTGCTCCACTGCGTCGGCCAAATCACTGCTCCGCACGTAGCCGCAATACCCGTCATGCTGGCTTTGGCCGAACGCAAATCCGTCACGGTCCTCCAACGCCAGAAACGCGTCTCCATGGACCAGCTGGGAAATACGCGAACCGCCCGGCACCTTGACCATGTCGGCGGCGGCCGCGCCGCAATGCCGGTTGAGGCCGTCTACATAGCGGGGCGCGTCCACCTGGCCCTTCAGGAAGGACGCGGCAACCCGTTCATTTGCGGGTGTCAGGCGTTGGTCTTTCACAGGTTCAGCGCTTCCGGCAGGGCCTCGAAAATGGCGCGGGTGGCCTGACCCACACCCCCCTTCGGGCGCGCGGGCGCCGCGGCGGGTTGCCAGCCGTAAATGTCGAAATGGGCGAACCGGTCTGTATGTTCCACAAATCGACGCAGGAACAGCGCGGCGGTGATCGACCCGCCAAACCCGCCTTTCGGCGCGTTGTCCAAATCGGCAATCCCCGGCTCGATCATCGCCTCATAAGGGTCGTGAAGCGGCATCCGCCAGACCGGGTCCCGCGCGACGCGCGCAGCCCCCTCCAACGATGCCGCGAATTGGTCGTCATCGGTGAAGAACGGCGCAAGGTCGGGCCCGACGGCCACGCGGGCCGCGCCGGTCAGGGTCGCCATGCAGATCATCAGGTCAGGCGGGGTTTCATCCGCCAAGGCCAAAGCGTCAGCCAGCACCAGCCGCCCTTCGGCGTCCGTGTTGTTGATTTCCACGGTCAGACCCTTGCGCGAGGTCAGGATGTCCTGTGGACGGTAGGCCGAGCCGTCGATGGCGTTTTCCACCGCAGGGATCAGCACACGAAGCCGCACGGCCATCCCGCTTGCCATGATCATCTGGGCCAACCCCAAAACGGCGGCTGATCCCCCCATATCCTTTTTCATCAATCCCATCGAGGACCCGGGCTTGATGTTCAATCCGCCCGTGTCAAAGCACACTCCTTTGCCGACCAGCACCAATGTCGGCCCGCTGTCGCCCCAGGACAGGTCGACCAGCCGCGGCGCCTCGTCCGAGGCGCGGCCCACCGCATGGATCATCGGGAAGTTGTCGGTCAGCAGGGCATCACCTTTGGTAACCGAGATCGAGGCCCCATGCTGCGTTGCCAGATCGCGGGCGGCCTCTTCCAACGCGTCGGGGCCCATGTCGCTGGCTGGCGTGTTGATCAGGTCACGGGTCAGCGCCTCGCCATTGGCGATATGTTGGGTGGTTGCGGCGTCCACACCGTCGGGGCAGACCAGCTGCGCCTGATGGGGGGGTGATGCCTTGTAGCGTTCAAAACTATACTGCGACAGCAGCCAGCCCAGCGCGTGCTCCCGCAAAACCTCCGCGCTGTGATGTGACGCGATGCTGTACGTCCCTGCCGGCAATTGTGCGGCAGCGCTTGCCAGCGTGAACCGGCTTCGACGCTGCGCCGAAGCGTTGCCGATGCCCGCCAGCACCATCGCAATCCCGCTTTGGTCTTTGGCGGGGACCACGCAGGTCTGCCCGGCATTCGCCTTGAACCCCATGGTCAAAACCCAATCGGCGACGTGATCTGGCTGCCCGCCCAGCCACGCATCAATCGTGTCGGATTCCAGAACGTGCAACGGGATGGCGTCGGGGGTCGGCGGGGCAAAGGTCAGCATCGGGGGGTCCTGTCAAACTCCCCGGCAGCCTAGCCGCCCTGCGCCGATCCGCAAGGTCTCATGGTCGGGTTACACGCTGATATCGCACAGTTCCCAGACCGAATTGATGGAACTGTCCGCGATGCGGTGCAGTCTGCAAATGCTCGCGCTGAGCGCCGGCCCGTCTGAGCGGTCGGCGCAGGCAGCGACATCACGCGCCACGCGGGCAAACAGGGTCAGGCCCAGGTTTTCCGCAATCTTGGACATGCCGCCGCTTTGCTCGATGACGTCCTTCCATTGGTGCGCCTCATAGGCGGCGCGCAGCGTTTCCATGCCGCGCCACAGGTTGTCGACCGAGAGGGCAATCATCTCTTCGGCTCGCGTCTCCCCCATTTTGACGCACAGTTCGACCAAGCGGTCGCCATCGACCGATACAGGTTCGCAAAAGCGTAATTCCATTGGCTGTTCCACTCAAACCCCTTTCAGCGCCCCTCGCTCAAGAATGGTTTGGTCATGCAGGCGTCAGATGAAGAAAGTCTTGCTCCGGAATGTCATTTTCCCTCGAATTCCTGACAATTCTTACGTAGCTACGCACCACTGACACAATACGACTGGATGCAAACATGCCCATTGCCAAGCCGCTGCCTGCCTATTTGATCCAACGCTACCAGGGGTGGAAAGCCACCACCTATGCCGACAATGAGCCGTGGTACCGCCGCTTGGCCGAGGAAGGGCAGAACCCCCGCGCCATGGTCATTTCATGCTGCGACAGCCGGGTGCATGTGACCTCGATCTTCGGGGCCGAGCAGGGCGAGTTTTTCATCCACCGCAACATCGCCAACCTGGTGCCGCCCTATCTGCCGGATTCCAACCACCACGGCACGTCTGCCGCCGTGGAATATGCCGTTAACGCTTTGAAAGTGGCGCATATTATCGTGCTGGGCCATTCCAACTGCGGCGGCGCGGCAGGTTGCCATGACATGTGCGCGGGTAAAGCCCCGGAGCTGGAGAAGGACACCAGCTTCATCGGCCGCTGGATCGAAATTCTGCGCCCGGGTTACGAGCGGGTCAAAGACATCGCGGACGAGGCAGAGCGCAAACGCGCGCTGGAAAAGCAGGCGGTGTTGGTGTCGCTCGAAAATCTGTCGAATTTCCCCTTTGTCGCGTCCGCCATCGAGAGCGGGCATCTCAGCCTGCACGGGCTGTGGACTGATACCGGCGAGGGCAGCTTGGAGCATTACACCGAGGAGACCGGCTTCCAGCGAATCTGACCCGTCCCTCAAAATCCGGCCAATTCGAACCAAATTGCGCGCATCATATGCTACCGCCTTAACCATCAGGTAGCGCGTCTGCCCTAGGCCAAGGGGGCAGATGGTAAAAGGTGCGTCGCATGGCAACGTTTACGGTAAACGGTTACGAAATTCGGTCGGATCTGGGCAATCAGGTCGCGGAAACGAAATTGGCGGAGCTCCAATTCGTCGCGCCGTTGGGGGAGGCCACGCTTGATGTGCGCTACCTCTCGGACGGGCCCACCTCGGCGGAGGTCTCGCTTGCCAATTACAACCTGCTGTTGAACGGGCTGCACCTGAATGACGGGGTGTTGCCCGACCGGATTGAGATGTTCAATGCCACCTGGACCCATGAGGACGGCACAACCGAAACGTCACGGGTGTTCAACGTCGCCTATTCGGACACGGATGGATGGCAGGATTTCCTGTTTGCCATCGGACAGGCGGGCTTGCCCGATTTTCGAAGCATCGCGGCCGCCAACAACATGCTGAAAGGCGCGGACTACAATGTGCTGGAGGGGGCCGACGCCGGCAACACCTTCACGATCCAGCTGGAAAATATGCCCGGTGTGTCGGTGTCGGGGGTGATCCGGCAGATGTTTGAGGCGGAGGCGTTGGATCCGCAGGCGAAAGACCATTTCGACTTTTCCTACGATGCCGACAGCATGCCGCCCGATATGACGGAATTCGATATTGCCGCCCGCGCGGAACATGTTGATCTGCTGAACCCCGACCCGGAACCGGCCGCCGATCCGGGGACCGTTCCGGATGACGATTTGCCGAACCCGGACACGCTGCCCGGCTACGATGACTTCGCAGGCTAGATCAGGGCCGCCAGATCAGGTCCTGCCCCTCCGGCCATGACAGGTTCACGCTCATCGTGACGGTCTTGGTTTCGCCGGGGGCGACCTCCAGCAGCCATTTTCCAACGCCGCGGCGTTTCTCGACATCCGTCTCGTCGGGGTTGGGCTGCGTGGACACCTGCAAAACCAGGTCTTCCTGTTCGGTGAACGGCATCGCAAACAGCGTTTCAACCATTTCCGGTTCCGATGTCAGGTTTTGCACGGTGAACTCCATGCCCTGCTTTCGGGTGTTCGACGTGCTCAGCAGCCCGCGGTCACCGGTGTCGTTGTTCAATATCTTGTAGTCCAGTCGCAGGCCTTCCAGCGCACCAAAGGACAGGACCGCCTCGTCCCCCGCCGGTATCAAGTCAATCTCCGAGCGGCTGACAAAGCTGCCGTCACGGTAAAGCTGCACCACGCCGGGCAAGATGGGCTCCGGCTGGTCATTGGTAAATCGCGCCATCAGGAAGGCCGTGTCGTCAAAGCGCGGCGCAGCTTGGTTGAACAGCTCGGCCTCAAAGGTGAAATCACCCAGAGACAGCGACAAGAATCCGTCATTGGGCGAAATGCTGACGGGATCGGGGTAGTCATAGGTGATCGAAAGCCCGTCAATCACCACGCTTGCGCTGCGTTCTGCGATGACCGGTTCTTCGACAAACGCCTCATCCGCCACCATGCGGCTGATCCCGTCAGAGCGTGGCGCAGCAGAGGCAAAAACCTCTTTCTGCTCCCGCTTCACAATCTGCGCGCCGCGGGCATTTACGCGGCTGGGGTCAACTTGCGCATAGGGGTCTGCCGTTGACAGCGTCAACGCCACATCAGACCACAACTCGCCCGTGCTCTGAGAGACGACAACTTTGCGCGCCATCGTCAGCTCACTCGCGTCGCGCAACAGGTCCAAATCATAGCTGGCCTGCCAATAGGCGCCGCCTATCAGATGCTTCAGGCTCAGATCGGTCGCGACCGGCTCCGGCGCATCGACCGAGATGGCCAGCATGTTGATCGGCCCCGCAGGTGGGGTCAGCCTCGCCAAATCTTGCTGCGCCTGCGTCAAAACCTTACGCGCATCTGCAACCGCCTCCTCGGCATCGCGCCCGGCTTCAATCGCGGCCTGTTGCGCCAGAAAGCTTTTCTCAATCTCCTCAGAAACCATATCGCCCACGGCCAGCAGCGCGGCGGCGTCCAATGTATCCAGCGCCCCGGCAGACACAGACTGCAAGAACAAGATACGCGTCGAAATCGCGCCGATCGAGGCTTTCGATACCGCCTCCTTGTCCTGCGCCGCTTGCAACGCGTCCTCGGCGGCGTCAACGGCGGCTAGCGCCGCAGCTTGCGCATCACTGAACACCGCTTCCGCGTCTGTCACAAAGCCCGGCAGATATTCCATCGAACCCACGCTCAATGCACCCAGCCCCTCGATCCGGGGCAGCCCTTCGCTAACGGCCCCTGGCGGCACCGGAAGCAGAATGCGGTGCGATCCTGCGGGAATGTCAACGGCAATGGACCGCGTCAGCGTGGCCCCCTGCGGGTACACCGTGGCGGCGGTCACCGGCGCATTGACCTGAAAATCGGCGGCGTAAAGCGGCAGCGCGCACAGCACGGTGGACGACAGGAAAACGGACTTAAACATGAAAAGGGCCTCAAATCGGTTTGATCTGAGGCCCAGTCTCTAACGCGTCTGCAAAGAAGGCAAGCTAGCCCTTCTTCAGCACCCGGTTGCCCAGCAGCTCTGCGATCTGCACCGCATTCAACGCGGCCCCTTTGCGCAGGTTGTCGGACACGCACCACAGGTTCAAACCATTCTCGATGGTCGAATCCTGGCGGATGCGGCTGATGAACGTGGCAAAGTCGCCCACGCATTCAATCGGCGTGACGTAGCCGCCGTCTTCGCGCTTGTCGATCACCATGACGCCCGGCGCCTCACGCAGGATGTCGCGCGCCTCGTCTTCGTCCAGGAAATCTTCGAACTCGATGTTGACCGCTTCCGAGTGCCCTACAAAGACCGGCACCCGCACGCAGGTCGCCGTCACTTTGATGTCTTTGTCGACGATCTTCTTCGTCTCCGCGACCATCTTCCACTCTTCCTTGGTAGAGCCGTCATCCATGAACACATCAATATGCGGGATCACGTTGAACGCGATCTGCTTGGTGAATTTCTTGGCGGGTTTGTCGTCGGTCGGGTTGTAGATCGACTTGGTCTGGTCCCACAGCTCGTCAATGCCGTCTTTGCCGGCGCCCGACACGGACTGGTAGGTGCTGACAACGACGCGTTTGATCCGCGCGCGGTCATGCAGCGGCTTCAACGCCACCACCATCTGCGCGGTCGAACAGTTCGGGTTCGCGATGATGTTCTTGTTGGAATACTGCATCACGGCCTCGGGGTTCACCTCCGGCACGATCAGCGGGATGTCCGGGTCGTAGCGATAAAGCGACGAGTTATCGATCACCACGCAGCCCGCCTTGGCGGCGTTCGGCGCGTATTTCTTCGTGGCCTCGGAACCAACGGCAAACAACGCCATGTCCCAGCCGGTGAAGTCGAACGTGTCCAGGTCCTTCGTCGTGAGTGTCTTATCGCCAAAGCTAACTTCTGTACCAAGCGAACGGCGCGACGCGAGCGCGGCCAATTCGTCTACGGGAAACTGGCGTTCCGCCAGGATGTTCAGCATTTCGCGGCCCACGTTACCGGTGGCGCCAACGACGGCGATTTTGTAGCCCATGATCCTAAGGGTCCTTTTAGGGTTAAAGTTTGATGAGTCCTTGCGGACGCGGCTGCATACCCCCATGTGGATGCGGTTAAAAGGCCCAAAGCCGCTGCTGCTTGCCGCAACGGGGGCTTTCACGCTAAATGTGACCTCAAAACCGGCCCCAGACGCCGCAAAAAGGCAGCAAACAGTGCAAACACCGGCCGTAGACCCCGCACAAATCGTGTCTGACCAGACGCCCCTGCAGCTGTTCGGGCGGCTTTGGCGCGGCTATTTGCGCAAGCATATCTGGTGGCTGGCCCTGGCGATGGGGCTGATGATCATCGAGGGCAGCACCTTGGGCATCCTCAGCTACATGCTGCAGCCGATGTTCGACGTGGTGTTTGTCGAGGGCAAGTCGGACCTCGCCTTCTACGTCGCCCTCGGGATTTTTCTGCTCTTCGTGGTGCGCGCGTTTAGCGGGCTGTTCCAGCGGGTGATTATGACCCGCACGTCCTATCTGGCCTCCACCGAGCTGCAGATCGAGCTGCTCGGCCACACGCTGGATCTGGACAACGGCTTCCATTCCCGCACCTCGCCCGGCGCGCTGATTGAGCGGGTGCAGGGCGACGTCACCGCCATTCAGGGGCTGTGGAACATCATCATCACCGGGGCCGGGCGGGACTTCATCTCGCTGATCTCGCTGATGGCCGTGGCCATCTCCATCGACTGGAAATGGGCCGCCATTGCGGTGGTCGGCGCGCCGGTGCTGTTGCTGCCATCGATCATCGTGCAGCGCTACATTCGGCGCAAAAGCCACGTGCTGCGCGAGATTGCCGGCAAACGCACCACCCGGCTGGACGAGATTTTCCACGGCGTCACCCCGATCAAGCTCAACCGGATGGAAAGCTACCAGAACACCCGGTTTGCCGAGCTGTCGGGCCAATGGGTCCGCTCCACCGTCAAGGCCGTGGCGGGGCAGGCCACCGTGCCGGGGCTCGTCGATGTCGCCGTGGGGTTGGGCTTTTTCTGCGTGCTGCTGTTCGGCGGGCCGGAAATTGCGTCAGGCGAGAAAACCGTCGGCCAATTCATGTCCTTCTTCGCCGCCATGTCGCTGGCGTTCCAGCCGCTGCGCCGGTTGGCGGATGTGGCGGGCTACTGGCAGGTGATGCAGGCCAGCCTCTCGCGTATCTTCGGGCTGATGGACACCAAGCCCGAGGTCAAGGACACCGCCAAACCCGGCACGGCGATCCCCACCGACAGCACCGTCACCTTTGACGATGTCAGCCTGTCCTATGGCGACCTGCCCGTCCTGAAAAACCTCAGCCTGACCATCCCGAAAGGCACCACAACCGCGCTGGTGGGCCAATCGGGGGCCGGCAAAAGCACCGTGTTCAACGTGCTGACCCGGCTAATTGATGCGCAAACCGGCAGCGTCAAAATCGGCGGCACCAACATTGCGGATCTGAAGCTGGATCAGCTGCGGTCCATGTTCTCGGTCGTCTCTCAGGACGCGCTGTTGTTCGATGAAACGCTGCGCGAAAACATCCTGCTTGGGCGCACGGATGTCACGGATGCGCAATTGGCCGATGTGCTGAAGGCGGCCAATGTCACCAACTTCCTCAAATCCATGCCGGATGGGTTGGACACGCAGGTCGGCCCGCGCGGGTCAAACCTGTCAGGGGGGCAGCGCCAGCGGGTGGCAATCGCGCGCGCGTTGCTGCGCAACACTCCGATCCTGCTGCTGGACGAGGCGACATCCGCCCTGGACGCGGAATCGGAAAAGGTCGTGCAGACCGCCCTGGACAAGCTTGCCAAGGGCCGCACCACGCTGATCATCGCGCATCGGCTCTCAACCATCCGCAACGCCGACCAGATTGTCGTGCTCGATCAGGGGGAGCTGGCGGAACGCGGCACCCATGATGAATTGCTGGCCAAAAAGGGCATCTACGCCAATCTGCACGGGCTGCAATTCCGCACCGATGACCAACCCGCCCCGGCAAAACCCCGCGCCGTTTTGCCGTCGCAAACGGGTCCGGCGGTTGCCGTGCTGCCCTATCACAACCGCCCCAAATGGACGATGACCAATATCGCGCTTGATGATCTCGATTGGCCGCTCGGCCGCCCCGCCCGGTTGAAGCACGGCACCGTGGCAGACATGGATCGCGCCGACCATTTGCTGATCTACTCGCGCAAACAGGTCTATTGGCAGCCCCGCCCGACGCTGAAGCCGAACGTATCGGTGATGATACTCGAGCCCGAGGCGATCCATGGCAAACACTTGAAATTGGCCAAACGCCATCACCGCCGGTTCCACCGCATCCTGACCCACAGCCCCGTTCTGCTGGACACCATCAACAACGCCCGCGCCCTCGCGCCTGCGGCGACGATGCTGACCACCTGGCCCGCGCAACCCGCGCCCAAGCAACATATGGCGTCGCTCATTGCGTCGAAGAAGAAAGACCAACCCGGCCACAAACTGCGCCACGACATTGTCGATCTGATCCGCGAAAAGTCGCTTGACGTGGACATCATGGGGCGCGGCTATAAGGCCTTTGACAACAAGGCGGACGGGTTGCTGCCCTACCGCTACTCGGTCGTGATCGAGAACACACAAGGGCACGGCTACTACACGGAAAAGCTGATCGACGCCGCGCTCTGCCGGACGGTTCCGATCTATTGGGGCGCGCCCGATATTGCGGACCATTTTGACACCGATGGGATGATCATCTGCCAATCCGCAGACGATATCGCCGCCGCATTGGCCACCATGTCAGAAGACGACTATGCCAGCCGCGCCGACGCGATCGAGCACAATTTTCACACCGCCGAAGCGCAGGCCAACCTGCATGCCCATGCGGCCTCGTTGCTGCTGAACACCTAACGCCGCGACAAGGCCTTGATCCGGCGGCGGTACAAAAGCCGCGGCACGCTGACCTTCAGCTCCTGCCAAATGCCCCGCTTCTGTGACAAGGTGCTGCCGCCGGTCTCCGCCGTGCGATCCGACACGCCGGATGGCACCACGCATGCCACGTCAACACCCGTATGCCACCGCATCTGCAAAAAGGCGTCCACGGGTCGGTCAATCTGGCCTGACACCGCCAGCAGGGCCTTGGCAGCGGTAAGGCTGACCAGCTGGGCGGAGGTCCTAAGCGGGATGATCTCCGGCCGCACCAGCGCCACGTTGCCGTCCCGCGCCAGTTCTTCGCACGGCCCTTTGATGTCTCGCACCTGAAACTGGATGTAGCCCCAATCATCCGAATGCCGCTTGGCCAGGGTCAGCGCAGCGTCGAAGGCCGCCGCGTCAATATGCACGTCATCTTCAACAATCAACGCGCGGGGCAAATCATCCTCCACCATCTGTTGCCAGGCCGTTTTGTGGCTTTCAAAACAGCCAATCTCGCCAGGGCTCAACTCAAACGGGTAGGCAGGCCAAAACTGCGCGGGGCCGGGGTAAATGGCGGCGCGCGCCGCGCCGCTCATCGCCGCGCCGTCGCTGGCAGGCAGAATTTCGGCATCAGGCGTATGCGCCACAATATGGTCGACCTGCGCCTTGCGGGCGGTCGCGCGTTCTAGATGGATCACAAATGTCTTCATGCGCCGGCGCTCCAAAGCTCTTCATAGACGCGCGCGATCCCCGCCGCCTCCGTCTCGATCCCGTAGCTATCACAAGCCACCCGCCGGGCCGAGGCCGACATCTCCGCCAACCGCTCGGGCGCGGACAGCAACGCGCTGACCTCCTGCGCCGCGTTCTCCGGCTCGACCACCAGCCCGGCCTTGCCCTGCGCCGAAAAGGCGCGGAAATATCCGGCGTCACTGGCCACGAACGGCGTGGCGGACGCCATCGCCTCCAGCGGCGTCATCCCGTAGCCCTCATATCGCGGCAGCGGCACCAGCAGCGACAGTGCCCGCATCATCGCTGGCATCGCCGCGCCGTCAATCTCGCCCACAAACAACAACCGCTCCGCCAGCCCCGCCTCCGCAACCTTGGCTTTCAATCCCGCCAGAAACGCCTGATCCCCGGACCCTGCTTTCCCAATCACAAGCGCCGTCACGTCGGGCACGTTCGGCAACACCTCCAACATCGTGTCCACAAATCGGTCGGTGCCTTTCTCCGGCCTGATCCGCCCAACGCACGCCACCCCCCGCGCGCCGCCATATCCCAGCGCCGACCAAGCCGCGTCGCGGTCGGACGAAGGCGCAAATCGCGCTGTATCCACCCCATGCGGCACCACCGCGCGCACATGCGGCACAAACTCCGCCGCGCGGTCCGTCGTCGCAATCACCGCGTCCATCTTTGAAATCAGCCACCGCGGGAACGCCGAATGCCGCCGTTGCGCCGCGCTGGTGAACACCAGCTTCACAGGCCGCCGCAGCACGTCCCGCGCCCAGATCCCCGCCCGCATCTCGGTGTTGCGCCGCACATGCCAGATGGAGAACGCCCGCCCCTGCGGCGCGGCGCGGCACATCGCAAGGGCCTGCCGCTTCGACACCGGCGCGGCGACCCCCGGCAACGCCTCGCCCACCAACGCCAGGTCATATTCCTGCGCCGCCACAACCCCCGCAATCGTCGCCGAAACGCCGGTGAAGTTGCGGTTGAAATTGGTCACGTACAGCTCAGGCATCCTGCCACTTAATCCACCTTCGCGCGCCGCCGCAACAGGGCCAGCGCGATCAGCACCCAGCCCAGCACGCCCTTGCCGTGGTCAGACAGTGTGGCGCGGTCGGTGAAGGTCAATAGCCGGGCCACAAGGTCGAACCCCGGCAGCCGGGCCACCCATTGCAACGGCAGCCCGTCAAAAATCAGCAAATAGAACATGTAATAGGCCTGCGGCGACAGCCAGACGAAGCCCCAAAACGCCGCCAACGCGATCAAGACGCGCCAGACGCGGCCCAATCCGGCGCCCGCGAACCACACAACACACCCGCAAAGCGCAAATAAGATCAACGAGATGGCGACAACCCCGACCCGGCCACCGACGCTTAGGGTGAAAAAACTGTCCTCGCCATATCCCATGCGACGCAGCTTGCAATCGGTTGCAACGAATTGCAACATGCGGGCCAGTTTGTTGCAGTCACACCGGGGCCATATGGCGATTACCCTCAAAGATGTTGCCCTGCGCGCAGGCGTGTCGCGCTCTGCCGTGTCGCGCACGTTTACCGAGGGCGCGTCCGTGTCCGACAAGACTCGGAAAAAGGTGCAAAAGGCCGCGACCGAGCTGGGGTACCGCCCCAATGCGCTCGCCTCCTCGCTGACCACGGGGCGCACCAAGCTAATCGGGTTGGTCTCCGACAACTTCCACAACCCGATCTTTCTGGAGGTGTTCGATCTCTTCACCCAAGGGTTGCAGCAACGCGGGCTCAGGCCACTTCTGGTCAACCTGTCCCAACAAAGTGACCGCGC
This sequence comes from uncultured Litoreibacter sp., assembly GCF_947501785.1. Taxonomy (NCBI): domain Bacteria; kingdom Pseudomonadati; phylum Pseudomonadota; class Alphaproteobacteria; order Rhodobacterales; family Roseobacteraceae; genus Litoreibacter; species uncultured Litoreibacter sp. Next base: position 2,940,815 of record NZ_CANMXB010000001.1, on the reverse strand, counting down.
CCAGGCGGTCGAGATGCTGCGGCAATACTCGGTCGACGGGGTCATCGTCGCCTCCTCCACCCTGCCCCCCAGCTTTGCGAAATCGTTCCGCGACGCGGGCGTTCCCGTGGTTAACTCCTTCGGCCGTCACACCACCAGCCCCGATGTGCATGTGGTGGGTATCGACAATGTCGAATGTGGGCGCATGGCCGCCCGCACCCTGATCGAACGCGGCTACCGCAAGCTGGCCTTCATGGGCGGGCCTGAGCAGGCAACCTCTACCCAAGACCGGTTCGCCGGGTTCCGCGAGGTGGTGCGCGACGCGTCCGGCGTCAGCCAGACCCACAGCTTTGCAGATGCCTACAGCTTCGATGCCGGCCGCGCCGAGATGTCCCGCCTTATCACGCAAGGCGCGGCGGAGGCGTATTTCTGCGGCGATGACGTGCTGTCCATCGGCGCGCTCAGCGCGATGCAATCCGCGGGGCTGAAGGTGCCGCAAGATATCGGCCTGATTGGCCTCAACGATATGGAGATGGCGGGCTGGGACAACATCTCCCTGACCACCATTCACCAGCCGATCCAGCAGATCATTGCCTCCTCAATCGAGCTGGTGGTCGCCATGCTCGATGACCCCGGGCGCTACCCCGAGGCCAGATTGTTCCCCTGCCACATCGTGGAACGCAGCACCCTCAGAAAAGGGTAAACGCGATGCCTGTCGGTACAGGGTGTGTACAGCCTGTGTACGCGGTGTGTACGCCGGTTTTTCCGCTTAAATTAACGATTGCGGGACCGCGTTAACCCATTCGCCATCCTTCTTGGCCGATGCCACGCAAGCGTGCACCGCCGCCATGGACCGCAACCCATCCACTGCTTTGGGGTAATGCGTCGCCGCCGGATCAGCCGCACGGCCTTCCTTCTCGGCACGGATCACTTCGGCCAGATCGGAATAGATGTTGGCGAATGCCAGCGGCATCCCTTCGGCATGGCCAATGGTCACTCGCGTCGCGCGATCCGCTTCGGGCGACAGGTCTGCCTCGCCGCGTTCGATCACCTGCACGCGGCCATTTGTCGGCGTCCAATACAGCTGGTTCGGCTGTTCCTGCGCCCAGCGCAAACCGCCTTCTTCGCCGAACACCTGAAGGGTCAATCCGTGCATCCGGCCCACGGCCACCGCCGACGTCCAAAGCCTGCCGACTGCCCCGCCATTCATCCGGAAATTGACCATTGCGTCGTCTTCCAGCTCGCGGCTCGAAATTGTGGACGCGAAATCAGCCGACAGTTTTTCCACCTCTTGGCCGGTCACAAATGACGCCATATGCATCGCATGAATCCCGCAATCCGCGAACTGCGCAGACGCGCCCATTTGCGCCGGATCGTACCGCCAGCGAATGCGCGGATTGTCGGCCTGCGCGGCGTCTGCGTGATGCCCATGCGAAAATTCTGCCACCACAACACGCACCGCACCAAGGTCACCGCGCGCAATCATCGCCCGCATATGGCGGACCAGCGAATAGCCGGAATATCCGTAATTCACCGCACAGATTTTGCCGGAGGCTTTGGCGATCTTGACGATCTCTTCGCCCTCTTCGACCGTCATCGTCATCGGCTTTTCGCACAGCACATGAAAGCCCTTTTCAAGGAAGGCTTTGGTGATCTCGAAATGCGTGGAATTTGGCGTCGCGACGGTCACCAGATCAACGCGATCGTCGCGCGCGCTTTCGCCCGCCAGCATTTCTTTCCAATCGCCATAAGCGCGGTCCTGGGCGACGCCCAATCGCTGCGCATAATCGCGGCCCGCATCCGGGTTGTGGTCCAAAGCCCCTGCAACAAAAGAGAAATCTCCGTCCAGCCCGGCACCCAACCGGTGCGCCGGACCAATCTGAGAACCTTCGCCCCCGCCAATCATACCCCAGTTCAAACGTGTCATATCAGGCCTCAAAAACCGATGGATTGCAGATAGGCGCGGTTCTTCTTCGCGTCGCCCAGCGGGTCGGGATCAAGCAGCGGGTCACAGTCCTGTTCGACCGTGCACCACCCCTCGAAATTGTTGTCCAGAAGCACTTGGCGGACAGCTGGGAAATCCACGTCGCCATCGCCCAGATTACAGAAAATGCCTTGCCCGCACGCATCGTAAAAGTCGGTGCGATTGGCCACGACCTTGGCCTTCACCTCGGGGTCAATATCCTTGAAATGCATATAGCTGATCCGGTCGATATGGCGCTTCATGAACGCCACGGGATCGTAGCCCGCATAGGAATGGTGGCCGGTGTCAAAGCAGATCTTCATGATGCTTTCATCGACCTCATCCAGCAGGCGCTCCAGCTCTGGCTCAAAGTCAATGAAGCCGCCGGCATGGGCGTGCATACCCACCGTCAGGCCGTATTCTTCGGTGCCCATTTTGGCGATGGTGGCGATGCGGTCGCGGAAGGCAGACCATTCCGCATTGTCCATCTGCTCCGCTTCATCGGCGCGGCCAGCGGTCGGCGCACGGCGCGGCGAGATGGAATCGATCAGCACCAGATGCTCCGCCCCATGAGCAACCAGCGCCTTGCAGGTGCGCACCGCGCCATCCATCACATCGTCCCATTGCGCAGCGTCATGGAAGGGCCGGAACACCACGCCCCCAATCAGGGATTGGTCATGCTCTGCCAGCTCAGCCGCCAGCGTCGAAGCCTCCTCCGGCATGAAGCCAACCGGGCCAAGTTCGATGCCCTTATAGCCCGCATCCGCGTTCTCCTTCAGGACCGTTTTCCAGGTCGGATTGCGCGCGTCATCCGCAAACTCGACACCCCATGAGCAGGGCGCATTGCCAATTTTAATCATATTTTCGTCTTTCATGGTTAGACGTTGACCCATGCCTTTTGCTGGCTCGACTCCAGCGCCGCATAGACGACTTTGTTAACGTTTAGGCCTTCCTCAAATGTCGGCCAAATGTCCTCTCCGGTTTCAATCGCGGTTAAGAAATCCTTAACCTCGATAATGATCTGGTCTTGATACCCCGTGCCATGTCCCGGACCTTGGCAGAACGCCGCATAGTCAGGATGCGCCGGGCCGGTGAGAATTTTGCGGAAACCGCGCTCTTCTTCGGGGCCTTCCGCGAGGTACAGCCAAAGGGCGTTTTGGTCCTCTTGATCGAACCTGATCGCGCCTTTGGTGCCATGCACCTCGTATGCGTAACCCATCTTTCGGCCAGTGGCCGTTCTGCTGAAAAACATGTGCCCCATCACGCCGTTTTCGAACCGGCACATCATCTGCGCGTGGTCGTCATTGGTGACTGCAACACCGCCCCGGTTGGCATGTACGGTCTCGACCTCGGCAATCAACGAGTTAATACGCCCCACCAGACCGTGCGCAGCATTGATCATATGCGGCGCCAGATCACCCATCGTACCATTTGAAACGCCAGTACTGCGCCACGTCGCCGGACCATCAGGATCAGCATCAAAGTCTTCGGTGTGCTCCCCCCGGAAATATGTCACGTCACCGATCCGGCCGTCGGCAATCAACTTGCGGGCAAACTGGGATGCAGGGGTCCGGATATAGTTAAAGCCCACCATATTGCGGCATCCACTCGCTTTGGCAGCGGCGACCATTGCCGCTCCGTCCTCAATCGAGGCTCCCAAAGGTTTTTCGCACAAAACGTGCAAACCTCTTGAAAAGGCAGCCTCGGCGATTTCGCGATGTGTAGATTGCGGCGATGCAATTACAATTGCTTCAACTGTTGGATCCTCGATGAGATCGCGCCAATCGACAGCCGCTCTGCGAAACCCAAAGGACTGTCGATATTTTTCGGCTGAGGCCTGGCTTGATGCCGCCACAACTTCGAGCCTGGGTCGCAGGCGTGTGTCAAACACCGATGCAACCGACGACATGGCAACAGCATGGGCTTTGCCCATGTATCCGCCCCCAATGATACCAACGCCAATTTCGGACATCGTCGCCACCTTCAAAAACAATTTGCAACCGGTTGCAAAACGAGTATCTTCAACTGCGCCCTGTGGTCAATAGGGCAATCGATCCTGTCCGATTCTTTTCTGCCCAAGGGAGCCTGCAGATGAGCCAGTCCGATAAAACTGTCCGCCTGACGACCGCACAGGCGATTATCAAATATCTCGCTGCGCAGTACATTGAAATTGACGGCAGAAAAGTGCGGCTATGCGGCGGCGGCTTCGGAATTTTTGGCCATGGCAACGTAACTTGCCTTGGCGAAGCTCTTTACGATCACAAAGAAGAATTGCCCCTGTACCGTGGTCAAAATGAACAGAGCATGGGGTTCGCGGCGGCCGCTTATGCCAAGTACCATCTCCGCCAGAGATTCATGTTTTGTACAGCGAGTGCCGGCCCCGGAACTGCAAATTTGTTGACCTCGGCAGCATTGGCACACGCAAATCGGCTGCCCATGTTGATGTTGTGCGGCGATGCTTTCCTTACGCGCCTGCCTGACCCGGTCCTGCAGCAACTTGAGCATTTCGGCAATCCAACCTTGGGCGTAAACGATGCGTTCAAAGCAGTCAGTCGATATTGGGATCGCATTTCGCATCCGGCGCAGATCATTCAATCGCTTCCCGCGGCTATTTCGACAATGCTCGACCCCGCAGATTGCGGGCCAGCCTTTCTGGGCCTCCCCCAAGATGTTCAGGGCTGGGTCTTTGACTATCCGATTTCGTTCTTTGACGAAAAGACGCACCGGATCAGGCGGCAATTGCCTGATACCGAAGAGCTGGCAGATGCCACCTCGCTACTACGTACAGCAAAACGCCCGGTCATCATTGCTGGGGGCGGCGTCCAGTATTCCAAAGCGGTTGCCGAGCTGACCAGTTTTGCCGAAACCCATCAAATCCCGGTGATAGAGACCATTGCCGGTCGGGCGAACATGCTTGCAGATCATCCGCTGAATATCGGCCCTGTCGGTGTAACAGGGTCAAATTCGGCGAATACCATAGCAGAACAGGCGGATGTCATCTTGTCCATCGGATGTCGGCTACAAGACTTCACGACAGGGTCGTGGACAGCATTTTCGAAAGATGCGCGCATTATATCGCTCAACGCTGCGCGGCATGACGCAGGAAAACACCAATCAGTTCCGGTCGTTGGCGATGCCAAGCTTGGCCTTGAGGCCATGGATGCGGCAATGGTGGGCTACAAAGCCCCCGCTGGCTGGACCAAATCCGCACAACAGGAACGCGAAAAGTGGGACAAATACGTCTCCGACAATGTCGCGCATGGAAATAGACCGAATTCTTATGCACAGGCGATTGGCGTGGTGAATGCTTTGTGTGACCCCCAGGACCGTATCGTCGCAGCAGCAGGCGGTCTGCCTGCCGAGGTGACAGCCAACTGGCGTACGCTGGGGATCGGAACTGTGGACGTCGAATTTGGCTTCTCCTGTATGGGTTATGAGATTGCAGGCGGTTGGGGTGCGCGCATCGCTCAATCAGAAAGCGAACCTCAGCAGGACACAATCGTATTTTGCGGTGACGGCTCCTATCTTCTGATGAACTCTGACATCTATTCTTCGGTCCTGACACAGAAGAAGATGATTCTGCTCGTGCTCGACAATGGCGGTTTCGCGGTCATCAACAAGCTTCAGAACAACACCGGAAACGAAAGTTTTAACAACCTGATCGCGGATACGCCTACAGTTCCGGAAGCCTTTGGCGTCGATTTCGAAGCGCACGCAAGATCGATGGGTGCAAATGCCGAAACAGTGTCTAATCCGGCTGAACTAGGGGATGCGTTCAATCGCGCGAAGGCAGCTGAAAAGACGTCCGTTATCGTCATGCAAGTCGATCCCTACGAGGGGTGGACCGCGGAAGGTCATACATGGTGGGAAGTAGGCACGCCGCATGTATCCGACAATCCAAAGGTTCAAGCCGCCCACGAAGAATGGGAAAGCGCCCGCGTGAAACAACGGAAAGGTGTTTGAGATGCCCGGTCTAATTTCAGGAATCTTGCAAAACGACTTCGTTGTGATTGGCCGTGCCGGGATGGACTTCTTTCCTCACCCAGCGGGGACCAAAACAGAAGAGGCGACCGAGTTCCGCTCCGGCCTTGGTGGATCAGCGGCGAACACAGCCGCTGGCATCTGTCGATTTGGCGGCAAGGCGGATTTGGTCACATGCGTCTCGGACGACAGCATCGGTCGGTACTGCACCAATCAGCTGGACCACTACGGTGTGGGCCGAACGCATGTGCGTTCTGTGGGTGGCGAATTTCGCAATTCACTCGCCGTCTACGAATCCCGGGTCGAAGAGCATCAAACCGTCATCTATCGGAATGGCGCGGCTGACTTCGAAATGAACATCGAGGACGTTGAAGCCATTGACTACGGCGCTTACGGCGCCTTGATCACCGCCGGTACCGTGTTTGCGGCAGAACCTTCGCGCAGCGCAGCATTTCGCGCGTTTGAGCTGGCAAAGGCCGCTGGCCTGCCGATCATCTTCGACATTGACTATCGTCCCTATTCCTGGCCGTCGCCCAAGGTAGCAGAAGGTGTTCTTAGCCGTGCAGGCGACCTGGCAGACATGATCGTTGGAAATGACGAAGAGTTTGGTTTCATGGCAGGAGACATCGGCAAAGGGCAGGCAAAGGCCCAATCCCTCGCAAACAAATCTGCAGAGATTGTGATCTATAAGATGGGTGAAAAGGGCGCTGTGACTTACGCTGATGGCGATGTGATCACAACAGGCGTCTACCCTGTGACCGCCCTGAAGCCGACGGGCGCAGGCGACAGTTTCATGGCAGGGTTGATGGCCGCGATTGCGGCCGGGCACGGGCTTAACGACGCGATACATAGAGGTTCTGCCTGCGCTGCCATCGTTGTCGGTAAGCCCGGCTGCGCCCCTGCATTGCCAAATTTGGCAGAATTAGAGTCTTTCCTTCAAACACATCCCGGCCCCACAAGCGCTTGAGAGGACATCATGCACATAGCTCCATACGACAATCAGAATAAACCTATCGTCGATATCAACGACGCAACGGTGCCGCTGAACTACTTCAACATTGTGAAGCTGAAGAAGGGCGAAGCCTTCGAGTATCAGGTTCCCGGGTATGAGACCTGCATTGTCCCGGCGACGGGCAGCGTTGACACGGATACCGAAGGCTTCAAGGCAGATGATATCGGCGGGCGGGTTGGCGACGTTTGGGGAGGCGAGCCCGAAGGCGTATACGTGCCCAGCGGCGCGAAGTCTGTGATGGTTTGTACCAGCGACGAGGCTGAGGTCTTCATCGCAGGGGCCCGCTACGATGAGGTGCTGGAACCCTTCGCCGTGCGAAGCGACGAGCTGGATCTTGTTCAATACGGCTCTGACGACACCAAGACCCATCGCAAAATCAAACATATCCTTGGAACGAAGTACCACGACAAGGTCGGGCGGCTGCTGGTCAGCGAGCTGTTCACCGTAGGCGCGGGCGGCTGGTCCGGCTTTCCCAGCCACAAGCACGATACGGACCGTCTGCCGATAGAGACGCGCCATGACGAGACCTATAATTTCCGCTTCAAGCCAGATCACGGGTCGGGCGTTCAGATGCTTCAGCGTCAGGATGGAAAGCCGGGGGATGCCTATCACCTCGTCGATGGATCAACGATCTGCCTGGACAACGGGTACCACCCCTGCGCCGTGCTGCCGGGCTATGAAATGTACTACTTCACCATTCTTGGCGGTTTGTCTCAGCGCAGCCTGATCCAGTATTTCCAGCCGTCTCACGCCGATCAGATCGAAACGATCCCTGGCATCAAAGACATGATTGCGAAGTTTAAATGACATTGGCAACGCTGGCTGATGTATTGCAGCCCGCGCTTAGAAACGGGCATGCGGTTGCAGGTCTTGTCTGCCTTGGCTGGGAAGATATGCGCGCGTACGCTTACGCAGCTGAGGCCGAAGGCTGCCCGGTCATCCTGCAAGCCGGCCCGGGGTGCCGTGAGCACACTCCGTTGCCGGTACTAGGCAAGATGTTTCGGCATCTGGCTAACGAGGTCAGCGTGCCGGTTGTGGCCCATTTGGACCATGGCTACACATTTGACGAATGCAAAGAGGCGCTCGATTCAGGCTTCTCGTCCCTTATGTATGACGGATCGCGCAAGCCGCTTCAGCAAAACATAGATGAGACTGCCGCGATCGTGGAAATGGCCCATGGTGCAGGCATTTCCTGCGAGGGAGAGATCGGCTTCGTCGGTTATGCGAACGGTGAGAATTCCGCAGGAACAGAGCCTGAAGAGGCAGCCATTTTCGCCTCTGCAACCGGTGTCGATGCTTTGGCCATCTCCGTTGGAAATGTCCATCTGCAGGAAAATCAGGATGGCGGTTTGGACGTCGACCGGATCAGGGCGATTGAGACCGTGACAGACGTGCCTTTGGTAATCCATGGCGGATCAGGTGTGCCATCAGCGCAGCGGGCGGAGCTGGCTCACAGCTCATCCATCTGCAAGTTCAACATCGGGACCGAGCTGCGCATGGCGTTTGGGAGTGCTCTTCGAGCATCGGTTGCGTCAGACGAAAAACGCTTTGACCGGGTTCAAATTCTGAAAGACACGCACGATCCCGTCATGGCAGCAGCAAGGCGGGTGCTTGCAACACTCAAATAGGATCAGTCTTCATCGCCGCCCCGGTGCAGTTTGGCGATGAAAAAGCTGTGCCCGGCCCAAAGGCCCATGGCGCAGAACATTACGCCCCAAAAGTAGCTGCCGGTACTGAACTCAAACAGACCCCACCCGATACAAATCCCAAAGACGAGCACGCGAACCCACAGCGGGTCGAAAAACGGATGCTCAAAGTCAAAACCCTTCATCCTAATATCTCGGACATCGCAACTTCGCGTTTCTCTTTCACCGATAGCAACGCAGCTTCGGCCATGGCGAGCGCGCGAAGCCCGTCCAAACCTGTGGTCGGAGGCGGCGTCTTGTTGGTCACCGCTCTCACAAAGGCTTCAATCTCGTTGGCATAGGCAGCCGTGTAGCGCGTCATAAAGAAGTCGAGCAATGGGGGTTGGTGATACCCGTTTGCATCCGCGATCACGACATTCGCCTTATGCGTGTTTTGCGCCGAAACAGAGCCTTTTGAGCCATGCACCTCGATCCGCTGATCGTACCCATAGGCGGCGCGACGCGTGTTCGTGATCGTGCACTGCGCGCCGGAAGCAGTGCGCATAACTACGTTTGCACTGTCAAAGTCGCCATGATCCCCAATCGCTGGGTCCGTCAGAACGGACGCAGTTGCGAAGACGGCGTCCACCTCTTCTGGCAACAGCCAACGTGCGACATCAAAATCGTGAATCGTCATATCTCGGAAGATGCCGCCAGACCTGTCGATATAGTCCAAAGGCGGCGCACCTGGGTCGCGACTGGTTAACGTCACCATCTCGACCTCGCCGATCTGACCGGCGTCAATTGCGTCTTTCAGCGCGTTGAAGTCAGGGTCGAACCGACGCTGGAAACCAAGCATTAGCGTGCCGCCAACGTCAGTTACAACGTCCAAACAGGCCCTAACTCGGGCCAAGTTAAGATCAATTGGCTTTTCGCAGAACACCGCTTTGCCTGCCCGGCAAAACTGTTCGATCAGGTCGGCATGTGTGTCCGTTGGCGTACAGACCACCACGGCGTCAATGTCGTCGGAGGCCGCGATCTCGTCTATGCTGCGCAGGTCACAGCCGAACTCGGCCTTTACCTGTTTGGCAACGGCGTCGACCGGTTCAGCGAGAGCAGCGAAGTGCGCACCCGATACTGTCGCAATGGCTTTGGCGTGGACCTGACCAATACGGCCCGCCCCCAGAACTCCGAATCTGATCACTTATGCCGCACCCTCAAATTCCGCACCGGTCTTGGCTCCAGTGATGTAGGCAACTACGTCTTGGCCGTCCGTCTCATCCTTATTGAGATTGGCCACCATCCGGCCACGACGGAACACGACAATGCGGTCCACCAAATCGAAAACCTGCCGCATGTTGTGGGAAACGAGGATCAACGGCTCGCCTTGTTCTTTCAGGGTTCGAATGATGTTTTCCACCTGCTCCGTTTCCTGCACCCCCAAAGCCGCCGTCGGCTCATCCATGATTGTCAGCTTGGAGGCAAAGGTCGCCGTCCGCGCAATTGCCACACATTGGCGCTGTCCGCCTGACATGTTCTGGATGGAGTTGCGAATGTTGGGGATCTTGACGCCTGTCTTCACAAGCCCGTCCATCGTCGCCTGACGCATGGCTTTGTAGTCGAGAAAGCGGAACGGCCCGAGCCAATTGAACTTGGTGATCTCGCGGCCCAGAAACAGGTTGTCGGGCACATCGAGGTCATCAGCCAAGGCAAGTGTCTGAAACACGGTTTCAATGCCTGCCTCGCGCGCGTCGAGCGGCCCGCCAAAGTTCACCTCATCGCCATAAAGCCAGACCTTGCCACTGGTGCGTTGTTCAACGCCGGTGATCTGGCGCACGAAGGTGGACTTGCCTGCGCCGTTGTCGCCCATGATGGCGACGTGCTCGCCCTTTTTCATCTCGAAGTTGGCACCGACCAGCGCGTGGACCCCACCGTAATGCTTGGTCAGGTTTTCGGTCTTTAGAACAATATCGCTCATGTCAGTATCCCCTAAGCCCGATTTCGTTGTCGGTATTGGTCAAACAGGATCGCTGCGATGATGATGCCGCCCATGGCCATCAGCTGATAGGACCCGTCCAGTTTGATGTAAGTAAAGCCAGAGCGAATGACGCCCAAAACCATCGCGCCCAAAACAGTGCCGATGATCGAGCCACGACCACCCTGCAAAGAGATGCCGCCGATGACGGCCATGGCGATTGCGAAGAGTTCGTAGAATTCGCCCATACCGGCCTGCGCCGTTTCGCTTTTGGCGGCGAGGACCACGCCCGCAAAAGCAGCCAGCATTGAGGCGATCATGTAGACCGTCACCTTGTGGCGTTTCACGTTGATGCCCGACATCCGCGCGGCTTCCTCGTTTGAACCGATCGCATAGGTGTGTTTGCCATAGACCGTGTAGCGCATGATCACGTGGAAAATGACCGCGAGCGACAGAAACCACACAACCGGCATCATGCCGGAGCCGATAAATTTGAAGCTTTCGGTCGGGAAGGAAATCGGATTGCCGCCGGACCACCACAACGCGATACCACGGCAAATCAAGAACATTCCCAATGTTGCGATAAACGGCGGGATCCGCATGTAAGCGATAAACGTGCCGTTGACCGCGCCGATAAAAGCGCCAAAGGCCAAGGCCACAAAAACCGGGACGAGGACAGGCAAATCCATGGCCCATATGCCGAACAGCGCTTTCGGGTTTGGAAAGCCGTTCACCAGCTCGGTCTGCGCGAAACTCATCGCAATCATAGCAGTGGCGGCGACCAGGGGACCTGAGCTTAGGTCAATGCCTGCGGTAATGATGACCTGCGTCACGCCAAGTGCAATGATGCCGATAATGGCAACCTGCAGGATGATGATCTGTAGTCGCGCCTCGTTAAAGATGCTGTCAAAACGGTCCTTGGTGTCGAACAGGAAGCTTTGATTATTCATGTAAGGCAGCGTCTGCCCCAGAAGTTCGAAGATCGCAATAATCACAAACAGCGCGAAAAGGATGTTCAGCTCGTTGGGCCACGATTTCTTGGTTTTGTCGAATGTTAGCCCGCCCGTGCCGTGGCTGGTATCTGTCATTGGTGCCATTCCCTGTTCAGCGCTTTGGTAGGTCGGGACGGCGCCCAGGCGCCGCCCCGTGTCTTGCAAATCGACTTAGTTTTTATCGAGGAAGTCGCCCATGTTCGCAGGTGTAACCAGCTTGAACGGGATGTAGACCTTCTGGTCCACTTTCTCACCATTGATCAGCTTGATAGCCGCATCGATGGAGCCCGTACCTTGACCAACAGAGTCCTGGAACACGGTCACATCATAGTCACCTGCCGCCATCACCAACAGCGCGTCTTGTGATGCATCAACACCGCCGACCTGAACGTCAGCCATGTCCATGCCAGCCGCTTTCATAGCCTGGATCGCGCCAATAGCCATCTCGTCATTGTTGGCCAGAACGAAGTCGAACGGCTCGCCGGAAGACATCCAGTTGGTCATCAAGTCTTGCGCTTCGTCGCGCGACCAGTTGGCCGTTTGCTCGTCGATGATGGTCATGAAGTTGCACATGTCCATGCCGATCACGTCATGCACGTCTTTCGAACGCTGAACAGCCGCTTGGTTCGACAGCTGGCCGTTCATCAGGTAGCCAGTTGCGCCGCCGCCTTTGCCAGCTGCGCGCAGGTTTTTGCAAACCTCGAATGCGGACAATGTGCCGGACTCGATCTCGTTGGACGCCACAAACGCTTGGGTCGGTGGCAGCTCGTTTACGTTGTCAGGCTCGCGGTTGACATAGACCAGTGGCGTGTCGCCAGCCGCTGCAGACACAGCCGCACCCGCAGACGTGTCAACGATGTTCACGATGATCGCGTCAACGCCGGACGCTACAAAGTTCTTAACCTGGTCAATTTGCTTCGCCAGATCGTCGGTCGCATCTTCTTGCTGGTAGTTCAGGCCGTCAATTGTCGCGGCATATTCGGTCATACCGTTGCGCAGAACGGTCAGCCAGTTGTCATCAAAACGCGAGAATGTCGCGCCGATGTCTTGCGCCATTGCTGACGTCGTCATCAAGGCGGTAAGTGCGCCTGTCATTAGTAGTTTCTTCATGGTCTTCCTCCCATTGATGGTGTCCGGCACACCAAAGTCTGTTTCGCCGGATGCCCACATTGGGGCGTTAATTTCATCTCACTCCGTCATGCGGCCATTTCCGCGAGCCGAGATTCGATGAAGCCGAACGACCGCAAAATCTCTGATTTAGGGTCGCTTAATTTGTGTACATCAGGCGCAAAGGCCTCGATTGAGACGGCGCCGACGTAACCGCCCGCGATCAGTTGCTCCACTTGCGTGACGTTGCCCAGACGGTCACGCCCATCAACCAAGACACGGTGCGGATCCGCCATTTCAAGAATGGCCAAGTCGGGGTCAACAACGCCTGATACGTGTACGATTGCTGTGTGGTCAGGGAAGACAGGGCCGCCCCCTGCCAGGAAATGATGGAACGTATCATGGATTAACATGATGCGATCTTTAGCGCGCAGGGCCTCGATGATTTCAACTGCTTCTGATTTGTACTGCATTGAGCAATGTTCGAACCCGAGTGGCTCTACAAACCCCATCAGATCGTGTGCTTCCAGCAGTGGCTTCAATTCGCGCAGCGCGATACGCAGGTTGGCTTGACGCTCTCCATTGCCAAGACCATGTCCGTCGTTACGCGGGATCAGACTGACGCCCTTCGCGCCACAAGCCGCTGCTATCTCCATCAGCGCATTTGCCTCTTCGGCCTTGCCGTCTGACCAATCGTTGAATGACTTGATCTCGGCGACTGTCAAAATATCCAAACCCGCTGCGCGGGCGGCATCGCTTGCATCGGCGGGGTTGGCCCCGTCAAATACTGGTGTCGCAAGATCAGTGCGCAACTCGACCCCGGAACACCCCGTTGCTTGAGCAAGTTCCAGCAGCCCATCAAAACTCAGGCCGGGCGCGGTCATATGATTTAGTGCCTTTGGCAGCATTGCCACCGATCCTCCCAGATACCCCCGCATGGGGTGCCGCGCATAACACACGGGACAGCTCAATCAGGGTGGTCGACGAAAGGCCGGTCGGTCAACAGGATGAATCATTACGTCTCAATCATGAGACTCCGTGACCCAAATCAATGATACAAAAGTATCTTTAGGTAAGTTCCGGAACATGAAGAACAGTGTCAAAGAACCGCTGCCCGGGAATGGATGCCGTGTCGCCTTGGGTGGCTTGCACCATGTACCCGACCAGTTCTGCGCAAAGCGGCTCAAGCGGGGTTCCAAACACCGCGTTTACGTAGCCACTGGCCAGCCCCGCGCGGGATTCCTCTGTCAGTTCGTTTACCACAAGGGCGACCTCTCCCGGTTTTCGTTCTTCCATCAACGCCGTGATCGCGCCTTCCATGCCGCCTGCCGCAACATAGATTCCAACCACATCCGGGTGTCGCGACAACAGGTCCAAAGTGGCCTCGTGCGTTAGCACCCGCGTCTCTAGATTAACCAACGTATCCAATACATCGAACCGCGGTAAATGTTCCCGAAAGAAACTACGGAATCCGGCCTCCCTAAGGTCATGTCCGTGCCAGCGGTGACCGCCCACAAACAGGGCGATCTTTCCAGGCTTTCGTGCGGTCTTGGCTAGCAACCACCCTGCGCCACGGCCGATCTTTAAGTTGTTCATTCCAATATAATTTACACGCTCACCCTGCGCAAAATCCGAGAAAATCGAAAACGTGGGCACCCCGCGTTTGTTCAGCACGCGCACAGCATCATTGACGAGGTGGTGGTTGACCGCCGTTGCCCCGACGACATCCACCCTGTCGGCGATATCCAACAGTATCTCAGACACAGCATTTGGAGACTGGGACGGCGCAAATTCAACGACCAGTTCGCCGCGAACCGTTTCAAGATTTTCAACGGCTTCTTCAAGGTGGCGCACAAGATTCTGGTAAAAGCTCTGCTTTTCTTTCTGAAGCACAAACCCAAATCGCACGAGTGGCAGGTCAGACCGCAGCCTTTGAGAGATCAGGTTGGTGCCATGGTAGCCGATACGCCGCGCGGCCTCGGACACTTTGCGCCCCGTCTCTGCGCGGACAGCAACCGTTCCGGCCAGAACGCGGTTGACCGTAGCAACGCTCACCCCCGCTTCAGCGGCGATATCCTTGATAGTTGGCCTGCGCGACAAAACACTCACCTTTGCCAGAAATCATATCAGCCAGCATATCACAGATGATACATTTTGCAGCAAGATGTTTCATGGCCCGCGGCCAGCGGTCACTTCTTCCAGCGAAGCTTCGCGGGAAGCATCGGGCTGATCCTGGGTGAAGTTCCGGTCTCCGGGCGGCTGCGTGTACGCAATACGGGCGCTTCCGAGACATCAGACCGGCTTTCACGCAGGACGATGTACAGCCCACTTGCGATGATCACAGAGGACCCCAATAGCGTGCCCATGTCGGGCAGCTCATTAAAGAAGAAGAAGCCATATGCCGTAGCCCAGATGATCTGGGAATACTGCATCGGCGCAACGATCACGGCCTCCCCGGAGTTGTAGGCGGCGATCAAGAACCGCCCTGCTGTCCAAGCAAAGAGTGCAATGACGCCCAGCCGCGCAAGGTCAAGCAGTGGTAGAGGCTCATATACATAGGGCAGCATGGCCGCCATCACGATGAAATTCGCCATCATCGGATACAGCATAATCACAACGGTGCGTTCTTCCCGCCCGATCTTGCGTACAATGACCGATGCGAAGGCGCCGCCGACAGCGGCGGCAAGCGCCGCCAGGTGACCCAGCTCTAACTCGGTCTGTCCGGGGCGAAGCACGATTATGACGCCGACAAGGCCTACGAGCACCGCAACCCACCTACGAAGTCGGACGACTTCCCCCAAAACCGGGATCGCGAGCACGGTGATGAGCAAGGGCGACGCAAAAATGATCGCGTATACCTGCGCCAGAGGAAGGACCGAAAACGCGTAAAAGGCGCAGAATCCGGTAACAACAGCCGCAACGGTCCGCGCCGCCATCCAATAGGGATGTTTGGGGATCAGCGTTCCACTGGTGGTGTCGCGCATGAGATAAAGGGTCGCCAGCGGAAAACTGAACAAAACGCTGAAAAACACAATCTGGACGGGGGAATAGGCGCCACCCAGAATTTTGATGATCACGTCATGGGTCGAAAAAATGGCAAACGCGATCAGCGCGTAAAGGGCGCCGCGGGTGTTGGACTTAGGCGAATCACTCACGCGGCATTCCTTTGATTTCTTACAAGCTGGCGTCCAGTGCGGCGAGTACGGCGTCGCCCATCTCGGTCGTGGATACCGGGTCGGCATCGCCCGCTTGCATCAGGTCGGCGGTCCGAACACCACTGGCCAAAACCGATTGCACAGCGTTCTCAAGGCGCGTCGCCTCCTCGCCCTGATCAAATGAATAGCGCAGTGCCATGGCGAAGCTGAGGATACATGCGCTTGGGTTGGCTTTGCCCTGCCCAGTGATATCAGGCGCGGACCCGTGTACCGGCTCGTATAGCGCTTTCGGGCGGCCATTCTCTGCAGGAGCCCCAAGGGATGCGGATGGCAGCATGCCCAGCGAACCGGTCAGCATCGCCGCGCAATCAGACAATACGTCGCCAAACAAGTTGTCAGTGACGATCACATCGAACTGTTTGGGCGCCCGCACCAGTTGCATGGCACCATTGTCTGCGTACATGTGGGACAGCTCAACTTCCGGGTACTCGGCCTCATGGATTTCGGTGACCACGTCACGCCACAAGATGCCCGACTCCATCACATTGGCCTTCTCCATCGAGCAGACCTTGTTGTTGCGCCGTTTGGCCAACTCAAAGGCGGACCGGGCCACGCGGGCAATCTCGGACTCGGTATAGCGCTGCGTGTTTACACCAACGCGTTCATTGCCCTCTTTGTGGATGCCACGCGGTTCCCCGAAATAGACGCCGGAGGTAAGTTCCCGCACGATCATAAGGTCCAGACCAGCCACGATGTCCTTCTTGAGGGAAGAGAAGTCTGCCAATGCGTCGAAACATTGAGCGGGGCGCAGGTTGGAATACAGGTCCATCTCTTTGCGCAGGCGCAACAGGCCACGCTCTGGCTTCACGCTGAAGTCTAGATCGTCATAAGCCGGACCACCTACGGCGCCGAGAAGAACGGCGTCGACTTCCAGGGCCTTCGCCATCGTCTCATCCGCCAGCGGGACGCCATGCTTGTCATAGGCCGCCCCACCAACCAGATCGGTCGTCACATCAAATGCAATGCCGCGCTTTTCGCCAAACCAGTCAATGATGCGCATCACTTGGTCCATGACCTCAGGGCCGATGCCGTCACCGGGAAGGATAAGAAGGGATGGGTTGGACATAGCCGTTGCTCCGCTGCGTTTTCTGTTGGCTGCGGGCCTAGCGTGGGTCGCCTAGGGGGTCAAGGCAATGAGGCCTTGTTTATAATGGGGATGTTGTCGTCATGACTGAGCCATGGTTTGAGCCCTTGACCCAGATGATCCCAAACCGCGCTGACGCGGGGGGTGTGGCGAAGGGCTTCATGGGTGGTAAGCCAAACCTCCAACCCCGGCATAGGAAAGTTAGGAAGAACGGGGACCAGTCCCATCTTTTGTGCGCTCCGCTTTTCCAATATGCCGATGCCACAGCCGGTCCGGATCATCTCGCTGTGAACTGTTTGTTGGTCGCAACGAAATACAAAATCATTGCGCGTCAACTTCCACCCGAGTTCTGCCGCGCCGCGAATGAATCGTTCGGACCGGTCATATCCAAGCAGGTCATGTTTCATCAGCTCGGTGACGGAAGACGGCATACCCTTCCGCGCGATGTAGTCCTTTGATGCCGAAAACCCGAGCTGCAATATCCCAAGCTTTCGCGTGACAATCTCCAGTTGGGTTGGGCGGAACATGCGTAGCGCCACATCTGCTTCGCGAAAGAGCAGGTTGTCCGCCTCGTCAGTCGCATTCAACTCGATCTGAATGTCGGGGTGGGATTGCCGGATGTCAGAAATGATCTGCGGCAATATGTATTGCGAGACAAACACGCTGGCGGTGATCCTTACAGTGCCCGATACCGACATATCGCGGCCTGCGGCCGCAGTTGCGAATTTCGTCGCCGCCTCTGCCATGGCGGTTGCGGAAGGCAAAATTGCCTGGCCCGCGTCGGTCAGCATGAACCCCTTCGCCTGACGGGCAAACAAAGCGACACCTAGCTGCGCTTCGATCGCTTTGATTTGCCGGCCCAATGTCGGTTGGCTCACGCCCGTTGCCCTTGCCGCCGCCGACAAGGAGCCATGCCCGGCAACCGCCAGGAATGCCTGCACAAGCGACCAATCAAGTGAATGTAGCCCATCTTCCATTCAATTATGAATACCATATGTACAAATTTTGGCAATTTCATTTCACTGATGAATATTTAAACATGTTAGAAATCACGCCAAGGAGGGCGCGGACATGACAAAGACTGTACTAATTCTTGGCGCATCAGGGCGGTTTGGCCGCAACGCGCAATGCTCGTTCTCATGGGCAGGCTGGGACGTACGCACCTATGATCGTGCCACCGACACGCTTCCCGACGCAGCTTGGGGGGCGGATCTGATTATCAACGCATGGAATCCAGCCTATACGGATTGGGCGCGAGACGTACCGAAGCTGACAGCCCAGATTATCGAAACGTCACGCGACACCGGGGCCACTGTCCTCATTCCCGGCAATATCTACAACTATGGCCCTGAAATGCCAGACATCCTTAGCGAAGGGACGCCGCACCGTGCCACAAATCCACTGGGCCGTATCCGCATCGAGATGGAGCAGGCCTATCGCGATGCCGGCGTCCGCACCATCATCCTGCGCGCAGGCGATTTTATTGACATCGACGCAAGCGGCAACTGGTTCGACAAGATCATCACCGCCAAGGCGGCCAAGGGACGGATTAGCTACCCGGGCAATCCTGACCTGCCGCACGCATGGGCATTTCTGCCTGACGTAACCGACATGGCGGCTGCCCTCGCCGAGCAGTTGGACCAACTTGATACATTTTCCGAACTCTGCGTGCCAGGCTTCACCCTTACCGGGCGGGAATTGACCGACGCGATCAGCAAGGTGACCCGCCGGGAGCAGCACCTACGTCAAATGTCATGGCTGCCGATCATGTTTGCCCGTCCGTTCTGGAGCATGGCCGCGCCTCTGTTGGAGATGCGGTATCTCTGGGATACACCGCACCAGATCATGTCGAACGCATTGCAGCAAAGACTTCCGGAATTTCAGCCAACATCGCTGGAGGATGCACTGGCCGCATCACTTCCAGCGGATGTCAATCCAGACGGGTTTGTGCGCCGTCCCGTCAGCGCCCTCCCCCGGCGTTTGGTCCCGTTCAACTGCAGCTGCGGCAACACCCAAACCAGCTGACGGCAGCACGTAGTCGACCCGAAGACTGCCAATGTCCCGCCCCCAATCAACAGTGTCCTGCTCCGGCGGGCCCTGGTGGTGGGGGTTTTCAACAAATCCGTGATGCGCCTCCGGTGTGACGTCCTGCACCGCGTCAAGCGACAGCAACTTCAGCAGTTCCGGCTTTAACCCGTCTCCATCATAGGGGTCGTTGTTCAGGCCACCCAACAGCACGAACGCGCCCTTGTCGGCGCTTAGAATGTAGCGCCGCCAAAAGCGCAGCTGATCGGCATTGCGCAATCCGTTGCGATCTTCCGGTCCGTCAAATACTGGTGGGCTGGTTTGCGTCGCAAAGATCCGAACGGTTCCACCCGGGGTCCGGACGGGCACATCCCACGCGGCAACACTATGTAACCTCAGGACCGAAAGTTCATCTTCCGTGAAATAGCCGACAGGCAACTCGGCATTCGGGAGGTCGCGCCAGAGCATCCCGGACAAGTCCTTCGCGCCTTTCTGATCAATAGGGTACCGTGACAAGATGGCCATGCCACCCTGTCCCGAGAACAGCCCGTATCCCTGCCTGTCGCGAGCCGTGTCCAATCGTCCGTCCCGGTCAATATCCAAACCAGTTGAAACGCCAGAATTCGGGGGGCGGGCAAAGGCGTACCGCATCTCATGGCCTGCCTCTTTCAGGCGCGCTTGCAGCAATGACAGGGCGATAAGTTGATGGTCGTAGTCAATCGACTGGAGCGCCAAAACGTCAGGCTTGATCCGCGCTATGGTTCCGACCGTCTCCCGCAAGGCCGCGTCCTCGAACCGGTCGAGGTCCCGGACCAATAGACCCGGCCCCTTGCGGGACAGGCCGGCATTGTAGGTCATGAAACGATATGTCTCGGCTTGAACCGCGGCCGCGGTCGAAAGTCCGATCAGGCAGCCAACAACCCAGCTTGCACGGCGCGCGCGCCACGTTGGCGTTTGTCGTCGATCATGTCGGCGATGCGGTTCATTGCGATGCCACGCATGAACAGGCTGGCCGGAAGAAAGGTCCATATCGCAAGCATCCAAACGAGCGTCTGCGGCGTCGACACCATGGAGGCGTCAAACAAACCCGAGGCCGCCCGGGCTACCGCTGGCAGGAAGAATGGCAAGAAGAACCCTAACATAATGTTAAACCGCGCATCCTTGTTCAGGCGCGCAACAATGTCGCCACCCATGGTCGGGTCGAAGGTCGGCAGATTGGTCCAGAAGTTGAACGGCTCGGATTTGTTCGGCCAGCCACCAAGACGCATTGCGATCAGGAAAACCGCCAATGTCATCAGGGCGATGAGATAGCTCAAACCGGCGGCAGCGCGCATCAACGCCACATGCTGCGCATTATCCGCATCGGGAAGCAACAGGATGATCAAGCGCACCGGGCTGTAGGGGAAATCAATCACGTGACCGATCAGCAGGCCAATGGCTGACACAACGCGGGTCAGCGTGGTCTCGTCATATTGGCCGCGGAACAGCACCGACAATAAGAACACGGTCAGAAACAGCGACACGAACCGGACACGGTTAAACGGCGGCGCATTGCGGAATTCGATGAGGCTTGGGTAGCTTGAACCATATTCGATCAGCGTAATCACCGCCCCGAACAATGCGACAAAGGCGACGATCTGCTTGGAATCTTGCGTCATGCCGGGAAGGAGCAACGCGGGCGTCATGAGCAAAAGCATGACCAAAACTGCCCGTATCACCGCGCCCGTTAAGCGAGATATCACGTCTACCAACCCTTCAAACTGGCCGAAAACGCTACTTAGGCGCTCTCTGTTCCACTTTGTGCCCTTGGCTATTGCCGAAAGGTGCCTCATTTTCGCCCCAGTTTTGCCGCTATTCAGATCGTCCTTCAACTGTCTGATAAGACTGGGGGATTTTATTGGGAGAATTAGTGGTATTCTTGTGTCACCGATTTTTGGGCCTGGCCATATGTCGGGGTGATGGGTCAATACCTTCCAATATGTGGGGTAGAAAGTGGCATCGACATGGCGTCGGGCTACAGTTCCGGCGAAAGAAGACGTTAACAAAGCCCAGCCGCAAAGAACCGTGGATTCAGCTGGTATCCACCGACTGCGCCAACCAGTCACGCGGCGGGACGCCTTTGATGCGAAGAAACTCACGGTTGAAATTTGATTTCGTGTTGAAACCGGCCGTGAACATGGCGGAGGTCACGCTTTCGCCGTTCTGCAACGCCTCGCACGCCACATCGACACGCCAGGCATTGACGTAACGCGACACGTTCTCCCCCGTCGTGCGGTTGATCGCGCCGGACACGACCTTGATCGGCAAGACTAGACGCCGCGCCATTTGGGTAAGCGTCAGGTCCGGGTCGAGATACAGCCTTTGCTGCGCCATCAGCGCTTCGAGCCTCGACATGACTTTGGCGTCCTCCTCAGGATCAGACGGCGTTTTTAGCGCGGGTTCTGTCGGTCCTTCGTCGCTTTGTTTCCACAAACTGTTCGACAGGCTCAAAGCACCGAGCAGCAGCAACATGCCCGTTGACGACAGCGCGACAATCCAAGGCTGCCACGCCCCCCGGTCTGCAATCTGAGCAACCACGATCAGCGCGTCCCCAAATGCGGACACGATAAGCGACACGCCGATGACCCGCCAAATCAGCCCGGGAACGTTGCCCGCCGATAGCCGCGTGATCGGCAACGCATCGGAACCGCGCAGCGACACAACCAGAATGGCGATACCATAGGAGAGAAAGACCAGCGGGATGAGAAAGTCCAAAGGCTCGCGCACAAAAGCGACGCAGAACGCGATGAAGACCGGAACCAACACATGAGGGAGATCAAGCCGCGCATCGAATTGGCGCACGGCAGAGGTTTGGAAAGCAATCCAAGACAGGGGCGGAATGGCGGCCGCAGTGATGGGCTGGAGCGCGAATGCCCATCCGATCCCGTAATGCTGAGCCAATGAGATAATCAGACTTTGCAGCGCGCTCAGAAACAGCAAGGCCGCAATGAAGCTACGCCCGCGCCCGTCGACGACAAGTTTCAGAAAAAGGAACCCCAGCACAAGGCTTCCGAACAAAGGTATTGGCAATACTGGCATCAACGCGGGTCCTTTCTGAACTCTGATTTAGTCCCAAATCGCGTTCCGCTCGACCTCAAACCGGTTCGAGGACGCTGCAAACCCCGAATTGTCTCATGAAAGCTCCAGTCAACATACAGTCAGAGGAGCAATCAGATGAAACTCGCCGTAACCCTAACCTTCGCCGCCATGGCCCCGACACTCGGCTTGGCCGACACGCCGGTAGGCATGATGGATTTTACCTATGAGGCCGCCCATCACGGCAAACCTGTCGCTGCCGCAATTTGGTATCCCTCGACGGAGGGCCCGCTGACGCGCGCTGCGGAAAACGCGGTGTTCTACGGCGTCGACGTGCGTCAGGATGGCCCTCTTGCAGACGGGGCCGACTTCCCCGTTGTCATGCTGTCCCACGGATTGGGCGGGAATTGGCGATCTCTCGCATGGCTCGCCACAGATTTGGCGGAACAGGGCGCTATCGTCGTCGCAGTGAACCACCCCAACAGCTCGACCTTTGATTTCGACATGGCGAAGGGGCTGAACCACTGGACCCGCGCCCGCGATATGTCCCGAGCGTTGGACAAGCTGATGGATGACACCCGCTTTTCCGGACGGATCGACAGATCGCGAATCATGGCCGCCGGGTTCTCATACGGCGGGTGGACGGCCCTTTCCATGGGCGGCGTTACTGGCAACCTCGCCGGCGAGGTCGAGGAATGCGAAATGCGGCGAGAAACGTCCTCGCATTGTGCTGATCTGCTCGACGCGGGCGTCAGCTTTGCCGAACTGGACGCTGAGATGTGGGACGCGTCTTATAAGGATGCCCGCATTACCCATGTCGCCGCCATGGATCCGGCGCTTCATCATGGCTTCACAGCCGACAACGTGGCCGATCTGTCGGCTGACACGATGTTGCTGTCGCTCGGTGACGGGGAAAACCGTTTGGTCGCGACAGATTTCGACGCGAGCGGTTTCATTCACCTGTTGCCAGAGGCCGAAGTGGTCCGCATCCCGTCGGCATACCACTTCTCTCTCCTGCCGCTGTGCAAACCAGCCGGTCCGGCGATCTTGAAAGAGGGGAGTGATGATCCGGTTTGCACCGACCCCGAAGGGGCGAACCGCGCCGATATCCATGCCCAGGCGCGGGACGCGATCATCGCGCAGCTGGGCCTATAAACGAAAACGGCCCGCCTTGTTACCGGGCGGGCCGCTCCAATTTTCTTTGCCGGGGTTAAACCCAGGGCCGTGCCTGAGACGCTTGCGCTTCGAAGCTCTTAATCGACCCGGCCTTCTCCATCGTCAGACCAATATCGTCCAAACCGTTCATCAGGCAATGCTTCTTGAAGCTGTCGACCTCGAAGCTGAACACCTCGCCGTCGGAGGAGGTCACCGTCTGCGCCTCAAGATCAATCGTCATGCGAGCGTTGGCACCCTTCTCGGCGTCCTTCATCAACGCGTCGACCTGATCCTGCGGCAGCACAATCGGGATGATCCCATTCTTGAAGCAGTTGTTATAGAAGATGTCCGCATAGCTTGGCGCGATCACGGCGCGGATGCCGAAGTCCTTGATGGCCCAAGGCGCGTGCTCGCGCGACGAGCCGCAGCCGAAGTTTTCGCCAGCGACCAAAATCTCGGCCTCGCGGTATTGCGGTTTGTTCAGCACAAAATCTGGGATCTCGTTGCCTTGGCGGTCGAACCGCATCTCGTCAAACAGGTTTGCCCCGAGGCCCGACCGCTTAATCGTCTTCAGGAATTGCTTGGGGATGATCATGTCGGTGTCGATATTCACCAGCGGCATAGGGGCCGCGATGCCGGTCAGGGTTTCAAACTTGTCCATTACATCACCTCACGAACGTCAGTCAGTTTGCCGCTGATCGCGGCGGCGGCGGCCATGCCTGGTGACACAAGGTGCGTGCGCCCCTTGTAGCCCTGGCGGCCCTCAAAGTTTCGGTTCGACGTGGACGCGCAACGCTCGCCCTCGGCCAACTGATCGGGGTTCATCGCAAGGCACATGGAACACCCTGCCAGACGCCATTCGAAACCGGCCTCTTTGAAGATGTCGGCAATGCCCTCTTCCTCCGCCTGGGCACGCACCAGACCGGAGCCTGGTACGACCATAGCCCGCATGCCTTCCTTGATCTTCTTGCCTTTGACGATTTCAGCTGCAGCGCGCAGGTCTTCAATCCGACCGTTGGTGCAGGAGCCGATGAAGACGGTATCAATCTCGATCTCGGACAGCGGCGTGCCGGGCTCAAGGCCCATATAGTCCAGCGAGCGCGCAACAGCGTCGACCTTGCCACCTTCGAAATCCGACGGCGAGGGCACGACAGCCGTAATCGGCAGCACGTCCTCGGGCGAGGTGCCCCATGTCACGCTTGGCGCGATGTCTTCGCCTTTCAGCGTCACAACCTTGTCGAAATGCGCGCCTTCGTCGGTAAAGAGCGTCTTCCAGTAGGCAAGCGCCGCTTCCCATTGCGCGCCTTTTGGCGCATGTGGGCGACCCATGCAGTAGTCATAGGTCTTCTGGTCAGGCGCGATCAGACCGGCGCGCGCGCCGCCCTCGATGGCCATGTTGCAGACCGTCATGCGGCCTTCCATCGACAGGTCGCGAATGGCCTCCCCGCAATATTCGATCACATAGCCGGTCCCACCTGCAGTGCCGGTTTCACCGATGACGGACATAGTGATGTCTTTTGCGGTCACACCCGGCTTCAGCTTGCCGGTGATTTCGACCTTCATGTTGAGCGACTTTTTCTGGATCAGCGTTTGCGTGGCCAGAACATGTTCAACTTCCGATGTCCCAATGCCGTGCGCCAAGGCGCCAAAAGCACCGTGGGTCGCGGTGTGGCTGTCGCCGCACACAACGGTCATGCCCGGCAATGTCCAGCCTTGTTCAGGGCCAACAATATGCACAATGCCCTGACGGACGTCAGACACGGGGTAGTAGTGAATGCCAAACTCTTTGGCGTTTGAATCCAAGGCGGCAACCTGAACGGCGCTGTCTTCTGTCATGTTCTTGGGATCATCACGGCCCGCGGTTGTCGGCACGTTATGGTCCGGAACGGCGATGGTTTTGTCCGGCGCATGCACTTTGCGACCGGCCATGCGCAGGCCCTCAAAGGCCTGTGGTGAGGTCACTTCGTGGACCAGATGGCGGTCGATATAAAGAAGGCAGGTGCCGTCATCGGCTTCATGGGCGACATGCGCGTCCCAGATCTTGTCATAGAGCGTCTTTGGGGAACTCATCGGTTCTCTCCTGAAATGTGGTGTTTTGGCTAGTCTCGAACGGTGTGGCTAAGGTGCGTTACGATAGTCGCGCCAACACAGCATGGGTCGCGCCGAAAAAGCGTTCATTCAGACGTGCGCGGTCATCCATGTCGAAAACAGGGGTCATGTCGGCTGGGATACACGCGTGCGGCGAGTCTCGCAAGGGTCGCCGCTTGTCTGTTCGCCCGCGCATGTGCAAAGCTGTTTCAAAGCAGGAGGCCAACAGGCAATGTCAGGACATGTAGGGGGCCCAAGGGGGCCGGACAATCTTGGCGACAGGGCGGTACCAGCCAACGATACCGCCGAACCGACGCTAAAGCCATCCGTCACCGAACCAGTCGAAGAGATTTTGGACGTTGGCCAGGGCCTGCTGGACCGCGGCGAGATATTCCTGCTTTCAATGATGCGGGAAAGCAACCTGTACCAGATTGGCCTCGCAATCGTTCTGTTTGGGGTGGCCTACCTGCTGCGCATCACGCTCGGCCCGCGCATTCGGGCTTGGATGGGCACCCGCGAAGGTTGGCCCAAATGGCGGATGCGCATCCTTGTGGTTATCCACCAACGCCTGCAAGCCATCTTCTTCGTGGCACTCTTGTGGGGCGCCGTCTTAATTCTGCGAGAGGTCACCTGGCCCAGCCGATCCTATCTGCTCGGTATCATTGCGACGCTGGCCTTCGCATGGCTGACGGTGGTGTTCCTGACCCGGCTGATCAAATCGCCCTTTCTGCGCAAACTGGTGCGCTACGGCGCGTGGACCTATGTCACACTGCGCATCCTTGGCCTGACGGCAGAGGCATCGCGCATCCTGGACAGCATCGGCTTTGATCTGGGCGAGGTCCGCATCTCGATGCTGATCATTTTGCAGGCGCTGGTTGTGGTCGGGGCATTGGTCGCCTTGGCGCGGTTTGTAACCACCACGACATCACGACGCATCCAGTCGAACGAAGACATCTCACCTTCCATGCGCGTGCTGATCGTCAAGGTCATGCAAATCGGCTTCTACGGGCTGGCATTCTACATCGGGGTCAAGGCGGTCGGCATCGACCTGACGGGCCTCGCGGTGCTGTCGGGTGCCATCGGTGTTGGCCTCGGTTTTGGTCTGCAAAAGGTCGTGTCAAACCTTGTCTCCGGCGTCATCATCTTGCTCGACAAATCCATCAAGCCGGGTGACGTCATCAGCTTGGGCGAAACCTTTGGCTGGATCAACACGCTTGGCGCGCGTTATGCGTCCGTGGTCACCCGCGACGGCAAGGAATACCTGATCCCGAACGAGGACCTGATCACCAATCAGGTGGTGAACTGGTCGCACTCAGATGACTTCGTACGCCTCGATATCTTCTTCGGCACCGCCTATCACGACGACCCGCATGACGTGCGCAAAATGGCGATCGCGGCAGCCAAGTCCGTGGACCGTGTGCTCAGCTTCCGCCCGCCGGTTTGCCACATCGTGGGTTTCGGGGACTCAAGCGTCGACTACATCCTGCGGTTCTGGATCAAGGACCCGACCGGTGGGCTGACCAACATTCGCGGCAATGTCTATCTGGCGCTGTGGGACGCATTCCGTGAAAACGGCGTGTCGATCCCATTCCCGCAGCGCGAGGTCAAAATGATGGGCGGCGAGATGCCCGGCCTGCCGAAAGAAACGCCCGACCCACGAGATGACTGACCTGCTGGATCAAAGCGCCACGGCTCAGATCAAGGCGCTTAGAGAGGGCGCGCTGTCCGCACGCGAACTGATGTCCGCGACGCTGGACCGGATCGAAAAACGCAACCCGGCGGTCAACGCCATCGTCGCCCTACAGGACCGCGACCTGTTGCTCCAAGCCGCAGACAACGCGCCGGATGGGCCGCTCAAAGGTCTTCCCATTGCGGTCAAGGATTTGGCGGAAACCAAGGGGATCACGACGACCTATGGCTCCCCAATCTTTGCCAATCACGTCCCGGCTGCCGACAACCCGATGGTCGCCAAAATGCGCGCAGCAGGGGCGGTTGTCATCGGCAAGACCAACACGCCCGAATGGGGGCTTGGATCGCACAGCTACAACCCCGTCTACGGCGTCACCCGCAATCCTTATGACACCACCAAGTCCGCCGGTGGCTCTTCGGGCGGCGCGGCGGTAGCCCTTGCAACGCGGATGACCGCTTTGGCGGATGGCTCCGACATGATGGGATCCCTGCGCAACCCGGCTGGGTGGAACAACGTCTTCGGCTTTCGCCCCTCCTATGGGCTGGTGCCCAATGCCGGTCCGGGGGAGGATTTCTTGCACCAACTGTCCACCAACGGCCCCATGGCCCGGACGCTGGAAGATCTCGATTTGCTGCTCGACGTGCAAGCCGCATATGATCCAAGCCATCCTCATTCCGCTGGACCCTACGCGCCCACCGGCAGCCTCAAGCCCCTCAGGATAGGCTGGCTGACCGATTGGGGTGGTGCATACCCAATGGAAGACCGCGTCTGCACCCTGTGTGAAACGGCCTGCACCGTATTGGCCGATCTGGGCCACACGGTCGTGGCCATGGACCCGCCATTCTCCGCCGCCGCTCTTTGGGACAGCTGGGTGACTTTGCGCAATTGGGCGGTTGCCGCGAAATTCCGACCGCTCTACGAGGAGCCCAGCAAACGCGACCTGCTGAAACCCGAAGCCATTTGGGAGATCGAGCGCGGCCTCGCCCTGACCCCAACCGCAATCTCCAAAGCCAGCGAAATCCGGTCCGACTGGTTCCGTAAGACCGCCAAGATGGATGTGGATGTTCTTGCGTTGCCGTCGGCCCAGCTCTTCCCCTTCGACGCCGCGTTGGACTGGCCCAAGGAAATCGCCGGGACACAAATGGATACCTATCACCGCTGGATGGAGGTGGTCGTGCCAGCCTCACTTACCGGCCTGCCAGCACTTTCCGTTCCGGCTGGCTTCGGCCCTGACGGCACGCCAATGGGGCTGCAGCTGATCATGCATCGCGGTCGCGATGCGGAGGTGCTCGCGCTTGGCAAGGCATATGAACAGGCAACCGATTGGATATCGCGCGCGCCTGACTAAAGCTGTCCGCCCTACATTTCGTCTAATTTTTAGGCGTTTGTCCGTTTTGCTGGCAAAGATGTGAGCAAAGTCGCTTGGTCGTGATGCCAACAGTCACAGATGCTGGCCTATCCCGAACGCATGACACTAACTCTGCATGCCCGATCCGGGCGTCAACGCCGCGCAAGGGGCCATCCTGGCAGATAGCTCCCCTCGCGCGACTACAACATCACTGTTGCGGGCCCTGAGTACACTGCTCAGGACTGCGTTGGGAAGGGCCATGCGCGCCGCCTGACACGCCCGCAGCGACAACAGGGACAATTGACCTATGACGCTGAAACTTTCCTCAATCATGACCGCTGCGCTTCTGGGCAGCACCGCCGTGGCTGCCGCCGAATGCGCTGATCCCGTAAAGATCGGGGTTCTGCACTCCTTGTCCGGGACGATGGCCATTTCCGAGACCACGCTGAAAGACACCATGCTGATGCTGGTCGACAAACAAAACGCCGCTGGCGGTGTGCTGGGTTGCCAGATCGAGGCCGTGGTCGTGGATCCCGCATCCGATTGGCCCCTTTTCGCTGAGAAAGCCCGGGAGCTTCTGACCGTCTCCGAAGTCGACGTTATCTTCGGCTCCTGGACCTCGGTATCGCGCAAGTCCGCGCTGCCGGTGCTGGAAGAACTTAACGGCTTGATGTTCTACCCCGTTCAATATGAAGGCGAAGAAAGCTCCAAGAACGTCTTCTACACCGGCGCGGCCCCGAACCAGCAGGCCATCCCTGCGGTGGACTACTTTCTTGACGAGCTAGGCGTAGAGAAGTTTGCGCTGCTCGGTACCGACTACGTCTACCCGCGCACGACCAACAACATCTTGGAGCAGTACCTGCAGGACAAGGGCATCGCCAAGGAAGACATCTTTGTGAACTATACCCCTTTCGGTCATTCGGACTGGGCCACCATCGTGGGTGACGTCGTTGGGCTGGGCGAGGATGGCAAACAGGTGGGCGTGATCTCCACCATCAATGGCGACGCCAATATCGGCTTCTACAAGGAACTCGCGGCGGCAGATATCTCCGCCGATGACATCCCGGTCGTGGCGTTTTCCGTGGGCGAAGAAGAGCTGTCCGGCCTTGATACGTCAAACCTCGTGGGCCACCTCGCCGCGTGGAATTACTTCCAATCCGCTGAAACCGACGCAAACGCCGAATTCATCGCCGCATGGAAAGAATTCGCGGGTGAAGAGCGTGTGACCAATGACCCGATGGAGGCCCATTACATCGGCTTCAACATGTGGGTGAACGCGGTTGAGGCCGCTGGCACCACGGACGTGGATGCGGTGCGTGAGGCCATGTATGGGCAGGAATTCCCGAACCTGACCGGCGGCACTGCCGTGATGCTGCCAAACCACCACTTGGCCAAGCCGGTCCTGATCGGTGAGATCACCGCCGAGGGTCAGTTCGACATCATCAGCCAGACCTCAGAGGTACCGGGCGACGCGTGGACGGACTTCCTGCCGGCCTCCAAAGTGCTGACCTCCGATTGGAAAGAGCTGGGCTGCGGCATGTACAACACCGAGACCAAGACCTGCGTCCAGCTTACATCTAACTACTAAGCATTTGGCGGGGCCGCATTCAGCGGCCTCGTCTTGTTTTACGAGTGACTTGTTTTCCACCAGAGCTCTGACTGACCCCGAAAGACTGACATGCGCCGTATTATCCTTGCCATTGCCTTGATCTTTGGCACGCTTCATTCCGCGCAGGCGCAGGACCCTGCGACACCGTTCCAAGACATATTGCAGACGCATGGCGGCGAAATTGCCAAGCCGTCCCGCAAGCGCGTGGGGGTCGTGCTCGATCAGCTGGTGGGGTCCGACCTTACGCAGGTACCTCAGTTCCTGGAAGCATGGGCTGCGAAGAACGTGTGGCAAGATCTGGACGGCACCTTCTTCATCGGGGTCGCAGACGGGGCGGAGCTGACGCTGACCGATGTCGACACCTCTGACACCTTCACCGGTCAGAAATCAGAATTCATCCAGCTCAAACCCAATGGCGGTGTCAGGCGGCTGATTGGAACGGCCCTGGTGCAGTTCCAGCTTTCCGACCCAGACCCCGAACGCCGTATGGACGCGCTGACATCCATTGCCCGCAAGCCTGAGGCCGCACAATTGGCGCCTCTGCTGGCCTCGATCGACGGCGACGCAGACGCCGATATCAAAGCGCGCAAAGTACAGCTGGCCAATTTCCTGTCCGCGCGGTTTGCAGACCTGCCCGCAGACAGGATTGCCGCGATTGAAAGCCTGTCGCGCGACACATCCGTTGAAGCGCGCAGCGTCTTGAACCAGATTTTGACGGTGAAGACCGGCGTCTCAAAGAACGCGCCAGAGGGCAATGTTGCGCAGATACTGGACCCGACCACCGCGCCTGACGCGTTTTACCAACAACTGATCGATGCAGACCTGGCCCCAACGCGGACGCCTCCGGACGTCGTTCGGGCCGCTCTTGAGGCCAACATCATCGACGGCCGCGTGGCAGACATCCCGGTGGCCCTGCTGGACACCGACGAGGCCCGCAACCGCGCCTACGCGCGACTGGCCGAGGCCGGTACGGTGCCGCAACTGGTGACCGATGTGTACCGCGACGCAGCCTTGTCGGAGCATGTGTTCTACGAGATCTACAGCGAAACAGATGCGACGATCACCGCAGCGGCGCAAGCCGCGCTAAAGTCGGTCGAGACCCGCGTCGGCTGGGCGCAAACCGCCGATTTGGCGTTGGACGGTCTGTCGCTGGCCTCGATCTACTTTCTCGCGGCCATCGGGTTGGCCATCACCTTCGGCGTCATGGGCGTCATCAACATGGCCCATGGCGAGTTCATCATGATGGGGGCCTATACCGGCTACGTCGTGCAACTGTTCATCCCCGACTACACCGTCTCGATCCTCGTCGCCCTGCCTTTGGCGTTTGCCATTACCTTCGGCGCGGGCGTCACGATGGAGCGGCTGGTCATCCGGCATTTGTATCACCGCCCGTTGGAAACCCTGTTGGCCACCTTCGGAATCTCAATCGCGCTGCAACAGCTGGCCAAGAACATATTCGGCACGCAGGCCCGCCCTCTGACCTCGCCCGATTGGCTGGACGGGGCGCTGGTGTTCTCGGACGTGATTCAAATCAGCTACATCCGCATCGCGATTTTCGTGTTGGCGCTGCTATTCCTCGGGCTGATCCTGTTTGTGCTGAAACGTACAAGGCTGGGCCTTGAGGTGCGCGCGGTGACCCAGAACCCTGGCATGGCGGCTTCTATGGGCATCAACCCCGACCGCATCAACATGCTGACCTTCGGGCTGGGCTCCGGCATCGCCGGGATCGCAGGCGTGGCTATCGGGCTCTACGCCAAGGTGACCAGCGAAATGGGCGCGGACTACATTGTGCAATCCTTCATGACCGTCGTGGTCGGCGGGGTTGGCAACGTCTGGGGCACGCTGGCGGGCGCCTCGATGATCGGGTTCCTGCAAAAGGGGATCGAGTGGCTGAACCCGTCCAACACGCTGGCGGCGCAGACCTATATGATCCTGTTCATCATCCTCTTCATTCAATTCCGGCCCAAGGGCATCGTCGCCCTCAAAGGCCGCGCGGCAGCGGATTGATCCCATGAAAAACACCTTCATCGCGCAAAACCCGTCGGTCCTGTGGTTCCTAGCCGCGCTTGGGCTGTTCACCTTCGGCGTCACCATGCTGTCCGAGGTCACCGGCATAGGGGTGATCTCCACCTCCTTCGTCAAAACCTTGGGCAAGACGCTGTGCCTGTGCCTGATCGCAATCGCGATGGACGTGGTCTGGGGCTATTGCGGCATCCTATCCTTGGGCCACTTCGCATTCTTTGGCATCGGCGGCTACGCCGTCGGGATGTGGCTGATGTACGCGCGGACCGAAGGCATCGTGTTGGAGAGCCTGACCAACCAAACCATTCCGCCGACGCCGCAAGAAATTTCGGACGCTATTGGGAACCAGATCTTCGGTGTCGTGGGATCAGCCGAGTTCCCGCTGATCTGGGCCTTCGCGGACAGCTTGTTGCTGCAACTGCTGATGGTGGTCCTTATCCCCGGCCTGCTTGCGCTGGTCTTCGGATGGCTGGCCTTTCGCAGCCGCGTCACCGGGGTCTACCTGTCAATCCTGACCCAAGCCATGACGCTGGCCCTATCGCTGTACCTGTTTCAAAACGACAGCGGGTTGCGCGGCAATAACGGCCTGTCCGGCCTGCAAAACATCCCCGGTTTCGACACCACCCCACAAGCCACCATCTCGATCATCTTCTTCATCGCCTCGGCGGCGGCTCTGGCAGTTGGCTATGTGTTCTTCGCGTGGGTCGTATCGGGCAAGATGGGCAGCGTCATCAAGGGCATCCGCGACAATGAGGCGCGGGTGCGGTTCCTCGGCTACCACGTGGAAAGCTACAAGCTGTTCGTCTTCACCATCACCGCCGTCGTGGCGGGCATAGCGGGCGCGCTCTACTACCCGCAGGCGGGCATCATCAACCCCGGTGAGATTGCGCCGATTGCCTCTATCTATTTGGCCGTCTGGGTCGCCATCGGCGGCCGGGGGCGGCTGTACGGCGCTGCGATCGGCGCGGCCTTCGTGTCGCTCATGTCGAGCTGGTTTACCGGCGGCGGCGCACCGTCGATCCCGGTAGGCTCTTATACAATCGAGTGGACCGATTGGTGGCTGGTGCTGCTCGGCTTCAGCTTCGTGGCGGTCACGCTGTTTTTCCCAAAGGGCATTGGCGGACTCTTTGATTATCTGGTCAGGAAACCGTCATGAGTATGCTTTTGGAAGTCTCCGGGGTTACCGTTTCATTTGACGGGTTCCGCGCCATCAACAACCTGTCGATCAACTTTGCCGAGCCCGAATTGCGCGCCATCATTGGCCCCAACGGCGCGGGCAAAACCACCTTCATGGACATCGTGACCGGCAAAACCAAACCGGACGAAGGCACCGTCAAATGGGGCGAAAAGAACATGTCCCTGCTGGGCATGTCGGAAAGCCAGATTGCGATGGAGGGCATTGGGCGCAAGTTCCAGAAACCCACGGTGTTTGAAGATCAAACCGTGCGACAAAATCTGGCCATGGCTCTTAAAAACCCGCGCGGGCCGTTCACCGTGCTTATGCACAAGAAAACCGCCCGAAACGCCGAACGCATCGAAAAAATCGCCGAGGAAATCGGCCTTCTGGACAGCCTCACCCGCAGCGCAGGTGAGCTGAGCCACGGGCAAAAGCAATGGCTGGAAATTGGGATGCTGCTGGCGCAGGAGCCGCGGCTGCTATTGGTGGATGAACCCGCCGCAGGCATGACGGTGGAAGAGCGTGAGAAGACGACCGACATCCTCAAACGCGCGGCAGAAACACGTGCGGTTGTGGTGGTGGAACATGACATGGAGTTCGTGCGCCGCCTGAACTGCAAAGTCACCGTACTGCACGAAGGTGCGGTGCTGGCCGAAGGCAGCCTGGACCACGTCACATCCAACCCGACGGTCATCGAGGTTTATCTGGGGCGGTCCAATGCTTGATGTTGAACACCTTGACCTGCACTACGGCCAAAGCCAGATCCTCTATGGGCTGTCACTCAACGCAGCACCCGGCCAGATCACCGCTGTTATCGGCAATAACGGGGTCGGGAAAACCAGCCTGCTAAAAGCGATTGCGGGGCGTCATCCGACCTCTGCCGGAACGGTCAGAGTGGCCGATCAGGTGGTGCGGCTGACCTCCGCCTTCGCCGCTGCGCAAGCTGGCATCGCCTACGTCCCCCAAGGCCGCGAAGTGTTCCCGATGATGACCGTCATGGAAAACCTGGAGACCGGCTTCGCCTGCCTGCCCAGAGCCGACCGCACCATCCCCGATAATATCTTCGACCTCTTCCCGGTGCTGCAAGACATGAAATCCCGGCGCGGCGGTGACCTGTCCGGTGGGCAGCAGCAGCAACTGGCCATTGCGCGCGCGTTGGTCACCCGGCCCAAGGTGCTGCTGCTTGACGAGCCGACCGAAGGCATTCAGCCCAACGTGATCCAGCAGATCGGCGACACGTTACGGCTGCTGCGGTCTCAAGGTGAAATGGCGATCATTCTGGTCGAACAAAACGCGGATTTCGCTTTTGGGCTGGGCGACAGCTTTGTCGTGGTTGAAGGCGGCCGGGTGAAACGCCGGTCCGGCAAGTCGGATTACACCAAGGAAATGCTTCTGGAAGATCTTGCGCTCTGACGACGGCAAAGAGCCCGGCGTCACGAACGGCCAAAAACCGACGCCAGTATTTCCGGCATTTTGGTCGCATCCTCATCGGTGAAGGCATCTGGCTGGTCGCTATCGATATCAAAGACCGCAATCAGATCACCTTGCCCGTTAAACACGGGCAAAACCAGCTCGGAACGAGTGGACGATGCGCAGGCGATATGCCCGGCAAACGCGTCCACATCTGGCACCAGCTGAACTTCACCTGTCCGCGCAGCCGCGCCGCATACGCCGCGGGAGAATGGGATCACGAGGCATCCGTGCCCGCCCTGATACGGACCGATTTTCATCAGCTCTGGCTCAACCACCCGGTAAAAACCGGTCCAGTCGAACCTGCTATCCGCGTGATGCACTTCGCAGGCCACGGTCGCCATTAAGGCGACCGCGTCGTCTTCACCCTCGGTAAGGCTCAAGATCGCTTGCTGCAGCGCTGCGTAGTCCAGCATCAGACCCGTTCGATCGCAATCGCGGTGCCTTCGCCGCCACCGATGCAAATCGCAGCAACTCCGCGTTTCAGCCCACGCGTTTCCAGCGCGTTCAGCAACGTCACCATGATCCGCGCGCCAGACGCCCCAATGGGGTGACCCAAAGCACAGGCTCCGCCGTTCACGTTGACCTTGTCATGCGGCACGCCCATCTCATGCATGAACGCCATTGGGACCACCGCAAACGCCTCATTGATCTCCCACAGGTCAACGTCGTCTTTCGTCCACCCGATCTGCTCCAACAACTTCTGCACCGCCGGGATCGGCGCTGTGGTGAACCACCCCGGCGCTTGCGCATGGCTGGCATGGCCCATGATCCGCGCGCGGATTTGCATGCCCTGCGCCTCAGCCGCATCCTGTGACGCCAGCAGCAGCGCAGCCGCCCCGTCCGAAATGGACGACGCGTTCGCTGCGGTCACCGAGCCGTCCTTGCGGAACGCTGGCTTCAGCTGCGGTATCTTCTCGGGCCGCGCCTTGGCGGGTTGTTCATCGGCTTCCACGACCACGTCGCCCTTGCGCGAAGACATCGTGACCGACGAGATTTCACGATCAAATGCACCAGAGCTTTGCGCATCCAGCGCACGACTTAGGGAGGCCAGTGCATATTGATCCTGCGCCTCGCGGGTAAACTGGAATTTCTCGGCGCAATCCTCCGCGAACGTTCCCATCAACCGCCCCTTGTCATAGGCGTCTTCCAACCCGTCGAGGAACATCGAATCCTGAACCTGTTGATGCCCGATCCGCGCACCGTCACGCATCTTTGGCAACAGATACGGGGCATTGGTCATGCTCTCCATGCCACCGGCGATCATTGTGTCCGCGTGGCCCAGTGCGATTTGGTCAAACGCAATCATCGCGGCTTTCATGCCCGACCCGCACATCTTGTTGAGTGTCGTTGCGGGGACGTCTTCCCCAAGACCGGCAGCAAACCCGGCCTGGCGCGCGGGCGCTTGTCCCTGACCGGCTGGCAGCACACAGCCCATGAGGACTTCGTCGACGGTGGTTGCCCCAGCTTCCGCCATTGCGGCCTTGATTGCGGCTCCCCCCAATGTTGGCGCGTCGGCGTCGCCAAAGTCTCCCTGAAACCCGCCCATCGGCGTGCGGCTTGCCCCGGCAATTACGACATTCTTCATCCCAAATCTCCTTCGTCCCTTACGGGCGTCTGAATACCGAATAGTAATCTTTAATGTCTACAGCCGTTTTGAACATGTGATGGAGCGATCAAAATGAACCTGACGAGCAAGACTGAGAACGGCGTACTGGTACTCACACCGGACACCACCCGTATCGATGCCGCGAGCGCTGTTCACATCAAAGATCAGTTCCGGGAAGCGACCAGCGACGTGGACGGCCGGGTGGTGATGGATCTGACGTTGGTTACCTTCATGGACAGTAGTGGCCTGGGCGCGATGGTGTCGGCACTGAAACTGTTGAGGGGGCGCAGACTGGAACTTGCCGGCCTGACGCCCGTCGTCGAAAAAGTCTTCAAGCTGACGCAAATGGACCAAGTCTTCATCATCCACCCCGACCTTCAAAGCGCAGTTTCCGGAAATGGCGCGAATGCAGCTTAACGCCAATCATACTCCGAAGGGAGTGAATACCGATACCGCGCACGCCAAGCGGTTTCATTTCTCCTGCGAAATTGGAGGGGACTGCCTTGGCACCATGATTGAGCGGGTCGTCGAGACGGCCAAGAAAACCGGCCATTACGGCCCGACCATTTTGGGCAACACCCATCTGGTTCTGGCCGAAGTTGTGAACAACATAGCTGAACATGGCTACGGCCATAGCGATCAGGGTAACATCGAGATTACCTTGGAATTATCGGAAAACGAAATCACGATCGAAACCACCGACTTTGGCGTCCCAATGCCGAACGAAAAACTGCCAATCGCCGTTTTGCCGGATCGCCACGTTCCATACGATACTTTGCCGGAAGGCGGATTTGGATGGTATCTGATCCATACTCTGGCGCCTGGGCCAATATACACACGGCTCGGAAACGCCAACATTCTGAAGTTCGTTATTCCTGAGTCTGCTCCTTGACCGACATTCAGGCCTAACTGTTTCGAAACGGAAAACAATCCGGCTCATTGTTTACCAGAAACTACGCGATGCCACTCTTTGGCCACGATATTGGCAACCCGCGGACTGAATTCCCACGCAGAAGGGTTTCGTAGCTGCATAGCTTCCCTCGGCGCTGCGTTTATCAGCCCCCACCCAGATGCGTGGCGTCGAGGAACCTAAGCTGCATCTTCCCCACCACTAGACTTTCGCAGATTGCCTCCTATCCTCCGACTTCAATCATTGTCGCGAAGAGGCACCTAATGCGAGATTTTCACCAACCGGGCCGCTCGACGGTTTTCGCACAGAACGGCATGTGCGCCACCTCTCATCCGCTGGCTGCGAAGGTTGCAGTTCAGATGTTGGAAGCTGGTGGGAATGCCGTCGATGCGGCAATCTCTGCCGCCGTGCTTCTGGGTATTTGTGAACCTCAAATGACCGGAATTGGGGGTGACTGCTTCTTCTTGGTCAAGCCCGCCGGGTCTGACGATATCATCGCGCTAAATGGCTCCGGCCGTGCACCTTCTGCACTGGATGCGTCTGTCCTTCGGGCAGCCGGGCATTCCGTGATGCCCACCTATGATGCAAATGCGGTAACGGTGCCGGGTGCAATTGACGCTTTTTGCAGGTTGTCCAAAGATCACGGAAAGCTCGGGCTAAAGAGCATTCTGGCGCCGGCGATCTACTATGCCGAAGCAGGCGTACCAGTCGGCCCCAGAACGAGCTTTGACTGGTCAGAAGCCGAAGGCACGCCTGAAGGGGCCGGTGCCAAACACTACCTCATCAATGGTAAGGCACCAAAACCGGGGCAAGTGTTCCGGGCCCCCAAACAGGCGGACGTATTGCGGCGGATCGCGGAGCATGGCCGAGATGCATTTTATGAAGGAGAAGTTGCGGAAGACATGGTTGCCTCCCTGCGTGCAGCAGGTGGCACCCACACCTTGGACGACTTTTCATCAACCGCTTGCGAATACACCACACCAATTTCCGGCACCTACAAAGAGATCGAGCTGGTCGAGCATCCGCCAAACGGACAGGGCGCAACAGCGATCTTAATGAACAACATCCTATCGGAATTCGACATTGCCGCCCTCGACCCGCTTGGAACGCAAAGAGCGCATATCGAAGCGGAGGCAGCCAAGCTGGCCTATTACGCACGCAACCGGTTCTTGGCCGACCACGACCACATGAGCCGCCTGGATCACATGCTGTCGATGGACACGGCCAAGGCCCTTGCCGCGTTGATTGACCCCAACAGGGCAATGGCGGAACCGGCAAAATTGTCCGAACAGGTCCACAAGGAGACGATCTATCTTACGGTCGTCGACAAGGATCGCATGGCTGTGTCGCTGATCTATTCGATCTTCCACAGCTTCGGGTCAGGCATCGCATCGGACAAGTTCGGAATCCTGTTTCAGAACCGCGGCGCAGGGTTCTCTCTGGAAGAGGGCCATCCCAATGAAGCGATGGGCGGAAAGCGCCCCATGCATACGATTATCCCAGGCATGTTGAAGAAAGACGGGAAAGTAACGATGCCCTTCGGCGTTATGGGCGGCGCTTACCAGCCGAACGGGCATTCAAGGTTTATGTCGAACATAGCGGATTTTGGGATGCACGCCCAAGAAGCCATCGACGCGCCACGCAGTTTTTCGGACGCCGGCGACATGAAGGTCGAACGTGGCTATTCAAACAAGGTCAGACAGGAACTGTCGGATTTGGGCCACAGTGTCTCTGTCCCGGAAACACCCATCGGTGGGGCCCAAGCGATCTTCATTGATGAGGAAAACGGCGTTCTGCACGGCGCGTCTGATCCCCGCAAAGACGGCTGCGCGTTGGGCTACTAGTTGAAGTCGAACTGCAGCGGGTATTGGCCCCGGCCATCATAGGCACCGAACATGGCGCTTAGATCGGGGTGGTCCACCGGCTCACCGGTCATGTCGCGTTCCAGGTTCTGCTCGGACACGTAAGCCACGTAGTAGCTTTCGTCATTTTCTGCGAGCAGATGATAGAACGGCTGATCCCTCCGCGGGCGCGACGCCTCGGGGATATTGTCGTACCATTCTTCGGTATTGGAGAACTCGGCATCAACGTCAAAAATCACTCCGCGAAACGGGTGTTTCTTGTGACGGACAATCTGCCCCAGCGTGTATTTTGCCTGTTGTTTAAGCATAACAATTGCAACCCCTAATATGCGTAGATAGACCCTGCGAGGGTCGTTTGTCCATTCAATCAACCTCAAATTTGAGGAAACAGTCTGTGAACCTGCTACTGACAGTGCTGGAAATTGTGGCGCCCGTCTTCATCCTGGCGAGCATTGGATACGTCTGGGTGAAACTGGGTTTCGACTACCGCATCGAGTTTGTCACCCGGCTTGCTATGACCTTGTCGGTGCCCTGCCTCATTTTCGCGGCGCTCATGCAAACCACCATCGCGCCAGATGCTCTCGCGACAGTCTTCATGGCCACCATCGCGACATACGCGCTGATCACCATCGGGTGCTATCTGCTGGTC
Organism: uncultured Litoreibacter sp.; assembly: GCF_947501785.1. Taxonomy (NCBI): domain Bacteria; kingdom Pseudomonadati; phylum Pseudomonadota; class Alphaproteobacteria; order Rhodobacterales; family Roseobacteraceae; genus Litoreibacter; species uncultured Litoreibacter sp. The sequence continues at coordinate 2,901,193 of NZ_CANMXB010000001.1, read as the reverse complement.
AAATTTGGCAAGCTGGACACGCGCACCTATCTCGCACCGCTCATCTTCGGCAATACGGGCAATCTTGGTCTCCCGCTCGCATTGTTCGCATTTGGTGAACAGGGCCTGGACTACGCGGTCGTCATCTTCGCGATGATGGGTATCTACTCCTTCACCTTTGGCGTCTGGCTGGTGTCTGGCGGCGGTTCGCTCAGAAAGGTCGTCCAGGAACCACTGGTCGGGGCAACGCTGCTTGGGGCGCTGTTTCTTTGGCAGGGGTGGGAAACGCCCACATTCCTGACCAACACGATCGAGCTGATCGGCCAAATGGCGATCCCCCTAATGCTGATCACGCTTGGGGTCGCGGTAGCGCGTTTGACCCCTGGCAGCGTCTCACGCGCCATATGGCTGTCTCTCGTCAAGGTGGTTTTGTGCATCGCGGCAGGTTGGGCCGTTGGCACATATTTCGAATTGCCGCATGTAGCGCTAGCCGTGTTGATATTGCAGGTCTCAACCCCCGTGGCCGTCACGTCTTACCTCCTTGCGGCGAAATACGAGGCGGATGCAGACCCTGTAGCAGGCCTTGTGGTGGTCTCAACGCTGATGTCGGTCGGCTTTATCCCGCTAACACTCGCTTTTTTGATCTGACGCGCCAACCTGTCGCTTTGCGAAAGAGCGATTTTAGCTTAAACTGCCCTCAAAAGCCGAAAACGGCACCGAGCAAATATGAGCAGGCACATGATCCGACCATTCCGCGCTATGGCGCTTTTACTGTTTTTGGCAGCTTGCGGTTCTTCGACCGGAACCGCACCGCGCGATTTGGACAATGCATGTTCGATTGTGTCGCAAAACCCCAACTGGTTGCGGGAAATGAAGCGGGTGGAGCGCAAGTGGGGCGTGCCCGTCCACGTGCAAATGGCGACGATTTATCAGGAAAGTAAGTTCATTTCTGACGCTCGACCGCCTTTCCGCTACGCGTTGGGCGTGATCCCAGTGGGACGGCAGTCTTCTGCCTTGGGCTTTAGCCAAGCGCTGGATGGAACCTGGAAAGAATATCAGCAGGATCAAAACGCATTCCGTGCAAAGCGGGAACGCTTCGGCGACGCTGTCGACTTCATGGGGTGGTACATGGACGGCAGCGAGCGACGCGTCGGCGTGTCCAAGTTTGACACGCGCAATCAATATCTGGCTTACCACGAAGGCCGGACGGGATTTGCGCGAGGGTCCTACAACCGCAAAGCGTGGCTTGTTCGGATTGCAGGTGAGGTTGCCGCGCGCGGCGAGACTTACCGCGCGCAGTTGATTGGATGCCGGAAAATTTGAGCGGCTAGTTCAGGCCCCGAGCCTGGATTTCTTGCGGGATATTGAACTTCGATGACGGGATTGAGCTGACCTTCTTTAGGTCTCGCATGATCACCGTCGTTTGTTGACCGGCATCATTGGTGATGACCCACTGGCGCAGCTGCAACGGGTTCCCGGTAAATTTCAGCTGGATATCACCATATTCAGGGTGTTCAGGGTCTTGCACCTTCACCACTGTGGCGTTTCCATCTTCCTTGTGACCGACAATCATCTTTGACCGATTGAAGTCGATATTTTTTGCAAGGATGAGGTTCAATGGCGTGCGTTTGAGTGGGAACTGCTCTGGTGGCACGTTGGACTTTGGGTCAAAGATCGCAACCTGGGAACCGCCTGCAATGACAAGGCTTCTGTCCGGAGGGTCGTACTCAAACCGCGCGCGCCCGGGGCGCTTGATATATATCGTTCCGTTCGTGATCGACCCATCATCGTTAATTTGGGTGAAAGAACTTTGGGCAGATGTGATGCCACTAATGTACCCCGCCAGTGCATTTAGCGGGATTTTGTCTGCCCAAGCTGGCGCTGCCAAAGCGAGCGACATCAGGGGCGCGAGGAACAGTTTTTTCATCATCATGTACCCTTAGTTAAGCAATTGGGCACAGGATTAAACCCGCGCCCAGTCACAACTCTGCAATATGGTGAAAGGTTGCCTAAGCCTGCTCAGGCACCAAAATCTCTCGTTTTCCAACGTGATTTGCTGGTGAAACAAGGCCTTGCTCCTCCATCTGCTCCACCAAACGCGCTGCTTTGTTGTATCCAATGGCGAGTTTCCGCTGGATATAGGAGGTCGAACATTTGCGATCTTTGATCACAATCTGAACGGCGGTGTCATAAAGCGCATCTTCGCCGTCTGTGTTGCCACCAAGGCCAAGCACCATGTCAATGTCGCTGGATTTTTCGTCGTCCGGGCCCTCGACGACGCCAGACATGTATTCGGGCGGCCCGAACGACTTCAGATGGTTGACGATTTCCTCCACCTCTTCATCTGACACAAACGGCCCGTGGACGCGGGTGATTTTTGACCCACCAGCCATGTAAAGCATATCGCCCATACCAAGCAGCTGCTCGGCGCCCATTTCTCCCAAGATAGTGCGCGAGTCGATTTTCGACGTCACCTGGAATGAAATACGTGTCGGGAAGTTGGCCTTGATCGTACCGGTGATCACATCTACCGACGGGCGCTGCGTGGCCATGATCAGGTGGATACCCGAGGCACGCGCCATCTGCGCGAGGCGCTGGATGCAGGCTTCGATCTCTTTGCCAGCGACCATCATCAGGTCGGCCATCTCGTCCACGATCACCACAATATAAGGCATCGCTTCGGGCTGGAATTCCTCGGTCTCGAACATTGGCTCGCCGGTTTCGTCATCGAACCCGGTCTGCACGGTGCGGGAGAACATTTCGCCTTTCGCGAGCGCATCTTTCACCCGCGAATTGTACCCGTCGATGTTCCGCACACCCATTTTGGACATTTTGCGATAGCGTTCTTCCATCTCGCCCACGGTCCATTTCAGGGCCACAACCGCCTTTTTCGGGTCGGTCACAACGGGCGACAGAAGGTGCGGGATGCCGTCATAGACGCTGAGTTCCAGCATCTTGGGGTCGATCATGATCAGGCGGCATTCTTCCGGCGTCAGCTTATAGAGCAGCGACAAGATCATGGTGTTGATGGCCACAGATTTACCGGAGCCGGTTGTACCCGCGATCAAGAGGTGAGGCATCTTGGCGAGGTTGGCCACGATGCTTTCGCCGCCGATGTCTTTGCCAAGCGCAAGCGGCAGTTTCTGGGTGCCGTCACCGAAGTCGCGCGACGCGAGTATTTCCCGCAGGACCACCATTTCGCGCTTCTCGTTTGGCAGTTCGATGCCGATCACGGAACGGCCAGGCACGGTGGACACACGTGCCGACAGCGCGGACATGGAACGGGCGATATCGTCAGCTAACCCGATAACGCGGGAGGCTTTCAGGCCGGGCGCGGGCTCCAGCTCGTACATGGTGACGACGGGGCCGGGGCGCACGCTGACGATCTCACCCTTGACGCCGTAGTCATCTAGCACGGCTTCCAGCATCCGGGCGTTCTCTTCCAGTGCCTCGTCGCTCAGGACGTGGCGTTCGACAACTTCGGGATTGGACAGAAGGTTCAGCGGGGGAAGTTCGAAATCCGCCGCTTTGTCATCAAATTTCAACGCAGGCTGCGCCTCGGCTTTCGCACGGGAGGACGGGGCCGGCGCTTTGCGCACAGGCTGCTGGACCACAGCTTTGGGTTGCGGGGTGTACACATGCGGTTCGGGGGCGGCCGGTTTGGGCTCAAGAAGCGCGTCCTCAGCGAGATGCGCATCGGGATCAGCATCAGCTGTTGGCGTGATGTAAAGCGGGTCAGGTCCGCGCGTCAAAACAGGTTCGGCGCGCATTGTCGGCGCTTCGGGCGTTGTGTTTGCTTCCAACGTCGGAACCCGGCGTGCGCGGTTTTTGATCACATCGCTGATGCGGGATTTGATGCGGTCCTCTGGTTCAAGCTCGACGTCATAGGTGACCGCTTCGTCCAGCGCGGGTGCGGGCGGTTCCGTGACGCGTTTCACCAGCGCAGGCACACGTGCCAACAGGCCGGTTTTGGGCTGGGGTGCGGCCACTTCGATCTGCGGCTCAGGCGCAGGTTCGGGCGTTACAACTGTTGGCGCGCGGCGCAGCGACGGGCCTGCGACGGGGACGTCTTCTTGATACTCGGCATAGGCGGCGGCTTCTTCCGCTGCGGCAATGCGGGCTTCCTTGCGTTCAGCCCTGACTGCAGAGGCTTTGCTGGCAGCCGCCACTGCACCCCTTGCGGCCCCTTTGGATGCAGCGCCAAACAGCTTGGCAATGCTCGCATAGGTCAAGATCACGCCGATAAACATGAACCGCAGCACCGAGCGCAGTTCTTCCTTATCAAAACCCAGCACAAAAAGAGACAGCAAGAACAGGCTGACGAACACGAGGAATGCCATGACCTTCAGGCCGAACACGGCGCTTACGGGGGCAACGCCCAGAATAGCGCCCAGCACTGTGTCACCAAACAATCCGCCCAATCCGAAGGAGTGGGTCCATTCGGTCACCGGTACATGGGTGGAGGCATAGACAGAGGCCAATGCGACCGCCAGTGGTGCAAAAAGCAAGCGGCCGATGGCGCGCTGTTCGCCGCGATGCAGGATGAAGCGCAAGCCCCAGATTACCGTGATGAACGGGATCGCCCACGCGCCAAAGCCCACGATGACAAAGAGCGGTGAGGCCAGAGACGCACCAAAGCGGCCGAGCCAGTTCTTGGCCGGCTCATCTGTGGCGGATAACCAGCTTGGATCTTCGGGGACGTAAGACACCAGCATCAGCGTCACCAGCACACCAAAGCCCAACAGGGCGAGGCCAAAAAGCTCCTTGCCGCGTTGCTCGATCGCTGCCTGCATGTCGCTGTCCAAAAACGGATCGCGTTGCCTTGCCTGATACGCCATATGTTCGTCCCTCGCCTTAACCGTAGATGCAGTTCTTCAGGGCTTGGAGCCCCGGCTGCAATTCGTTCATGGGGGCCACAAGAGCCGCCCTAATATATTTTTCTCCGGGGTTCCCCCCCTGAGCGTCGCGACCCAGATAGGCACCGGGCAAAACCTTGACGCCTTTCTCAAGCCACAGCTTTTTCGTTGCCTCTTCACCGTTGTTCACGGGCAGCCACAGGAAGAAACCCGCCTCGGGGGCTTCGAATCCCTGCACGCCTTTGAACAGCTCGTCCGCGTAGTCCAGCTTTTCGCGATACAGCGCGCGGTTGGCCTCGACATGATCCTCGTCGGCCCAAATCTTTTCGGCGACGCGCTGCAACGGCAGCGCCAAGGGCGCGCCTGCATAGTTGCGCAGCGACTTCATGCGCTTGATGTTCTCGGGGCCGGAGGCCGCAAAGCCCGACCTCAAACCAGCAAGGTTCGACCGTTTGGACAGCGAATTGAACAACATGACCCGTTCAGGGTTTGCGCCAACCTGTGCCGCAATTGTCAAAGCGCCGGTAGGTTGGGCCTCGCGATAAATCTCGGAATAGCACTCGTCGGCGAAGATGGTGAAATCGTATTCTTCTGCCAATGCGATCAGGTCTGCCCAATAGTCCCGTGTCGCCACAGCCCCTTGCGGATTGGATGGCGAGCAGATGTAGCACACCGCCGTGCGGTTCAGGATGTCTTTGGGTAGCGCCCTGTAATCTGGCAAGAAGCCCGATTCACGGGTCGCAGGCACGTAAACCGGCTCTGCCCCCACGGCGAGCGCGGCCACGGCATAGACCTGATAGAACGGGTTTGGTGTCAGGATGACAGGGCGCATTTCGTTTTTCTGCTCTTCGCAAATCGCAAGCGAGGCGTTGAACAACCCCTCGCGCGTGCCGTTGAGCGGGAAAATCTGGGTGTCGGCGGGATAGTCCACGCCGTAGCGATGTTTGATCCAATCGGAGATTGCGGCGCGCAATTCCGGTGTGCCGTCATTTGGCGGATAAGGGCCGAAACCGCCCATGTTCTGCGCGATGATGTCGGCGATCCAATGCGGGGCGGGATGCAGCGGAGAGCCAATGGTCATGTCCACAGGCGCACCGTCCGGCTCAAGGCCGTTCAATAGCGTCCGAAGACGCGGAAACGCATATGGGGGCAGGTTCGAAAACCGCTCTGGATAGGTCATTGGACCAACTATACTGCCTCAAGGTACGGGATCATTTCGCCCCGTTTCCTTAGAAAGTAGCTACTGAGCCGCCCCCGGTCCAGCAAAACCAAGCCAGATTTGGCAATCGGCGCAATGTGTTGTGTCTTTTTGGCCCTTTAGCTGAGCGCGGCCTCTGCGGCAGCGCCGAGACGCAGCAGCCGTTCTTCGCTATTTGGTGCGCTGAGGAACATAATGCCGGTCGATGGCACGCCTGTTGGCAGTGTCAGCCCCGCCAACCCCATCAAATTGCCAATGCGGGTATTGCGCAGCGCCAGCAGGTTTTCTGTGACGTAGTAGTCGCTGTCGGTCATCAGCCGTTCCAGATTTGGCGGCAATATGGGCGATGTGGGTATGACGACCGCATCAAATGCCGCCGTTTTCGCGGCCCAAACGGCCTGCAGCTCGGTCAAACGCGCCCAAGCGCCCAGAAAGTCCTTGGCCAAAGTGTCTTTGCCCGACCGGAACCTGTTTAATATCTCTGGGAACATTGCGTCCGGGTTAGCCTCAATTTCAGTTTGCCAGACGGCGTAGGCCTCTGTTGCGAAGAGTACACCCGACAGGGCAAGCGCTTCGGAAACCTCAGGAATTTCCGTGTAGGTAATCTGCGCCCCTGCCTTCTTGAGACGCTTAAGCGCGGCTTTGAAGCCCGCTTTGGGTTCTTTGCGGATGTCATCAAACGCGGCTGTTTCGAGCACCAATAACCTCGCGCCTTCCAAGTCTGCCCCCTCAAGGTCTGCGGTTTTCGTGCCCTCCAACGCCGCAAGCAGATGCGCCGCATCTTCAACGGACCGGCAAAGCGGGCCGACGGTGTCGAAACGTGGGCAAAGCGGGACTGAGCCTTTGACGGAGACGCGGCCAATGGTGGTCTTTAGGCCCACAAGGTCATTCCACGCAGACGGGATGCGCACCGACCCGCCCGTGTCGGACCCGATGCTGCCTGCCGCCAACCCGAAGGCTACGGATGTCGCGGAGCCTGACGAGGACCCACCCGCGACCGCGTCGTGATCGTTTACGCAAGGCGGGGTCGCGGTCACAGGGTTCAGCCCCAAGCCCGAAAACGCCAGCTCGGACATGTGGGTTTTGCCGACACAAACGAGGCCCATGGCCGTGGCGTTGCGCAGAACTTCCGCGTCCGCATCCGGCACACGCCCTTTCAGCAGGCCGCTTCCCGCTTCGGTGACCGTTCCGGCGCTGTCAAAGAGGTCCTTCCACGAAATTGGCACACCGTCCAACATGCTGCGCCGAAGGCCCAGCTTTGCCCGCTCCGACGCCGCCTCTGCCTCTGCCAATGCGCGTTCAGCCGTGAGAGTGGTGAATATGCGATGCGAATACTGGTGTGCTTTGGCCGCGTCCAGATAGGCTTGGGTCAACGCGACGGGGTCAATATCGCCTTTGGCGATGCCCCGCCCCAAGTCAGTTGCACTCATTGTCAGCCAAGCTTCAGACATCGACGTATTCCTCTTTATTGGTGCGGCGACGGTAGCGGCGCATGGGCGCATGGACAATCCCGCGCGCACCACCATATTGCGGGTCATGGGCATACAGAATGACATCACCATCGTGGGCGGCGGCCTGAACGGAACCGGGTTGGCGCTTGCACTGGCAAGCGGCGGATTGACCGTCACGTTAATCGACCGGCTGCCCGCCGACGAACGAAGCCTTGCCGATTTTGACGGCCGGGCATACGCGCTTGCCCTGGCATCCACCCGGCTGCTGGGTGCAATCGGCGTTTGGGAACAGATCGCACCTGACGCCCAACCGATGTTGGAAATCAAGGTGACCGACGGCCGCGCCGGGGAAGGCCCCTCCCCTTTCTGGATGCATTTTGACCACTCCGAGATCGAAGAAGGCCCCATGGGTTACATGGTCGAGGACAGACATCTGCGCTGCGCTTATCTTGATGCGGTTGCCGCGCACCCGAACATTACCCACCTCGCGCCTGCGACGGTGACAGAGCAGCATGTCCAGAACGGCTGGGCGGAGGTCATCGCGGATGGCCAAGCGGTCCGGTCGCGGCTGATCGTAGGGTGCGATGGTCGCCAAAGCGGTACGGCAATGCGCGCAGGTATTAAGCGCAGCTTAAAGGATTACCAACAAACCGCGCTGGTTGCCGCGATTGGCCACGAGAAACCACATGGCGGGATCGCGCATCAGTTCTTCATGCCCGCTGGGCCGCTGGCCATCCTGCCACTGACCGGCAACCGAAGCGCAATCGTCTGGGCGGAAACCACGGCCCGCGCCGAAGAGTTGGGCGCGCTGGATGACGACGCATTTATCGCAGCCCTGCGGCCAGCATTTGGAGATTTTCTGGGCGACATTCATGTCGCGGGCGCGCGGTTCTCCTACCCGCTGAACTTGACCGAAACCGAGGCTCTGGTCGCCGAACGGATTGCGCTTGTCGGGGACGCTGCCCACGGGGTTCACCCGATCGCCGGGCAAGGCCTGAACCAAGGCCTGCGCGACGTCGCCGCCCTTGCGGAAGTTGTGACCGACGCGCTGAGACGGGGTGAGGACATTGGCGCCCCCGACGTGTTGGAACGCTACGCAGCGTGGCGCAGGTTTGACGCGACGTTACTGGCCCGTGCGACGGACACGTTCAACGCGCTGTTCTCGAACGATAATCCGACGGTCCGATTGGTGCGCGATCTGGGGTTGGGGTTGGTGAGCAGCTCGCCCGCTCTTCGAAGGGGCTTCATCCGCGAAGCCGCTGGCCTCACCGGTGACCTGCCCCGCTTACTGCAGGGCCGGACGCTTTAGTCCAGCTGACGCGCTTCATCTACCAACATGATCGGAATACCATCGCGGATGGGGAAGGCGATCTTGCCCGCCTTTGACACCAGTTCCTGCTTTTCGGCGTCGTAGCTCAATGTGCCTTGGGAGACGGGGCAGACGAGCCCGTCCAGCATCCGACGGTCAAACCCAGTATCGCTCATTGCAGCATCTCCTCGCTGTTGCCGCCACGCAGGGCGAATTCGATTAACGTGACCAGAGTTTCCCGGCGGGTGCTTAAGGATGGAGCTTCCAGCAGCGCCTGCTTTTCCTCAGGATCAAACGGGCACAACATCGACAGCGAGTTGATCAACAGCTCGTCCTCCGCCTCTTTCAGGCTGTCCCAGTCTGTTTGCAGGTCTTGGTCGGCAAAGAACTTTTCAAGCAGCTTTAGGAACCGGGGGCGGTCGAACGCGTCGTCTTTTTCGACGAACCCCAGGTCACGCTCGAACCCAGCCCAGCTGGTGCGCGCTTTGCGGTAAGGGCTAAAGCCAGTCACTTCTTCCTGAATGCGGAACCTCGAAATGCCGCTCAGCGTGATCATGTAGCGACCATCTTCAGTCTCGGAGAATTGGGTCACACGGCCGGCACAGCCAATGGCATGAAGTTGCGCCTTGCCGCCCGGCCCATCATGAGGCTGCACCATGCCAATCAACCGGGACGGAGTTTTCAGCGTATCTTCGAACATCTGCAGATATCGCGGCTCAAACAAATGCAGTGGCAACCGAGCACGCGGCAGCAGCAACGCTCCCGGCAAGGGGAAGATTGGAATTGTGTCCGGGAGATCGGCGGCTGAGAACATAACGAACAGCTAGCCCGCAGTTTGGATCAGGCAAATATCATCGACGACAATCTGCGGCGACCTGACAAGACAAGCGGGTCTTCGGCCTTCAAGGCATCAAAAACGGTAAAGAGTTGCGTCTTCGCAGCGCCGTCATTCCATTCCCGGTCACGGCGGAACAATTCCAGCAGATGGTCAATCGCACCTTCCGCATCACCGGCAGCGTGCATAGCAATTGCTAGATCGTAACGCGCCTGGTGGTCGTTTTCATCTGCAGCGACGGCGGCTTCCAGCTCGGCCAGCGGGCCCGCGCTCTCGGCCTGTTTGGTAAGGTCCAGCTGTGCCTTCGCCGTTTCAAATTCCGGCGTCGCCTTGATCTCGTCCGACGCATTTTCGATCATCGCATCCGCTTGATCTATCTCGCCCATGGCAAGATTGGCCCGGATCAAACCGCCATAGGCCGCCGCGCTTGTGGCGTCCTCACCCAAAATAGCCGCGAATGTCTGTGCCGCATCCACGGCGGCGCCTTCTTCCAACATGGCCTCTGCGGCTTCCAGCGCATCTGCGAGGCCTCCGTCAGCTTCCCCGCCTGACAGCCCGATCAACTTGTCAATAAAGGCCTTGATTTCGCTTCCGGGCAGTGCGCCCTGGAATGCATCGACGGGCTTGCCTTCGTAAAACGCATAGACCGTAGGGATAGATTGGATCTGCAACTGACCGGCGATGCCCTGATTCTGGTCGACGTCAATCTTCACCATCTTCACCGCGCCCTTGGCGGCTGTGACAGCCTCCTCCAAGGCGGGGCCAAGCGTTTTGCAGGGGCCACACCAAGGCGCCCAGAAGTCGACGATAACGGGAACCTCTTTCGAGGCCTCGATAACATCTCCCATGAAGGTCATTTCGGAGCCGTCTTTGATCAAATCGCCAGCGGGGGCGGCGTTTCCAGCGTTCAGTTCTAGCATTTGGGCCTCAGCTTAAGAATGGTGTTGCCGTGTATATGGAGACGCGGCGCTCAAAGATCAAATGTTGCGAAGACCGGGGCGTGGTCGGATGGTTTCTCCCACCCGCGTGCGTCACGCAGCACGCGGCTGCCATGCGCAGCGTTGGAAATGTCCGGCGTGGCCCAAACATGGTCCAACCTGCGCCCCTTATCTGCGGCATCCCAATCGCGGGCGCGGTAGGACCACCACGAATATAGCTGACCTTCGGGGATGTCCTGCCGGGTGACATCGACCCATTTGCCTGCCTCCATTGTCTCCGACAAATGCTCGACCTCGATGGGCGTGTGGCTCACAACTTTGAGAAGCTGCTTGTGGGACCATACATCGTCCTCACGTGGCGCGATGTTGAGGTCCCCGACCAATATTGATTTTTGAGGCGCATTCGCGCGGTAGGCGTCGCGCATATCCGTCAGGTAATCAAGCTTCTGGCCAAACTTCTCATTCACTGTGCGGTCAGCGACATCGCCGCCAGCGGGTACGTAATGGTTGTGGATGGTCACGCCGTTTTCCAGCTTCCCGGCGATGTGGCGGGCATGGCCAAGCTGGGCGAAGTCCTCAGCGCCAGCTTCAACCATCGGAATCCGGGACAGAATAGCGACGCCGTTGTACCCTTTCTGACCGCGCGCAACCATGTGGGTGTAGCCCAGGGCATGGAAGCCCGCTGTCGGTATCTTTTCCACCGGGCTTTTGCATTCCTGCAGACACAACACGTCCGGCGCTTCTTCTTCCAGTAGCTTCAGGACAATTGGCTCCCGCAGGCGGACAGAGTTGATGTTCCAGGTGCAGACGGTGAAAGGCATGATGAAGCTCCGCTGTTTACATTGCCGCGTCGGCAGCCGACGGTTGAGGGACGTTAGTCCGACGCCCTCCCAATCACCAGAGCAGAGGTGACCCAGATGTCGCTGATTGCAACAAACCGCAACTACCGCCTGTTGTTTTCCGCCGCCGCAGTTTCGAACCTTGGCGATGGGATTGCTATGCTTGCCTTCCCTTGGCTCGCCACGCTGGTGACGCGCGACGCCGCGCTTATCGCACTCGTCGCCGCTGCGTCCCGACTGCCTTGGCTCTTGTTCTCTTTGCCAGCTGGCGTGATTACCGATCAATATGACCGTCGACGCTTGATGGTATTGGCGGACGTGTTGCGCACTTTGATCACCGCTGGCGTCATAGGCCTGGTGCTATCGGCCCCTGCCCTACCTTTGGCGGACGACTCGGCACAGGCACCAATCTTTATCTTCGGCCTTTGTGCGGCGGCTTTACTTCTGGGCAGCGCCGAGGTTTTGCGGGACAACGCCGCCCAAACCGCAATGCCCTCCATCGTGGAAAAGTCAGAGCTGGAAAAAGCCAATGGCCAGCTCTGGAGCATCGAGCAGATCATGGGGCAGTTCGTTGGACCCCCTGTCGCGGGCATCCTAATCGCCCTCGCTGTCCCCATCCCCTTCGTGGTGAACGCGTTGATGTTTGGCGGTGCGGCTTGGTGCATGTGGCTGGTGGTACTGGCCCCACGCGACAAGCCGGACGTCATCAATGGCTTCTGGTCGCAGATGCGCGAGGGCATCGACTGGATACGCAGTCACGCCCTCATATTGCGGCTGGCCATTATGCTGGGCGGGGTTAACTTCGTGTTCTTCATGTCGGCCACCATTCTCGTGCTGTTGTCTCAGGAAATCTACGGCCTCAGCGCGGCGGGCCATGGCATATTGTTGACTGCAGGTGCGGTCGGCGGGGTCGCCGGAGGCATGATTGGGCCGCTCGTCAGCAAACGTCTTGGCGGGCATCGCACCGTGATGATGACCCTATTTGCGTTTCCCCTTCCGCTGTTGATCCTGGCTGTGACGTCCAACCCCTATGTCGCCAGCATTGCTTTGTTTATGGAGGTGTTCTTCGGGATGATTTGGAACGTTGTCACCGTGTCTTTGCGCCAACGGATCATTCCCGACGAGCTGCTGGGCCGGGTCAATTCCATCTACCGCTTTTTCGGTTGGGGCACGATCCCGCTTGGCGCTCTCTTCGCGGGCTTTCTTGTAAACGGGTTGGAGGGTGAGTTTGGGCGGGAACTGGCGCTTCGCGCGCCCTACATCTTTGGAGTTGCCGCCTCTATTTTCATGGCGATCTACGGTGCGTTGAAGCTGCGCATCCCGCCAAGCTAATGGGGCTAAAATCCTTGGAGCAGGTCCAGCAACGCCTCTTGAAACAGCGCTGGGTCCTCGATCTGGGGAATGTGGCCAACGTCATCTAGGACCTTAAGTTTTGAACTGGGTATCAGAGCGTTTAGCTCCTCCCCTTGGGTAAGGGGCGTCGCGGTGTCCTCGGCGCCCCAAATGATGCCAACGGGAAGCGATAACGTCGCGTAGCTGTCCCTCCGGGTGCTCAAGGCATCAGTAGGCGGCACCAACAGAGTTGGCAGCCAATCCGCAATCGCCGGGGTCGTGCCGGCTACGGTGAAGGGCACACTCAACACGTCCAGGTACTCCTGCGTCGCCGCCTCCTTTCGGTGCAAAAACAGCTGCAGGAGTGGCTTCAACGCCCAGGGATTTGTCACCGTGAGCGAAACACCAACCTCGCGTAGCGCAGGCGATCTAAGCGGCAGTGGCAGCGTCTTCTCCGCTTCATGCGACCCCACACCAATTGCGCCATCGACGATGACAAACGCATCAAAGCTGTCCTGCGACAACATAACGGCTTCGGTCGCGGGTCCGGCGCCGAATGAGTGCGCAACAAGAACGGGCGATATTCGCATCGCATCCGTCAGTGCCAAAATCCGAGCGGCTTGTTTGCCACGGCTATAGTCACCGTCTTTGTCTCGCTCCGAAAACCCCATTGGAGACAAGTCAAACGCAATGGCGCGGTACCCCGCCGCCGCAAGCGCATCGGTCGTTTCATACCAAAACCGCGACCACCCGACAGAGCCATGGACCAAAAGCACGGGCCGGCCGCCATTCGGCCCATATTCCTCGACATACACCTCGCCTTGGCTGGTCTCGATCATCCTTCCTTCCGGTGGAGCACTCAGATCTCTCGGCTCTATTTCGCGCCAAGCTGCAGCTGCGCGGAAACCGACCAGACAAACCACAACGGCAAGGAAAGCAAAGCCCGCTATTTTTAGAAAAAGACGCATTGTGCCTCCACATGTCTGACTAGGCTAATACAAGCCCAGACCAAAAAAAACGCCCGGGCGCGAGGCCCGGGCAGTCCAACAGGGAGGTGTCACATCATAACCCCGATGTGACCAGGGGATTGCTTAGACGTTCAGTCTGTAGCCGCCCGATTCGGTCACAAGAAGGCGGGCATTAGACGGTTCTGGTTCGATTTTTTGACGAAGACGGTAGATATGTGTCTCCAATGTGTGCGTGGTCACGCCTGCATTGTAGCCCCAGACCTCGTGCAACAGTACATCGCGGGCCACGACACCGTCAGTTGAACGGTACAGGAACTTGAGAATATTGGTCTCTTTCTCCGTCAGGCGAACCTTTTTCTCATCCTCGGTGATCAGCATCTTCATCGCTGGTTTGAACGTGTATGGTCCAAGCTGGAACACGGCGTCTTCCGACTGCTCGTGCTGGCGCAGCTGAGCGCGGATACGAGCCAGAAGGACCGGGAATTTGAAGGGTTTGGACACGTAGTCATTCGCGCCAGCATCAAGGCCAAGGATCGTGTCAGCATCGCTGTCATGGCCGGTCAGCATTAGAATGGGGCATTTCACACCTTGTTTGCGCATCAGGCGGCACAGTTCGCGGCCGTCCGTGTCCGGCAATCCGACATCCAAAACCACGAGATCGTAGATGGCCTCTTTGGCCTTCTCCATCGCGTTGGTGCCATCCTCAGCCTCGAACACGTCGAAGTCTTCGGTCATAACCAATTGTTCTGAAAGCGCTTCGCGAAGGTCGTCGTCATCGTCGACAAGCAGGATTTTCTTGAGAATAGCCATGTCAGTTCCTCTATCTGTTGCTATGAAGATGTCGTGACGCAGGCAAATGAACAACTCACGCGCCTGTTATTCACGGCGTCGTGTCGTGTAGACGGCAAATGTTTCAAATTCCTGTCATTCGCAGTAAAGATCGGACCTGAATGTTACAGATGGTGGCCACATGAGCCTGTTGCCGAACACAACTGAACTTATCGCGCGTGCGCGATCCGACCTGCGCATGGGCGTTCCCATCGTTTTGGACGACGAGTTGGTGTTTGCGGCCGAAACTTTGAATACAGGCCGCCTCGCGACCCTGCGCCTCAAGGATAGCACCTTGGTTCTGGGGGTTACGGTCTGGCGGGCCGAAACGCTGAAAGCCCGCGCCTATGATGGCGATGTTGCCCGAATCGTTGTCCCCGATGACGCGCCGCTGTCGTGGATACACTCCATCATTGATCCGGTAGATGATCTGAACGCGCCGATGAAGGGCCCCCTGCGCACCCAGCGCGATGGGTCGGCCGAAACGGTGCGCCTCTCTATCAACCTGGTGAAATCAGCGCGGCTGATCCCAGCCGTCCTGACCACTCCGGTCGGCGAGACTGCCATAGACGGGCTCACACGCCTTTCGCTGGCGGCTCTGGAGGCTCATTTGGAACGCGCGAACCCGCTGTTGCCAGTTGTCAGCGCAAACCTGCCGCTGGCCGTGAGCGAAGCGGGGAGGTTGCATGTGTTCCGGCCCGATGACGGCGGTGAAGAGCATTATGCGGTCGAAATCGGCAGGCCGCCTCGTGACGCGCCTGTTCTGACCCGGCTTCATTCTGCTTGTTTCACCGGCGATTTGCTCGGATCCCTCAAATGCGATTGCGGGCCGCAATTGCATGGCGCGCTGCGCCAAATGGGCATGGAGGGGAGCGGGGTGCTGCTTTACCTCAATCAGGAAGGGCGCGGGATCGGACTTGCCAACAAAATGCGTGCCTATTCACTGCAGGACCAGGGGTTCGATACCGTCGAGGCGAACCACAGGTTAGGTTTTGAAGACGACGAACGCGATTTCCGCGTTGGTGCGGAAATACTGCGCTCCATGGGATTCAGCCAAATACGGCTGATGACCAACAATCCGCGCAAGGTCGACAGGATGGCATCCTGCGGCCTCGAGGTGGTAGAGCGCGTCCCCTTGAAAGAGGGCAAAGGCCCCTTCAACGCAGATTACCTAGCGACAAAGGCCAAGAAGTCGGGGCACCTTCTGTGACGCCATCGGACCTCGTGGTCACCCGCTGGGGATGCAGGTTCCACGGTCGCCTCTTTCCCTGCAGCATCGGCAAAGGCGGCATCAGCACCAACAAATGCGAGGGGGATGGTGCTACCCCGACGGGGATCCATAACATCGTTGGCATGCTCTACCGGCCGGATCGGATGGCCAAACCCTCGGACTGGGCCGTCCCGATTGGACCGCGTGACCTTTGGTCAGATGATGCGACGCATGACGATTACAACCATATGACGCAAGCACCGTATGCGTTCAGCCACGAGCGGCTTACCCGTGCCGACCCTTTGTATGATTTGGTATTTCTGACGAACTGGAACTGGCCCTATGCGGTCAAAGGTCGGGGATCAGCGATCTTCATTCATGCCTGGCGAAAGCCTCGACATCCGACCGAGGGCTGCGTGGCATTCCGCCCTGATCATCTGCTCTGGATCGCCAAACGCATCACACACCAGACCAGACTGATTGTTCAACCGTAGTCACGGTCTCCGAAGATGGCTGAGCCGACCCGCACATGGGTCGCGCCCTGCGCAATCGCGCGCTCAAAATCCCCGCTCATGCCCATGCTGAGCCCGTCCAGCTTGTTCCGCTTCGCGAGCTTGGCCAGCAAGGCAAAATGCAGCGACGGCTCTTCGTCGGCGGGCGGGATGCACATCAGGCCAATGACTGGCAGCCCAAGGCCGCGGCACTGGGCGACAAACGCGTCTAACTCCTCCGGCATGACACCTGCCTTCTGCGGCTCCTTGCCGGTATTCACCTGAACGAAGAGATCAGGGCAGTGTCCCAGCTCGGTAGATAAGGTGGCCAATTTGTTGGCGAGCTTCGGTCGGTCAACGCTATGTATCACGTCAAACAGCAGCATTGCCTGTTTGGTCTTGTTCGTTTGCAGAGGTCCGAGCAGATGCAGCTCCACGCCGCCAAAGCGCCCCTTGAAATCAGGCCATTTTCCGGCGGCTTCCTGCACCTTGTTTTCACCAAAGACGCGGTGACCTTCCACCAAAACGGCTTCCACCCGCTCGTTCGGCTGGACCTTCGAAACCGCGATCAGTTTCGTTTGGCCGGCTGGCTTCCCCATTCGGCGCTCTTCGGCGTCGATGCGCTCTTTGATGTCTTGCAGCGGCATTTCTGGCTCCCTTGCTGGGTTCCTTGATCACCACATTGTCGCGCAAAAGAAAAGAGCGGACCCGAGGGCCCGCTCTCTCAATTCTTTGGTAGTGGTAGAGCTTAGAAGCTCAGGCCAAGGCCCAACGATGCGCGCTGGAAGTCAAAGGCTGCGCCGTCGACGTCGTCACGGCTGTAGCCGAAGTGCACAACCGCACCGCCGCCCAGATCGTAGGCAGCTGCAAAGCCGTAGCCTGCGGCAGTTGGGTTCGGGCCTGTGTCAGCTTCGAAACGGCCGTAGTTGGCGTGCAGCGACAGGGCACCTGTGGTGTAACCGATACCGATGCCGAGGTGGTCACCGTCTGTGCCAACCACGTCACCCGAGAAGGTCGAGTACACGATGCCAGCGGACAGGCCGTTTGCGAACGTCGCGTCAGCCGAAACACCAACGGTAGAACCGAGTGTGTCAACGTCTTGGTAACCAAGACCCAGGTTTACAGTCGTGCCGGACAGGTCGATCGCGTATTTGAAACCAAGCGCGTAGCCAGGCGACAGGCCTGCAACACCGTTGTCGTCGTCGACGGACACAGCAACGCCGAAGTCGCCTACTGTGTAGTCCCAACGCAGGATTTGGCCGTCATAGGCGCCGTCCAGGTAAGAACCCAGGTAACCAGCGTGCGATGTTTCGTCATCAGCGATCGAGCCAGGGTTGCCGACGTTGCCAGCTTCTGTCAGGGCCCAGTCCATAGCGCCGTCAGTGTCACCCATGGTGATTGTGCCGAAGCTGCCGGAGATGAAGATCGTTGCGCCGCCATCGTCAGCGTTGTTGCCGGTTGCGCCGTTAACGATTGCAACGCCTGGAATTGGAACACCACCAGGTGCTGTCACAAGGGTGTTGTTTCCGCCAGCTTCGTCCAGATCGACGGATGCGCCGAAGGTCAGGCCGTTGTCGGTTTCGCCGGACATGGTGAATGTCACGTCGATGTCGGTGAAGAACTGCGTTTCAGCTGCAGACGTCTTGAAGATACCCATTTCGGCGCGGCCGGACAGGGTGACATCTGCGGCTGCGGCACCAGTAACGGCAACCAGAGCGGTAGATGCGATAAGAATCTTTTTCATTTTTGTGCCTCATGTTTGGAGGATTTTGGATCACGGCATACCGCGTGTGTCATCTTAATAGCGTCAATGTTTCGTCACAGCAAAGCCCAGATGGAACAATCCGCTTCCGTCGGCACATTTTTGCAACGCTTGGTATTTCACAAAAAGAGCGGACCCGAGGGCCCGCTCTCTCAATTCTTTGGTAGTGGGTGAGCTTAGAAGCTCAGGCCAAGACCCAGTGATACGGTGCTGAAGTCTGCAACACCAACGGTGTCGAAGTCAGATTTACCGTAGCCGAAGTGTACAACTGCACCGCCACCCAGGTCGTAAGCTGCGGCAATACCGTAGCCCGATGGATCAGCAAGAGCAGCCGAGTCGGTGCCGAATTTACCGTAGTTTGCGTGGATCGAGAACGCGCCGGTTGTGTAACCAACGCCGATGCCGAGGTGGTCACCGTCTGTGCCAACCACGTCACCCGAGAATGTCGAGTACTGGATGCCAGCGGACAGGCCGTTGTTGAATGTCGCGCTTGCGGACACACCAACAGTGGAACCCAAAGTGTCTACGTCTTGGTAGCCAAGACCCAGAGCAACAGTCGTGCCGGACAGGTCAAGGTTGTATTTGAAACCAATTGCGTAGCCAGGCGACAGGCCTGCAACGCCGTTGTCGTCATCGATGGACACAGCAACGCCGAAGTCGCCTACTGTGTAGTCCCAACGCAGGATTTGGCCGTCATAGGCGCCGTCCAGGTAAGAACCCAGGTAACCAGCGTGCGATGTTTCGTCATCAGCGATCGAGCCAGGGTTGCCGACGTTGCCAGCTTCTGTCAGGGCCCAGTCCATAGCGCCGTCAGTGTCACCCATGGTGATTGTGCCGAAGCCGCCAGAGATGAAGATCGTTGCGCCGCCATCATCAGCGTTGTTGCCGGTTGCGCCGTTAACAATCGCAACGCCTGCGATCGGAACACCACCTGGAGAGGTAACCAGGGTGTTGTTTCCGCCAGCTTCGTCCAGATCGACGGATGCACCGAAGGTCAGGCCGTTGTCGGTTTCGCCGGACATGGTGAAAGTCACGTCGATGTCGGTGAAGAATTGTGCGCCAACACCTACAGCGTTGGTGTCGAAGATACCCATTTCGGCGCGGCCGGACAGGGTGACATCTGCGGCAGCGGCGCCGGTAAAGGCGACCAGAGCGGTAGATGCGAAGAGAACTTTTTTCATCGTTTTCCCTCGAAGGTTATTATTAGACATCTCAATTCAGGGAATCCGAACTGAGTCCAAGCTTGTTTCGACCCATCACGGCCGCAATGCAAGAATAGGACCGACGATCCGAAATCTAAGCATATTGAGTGGTGCCATCATGCCACACAGATTTGCTCACGCCCCCACCGGACCAATGATTACGGTCTACTTAATAATTCTTGTGACCGGGCGGATGCTTGGGTAATACGGTCAAAAGCCTTCGAAATAAGAGGTCGGGTCAGCATGTTGATCGCTAAATCGAGTAAGTTCGCCGTCGCTGGTCTGTTGATTGCAGCCCTTTCAGCGTGCGGCAACAGCAATTTCAGCGGTCTAAGCGGCCCTGTCACAAGCGGCAACGTCGGCAAGAACGAACGCCGCGAGAATGATCCGAACGGCTTTTCCAAAGACTTTGACAGCGCCGCCCGGGCCAATGCAGTCAAAAAAGGCGACTCGGTCTTTGACCTGTTCCGCAACAACGACGATCCAAATGTCACGCTGCGGGTGAACAAGTATCTCTGGAACGCGTCCCTTGATGTGTTGAATTTCATGCCGGTGCAGCGCGCTGATCCGTTCACGGGAACGATTTCAATGGGTTACGGGCGTCCGCAAGGCTCTGGCCGCGCGTATCGCGCCACGATCTACATTACTGACCCGGCTCTTGATGCGCGGTCCCTGCGGGTTGCTCTGCAAGGCTCCGGCGGTGCGTCCGTCAGCACTGAGACAGTGCGCGCAATTGAAGACGCGATTCTGACCCGTGCGCGGCAGCTGCGTATCCGCGACACCAAGCTCTAGACCCCGCGTCCATCCCAACATAATAAAGCGCCGGGCCTTCACGCCCGGCCTTTTTCGTTCCTGAGGAATCACAATGTCCCGCTACAATGCCCGCACCGTTGAACCCAAATGGCAAAAAGCCTGGAACGAGGCGGAAGCGTTCCTCGCCAAGCGCGACGACGCGAAACAAAAATACTATGTGCTGGAGATGTTCCCCTACCCGTCCGGCAACCTGCATATCGGGCACGTGCGCAACTACACGATGGGCGACGTGATCGCGCGGTATAAGGCGTCTTGTGGCTTCTCGGTGCTGCACCCTATGGGGTGGGACGCGTTCGGTATGCCCGCCGAAAACGCCGCCATGGCGTCAGGCGGCCACCCCAAGGATTGGACCTACGGCAACATCGCCGCCATGCGCGACCAGATGAAGCCGCTCGGATTGTCAATCGACTGGACCCGCGAATTCGCGACCTGCGACCCGGAATATTATGGCCAGCAGCAGGCGCTCTTCCTGGATATGTTGGAAGCCAACCTGGTTTACCGCAAAAACGCCATGGTCAACTGGGATCCGGTCGACATGACCGTGCTTGCCAACGAGCAGGTGATTGACGGGAAAGGCTGGCGCTCGGATGCGCCGGTCGAACGACGCGAGCTGACGCAATGGTTCTTCAATATCACTTCGATGGCAGACGAGCTGTTGCAGGCGATTGACGGGCTGGACAATTGGCCCGCCAAGGTCAAGTTGATGCAGTCCAACTGGATCGGCAAATCGCGGGGCATTGATATCCCGTTCCAGCGCCGCGACGGCGGCGATCCTATTGTGTGCTACTCCACCCGTCCCGATACGATGCGCGGCGCAAGCTTCCTTGCGATTGCCCCTGACCACCCGGTTGCCAAGGCACTTGAAGCAGACAGCCCCGACCTTGCCGCGTTTATTGACGAATGCCGCAAGATGGACACGACCGAGGCCGCCATGGAGAAGGCCGA
Organism: uncultured Litoreibacter sp.; assembly: GCF_947501785.1. Taxonomy (NCBI): domain Bacteria; kingdom Pseudomonadati; phylum Pseudomonadota; class Alphaproteobacteria; order Rhodobacterales; family Roseobacteraceae; genus Litoreibacter; species uncultured Litoreibacter sp. The sequence goes on along the minus strand of NZ_CANMXB010000001.1, from coordinate 2,880,237 downwards.
GAAGAAGGGGATCGACACGGGCATTCGCGTGGCGCACCCGATTTACCCTGATCAGGACCTGCCTGTCTGGATCGGCAATTTCGTCTTGATGGACTACGGCACCGGTGCGGTGTTCGGGTGCCCGGCGCATGACCAGCGGGATCTTGATTTTGCCCGCAAATACGACCTGCCGGTGCAAAATGCGTTCTACATGCCGGGTGACGAGACCGAAGTGGGAAACGAGGCCCTCGTGCCCGACAAAACCGATGAGGTCGTCTTCATCGACCACTTCGCAGGTATCGAGAAGACGACCAGCGCCGACGCGATTGATGCCACCATCGATTATTTCGAAGCAAAGGGGCTCGGCACAGGTAAAGTGCAGTTTCGACTGCGCGATTGGGGCCTTAGCCGCCAGCGGTATTGGGGCTGCCCTATCCCAGTTGTGCATTGTAGCGATTGCGGCGTGGTGTCTGAGAAGAAAGAGAACCTTCCCATCGCTCTGCCCGATGACGTCACCTTCGACATTCCCGGCAACCCGCTCGACCGCCATCCGACCTGGCGCGACACGTCCTGCCCGTCTTGCGGAAAGCCCGCAAAGCGCGAAACCGACACGATGGACACGTTTGTCGATTCGTCGTGGTATTTCGCACGGTTCACCGCCCCAAGGGCGGCCACCCCCACGGATGTGGATGATGCCGCCTATTGGATGAACGTCGACCAGTATATTGGCGGGATCGAGCATGCGATCCTGCACCTGCTCTATTCCCGCTTCTTTGCCCGCGCGATGGGCAAAACCGGCCATCTGCCGCAAGGCACCGAAGAGCCATTTGACGCGCTCTTCACCCAAGGCATGGTGACGCATGCGATCTTCCAAACCCGCGATGACAAGGGTCGGCCCGTCTTCCACCTCCCTGAAGACGTTGATCAGGACAAAAAAGCGCTGCGCGCGACAGGCGAGCCGGTGGAAATCATCCCCTCCGCCAAAATGTCCAAATCGAAGAAAAACGTGGTGAACCCGGTGGATATCATCGACCAATACGGCGCGGACACCGCGCGCTGGTTTGTGCTGTCCGACTCGCCGCCGGAGCGAGACGTCGAATGGACCGCCGCGGGCGCCGAAGCGTCCTGGAAATTCCTTGGCCGCGTCTGGCGGCTTGCCGCCGAGCTGGAAGATGGCACCGACACCGACGCTGCGTTGGAAAAGGAAGCCGCGAAGGCGATCCACGAAGTCACGATGGGGATCGAGTCGTTCGGCTTCAACAAATCCGTCGCCAAGCTGTACGGGTTTGCCAACACCATCCAAAAATCCAAGGCGGGCCCCGGCGCGAAACGCAAGGCGGTCAAAACGCTGGCGCAGCTTATGTCGCCGATGACCCCGCATCTGAGCGAAGAGATTTGGCAACATCTGGGGGGCGAAGGCCTTATTGCGCAGGCGAAGTGGCCCAAGGCCGACGAAAGCTTGTTGAAGGATGACACGGTGACCATGCCGATCCAGATCAACGGCAAACGCCGTTCCGAGATCGAGGTGCCAGCCGACCTGCCCAAGGAAGAGGTTGAAAAGCTGGCCTTGGCCGACCAAGCTGTGATCAAGGCTTTGGACGGCGGCACGCCGAAAAAGCTGATCGTGGTTCCGGGGCGTATCATCAATGTGGTTGTCTAGACGCACACTTCTACTTGGGCTTGGGCTTTCCGCGCTTGCGAGTTGCGGGTTTGAGCCGGTCTACGGCACCAATGGCAGCGCATCGGCCTTGCGGGGCGCGGTCTTGGTGGATGATCCGAAGGACCGCCAGCAGTTTCAACTGACAGAACAGCTGGAAGCACGATTGGGACGCGCGACCGCGGCGCGTTACGGCTTAAAGGTTGACTTGTCCGTGCAGGAAGAGGGGCTGGCGATCTCCGGCTCCAACGACATTACGCGTTACAATGTTCTGGGCGTCGCCGATTTCGTGCTGCGCGACCTTGCAACAGGGCAGCCCGTCATGTCCGACAAGGTGAACACGTTCACGTCCTATTCGGCCTCCGCCCAACCGGTGGCGACACTGGCTGCGGAACGGGACGCGACGCAACGGTTGATGACCGCCTTGGCGGACAAGATTGTCACGCAGTTGCTGCTCAATGCGGGCAATCTGTGACATGAAGCTGAACGCCCGCGACGCGCGCGCTTTCTTTGCCAAGCCCGACCCCAAACGCGCCGGGCTTCTGATCTACGGGCCCGACGCCATGCGCGTCGCGCTGCGCAGGCAGGACACGATCGCCGCACTCGTCGGCCCCGACGGCGAGGAAGAAATGCGCCTGACCCGCATCCCCGCCGCCGAGCTGCGCAAGGACAAGGCCATGCTGATGGACGCGATGACGGCCCAAGGGTTCTTCCCAGGGCAACGCGTGGCCTTTTTGGAAGACGCCAACGACACCGTGTTCCCGTCGGTCGAGACCGCGATGAAAGAGTGGCGTGACGGCGACGCCTTCATCCTCGTCACCGCAGGGCAGCTCAAACCGACCTCCAAACTGCGCAAGCTGTTCGAAGGGCATAACAACGCCTATGCCGCCGCGATCTACGCCGACCCGCCCGGCCGGGACGAGATCGAAGACACGCTGAAAAAAGCTGGCGTGCAGGATATTTCCGCCGACGCGCTGTCCGACCTGATGGACCTTGGCCGCGTGCTGGACCCGGGCGACTTTCGCCAAACGGTTGAAAAGCTGAGCCTCTATAAACATGGCGACACCTCGCCCGTAACGCCCGAAGACGTTGCCAATTGCGCGCCGCTGACATCAGAAGCGGGCATTGACGACGCGCTTGATATTGTGGCGGAAGGGCGGTTCGGCGAGATCGGGCCAATTCTTGCCAAGCTGGAAGGTCAAGGCGTCCAACCGGTGCGTTTGTGCATCGGGGCCAACCAACATTTCCGCAAGCTCTTCAGCGCGGCCAGCGACCCCGGCGGTCCGGAAGCGGGCCTCGCTCGGGCGCGGCCGCCGGTGCCCTATATGCGCAAAGACCGGCTGGCCCGACAGGCGCGCGGCTGGGGGGCGCCGAAGCTGGAACAGGCCCTGAAACTTCTCACCGACACGGATTTGCAGCTGCGGTCGTCCCAGCCGATCCCGCAGATGGCTTTGGTAGAACGCGCGATGATCCGGCTGGCGATGATGGCGCGCAGTTAGCGCTTGGCATAGTCCGCCGCCGCTTGCCCGGCCCATGCGCCCGTCGCCAGGCATGCGGTGATCAAATAGCCGCCGGTTGGCGCGTCCCAGTCCAGCATTTCCCCGGCGACAAACACACCCGGCTTGGCTTTTAACATCAGCTTGCCGTCAACGGCCGACCGCGCAATGCCGCCGGTCGTCGAAATCGCCTCGTCAATCGGCCGTAAGCCGTGGGTAGCAATCGGCAGTGCTTTGATGACGCCTGCGAATTCCGCCGCTTGCGCGGGGAAAGGTCGCGAGAATTCATTCAACAACCCGATTTTGGCGGGGTCCAGTTTCAGCGTTTTGCGCAAGTAGGTCCCAACGCTCATTTTTCCGCGTGGTTTAGCCAGACGCCCTGCAACTGCCGCTTCTGACAGGTCAGGCATAAGGTCCATGCTCAGCGCCGCGCCGTCCCGCAAAGCGGCGCTCAACGCGTAGATCCCGCCGCCTTCAATCCCTGTCTTTGACAATACAATCTCGCCCCGACTGCGCAGCGTGCCGGCGCGAAGCTCAATGTTTTTGACCGGTGACCCCAAATGCCGCTGCATGTGGTCAGACCATCCGACGGAAACGCCGCTGTTAGAGGGCGCAAAATCCACCAAATCCACGCCCTCGCCCTTCATCGCGTCAGACCAGGCGCCATCAGACCCCAGTTTTGACCAACTCGCCCCGCCCAACGCCAATACGACCACATCCGCGGCCACGGTTTGCAGGCCCTCCGGCGTATCAAACGCGGCGCTGTCATCGCGAAACCCCGTCCACCTCCAGCGTAGTTTCCGGTCCACGCCCAAACCATCGAGCCGTTGCAACCACGCCCGCAAAAGCGGCGATGCTTTCATGGCTTTCGGAAAGACCCGACCGGTAGAGCCGGTGAATATCTGTTGATCCAGATCCTCCGCCCAGGCCATGACCTCGGCCACGCCAAACTGCGCAATCATAGGGGCAAGCCAGTTGGCGCTGTCGCCATAAGCCGCCAGAAATGCGGCGTCCTTTTCGTTTTTGGTCAGGTTCAGGCCCGACTTCCCCGCCATCAGGAACTTCCGCGCAACAGACGGTTTTTGGTCGGCCATCGTCACCGATAGCCCGGCCTTCGCCAAAACCTCGGCCGCCATCAAGCCCGCAGGTCCCGCCCCTATGACCAAAGCGCTAGGCATCAATCATCCGCTTGATTGCTGCCACATGGCTGGCGTCAGCGGCCACGCAATCCGCCGCGAGCTGATGCGCGGTTTCCATCAGGTGCTCAGGGTCGGTAATCCGGTCAATCAGTCCCCATTCCAGCGCTTCCGCCGCCTCGATCTTCTGGCCGGACATCAAGATCATCTTGGCCCGCGCTGGGCCAACCAGCGCCGCCAATCGTTTTGGGTCACTTGGTTGTGGCAAAAACCCCAACCGCATCACCGGGTAAAACACCTTCGCCGTCGGCACTGATATGCGCAGGTCACAGGCCAAGGCCATTCCGCAAGCGCCACCTGCCAAGGTGCCATTTAGCGCGGCAATGCTCAGGCCTTTGAAGCCGGTAATCGCAGATGATAACCGCTCCCAAACCGGATCGGTGGCCAGCCCGGCCTTGGCCGCCTCAAGGTCGGCCCCGGCGCTGAACACCTTGCCACGGCCGGTCAGGATCAAGACTTTCCCGTCGCATTCTTCTATGGCGTCGGCAAGCTCAGCCAGCATGTCGCGGGTCAGGGAATTGGCCTTGTCGGGCCTGTTGATCGCCAGCGTCAGCACGTCCCCGGTCTGGTCAATTTCGATCATCGGTCTCTCCTGAAAAGGTTGCGGCCAGCCTAACACAATGCGGCACCACTTGCGCCACCCCACGCATGGCACTACCTCATCACTACCATTGATACAGGAGGCCACATGGCCCACTCCCTCTCTGACTTATCGCAGCAGCTTTTGAAGATGGCCAAATCCGCGGGCGCGGATGCGGCCGACGTGCTGGCGGCTGATGGTCGCTCGGTCTCAATAGACGTGCTTGGCGGCAAGCTGGAACACGCGGAACGCTCGGAAGGGTTGGAGGTCGGGTTGCGGGTTATGGTCGGGCAAAGGCAGGCCTGCGTGTCCTCCTCCCTGATCGACCCTGACACGCTGCAAAATATGGCAGAACGCGCCGTGTTCATGGCCAGCGAGGCGCCTGAGGACCCCCATATAGGGCTGGCGGATGCCGCACAGCTGTCGCAGATCACGGACGCCGCGGCGCTTGATCTCTATGACGCATCCGCTGAGCCCGAGGCGCAGGCGCTGGAAGAAGATGCCAAACGCGCGGAAGCGGCAGCCCTTGCCGTCAATGGCGTCTCGCAGGTTCAATCTGCAAGCGCGGGATACGGCACCCGCCGCATCCATCTGGCAGCGTCCAACGGGTTTGCGGGCGGGTACCAACGCTCCAGCCGGTCCACGTCTTGTGTTGCCATCACCGGGGAAGGCACGGCGATGGAACGGGATTATTTTGGCGAAGCTCGCATCTATCAGGCTGACCTGCCCGATGCCGCGGATATCGGCCGCATAGCAGGCGAGCGCACGGTCAAACGCGCCGGCGCACGAAAGCCCAAGACAGGCGCCTACCCGGTGATCTTTGACGAACGTGTCGCGTCCTCCTTGATTTCCCACCTGCTTTCCGCTGCCAACGGCGCGATGATCGCACGTGGGTCCAGTTGGCTAATGGATGCGATGGGCGAGATGGTGTTGCCCAAGGGCCTGGACCTCATCGAGGACCCGCACCGGGTGCGCATCTCAGGCTCGAAACCGTTCGACGCTGAAGCGCTGGCCACAGCCAAACGCGACATCATCAAAGACGGTGTTCTGCAAAGCTGGACGCTTGATTTGGCCAACGCCCGCAAGCTTGGGATGCAAAGCACCAGCAGCGCGGCGCGCGGCACGTCCAGCCCGCCTTCGCCATCGATTTCGAACATCAGCCTGACGCAGGGCGACATGACATTGGACGAGATGCTGAAGGACATGGGCACGGGGCTGCTGGTGACCTCGATGATCGGCTCCACCATCAACCCCAATACCGGCGACTATTCGCGCGGGGCATCAGGCTTCTGGGTCGAGAACGGCGAACGCGCCTACCCCGTCAACGAATGCACCTTGGCGGGAAATCTGCGCGACATGCTGCGCTCTATTCGTCCTGCCAATGACGGGCGCGCCCACCTGTCGCGCGTTGTCCCTAGCCTCGCGGTTGAGGGGCTGATCCTTGCCGGTGAATGAAGACCTTCAACTGCTGATCGACGCCGCGCATGCCTCTGCCAAGATCGGGCGGTCGTTCTTTCGCGACGACCCCGAGGTCTGGAACAAGGACGACAACCAAGGCCCGGTGACCGAGGCCGATCTGGCCATCGACGCCATGCTCAAATCCGAGCTGCTGGCCAGCCGCGCCACCTATGGCTGGCTGTCCGAAGAGACCGAGGATGACGCGACGCGACTGACCCATGACCGCGTCTTCATCGTCGATCCAATTGACGGCACCCGCGCATTCATCGCGGGCGAACGCAGCTGGTCCCACTCGCTGGCAATTGCGGAAAACGGCCGCGTCACATGTGCGGTGGTGTATGTGCCTATGATGGACCGGCTCTACACCGCGTCGGAGGCGGAGGTCGCAATGCTGAACGGGGAGCCGATCAAAGCCACCCTGCAATCGAACCTCGACGGGGCGACGGTGCTTGCCGCCAAGCCCAACCTCAGAGATGAGTTCTGGACCAACGGCGCGCCCCCTCTGGCACGCCACTTCCGCCCGTCGCTGGCCTACCGGCTCAGCCTTGTGGCGCAGGGCCGGTTTGACGCCATGCTGACGCTGCGCGACTGCTGGGAATGGGACATCGCGGCGGGGGAACTGATCGTCCGCCAAGCCGGCGGCATCGCGTCCGATATAGCCGGTAAACCGCTGCAATTTAACCGTCCCCGGCCGATGAATAATGGCTGCGTCTGCGCCGGGCCGAACCTGCACCCGCAGCTGCAATCCCGCCTCAAGCTCAGCTAACCTAAAAAGGCGCATCACCTGCACGATACCCCCTGTAACGTGCGTCGTGGTTCCCCTATGGTCACCGCGACAACAAATGGAGCCAAACCCATGACACAACGTCTGCATCTGGTCTTCGGCGGCGAGCTCGTCGACCCCACTAAAAACGCCTTCAAGGATGTTGGCGACATCCACATCGTCGGCATGTTCCCGGATTATGATTCCGCCTACAACGCCTGGAAATCCGAGGCGCAGCGCACCGTGGACAATGCCCATATGCGTTACTTTATCGCCCATATTCACCGTCTGCGCGACGAAGAAACACCTGCAAGCCCGACCGAAGAGCTCGGCAACTAAGCGGGCTGTCAGGTGGCATTCTCCATCGGCTTGGCGGCCTATCTGGCAGTGTCGAACCGGCTGGTGGGCTTTGCCAATCGCAAGCTCGAGGCCAGACTGGCAGAGGGCAAAGAACACCCTGACCGTATCGCGGAACGACGCGGCGAGGCCTCGTTGCCCCGCCCCAAAGGGACGCTGGTGTGGTTTCACGCGGCCTCCGTCGGCGAGTCGTTGTCACTGCTCAACCTGATCGAACAGATGCTCGACGATTTTCCCGACCTCAACGTGCTGATGACCACCGGCACGCGGACTTCTGCCGATCTGATCCAGACCCGACTGCCGCCCCAGACCATCCACCAGTTTGTACCCCTTGATGCGCGTCCTTTCGTGCGCAAATTCCTCGCGCATTGGCAACCTGACATTGCCATCTGGACCGAAAGCGAACTGTGGCCCGCCCTCATCGCAGAGACGAAAAAACGCGGAACGCCGATGTTGCTGCTGAACGCGCGCATGTCGGAAAAGTCGCATAAGAAATGGCGGTGGTTGCCGGGCGCGGCCCGCGTACTTCTGGGCAGCTTCGACCGGATATTTGTGCAGGACGAGACGACCGCAAACTACTTCCGGAAACTTCGCGTTCAAGGCGACAAGATCGAAGTCACCGGCTCCCTCAAGGAAAGCGGCGGCGCGCTGCCTCACAACGAGGCTGAGCGGTTACGTCTGTCTGACCAATTGAAAACCCGACCCGTCTGGCTCGCCGCCTCGACACATGAGGGCGAAGAGGAACTGGCCGCCATAGCCCATGCGCAGGCGATCAAGGCGTCACACCGATTGCTCCTGATACTCGCCCCACGGCATCCGGAACGCGGACCGGACATTGCGGCAATGCTCAGGGATAGGGGATGGAATGTCTCGGTGCGATCAGAAGGCGCGGACCCGGAACCTGCCACCCAGATCTATCTGGCCGACACATTGGGCGAGATGGGGCTGTGGTACCGTGTGGCCCCTGTCACTTTCCTTGGCGGCTCGCTGGTCGAAATCGGTGGGCATAACCCCTACGAACCTGCAGCGCTTGGGTCAGCCATCGTGCATGGCCCCCATGTCGCAAGCGCGGAAGAAATATATGACCGGTTGGACACATCCGCGGCGGCCAAACAAGTGGTGACTGCGGAAGAGCTTGGCGAGGTAATCGTAGAGCTGTTGGAGCCCCACCGCGCCGCCGCCCTCGCCCATGCGGCTTGGGAGGTGACCTCTAGCGGTGCGGGCGCGACAGACCGCGCCCTGGCCGAAATCACCGAGATGATCGACCATGTCGAGGCGCAGCCATGAAGGCGCCCGGCTTCTGGTATCGCCCGCCCGGACTTGCTGCGCGGGCCTTGGCACCGCTTGGGGCGCTCTATGCGAACGTCACGGCGCGGAGGTTGGCCAAGGCGAATTCTCTTAAGCTTCCCGTGCCTGTGATCTGCGTCGGCAATATCAATGTCGGCGGCACCGGGAAAACCCCGACTGTCATCGCCCTTGCGCAGCGCCTGAAAGACCGCGGGATGTCGCCCCATATCGTATCGCGTGGGCATGGCGGGTCGCTGGAAGGACCGCTTCAGGTGTCCGAACAGAAGCACAGCGCGCAAGAGGTCGGAGACGAGCCGCTGCTGCTCGCGGCTTTTGCCCCCACGTGGATCGCGCGCGACCGCGCGGCAGGCGCGCAACAGGCCGTTGAGGCCGGGGCCGACGTCATTCTGCTGGATGACGGGCATCAAAACCCCTCGCTGCACAAAGACATCTCTATCGTCGTGGCCGATGCCGCTCGTGGTTTTGGCAACGAACGCGTCTTGCCAGCAGGCCCACTGCGCGAACCTGTTGACGTCGGCTTGGCGCGCGCCGATGCGCTCCTCAGTATTGGCGGCCCAAAGGCGCAGGGGCGGTTTGCCGGGCTGCACCATTTCCCGGATCGTTTGCCGCATATGACGGGCCAGCTCGTGCCGCTGGAGACGGGGATGGATTGGACCGATCTGCGCGTCTTGGCATTTGCCGGCATTGGCATGCCCGACAAGTTTTTCGCAACCGTCCGCGCCCTTGGGGCCGACATCGCCAAGTCAGAGCCGCTGGATGACCATCAGCAGCTATCCGACGCGCTGCTGACGCGTCTTGCGTCTGAGGCAACGTCTCTGGGCGCACAGCTTGTCACAACAGAAAAGGACGCGGTGCGTTTGCCCGCGTCCTTCAGATCACAAGTTCTAACGGTGCCGGTCAGGCTCCAAATTGACGATTGGGCCCCGTTGGACGCCCTGATCGACGCGCTCTAAAGCTTCGCGTCCAGCAACGCTTTCAGGTCGTCATAGGACATGTTGGATTCCAGCTTGCCGTCGATCACAAAGCTCGGGGTCGACCGCACGCCATCGGCTTGCGAGTTTTCCTGAAACACCGCCGTCATCGCGCGCGCCTTCTCACCATCTTGCAGGCACGCATCCAGCTGCGCGTCGGTCAAACCTGCCAACTTGCCCATCTTCTTCAGGTTTGCCGCGATCTGCGCAGGCTCACCTTGGGTCCAAGTGCGCTGGTTTTCATAAATCAGGTCGACCAACCCAAAGAACCGGTCCTCGCCACCGCACCGCGCCATCATGCCCGCCCAAAGACCCGGGCCGTCGAAATAGACCTCGCGATACACGAATTTCACCTTGCCGGTGTCGATGTAGTCCGCTTTCAGCTGCGGGAAGACATCTTTGTGGAACCGCTGGCAATGCGGGCAGGTGTAGGACGCGTATTCGATAAAGGTGATCGGCGCGTCCTCCGCACCTATCGTCATTTCCTTCACCATGGAGGTGTCAATATCAGACGTGGTTTGCGCCTGCGCAGAGCCAAGCTCTGTCACGCCGGGCGCGGCATCCCGGTTCATCACGAAGAAGCCGCCTATGGCGACGGCCACCACGGCAAGTCCTGCCAGCAGAAGGTTGCGGTTCATGTCAGTTCCCTTTCGATGCGCCTTTGCGCGACAAATAGTTCTGGCTCAGCGTTTCTAACGCGGCCTTCAATCCCTCGTTCTCAACGCCATCCGTCATCGCGGCGGAGGCGCGTTTGACCTCCTCGCTCACCGGCGGCTTCACCTCTTCGGGCGTGTCCTCAAACATAACGCGGCCTTCGTGGAACCCAACCGGCGCGGTCTGCGTGATAGCGACGCGGCTGATGGCGGAATAGCCGTAGCACGCGTTCACCCGCTCGCGTATCTGCGGCAGCTGCATCTGCACCAAAGGCGCATTCGGCCCGGTGGTCAGCACCGTCAGCACCGCCCCAAACCCGTCGCGCGAGTAGCCAATCTTCACCGGCGTCGCCATCTTGGACAGGTCGTCGCCCACAATCTCCGCCCAATGGGTCAGCAGCCGCATCACCGCAAAGCCGCGTTTTTCGCCCGCCGTTTTCACGCGGTTCTGGATCAGCCCCGACATGGACGCAAAGCCGCGGCCCCGACGGGTCGGGCTCTTGGTCTTGGGATATGTCTGCTTTGCGGCCATAGCACCCTTTTCAAGCGGCAGCTTTAGTCTACCCTTCAGGACAATGCGAGGCACTAAAAACCCAACACCAAGGAACATAAACTTTGCGTGAGACGCCAGACCCCCAAACGCTGCTCGACTGGTACGATGTGCATGCCCGCGCCATGCCGTGGCGCACGCCGCCCGCCGACAAGCAGGCCGGAATACGGCCGGACCCCTACCGCGTGTGGCTGTCTGAGATCATGCTGCAACAAACCACCGTGGCGGCGGTCAAAGACTACTTCGTCAAGTTCACCAGCATCTGGCCCACTGTCGCGGACCTCGCCGCGGCTGAAGATGCGGACGTCATGGCCGCGTGGGCGGGCCTCGGCTACTACGCCCGCGCCCGCAACCTGCTGAAATGCGCGCGCGCGGTTGTTGCCGATCACGGCGGCGCCTTCCCCGATACCGTGGAGGCGTTGCAAACCCTGCCTGGCATCGGCCCCTACACCTCTGCCGCAATTGCCTCCATCGCCTTCGACCGGCAGGCCACTGTGGTCGACGGCAATGTCGAACGCGTCATGTCGCGGCTCTACGCGGTCGAGGACCCGCTCCCCACCTCAAAGCCAGAGCTGACCAAGTTGGCCGCGGCGTTAACGCCCACGTCACGTCAGGGCGACTACAATCAGGCGGTGATGGATCTCGGTGCCACCATCTGCTCCCCCAAAAACCCGGCTTGCGGCATCTGCCCGTGGAAAGACCCCTGCAAGGCCCGCGCCCTAGGCACCGCGGCAGAGCTGCCGAAGAAGCTGCCCAAAAAGGTCAAACCCACCCGCAAGGGCATCGCTTATGTCGCCCGCCGCCCTGACGGCGCGTGGCTCCTTGAAACCCGTCCCGAGAAGGGGCTGTTGGGGGGTATGCTCGGTTGGCCCGGCTCTGATTGGAATGAAGACCCGCAACCCCACCCCCCGATTGAAACCCAATGGCAAGACACTGGTATGGAGGTGCGCCACACCTTCACGCATTTTCATCTCAAGCTTCAGGTCCTTACCAGTTGGGCCGAAACAGAGCCTGAACGCGGCCAATTTGTCCCCCACCCGCAGTTCAGCCCCGCCAGCCTGCCCACCGTTATGCGCAAGGTTTATGACGTTGCGTGTCATCACGTCACCCTGAATTGAGCGTAAGCCTTCGCTAAGCTATTGTGGCTAAGGAAAAAGCACCCAAGAGGACATCCCAGCCATGGCAACTCTGACATCACAGCAGGTCTCCAAGCTGCAAAACGCGGCACCCTTTTGGCTGGCGCTCGCGTTGATCCCGGTTGTCATGCTCGCTGCTATGCAGGGCGGCTGGTACATCGCTTTGATCCCACTTTTTGGCTGGGGTATGTTTTCGGTCCTCGACACATTCGTTGGCCTGAACACCAAGAACGCGGATTTGGAAACGCCCGAGGAAGAGCTGTTCTGGTACACGCTGGTCACCCTGATTTGGTTTCCGGTGCAATTCGTCACGATATTCGGCACCATGGCCTACGCGCTGAATGCCGATCATCTCTCGACCTCTGAAATCATCTGGCTATTCTTCGGCATCGGGGTCGTCACAGGCTCCGTCGGCATCAACTATTCCCACGAATTGATGCACCAGAAAAACCGCCTGGAACGCTGGCTGGCCGACCTGCTGCTGGCCTCGGTGCTCTACAGCCATTTCCGTTCAGAACATCTGCTCAATCATCACCGATACGTGGCCACGCCAAAAGACCCTGTAACAGCGCGATACAATGAAGGCTTCCATCGGTTCTTCCCCCGCGTGCTGCGCCAATGCGCCAAATCCGCGTGGGATGCCGAGGTAAAAATGCTCACCCGCAAGAGCCTGCCCGCCACAGATTTCTCCAACCCGTTCTGGCGCTACGCCGCGCTGCAATTGGCCTTCCTGATCATCGCCGCGCTTGTCGGCGGCTGGGCCGGCCTGGGCCTCTTTGTTTTCCAATCTTTCGTGGCGATCTGGCAGCTGGAACTGGTCAACTACATTGAGCATTACGGCCTGACCCGCAAACACCTGGGCGACGGCAAATACGAACACGTGCAGCCCCGCCACTCCTGGAACGCTGCGCAAAAGGCCTCCAACTGGTTCCTGATCAACCTGCAGCGCCACTCGGACCATCATTACAAACCCGACCGCCGCTTCCCGCTGCTGCAAACCTATACCGAGGCAGACGCCCCTCAGCTCCCCCACGGCTACCCGGTGATGACAATGGCCGCGATGGTGCCGCCACTCTTCCGGCGCATCATGAACCCGCGTGTGCGCAAATGGCGGGCAATGTATTACCCAGAGATCACCGATTGGTCGGCTTACAAAACGGCGACCAACCCAATGCCCCGCTAACCCTTTCCATGTTCGGAAATATCCTGAGGGGTTTGCCCGTGCGGCTGGGGAGCAAAGCTCCCCAAAGAGCACAATCAAACGAGCGTGCGCAGCACCCAATCAGGGATCGTCGCCGACCCTCACCAATTGCTTGCCGAAATTGCCGCCCTTCAGCAGTTCTATAAACGCCGCGGGGGCGTTCTCCAGCCCGTCAGTGACGCTTTCTTTCACCTTGATCGTGCCATTGCCAACCAGCGGCCCGACCTCCTTTTGGAATTGGCCCATCAGGTGGAAATGGTCGAAAATGATGAACCCCTGCACCCGCAGCCGCCGTGTCAGGATGTTGCGCCAAACCGCTGGCAGGGGCTGCGCCTCGGCAATGCCCTGACCGGAATACCACGAAATCGCGCCGCACAGGGCGATCCGCCCGCCCGTGTTCATCCGCGTCAGAACCGCCTCCAAGGTTTTGCCGCCAACATTCTCAAAATACACGTCCACCCCGTCTGGTGCCGCGGCTATCAAAGCCGCCGCCAGCTCTTTTGCATCCATCGCGCGGTGGTCCAGACAGATGTCATATCCCAACTCGGCCTCGGCAAAGGCGCATTTTTCCGGGCCGCCCGCAACGCCAATCACACGCATGCCCTTGGCCTTCGCCAGCTGACCCACCATGCCGCCCACAGCACCCGTCGCGGCCGAGACCACAATCGTCTCCCCCGCTTGCGCCGCCGCGATCTCGTTCAAGCCCACCCAGGCGGTGATCCCCGGCATCCCCAACGCACCCAACGCCGTCGAAATTGGGGCCACATCCGGGTTCACCTTCCGCACACCTTCCCCGTCCGAGATGGCATGTGTGGTCCAGCCAAACTGCGCGGTGACAATGTCGCCAACCGCAAATCCCGCATGGTTAGACACCAATACCTCTCCCACGGCCCCGCCTTCCATCACCCCACCAATCGCCACCGGCTCCGCATAGGATTTGGCGTCATCCATCCGCCCGCGCATGTAGGGGTCCAGCGACAGCCAGATCACCCGCACCAGAAATTCCCCCGCACCGGGGTCCGGCATAACCCGGTCCACCAAAGCGAAATTCTCAGGCACGGGGGAGCCGGTCGGGCGCGAGGCAAGGGTGATCGATTGGGCGGTGGTCATGGCAAATCCTCTTTCAATGCGCCCCAACCCTACCCCCATCCCACAGATAAAAAAATGCCCTGCCTCTCTTGGGAGAAGGCAGGGCTTAGGTATGTGCCGGCGACGATGGCCGCAGGCACGGGCGGTAACTGTTGAATTTCGAAAACGGCTTAGTTCATCTCCGCGCGGACTTGCTGGCGCAGCAGGTCAATCGGGACCTTCTTGCCGTCCTTTTTGTAGGCCCAGTAGGTCCAACCATTGCAGCTCGGCGCGCCTTCCAGCGCGGCCCCAACCTGATGGATAGAGCCTTTCACGTCGTCGCCAATCAGCGTGCCGTCGGCCCGCACCTTGGCCTTGTGACGCCCGTTCAGGGACCACAATTCTTCACCCGGCGACAGCATCCCTCGCTCCACCAGAACACCAAATGCCACCCGCGGCTCGGCCCGTTTCGATTGCGTCACTTCCAGCGAGGACCGGTCAAACTTGCGCACGTCCTTCAGCCGCTTCTCAGCAACCTCGCGATAGGCTTTCTCCCGCTCGATCCCGATAAAGTTGCGCCCCAGCTTCTTGGCCACGGCCCCGGTGGTGCCGGTCCCAAAGAACGGATCCAGCACAACGTCGCCCGGGTTGGTCGTCGCCACCAGCACGCGGTGCAACAAGGATTCGGGTTTCTGCGTCGGATGGGCTTTGTCGCCATCCTCATTTTTCAGACGCTCATGCCCGGTGCAAATCGGCAGAACCCAGTCGGACCGCATCTGCACACCCTCGTTCAGCGCCTTCAGCGCTTCGTAGTTAAACGTGTATTTCGACCCTTCCGACTTGGACGCCCAAATCAGCGTTTCATGCGCGTTGGTCAGCCGTTTGCCGCGGAAGTTGGGCATCGGGTTCGACTTGCGCCACACCACGTCGTTCAGCATCCAGAACCCTTGGTTCTGCAGCTCGTGGCCGACGCGGAAAATGTTGTGGTAGGACCCGATCACCCAAATCGCGCCGTTGGGTTTCAACAGCCGCTTGGCGGCCTTCAGCCAGGCTTGGGTAAACTCGTCGTAACGTTTGAAGCTGGCAAACTGGTCCCAGTCATTGTCGACCGCGTCCACTTTGGAATTGTCCGGGCGATGCAGGTCGCCGCGCAGCTGCAGGTTGTAAGGAGGGTCGGCAAAGATCAGGTCGACAGACGCCTCCGGCAGGCTGTTCATAGCCTCGATGCAGTCGCCATCCATGATCGTGTTCAGCGGCAACGCTTCATGCGTCACCTTGGTGAGTTTTCCCATCGTCTGCCCCGAATGTAGCGCCTTGGTGGCGTCTGTTCATTTGTTGGGTACAGGATGATTCAAACCGATTCGCCAGTCAAAAACTATAAGTTTCAATTACTTACAAAAAATCATCGACACAAGATATTGTGGACCGGTTTGTAGGAACGCCGATGATGTGGTGTTACGCCGTGTTGCTCTAATGCACTGATATGCTCTTTGGTCGGGTAGCCCATATTTTTGCCCCAATTGTAGGCGGGGTATTGTTGCGCCAATGCACTCATGATCCGGTCCCGGGTGACTTTCGCCAATATCGACGCCGCCGCAATCGACTGGGATCGCGCGTCGCCCTTTACCAACGGGGTGGAAGGGTGCGCCAAATCGGCGGGCACCCGGTTGCCGTCGACCAGAACGTGGCCGACGCCCTCGATCCCCGCAACCGCGCGGCACATCGCCAGATGCGAGGCGTGGTAGATGTTCAACGCGTCGATCTCCTCGACACTGGCCTCGGCGATGCAAAACTCTGTCCGCGCGCAAATCTCGTCAAACAGGGCCTCGCGCTTTTTCGCGGTCAGCTTCTTGGAATCGTTCAACCCGTCAGGGATGTCGGACGGGTTCAACACAACCGCCGCCGCCACCACCGGCCCTGACAACGGTCCGCGCCCGGCTTCATCCACCCCGGCCACACCGGAGACACCATCCGCGATCAAAGCCGCCTCAAATGAAAAATCTGGTCCCATAGGCCGTTCAAACACCGGCCAGCCCGGAAACGCAAAGAGAAAGGGGGCGACCTTGGCGGCCACCCCCAACTGCTCGGCCTCGTTATAGCTCAAGCGCGCCACCCTTGGTTGCGCAGGCACCGCTTGGCATAGAAGTAGCGCGGGCCGCTATTGGTCTTGTTCTGGCGCAGGCATTTCTGCGGAAGCTGGGCATTGGCATGACGCTGCATGCACCGCGCGCCGTACACCTCCCGTTGGCCGCGATGGGTCCAGGTTTCCCGTATGCAGCGCTGCGGAGCGACTTTGTATTGGCGCACAGGCGATCGATGCTGATGTTTGCGCGGGCCGTTGCCAAAGCTGTCATAGGTGCGCGTGACCGTCTGGCGCGACTGTTTGTTCTGTTTGACCTGATTGGCAATCGCGCCCAGCACCACCAGACCGGCGATGACCTTCAGGACATCTTCATCGGCTTGGGCAGGCGCGGTCGTCGCGGTCAGCGAGGTGGCAGCAAGTGAGACGCTCAATATGCTTGCAAGAAAAGTGCGTTTCATGGGGTCTTCCTTTCGGGCTAGATCAGGTTTCAGGTGCGGCCGTCTTGACCGGACACCACAAATCTGGCCGCCGTGCTGGCGCTAAACAATTTCACCACGCCGCTACCGGCTAACGGGCGTTTGTTATTGAATAACCGGCGGCTCTGACCCCATGTGAGCCTCATGAAACATCGCATCACATATCTGGCCGCGCTTATGTTCGCGGCGTCGATCAGCAGCGCGCATGCCGCGTGCTACGCTGACTACAAAGCCAAGAAGGACAACCCGTTGCAGCTGCATT
Organism: uncultured Litoreibacter sp.; assembly: GCF_947501785.1. Taxonomy (NCBI): domain Bacteria; kingdom Pseudomonadati; phylum Pseudomonadota; class Alphaproteobacteria; order Rhodobacterales; family Roseobacteraceae; genus Litoreibacter; species uncultured Litoreibacter sp. The sequence continues at coordinate 2,863,043 of NZ_CANMXB010000001.1, read as the reverse complement.
ACGGGGTGATCCAGGTTGCAGACAGCGTCTGCGCCGGGCAATCCAGCGCCGCCGCTGCTATCGCGCCGCGGCTTGCCAATCAGGGCTGGACCCTGCTCAATGTGCTCAGCGTGTTTGACGACAATGGCCTAGCAGGAAGGAAAGCCAGTGCGGGACAGTACTATCTCCGCTTCTAAGCTGACGCCTGCGAGGGTGATCGTCATTGGCGTTGCCGCAATTGTCGCGATTCTGATGGTGGCCGCGCTGGTCCTGTTTCTGAACCTGCCCGACGCCAACGCATTCAACATGCGGGTCGAACGGCTCTTCGTTGAAAACGACACGTTAACGGGCGAGGCCGAGATCAAGCTGCTCGAAATCCTCGCAGGCTCAGGCACCGCATTTTCCGAGACCTTGGCTTCTTACCGCTTCATCATCTTCGTCTTGATGGTGTTTGCAACCGCGCTGCTGATCGCCACCCTGGTGTCTCTTGTGTCTTTGGTGGGCCTCGCCCGCCGCATGGCAGAGGTCGAAAAATCCGGCATTCAGGTCAACACGCTCACCGTGCATCGCGGCGAACGCATCGTGCAGATCAACGACATGGAGTTCAAACTGACCGAGGCCGCTTTGGAAACGCTGTCAGTTCTGGCCGAGGCTCGTATCGACGATGACATCTTGTCGGGCGTCGAGATTGAAAGCGTGATCACCGGCAAGCCTCAGCTCGAGTGCGACGAGGCCGCCGGCGCCGTCCGCATCAAACGCCTCCGCGACCACTTGGGCAACCAGATGATGAGCGAACTTCTGATCAAGAACATCGCCCGCAAAGGGTACGTGTTGGCGGTCGAACCCGCCTCAATCCGCATGGACTGAGCCGCCGTTAACCCCTTTTGTCACGACCCGCTGTCGGTACGGGGTGTGTACAGTGTGTGTACACCCCGTGTACGCGGTTTTTCGCCCCCTCAGCCCGTTAACCATCCCCAGAAACTGGCGACCCCGGCAGGATTCGAACCTGCAACCTGCCCCTTAGGAGGGAGTTATTCATGTTATTATTCCTATTTTGATTTCAGTTATTTACTATTATTTTTGGCTCTCGAATGTACGAGTTTTGTGCGAAACAGCGCTCTTATCTCTGCTTCATCGGTCTCGGAATGGGCATACACCCTCAACGGCAAAGACACGTCAGACCAACGACCAGCCTCAGCAGCGGTTACTGGGTCCACTCCCTGTCGCACAACTAGTTCGGTATAGAATCCATGTCTGCCAGCCGCATGGGCCGAAAGATAAGGTATACCAGCGGCTTTGCAGATCGTCTTCCAACGCCCGTTGTAACCGGTCGAACTCCCGTAACCGAACAAGCGTTCTTCCATGAATCCACCGGTCTTCCGATTTTTTGGCCGTTTGGGCTTCAACGCCGTGATCTCCTCCATCATCTCTGGACTGACGGCGACCAGGCATTTGGGATGACCTTTTTGGGCTTTCAGGCTAACCGCAAGCGAGTCCGGGAAGACTTCCGCAGGTTTCACAGAGACAGCCTGATCTATCCTTGCGGCTGTTTCAAACATGAAGCGAACAAGTGCTGCATTATAGGGGTCAGCCTCCCGACAGAATGCTTCAATCCACTCTCTTGTTGCTGGGACTCGCTTTACGCGGCTTGTTTTCCCGCGCCTGGTGTCCTGAGCGACAACTTCGCTTGTTTTGAAGGCTCGAACTTTCAGATAAGGTGTTCTCTTCAGTTCGTGGGCATTGTTAACAACTGCACGGACTGGTGTGATTATCTCCCGCAACCATGTATCGGCAGACACGTCTGGCATTAGCTTGGGACCCAAGCTTTTGAGAAAAGCGCCGGTGATGTCGGATAATGGCTTCTCTCCGATTTCGTCGAGCAACTTCTCTATTCGAGCGGCAGTCTTCGGGTCAGGGTCATAGAGCTCGAGGGCATCCAGGAACCTGAGAGCTTTGTCTTCTCCAACAAGATGCTTTCGGATTTGGTATTCCGTTTCCTGAGCTATCCAGTCCCGCGCGCCAGCTTCAGTAGTCGACTCCGTGCTTTTTCGATATGGACCGGCGATCGGGCGGCCGTTGTATTCGATCCAACCGACCGCATAGAAGATCCGGTCCCTTTTCCTCGGTTCGAGCGGCAATGGTTGCCCTCCTTCAAAATTGTATCGATTTGGGCCGCCGTGATGATCATTGCGTTGCCAAGCTTGTGGCAGGCACCAATCCGGTTTGCGACGGCCCGAAGTGTTCGTTCAGTTACGTCGATTTCTCGTTCTTTGAGGAGATCGACCCACTGCTTTGGCGTCAGACCAGTATCCAACACCTCAGATCCAAGGCGTTCAGGTACAGTCATCGGAACTCTCCGATTGTTTTCGACCACCTAACGGGCTCTTTGGCACAACCATCCTGCGTTCGATGAACTCCTCAAGAGCTCCGTCAGGAACAAAGAACCGCTGTTTCAGCTTCAGGTGGCGCAACTCATTCGTTGCGATCAGACTCCGAATTGTCTTTTCCGGCCAACCCGAAGCATTTGCCAATTCTCGCGGTGTAGAGAATCCTTCCAAAAGAGCCTCCATTTTCTTGGCGTCTTGGGAACGAACCGCTACAGTTGGGAATGAAGCGGAAGATTCGACCCTTGGTCGCTGATTCTGGTAACAATTGATACCATAAGGTAACGATGAGCAGCCTGCAAGAGCGATTGTCGTCGATAAGAAAAGCAACTGGCATGTCCCAAGCCGCCTTTGGCGCAGACCTTGGGCTGTCTGATCGAGCCTACAAGAATTACGAGCTCGGCATCCGGGAACTTCCGTTAGCAGTGGCCTTGGAAATCTCGGAAAAATACGACGCGAATATCGCTTGGCTGCTTACAGGCGATGGCGCCAAATCAGGGCTAGAAGTGCGGGATGCTATCAAAGCTGCCGTTATAGCAGTCCGGGAACACTTTATTGCAGAAGACGAGATTCCGAGCCCCGACTATGAATCCGACGTCGTTCTTTACGTCTTCGACGAAATACTTCGCGAAGGCGGCCTGAACGTCTCGCGCATGGACGCATACTTTAAAACATTGAGGAAAGACCCAAAATGAGAAACCCATTCATCGAGCAGGCACGCAAGATCGTCGCCCAAGCACACGCGAATGCTAATGCAAATCGGCTCAACTTGGCGAGGACGCGCTGTTTTCAGTTTGCGCTGTCGGCATGCTTCGCAGCTGGTCTGAGCTGGATCGGTTTTGGCGTCATGTTCTTGATCGTTGGATCAGAAATTGGAGCTGCAACTTTCGCTGGGTCAACGATTTTGGCATTTTTCGTCGCTTGGACCGCCACTCTTTGTATGTCTTTTACTGCGCGGCCATCTTTGAATATTTCGGGATGACTGTTCCGCCCCATAGATCTGTTGCACACAAGCGACCAAGTAACTCGCTGAAGGTGTTGCATTGACAGAAGAACAAAAAAAGAAGCTTGAGCAAAAACTCTGGGACATCGCCAACGAGCTCCGTGGGCGGATGGATGCGGACGACTTCCGCGACTACATTCTAGGGTTCATTTTCTACAAGTACCTCTCAGAACGGCTGCATCTCTACATCGACCAAGAGCTCCTGAAATCAGAGGGGCTGACTTTCTCAGCGTTGGATGAGAGTGACGCTGTGCACGTCGGCATGCTCACGGCTGTCAAAGAAGCTTGTATCGAGAGCTTGGGTTACTACCTTCCCCCACGAGAGCTGTTTTCAGCAGTCGCCCAACGCGGGAGCGAACCCGGCAGCTTCATTTTAGCGGACCTGGCCGAGACGCTGAACAACATACAGCAATCGACGATGGGTAATGAGTCTGAAGAGGACTTTGTAAACCTGTTCGAGGACCTCGATCTCAATTCAAGCAAACTTGGCCGCTCGAATGAGGCGCGCAACGCGCTGATCTCCAAGGTTCTTGTCCACCTCGACGCAATCGATTTCCAACTGGAGTCTGCGGATTCGGACGTCTTGGGTGACGCCTATGAGTATTTGATCGGCAAATTTGCCTCAGGCGCGGGCAAGAAAGCGGGCGAGTTCTACACGCCGCAAGAGGTCTCAACGGTTCTGGCAAAAATCGTCACAACCGGCAAAGCGCGGTTGCGGTCGGTTTATGACCCAACATGCGGATCGGGCTCGCTTCTGCTGCGTGTTGCACGTGAGGTCGGCGAGAAAAACATCGCGGACTTCTATGGCCAGGAGCTGAACCGGACGACTTATAACCTTGCTCGGATGAACATGATCCTACACGGGGTGCACTACAGCAAATTTGACATTGAGCAGGAAGACACGCTCGAACTTCCCCAGCATGAAGGCATGACCTTTGAGGCCATCGTTGCAAACCCGCCCTTTTCTGCGAAGTGGTCAGCCAACAAAGTTTTCGAGAGCGACGACCGCTTTGCCGAGTATGGGCGTCTAGCACCGGCCTCCAAAGCCGATTTTGCCTTCGTTCAACACATGCTGCACCACCTGGACGAAGACGGAACCATGGCGGTCATTCTGCCCCACGGCGTGCTGTTCCGAGGTGGCGCGGAAGGCGCAATCCGTGAATTTCTGATCCGCCGCAACTGGTTGGACTCGGTAATCGGCCTTCCGGAGAACATCTTCTACGGCACGGCCATACCGACCTGCATATTGGTTCTGAAGAAGTGCAAAGAGACTGAAGACGTGTTCTTCGTGGACGCCTCGACTTGTTTTGAACGAGGTAAAAACCAAAACACGCTGGGCCAAGGCGACGTTGAACGTATTGTTCAGGCGTATCGTACACGAGCGGAGGAAGAGCGGTTTTCACACCGTGCTTTGCTGGCAGAGATCGAAGAGAACGATTTCAACCTCAATATCCCCCGTTATGTCGACACCTTCGTGCCGGAATCGCCCGTCGATCTTGAGAAGGTGACGAGGTGCATCGAACAAATCAATCTGGACATGCGTGATGTCGATGAGGAACTGCGTGGGTTTTGTGCCGAACTTGGCCTGGAAGCACCCCTATGAACAACTTTGTGCCGGAACTGCGTTTTCCAGAGTTCAAAAGCCCATGGAAGCCTGCACGAGCTGGTGATGCCTTTCGCAACAGTAAAACCAAGGGCGAAGCGGGACTGCCGATCTACTCTGTGACCCAGGACCGTGGGCTTGTCCGTCGAGATAGCCTTGATCGCCATATGGGTGCCGACGCAGCAGACGAAAGTAATCTGCGCGCCCAACCTGGCGATCTGGTCTACAACATGATGCGGATGTGGCAGGGCGCAGCCGGCCTCGCGGCTGAGGAATGCATGGTTAGTCCTGCCTATGTGGTGCTGTCACCCGAGCCAGGAGTATCCTCGAAGTTCTTCGACTACTGGTTTCAAAACCAACACATGCTGCACCAACTGTGGGCCTACTCACACGGGCTGACCAACGACCGCTTGCGCCTTTATTATCAGGACTTTGCCAAGATCCCGCTCGCATTGCCGGATCAACCCGAACAGGAAAAGATCGCAGCAGTATTCGACGCTACCTCATGCAAGATCACCCTTCTGATCGACAAGAAAATTGCGCTGGAGGACTATAAGCGTTGGCTGATGCAGCAGCTGTTTTCGCGTGAGCTGCGCTTTACCCGCGAAGACGGCAATGCCTTCCCGGATTGGGAGGAGCGGCGACTTGGCAAAATGTTCAGCGAACGTTCTGAGCGAGGGAATCCTACGGCAGAACTTTTGTCCGTCACGATGCACAATGGTGTTCGCAGAGCATCGGATGTTGCACGCGCTCAAGAGGCGAGTATTGATCGCTCCAACTATAAATGCGTACGCCCCGGTGACATTGCCTACAATTCCATGCGTATGTGGCAAGGGGCGAATGGTCTTTCAGAATATGATGGCATTGTGAGCCCAGCATATACGGTGGTTACGCCCAGTTGCGGGCAGATACCAAAGTTCTGGGCATACTACTTCAAGTTTCCGCCCCTCGTGAACCAGTTCAGAAAGTACTCTCAGGGATTGACCAAGGATACTTGGAACCTGAAATTTCCGCTCTTTGGCGAAATCAAGGTTATGGTTCCCCACCCCGACGAACAGCGCAAGATTGCTGCCACACTCTTGGCGGCCGACGCCAAAATCAACACTCTGTCACAGAAGATTTCCGAGATGGAGGCCTTCAAAAAGGGCCTTCTACAAAAGCTGTTTGTCTAAGGTTTACCTATGAATACTCAGTCCGAAGCCCAGCTTGAAAATGCCTTAATCCAGCGTCTGAACGATCTGGGCTGGACCTCGGTCGCCATCCCAGACAATGCGGCGCTGGAGGCTAACCTGCGCGCGCAACTTGAGGCGCATAACGGGCTGCAATTCTCGGACGGGGAGTTTCGCACCATCCTCAACTACCTGGGCAAAGGTTCGACCTTTGAGAAAGCCAAGACGCTGCGCGACCGCATGACTTTGCAGCGCGACGACGGCACGACGGCCTATGTGCAGTTCTTCAATGGACGCGAATGGTGCCGAAATCGCTATCAGGTCACTCACCAGATCACGCAAGAAGGCCAATACAAGACCCGCTATGACGTGACGCTGCTGGTGAACGGGCTTCCACTCATCCAAATTGAGCTGAAGCGGCGCGGGATCGAGTTGAAAGAGGCCTTCAACCAGATCAACCGCTATCACCGCCACAGCTTTGGTGCAGGCAATGCGCTGTTCCAGTATGTCCAGCTCTTCGTCATCTCGAACGGCGTGAACACGAAATACTATGCCAACAACCGGCACCAAGATTTCAAACAAACGTTCTTCTGGGCGGATAAGGCCAACAATCCGATCACAAAACTGGAAGCCTTTGCCGACGCCTTCCTGGAGAAATGTTTCGTTTCAAAGATGGTCGCAAAGTACGTGGTATTGCACGAAAGTGATAAGGCATTGATGGTGCTTCGCCCCTACCAGTACTATGCAGTTGAATGCATCCTGGATCGCGTGATGAAGGGCCGCAAGAACGGCTACATCTGGCACACCACGGGCTCGGGCAAGACCCTGACCAGCTTCAAGGCCAGTCAGGTTATTGTCGAAAATCCAAAGGTCGCGAAAGTGGTGTTTGTCGTAGACCGAGCCGACCTTGATTATCAAACAACGAAAGAGTTCAACTTCTTCTCTCCAGGTTCAGTCGACGGCACGGACAACACGAGTGCTCTCGTCGACCAACTTGCCGACCCGGATACCAAGTTAGTCGTCACCACCATACAGAAACTGAACACGGCAATCACACGTGACAAACACGCTACGACGATGGAAGCACTGAAAGATGAGCGCATCGTGTTCGTCTTCGACGAATGCCACCGTAGCCAGTTCGGCGATACCCACAAGAACATCGTGGCCTTCTTCTCAAGGGCCCAGATGTTTGGCTTTACCGGTACTCCGATCCTCAAAGAAAACGCCATTGGAAAGCGCACGACCGCTGTCCTTTTCGACGAGTGCTTGCACCGCTACGTTATCACTGATGCCATCCGTGACGAGAACGTGCTTCGGTTTGCTGTTGAGTATTGGGGAAAACTGCACCGAAAAGACGGCTCTCTGATCAGTGACGAAGAGGTCACAGGCCTCGACCTGAAAGAGTTTTTTGAGGACGAGAGACGGATTGAAGGTGTCGTTGATTGGGTGATCGAAAACCACCACCGCAAAACTCACAACCGGGATTTCTCGGCAATTATGTGTGCAGGATCAGTTGATGCTTTGACCAAGACTTATGATGCTTTTCAGCGAAAGAAGGCCGAAGGGAAGCACGACCTGAAAGTAGCGACCATCTTTACCTTCGCTGCAAATGAAGAGGACGAAGATGCCAACGGACTGATCGGGGAGCCAGACGTTACTGGCGGGCCGATCAGCGAGACCACCAAGCATAGCCGCGACAAGCTGGCTGGGTATGTCGGCGACTACAACGCAATGTTCGGTACGAATAACAGCGTCAAAGATGGCAAAGCCTTCTACGTCTATTACAAGGCGCTCGCGAAACGAATGAAGTGGCGGGATCGTAAGGACTTCATCGATGGCCAAGGCATCGACATCTTGCTGGTAGTCAATATGTTCCTCACCGGCTTCGACGCAAAAACCTGTAACACGCTATATGTTGACAAGAACCTTCGATATCATGGGCTTATACAGGCATTCTCACGTACAAACCGCATTCTTGGCCAGAAAAAATCACAAGGAAATATCGTCTGCTTCCGCAACCTCAAAACCAAAGTTGACGAGGCAATCAAACTTTTCTCGAACAAAGACGCCGACGAGACCATCCTAATTGAGCCGTATCAAGACTACGTAACCCGCTTTAACGAAGGGGTCATGGAGCTGCTAAAGATCGCTGCAACACCATCCGCCGTCGACAAGCTGGTATCTGAAGAGGACCTCATGGCTTTTGTACGGGCGTTCCGAGAGCTGATCCGCATTCGAAACGTGCTGACCAGCTTCGCCGAGTTTAGTGATGATGATCTGTCCATCGACGCCCAACGTTTTGAAGATTTCAAAAGCAAATATCTAGATATCCATGACCGTCTAAAATCAGACCGTGATGACGACACACGTGCCTCAATATTAGACGAAGTCGATTTCGAACTTGAGCTCATTCGACGCGACAACATCAACGTCGCCTACATCCTGGCATTGCTTGCCTCAGTGATAGCGGAACAGCGAGAAGCGGAAGATCCGCTAGATGCGGCAAACAAAACCAAGACGATTCTCGATTTGTTGGGCTCCGAACCCAAGCTTCGAAGCAAGCGCGAGCTCATTGAGGAGTTCATCACAGCCTACCTTCCTATGGTGAGCAGTCCTGAAGAGACCCACGACATATTCGAGGACTTCTGGAGCAAAAAACGCGCTTCTGAATTCTCCAAGATTTGCACTGAGGAGAACCTGAAACCTGAGGGCTTTGCATCCCTACTGGAGAGCTATCAGTTTTCCGGCAAGTCACCATTAACGGACGAGATTGTCGCCGTAATGCTGGAGACGCCTGGTATTCTGCAACGTAAGCAGGCAGCCGAACGGGTAATTTCGCGAATTGCCAGTTTTGTTGAGACCTTCGATGAAGGACTAGGGGATCTTAAATTCACCTAGCATGTGAACAGCTTCGGCAGCGTTCCAACGGTCTCTCAGTTGGGTTCCACCAACTCTACATGCGATACATCGAGCGCTTGGGCCAGTTCGTAGAGGGTTATCACTGTTGGGTTTCGCCGACCGCGCTCAAGGCCACTCAAGTACTGCTGACTAAAGCCTGAACGCTCTTCAACTTGCTCCTGCGTTAGGCCCTTCTCGCGCCGCAGGCGTGCAAAATTATTTCCAACTAGTTTGCGCATATCCATGCGCCAGACCATTGGAAATTACATACTTTAATGTTATCAACTATATTATGTATTTTGCGAATTGAGGTTCCGATGAAGAGCATTGCAATGTTTGCCAACAAGGGCGGCTCTGGCCGCACCATTGCAACGATGGCGCTTGCGTCTGGCCTTCTCGCTCAAGGCAAGCGGGTCGCGGTGATGGATTGCACCGATCAGGCGGGGACAAACCCCAAAGGTAGCCAACCCTCAACATTGCAGAACTGGATAGCGCAAATGGCGGCCTGCAAAGTCCGCCCACCGCAACTGGAGCTGATCGAATGCAGAACACGCGATGAAGTCGAAGACAGTGCGGCAGCGGCTAACGCCCGTGGCATTGATCTTCTTCTGATCGATACAAAGGCCAGGCTGGATGAACCGCAACTTGCGGCGCTTGGGTTGGCTGATCTTATCATTGCCCCTGCTATCAGCCCGTTTGAGGCCAAGTGCATTGTTGAAGGCATCGACCAATATCTCGGAACGCCCGAAGACCTGATGTGCCTGATCACTGGATGTAGAAACGGTGCCGGTGAAGTAGTCGAAACCCGAACAGCCTTCAGCTATCACGCGGTGTTCCACTCGGAGCTACCCTGGGCCGAAGCAATCTCCGATCAGATCCTCAATGGCGATATCGCACTTTTCGTCTCAACACTGGCCTGCAAGCCCGACAGGCCCGGTTTCGCCCGGTATCGCGATGCCCTTGCGGCCTGGAATGCTGTGCAGCGCCTGACCCATGAGGTCGAATGGGCGCTAGACGGTCAGCGTTTGGAGCCCTTCACCGGCGACCAGTCCCCCTATGCATTCAAAAGAAAGGCCGTCGCATGATCCGTACATCGCTGACATTTGGTTTGGCTGCGGCCTCTATGGCGCTCCCGGCTTTCGCGGAGGATGAGCTCACGCCACTCCCTGCACCAGAGGCTCGTCCCTACCCATACGAAATCCTCGGACTGCAACCCGGCGATCCCCTAGGCGATGTTCTGGCCGTCTACGCAGAACGCAGCGATGCTGCTCCAACAAGCGAGAGCGAAGTTCTGCGGGTACAATCCCCAGACGGCAACGTGTTTGAGTTCACCTATCAACAATTCACGCGCATTGGCGATGTTGGCGTAAATGGCAGGCTCGCTGGTGCGGACCAAGATCAGGTGACAGCCACGCTATCGTCCGATGTGATGGAACAACGACCGATGGCGATCCACCGCTCTATGCGTCAGCCAAGCGACGAACTACCCGAACCGCTGGAACTGAAGGCGCAGGTCGAGGGGCTGTATGGTCCTCCGTCCCGTGTCGAGATCGATGGGCGCACCATGACGCTGACCTATGCCTGGAGCACCGAAGGCTTCATTGAAAACCTGGATGCGATTAGGGAACTGATCCATGAGGAAACCCGCACCGAATTGGGGCGAGAGCGCACAATCCGGACGACTTACGAGCTATGCGGCAACTCCCGCCATTATCGCAATGATGTGTCCTACCGCTTTGCCTATCCGCGCGACGATGAGATCAAAACAGGCTGTCTAGCCACCTTCACGGTCACCTATCGTGGAGAGCCCGGCAGTACCCTGATCGGCTTCTCACTGGTCGATTATGAACTCGGCCGTCAGCACATGGCAGAGCTTGATCGACAGATCGTCGAAGCCCTGACCGGCGAGGAAGTCGAAGCCTCGGACATGGACCTGTGATCATGGATAGCCAGATGCAGAAGAAACCGCTATGAGACGCGCATGATCAACAAGCGCAAACATATCACCCAAGACTAGCGCCCGCATATTGGCGGGCGGCTATGAGCCGTTCGCCTCTGATGATCCATCCATCTTTGCACTGCCTCTGACGCCGCCGCCATCGGGCACGCCGGAGAAAAGACATGACCAACTGGTACACCGCAGACCCGCATTTCGGGCATGAGAACGTCATCAAGTTCTGCAACCGTCCATTCCGGTCGGCAAATCACATGGACGCGGTTCTGATGCAGAACCTCTGGGCCATGGTTGGGCCAAAGGATGCGCTGTGGATCATTGGAGATTTTGCTCATGGGCCAAAAGCCAAAGACAATGAGTGGCTGACCAAGCTGTTCAGAAAGCTGCCTGGTGTCGAAAAGCACCTGATTGTCGGCAACCATGACCTGGAGCCGACGCAGGCACTGCCTTGGACCAGCGTCTCACATCTGGCGGAGGTCCGGGATGGACCTCAGCGGCAAGCACACACGCTCTGCCACTATCCGATGATCACATGGAACCACGCCCGTCGTGATGCGCTCCAGATATTCGGCCACGTCCACAACAACTGGAAAGGGTCGCGCAACAGCGTAAACTCCGGTGTAGATGTCTGGGACTTCATGCCCGTGCGTTTCGAGGACATAGCGCGGCGAGCCAAGACTCTGCCTGTGAACAAGCACTGGCAAGACGTCGAGCATAACGCCAAGGAGATATGAGATGTCCCGATCCTACCGGAAGACCTCTATTTGCGGGATGACCATGAACGACAGCGATAAGCTGTTCAAGAAAGCGTCCCACAAACGTGCCCGACGAGCGGTGAATTCGCTCGACCTGCACTTGGACGACCCACCTGCGGAAAAAGCATTTGGCAACCCTTGGGGTGCGCCAAAAGATGGAAAGCAATGGATCGATTCAAAGCGGTTTCCAGAGATCATGAGAAAGTAAGACGGCCTGGACATCCGCGTAACCCCGCAGTTCTTAATTCTTTTTGGCGACTTTCAGGTGTGGGCCGATATAACCGATTTCGAGAACGTTCTGTTCTGTAACTTCTCTAAAATGAGCACGAAAACCATCGGCAACCGTTGAATGAAGCTCATAAACATGGATGTTTCCTGACCCATCGCGAAATTTTCTCAAATTCCCAAACTTATTCATCGTAGCCTCAGATTCAGGTCGTACATCTATGGTGTAAACGGGCCTTTCCAACCAATTTTCCGCCGAGGTTTGCAACTGGATCAATTTTCGCACTGCCTGCTGAAATTGCACAAGGCCAAGAGCCTTAAGGTTTTGCTCAACTGAGGGAACGAACCTAAGGTTGGGAAAAACCTGATTTTTTGTTTCCCAAATTTCGTTTGGTGTTTTCTCACCTAAACCATCATGCAGAATGCTTTGCTTCAACTCCTCGATGTCGTGAGAAAAGATGTTTCCTATCCGGCCGACCGTGACGTCGGTTACACCATCTTTCGTATAACTCACTTCAATGAAGGGCTTGTGCCAAACGGTGTCGTCCGAAGCTGACACCGCTATCCTGTCTGATGCTGTACATAACAATAATGCAAGACAGTCAGGAAAGTCGCAGAGCGACCAAGTGGCGACCCTTTCGAAACTATCATCGTCTAGATCATCTTCCAGCGGTACTTTCTGAGCAATGCTCTGCAGAAATATGCCTTGATCTTTGGTAAGAGGGCGGCTGGTCAGAGTTAGCATGACATCGAAAAGGCTTAGCCCATCTGACAATGAAACTTCATTCACTGGTTTTGCCAATCGCAGCACTTTTCTAGCAACGCCTGCACTTACGAGTTCAGCAATACCTTGACTGATGACCGACAGAGAACTGCAAGCGTTTTCAGCGGTCGCGAACGGCTTCTCTCCACACGCATCGTTGAACGCCAACTCTCGCAACTTTATGAAGCCTTTACAGGGGAAAGTAATCTGGCAAGATTGTCGTCTCTCTGGTCGAAAAACCCTTCCGGCCACTCGGATAGCCTACCATCTTCCAGTACATCAGGACTGATGACTGCGGCCTCGGGCCCAAACCGGGTAAAGAAATGTATGGCAATGTCATCTGGCTCGCAAAGGTTCTCCTTCACCGCCAATCGAACACCATCAAGAAAATGGTCGCTATGTGTCTCGATAATAACTTGAACTCCGGCACGAGACGTCAGTGCCGCCAAAAGTCCTAGTCTTGTCTGACCTCTAGGATGCAAATGCGCTTCTGGATTCTCGATGATGGTAATTCCATCACGTCTAGAACTTAGCAGGGACACGATCACTGGCAGAACATATGATATTCCAAAGCCAACATTGGTGGCTCGAAACGGCTTTGAGGGCACATCCCCCTTTCGCTCAAACGAATATCTTGAAGTGAAGGCATCTATGTCGCTGTATTTGTTGATTTCTAACCTAGTTCCGGGGCTGATTTCATGCATCCAAGCCTCGACTTGGCTCTTTAGCGAAACAGAACTTGAATCACTATGTAGGCGTGGATCATCTTCTTTTAGCGACGAAACCCTTCCCTCAGAAAGTAGCCCAAGAACATATTCACCTTGTGACCCAATCTGGTTTGCCTGCGAGTGCTCTTCAGAGGCTGCAAGCATCTTCCTTGGCCCCAGCCTTTCTGCCGACAAATACTGGAAGGCAGACGTGGAATAGATGGGTGGTGGTCGAAAGCTTCTTTTTTGCCCATCGTTCTGACGGTCAATTTCGATCCAAGAGTTACTGGAATCGTCCCAATATTCGTCAACGCGATTGTTAAATGCTTCTTTTGTCGATGCTGGTTTGAGCGTTTGACTACTTCGATCATATTCATAGCGATACTCTGACCGAAAACTGAGGCCTCCAGATTCTCCAAACTCATACCCAACGGTCAAAAAGTCGTCGTCAGCCAAATCAAAAAAGACGTCTGAGCCAGTACCAAGTTCGATCAGTTCGCCGTTTAGCTTTAAGCGCCGGTTCATTCGATTTTGAAGTCCAAACGACTGACGCAAAAGTAGTAAAGCCTGAATGAGGCTGCTCTTGCCCATACCATTCACGCCGGTCAAAATAGTAAGCCCTGATATGTCAATTTCTGCATCTCGAAAGCACTTGAAGTTCTTAAGATGCATCGACGATAAAGAAGTCATCATTCCAGCACTCGCGCAATAAGATCTTCGATGGCTTGAAAGCGTTTATGTACTCGCGCAGGGACATTTGTTGAGTTCGTTATAGCAGCTTCAAACTCACGATCATCGCGAAGCAATTCGGAAAATGCAGTTTGCACTGCATTGCGGCGAGAGAGGAGTACCTCCCCTTGTTCTTGGGTCAGCTTTGCCAAGCAGACGCTCCAAATCTCAAATAGTGGCTTACTTATCGGTTTACGAGGATCTTCAATGCTATACCGCTTCCGAAAGGCATCATCACCAAACACGTTCTTTGCTAAGACCATGGATCGCCTGAACGCATCTGACGCAGCACCCAAGTCAGCATTTTCCATGCGGTTGAGGGCTTTCATCGTAGTATTTAGAAACCCATCCAAATCGTTGTTCTGATACTGTTCCCAATGCCGGAGCCAAAATGCTAGGAAGCGCAAAACGCATTCACGGTCCAACATTCTTTTTGTCGAAATGCTGCTTTCTGTTGCTGCAAGAAACTCGTTGGAGTTTGCAAGGTTCATCAAGTAGGCTCTTGCAGGCCCCTTATTTAGCGCATGTCTGATCTCTTGGCCATTCAGCGTCATCCCTCCAGTATTGATTCTGCTGAAAATGTTGAACATTACTTCTTCGGGTGTTCCTGGTTGGATAACATTCAAGACCAGCTCAGTTTCCTCGATCCTTCTCTGCATACTTCGCGGAAGGTCATCAAATTTTGATTTATCAAATTGGACTAGGTACTCTAGGCCCGTCAGTTGGAATTGGCCGTGGATAAACGTGTGGATGGTGGATAGCCGCTGAAGACCATCTACAACGGCCCAGTTTTCGTCCTGGTCACAAGCAACATAGAATGCTGGAAGTGGAATCCGCAGCAGCAAAGACTCGATGAGTCTGCTTTTTTGACGCGATGTCCACAGTCCTGAATTACGCTGAAAGTCGGGGAAAAGATCAATTTCTCCGTGAGTTATACGAGTATCCAAGAGGCTAACCGTCTTTGTCTCACGTGCGATCTTGATTTTTTCTGGGTCGAAAGGACGTACGATACCGATGCTACCGTCGTCTTCCAGTTCTTTCTCTACTCCGGAAGGGATCCCATCATCTTCCAGCACTTCTTCGACAACGCGATGCGCGGAGGTATCTTCCATGTCCGATTGTCTCCTTTGCGTTTTGATCCTCGCTTCCCCTGATGAGTGATCAGCAATGGATGAGGTAATTGCGGCACAAATGCTATCCGTATTTTGCAATCACATAGGGATCACTAGGCATTTTAAGCAGCTTTGGCAATCTCATAGCAGCCAGCAAACCCAACGTACTACGCTGTCGAAGAGGCAGATTTACGATAGTAGGCGGTCTTAATCATGTAGAAATATAACTTCAGATTTCAGCGTGACTGCAACCATCGAACGGTTAGGGCTTAGGACCTGAAGGCAAAAGTGGTTGCGTACTTTTCTTTGGCTGAGCCGACTCGTTTCTGGGTTCGTTCGACGGTAAATTTTGTCTATTTAAAAATGACTTAGTTCTACCTACAACCCTTGCAGTCTGTCTTCCAAGTCGCTCAAACGCCTCTCCAAGCCCTCTGTGAACCGTTCGAACTCGCGCCGTAAACTCCCGAACTCGTCCGGCGAAGCACCCGCGCTCTTCAACCCAGCTTCGAAGGTTGCGTTCAAATCCTCGACAGCGCGCAACAATGCCGTTTCGAAGGGCGTCAATTGATGGTGTGACATGGTTTACCTCGTTTTGGCCGTTTCGACGCAGACTTCGCCACCGCCGAGATTGGGCACCGGACAATTGGTTACGGATACGCCGCGCGGAAGGTTGACCACTTGGCCCAAGCCGCCAAGGCCACGGGTCACGCGCGTCCCTTCCAAACCGAAGGTTGCCAGCCCCGGTGTTTCGATTGTTGGCGGTTGCTCTGGAAAGGTCAGCTGCACGGCCATCAAGAGCACCCAGGAGGTCAGAAAGACCCCGGCCAGATAGGTTGGCAGCATCGTCTTCCAGGTCACCGTGCGCCATTCCTTCCGACTCTCTTCCAAAGCTGCTGTCGCGTCCCGAATCTTGCTGGCCTGCGCCTCGATCTCGTGGATCGTCCGGTCGTTGAGTGAGCTGCTCAGCCTTTCGAGGGTGCGCATATCGTGATCGATTTTTCGCAGCGCGGCGTTCAACGCTTGTGACAAACGCCGCTCGAAGTCGTTCAACATCTGCTGGGTTTGCTCTTCGGTGGCGTGGCTTTGCGTCTCCACCTTCGCTTGCAGGCTTTGCAGCAAGGTATTCATCTGCGGTCCAGGTTTCATGGAAAATACGATCCTCTAGTCTGAAAGTGTTTCGGCTGTCCGAGGTTCCGGCAACCCGCATCGTGATCCGAGTGTCACGGCGGCGGGGCTTGCCGCCTTTCGCTTCTTCGGCATCGGTCTTGCGGCGCTTCTCAAGCTGCTTCTCGGTCAACGGTTTGAATTCGAGACCATCCAGTTCGCTCAGAACAGCGCGAACGTCTGCGTGGTTTCGGACTTCGCCAGCCTCGATCTTCTGAAGCATCAGGGTCTGGATGGTTTCTTTGATGCTCTGTCGGTCGCCAAGATCGAAAGCAGGTTTGACCATGCGTTTTCGCTCCTGCTCTTCAGGACTAACCCAGCCTTCGCGGGCATTCCAATAATCGCGAAAGGCGTTGAAGAAGCGTTCCGACCCTGGGGGTGCGGGATTGAACGACCGACCGGCATAGAGTTCGACGCGCGGGATCAGAAAGTGCAATTCAACATTGCCCATGTGCTGGTGACGAACCCAGAGGATGTTCGTTTGGTCTGCTTCGAGCCCGGCAAACGCGGCTTTCTCAAAATCCCGCATTACATTGGTTTGCTCCACCTCTGAGAGATCGTCCTCGGCATGGAACGCCACGACGCCTGATGTGTAGCGCCATTTGCGGGTGTTGCTGTCGATCAGGTGACATGTCAGATCGGGATCGCCGGACAGTACTTCTGGGGCCACATCTCGTAGGACGGTCTTGCCATGGATGCGCTTCCGGTCTTCCGTATAGGCGGCCACCTCCTTGGCCAGGAGGTACTCGACAGCTACCCGTCCTGAACCGTCCCCATGCGTGAAAAAGCGAACCATCATCGGGAATGCTCCGCGACAATCTCAGCAAGCTCGCGGTCCAATGCCATCAACAAAGTGTAGACGGCGATCAAATCGATACGTCGCCCAGCCTTGCGGTCCGTGTGCATGGCGCGTGCGATTTGGTTGAGATTGTTGCCCGCACGCCCGACCGCTGCCAGCAACATTGTATCGACCGCCGGTGGCCGCGCCCGCCGCTGCATCGGTTCAGCAGAGAGGACATGACGAGCGTAGTCGGAGAGAGACCGCTCCTGAGCCTGAGCTTTCCTCAACCACGTCGCACGTTCTTCTTCCGAGCAGCGTACCCGCAGGACCAGCTTACGAACCGCATGCGGCTCCCACTTACTCTTGCTCATGCCAACCACCTGTCCCGCTCTGCGCGTGGGTTTGGGGTCGAGGGGAAAGGGCCTGTCCATTCCCTCGCAAGGTGCGTTTGGCGTAGCCACACGCGTAACCTTGCTCATTCTTCTTTTGGGGCAGACGAAGGCAATTCATGGATTGCCGCCTGATCGGATCAACGCGCTTGTCAGCTCTCCGATCAACCTGTCCAGAACGGCTAGCCGCCCATTTTCTTTTTGCGTCATGCCAGCGAAAGCTGCCGCTGCGTTTTCTACGCCAAACGCGTCGGTCCTTCGTGAATTTCGATCCGCCACGATCAAGCAAAGTGCAGTCCGCATTTCTCCAATCTGCGTGCACCTCGCTCGCCACAATCGCCGAGAGACACCCAGCTCGTAAGCTCGATCATGCGCAGCCCTTGTGATCGCTTGCCAGTCGGGCGGACCACCGCAGGCATACAGATCAATATACTCGGCTAACTGTGGTCCGGCCAGCAGTCGTGCGTGAGTTGGGCTGGTGTTCAAGCGGCGCTCGTCAATCGGTCTCTCAGCCATACGAGTTTTGGTTTTCTTTTCTTTGTTCGTATTGAGTCGGACAGTTTCGTCTGACCCGACGGCCATCTCTGGCTGACTGCAATCCGAAGAAAAATCGGAAAGCACAGCCTCAAGCGCTGCGGCAACCTCTTGCATTTTGGTAATGTCGGTGAGTTCTGTTGGCCGACGACGGGGCAGGATGGTGGTCGCGGCCTCGTCAGCATTAGCGTTGCCCAGCTCTCTGATTTGTCGGAACAGGCCTTGAATTTGCTCACGCAGGCGTTTGTGGTCTTCGTCGGACTGCATCCGGCGACTGACCAGCGAACGAACATACCCCGCCTGTTCGATCAGTGGGGCGAGGTTGATACCCGCCGCGCGTTTGATGACACCATCAATTCGCTCGCCAGATCGGCTCTTGCGCTCAGGGTAGGTGCGGCGGATCAAACCCGCACTAACAAGCTCAGCCTCGATCCGGCTAATCTGTCGCTTCGACAACCCAAAGATCTGAGTAAGCCGCTCCAGAGAATGCCAGATCGCGCAAATCCTGCCGTTGAGGAAATCTGACCGCTGGCAGTTATCAATAGCAAACGTCAGGTAATCCACTGCGCCTTTGGAGAGACCAAGCGAGACCCTGGCCCGTTTGAGAAGCTGTTTCAATTGGAAAGGTGCGATATCGGCGGGCAAGCCGCTGTGAGTCAGCCGTACACTCATGATGCACCACCCCACTGCAACGTGTTGCTTTGAATGATGGTTGCTTCCGAGGCGGTGTTTAAGGTAACCTCACAGAGAAAGCTGGACGCTTTTGCTTTAGATTTGATCCCGGTTTCGGTTGCCGCCGAGCCGGGATTTTTCCATTTATTGGGACTCCAAAATCCCTTGCCCGGCGGATCGGCCTGTACGGGTTTTGTACCGATGTTCTTTACATGTTCTCGTACAGAAGCTGCAAAATCCTGCATGATCTTGCAAAGCAGACATACGTAGAGGGCGCAATACCCTGTATTTATTGGCAGTTTTGGTGACCCCGGCAGGATTCGAACCTGCAACCTGCCCCTTAGGAGGGGGCTGCTCTATCCAGTTGAGCCACGGGGCCGCGCCCGTGCCGTTTTGCTGAATTCCATTGGGTTAGGCAACAAAAAAGGGAACGCGAATTTGGCCCAACGCGTCCCCTTTCCAGTGGTTGCGCTCAATTCGGAAATTGAGAGAACCTATCTTTGTTACCGCTAACGTACCCAACCAATCGGCTTTGGACAAGCCCCTGTTTTGACGTTATCAATGGACATCTACCTGTTACAAAGGCGTCCCGATTTGACCAGCCGTTCTGACCCGGATTACCGCCCGAACCTCACCCTACGTGACGTGTCGGAGGCCTCCGGCGTCAGCGAAATGACCGTGAGCCGTGTTTTGCGAAATCGCGGCGAAGTGTCTGAGAAAACACGAGAAAAAGTGCTCGCGACCGCGCGGGAACTGGGCTACGTCCCCAACAAAATCGCCGGCGCATTGGCGTCCAACAACGTCAATCTGGTGGGCGTCATCATCCCGTCGCTGTCCAACATGGTGTTCCCGGAGGTGATGATGGGTATCTCGGATGTGCTGGACGGCACGCCGTTGCAACCTGTTGTCGGCGTTACGGATTATGAGCCGGACAAGGAAGAGCGCGTCATTTTCGAGATGCTGTCCTGGCGCCCTACCGGCCTGATCGTTGCGGGGCTTGAACACACCGATGCCGCCAGGAAGATGATGGAAGCCGCAAATATTCCAATCGTTGAAATCATGGATGTCGACGGGCCGGCCGTCGATGCCTGCGTCGGGATTTCCCACGAGCGCGCGGGGCGCGAAACCGCCACGGAAATCCTGAAACGCGGTTACCGCAAAATCGGTTTTCTTGGCACTAAGATGCCGCTCGACCACCGTGCGCGTAAGCGGTTCGAGGGGTTTAGCGCCGTATTGCGGGACGCCGGGCTATCGCTAGCGGATGAGGAATACTATTCCGGCGGATCCGCTTTGGCCAAGGGCCGTGAGATGACGCAATCCATCTTGTCGCGCACAAAGGATTTGGATTTCCTGTATTATTCCAATGACATGATTGGCGCAGGTGGGCTGCTATACTGCCTTGAAGAAGGCTATGATGTGCCAGGCGACATCGGCATGGCGGGGTTTAATGGCGTTGAACTGATTGACGGGCTGCCCCGCCGTTTGGCCACGATGGACAGCTGCCGCGTCGAAATTGGCAGGAAAGCCGCCGAAATCATCGCCTCGGCGCTCGACAAATCAGCGCCAATTGTCGAGCGGCGCCTAGAAATTTCGCCGGTTTTTGCGCCGGGCGACACAGTTCGATAACTGCGACAAAGCGCCAAATCTTACCGAAATCTTCATAACTCGGGCGTAGTCCTTTTCGCATTCCCTAAATGAATCGAATTTGAGGCACGTTTCATGGCCAACGGTAAGCGTTGCGCAGCGGGAGACATCTTGGACGCGGCGATGCCTTACCTTCGACGCTATGGCCGCGCTTTGACCGGATGCCAGACCACCGGAGACACGCTTGCCGCCAAAGCCCGGCGCAGCGCACGCACAATGCCGCTTCCTCTTTCAGCCAGGGCAGTTCGCATCCTGATGTTCACTGAACTTCACAATGCGTGGTCTGAGCTGCGCGCGCATTCCCTCAGCCAGAGGGAAGCGCGTCGGCGGATGGGGCGACTGACCAGAAACTCGCGCGAGACGCTGTTGCTGCGGGCAATCGAAGAGTTTTCCTTTGCGGAAATTGCCAAAATCCTGAATCTCGACGAGGCCCAGGCCGAACAGCTTTTCGAAGTTGCCCTCGCGGAGGCGCCTTACAAAAGCGGCACGCGCGTGCTGATTGTGGAGGATGATCCAATGGTGGCCATGGATATGTCGGCCTGCCTATCGGACATGGGATGCCAAGTTGTGGGCGTCGCCCGCACCGCCGCAGAGGCCGTGGAACTGGCAGGAAATTCGCCGCCAGAACTGATAATCGCAAGCCTATTGCTGGCCGACAAGTCATCGGGGTTAGAGGCTGCGCGCAGGATCACCGCCCAAAACCCCCGCACCGACGCGGTCTTTGTCACCCCCTACCCAGAGCGGCTTCTAACCGGCACCACCCAGGAGCCGGTTTTTATCATTACGACCCCTTACCTGCAGGATCAGGTCCGCAGCGCGGTAACGCAATCTTTCCTACTGAGCGGGCTTTAGGCCTTGCCGGGGCGCGGGCCGGCAAAAAACCAAATGATGAACCCAATGATCGGAAGAAACAGAACCAGAAGGATCCACAGCACCTTCGTCCCCGTTTCGACGGAGGAATTGATGATGGAAACGATGGCCCAGATGGCAAGGCCGAAAACGATAAGGCCGCCCAGTGATTGCATCATGATGTATTGCTCCTGCTCAGATTGCTGCGCACCAATCCTAACAGCTTTGCAACCCCACGACAAAGCGCCGCTCCCCCGCGGGGTCGGCACCAGTCATCACATTCTTTTCGAAGAAAAAGTGGTGAGCCCTGATGGGTTCGAACCATCGACCTACTGATTAAAAGTCAGTTGCTCTACCAACTGAGCTAAGGGCCCACGAGGGGTGCTTCTAAGAACGCCCGCGCAGGCGGTCAACCCCAAAATCCGTGCATTCGCTTTCAAATGCCCCGGAACGCGACTATATGGCGCTTCATGCAACATGACACTGCATCAAAAGGCCTGCCATTCATGAAGATGCATGGGCTCGGCAATGATTTCGTGGTTATCGACCAACGGGATGGCGACGCTGTGGTTGACGCGGCCTTGGCCCGCGCATTGGGCGATCGGCACCGTGGCGTGGGATTCGACCAGCTCGCCGTTTTGACCGCACCGAAAGATGCCGACATTGCGCTGACCTTCTTTAACGCAGATGGCTCCGTTTCCGGGGCCTGCGGCAACGCCACACGCTGCATTGCCCAATATGAAATGACGCGCCTTGGACGCGACGCGCTCACGCTGAAAACGGAACGCGGCGTTCTGAGCGCTGTGCAGGTGGCGGATGGGCTGGTCGGCGTCAATATGGGGCAGCCGATGCTGGACTGGGCCGATGTGCCACTGGCGCAGGAAATGGACACGTTGGCGCTGCCAATTGACGGCGCGCCAACCGCGACCGGCATGGGCAACCCGCATTGCACGTTCTTTGTAGATGACGCTGAGACGGTTGATCTGGAGGCGCTTGGACCGCTTTTCGAACACCACGAGCTTTTCCCCGAACGCACGAATGTGCAATTCGCGTCCCTTATCGGTGAAAATCACCTGCGGATGCGCGTTTGGGAACGGGGCGTCGGGGTAACTTTGGCATCCGGGTCCTCTTCTTGCGCGACCGCCGTTGCGGCCGCCAGAAAGGGTCTAACTGGGCGACAAGTGGCCATTGATCTTGATGGTGGGCGGATTGACATAGACTGGCGCGAAGACGGTGTCTGGATGACCGGACCAACGGCCCATGTGTTTTCCGGACATTTGACACCCACATTTTTGGCCAACATCTGATGACTTCCAAACCGCCGATATTTGCCACTCTCGGCTGCCGCCTCAACAGCTACGAAACGCAAGCGATGAAGGAACTGACCTCGGCCGCAGGGGTCGAGGATGCGGTGATCGTCAACACCTGCGCCGTCACCGCCGAAGCTGTGCGCAAGGCGCGCCAGGAAATCCGCAAACTGCGCCGCGACAACCCCAACGCGCGCATGATCGTCACCGGCTGCGCCGCGCAGATCGAACCCGAAACCTTCGCCGCCATGTCCGAGGTCGACCACGTCATCGGCAACACTGAAAAGATGCAGGCCCAGACATGGGCCAATTTTGGTGGCTTCATCGGAGAGACCGAAAAAGTGGTCGTGGACGACATCATGTCCGTGACGGAAACCGCATCCCACCTGATTGACGGCTTCGGAACCCGGTCGCGCGCCTACGTGCAGGTGCAAAACGGCTGCGACCACCGCTGCACCTTCTGCATCATCCCCTATGGCCGCGGCAATTCGCGGTCTGTGCCTGCAGGCGTTATCGTCGACCAGATCAAACGTCTCGTAGATCGCGGCTTCAACGAAGTTGTGCTCACCGGTGTGGATCTCACCAGCTGGGGCGCGGACTTGCCGTCCGAGCCAAAGCTGGGCGATCTGGTCATGCGCATCCTAAAACTGGTCCCCGACTTGCCCCGCCTCCGCATCTCTTCCATCGATTCGATCGAGGTGGACGAGGCCCTGATGCAGGCCATAGCGTCTGAACCGCGCCTGATGCCCCACATGCACCTGTCTCTGCAGGCCGGCGACAACATGATCCTCAAGCGCATGAAACGACGCCATTTGCGAGACGACGCGATCAAGTTCTGCGAGGACGCCAAAAAGCTGCGCCCTGACATGACCTTCGGTGCCGACATAATCGCGGGCTTCCCAACCGAGACGGAGGAGATGTTCGCCAATTCCCTCAAGTTGGTCGCTGACTGCGATTTGACTTGGCTGCATGTCTTTCCTTATTCACCGCGCCCCGGCACGCCCGCGGCAAAGATGCCTCAGGTCAACGGCAAGGCGATCAAAGACCGCGCGGCGCGCCTGCGCCGGGCGGGTGCCGAACAGGTCAGCCGCCACGTCAACGCGCAGATTGGTCAAACTCACCACGTGCTAATGGAAAACCCGCGCATGGGCCGCACTGCGCAGTTTGCGGAGGTCGTGTTCGATAACGATCAACCCGAAGGTCAAATTGTGATCACAAAGATCAAGGACGTGGCCGGAACGCAGCTGGTCGCATGAGGCCGATCCTGTACAGTTTCCGCCGCTGCCCCTATGCGATGCGGGCGCGATTGGCGCTTGTTTCTGCGGGGATAGAGACTGAATTGCGGGAAATCCTGCTTCGCGACAAAGCCCCTGAGTTTCTTGAGGCCTCCCCCAAAGGCACCGTCCCCGTGATCGTAGCGAAGGATACCGTGATCGAGGAAAGCCTAGACATCATGGACTGGGCGCTTGCACAAAACGACCCAGAAGGCTGGCTAAATTTCCCGCCGGAAGGCCGCGCGCTGATCGCGGAATGCGACAGCCCGTTCAAGACCGCGCTTGATCGCTACAAATACCAAAACCGCCACCAAAGCGACCCTGAACTAGAACGCCAAAACGCTTCCGTCTTTCTGCGCAAGCTGGACGCACAGCTCGGCAAAAAGCCCTACCTCTATGGCGACCATCCGACCTTGCCTGACATGGCAACCGCTACTTTTGTGCGCCAATTCGCCAACACCGACCGTGCGTGGTTCGACGCACAGGACTGGCACAACCTGCGCCACTGGCTTGACGCCTTCACCGAAAGCGACCGTTTCGCGCATAT
Organism: uncultured Litoreibacter sp.; assembly: GCF_947501785.1. Classification (NCBI taxonomy): domain Bacteria; kingdom Pseudomonadati; phylum Pseudomonadota; class Alphaproteobacteria; order Rhodobacterales; family Roseobacteraceae; genus Litoreibacter; species uncultured Litoreibacter sp. The sequence continues at coordinate 2,838,601 of NZ_CANMXB010000001.1, read as the reverse complement.
CATGGGCAAATATCCGAAATGGCAGGCCGGGGACCCGGTCACCGTCTTCGCGTAAGGGTACAATCCCGCACTTGGACGGCGCTGCGCACGCCGCTAGGGTCCCGGGCAAAGGACCCGAGAAGATGCACCCCAACCCCACTTTCCGTACCGAAGACCCGCAGCGCAACATTGATTTTGCGCGCGAGCGGGCGTTCGGGACGCTCGCCATCAACGGCGAAGACGGGCCGCACACATCCCACATCCCTTTCCTGCTGGATCCAGACGGCACATCGGCAGAGCTGCACCTCGTGCGCTCGAACCCCATTGCGCGGCTATGCAAGAACCCGCTGCCTTGCGTCATCACCGCGCTCGGGCCGGACAGCTACATCTCTCCGGATTGGTACGAGACCCCGGATCAGGTCCCGACGTGGAACTACGTTTCGGTCAGGATCACCGGCGTTTTGTACCCGATGCCCACGGAAGATATGCACGCGGTGCTGGACAGGTTGTCCGAGCATTTTGAGACCCTATTATTGCCAAAAAGGCCTTGGACTACGTCCAAATTGACCGACGGTGTGATGGAAAAAATGATGCGGATGATCTTGCCCTACCGGATGGAGGTGACCAAGATCGAAGGGACATGGAAGCTTGGCCAGAATAAGCCCGACGAAGTGCGGGTCAAAGCCGCGCAGGGCGTCGCGGCCTACGGGCAGGGGCAAGAAATTGCGACACTCGCCGCGCTGATGCGTGGCGCGAAATAGACACGAAAGACAGTCAGGACAGATCATGATTCTATACGACAATCCCGCCTCTCCCTTTTGCCGCAAGGTGCAGGTTCTGGCACGTGAAACCGGGCAGATTGACCAGATCGAAATCGCGCATTCCGTCGGCTCTCCGGTCAATTCGGAAAAGATGCCGACCGACCACAACCCGCTTGGCAAAATCCCAACCCTGACGCTGAATGACGGTGCTGCGCTTTTCGACAGCCGCGTCATCTGCCGCTATCTGGACGACCAAGATAGCGGGAAATTCTATCCAAGCGGCAAGCTTTATGAAGTCCTGGCGCTGGAGGCCCTGTCCGATGGCATCATGGATGCGGCGGTCTTGATGGTGTACGAGCACCGTGCGCGCCCCGAAGGCGAACGCTCCCCCGCCATGATCGAAGCGCAATGGGCCAAGGTCACCCGCGCATTGGACCATCTTGAGGCCAATGGCGTCAGCGGCGGGTTTGACATGGGCCATATCGCCTTGGGCTGCGCGCTGGGTTACCTCGATTTCCGCCATGCCGACCGCAATTGGCGAGACGGCAGGCCCAGGCTCAGCGCGTGGTTTGAAACCATCTCCACCCGCGACGCCATGGTGGCGACTGAGCCCCACGCCTAATGCAGATCATACGACTTCCAGACACTTCTGATCTCAGTACCTGCCTTGCGATCAGGCGGGTCGTCTTCATCGAAGGCCAAAACGTGCCGGAACAGGAAGAGGTGGACGGCAAAGACCCCGATTGCCTGCATTACCTGCTGCATATGGATGGAAAACCGGTGGCGACCGCGCGCGTTTTGCCGCTGGACGGGGCCGCCAAAATACAACGCGTCGCGGTGCTGAAAGAGGCGCGCTCAGCCGGAACAGGGTCTAAATTGATGCGCTATATCCTTGATGACCTCAAGGCCGACGGCAGATTTGACACGGCAGTCCTTGGGTCCCAAACCCATGCCATCGGCTTTTACGAAAAACTCGGGTTTGAGGTCTTTGGCCCTGAATATGACGACGCCGGCATTCCACATCGTGACATGTCCCTTACGCTTTAGTGCAGCTGTCGCGTTGCCTCGCCCAGCGCGATCCCGGCGGCAATCGCGACATTCAGGCTGCGACCGTCGCCAGGCATGGCGATGCGGATGACATGATCTGCGCAGGCCGCGACCGTGTCGGGCACGCCGGCGCTTTCGCGGCCCAGCAACAAACAGTCCTCCGGCGCAAAGTTGAAATCCCACAAGTCGGTCCGGCCTTTGGTGCTCAGCAAAATCAGCCTACCTGACCGCTTCTGTTGAAACATGTCCCAATCATCATGATGTCTGACATCGGCCTTTTCGCCGTAATCCAGTGCCCGCGTGCGCAGCAACTTCATCGAAAACGGGAAGCCACAGGGTTCGATCACGTGCAACGGGGCGCCAAAACACACGCCAAGGCGTACCAATGACCCCAAATTGGGCGCTAAATCTGGCTGAAAAGCCGCAATTTGGACCTGGTGCGACAATTGGCTTGCCTTCTTATGGTTTCCACTCTGGACGACTCCCCTAGCTTGACTGTAACAACCGCGCGAGGGCGTCCGCCACATGGCTGGGCGTTACAGGAATATGCCCGGCGCGCCAGGCAGACAATGGAGAAGTTTCCGTGTCCCAAGCAGACGATCATAGCGGCAACACACGCCGCGACTTTCTTTACTACGCAACGGGGGCCGCAGGCGCGGTCACAGCAGGTGCCGCAGTATGGCCGCTGGTGAATCAGATGAACCCATCTGCCGATGTGCAGGCCCTTGCCTCCATCGATGTTGATGTCGCGGATGTTGAGCCCGGCACGCAGATAACGGTCAAATGGCTGGGCAAGCCGGTCTTCATCCGCCGCCGTTCCGCCGAAGAAATTGAAGAGGCCCGCGCCGTCGCGCTGTCCGACCTGCCCGACCCCGTCGCGCAGAACGACAATCTTGGGTCCGAGGCGGACGCCGCCGATGCGAACCGCACGCTGGACGAAGCCGGTGAATGGCTGGTCATGATGGGTGTGTGCACCCACCTCGGCTGCGTGCCTCTGGGAGACGCAGGCGATTTTGGCGGCTGGTTCTGCCCGTGCCACGGGTCGCACTACGACACCGCAGGCCGCATCCGCAAAGGTCCAGCGCCGACGAACCTGCCGGTTCCGACTGCGGTCTTCACATCTGACACTGTCATCAAGCTCGGTTAAGGGAGAACACGAACATGGCTGGTATCCCACACGACCATTACGAACCAAAAACCCGCGGCGAAAAATGGGTGAACTCCCGTTTGCCCGTCATTGGCCTGCTGTATGACACGCTGATGATCCCCACGCCCAAGAACCTGAACTGGATGTGGATCTGGGGCATTGTGCTGACCTTCTGTCTGGCGCTGCAAATCATCACCGGCATTGTGCTGGCGATGCATTACACGCCGCATGTCGACAACGCCTTTGCGTCGGTCGAGCACATCATGCGCAATGTCAACGGCGGCTACATGCTGCGCTACCTGCACCAGAACGGCGCATCGCTGTTCTTCATTGCGGTCTACATGCACATTTTCCGTGGTCTCTATTACGGCTCCTACAAGGCCCCACGCGAAATCACGTGGATCATCGGCATGATCATCTACCTCGCCATGATGGGCACCGCCTTTATGGGCTACGTGCTGCCATGGGGTCAGATGTCCTTCTGGGGCGCGACCGTTATCACCGGCCTGTTCGGTGCGATCCCGGGCGTTGGTGAGATGCTGCAAACGTGGCTCCTAGGTGGGCCCGCGGTGGACAACGCCACGTTGAATCGCTTCTTCTCGCTGCACTACCTGCTGCCCTTCGTGATTGCCGGTCTGGTCATCGTCCACATCTGGGCGTTCCACACCACCGGCAACAACAACCCGACCGGGATTGAGGTGCGCCGGACGTCCAAGGAAGAGGCCAAGAAAGACACGCTGCCGTTCTGGCCGTACTTCGTGATCAAGGACCTGTTTGCGCTGGCCGTGATCATGGTGGTGTTCTGGGCCATCGTAGGCTTCATGCCAAACTACCTTGGCCACCCCGACAACTATATCGAAGCGAACGCCCTGGCGACGCCGGCCCACATCGTGCCGGAATGGTACTTCCTGCCGTTCTACGCGATCCTGCGGGCCTTCACCGCTGAGGTCTGGGTTGTGCAGCTGACAACCTTCCTGACCGCTGGCATCGTTGACGCCAAGTTCTTCGGGGTTGCCGCCATGTTCGGCGCGATCGCGGTGATGGCGCTGGCCCCGTGGCTGGACACGTCTTCGGTCCGCTCCGGCCGGTACCGCCCGATGTTCAAATGGTGGTTCGCGCTGCTGGTGATCGACTTCATGGTGTTGATGTGGGTCGGGGCCCAGCCTGCGGAAGAGCCATACGCGACGATCTCTTTGATCGCGTCGGCGTATTGGTTCGCCTACTTCCTGATCATTCTGCCGTTACTCGGGGTGATTGAGAAGCCGTTGCCGCGGCCTGCGACCATCGAGGAAGACTTCGATGCGCATTACCCTGCCAAAAAAGACGCTGCTTCGCAGCCCGCTGAGTAAGAGGAAGAACCCAATGCTCAAGAAACTCTCACTCGCAACGCTGGCAATTGCCGGTCTCACCTCCGCCGCGATCGCGGCGGGTGGCGAAGGTAAAATCAAGGACAAGGACTTCAGCTTTGAAGGCCCGTTCGGAACCTATGATCAAAACCAGCTGCAGCGCGGCTTGAAGGTCTACACACAGGTCTGTTCCGGCTGTCACGGGTTGAAGTTTGTGCCCCTGCGGACCTTGTCCGACGAAGGCGGGCCACACCTGCCCGAGGATCAGATGAAGGCGTATGTCGCCGAGTTGTTTATCGCGGACGAACCCGCCAACCAGCACCTCTATGATCCCGATCTGGAAGAGCTTCGGGCCTTGAAGCCCACCGACAACTTCCCCGCCGTGAATTCTGCAGGCGCGCCTGACTTGTCGCTGATGGCCAAGGCTCGTGCGGGCTTCCACGGCCCCTACGGCACCGGGATCAGCCAATTCGTCAACGGCATTGGTGGTCCGGAATACATCTACTCTCTGCTGACCGGCTATACCGGCGAAGAGAAGGAAGAGGCGGGCGTAACGCTCTATGAAAACACCGCCTTCCCGGGTGGCTGGATTTCCATGGCGCCGCCGCTCTACGGTGATGACGTCGAATTTGACGACGGCCACGACACGGACCTGTCGCACATCTCCGAAGACGTCTCCGCCTTCCTGATGTGGACCGCAGAGCCCAAGCTGATCGCGCGCAAGCAAACCGGCTTCGTCGCTGTGTTCTTCCTAACGGTGCTGTCTGTGCTGCTGTACCTGACCAACAAAAAGCTCTGGGCCGCCGCCAAACGTAAAGAGTAAGCGTCCCCACAAGATCTTCTAAAGGCGTGCCTTCGGGCGCGCCTTTTTTGTTGCGCCGTTCTGCCTGCTGAAATCCCGCTTAGTCGTCTCGCCCCGGTTCGTTCGCATTGTCACAGAACAGGGCAATCTTGTTGCCTTGGGGGTCGCGCACATATCCAACGTAGAAATGCGCGCCATAGGCGTCACGAAACCCGGGCTGGCCCTCATCGGCGCCACCACCAGCAAGCGCGGCGGCATGCAGATCACGCACTTTGGCCTGACTGCTCACCTCAAAAGCCACCATTGCCCCATTCCCGGCAGAGGCAGGCCCGCCATCAAAGGTCGGTTTCACATAAAAATCCGGCAGCATCGGACGTTGATTAGGCTCTATTGGCAGCGCGTAGCTTAGGCCCTCGGGCCCTTCTTTCACCCCATAGCCAAGGGCTGGCAGAAACGCCGAATAGAACCGTTTTGCGCGTGCGATGTCGTCAGCACCAACCGTGACATAGGCAATCATTCCACCAATTCCTTTCCCAACTCCGAGCATTGCGACCCGCACAGGCTAAGCGAACCGGAAGTCCGTCACAAGAAGCGCCAGATACCGCTCGCTTTTTGCGTCAAAATGATGTAACGTGTATTCACATCAAGAAATTTAGGAGAAAGGAGGCGCCCTTGGGGGATTGTCTATAATTATCGTGTGTCTTGAGCTGCTCTTTGTGTGGCTCGTTTATTTCGCTTTCGGTGTCGCGACGGAGCATAACCTGCCCATCTGGTTGACCGCCCTTCTGGTCATCATCATCGACCGCACCGTGACTTCCATAACATCATTGGCCCGACGCAGGCGTGACCGCCTGAAGGCGTAGCTTGGCTTTTCGGCGGGTGCCGTTTATCTGGTTTCCTAATCAGGAGCACCCACATGTCGATCAACAGCTTTGGCCATCTTTTCCGCGTGACCACCTGGGGCGAAAGCCACGGACCCGCCTTGGGTGCCACGGTTGACGGCTGCCCGCCAAACGTGCCGCTGACGCCAGAGATGATCCAAGTCTGGCTCGATAAGCGCAAACCCGGACAAAACAAATACACCACCCAACGGCGCGAAGCCGACGAGGTGAAAATATTATCCGGCGTGTTCGAAGGCAAAACCACCGGCACGCCCATCCAGCTGATGATCGAAAACACCGATCAGCGTTCGAAGGATTACGGCGACATCGCCGAAAAATTCCGCCCCGGCCATGCCGATATCACCTATTGGCAGAAATACGGCATCCGCGACTATCGCGGCGGCGGCAGGTCCTCGGCCCGCGAAACGGCAGCCCGTGTTGCCGCTGGCGGCGTTGCCCGTGAAGCCATCAAGATGCTCGCACCCGGAATCAAGATAACCGGATACATGGTGCAAATGGGCGAATATAAGACCGACAAGCGCGACCTTTCCCAAATCGACCAGAACCCGTTCTGGGTGCCTGACGCCGATGCGGCAGCCACATGGGCGGACTATCTCGACGGGCTGCGCAAATCCGGCAGCTCAGTGGGTGCGATGATCGAGGTCGTCGCCTCCGGTGCACCCGCAGGTCTCGGCGCGCCGGTTTATGCCAAGATCGACACCGACCTCGCCGCTGCCATGATGTCGATCAACGCCGTCAAAGGCGTGGAAATCGGCGCAGGAATGCAGGCCGCGATGCTCACCGGAGAAGAGAACGCGGATGAAATCAGCATGGGGCCAGACGGCCCGGTTTACAGCTCAAACCACGCAGGCGGCATCTTGGGCGGCATATCCACCGGTCAGGATTTGGTGGTGCGTTTTGCGGTGAAGCCGACAAGTTCAATCCTGACGACCCGCAGGACCGTGACCAAATCCGGCGAAGACACCGAGATCATCACCAAAGGCCGCCACGACCCCTGCGTCGGCATCCGCGCCGTTCCCGTGGGGGAGGCGATGATGGCCTGCGTGATCCTTGACCACATCCTGCTGCATCGTGGTCAGAATGGCGGCAATCAGGGCGCTATCGGGTAGCCTGCTTGGAAAGCTGAACCGCCAAAATGCCGGCGGTGATGACCGCGACCCCGATCAGGTCCCAAAACCCCAGGCTTTCTCCCAGCAGAACGGCCGCAATTGCGACCCCGAAAAACGGGTTCAAAAAGTGAAACGTCGCCGCCTTCACCGCCCCAATTCTGGCAACCAGAACGAACCAGATAAATGTCGCGATAATCCCCGGAACAATTGCCGTGTAGGCAAAGGCCAGCCCCAGCGGCACATTCCAGTCAATCCGCATGTCCTCGAAGACAAACGCCACAACACCCAAAACGGCGGCACCCACCAACATCTGCAAGCCAACAACCATCATCAGGTTCCCCCCGGATGACGCCCCCCGCATGGCCAACGTCGCCACGGCCAAGGCCAGTGCCGCGATCACGCAAAGACTGACCCCAACCAGATCAATCCCGCCTTGCAAGCGCGCGCCCATAATCAGCGCGACACCGGCGAAACCCACAATCAAACCGACGACGCCCAGCAACGGCAACCGATCGCGCAAAACCACCCATCCAATCAGCCCGACCAACAGCGGCATCGAAGACGCGATGATCGCCGCCAAAGACGCTTGAACCGTCTGCATCGCTACAAAGTTCAGCCCCAGATAAATCGCGTTCTGGCAGATCCCAAAGATCACCACCGCCCGCCACTGCCCCTTGGTCAGGCGCCAGTTCTGGCCCAGCGCCCAGGCGATGCAAACCGCGATCACCCCGGCAATTAAAAACCGCAGTGCTGACACCGTCAGCGGCGGCGCTTGAGTGACGATAAATCGCGCCGAAGTAAATGCGCTCGACCAGATCAACGCGAAGGCCAGCCCCATCACAATCGCTTTGAAATCCACGCACCGCTCCTGGCTTCGTTTTGGCGAAAATACTCCCGCCGGAGGCGCAAAGATCAGGCGCGCCGGCAGGCGCACAATCAGGCCAAACATCGCAAAAGAAAAGGGCCGCCCGAAGGCGACCCCAAATTCTCTAAGATTGCGAGAAGGCGATTAGCCGTTCACGCTGTCCTTCAGTGCTTTCGCGATGGTCATCTTGACCACTTTGTCCGCGTCTTTGTGGATCTGCTCGCCCGTGGCGGGGTTGCGGACCATGCGTGCTGGACGCTCGCGGCAGTAGATTTTGCCGACGCCTGGCAAAGTCACGGCGCCGCCGCCGGACACTTCGCGAGTGATGATGTTGATGATACCTTCCAAAGCCGCAGTTGCGCCTTTTTTGTCGGTGCCTGCTTCTTCAGCCAGTGCTGCGACCAGTTGTGTTTTGGTCATTGGTTTCGACGCCATGAGCTGTCTCCCTCTTAAATCTTATCCCCAATCGGTGGGGGCTTATTGGGCGAATCTAACTGAATATAGAGGCGGACCACAACGATTAGTGTGCCAAAAGCCCTATTTTTCTGCGTTTTTCTGCCATTTCGGAGGGTTAGAGGAAGGCTGTTTCCTCAAAACTGCGCAATTTCCGCGAATGTAGCCGCTCCAACGGCATCTCTGACAGCCGTTCCATAGCCCTAATTCCGATCAAGAGGTGTCGCGCAACCTGCGTTTTGTAGAATTCTGAGGCCATGCCCGGCAGCTTCAATTCGCCATGCAGCGGCTTGTCGGAGACGCACAACAATGTCCCGTAGGGCACGCGGAACCGGAATCCATTGGCCGCGATCGTGGCGCTCTCCATGTCAAGCGCAATGGCGCGGGACTGGCTCAACCGGTGCACCGGCCCCGACTGGTCGCGTAATTCCCAGTTGCGGTTATCAATGGTCGCGACAGTACCCGTCCGCATGATCCGCTTCAGGTCGTAGCCTTCCAGCTCGGTCACTTCCTCAACCGCGTCCTCCAAAGCAATCTGCACCTCGGCCAGCGCGGGGATGGGCACCCAAACGGGCAGGTCGTCATCCAGCACATGGTCTTCGCGCAGATAGGCATGGGCGAGGACAAAATCACCAAGCGATTGCGAGTTCCGCAACCCCGCGCAGTGCCCCACCATCAACCACGCGTGCGGCCGCAACACCGCAATATGGTCGGTGGCCGTTTTGGCGTTGGATGGACCAACGCCAATGTTGACTAGCGTGATCCCGGACCCATCGGCTTTCTTCAAGTGATAGGTTGGCATCTGCGGCATCTTTTCGGTCACGGGAATTGGACCGTCATGGTCGGTCAGCACGTGGTTACCGGTGCTCACAAAGGCCGTGTAGCCACTGTCCGGATCAGCAAGCATCTGGCGCGCGTAGCCCTCGAATTCCTCAACGTAGAACTGGTAGTTGGTGAACAGCACATGGTTCTGAAAATGCTCCGGGTCGGTCGCCGTGTAATGCGCCAGCCGCGCCAGCGAATAGTCGATCCGCTGCGCCGTGAACCCCGACAAATGGTTGCTGCCATCGGGGTGGGTCATGCTGTGCCCATTCACGATGTCATCATTGGTCGTGGACAGGTCCGGCACGTCAAACACGTCACGCAACGTGAACGACATAGCGCCGTCTTGCGGCACGGTCAGATCGGGGTCGGCAGCGGCGGCAAAATGCACCGGCATAGGCGTATCGGATGCGCCAATCTTCACTTCAACCCCATGGTGCTCGATCAACAGCCGGATCTGCTGCTTGAGATAGCTGCGGTAAAGATCGGGTCGGGTGATGGTTGCAGAATAAGTTCCCGGAGACGCGACATGCCCAAAACTCAGCCTGCTATCAACCTGCGCAAAGGTCGTCGTGGTCAGCCGGATTTCCGGATAGAAAGCACGGTAGCGTGCGGTAGGCGTAGCGCCGGCAAGTGCAGCCCCAAACTTGGCCGTCAGGAACCCTGTCGCCGACATATACAACTCGCAAAGCCGGTCGACCGCCTTTTCAGGGTCGGAAAAGAATTCCGCAGCGGGTGTTTCGACGGTTTCTACGGGCAGGTCGGCGTCAGATTTAATCATTCAGTGTCCTCAAACAGTTCTGTCATTTCAAATTTGGTCACATCCACCAGACCCAGATCAGAGATCCGTAACTCCGGGATGACAACCAATGCCAGCAGCGAGTGCTGCATATAGGCGTTGTTCAATGTGCAGCCGCAGGCCTGCATGGCCGCGACCATTTGGTCGGCCTTCGCGGCCACGTCTTTGGCAGGGCTGTCGCTCATCAGGCCCGCAATCGGCAGTTCCACCAGTGCCAGTTCCGCGTCATCCTTCCAGACGGTGACGCCGCCGCCGACCTCGCCCAAACGGTTGGCCGCCTTGGCCATCATCTCGCGCGACGTTCCGATCACGATCATATGGTGACTGTCATGCGCCACGGTGGAGGCCATGGCCATCTCGCCTGTATAGCCGAAGCCCTCGACCAACGCGTTGACCACGTCGCCTGTGGCGCGATGCCGTTCGACAAGCGCAATTTGCGCGATGCCACCTTGTGCTGAGATTAGTCCCAGTTCCACCTGAACTTCACGCTTCAACGCTTTTGTAGGCGCTTGATTTTCGACCACGCCAATCACATTGGCGGTCAGTTGTTCAGCCTGTATTGGGGCATGTATCTCAAAGTCTGCCGCATCTAGTGCCTTGCCCAGTCTCACTGTCTGCCGGGCGTCAGTGGGCCAATCCAAATGCGGGCATTCCGTCGTGATCGTACCGCCCTCGGCCACCACCTTGCCCTGCGCCATCACCCATTCAATCGGCAGTGTCTCAAGGTCAGACGTTAGAATCACATCCGCGCGGCGGCCCGGGGCAATGGACCCCAGCTCCCGCTCCAACCCGAAATGCGTCGCCGTATTGATTGTGGCCATCTGCAGCGCAATCACCGGGTCACATCCGCACGCAATCGCGTGGCGCACCACCCGGTTCATATGCCCGTCATTGACCAACGTGCCGGAATGGCAGTCATCCGTGCACAGGATGAAACCGCGTGGGTCCAACCCCTTTTTGGTCACCGCAGTGATCTGCGTTTCCACATCATACCAGGCGGAGCCTAGGCGCATCATCGACCGCATCCCCTGCCGCACCCGCGCAATCGCGTCCGCCTCGCATGTGCCTTCGTGATCATCCGCCGGCCCACCTGCCGCATAGGCATGAAAGTTTGGGCCAAGATCGGGCGAGGCATAATGCCCACCCACCGTCTTGCCCGCCTTCTGCGTCTGCGCAATCTCCGCCAGCATCTGCTGGCTGCCGTTCACAACTCCGGGGAAATTCATCATCTCCCCCAAGCCTATGATCCCCGGCCAGGACATGGCCTCCGCCACGTCATCCGGCCCAATCTCATAGCCGGTCGTCTCCAACCCCGGGGCGGACGGCGCGCAGCTTGGCATCTGAGTAAAGATAGAAATGGGCTGGATTAGACCCTCATCATGCATCAGCCGTACACCGGGCAGGCCCAAAACATTCGCAATCTCATGCGGGTCGGTGAACATTGTCGTCGTGCCATGCGGGATCACCGCGGCGGCAAATTCGGCAGGCGTCAGCATCCCGCTTTCAATATGCATATGCCCGTCGCAAAGCCCGGGGATCATGTAGCGCCCCTGCGCCTCAACGATCTCGGTATCAGGTCCAATGCAATGAGAGGCGTCTGGCCCACAATAGGCGAACCGCCCGTCGGCAATCGCCAGATCATGGCCTTCCAGCGTCTCACGGGTGTGCACATTCACCCAAATGCCACCACGAATAACCGTGTCCGCCGCTTCGCGTCCTGCCGCCACAGCCACCAGCCGCGCCGCACATTCCGCCCAAGTTTTTAATGAGGTCTGTTCCATGTACCAATTGTCATGACTAATCCGGCAAGCGCAAGTCGCAAAAATGCTAGCGCGGCCGCGACCGGCGTGATTACGTACCCCAAACGGGAGGCTCTCATGGACGGCACACGCAACAATATCGAACACTGGCAGGAGCGCGTCGATCTGGCCGCCGCCTTCCGCTGGACCGTGAAGCTGAACATGCATGAAGGCGTGTCCAACCACTTTTCCCTCGCCATCAATGACGACGGCACCAAGTTCCTGATGAACCCCAACCAGATGCATTTCAGCCGCATCAAGGCGTCCGACATGCTGGTCATCGACGCCAACGACCCCGCAACTCTGGAAGGCCCAAACGCCCCCGATCCGACCGCTTGGGGCCTGCATGGTGGGCTACATCGCCACTGCCCACATGCGCGCTGCGCCATGCATGTGCATTCCGTGCACGCCACGGTGCTGGCCTGTATGAAGGACAAGATCCTCCCCCCGCTGGAGCAAAACGCCGCCATGTTCTACGACCGCCAGGTGGTTGACGACAATTACGGCGGGCTGGCGTTTGAGGAGGAAGGCGAACGCTGCGCGCAGCTGTTTGATGACCCCAAGAAGAAGGTCATGATTATGGGCAACCACGGCATTATGGTCATTGGGGACACCGTCGCGGAAACCTTCAACCGCATGTATTTCTTCGAACGCGCCTGCGAGGTCTATATTCGCGCGCTGCAAACCGGCCAGCCGCTGTCGATCCTGCCCGACGAGATTGCCGCCAAGACAGCCGACGAGATCGAAAACTACCCTGAACAAGATATCCGGCATCTGGCAGAGCTGAAGGCACTGCTGGATGAAGAAGGCTCTAACTACGCTGAGTAGGACCCCACAGACATGCAATACGGCCTGAACGAAGAGCAGGAGATGATCGTCTCCACCGTGCGCAGCTTTGTCGAAAAAGAGATCTATCCGCACGAGGATCTGGTCGAACGCACAGGCGAGGTCCCCGCCGAAATCGCGCAAGACATCAAGCAAAAGACCCTCGATCTGGGCTTTTACGCCTGCAACTTCCCAGAGGAAGTCGGTTGCGCGGGCCTGTCCCATTTGGATTTCGCATTGGTCGAACGCGAGCTTGGACGCGGGTCGATGGCGTTGAACCATTTTTTCGGTAGACCTCAGAACATCTTGATGGCGTGCGAGGGGGATCAAAGAGAGCGCTACCTTATGCCTGCAGTGCGCGGCGAAAAAATGGACGCGCTCGCGATGACCGAACCCGGCGCGGGCTCCGATGTGCGCGGCATGAAATGCAACGCAGTGCGCGACGGGGGCGATTGGGTGGTGAACGGCACCAAACACTTCATCTCCGGTGCTGAACACGCTGATTTCATCATCGTCTTTATCGCGACCGGCGAGGACGACACCCCGCGCGGCCCCAAAAAACGCATCACCACGTTCCTCGTGGATCGCGGCACACCCGGCTTCACCATCCGCGACGGATACAAATCGGTGTCGCATCGCGGCTACAAGAACATGATCCTGGAATTCGACGACTGCCGCCTGCCCGACGCGCAGGTTTTGGGGCAGGTTGATGGCGGTTTCGCCGTGATGAATGAATGGCTCTACGCCACCCGTATCACCGTCGCCGCCATGTCCGTAGGGCGCGCGCGCCGGGTCTTCGACTACGCGCTGAACTACGCCGCCGAGCGGGAACAATTCGGCCAACCTATCGGCAAGTTCCAGGGTGTCGGATTCCAAATCGCCGATATGATCACCGAAATTGATGCCGCTGACCTGCTAACGTTGGCAGCCGCAGACCGGCTGGACAAATCCATGTCGTCAAACCGCGAAATCGCCTCGGCCAAACTCTATGCCACGGAAATGCTGGCCCGCGTCACCGACGCCGCGATCCAAATTCACGGCGGCATGGGTTTGATGGATGACTATCCGCTGGAACGATTCTGGCGCGATGCCCGGGTTGAACGCATCTGGGACGGCACTTCAGAAATTCAGCGCCACATCATCGCCCGGGACCTCTTGCGTCCACTCGGCGCTTAAGCCAGCGTTAAGGCTAATGGCCCCCGTTTCGACATGCCTTCGGCGAGGATATTTTAAACATGGAAAGACAGACTGAGCCTTCAGTACACGGTCCAGCGCCCTGTGTGATCCACTCAAACAGGGCGCCTTTCCACGTTGCGGCCATTGGCGTCCCCGCCTGTACCGCCCTCCGAAAAAAGCGCGCTGACCCTAATATTTTGTTACGTTCCATGTTTAAAAATATCCTCCCCGAAGGGCCGCGCTGATGCAGCCGCTGCTCCGCTTGTTCAACCCAAAATCCATCGCGGTCATTGGCGGCGGGGCATGGGGTGAAGCCGTTCTGCATCAAGCGCAGAAGTTTGGCTATGTCGGCACACTCTACGCAATCCACCCCAGCAAACCCGAGGTGGCTGGGGTTAAGGCTTGGACAGGCGCGCATTTGTTGCCCGAAGCACCAGATGCCGCCTTTGTCGGTATCAATCGTGAAGCAACGGTCGGAGCCGTCGAACGATTGCGAAAGAAGGGCACAGGGGGTGCCGTCTGCTTTGCTTCAGGATTTGCGGAGGCAACCGCCGAAGACGCCAGCGGCGCAGACGCACAACAGCGATTGTTGCGCGCCGCCGGTGATATGCCGATCCTGGGGCCCAATTGTTACGGCTTCATTAATGCGCTTGATCGTGTCGCGATATGGCCGGATCAGCACGGTCTGGTTCCGGTGGACAGCGGCGTCGCCATCCTGACGCAGTCGTCCAACATATCGATCAATCTCACGATGCAGATGCGCGGTCTTCCCATTGGGTACATGGTGACGTGTGGCAACCAAGCGCAGCTTAGCCAAGCCCATATTGCGGAAGCGCTTTTGGACGATCCGCGCGTCACCGCTATTGGCCTGCACATTGAAGGGTTTTCCGACCTGCCCGCGTGGGAGCGGTTTGCCGCAAAGGCCCATGCAGCGAAAAAACCTGTGGTCGCCCTGAAGGTCGGCGCGTCCGAACAAGCCCGCACCGCCACCGTGTCCCACACCGCGTCCCTGGCGGGGCAAGACAGCGGCGCGCAGGCCTTTTTGGATCGGCTGGGTATCGTGCGCAGTCCGGACCTTTCCAGCTTTCTTGAGACATTGAAGCTGTTGCACATGACCGGCCCATTGGCGTCCCGCAACATAGCGTCAATCAGCTGTTCGGGCGGGGAAGCCTCGCTTGCCGCCGATATCGGAAAGGCAAAGGCGGTTCGCTTCCCGCCACTAAACGACCGACAGAAAACGGACCTGCGCGCCGCACTTGGGCCTAAAGTGGCGTTGGCCAACCCGCTCGATTACCACACCTATATCTGGCGCGACGAGGACGCGATGACGGCCGCCTGGTCGGCAATCGTTGACCCCGCTCTGGCGCTGACAATGATTGTTGTGGATTTCCCACGCGCCGACCGATGTGACTCAGCGGATTGGGATTGCGCCATCAACGCCGCGCTGCGCGTCAAGGCGGATACCGGGGCCAACATTGCGATGGTGGCCTCCCTGCCAGAACTGATGCCGGAAGAGGTCGCCCACAGACTAAGCGCGGGCGGCGTTGTGCCGATGAACGGTTTGCCTGCGGCTTTGCAGGCCATGGCGGACGCACAGCGCAAGGCACCGTCTGCCGCAGCGTTGCTTCAGCCTGGCCCGGACCGTGACGCGGTTTTGCTCAGCGAAGCCGACGGCAAACGGGCGCTCTGGTCCTATGGCCTCGCAATCCCAGGTGGCACTTTGCTGCGCGACCGCACCGACCTGTCCAACGTGACAGATTTGCGCTTTCCGGTCGTCGCCAAGGTGCAAGGGCTCGCCCACAAAACCGGGGCGGCGGGCATCGCGCTTGACCTGCAATCCGTACAGGACATTGCCGACGCATTGCCAAGACTGGCAGAGGGCGCAGTCCTGATCGAAGAGATGGTGACCGATGTGGTTGCGGAACTGCTTATCGGCGTCGTGCGCGACCCCGCCCATGGCTTCCTGCTAACGATCGGCGCGGGGGGCACTTTGGCGGAGCTTTGGGACGACACCGCCTCCCTGCTCATCCCCGCCAGCGATGATGATATTGCGGCGGCGCTCGACACCTTGCGCATTGCGCCATTGCTGTCGGGTTACCGTGGCAAACCGCCGATCGACCGTAAAGCGTTGCTTGACGCAATCAACGCGGTGCAGGCTTATGTGACCGACCATGCCGACACCTTGGCTGAGATTGAGGTGAACCCGCTCCTCTGCACCCCAACCGACGCCATTGCTGCGGATGCCCTGATTAGGAAAGCCCCATGACCAACCCCATTCAAACCCACCGGGATGGCCCCGTTCTGCTGGTCACGCTGGACCGCCCCAAGGCCAATGCAATCGATCTGGCGACCTCCAAAATCATGGGTGACGTGTTCGCCGATTTCCGCGACGACCCCGACCTGCGCGTCGCCATCATCACCGGCGGCGGGGACAAGTTTTTCTGCCCCGGTTGGGACCTTAAGGCCGCCGCCGACGGCGATGCGGTCGATGGGGACTACGGGGTTGGCGGATTCGGCGGGCTGCAAGAGCTGCCAAACCTGAACAAGCCGGTCATCGCCGCTGTCAACGGCATCGCATGTGGCGGCGGGCTGGAACTGGCGCTCAGCGCCGATATCATTCTGGCCGCCGACCACGCCAGCTTTGCCTTGCCCGAAATCAAGTCAGGCACAGTCGCTGACGCCGCGTCGATCAAGCTGCCCAAACGCATCCCGCATCACATCGCGATGGAGCTGCTTTTCACCGGCCGTTGGTTCGACGTGGAGGAGGCGCATAAATGGGGCCTGGTTAACGAGATCGTCCCTCAAGCACAGCTGCTCGACCGCGCGTGGGAGATGGCGCGTCTGCTCGCCTCCGGCCCGCCGCTGGTTTATGCCGCGATCAAGGAAATCGTGCGCCACGCCGAGGACCACAATTTTCAGGACACGATGGACCAGATCACCGGGCGCAAGTTCAAGACTGTTGATACGCTCTATTCCAGCGAGGATCAGCTTGAAGGCGCCAAGGCCTTCGCCGAGAAGCGCGACCCCGTTTGGAAGGGCCGCTAAGCCTTCTTGAACACCGCGATCACGGCTTTGTCTTCAGCATGGCCATCATCGCGAGTGCCGTCATAAATGATCGTTTCATGCAGGAATAGACCCTGTACCTGATTGGACAAGGCATCGAACTTGGTCGCAAAGCCGCGCGCCTCGAAATGTTCTGCATTGATGGTCAGGGCGAACAACGCGCCCGGTGCTGATACCCGCAGCAACTCGTCAAACGCCTCCGGCCCGACATGGCCGTGGGTGAACGTGCCGGCGCTGACGACGCCTTGATAGGTCCCGTCTTCTACGTCCAAGACTCCTGTCAGATCGCCTTCAAACAGGTTCTCATAACAGTCCTTCATCGCAGCCTCCGCCAGCATGGCAGATGAAATGTCGGTGCCGTCAATCGGCGCGACCCCCAGCGCGTTCAGCGCGACGCCCACCAAGCCGGTCCCAGCGCCCACATCCAACACGGGGCCTTTGCCATCCGCGCGCGCGAACGTCTCCGCCACAGCCTCCGGCAATTGATAACCGGACGCTGCCGCGAAACTGTCATCGTAGGTTTCCGCCCAGTCCGAATACAGCTTCAGCGAGTCTTCAGGCGTCTCAAGCGCATACGCGCCATCCAAATCCGGCTTGGTCACGACACAAACTCCTCCGCGCTATAGCCTTGCAGGAACAGCAAAGCGGTCAGGTCGCCATGGTTAACACGAAAATCAGCCTGCGCCTGCACAGAAGGCTTCGCATGCAGCGCCACACCCATTCCCGCGCGGGTCAGCATGCCCAGATCATTGGCGCCGTCACCCACAGCGAGCACCTCGTCATCGGTCAGGCCCAGCTTGGCGGTCAGGTCGTCCAGCGCCTCCACCTTGGCTTCCTTGCCAAATATGGGCGGGATCACGTCGCCGGTTAAAGCTTCGCCTGTGATCACAAATTGGTTAGAGCGATGCTCATCAAACCCAAGATGCTCCGCAACGGGGCCCGTAAACGCGGTGAACCCGCCTGAAACCAATGCTGCATAGCCGCCCGACGCTTTCATCGTTGCCAGCAGTGTTTTGCCACCGGGCATGTAGGTGATGCGTTCAGCCAATACCGACTCTAACACAGCCTGATCTAGCCCTTTCAGCAACCCAACGCGTTCCCGCAAAGCCCCTTCAAATTCTATCTCGCCGTTCATCGCGCGGGCAGTAATCCCCGCGACCTGCGCACCAACGCCGGCATAATCAGCCAATTCGTCAATGCATTCCTGCTGGATCATCGTGCTGTCCATATCCGCCAGCAGAAGCCGCTTCTTGCGGCCCGTCGAAGGATGCACCAACACATCTACTTTCAACTCCTGCAGGTCCGCCCACACGCTGTCTAAATTGTCCGGAACACTCGCCAACCCAAACTCCGCCGCCACGTCCGGCATCAGCCAAACCGCATCACCGCCGCCCCACGCGTTGCGCAGCGACTCGATCAGCGCGGGCTCCAGCACTGGCGTCTCAGGGTTGGTTAACAGCGAGGCCACAAACATGGTTAAGTTTCCAATCGTGTACAGAGATGTCGCAAAAAGTCGGTCGGTTGCCGCTATAGCCCCCGATTTGCTGTTGTGGAACCCGAAACCGCCGAGTATCCCCACAGGTGGGACACCCTTCCCCAACGAAGGGCATATATCTGTGAGGATACCATCAATGGCTACTACTGCTCCGGTCACGCGGCCGGCTAATCCGCGTTTTTCGTCTGGCCCCTGTGCCAAACCCCCCACATTCGAATTGAACAAACTTGCAGACGCGCCCCTTGGCCGTTCGCACCGCGCGGCCCCCGGCAAGGCGAAGCTGAAAGAAGCGATCGACCTGACCCGCGAGATCCTGCAAGTCCCCGACGACTACCTGATCGGCATCGTGCCCGCATCCGACACTGGTGCCTACGAAATGGCGATGTGGAACCTGCTGGGCGAACGCCCGGTGGAAATGCTGGCATGGGAAAGCTTCGGCTCTGGCTGGGTCACCGATGTGGTCAAACAGCTGAAACTGGACGCCGAAGTGAAAACTGCCGAATACGGCGAGATCGTCGACCTTGCCACCGTCGATTTCGACAAAGACGTCTGCTTCACCTGGAACGGCACCACCTCTGGTGTGCGAGTGCCATCCAAGGACTTGATCCCCGCCGACCGTGACGGATTGACGCTCTGTGACGCCACCTCCGCCGCCTTCGCGATGGACCTGCCATGGGACCGTTTGGACGTCACCACATTCAGCTGGCAGAAAGTGCTGGGCGGGGAGGCCGCACATGGCGTGCTGATCCTCAGCCCGCGCGCCGTCGCGCGCCTGGAAAGCTACACCCCCGCATGGCCGCTGCCCAAAATCTTCCGCCTGACGAAGGGTGGTAAATTGATCGACGGCATCTTTACCGGGGCCACGATCAACACGCCGTCGATGCTCTGTGTCGAGGATTATATCTTCGCGCTGAACTGGGCCAAATCGGTCGGTGGCTTGAAGGGCCTCATCGCCCGCGCTGATGCGAATGCGAAAGCGGTGAACGACTTTGCCGATCAGACCGACTGGCTCGCCAATCTTGCAGTTGATCCGGCGACGCGGTCGAACACGTCTGTCTGCCTGAAATTCACCGACGCGCGGATTACTGATAGCGCAGCTTTTGCCAAAGCGGTTGCCAAACGGCTGGACGAGGCGGGCGTTGCTTTTGATATCGGTGCCTACCGCGATGCCCCCGCTGGTCTCAGGATCTGGTGCGGTGCGACGGTCGAAACTGCGGATATCGAGGCGCTGATGCCCTGGATCGAACATGCAGTCGAGCTTGAAATCGCAGCCCAAAGCCAAGCCGCCTGATCTTCAAACCTGTCACGACGGGGTGTGTACGGACTGTGTACGCCCTGTGTACGCGAAATTTCCAATCTCAAGGAGCGCCACAATGGCCCCCAAAGTACTCGTATCCGACAAGCTGTCTGAAACCGCCGTCCAGATTTTCCGCGAACGCGGCATCGACGTGGATTTCATGCCCGACCTTGGCAAAGACAAAGCCAAATTGCTGGAACTGATCCCGCAATATGACGGCCTCGCCATCCGGTCCGCGTCCAAAGCGACCGAGAAACTTATCGCCGCCGCAGACAATCTCAAGGTCATCGGTCGCGCAGGGATTGGCGTGGATAACGTAGATATTCCAGCGGCTTCCAAGAAGGGTATCATCGTGATGAACACCCCCTTCGGCAACATGATCACCACGGCTGAGCATGCCATCGCAATGATGTTCGCCGTCGCCCGTCAAATCCCCGAGGCGTCTGCCTCAACCCATGCCGGCAAATGGGAAAAGTCCAAGTTCATGGGGGTCGAACTGACCGGCAAAACCCTTGGCGTTATTGGCGCCGGCAACATCGGCGGCATCGTCTGCGAACGCGGCGTTGGGCTGAAGATGAAGGTCATTGCCTATGACCCGTTCCTGTCCGAGGAACGCGCCGAAAAGCTGAACGTGACCAAGGTGGAATTGGACGAGCTTTACGCCCGCGCCGACTTCATCACCATGCACGTGCCCGCCACCGACAAGACCCGTGGTATGATCTCTGCAGAAGCTATTACCAAGATGAAAACCGGCGTCCGCATCGTGAACTGCGCCCGTGGCGGTCTTGTGGATGAAGAGGCTTTGGCCAACGCCCTGAAAGCCGGAAAAGTCGCAGGCGCGGCCTTCGATGTCTTCGCCGTGGAACCCGCAACTGAAAGCCCTTTGTTCAATCTTCCCAACGTCGTAGTCACCCCGCACCTCGGCGCCGCAACGACCGAGGCGCAGGAAAACGTGGCGCTGCAAGTGGCCGAGCAGATGTCTGATTACTTGCTGACCGGTGCGGTATCGAACGCGCTCAACATGCCGTCCGTGACCGCCGAAGAAGCCAAGGTCATGGGGCCATGGGTGAAGCTGGCCGAACACCTTGGATCGTTCATCGGTCAGATGACCGACGAGGTGCTGAAGGAAATTCAGATCACCTATAACGGCTCGGTTTCCGCGATGAATCTGGAGGCCCTCAATTGCGCCGGTGTCGCCGGTATCATGAAGGCCACCAACCCTGACGTGAACATGGTCAGCGCGCCTGTCATCGCCAAAGAACGCGGCGTGAAGATCAGCACCACGACGCAGGACAAGTCGGGTGTCTTCGACGGCTACATCAAGATCAACGTGGTCACCGACCAGCGTGAACGCTCCATTGCGGGCACGGTCTTCTCGGACGGTAAGCCACGATTTATCCAGATCAAAGGCATCAATATCGACGCCGAGATCGGACAGCACATGCTGTACACAACCAACGAGGATGTCCCCGGCATCATCGGCACCTTGGGTCAGACCATGGGCGAAAATGGCGTCAACATCGCGAACTTCACCTTGGGCCGCGCCGGTGCCGGGAAAGAGGCGATTGCGCTTCTCTACGTAGACGCCCCCGTGCCCTCGCCAATCCTGAAACAGCTCGAAAACACGGGGATGTTCCAGCAGGTCAAAACTCTGCAATTCGACGTGGCCTAAGGCTTCGTTTTGGTAAAAATACTCCCGCCGGAGGCGTCCAGTTTCCGGCGGTCACTCCTTGCGAATAACACCTGTGATGGCCCCTGCACCAAGGGCCGTCACAATCCAGCCAATGGCTTTGGCAAACCACCGCATCCACCATCCGGCGCGCCCCCAGTCGGATCGTGACGTCGACGGTGCCCAGGCCGTTTCCTGACCCAATGACACAATCGGGACGACCAGATCAGCTGCGTATGCGTAGCCGTTGAACGTCTCCCAATCCTGGCCGGCCTGGCCAACCGACGACCAAAATGCGCCCGGATTTTTGGGATGCGTTTCGGTGGCTGAAATCCACCCAGCCGACACCAGCACAGGCGCAGCATTCGGCGTCATATCGCCCGCGTCCCATGTGCGTTCAAAGAACCATCCAAGCCCGAGTATCAACGCAATTGCGATAACAACAGCGCGTGCGGGTCGGAACCCATAGCCGATTGTGTATCGCAGCAGCAGATCGTTCACCCATGACAGCGCACGCCAAACCGCAAAGCCGCCGCGTTCCGCTGACAGCCGCCGGTTCTCCGCCTTCAGCAGCCTCTCCTTACGCATCAACACAGTCCGCGCGTCATTGCGATGCCCCATGCGCGCCATCACATTTGCCAACTGCTCATAGGGTTGCGCGGTAAAGGGCGTGTCCTGAGGCCGTCTTGCCAACCATTCAAGCCGCGCCTTCACATTGGTCTGCGCATGGCGCGAAAAATCGCTATAGGTGAAGCCATCCAACCGGATCGGATAGGCCGCACCGGGGCCGACGGGTTCATCTTTCAGGCGTTCCGCGTGGCCGCCTGCAAGGTTGAATATCCCACGCGAGATTTGGTTGTCCTGCAGATACAAAATTCCACCAATCCGCGCCCTTGCAAGGCTGATCGCGATGTTGGAGCCGTGCTCCTCTGTCGCGCCGAACACCGCGCCGTTCAAGGCGCTATCGTTCAGCGTGATGGCCGTGTTGGTCAGGAAGAAGTCATGTTCCACCCTCGCCGACGACAGAAATATCTGCCCCGTGGTCACCAGCGACGTCTCGCCATCGGCATATGGGTAGTTTCCCAAAAACACCGATCCCCGCACCCGTAAAGAAGGCGCGAATATCGCGTCCTGCGCCGAGCTTTCGATCACCGCATCGCACAGTTGCAGATCGCCATTGACAGTGGCCCCGGACAAGCTGATCTCGCCTTCAATATGCGTTCCTGCGCGGAAATAGATCGACCCCGAAAAGGTAGCGTTGTCCGCCGATACTCCGCCAATCCGGCACCCAGAGATATGCAAGCCCCGCAGCCGGGCATTCGTGAGATTCATCGGCTCCACAAGGTGGCAGGCCGACAGCGACACGTCGCGGTTGCAGTCACAGCCCTGCAAATCCAGAGACCCCGTCACCCACGCCCCGCGCAACCGAATGCCCTTGTCGTGCAGCGGCATCGAAATCAGCAGGAACCGGACCAAATCAGCCCGCACTTGCACCGCATCAGAGCTTTCGCTTGGCAGGGTCCCATCCGCCAGCACCGTACGGTTCGGCAGCCCGGCTTCGTCAATCATTTTTTGTTCAGCAGGGGAGAACGGTTCGAAATCTTTCAAGTCCATCATGGCGCGAACCAAAGCATGCCACCTGCCAGCGGGCAACACTCAACGCGCAAGTATTCAGATGCGCAAAACTCTGTGGCGCGCAGACCAGCGTCACGCCGCGTCACTGTTACACCGTTGGCCGATTGCGCTACACTGGCGCAAATTTTGAAAGGATGACCTCATGACCGATATCGTAATCCTCGGCGGTGCGCGCACCGCGATTGGTACATTCGGCGGCGCGCTGGCCGGGACCTCCCCAATTGATTTGGGCACCACCGTCAGCAAGGCCGCGTTGGAGCGCGCGGGCGTCGCTCCGGATCAGATCGGCCATGTTGCTTTTGGCCATGTCATCAACACCGAACCCCGCGACATGTACCTGTCTCGCGTAGCTGCGATGCAGGCCGGCGTGCCCGACACTGTTCCGGCGATGAACGTAAACCGCCTTTGCGGGTCCGGCGTGCAAGCAATCGTATCGGTCGTGCAATCGCTGATGTTGGGTGACGCCGATTACGGGCTTGCCGGGGGGGCAGAAAACATGAGTCGGTCACCCTACATCCTGCCGCAAACGCGTTGGGGCCAGAAGATGGGGGACGCGGGCGCTCAGGACATGATGTTGGGCGCGCTGAATTGCCCGTTCGGGACGGGTCACATGGGCGTCACAGCCGAGAATGTCGCCAAGGAACACGACATCAGTCGCGACGCACAAGACGCGTTTGCGTTGGAAAGCCAGAACCGCGCGGCCGCGGCGATTGAGGCGGGTCACTTCAAGGACCAGATCACCCCAGTCGAAGTGCGGGTGAAGCGCGACATGGTGAATTTTGATATCGACGAGCATCCCAAGGCCTCCACCTTGGAAACCTTGGGCGGGCTTCGCGCGGTGTTCCAGAAAGACGGCACAGTGACCGCTGGCAACGCGTCCGGCATCAATGACGGGGCCGCCGCGTTGGTCTTCGCGCGCGCCGAGGCGGCGGAGAAGGCCGGTCTGATCCCCCGCGCCCGCGTTATCGGCTACGCCCATGCCGGCGTGCGGCCTGAGGTGATGGGCATTGGGCCTGTCCCCGCTGTGGAAAACCTGCTCGCCAAGACGGGACTCAAGGCCACCGACTTCGACGTGATTGAATCGAATGAAGCCTTCGCTGCGCAAGCGCTCGCCGTGAACAAAGGGTTGGACCTTGATCCCGCAAAGGTGAACCCGAATGGCGGCGCGATTGCGTTGGGTCACCCGGTTGGCGCGACCGGCGCGATTATCACCGTGAAAGCGATGTATGAGCTAGAACGCATCGGCGGTCGCAAGGCGCTCATCACCATGTGCATTGGCGGCGGTCAAGGTATCGCCCTAGCCATTGAGCGGATCTAGTCAACAAACACATCCGTCTTGGTAGACCGCCCCTTGGCGTCCACAACCGTCACAGTCAGATAGCCGCGCCCCGTCTCGGCTATCTCCATTTGGCGGTCCCAACTTTTGACCGCAACAGGTTTGCCATTGGCCAGCCAACTGAACGGCGGTGCGCCGTTCCTGATCTGAACGTAAAGCCCACCCCCGCCTGCCGCGATCCGCGCACCATCTGGTGGAAAGGCGATTTGCGGCCGGTTTGGGTCAGCCAGAACCTCGCCCGTGCCTTTGAACATGCGCAGCGGCTTTGGCAATTCTGCATTGCTGATCAACAGCGCGTCAGGCGGCGCGGCGGGCAAAGGGTCGGGTTGGCTCTTCAACCGCTCGAAAACCTGAAACAGCACGGGCGCTGCAAGTTCCGCGCCAAACGCCCCGGGGACGGGCGTGCCATCGGGCCGCCCCATCCAGACCCCCACAACATGCTTGCCGTCATAGCCGATCGCCAGCGTGTCGCGGTGACCGTAGGACGTACCCGTTTTGTAAGCGATTTCCTGGCCGCGGGCATTCGCGGGCGGCGCGATACCCGACAGGATGTCGGTTACGTACCACGCCGCGCGTTTGCTCATGAGGCGGGCCGAGCTTTGCGGGTCAGAAGCCACCTCTATTAGGTCCAGGCTTTGCCCGCCGCGCGCTAGCCCGGCATATAGCTGCACGACGTCATACAGGTTGATACCCAGGCCGCCCAACCCGACCGCGAGACCTGGCTGATCGCCGGGGGTTTCGACCGCCGCCCCGCTTTTGCGGAGCGCGGCAGAGAAATTGGATGGCCCAATGGCATCCAGAACGCCAATTACAGGCAGGTTCAGCGATAGTTGGAGCGCTTCGCGCACACGTATCTGGCCCCGGAACTCGCCGTCGAAATTCTGCGGTGCATAATTGCCAAAGCCCTGCGGGCGGTCATTGATAATGGTCTCTGGGTGGATCATCCCGCGCTCAAACCCAAGCCCATAGATCAGCGGCTTCAAGGTCGAACCCGGCGAGCGCAGCGCGCGCGTCATGTCAACGAACCCTTCGCGTGTTTCGTTACGAAAATCCGGCGATCCGATCGAGGCAAGCACCTCGCCCGTTTGGTGGTCCGCCACTACAATCGCAACCGACAGGTGTGGATCAAGTGGCCGCACGGTTTGCTTGGCCAGTCGCTCAAGACTGCGTTGAAGTGGCCCGTCTAGCGTTGTCTCTACCCGTGTTGCGGCCCCATCAGCGATCAGCCGGTCCGCCAAATGCGGCGCTTGAAGCGGAAATGGCCTGCGCGTTCGTGTCGGCGCTTCCGTCAGCGCCGTTTCGGCGGTTTCGAGGTCGATGACGCCCGCGTTTCGCATCCGCTCCAAAACACGATCGCGGGCTGCGTGGGCCGCTTCTGGGCGCCGGTCAGGGCGGCGCGATTCAGGCGATTGCGGCAAGGCCACCAACAGTGCGGATTGTGCCGGGGTCAGTCTGCGGGGTTCCTTGCCGAAATAGGCCAATGACGCCGCACGCACCCCTTCGAGGTTCCCGCCAAATGGGGCGCGTTGCAGATAGAGGTTGAGGATCTCCTGTTTCGACAGCCGCCGTTCCAACGCAAGAGCCAGCCGTGCCTGACGCAGCTTGCCCTCCCATCGGCCCGTGCCGCTTTCTTCCAACAGCCGCGCGGTTTGCATGGTCAATGTGGATGCTCCGGAAACCATCCGCTGATACCGAACCGCCTGCCCAACGGCGCGGCCCAGCGCAATCAAGTCTACGCCTTTGTGCCGATAGAATCGCTTGTCCTCATAGGCCACCAACATCGCCAGATAACCCGCATCGACCGAGGCCACATCTGCATGCAAGCGCCAACGTCCGTTATCCACTTGGTAGGCCCGCAACAGGTCTCCGTCGCGGTCCAGAACCTCGGTTCCCGTCTCGATCACCAAAGGTGGGATAACGGTCGCATCGACCCAGTCATCGAACTGGTCACGTCCCGCCGCTGCCAACACCAGCAACACCGCAGTTCCGATTATGGCGCGGTGCCATCTCACTTGGTGACGACCACACGTCCAGTTGCGGTCCGCGCGCGGAATTCGGGGCGGTACATGTCTTCGACGCTGGCCGCAGGGTGGTGATAGCTGCCCGGCGCAATGGCGCGCACGATATAGGCCAGCTGGAACGCGTCTTTGCCGCCATGGTCGACCGCCGTCAGGAACCGGTCCTGCCGGAACTCGGTGTTGCGTATGCGATTGCTAATGTTCAGCCAATTCAGCGACCTCACGTCCCCGCTTTGCAACAGGTTGGGGTTGTCGATCTCGAAGCCAGCGGGCAGCGGGTCGTTCACCATCAACCGCCCCTCACCATTGTTGAACGGCTGAACTGTCAAAACGGCGACCAGCCTTTCGCCCGATGCGACTTCCTCCGGGGACGTCGCTTCACCTTCCAAGGTGTAATACTCACGGTCGATCCGATACCCGTTTCCGCCTTGCGGTTCCGGCTCAGACGCCACGCCGAAGGTGGTCATGGTCACGACAGTGTTGGAGGCGCCGGTGTTGCCGATCGCAACCGGCGTCAGCGCATCTTGTTCCAGAACCTGCACCAGCGGTCCTTGCACCGGTGACCCGTTCAGCGTGAGCGTGTTGTCGGAGCGAGCAAGCAAGGCGTTCGCGGCAAGCAACGACCACACGGATTCCTGCGTTGAGCGGCCAGACACGTCACCAATGCGTGGCGCAACCTGTGCAGATATCCGGTCGACATTCACCGCGTTTGACCCTGCTTCAACCGCCAATGTCAGCACAGCCGCCGCGTCGCGCAGGTTGGTGCCGTAGTCGTCACGCCAGCGTTGCCCTTCGGGGCGCGCTTGCTGCAACCGTGCGTCCGCCAGGCGGAACATCGCGTCCGCCCTGGTTGGATCGCCATATGCCGCCAAAGCCGCACCGATTTGAGCAAGGGCCATCGGGGACCCAAAACTATCGGCCTTCACATCGGCGTAGTAGCGAAGATCGCCGATTGCCGCGGCACCTTCGCGGGCCAATACCAACAGACCGTAGGCAAGCCCTTCGCCGCCATCCTCGAAATCCGGCGCGCTATTCACCTGATTGCGTAGGTTATCCAAGGCCTGGCGAAACGCGATTTGGGGGACGTCATGGCCTTGCGCATTTGCGCGGCTGAGGAAATCGGTCACGTAGGCGTCAAGCCACATGTCCCCGCGCTGAGCCCTCCACAGGCCGAACGCCCCGTTGGAAGACTGGTTGGTCAAGACCCGGTCGACCGCCTGCTTGATCCGCTCCGCAATATTGTCCCGCGCATCAAGGTTCATCGCATGCGCCACCTGATCGAGATACAGCAGCGGCAGCGCCCGCGATGTGGTCTGTTCCGTGCAGCCATAGGGGTAGCGATCAAGCGCGTCCAACAGACCCGGCGCGTCGAAACGGGCCAGCGGTCCCGCAGCCACGGTCGCCCGCGCCGTGCCGGGCAGGAAGCCCGCAAAGGCGTTCTGGTCCAGAGTGAAGGTGCCCCCAGCGGCCAAGTCAAATTGGGCGCGACGCTGAATAACCGGATCATTGCGCATGATTGGCAGGATAAGGTTCTTACGTAGCACATTGTCGTCCGGCGTCACCAAGGTGATGGACACGGTGGCGATACCAGTCCGCTGCGCTTCAATTGGGACCGCAAAGACCTGCTTTTGTTTGTCGCCGAGTGTGACCGCTGTCGGCGCTGCTCCAAGGTCAATCCCAGATGCGGTCACTGTCACGGGCATCTCTCCCGTTGCGCCGGTCGCGTGAACGATTTCCAACAACAGTTGGCTGGCATCACCCGGAGCCAGGAACCGCGGCAGAGTGGCCGTGACCACGACAGGGTCGCGCACCAGAATGTCTTTGGTTGCCTCCCCAACCGCGCTGTCAGACCAGACAACCGCGCTCAGCCGCACGGTGCCGTTAAATTCCGGCAGATCGAACTCCGCCCGCGCGACGCCATCGGTGCCCACCGTCACGGGACCAGAGACATAGGCCACCAATTCTTCCGTCGGAGGAGGCGCTTGGGAGGACAATCCGGCCTGCGCGTCACCGCCGGAGCGTACCGTGCCCAGCGCACCTGTTTGGCCGTCAATGAGGCGGCCATAGATGTCACGCAGCCCCATCCCGAGCTTGCGTTGCCCGAAATAGTGACCCGTAGCGGACGGCGGCTCGAATCCCGTCAGGTTCAATATGCCAAGATCGACCGCGCTGATCATTGCGTAGGCCGTTTCTCCCTCAGTAATGCCATCCACTTTCAGCGCGACCCGCATCGGACCGCGTGGCGCGGCCTCGTCCGCCATGTCGAAACTGGCGGTCAGCTTGGCATCAGCCGGGTCAACCGGTGCATAAGATAGGCCGAGCGCACGGGTTGGCGTTTGATCTGCCTGCGACGTCAACGGTTGCACCACCTGAGCCGCGACATAGACGCCAGCACCCCAATCGTCAGTCACAGGCAGCTCGATTAGGTTTTCGCCCTCGGTCACTTCCACGGTTTTCATGTCCACCAAACGGTTCGACATGACCGTCACCAATGCGGTTCCAGGGCTACGTGGCACAATGCGGAAGGTCGCCGTTTCCCCGCTGCGGTAGCTGTCTTTGTCCAACGAGGCTTCCAACACGTCAGGCGTAGCGCTTGCATCCGCAGCGCCGTACCACCCAGCTGAGAATGAGACGGAGCTGGCCACATATGGCCCGTCTATCCGTTCCACCTTGATCTCGTATTCGCCCCACTCGACCGGTGTACTGACCGTCGTGATTTGGTCAGGCGATAGCGTTGCCTCGCCAGTGGCGATGCGCTTGCGGGTCGTAATCGGATCCCAGTACCAACTTCCGTAGCTGGAATACCATTGATACCGGGTACTGACGCGGTTGACGGTCCAGCGCACTTGCATGGATTGGCGCGTCAGGTCCGGGCCGACCGCCACCAGATTGAAGCTAGCTTCCGTGTCCTCTGGTATCACCCCGTCAGCAAGCGGCTTGATCCCAATCAGCGGCGTGTCCGCCAGAACCTGCTTGGTCAGCACCCGCTCAACCGGGCGGTTGGAGCCCTCACGGACGCGGGTCACAATGCGCGCCTCTAACGGCTGCATGACCTCTTCGAGCTCTGGCAATTCGATCTCAAGACTGGCTGCACCTGCGTCATTCGTTCTGACGCCACCCTCCAGAAAGCCGCGGCGCGCCTGCAAGCGCTGATCGTGGCGTCCAAATTTGTAGCCGTCGAATCCGTCAACAGCGCTAGCCGCACGTAGGATCACATCGCCGTCGATCGCCAGATTAGACCCCGGCGCGCCAAAGAGGTAGTCCGCCTGAACACCAAGCTGGGGTAGGCCATTTTCCAACGAAATCGGGCCGTCCGGCATACTCAGTTCAACGTCAATTCGTTCCGGCAGGAAGTCTTCGACGAGCACCCTGGCCTCGGCAAGTGGGGCGGCGTCCACATCGGCGAACATGCCGATTGTCCACGTGCCGCGCGGCACCGACCCCGACAGCGGCATCGCGAAAACGCGCCCGCCCGCGCCTTGATCGTCCAATGTCGTACGGCTGTATTCAACACCGTCAGGCCGCGTCAGGATCGCCGTAAGCGCCATGCCCTCAATCGCATCCGCCGTCCCGTCGCGCGCCAAGGCCAGGGCGTGGATCGTTTCGCCTGCTCGGTAAGCGCCTCGCTCAGTTGTCATGAAAACATCAATTGGCGGCGCAGCAGGGCGGCCTTCAACGCCGCGATCGGACAAATCGAATTCGGGGTCGGTCAGACTGAGGAACGAAAAATCGTCGCCATTCTGGACCGTCAGAAGTCCGGGTCTTTGCCCTCCGGTGCCGCGCGACAACCCTGCGTCGAAACGCGCATACCCGCCTGCATCCGTGGTCACGCTTCCCAACACGGCGTTGGATCGTGACAGCAGGCTGACCTCGGTTCCGGCCTTCGCGCCTGCATCGGACAGACCGCGCACAAACACGTGCAGGCCGTCGACGCCCGACATGGTGGTCACCCCAAGATCGCTGATCACAAACCATTGGGTGGCGGGCGGAGTGTCGTATTCATCGACCCCGGGCACCTTGGCCTGAAGTGCGTAGACCCCCGGCAGCAGATCACCAACAATTTCGCCAACGGGCAGCCGTGTCGTGACATCTTGGTTCAACTCAGTTTCGACCGCACCGGTCCCGGTCCAAATCTCGGACCCGACCTCGCGCCGGAACTCATTGCGCTGGTACTCGCTTAGCGGGCGGCCGAAGTAACCTTCCTGCATGGTACGCAGGATGTTGCGGTCGCTCACGCGGTAAAGTGTCAGCTCCAGTTCAGGCGCGTTGATGGCGACAACTGGAAGCGCCATCTCACCGGCCGCAGGCAGAACATACGCCCGCCCGGGAAACCGCACGTCCGGCTTGCGGTCGCGCACGTATTGCGTGATTTCAATCGACTTCTGCAGCGCTTCGCCGGAGGCCGCAGGCAACCCTTGGCGGAAGGTGAAGCTGTACCGCTCCCCGTGCTGCAACCCGGCGATGCAAAGCGCCCGGCCCGAGGCCTCGATGCTGACCCCGGGCACTTGGGATTTGACGTAGTCAGCGTATTCCACCGTCTTGTCCAGCTCTTCCGAGAAGTTGGCGCAAATGCGGGGTTCCAACGCGTCGCTTTCCACCTGCGTTTCGGCAAGGCTGAACCCAAACAGACGGATCACGCGGTCCAACGCTTTGCCAATGTCATCGCGCGGCGAGATGTCTTGCGCCAGCCGCAACGGTTTGATCGCCTCCTTGCCGCGGCCAGTGGCTTCCAGGCCGCGCGCAATCAAGGCAAGCGCATTCACCTGCTGTGCTGAATTCTCCGATCTCAGGTAGGAGTTAACGGAGGCAAGATACCCGGTTTGGCCAAACTGCCGCCTTTTTTGGCTGTTTTCACGAGCCACGGAATACGCGTCGCGGGCGTATTGGTCCCAAAGATCGGCGCCGTCCGACAACGTTAGCGCGGCCCCCATGAACTTCAGCGCCACTTCCGGTTTGCCGGCATTTCGGTCCCGCAAGGCGGCATCAATGTATTGCTGGGTCGTGTATTCATTTGCGACATAGAGGTCCGACAATTTCAGCGCCTGCTCAACTGCAGCGATCAGATCGCGTTCCGGCAGGAATGCCAAATCTGCACCACGCGCATCAGCGCGCGCCACTGCCTCGGATGACGCTTCGAGTACGCGAGCGGAAATCGCCCCTTCATAAGGTTCCGTCCGTTCGACATTTGACTTGGGGAAACAGGCATTCGACTTCTCGTTGAAGGTGAACGCCTTGCAATTGTCGTCTGCCAAACAGGCCCGCTGGCAGGCCCCTAGGGTCGTATCGAAGATGTTTGTCAGATCGCCGCCGTAGAAATCCACATTTCGGGTCAATGACAGTCTCCGGTCGGGGATCAGCCCATCCGCGAAGGCCATTTGGCCTATCAGAAGCGACACTAAAAACACGATCCCGGAACGGCGAAACATCTCAAAAATCCTTCTTCTGTATGGGTTCAGGTTGGCACGGTCAGCCTGAGTCTGGCAACCGCGGCCCTTCGCGATTTCAACATTAATCGCCCGTTCACCTTCGTCATCCATTTTGGCGACGGATTAAGAATCTCCGACGAATGGCCCCATGGACCTTATTGAGCTGCAACAGGATCTGGCGCAGGAACGTCGCCGCAGGCTGGCGGCAGAACGGCTGCTTGAACAAAAGCAGGCGGAGCTGGGCGCCGCCAACCGCCAGCTTTCTGATCACGCACTTTCCCTGTCCGGACAGATTATTGACCAGCGTAAGGTTGTGTCTAACCTGAAAGGCGAAAACAGCCGCGTCAGCGAGGACCTGCACCGCGCGGAAACCCGTGTTGTCGCGGCGGAACGCCTTCTTTGGGCCGCCTTGGAAACCATTCCCGACGGGTTTGCGTTGTTTGGACCGGATTTTCGTTTGATCGCGGCGAACGGCCCATATCTGCGCGTTTTCGAAGAAACGTCAGGCGTTGCGCCGGGCGACAGCTATCAAGCGATACTCGACATTTGCCTGGACGAAGGCCTGGTTGACCTTCAAGGCGAAGACGAAGACGCATGGTATGACTTCATGCTGGACCGCTGGGACACTGACGACATCGCGCCGACAACTTTGCGATTCTGGAACGGCATGTATGTAAAAATGATCGACCGGCGGACATCGGATGGTGGCATAGTGTCCCTCGCACTCAACATCACCGACACGATCGCACGCGAAGAAGAGCTGCGTCTGGCCCGAGACAAGGCACAGGCCGCCGACCGCGCGAAATCTACATTCCTCGCCAAGATGAGCCATGAGCTGCGAACCCCCATGAACGGCGTCGTAGGCATGGCCGACCTCCTGCTTGGGCGGGAACAAGATGACGAAGCCCGGCTCTATACGGAGACCATCCGCAATTCGGGCGACGCCCTGCTTGAGATCATCAATAACATTCTCGACTATTCGAAGCTGGAAGCGGACAAGGTCGAACTCAGACGAGCGCCGTTCGACCTTGAGGCGATGACGCAGGACATCGTGACGCTGGTCGCCCCCTCGCGTCAGGAAAAGCCCATCACGTTGCATTTGGATTATGATGAGGCGCTGCCAAGCTCGTTCATGGGGGATGGCGGCCGCCTGAGGCAAATCATCATCAACCTTGTCGGCAATGCCATAAAATTCACCAAAGCCGGATATGTGGTGCTGCGTATTAGCGGCCAACACTCGGATTCCGAGGAAGGCGTTGCTCTGAACATTTCGGTAGAAGACAGCGGCATCGGCATTCCGGAGGACAAGCGCGACCACATTTTCGGGGAATTCAATCAAATCGAAGATGACGCCAACCGCCAATATGAGGGGACAGGCCTTGGGCTAGCAATCACCAAAAAGCTGATCAGCGTAATGGGCGGCAAGCTGTGTGTTGACAGTATTGAAGGTGAAGGGTCTTGCTTCAGCTTCGAGCTGAACCTGAAGCCTGTCGGCGCAGTTCCAGACAATTCGGCCGTGCCACAGCTGAACCCCGCCTGCCCCGTCCTGATTTGGATTGGCAACCGAATGGATCACCACCTTGTCGAGCAGCAGCTGAGGTCAATGGGTGCGGAAGTCTGGACTGCAATGACCGCATCAGAATTCGACCTCGCGCTGAAGCGCCGTCGCCCGCAGATCGCATTTTGTGCCATAGGCCGGGTGGAAGCGGCCGCAGCAATTCTGGCCAAATCAGATCGACAGATCCCGCTGATTACAGTTGCGACCACGCCAGATGACAAGGCAGATTTGCCCAAGCCATTTATCCGCTCTGACCTGAGAAGCGCGTTGGATGCCGCGATCTGTGACAGGGTGCCAAGCTGCACGGATGAGACGGTTGATCACACGATCCGGGTGCTCGCGGCCGAAGACAACACGACAAACCAACTGGTGCTGACCAAGATGCTTGACGGTTTGAAAATCGACCTCGACATGGTTGGTGATGGTCTGCAGGCGCTCGAATCCTACGAGAGCGCTGCCCCCGACCTCATTTTCCTGGACATCTCAATGCCACACATGGACGGAATGGAAGTTGCCCGCAGGATCCGAAAGCTGGAACTGGACAGCGGAGCACCGCGCACACCGATCGTCGCTATGACAGCGCATGCCCTTGCCGGGGACGAGACCCGAATCCGCGACAGCGGCATCGATCACTACATGACCAAACCTTTGAAGAAGGAATTGCTTTGCGGCCATGTCACAGCCGTCGCCGCCAGCCTTGGCCAATCTAGGACAAAAACCGCGAGCTAAGTTGCATCTTACCCGTTTCTTTGCCGTCCCAGTTGGTAATGGGACCCGTCAGTCGCTTAACAGCCGCCGGATGCGCTGCATCCAGCACCCCGTACTTCACCAACAAGCCCGCAATCGCACATTCTGCCGCCCGGGTGCCGCCATCTACGATTTTGACTGCAATTCCCAGTTCTCGCTCTGGCAGAATGGCCACAAACACCGCCTCGGCGCCGGTCTTAATCGCCACTTTGTGATCCATCGCGCGCATCAGTTCGGTGCAAGCACGCCCTTCGCCTGCCACCAAGTCGGGATGCGCCCGCATCGCATCAACTAGCCTGGCCGCGGCTTTGCCACGTGCAGTGCCATCGTCGCCCTTGGCCATCCGCGCCATGGCCCTCGCAAGACCCGTCAATGTCGTGGCGTGGTTGGGGGCGGAACAGCCGTCAACGCCAAAGCCGGGCGACGTGATACCGGTCATATCTTCATAGGCTTCCAATACGGCGCACTGCACGGGGTGGTCGATCTCAACATATTCTGGCCCAGCTCCCAAATGCTGCCCAAGGGTCAAGAAACCGCTGTGCTTGCCGGAGCAATTGTTGTGGCATCGGCAAGGCGCTTCACCGGCAGTGATCAGTCCATTTCGCGCCGGCAGGTCGGATGGCTCCTGTGGGCCGCAGCGAAACGCATCGTCATCCAGCCCCAACTCGCCCAGCCATGTTTTCACCAGATCAGTATGGATCGCCGCGCCATTATGTGACGCACAGGCCAAGGCAAGTTGCTCTGTCCCCAGCCCAAATGCATCCGCTGCACCGCTTTCAATCAGCGGTAAGGCTTGCAGCATCTTCGACGATGACCGCGGCAACATCACAAGTTCGGGATCGCCCCACATGTCGACCACAGCACCAGAGGTGTCGCAAACCACCGCATGGCCCATATGTTGCGACTCAAGCACTGGGCCACGCCATATTTCGACCATGTTCACAGCCTGTGTCATATGGGCCTCCTGTAAGGGCGAAAATCCGCCAATGGGCCTTCCCCAAAGGCTGGATTTCAGGTTAAACTTTGTCCATCGTTGAGAGTAGTCGCTCAGCCCGGATGATACGAGGCCAAAAAGGCCCAACCGGCGAGCCAGAGGCAGACACAGCTGGAGCTGTAAAAGAATGAAGACATTGTTGAAAAGCGCGGCTATCTCCGCGTCGGTAATGCTCACCACGGGTGCGGCATTTGCACAGGAACAATCCACCAATCGCGTGAACGCCGTCACAGACTGGAGCGTGTTTGTCGAAGATAACCCGACCCAATGCTGGGTCGTCAGCAGCCCCAAGGAAACGGTGAACACCAAAGACGGCCGGGTGGTCGCGGTGAACCGTGGCGACATTTTGATGTTTGTCAGCTATTGGCCGGGTGCGGGCAAGCTGGGCGAGGTCTCCTTCACCGGTGGGTACCCGTTTGCCGACGGCTCTACGGTGACGCTTGATATCAGCGGCAACAAATATGAGCTGTTTACTACCGGTGAAACAGCTTGGGCCGCGTCTTCCGATGACGACAACAAGATCATCACCGCCATGAAACGCGGGGCGGATGCAACCATGTCCGCGCGATCAACACGCGGCACTCAAACGCGCGACAAGTTCTCCTTGCGTGGCTTCACCGCCGCTTTGGAAGACGCTGAAAAGCGCTGCACCAGCTAATATTGCACTACAAACGTCAAAGGGCAG
Organism: uncultured Litoreibacter sp.; assembly: GCF_947501785.1. Classification (NCBI taxonomy): domain Bacteria; kingdom Pseudomonadati; phylum Pseudomonadota; class Alphaproteobacteria; order Rhodobacterales; family Roseobacteraceae; genus Litoreibacter; species uncultured Litoreibacter sp. The sequence continues at coordinate 2,802,846 of NZ_CANMXB010000001.1, read as the reverse complement.
CTGCCAGGCCCTTTGACGATTCATCAACACATCCGGGATAAACCCGGGGGAAACAGGCAGGCCCCAATGAACAACGACACGCAAATTCCTCAGCCGAATTACCGATCCGGCACCCGCCCGGTGTTTCGCCTGTCGGAGGCTGGTTTGACCGTCGGTACGTCAGTTATGACACCCAACGGACAGATTTCTGTGGAGGAGTTGAAAGGCGGTGACCGGGTCCTGACCAAGGACCATGGGTACCAGCAGGTGCGTTGCATCGCCTTTCGCGATGTCGATCTGACCCAGAATGAGGACCAAGCCCCGATCCGACTGCGCGCCGACTGCATCGGACATGAAAGGCCAGTCAGCGACCTTTTCCTTGCCCCCAACCAACGTATTGCCATGCGGCACCCGATGTTCGACTTGATGTTCGGCGCCCGCGAAGTTGTGGCGCGGGCTGGCGATCTGACCCATCTCGCAGGTGTCGATCAAATGCAGGGCTTGCGGGGTATTACGTATGTGATGCTCGGATTCCGCCGACCGCAGATGGTCTTCACAGGAAGCTTGGTGCTGGATCTTGGCGCATCTGATGGACCTCCCCCGCGCCCTGTTCTGTCTTCGGAAGAGGCCAAGTTGGCCTGTTCGATGCTGGCACCGGCACCGGCAAGCCATCTCGAAATAGGTGTGCCGCTGCACTAACCGCTGGTCTTCCCCAGCGGACGGGGTGTTCCTCAGGCCGATTCCCCCCTATATGCCAGCCATCACAGACTGGACCCCGCCATGACCGCCTCTGCACCGATTACCCAAGACGTTCTGACGTTCCCGCGAAAACTGCCGGATGGGCCCGCGAACCTGATCGGGCTGACCCGGGAGCAATTGCGCGAGGCGCTGCTGGCTGCCGGCACGCCAGAAAAGCAGGTCAAGATGCGCGCCAACCAGTTGTGGCAATGGCTCTATCAGAAAGGTGTTCGCGATTTCGAGGAGATGACCAATCTCTCCAAGGATTACCGGGCGACTTTGGCAGAAAATTTCGTGATTGCGTTACCTGAAGTCGTTACCCGCGAACTCAGCGAAGATGGCACCCGCAAGTATCTGGTGCGGATTGCTGGCGGCCATGAGGTGGAGGTCGTGTACATCCCTGAGGAAGGACGTGGGACGCTGTGTGTCTCCAGTCAGGTCGGCTGCACCCTGACATGTTCCTTTTGCCATACCGGCACTCAGAAACTCGTCCGCAACCTGACAGCAGGAGAGATCATAGGTCAGGTGATGCTGGCGCGTGATGATCTGGGAGAGTGGCCGGAACCCGGCCAAGGCCCCGAAGACAAGCCGCGCTTACTGTCCAACATTGTTTTGATGGGCATGGGCGAGCCGCTCTACAATTTTGAAAACGTGCGCGACGCCATGAAAATTGCGATGGACCCGGAAGGCATCTGCCTGAGCCGCCGCCGCATCACCTTGTCGACGTCGGGCGTCGTGCCTGAAATCGCGCGAACTGCACAAGAAATTGGCTGCCTTTTGGCGGTTTCCTTCCACGCCACAACGGACGACGTGCGCGACAAGCTGGTCCCAATCAACAAACGCTGGAACATTGAAGAACTTCTCGAAGCGCTGAAAGAATACCCAAAAGTGTCCAATAGCGAACGGATCACGTTCGAATATGTGATGTTGAAAGGTGTAAACGACAGCGATGAAGACGCGCGGCGCTTGGTCTCGCTGATCAAGGGCATACCTGCCAAGATCAACCTGATCCCGTTCAACGAATGGCCCGGAGCGCCCTACACGCGATCAGATTGGAAGCGCATCAAAGCCTTTGCCGATATCGTACACGACGCCGGTTATGCCTCCCCAATCCGCAAACCGCGGGGCGAGGACATCATGGCCGCGTGCGGCCAACTTAAGTCCGCAACGGAGCGGGCGAGAAAGTCGCGCAAACAGATCGAAGCGGAAGCGGGCATTGGCAACGGCTCGGCCTAGGAAATATTAGCAGGGCCATGCCATCGGAATATGGCGAGAGTTAAGAAAAAGGCGGTGAGAAACTCACCGCCTTTTCTTTATTCTGTGGTCTGGCGTCGCTTAGCTGGAAGCTGCTGCAGCTGCGATCACGAGGAACAGCAGTGGGACGAGGATGCCACCAGCCGAAGAAGACGTTTCAACTTCGATCGGATCTTCGATGATCGGGTCGGACAGGCCGCCCGCAAATGCGGTGGAAGCTGCCAGGGAGAATGCGGTTGCAAGTGCGATTTTTTTCATTTCAAGTTCCTTTAAGATACGCCTGCTGGATCAAGACTATCCGATCCATACACAGGCACCCAAGACTGTATCTCGTCATCTTGTTTAATCAGGTCAGTCCTTTTTTGACAATGGCAGCGCCATAGACACAAGGGTCCGGCGGCTCGTTTGTCGTCAAATAAGCAACACTTGTGTACCGATTCTGGCCTTACCAAATACCTCGGCAATGTGCTCGTTGTAGAGCCCAATACAGCCATTTGACGATTTGCGGCCAATTTTGCGCGTGTCATGCGTCCCGTGGATCCGATAGTAGGTCCAGGTCAGATAGAGCGCGTGGGTGCCCAACGGGTTGTCCGGCCCGGCCGGAACGAAGTCGGGCCATTCCGGGTTCCGCTTTTTCATGGCGGGGGTCGGGCTCCAGGTCGGGCCATTCACTTTCCGCACGACAGATGTTCTTCCGCGGCGCGTTAGATCTTCGGACAGCGGAACGCTGGAAGGGTAGAGTTTGTAGCCACCGTCTTCGGTCCACATGTGCAGCGCGCGGCTCGAGATATCCACGAGGATCGCGCCCTTGTTCAATGTGTTGAAGTAGGGCTGCCACTCCAAAGAGCGGAAACTTGAGATGTTGCGCCGGGCAACTTCCACAGGTTCCTCTATGACAGGCAGGGTCTGCGAGATCGCAGGGGACGCCAACCCGGCAGCGGCGGCGCCAATCAGAAAGCCACGACGGTCAAACGACGAATTCGATTTCTTGCTCATAGTAATAGCCCCACAAATGAGATCACCGCTCTTTTATGGCGTTTTAGCCGCAGTCGCAAATCAAACAATCTTGTGATCGGCCAATTTTTACCGGCCCGTTTGCGCCCCTCGGCGGAACGGTCTAAGGAGAATCGGAAACTTAGGGGTGGCTACAAATGGCACGTATTGTTCTTCTACTCGTTGCATCGTTGTTTGCACTGGCAGCCTGCGAACCCACCGGGCCGTCAATCGGGGCCGATGGCCGCCCTCTGCCGAAAATCTACAGAATTAAGGCGTCCGACACGGCAAAGATCCAGTTCCGCGTCTTGGATTCAGTCAATGCGCTGCGCGCCGGTGCCGGGCAATCGCCGCTGGAGCTTAACAGCCAACTGAATGCCGCAGCCGCAACACATGCGCGCGACATGTCGGTTCAGAACCGGCCTTGGCATTTCGGTTCTGACGGGTCATCGCCGTTGGACCGCGTTGCACGCGCAGGCTACCCCGGCCAGCTGATCGGCGAAAATATCTCTGAAACCTATGAAGACGAGACAGCGACACTTGCCGCATGGATGGACCTTCCTGACACCCGCGATGTCATTTTGTCGCCCCGCGCGCGGAACCTCGGCCTGTCATGGTTTCAGGAAAAGAATGGCAAGATCTGGTGGACACTCGTTACCGGTAGCTAACACGTTGTCCCGCTACGGAAAGATGTCGACTGTCGTCCCGTTTTTGACCATCGCGTAAATCTGACGCATCTCGCGATTTGACACCGCGATGCATCCGGCGGTCCAGTCAGGCCCCCTCGGCCCCACAAGGTTGGGCTGCCCATGAAAGAAGATGTCACCACCCGGCGGCTTACCCAATGCTTTGGCTTCCGCAATGTCACGCGCATTGGGGTAGTTGATGCCAATCGAAAGGTAGAAAGAGCTGTTCGGGTTGCGCCGGTCGATGAAGTATCGCCCTTCCGGGGTCCGGCCGTCACCTTCGAATTGTTTGTCTCCAACCGCGCCAAACCCCAAATCAACATTGTAAGTCTTAAGGATGCGTTTTCCGTGGAACAGATGCATGATCCGTTCCGACTTGAAGACGACAACCCGGGTCACCTCGGGGCCATTGTATTTAATGAATTTATTCTGCCCGCAGGCTGACAAGAATAGAAGCGCGGCCAGCACAACCCCACGAAAAATGACCGAATTCATACCAAACAACCGTCCCTGATTTTTGGCCTGTATACCGCAAATCGCCGCGTTCGGGAATCTTTGAAATGAGCGCCTCGCAGCGCTAACGCGTTTGTGAACGCCCCTCCGACGCCAACAATGCCTGAAGACCCGCCCGGTAATCAGGGTAAATCAGACGAATACCAAGCTCTGACTTTATCAAGTCATTTCGAACTTTCTTTGACTCGGCATAAAAGCTGCGCGCCATTGGCGTCATGTCTGCTGTCTCAAAGTCCACTGCAGGTGGCACGGGCAAGTCGAGCAGCTCAGCCGCGTATTGAATGACATCTTCGGGTGGCGCAGGGTCGTCGTCACACAGGTTGTAGATAGCCCCGGCCCGCGGAGACGTGATGGATGCGGCAAGAACCTGGGCAATGTCTTCAACATGAATGCGGCTAAAAACCTGCCCTTCCTTGATGATGCGGCGGGCAGTTCCATTTCTGACCTTGGAAAAGGGGCCGCGGCCTGGGCCGTAGATACCAGCAAGCCGGAATATGTGCAGCGGAAAGCCTGCCTCGGACGCCAGCAATTGCCACGCGGCTTCCGCCTGGACCCTCAGCTGTCCCCGTTCTGTGCTGGGTGAAAGCGGCGTGCTTTCATCGACCCACCCGCCTTGGTGATCCCCATAGACGCCGGTTGTCGACAGATAGCCCACCCATTTTAGCCGTGGGGCCTGGCGCGCTATGGCACCAGCCATTTTGGCAAGAACCGGGTCACCGTCCTCATTTGGTCCAGCAGAGATCAGAAGGTGCGTCACATCATCAAGCTGAACCTCGGCTTCGCCACCAGGCCAAATCACGGGGCTAACACCTGACAGGCGCAAGGCACCGGCCTTTTCTTCTGTTCTGGTCGTACCAGTGATGCGCCACCCCCCCTGCGGGAGCAGCAGGCGCGTCAGCGCTTTGGCAGAATATCCGTGACCAAAACTGAAAAGATGATCTGTCATCGCAACCTCTCAACTGCCCAGCGCGCTGCGTCGGCTACAGTGTCGTCCTGATCCTGCGTCAGAGCTTGAGCATCAGGCAATAGATCAACGGAGCCAGAATTTCCGATGGCATAGAGCACATTCCGCACGAACCGGTTGCGACCTATGCGCTTGATAGGCGATCCTCTGAACCGCGTCCGGAACGCAGTGTCATCCAGCGCAACCAGGTCTGCCAGGTCTGGCAGAACCAAATCCTCCCGCGCGGCGTATCGCACCTCCTGCGCGTCTTGGGCAAACTTGTTCCACGGGCAAACCGCCAAACAATCGTCGCAACCGTAAATCCGGTTTCCCAGCTTTTCGCGCAGGTCGTGATCCACCGGCCCGTGATGCTCGATCGTGAGGTAGGAAATGCAGCGGCGCGCATCCAGCTGGAACGGTGCAGGAAACGCATCTGTCGGGCAAACATCAAGGCAAGCACGGCAGCTGCCGCAGTTTTCCTGCGCGGCCTCGTCCGGCTCAAGATCAACTGTTGTAAAAATTGCGCCCAGGAAAAACCAGTTTCCGAGATCGCGCGACAACAGGTTGGTGTGTTTGCCTTGCCACCCCAGACCAGCCGCCGCAGCCAGCGGCTTTTCCATGACCGGAGCGGTATCGACAAACACCTTAATTTCGGCGCCGTCGGCCTGATCAATCAGCCATCTGCCAACCCGTTTCAGCCGCTTTTTGACCAGATCGTGGTAGTCGCGATTTCGCGCGTAGACAGAGATGTTGCCCCGTGCCGGATGGGCCAGATTGTCCATCGGATCATGATCGGGCGTGTATGGCTCTGCCAACATCACAACCGATTTCGCCTCGGGCCAAAGCGCCGTTGGATTGCCCCGCCAGGTCTTGCGTTCTTCCATCCAGCCCATCTGGCCGTGACGGCCAGCATCAAGAAACGATTGCAGCCGCCCGACTGTTTCGGGAATTGCGTCAGGCCTGCAGACCCCAAAGGACGCAAACCCCTCCGAAAGCGCCTGATCCTTCAGCCGTGCTTTGAGGCTCAAAAATCAAGATCCGAGTAATGCGGCGGCTGCGGGAACCCTGAAACCTGATCTGCAAGGAGCGACCGGAAGGCAGGGCGCGACTTGATCTTGGCGTACCAATCTTTGACATTGGCATTCCGGTTCCAATCGATGTCCCGAATGTAATCCAGACAGCTGAAATGGGCTGCAGCGGTAAAGTCCGCAAGGCTCATCTGATCGCCAGCCAACCAACGGCGTTGGTCCAGCAGCCACCCCATGTAATCGATGTGGTATTTGATCTTTTGGGCGCCCAGTTTCACATTGCGACTTTCGGGATAGCCTTGCCCCATGATCTTCTTGTTAACCCGCTCATAAAGCAGCTTAGACGTCACTTCATGATGAAACTTGTCGTCGAACCAAAACACAAGGCGGCGCACCTCAGCCCGATCTTCCGGCTTTTTGGGCAGCAGGGGCGGGTCCGGCAGAACCTCTTCAAGATATTCGCAAATTGCCTGACTGTCGCTCAGCGTTTGGCTGTCGATCTTTAGGACGGGCACTTTGCCGGCAGGGTTTCGGCGCATGAACTCAACCGACTCTTCCCAGTAACGTTCCTCGACCAGCTCGACCTCGACCTTCTTTTCGGCGAGCACCAAGCGAACTTTCCGGCAGAACGGGGACAAAGGCACGTGGAACAAGCGGTTCATTGAAAAAATCCGGTCAGATCAGAGGCGTTTATCTGTCATCGCAATCTTGCAGGGGTTTTTCAACCTTCGAAACATGCACTGCGGCCATCTAGGCGGATCGTCTCTGCGCCTGAGTTAATCTGCCGGGCGCGCTTTTTGAGGAACGCTGTCGGGCGTTTTGCAGACCTTCCTTTGGGATTCGGCAGTACCGCCGCCAAAGCCGCAGCCTGACGCGCACTGAGATCTTTGGCGTCGACACCAAAGTACCATGGGGCTGCCGCAGCGACGCCGAAAACGCCTTCGTCAAATTCAGCAATGTTCATATAAACCTCGAGGATACGCCTTTTGGTCCAAATCGCTTCCACCACCGGCGTTAGCGCTGCTTCCATAGCTTTGCGGACGTAATTTCTACCATGCCACAGGAACGTATTCTTGACGGTCTGCTGCGAAACCGTCGACGCACCGCGGCCGCCGCCGTCTTCAAGCGCATCGCGGATCGCCTGCATGTCAAAGCCCCAGTGTTTGCAAAAATTGGCATCTTCCGCGGCCACGATAGCACGGGGCATATGGGGCGAAATATCCTCGAAATCGCGCCACTCCCGACGTATCCCGTCAAGGCGCGCGCTTTCTTGCAATATGTAAATTGTCGTCGGTGGGTTCACAAACGCGTACAGCCCAATCAGCAGAAAAACCGCCGCGATGACACCCAAAAGTGCACGTCCGCCCCACTTGAAAATGAGGTGAGGAACGACCCCGATCCACCAAAAAATCGACCGGTTAGGTTTCTTCTTTTTTGCTGCCTTTGCCACGGGTGGACCCTAGACCGAACCCTTGTCACGTCCAAGTGATCCGTTGGATTTGGCGCATGTTCTCCATTGACCGTGTTGGGCGGAAAGCACAGGTTTGGGGCATGAAAAATCGCATAACCCAAATCGCCGCGCTTGTGCTTGTCACCGTATCTGCAGCCTTTGCGCATAGCGGGGTCAAAGACCCCCAGGTTCTTGCCCGTATGCACGTCATGGGTTTGGTGGCCGACGACATGGAGGACCTTGGTGACATCCTCAAGGGCCAAGCACCATATGATGATCAGTTTGTCCTGGACCGAAGCACGCGCATTCTGGAGCATGCGCGCCAGATTGAGGCCTTGTTCGAGCCAGAGGCGACCGACCCGAAGACAGAGGCGAAGGATACGATCTGGACTGATTGGCCCGGATTCTTGGAAAAGGCACGGGACATGGAGCTGGCGGCACAGGGTCTCACCGAAGTTCAATCGGAGGCTGAGTTCAGGCAAGCGTTCGCCGCGCTTGGCAAAACCTGCTCAGCTTGCCACGCGGACTACCGGATCAAGCTTAACTAGCGGCAGGTCACGCTGCTGACCCGTCCGAACTCATCAATATCGATGGTCAGCCGATCCGGGCTAAAGTCGAAACTTATGGCGTCGCCGGGCCGCAAAATGCGGGTGGCTCTTGGCAAAGTTACGCTCGAAAGCACCGACTCGTTCCGGCCCAGCAGATTCTGAAAGTTCTCCGCGCCGCAGGTCGGCACGCCGTCATATTCCGCCGGATCAGCGTTGGGCTGCCCGCAGGCCGCAAGGAAGCCTGCAGCAAACAGTCCGGCAAATACCGCTCTAGCCACAAATCACCCGTGTAATGATGCCGTCTTCATTGACGTAGAAATTCACGCGGTTGGCGACATATTCTTGGGTCAAAATTGTTCCCGGCTTCACAATCCGCGCGTCGCTGCCCGTTGGAATGGCCACGTCGGACTGAAGCTGGCCAACGAAACCCGCGTAACGATCCAGCTTGCATGTGTCCGGCAGCCGCTCTTCAAGTCCGGAGGTGTTGGTAGGTTCTGTCAAGTCGCCATCAATCGAAGCATCGGTCGTGGGGGCACAGCCGACCAATACCAGAGGAATGATATATCTCAGTTTCATAATCTGCTCCCGCCGTTCAGGATCAAGTGCCGGCCAACTATTCGATTGGCCAATTCGGCACCATAAGACACGTCTTTCGCAGGGGAGTTCAATGCCCAACTACGGCGCAACATGCGAGGGAATTGATTTCGCCACCAGTTTGCAAGATGCTGCCGATGAAAAACATGCATGATTAAGGGATACCCGAGATGCGCACCAAAGCTGCCGTTGCCATAGCCGCTGGAAAGCCGCTGGAGATTATGGAGGTCAACCTCGAGGGGCCAAAGCACGGAGAAGTGCTGGTCGAGATGAAGGCCACTGGTATTTGCCATACGGACGAATTTACCCTGTCCGGTGCCGATCCGGAGGGGCTGTTCCCGGCGATTCTTGGTCATGAAGGCGCAGGGGTTGTCGTTGAGGTTGGCCCTGGCGTTTCTAGTTTGGAGGTCGGCGATCACGTCATTCCGTTGTACACACCTGAGTGTCGCGAATGTGAATATTGCCTCAACCCAAAAACAAACTTGTGCCAAAAGATCAGGTCCACCCAAGGGGCTGGTTTAATGCCTGACGGGACCTCTCGTTTCTCAATGCTCGATGGTACACCGATTTTGCACTACATGGGCTGTTCGACATTCGCCAACCACTCCGTTGTGCCTGAAATTGCTTTGGCGAAGGTCCGCAAGGACGCGCCATTTGACAAGATTTGCTACATTGGCTGCGGCGTAACCACCGGGATCGGCGCGGTCATCAATACCGCCAAAGTTGAAATCGGATCGCGCGCGATTGTCTTTGGCCTCGGCGGCATTGGTTTGAATGTGGTGCAAGGGCTGCGCCTGGCCGGGGCTGATCAAATTGTCGGCGTTGATATCAATGCAAGCAAAGTGGACATGGCCAAGAAATTCGGCATGACCGACTTTGTGAACCCAACCGAGGTAGACGGCGATCTGGTGGCCCATCTGGTGGAGCTTACCGGCGGCGGTGGTGACTACACGTTCGACGCAACCGGCAATGTCGGTGTGATGCGCACCGCGCTCGAGTCAGCTCATAAGGGCTGGGGCGAAAGTGTTATCATTGGCGTGGCTCCTGCTGGTGCAGAGATTTCGACGCGGCCGTTCCAGCTGGTGACCGGGCGCGTGTGGCGCGGCACGGCATTTGGCGGCGCTTCAGGCCGCACGGACGTTCCCAAAATTGTCGATTGGTACATGGACGGCAAAATCGAGATCGACCCGATGATCACCCACACCATGGGGTTGGATGACATCAACAAGGGGTTCGACCTGATGCATGCAGGCGAATCCATCCGTTCGGTCGTGCTGTATTAATCAGACGCCGTAGCGCGCCAAAAACGTATCGACCGCGGCTTCAATGACGCGGTCGATTTCATTTTGGTCGGGTGTTTCAATCAGGTTGAACACCATCTTCACGAAGACATCGGCCTTCATCAAAGCTTCAAATTGCTGGGCGGCCATGCGGACATCATCGATCTTCAGCTCGCCTCGCGCCACAGCTTCATTGAAATATGCGCTGAGCCGGTCTTCCATCAGCTGCGGGCCGGACATGTAGAATTCTTGCCCCAGCTCCGGGAAGCGATCCGACTCGGCCACGCAAATGCGGAAAATGCGATGCGCAAAGCTGGATGTCAGAAATTCCATCATGCTTTTGGAAATCGCCGTCAGCATCTCGCGAACGGGCAGGTCGGATTGTTCAACCTGTAACGCGCGGTCCGCCTGACGCGCGCATTCCTCTTTCGCGACCTCAACGAAGAGGACACGTTTGTCAGGGAAATAGCTGTAGAGCGTGGCCTTTGATACGCCCGCCTCTTTCGCGATGAGGTCAACGCTGGCCCCCTCAAACCCTTCGGCGAGAAACACTTTACGGGCGCCGGCAACGACTTGGTCGTATTTTCGGCCGCGTTTTATTTCAGGTGCGGTTCCGTCCAAGGGGGTGCCTCCAGAGGGTAAATTCAGTCCTAACTTAGACGGAACGGTTCAGTTCCATCAAGCCTGTCGATTACTTGGTAGGTAAAATAGTGGTGGGGGCGGACCGGGATCCGCCCCCAAAACCCGGAGTTTCCCTCGGGTTAGTCGTCCGAGCGAGCCTTCATCTTGGTCAGCTCGTCGCGGGAAAATGTGCCACAGTCTTCGGTCGCCACGCCGGCTGATTTCTCAAGCTGCGTGCATGTGGTCAGCGGTGTTTGTGCAGCACGGGTCGGCACTTCGGTTTGTGTCGCGAACTGCAGGTGGTGCGGCTGATAGTTGAATGCGGTGCCTGCCAACGTTGGGGTGGCGGACAGGAATGCAGCGGTGCCAGCTGCAAGAAAAAGGGCGGTGCGGTAGGTCATTGGGTGTCTCCTAAAAAGTAAACCGTTCTGTTCATATTTTGGTAACTAAACCGAGTCGTTCAGTTTTTCAAGGTAAAAATGAACTGTTCGGTTCATTTTTTTCTCAACCTGCCTCAACCGCCTTAAAAACAAGGTGTTCAATTCGATAGCGCGCGCGCAAAGACGCTGCTAACGTGCCGCCAATGCTGGAGATTTTCTATAAAACCCTGCCGTTCTTTGCGCTGATTGCCGTCGGCTACTGGGCAGGGCGCACCAAGTTTTTCAGCGAGGAGGCGACCGCCTATCTGACGAAATTCGTCTTCTACTTCGCCCTTTCGGCCATGTTGTTCCGTTTTTCCGCCAACCTGTCCCTGCGGGATGTCTACGATCTTCCTTTTGTGCTGGCCTACTTTTGGGGCACGGCATTCGTGTATCTGATTGCGACCGGCGTTTCTCTGATCCGGCGGCTTCCCGTTGAACAGGTTGCAATCGAAGCCCAATGCGCGGTGATCGGCAATGTGGGATTCCTGGGCATACCGATGCTCGCGCTGTTGATGGGCGAGGCCGCCGTCGGGCCCATCATGTTGATCCTGGCCGTAGACCTGATCTTTTTTGGCAGCCTGGTGGTGATTTTGATCACCGGGTCGCGCGACGGGCGGGTGTCGCCTGCGATCCTGAAAACAGTTGGCCTTGGGCTGATAAAGAATCCGATGATCGTTTCAATTGTCCTTGGGTTCGCATGGTCCGCGTTCGCGATACCGATCCCCGGTCCAATGAATGAATTTCTCAGCATCCTAGGTGGCGCGGCCACGCCAGGTGCTTTGTTTGCCATTGGTGCATCGCTGGCCTCCAAATCGGCGGAACGGATCGAGGTCGCCGGATGGTTGAGTTTCTGCAAGCTCGTTCTGCATCCTGCAGCCGTCGCGTTTGCGGCTCTCATGGTGTTCCAGGTGGATAGATACGCGGCGGCCGTGATGATTGCGGCCTCAGCCTTGCCGGTCGCGGGCAATGTCTACATCATCGCGCAGCATTACAGCGTCGCGCCTCAGCGGGTGTCCGCAAGCATTCTCATTTCAACGGTCATCAGCATCGTGACCGTTTCCCTTGTCATAAGCTGGGTCGCCGTTTAGCCCTAAACCAAATCGCTAAGGAAAAATCGATGGAAACCGTTTCGGAAAATGCGTGCTTCGGGGGCACCCAAGGGGTCTATACCCATGCCTCGAAATCCACGGGCTGCGACATGACGTTCGCGGTGTTTCTCCCGCAGGAGGCACGCGACGGACCAGTGCCGGTGGTGTGGTACCTGTCGGGACTGACCTGCACGCATGAAAACGCGATGACCAAAGCCGGCGCGCAGGCCTGGGCGGCCGAGCACGGGTTGGCGTTGATTTTTCCTGACACCTCCCCACGCGGCGATGATGTCGCCAATGACGACGCCTATGATCTTGGCCAAGGCGCAGGGTTTTATGTGAACGCAACGCAGGATCCATGGGCGCCCCACTTTCAGATGTATGACTACATCACCAAGGATCTGACCGAATTGGTCTTCGCTGAGTTTCCACTCGACCAGAGCCGCCAAGCCATCACCGGTCACTCCATGGGCGGTCATGGCGCATTGACGATTGCGATGAAGGAAAGAGGGCGCTTCGCATCCGTGTCTGCCTTCTCGCCCATTTGTAACCCGACAGCGTCGGACTGGGGCAAGAAGCAGCTGGGCGCGTATCTGGGCGATGATGAAACCAACTGGGTGGACCATGACGCCACGCTGTTGATGCTGAAGGATGGCTTCGACGGGCCTATCCTCGTTGATACTGGCACCAAGGATCAGTTCATCGACCTGCTGATGCCGGAATCCTTTGCCGCTGCGGTATCCACCATACGCCAGCAAGCGATAATCCGGTACCAACCGGGCTACGATCATTCCTATTTCTTCGTTTCCTCCTTCATGGAAGACCACATGAACTTCCATGCCGAGGCGCTATACGCATGACCATCAAAGCGGTGATCTTTGACATTGGCAACGTGCTGATCGAATGGCAGCCTGAGCGGCATTATGACCGCTGGATCGGCGAAGAACGTCGCAAGCAGATGTTCGAGGCCGTCGATCTCCATGCCATGAATGACCGTATCGACAGCGGCGAAAACTGGCGGGACGTCATCTACGAAACAGCGGACCAATACCCCGAATGGCGTGAGGAGATCATCGGCTGGCATCAGAACTGGATCGCGCTTGCCTCCCCCGTCATTGGTCATTCCGTACATCTGCTCAGGGCGCTGCGCACCAAGGACATCCCGGTCTTCACCCTGACCAATTTCGGTATTGAGAGCTTCGACTACGCGGAAACGATCTATGCGTTCCTGTCGGAATTCGACCGTCGCTACATCTCTGGCCATATGAAGGTCATCAAACCGGATCCGCGCATCTACGAAATGGTCGAACAGGATTGTAAGATCGAGCCTTCTTCTTTGCTGTTTGCCGACGACCGGGTCGACAATGTCAAAGCCGCCGAAGCGCGCGGTTGGAACGCGCATCTGTTTGAAAGCCCGCAAGGCTGGGCAGACTGTTTGATCGCGAACGGGTTGCTCACGAAAGAAGAGGCCGCCTTTTGACCGCTCCAATTATCTCCTTTGACGACGCGGACCCGCTGTTGAATTGGGCGGCACTTACGGACGCATTGGCGAAAGGGCACACATTTCCCAAGGCAGAAATTGGGGACACGTTTTTGTACCGCAAGCCCGATACATTGCTGTCGCGCGCGGCATGGATAGATGGGTTGGGGCAGGCGGTAAAAACGGCGACGGTGTTTCCTGAAAACGCCAAGCATGGACTGCCCAATATCCACGGCTCGGTCAGCCTGTTCTCGGACGAGACTGGCCAGCTGGATGCCATGATTGATTTCCACCTGGTGACAAAATGGAAAACGGCTGGTGACAGTCTGTTCGCCGCAAAACAGCTGGCCCGGCCTAACAGCAACGCCATCCTTTTGGTGGGGGCGGGAACAGTCGCTGCCAACATGGTCAGCGCCTACCGGTCTCATTGGCCGAATGCCGAAGTGACCGTTTGGACACGCAATGCGGACAAAGGGCAAAGCTTTGCCAACGCGCACAGCGTTGCATTCGAGCCGGACCTGCAGGCCGCCGTGACGCGTGCCGACATCATTTGTTGCGCCACTATGACGACCGAACCCGTGATCAACGGAGCATGGCTTCAGCCCGGCCAGCACCTTGACCTGATCGGCGCGTATCGTCCCGATATGCGGGAAGTGGACGATGTCGCCCTGCAACGCGCGCGGTTGTTTGTCGACAGCCGCGACACCACGCTGGACCATATAGGAGAGCTCAAAATTCCGCTGGCTACAGGGGCAATCACGCCCGCAGACGTTATCGCATCTTTCTACGAGCCCGACGATTTTGTGCGGCGCTCTGACGAAGAAATCACCATTGCCAAAAACGGCGGCGGCGCGCATCTGGACTTGATGACAAGCCGCTACATTCTGGACGCATGGAGCCAAAGATGACTTGGGTTTTGTTATTGCTAATCATTGTCGGCCTGGCCGCCGCACCCGTCATTGCAGAGCGGCTGCGCAAGCCTATGGATGGCGCTGCGCGCAACAGTGCGCCCGGCGAATTCTTCGCTCTGACGGATGGCACCACCCATGTCCATTACCGCGGGCCGGTCCGCGGACCCCTGATCGTTGCCGTTCACGGGTTGACCACTTCTGAATATGTTTGGGACGATATTGCCGCCGACCTGAACGATGTGGGCTTCCGGTTTGTCAGCTATGATCTGTATGGGCGGGGGTATTCGGACAGGCCCTCAGCCCCCCAGGATGAGGCCTTTTTCGTTAGGCAGCTTGAGGAAGTATTGGCAGAGGCCGGCAATCCGGAAAGCGTGATTTTGATGGGTTACTCTATGGGTGCCAGCATCTCGGTCGCGTATGCGGCGAAGCATCCCGACAAGGTGGAGAAGCTGATCCTGATCGCCCCGGCTGGCATGTCTGACACCGTGGACGGGCACGAGAAATTCCTGCGTGACACGCCGATGATAGGCGATTGGGTTGTACGGGTGCTGGGCGCGCGGTCCCGCAGGAAACGTCATGCCGCCACCCGAGAGACCGATCCGAAACGCGTAGAATTTTCTCGCAAACAGCTGGCCGAATCCGACTACCGCGGCTTCCTGCCGGCGGTGTTGTCCAGCGGCAGGCATATGTTGAAGCAAAACCAGGCCGACAAACACCGGACATTGGAAGAAGAGCGGGTGCCGACTTTTGCGGTTTGGGGTGAGGGCGACACCGTTATTCCTTTGACCGCCCTTGGTGACATGACCCAAGCGAACCGCGCGGTTGTGCATGAAACGGTCGCCGGGGCCGATCACGGGCTGCCCTATACCCACCCCAGGCAGGTCGCATCCGCCATCAAGGGGTTTTTGCTGGAAGGTTAGGCTGCCGCCAGCTCGACCCGCTTTTCGCGCACTGGCAGATGCACGATTGCGCTGAAGGCGCCGACGCCGATGCCGACCCACCAGACCATGGTGTAGTCGCCGGTTGCGTCATACAATCTGCCGCCGAGCCAGACGCCAAGGAACGACCCCAGCTGGTGCGAGAAGAAGACGATGCCGTAGAGCGTGCCCATGTAGCGCAGCCCGTAAATGTGGGCGACCAGACCGCTGGTGAGCGGCACCGTGGCAAGCCAGAGCGATCCCATGGCGAGGCTGAAGATGATCACCGTTGTCGGCGTCATCGGCACCATGATGAACCACAAAGCAACCAGCGTTCGGCCGGTGTAAATGCCTGCCAATAAATACTTTTTTGTGTACTTCTTGCCCAGATAGCCCGCCAGAATTGTGCCGCCGATATTGGCCAACCCGATCAGCGATATTGCAAGCGCGCCGAGGCCCGAGGTGGTAGTGATGCCCATGCCCGCCAGCACGCCTCCGGCGGCGATGGGGCCGCAGACCTCGGTGATGAAGGCCGGGAAATGGGCGGTGATGAACGCAAGCTGGTAGCCGCAGGAGAAGAAGCCGAGAAAGATCATCGTGTAGGACGGGTCTTTGAAAGCGCGTTTCAGGACGGTGCCCAGGCTTTCCTCAAGCTCTTGTTTTGACGCCATTTTTGGGGCGCGCATCATGGGCAATGCGAAGAGGGAGGCGAGCATGACGCCTGCGAAAATGATGAAAACGGTTTGCCAGGGGAAGAAGCCCAAAAGCAGCTCGGCGGCGGGCGCACCGATGACCTGACCGGCGGACCCGGCGGCCGTTGCGATGCCCAGCGACATGGACCGGTTTTCGTCGGATGATGCGCGGCCAACGATGGCGAGAATGACCCCGAACCCTGTGCCCGCGATCCCGAATCCTACAAGGATTTCAAGGAGTTGATGGCCGCCGGGCGTGGTGGCGAAGGATGACAGGATCAACCCAGCCGCATACATTAACGCACCCAGAACGATGGCCTTGCGGTCGCCCATTTTCTCGGCGATCGCGCCAAATATGGGCTGGCCGATGCCCCAGGCGAGGTTTTGGATCGCAATCGCCAGCGAAAACTCGGCGCGGGGCCAGCCGAATTCTTCGGCGATGGGGATCTGAAACACCCCAAAGCTGGCGCGGATGGCGAAACCGAGCATCATGATGATGCAGCCCGCGATCAGGACGGGCGTAAAAATCGGCGTGCGGTCTTGTGTCATTTCGCGACGGTCGTGGAAATTTCGACGCGGGTCAATTCAGCAATGTTGCGGTTGGGGATCACTGTTTCTAATGATGGCGCGGATATGCTCTTACAAGACACATATGAATCCCGCGTTAAGTCGGGAGATTTAACCGAAGATCTGGCGCAGGTCGCCGCGATCCCATTGCTCGATGCCGTGCTGACGGAGATGGGCAACACCACCAGCAAGAAGAAGTTTCTGGGACTGTTCGGAAGTGACCAGGTGCCCGTGCGTGGCCTTTATCTTTGGGGCGGGGTGGGTCGGGGTAAGTCCATGTTAATGGACCTCTTTTTCGAGGTGGCACCAGAGAAGCGCAAGCGCCGGGTGCATTTTCACGCCTTCATGCAAGAGATCCACGCCGCGATGAACGAGGCCCGCAAAAAAGGTGTAGACGACGCGATTGCGCCTGTTGCGGAGGACCTGGCAAGGGACGTCAGGTTGCTGTGTTTTGACGAGATGCAGATCACCGATATTACCGATGCGATGATCGTCGGACGCCTGTTTCAAAAGCTGTTTGCGGCGGGTGTGGTGGTGGTGGCGACGTCGAACCGGGTGCCGGATGATTTGTACAAGGACGGGCTGAACCGGGACCTGTTTTTGCCGTTTATCGAGCTGATCAAGGATCGGCTTTTGGTGCATGAATTGGCCAGCGAAACCGACTACCGCCAAGACCGGTTGGCGGGGGAAAAAGTCTATTTTTCCCCTGCAAATTCAGAGGCTAAGCAAGCTGTTGAGGGGATTTGGGCTGGGCTTGCCGGAGATGATATTGCACCGCTCAATCTGAAGGTGAAAAGCCGCGATGTGGTGCTGCCTGCGTTCAGCAATGGGGTGGCGCGGGCAGATTTCTATTCGCTGTGCGGCACGGCTTTGGGAGCCGCAGATTACCTGGCGATTGCGGATGCGGTCCGGGTTTTGATCCTGGAGGATATCCCTTTGTTATCGCGCAATAATTTTAACGAAGCGAAGCGCTTTGTGACGCTGGTTGATGCGCTTTACGAGGCGCGTGTCGCCCTGATTTGCACCGCTGCAGACACGCCGGAACGGCTGTATCTGGAGGGCGAAGGCGTGTTTGAATTTGAGCGCACCGCGTCGCGATTACGCGAGATGCAAAGCGCCGACTGGGTGGCGCGTTAACCCCAAATCCCGCGTACACACCCTGTACACACCGCGTACACAGCCCGTCGTGACAGCGTGCCGCGCCACGGAAAAGTTAACGCGTGAGATGACAGATCAGATTAGAGTATTTTTGCCAAAACGAAGCTAGGCGTGGGTCTGCAGAATCCGACCTGCCAGATAGAGCGAGCCGCAGATCAGGATGCGGGCTTGCGGGTCCTGGCCGATGATCAGGTCCGTGGCGGTTTCCGCATCCTTGGCCGCGCGCGCGTCGATGCCTGCGTCAGTGGCGGCCCTGGCGGTGTCTTCGGCGGGGAGCGTGTTGACCTCCCCGGGGATGGAAACGGCGTGCAGGCTGGCGGCGTGTTTTGCGACGGGGGCCATGTAGCCCGCGACGTCCTTGGTGTTCATCAAGCCGCAGATCAGATGGGTCGGGCGCCTCGGCAGGCGCTGCAGCGATTCCGCGAGCGTTTCGGCGCAGGCGGCGTTGTGGCCACCGTCGAGCCAAAACTCCGCCTCTGGCGCGCGGTCGAGCAGCGGGCCGGAGCTGAGGCGCTGCATCCGGGCAGGCCAGGTGACTTGCGTGGCGGCCGCGGTGCAGGCGTCTTCGTCGAAGCCCAAGTGGCGCAGCGCGGTGATCGCGGTGCCAGCGTTTTGGAACTGATGCGCGCCCATGAGTGCGGGGGGCGGCAGGTCGAGCAGGCCGCGATCGTCCTGGTAGATCAGACGCCCGCGTTCTTCGAACGCATCCCAGTGCTGGCCCTGGATCAGGGCGGGGGCGTGGAGTTGGTCCAGCTTTGCCTCGATCACCTCCATCGCGTCGTCGGGCTGGCGGGTGATGATGGCCGGAATTTGCTTCTTGAGGATGCCCGCCTTTTCGCCCGCGATTTCGGCAACGGTGTTGCCCAGAAATTGCGGGTGATCGAAGGAGACGGGGGTGATGATCGTGAGCGCTGGTTTGTCGACCACGTTGGTCGCGTCAAGCCTGCCGCCGAGGCCCACTTCGAGAATGCAGTAGTCGGCTTTGACCCTGCTGAAGGCCAACAGCGCGGCGACGGTGGTGATCTCGAAATAGGTGATCTGCTCGCCTTTGTTGGCGGTGTAGCATTCGTCGAGAATTTCGGTGAGATACTCCTCGGAGATCAACTCCCCAGCCAGCCGGATACGTTCATGAAACCGTGCCAGATGCGGGGAGGTGTAGGCGTGCACGGTTTTGCCCGCGCCTTCGAGCCCCGCGCGGATCATGGCTTGGGTCGAGCCTTTGCCATTGGTGCCCGCGATATGGATCACCGGGGGCAGGTCGTTTTGGGGATTGCCGAGGCGATCCAACAGCAGCCAGACACGGTCCAGCACCAGATCCATCACCTTGGGATGCAACGCCATCATCCGCTCCAGGATGGCATCGCTGGACTGCGTCGTCACTTTTTCGCGTCCGCCGTTTCTGCGTCCTGCTCGGTCTCGTCCGGCAAGGAAATTTGATCAGGCGGCGGCGCGGGCAGATCGCCCTTTACCGCAGGATCAAGCCCCAGAAGCATGCGGGTGATGGTGACCAGCTCTTCCTTCATGTCGCGGCGGTGGGTCACCCGGTCCAGCATCCCGTGGTCCAGCAGGTATTCGGCGCGCTGGAAGCCTTCGGGCAGCTTTTCGCGGATCGTTTGTTCGATGACGCGCGGGCCCGCAAAGCAGATCAGCGCGTTGGGTTCGGCGATATGCACGTCGCCCAGCATCGCGTAGGACGCGGTGACGCCGCCGGTTGTGGGGTGGGTGAGGACCACGATGTAGGGCAGCCCCGCCTCTTTCAGCATGTCGACCGCGATGGTGGATCGCGGCATTTGCATCAGGCCGAGAATGCCTTCCTGCATGCGCGCGCCGCCTGCGGCCGAGAACAGGATGAGCGGGCGTTTGAGCATGATCGCGCGTTCGGCGGCGGCGATGATGGCGTTGCCTACGAACATCGACATGGACCCGCCCATGAAGGAGAAATCCTGCGCAATGGCGACAATGGGGGTGCGGTCAATCTCGCCCTCGGCCACCAGCATCGCCTCTTGCTCGCCAGTCTTCTTGCGGGCGTCCTTGATGCGGTCGGGGTATTTCTTCTGATCCTTGAAATGCAGCGGGTCGGCGGTCGGTTCGGGCACCTTTATCTCAGTAAAGATGCCGCCGTCGAACAGCCCGTTGAAGCGTTCGCGCGGGGTGATGACCATGTGATGGTCACAGTTGGAGCAGACGTTCAGGTTGTCGCTGAGTTCACGGTGGAACAGCATGGTTCCGCATTCCGGGCACTTGGTCCACAGGTTCTCCGGCACCTCGCGGCGGGAAAAGATCGAGTTGATCGTCGGGCGGACGTAGTTGGAGATCCAGTTCATTGCGGCCTCATTTCCATGTTGTTCTTGAGATAAGCGGCGCTCATCCGAAATGCAATCACGATGGTCTGAGCCACAGGCGCAGCGCGGCCCAGGACACAAACAGATACAACATGTCGCGCAGCGTCCAGACCAGGCTGAACCCGATATCCGCCTTGCCGAACGGATAATGGTACAGTGCCACCCCACCCAGATCATCCGGCACACCGTAGACCATGATTGCGAAGAAGTTGTTGGCGAAGTGGAAGCCGATGGCCGCGCCCAGATTGCCCGTGACCCGCGTGAGATCGGCGGCAAGCAGCCCGAAGACCCCAGCCCAAAACACATAGCCCCACGTCACCGCCGGCGACGCATAAGTCGCGTCATAGTGGAGCAACCCAAACAGCACCGAGGGCAGCACCATCCAGACGAAGGGATGGGAAAAGCGCACCGCGAGTTGCTGCTGCAGGTAGCCGCGAAACATCAGCTCCTCGGAGCCGACCTGAACCATCAAAAGGGGAAGCGCCCACAGCATATGCGGCAACCACGTCGCAAAGGGCAGGTTGGGCACATAGGGCGGAGCGTTTGAGATCAGCCCACAAAGGGCGAAGATCGCGTAGAGGCCGACAACCACCAGCGCCCCTTTTGCAAAATAGAGCCCGAAGTTGCGGCGCGGGCCGAACAGCGTCTCGACCCTGCGATTGTGCCACGCCGCCATGATGACCACGGCGCCGATGCTGGCGAAAAAGCTGCCCAGCACCAGCGCCACTGCAAAGGGCGTGTCGCCCCGCGACATCATGTCGAAATAGTCGCTGATCCCGTTAGGCTCCGCGCCTGCAGTTGAACCGCCCTCCACCAGCACACCGATGATACCGATGACAAAGACAGCGGCGAAGATCTGGAACAGAAAGCCGGTAACCAGCGCCGCCGCAATACGCCAGAACGCAGGCAAGGCACGCGCGGGGGCGATGAATTCCACAAACTCGGGCGTGCGCCACATGCGACGTTACCCTGCCGGTCTGAGCCAGCGGCGCAGCAGCATCCATGTGATGACCACCACCACCATATCGACCGCCATCAGCGGCATCAGCGTGTCGACATCGTCCATCGTGAATGGCGCGAGGTAGAGCGACAGGCCCGACATCTCCCCCGCGATGGAGACGAGAAACAGCGCGAAGAAGTTGTTGGTGAAGTGGAACCCGATGGCGGCGCCGAGGTTGCCGGTCACCCGCGTCAGATCGGCGGCAGCGAGACCGAAAAGGCCGGTGGCGCAGATGATCAGCACCGTCAGCTTGGGATCGATGGTCGGGTCGGTATGGGCGAGGCCAAAGAGCACCGTCGGGATACCCATCCAGACAATGGGACTTTTGAACCGCGCGGCGAGCTGCTGCATGAGGTAGCCGCGAAAAACCAGCTCCTCCGCCCCGGTTTGGATCAGCAAGAGCGGCAGTGCGAGGGGCAGGTAGGACAGCCATGTGGTGAGTGGCATGTTGGGCAACGGCGCGTCGGGGAAAATCAGCGACACCGCCGCGCCGGAGATCAGAAAGATCAGCAAACACAGACCAACCGAGCGGGTAAAGTTGCGACACGCGGGGCGGAACGGACCGATAAGGGACGCAAGGCCACGGCGGTGGACGGCGGCAGCCGCAACCGCGCCAAGACCCATGAACAGGAACGTCCCCAGCAGAATGAACATGGCCGCCGGGGTAACGGGTTCCGACAGCGCCAGCTGCAAGTTGAACGCGGCGGCAGGCAGGAAGATACCCACCAGCACGAAGCCCACCATGATAGGAATGATGTAGGCACCGAACAGGGCGAGGATGCCGACGATGATCCGCCAGATTTGCGGGTAGTGGCGCGCGGGGGCGATGAACTCTTCGAATTGTGGCGTGCGCATGGGGCGGTGCAGCTTTCTTGCTAGGTTTGGGCTTTGGGTAAGGGGGCAATGTGGCAGTTTTCGGTCAGAATTCGCCGCGTTCGCTGGCTTCGCGCAGATCGGTTTGGAACCTGAAGATGTCTTGCGCCGCGGGGTGGTCGGGGCCGTAGGTTTCTAGCGCGACCATCCCTGCCTCGCTTGAGGCATTGAGCGCGTCCAGTTTGCGGTCGGCCTGCAGATAGACTTGCGACAGGTTGAACAGCTTTGATGCGTATTGCGCGGTGCTGTCTTGTTGATGTTGCCTGAAGAAGTCGATCAGCGCTTCGAGGATGGGGATTGCCGCCTCGGGGCCGTTAGCGGCTTGGGCGACGAAGGCGCTGGTGTCCATGTAATCGGCATAAAGCGGCGGGATTTCCATGGCGGACGGCATGTAGGTGTCCAGCGTCTTTTGCGCCTCATCGACCTGGCCCGCCTCGACCAGATCAACGGCCAGAATGCGGGCCCGTTGCAGGGTCATTTCATGGTTATGGCCGAAGTGGTTTTGCAGCAGCTCAACGCTGCGTTTGCGGTGTGTTAGAGCCTCTTCGCGCCGCTCCTGACCGGCAAGCGCCGTGGCCATGACGTCCAGCCCGTAGCCGACATTGGGGTGGTCTGGGCCGAATTCCGTCTCGAATGTGGTGAGCAATTCGCGGCCCGCTTGTTCCGCCTGCTCGAAATGCCGCCTGCCGTTAAGGGCCTGACCATAGGCAAAGAGCGCCTGCAACGTATCAGGATCGCTGGGGCCACGTTCGGCTTTGAGGGTCTGATACTGCTGCTCCGCCTCGACCATGGGATCAACGGGTTGGCGCTGCTCAGCGGCTTTCTTGCCAAATAGTTTATTGAACATGAAAGGTACGCCTCTGCCAGTTGAATGATGAGAGTGTGTCCCATGCCGCGCCCGATTGCCAGCACGGGACGCAACTGGCGCTTGTGCCTTGGAGACATGGCCTTTATTCCCCTTTGCAACGCTTTACGGGAGGCCAATATGACCGCGAACAAGACCGACAAGACCAATCTGCCCAGCCGCCACGTCACCGAAGGTCCGGCGCGTGCGCCGCACCGGTCGTATTTCTACGCGATGGAGATGACGCAGGAAGAGATTGACCAGCCGTTTGTGGGCGTCGCCACCTGCTGGAACGAGGCCGCGCCGTGCAACATCGCGCTGAACTGGCAGGCGCAATCGGTCAAACGCGGGGTGAAGGAAGCCCAAGGCTCGCCGCGTGAATTTACCACGATCACCGTCACCGACGGGATTGCGATGGGGCATGAGGGTATGCGGTCCTCTCTGGCGTCGCGCGAAGCGATTGCCGACACGGTCGAGCTGACCATGCGCGGGCATTGCTACGACGCGATTGTGGGCCTTGCGGGCTGCGACAAGTCGCTGCCGGGGATGATGATGGCGATGATCCGGCTGAACACCCCGTCGGTGTTCATGTATGGCGGGTCGATCCTGCCGGGCCAGCACGAGGGCAAGGACATCACCGTTCAGGACATGTTTGAAGCCGTGGGGCGTTATCAGGCGGGCGACATGTCGGAAGGCGAATTGGCGGTGCTGGAACGGGTGGCCTGCCCATCTGCAGGTGCGTGTGGCGGGCAGTTTACCGCCAACACGATGGCTTGCGTGTCTGAGGCGATTGGTCTGGCGCTGTTCAACTCGTCCGGCATGCCTGCGCCTTACGAGTCGCGCGGCGAATACGGCGTGGCGTCAGGCAAGGCTGTCATGAACCTGATCGACAAGAACATCCGCGCGCGCGACATCTGCACCCGCGAAGCGTTTGAGAACGCGGCGCGCATTGTGGCCTGCACCGGCGGGTCGACCAATGCCGGTTTGCACCTGCCTGCCATGGCGCATGAGGCGGGGATCGAATTCACGCTGAAAGATGTCTGCGAGATTTTCCGCGACACGCCGTATTTCGTCGACTTGAAACCGGGCGGGCAATTTGTGGCCAAGGACCTCTATGAGGCGGGCGGCGTGCCGGTTGTGCTGAAAGAGCTGCGCAAGGCGGGACTGATCCATGACGACTGCATGACCGCGTCTGGCTATTCCATCGGCGAGGAGATCGAGAAAGTGTCCTCCAAGGCCGATGGCCGCGTGGTGTACCCGATTGAAACGCCGATTTCCGAGACCGGCGGCGTGGTTGGCCTGGAAGGTAACCTGGCCCCGGACGGCGCGATCGTGAAAATTGCGGGCATGACCGAAGAACAGCTGACCTTCACCGGCCCGGCCCGTGTGTTTGAATGCGAAGAAGATGCGTTCCAGGCGGTGCAGGACCGCGCCTATGAGGAAGGCGAAGTGATCGTGATCCGCAACGAAGGCCCCGCAGGCGGGCCGGGCATGCGCGAGATGCTGGCGACCACGGCAGCGCTGTCAGGCCAAGGCATGGGCAAGAAGGTGGCGCTGATCACCGACGGGCGGTTCTCTGGCGCGACGCGCGGGTTCTGCGTGGGCCATGTCGGCCCCGAGGCCGCGCATGGCGGGCCGATTGCGATGGTTGAGAATGGCGACGTGATCACCCTGAACGCGCGCGAAGGGTCGATCTCCATCGATGTCAGCGATGACGTGATGGCAGAGCGGAAGGCCAACTGGAAAGGCGCGCGGGAGACGATCTACGCCTCTGGCGCGCTGTGGAAATATGCGCAGCTTGTGGGCCGCGCGAAGTTCGGCGCGTGCACCCACCCCGGCGGCGCGAAAGAGAAACACGTCTATATGGATCTCTGAACGATGGCAGGTGTTTGGTTAAAGAGTTGCCTCGGACTGGCAGCAAGCCTGGCGCTTGCCGCCTGCGAAGGAGAACTGGCGGGCCTCGCCGGCGGCAGTGGGGCTGCAGATGGCAAACCCGCTGTGTCCAAAGCCGTTGGGCAGCGCGAGGCCACGGTCACCCGCAACAAGGTGCGCCTGACCGCCCCCGACGGGTTTTGCGTGGACCCGCAATCGACCCGCGCCACCCAGGCGCAGGCCTTTGTGGTCTTTGGCAACTGCGCCGCCATCACCGGCAACCCCGAGGAGCCGCAGCCCTATGTGCGCGCCATCACCACCGCCACCGTGACCAGCAGCGGGTTGACCGGCGACGGCGCCGTCGCCCCGCAAGTGGCCAAGCTGAACGCGTTTTTCCGCACCGCTGACGGCCGCGCCGCATTGAGCCGCACCCGCAAGGCCGAGACCGTCACCGTGCTGGACGGCTTCACCGAGCGCGGCACGTTGTTCTTGCGGGTCAAAGACACCAGCCCCACCAGCTTTGACGGCGCGGAGGACAGCTACTGGCGGGCCTATTTCGACGCCGGCAGCTCGGTCCTTGCGATTTCCGTGATAGGGTTCACCAACGCGCCCATCACCAGCGCCGAGGGGCTGGACACGTTGCGCGGCTTCGTCGGTCGCAACCGCAAGCCCATCAAAACAATCACCGCGGATGCTGGCGCAAAACCCACAGGCGGCTGACCAGCGCGCCGTTTATTTCCTTGAAACCATTGTTTGCAATATAGAAACAGTGCTACCGCTTCTTGGTGGAATTTTAGGGTGTTGCGCGCGACATGTTGGACCGGGTCAGAGAGTTTATCAGACGCAGGTTGCATACCCGCAGCCTTGCGCGCTGGGACGCAGCTGCGCGCGAC
Organism: uncultured Litoreibacter sp.; assembly: GCF_947501785.1. Lineage (NCBI taxonomy): Bacteria > Pseudomonadati > Pseudomonadota > Alphaproteobacteria > Rhodobacterales > Roseobacteraceae > Litoreibacter > uncultured Litoreibacter sp. Next base: position 2,777,160 of record NZ_CANMXB010000001.1, on the reverse strand, counting down.
GCCGAAAAGCTGGACCTGTCGCTGCTGCGCCAGATGCGCAGCCAGGCCCGTCAAATGCGCCGCCGCGTCGACCTTGTCACCCACATTGCCGACGGCCGCCTGACCCTGCCCCGCGTTGGGTCCAACGCCATCCCAAAGCCCGCGCAATCCGACTGGGCGTACCGGCCCGAGCTGTGGCGCGGCCCGATCTCGCCAGTGGGGCTTGCCGCCGTTGAAAGCCGCACCCGCATCGGAAATTCGGCCACGCTGTACCACGACTGCTCCATCTCGGAGCTGACTGTACGGCAGGTCCGCAACACCCGCGACGGCGACCTTGCGCCCTTTGGCCTGCGCATGGACGTTTTCAAATTTGACGGCTCCTTCCTGAGCCTTGTGCTGGATCTGCCCGACAGCGCCGTGGACGGGCTGCAGCGCAACCACATCCTGCGAGTGGAAACCGAAGTTGAAATCGAGAAAAGCCTGGAGATTTTCGCCCGGCTGAACATCAAATACGGCCCCAACGTGGAGCAGGTGGTCCGCGAGCTGCCGCTGGACGGCCGCGAGATGATTGTCGAGTTTGACCTTGCCCATACAAAGATCAGCGAAAAGCGGCTGGAGCGCATCTGGATGGACCTGATCTTTGAGGGACCGGAGATGAACGAGATCAACCTGCGCGACGTCACCTTCTCGCGCCGACCGCGTGCGGATTTCTGAGGAGTTTGACCATGGCCGACCTGACGCTTACCAAGACGCGCATTCACGCGGGCCACTACGAGGGGGTTCTGACCGCCCCTGCCGGCCACGACCCGGAGCTCGGCGCGTTCCTCAACGAGCAGCCCGTGGGGGAGCTGGTGCTGACCCCCGACCCAGACGCGGCCGCCACCTGGAATGTGGTGCTGTCCCTGCCCCCCGACATTCTGACCGACGGGATACAAACCTTCCTGCTGGTGGACCAGGCGTCCAACACCACCTTGGACAGCTTCACCGTCATCGCGGGCGAGCCGCTGGACGACGACCTGCGCGGCGAGATTGACCTTCTGCGCGCCGAGCTGGACATGCTGAAGAAAGCCTTCCGGCGGCATTGCGTGGAAACGTCTTGAGGGTTTGCGCTTGCCTTGCGGCAATCGCTACGGCGAGGGGCCAGCCCCTCGCGCTCCCCGGGATATTTTGAACATGGAAAGATGACGCCGCGTTTAGCGTGACGTGCGCGTCAAGTTGCGTCAGATTGGAGCGAGTATTGGAGGATTCCCGATGACCACCTACCCGCATCTGCTTGCCCCGCTCGACCTTGGATTCACCACGTTGAAGAACCGCGTGCTGATGGGGTCGATGCATACCGGGTTGGAGGAAACCAAAGACTGGAACCGGGTTGCCGAATTTTACGCCGAACGCGCGCGGGGCGGCGTGGCCCTGATGGTCACCGGCGGCATGGCCCCCAACCGCGAAGGCGGGGTGTTTCCCGGCGCGGCTGGTTTGTTCAACGACGACGACATCGCCAACCACAAAGTGGTCACCGACCGGGTGCATGACGCAGGCGGCAAGATCGCGATGCAGATCCTGCATGCGGGTCGCTACGCCTATGGGCCAGAATGCGTGTCGGCCTCGGCTATCAAGTCGCCAATCTCGCCCTTCCCGCCGAAGGAGCTGGACGAAGACGGGATTGAGAAGCAGATCGCCGACATCGCGACCGCCGCCGCGCGCGCGCAAGAGGCGGGCTATGACGGGGTCGAGGTGATGGGGTCGGAAGGATACTTCCTGAACCAGTTCCTTGTCACCCACACCAACAAGCGCGAGGACCGCTGGGGTGGGTCCTACGAAAACCGGATGCGGCTGCCGATTGAGGTGGTCAAACGGGTGCGCAAGGCCGTGGGCGACGATTTCATCGTCATCTACCGGTTGAGCATGATTGACCTGATCCCTGGCGGGTCAACCTGGGACGAGGTTGTGCTACTGGCCAAAGAGATCGAGAAAGCGGGCGCCACCATTATCAACACCGGCATCGGCTGGCACGAGGCACGCATTCCGACCATAGCCACCTCGGTCCCGCGTCGGGCCTTTACCTGGGTGACCAAGAAGCTGATGGGGGAGGTTTCGATCCCGGTGATCACCTCGAACCGGATCAACACGCCGGAGGTTGGCGAAAGCGTGCTGGCCGATGGCTGCGCCGACATGGTTTCCATGGCGAGACCGTTTCTGGCTGACCCCAATTTCGTGGCGAAAGCGGCGGCGGGCAAAGGCGCGCAGATTGCACCGTGCATTGCATGCAATCAGGCGTGTCTGGACCATACGTTTTCGGGCATGATCAGCTCTTGCCTGGTGAACCCGCAGGCGTGTTACGAGACTGAGCTGACGATTGAGCCTGCCGCTGAGGTGAAGACCATTGCCGTCGTGGGCGCGGGCCCTGCCGGGCTTTCGACCGCGCTGACCGCCGCTGGCCGCGGCCACAAGGTGACGCTGATCGACCGCGCGGCGGAAATTGGCGGGCAGCTGAACATGGCCAAACAAGTGCCCGGCAAAGAGGAGTTCTGGGGGCTGGTGGATTGGTACCGCGCCATGCTGGACGACAGCGATATCGAGGTGAGGCTGAACACTGAGGCCTCCGCCGACGATCTGGCGGGTTTTGACGAGGTTATCATTGCGACCGGCGTCATGCCGCGCGACCCGCAGATTGACGGCCAGGACGGTCCCAACGTGGTGGGTTACCGCGATCTGCTGCAAGGCAGGGCCACGGCCGGCGGCACCGTCGTGATTATTGGCGCAGGCGGTATTGGGTTTGACGTGGCCGAATATCTGGTGACCGACGACAGCCCCACCGAAAACCTTGAGGAGTGGCTGGAAGAATGGGGGGTGACGGACCCCGAAGACCATCGCGGCGGCTTGGCCCCCGAAGGCCCGCAACCCGAGAAACCTGTGCGGCAGGTGACCCTGTTGCAGCGCAAGTCGGAAAAGCTGGGCAAACGGCTGGGCAAAACCACCGGCTGGATTCACCGTGCGGCGTTGAAGCTGAAGAACGTGCAGATGGTCGGCGGCGTCAACTACGAGCGTATCGACGCAGAAGGTTTGCATGTCTCGGATGGGGAGGCGCGGGAAAACCCGCGTGTTCTTAAAGCGGATACAATCGTGCTTTGTGCAGGCCAGGTGTCCGAACGCTCGCTGGCCGATGCTTTGATCGAAAAAGGGGTCACGCCCCATGTGATCGGGGGCGCGGATGTGGCTGCCGAATTGGACGCAAAACGCGCCATCGACCAAGGAACAAGGCTTGCGGCGACGCTGTAGCCTGCTTCGTTTTGGCAAAAATACTCCGCCCCGCAGGGCCGCTATCGACACAGGGAAACGCTTGTTTCGTCGTTTCCATGCCATAACCAATCCGCATTGAAACCCCTGAATCGTCGCATGTAGTTCACGGTTCTGCCCCATTTGGCCGCAATACACTCCTGCAAACGTCAAGAGTTATTGAGGTGTCCTGAATGGATCGTCTGACAGAAATGGAAGCCTTCGCCACGGTTGTGGACCAGGGTGGATTTACCGACGCGGCGCGCAAGATGGGGATTTCCAAATCCGCCGTCTCAAAGCACGTGTCGTCCCTGGAAAGCCGCCTGGGCGCGCGCCTTCTGAACAGGACGACCCGCCGTGTTTCACCTACGGAAATTGGGCTTGCCTATTATGACCGCGCCCGCCGCGTGTTGAATGATGCAGGCGAGGCTGATGCGCTGGTGTCGTCGATGCAAAGCGCGCCATCTGGCCTGCTGCGCATTTCGGTCGCCACTGATTTCGGGGTGAACCACATGTCGCCCATTCTGGGTGACTTCCTTGCGGACTTCCCTGATATCACAGTGAATATGGTTTTGAACAACCGCTACGTGGAACTGATTTCCGAGGGGTTTGACCTGGCCATCCGCATTGGCGAGATGGAAGATAGCTCCCTGCGTGCACGCAAGCTGACGCAGACGACCAAACGCCTGATCGCGGCACCAAGCTATTTTGAACAATACGGCCGCCCGGAGAAGATCGACGATCTGAACGAGCACAAGCTGCTGCATTATTCCAACCAATCTGCCGGCAACGTCTGGAAGTTGACCGCCCCGTCTGGCGAGAAACGTCAGGTGCGGACCCAAGGTTGGCTGACCGTCAATGACGGGCAATCCCTGCTGAACGCCTGCGTGTCCGGCCTGGGCATCGCGTACTTGCCGAGCTTCCTTTACGCCGACGCATTGGCCGACGGTCTGGTCGAAGAGGCCATGCCGGGCCTGCCAACCGAAGACCAGGGCATCTACGCCGTTTACCCGCCGGGCCGCTACACGCAGCCGAAAGTGCGGACCTTCATCGACTTCCTTGTCGAGGCGTTCAAGGAAAAGGGCCCCGAGACCTGGTAGGCCAAAACAGTTCCCCTCGTGCCGACCGTGGTTGGCGGCACATTACTGGGTCGAGGTGAGTATCGCCTCGACCCGTCTATTTTGGGTGCGGCCCTCTTCGGTCAAATTGCTTGCCACGGGGGCCAGATAACCGACGCCGTCCGCCTCAACCTGCCCGCTTGGGACCCCCAACTTCACCAACCAATTCGCAGCCGCCTGCGCGCGTTTGCGCGACAGGCCGATATTGCCCTGCAGCGACCCTTCGGCGTCGGTGTGGCCGACCAGCGCGATGGTACGGGACGGGTTGGCCTTCAGGTAATCCGCCAGCACCTGCAGCGTTTGATAGCTGTCCTCGGCCAATTCCGACGACCCGGTTTCAAACTGCAGATCCTGCAAGACGGCCGAGCCGCGCGTCTCTAACCGCTCAATCAACGGTCCCAGATTAACAGGCTGAACCGTCGGCCGGACGGTGGGCGTCTGCGTTGTGGTGGTGACCTCGGTCGCGGCCTCTTCCCCGCCGCCGATGAGGATCATCTGCACATAGCCCAGCGTCGCACTACGGCTGACAAAGAGGCTGAGATATTCCGGTACGGCCCCGCCCAGCCTTTGCGCCGCAAGATAGCGGTAATCGCCGAGGTCGATATGCATGTTGGGTTCGGGAAGCACCTCGGTTTCAAACCGGAAATCAAATCCGCCGCATTCCTGCGTTTCGCATTCGTAAAGCAGCTCGAACCCCACCGCCTCGATCTGTTGGCGCAGGTTGTCGGCCACGCCCAGCGTGGTGCCGCTGGCAGATTCGACCTTCCACGCGGTTTGCAGGCGCGGGCCTTCGGCGACCAGCGTTGCTATGGCCCCGTCGCGGAACGGGCCGATGGGCAGCTTGTAACTGGCGAATGCTTCAGTGCCGGTAAAGGTCTGCGTCGCCGGACCCGAGAAGGCCAAATCAAGCGCCGCCACCGGCTGCGCCGCAACGGCCGCCAAAAGATATGGGGCCAGCCGCCTCACCGATGCTTTGCGTGGTAATCAGCGTTGGGGCGCATATCAACCGCAGAGGCCATGCGGTTGGTCATGTTATAGAACCCCGCCGTCGCCGCGATGTCCCAGATGTCGCGGTCGGTGAAACCGACATTGCGCAGACCCTGCCGGTCGCCCTCTTCGATCGTGTAGCTGGCTTCCGTCATCAGCACCGCGAAGTCCAGCATCGCGCGTTGCCGCGCGTTCAGGTCAGCAACGCGGTAGTTCATCACCAGCGCCTCGCCCAATTGCGGATCGCCGGACAGTTCGCGCACCGCCGCGCCATGGGCGACAAGGCAGTAGAAGCACCGGTTCACCGCCGAGACCGCCACCGCGATCATCTCCCGCTCCAGCTTGGTGAGACCCGATTCTGTCAGCATTACATCGTTGTAGAGCGCCGAGAATGCGTTCAGCTTTTCCTCGTCAAACGCGTAGGCCTGCAGCACGTTGGGGACGAGGCCCAATTTCTCCTCGCAGATGGCGAAATACTTGGCCATCCGCTCCGGCAGCGGGTCGAGCATGGGCAGATCAAGGGCGGTGACTTGGGTCATATTGGGTCCTTAGCGTTTCACGCGGTAATGATAACCGTCCTGCGCCGCCATGCCCAGCGAGGCATAAAGCGCGTTCGCACCCGCATTTTGCTCCGTGACCAGCAGCGCAATATCGGTGGCGCCGCGTTCCGCGCCCCATTGCGCGGCGGCGATCATCAGCGACGTGGCCAGCCCGAAGCGGCGCTGGGTTTCGAGAATTTCGAGCGCGTGCACCATGACGCAGCCGTTGTGCAGCCCGACATAAACCGCCCCGCCCGCGCGGTCATTGACGCGGCCCAGGATGCAGGTCTTGTCGCATTCGGCCCGCTCCATGATCGCAACACGGTCGGGGCCGACCCCACCCTCCGCCCAGATGTCGCGGGCCAGTTGCAGCGGCGGCCAGATCGGAAATGCGGTAACCGGCGGGACTTCGCGGGCCGCCAAGCCGTCAATTTCCGCATGGTAGAGCCGGGTCCTGTCCACCAGCTCATAACCAAGTTCAGCAAGGATAGGGTCGAAATTGTGGTCCGGCGACAAGGTGAACAGCACGGGCTGACCCAGCTCTGCCATCCGCGCCTCAGCTTGCCGGATATCATCCTTGCCAACCTCTTGGTCAGAGGACGCCGCCGTCACCCGTTTGCCGCCGCCCTTGCTTTGCCGAAACACCCAGGGCCCTTCGCTGAATTGCCGCTCAGGAGGCCAGGTCGCTTCGACCACTTGCATGAGGCTCGCGCGATCCATCACAAGCCCAACGCTTTTGACAGCTTGGCCGCGGCGGCGAGGAGCACGTCCCGATCCGGGCCGCGGATGACCACGTTTGACCCGTACACGCCGTCTTTCTGGAACGGGTAGGAACCGAAAGACAGTTCCGGCATCTGCGCCGCGACCTCTCCCAATGGGCCTGCGATATCGCCTTCGCCACGCTCCACCCGCAGCGTTTCCGACAGCAAGGGGGCGCCGCCGGTGAGCGTCGGCAGAACAGAGGCGACCATGGCGTTGAACACCTTCGGCACCCCGGCCATCACGTGCACATTGCCAAGCGTGAACCCCGGCGCAATAGACACCGGGTTGTCGATCAATGTGGCCCCGTCAGGAATGCGCGCCATGCGCTTGCGAGCGGCGTTGAATTCCAACCCCTGCCGCTGGTAATGCGCAGCAAGCAACGCGCGGGCATCGTCGCGGATACCCACATGCGCCCCGAAGGCCGCGCCGATGGCGTCAGCGGTGATGTCATCATGGGTTGGCCCGATCCCGCCGGAGGTGAAAACATGGCTGTAGCCCTGAGACAGAGCCTGAACAGCGGTCACGATCCGGTCGTGATCGTCCGAGACGACACGCACTTCCTGCAACCCGATCCCCGCCTCCGTCAGCGCGCCCGCAAGGTGATACATGTTGGCGTCGCGGGTGCGGCCCGACAGGATTTCGTCACCAATAACAAGCATCGCGGCGGTGGGGTTTGGCATGGCGTGTCCCTTCAATTGAGACGAGATGTAACGCGATGGGGTAGAAGCCGCCACCATTCTCTCCTATGTAAGCCGCAAGAAGACGCATGAGGCCCAAGACCATGGACGACACCCACCGGGGACGCATCACCAAGGAAGGCATCCGCATCCACGAGGAAGCGGATTTTGCCGGCATGAAGGCAGCGGGCCAACTGGCCGCACGCATTCTGGATGACGTGGCCGCGTTGGTTGTGCCCGGCACCACGACCGAGGCACTGGACAGGTTCATCGAGGATGAGGTTAAGGCCGCCGGCGCGAAATCCGCCACCATCGGGTACAAGGGCTACAAGCACGCGTCGTGCATTTCGGTGAACCACGTGGTCTGCCACGGCATCCCCGGCACCAAGACATTGAAGGACGGCGACATCCTGAACATTGACGTCACCGTTATCGTCGATGGCTGGTTTGGCGACACCTCCCGGATGTATGTCGCAGGCAAGCTGAACCGCAAGTCGGAGCGGCTGATTCAGGTTACCCATGACGCCCTGTTCAAAGGCATTGAGGCTGTGAAGCCGGGCAACACGTTTGGCGACATTGGCCACGCCATTCAGGCCTATGTCGAGGCGCATCGCATGTCCGTGGTGCGCGACTTTTGCGGGCATGGGCTGGGGCGGGTGTTCCACGCGCCGCCCAATGTTTTGCATTACGGGCGGCCGTCCTCCGGCGCGATTCTGGAAGAGGGCATGTTCTTTACCATCGAACCCATGGTGAACCTGGGCCGACCCGAGACAAAGGTCCTGGCCGACGATTGGACCGCCGTGACCCGCGACAAGTCGTTGTCGGCGCAGTTTGAACATTCGGTCGGGGTGACGGCCAACGGGTTTGAGATTTTCACCCTGTCGCCGGGCAACAAATTTCACCCGACTTACGGCGTTTAACCCGCCCTTAAATCGAATCGTCCGATCTGTTGTGCATGACGGATCAACAATTTGAGTTCTCGGAAACGGCTTTGCCCGGCTTGGAAGCCGCGCGCCTCTCCCCCCATCTGAAGGGCGGCGAAGGGCTGGACGGGCACCGCGCGCGGTTGCGCAGCCGGTTCATGGAACGCGGGTCGGACGCCTTGCCGGACGAGGATGTGCTGGAATTGGTCCTGTTCCGCGCCATCCCGCGGCGCGAGGTCAAATCGTTGGCGCGACGGTTGCTCTTCGAGTTTGGCGATTTCAACAGGGTCATTTCCTCCCCGCCCGCGCGGCTGGCAGAGGTGCAGGGCGTCGGGTCCGCCGTCATTCAGGAATTGAAGATTGTGCAGACCGCCGCCGAAAGGCTGGCCCGGGCCAAAGTCATGCACCGCGAAGTTCTGTCCAGCTGGGACGCGCTGTTGGATTATTGCCAAACCCGCATGGCGCATCTGGAGGTCGAAGAATTCAGGGTGCTGTATCTGGATCGCAAGAACGCGCTGATCGCGGATGAGGCGCAAGGGCGCGGCACCGTGGGTCATGTTCCGGTTTACCCGCGTGAGATCGTGAAACGCGCGTTGGAACTGAACGCATCGGCCTTCATTTTGGTGCACAACCATCCATCCGGCGACCCAACCCCGTCGCACGAAGACATTGCCATGACAAAGGCCGTGCAGGAGGCGGGCAAAGCCCTGGATTTGCAGCTACATGACCACCTGATCATTGGAAGATCGCAACACACGTCCTTCCGCGCGGACGGCCTTATTTGACCCAAACCTCAACCCGCCGATTGATCGCGCGGCCCCAAGCGGTGTCGTCGCAGGCCATGGGCAGCGCCTCTCCAAAGGCGTCACTTTGCAGTTGAATGCGGGAGAAATCCGCAATGGTGGATGCGTCCCGCACCTGTCCCATGACCAACCGCGCGCGGCGCAGGGCAAGCGCCTTGTTAGGCCGCGCCGGACCTTCGCCATCACTGAAGCCCACAAACATCAGGGTCTTGCCATCGAATTCACCCGTCTCCAACGCGCGGCCGAGACGCAGGATGTTCTCGCTGGATTGCACGTCCAGCTTGGTGCCGGATTCGAAGCGAAAGGTCGTCGACAGGCGGTCGCGGTCGCGCAGGGTTTCAACCAGGCGTTTGAGTTCTTCAATTGGGACCTCGTCCCCCACCGCGCTGATCGCATGGGCCAACCGGTCACCTTGGGTGTTGAAGTCCGACGATGTGATCGCCTGATCCACAAAGCCGGCCCGCCGGATCACCAAATCGGCGGAAGACGAAGCCGTGAAATCCATAAACTGGCGTGCGACCAGTGGCAGGCGGCGCGCGGGCGTGAACAACATCAACGGCAACGTCAGCGGGTAATCTTCGGTGCGCAAGGCGGCGACGCTAGGGGCTTGTTCAAACCCGCAAGAGCCAGAGATGCGCACAGGATCGGCGTTGCCAATCTCGCTCAGCGTGGTCAGGCCGATTGCGAAACTGTCCCCCGCGACGGCGTCGGCAAGATCTTCAAGCGCGGGCTGGCGGGTCGCGTTGGATGTCATTGAGACGCCATTCGGGGCCAAAACACGGTCCTCAAATGCTTCCGACAGCCCTGCGTTGGGTGGCGGAGCCTGCACAATGATCGGCACATCAGCGCCGCCAATCTCGGTCCAATTTGTGGCGTTGCCGGAAAACGCGGCGGCCAGCTGTTCCATCGACAGGTCTTTGACCGGCTGGTCAGGGGCGACAATTGCGACCATCCCGTCCAACGCAATCACCCGCGCACGGCGGCCTTTCACCAAATTGCCCGACCCGGATGACGCCGCCATCTGTTCTTCCACCGGGCGCGGTTCACGTAGGACGAGGGCAATGTCGGCCTCTTCCGCGATCAAATCTGCAAAGCCTTCTGACGTGGTCGTGGCGCGCAATCCGAACCGCGCGCGGACACGCTCAGCGTCACTGAGGATGAAAGTGGACTGCGTGTCATCGACCACTTCGCGCGTCAGCGTCAGCTGATTGCGTTCGGCAAAGGCCTGAATGAGCGCGGGGATCAACACATCTGCCATGCGCCGCGTGCCCGAAAAGGTGACGTCGGCGATGAACGCATTCAGGTCGGGACAACCCGGCCCGGCGCAGGTGACGCCCGCGCCATCAAGGGTCAGCGGGCCATAAATTGTATCGACGCGGTAGAACTCGCCATCATAGCTGAGCAACGTGCCGTCGATCCGCACCGACCCGTCGCGGGACGTCAGCGCCACATCCTGCGCAACCGCAGGTGCAGCGCAGAGCAATGCCGCGCATATGATGCGTGAGAAAGGACCCAATTGACCGCCCGACTTAATTCGAGGCGAGTTTCAGGTCTGGGAGGATATTTTTCAACTCTAGATTGTCGCCGATCCGGTCGCATCCCGCAGGGGCGAGCCGCATCGCGTATCGTTGCACCGGACGACCCGGTACCTGCTGCAGGATGCTGGCCTCTTGCGGGATGTTGCAGTTGGTCGCGGTGACTGGCGCAACCAGCCCGAGGCGGATCACGCCCCTTCGGGCGTCAGGCGCAATGCGATGTGACAGCACTTGCGCAACAGCGCCCGACCCGTCGCCCAACGTGACGACATCTACCGGCAAGTGACGTGGCGCCTTGCTGGTCAGCCGTGCATCCGCGCCATCGGACCACGCGACCGCGACGCGCACGTATTCGTAGATTTCGGGGGCAGTGACATCGGTCGTTAGCACTGAATAGTCGTCAAAAACGGCGTCAATTTCAGCGAAATAGGACAATGCGGGGATCTCTGCCCGGGCGTAACCGGTCATCGACAGCGACATGTCGAACGCCAGCCCGGCATAGGAGATCAACACTCGTTCTTCCGGGCGGCAGGGCGCTGCGACCTCGATCAAAAACGTGGCATCAGGGCCCGGCGTGACGTTGATCTGCTCGGCGCAGGCGAGCCCGAACGCGCTGGTATCGGCCTGATCTTGCACCTGCTGCGCGAAATTACTCGGGCTGCCCCGTGAATAGGTGGGCGCAACGGTTTCGAACCGCGCAATCTGGATATCGGGCAGGCTTGGCAGCGCCGCTTCTATGGATGGCACCGGCGGCGTGACCGCAAGTGCAATCGTGTCAGCGCTGGCCCCACCGCCATAGGAAATAGCTGCGCCAAACGCTACGCTTAGAAGTCTGCCCATTTTTGCCTCTCATGTCCGGTTACTCCGGTTTCTTTGAGTGGCCTATAAGGTGCGGGTCGATTGTGGCGAAAATGAGGCAACGTCGCTACGCCGCCCTTATTTTCCTAGCCCAGCTCACCGTGGCAATGCTTGAATTTCTTGCCTGACCCGCAGGGGCACGGCGCATTGCGGCCCGGGTTGCCCCAGGTTGAACGGTCGTTTTCGTCGAACCCTTTGGCAAGTGCGGCAACCGGTTCGGGATCAGCCGCCGCTGCCGTTGCCCCGGCTTCTTGTGCTTGCTGCTGCGCCATGAATTGCTGAATCATCTCTTGCTGCTGCTCTTCGGTCAGCGGCACCACGCGGGACAGCTTTTGCGACACGTCTTCACGCAACCCGTCCAGCATGCTTTCGAACAGCTGGAAGCTGTCATTCTTGTATTCGTTCAGCGGATCGCGCTGCGCGTACCCACGGAAGCCAACGACCGACCGCAGATGTTCCAGCGCCAGCAGGTGTTCGCGCCACTTGCCGTCAATCGTCTGCAGCAACAGCTGCTTTTCGATGTTGCGCATGTTCTCGGGGCCAAAGTCAGCCGCCTTCTTGGCCATGAACTCGTCAGATGCCTTGTACAGCCGTTCGGCGATTTCGTCGTTGTCGACGCCCTCCTCGTCGGCCCATTCGATCACCGGCACGTCGATGCCCAGCTTTTCCATGGTCGCGACATACAGACCTTGGGTGTCCCACTGGTCGGCATAGGTTTTGGGCGGCATGTATTGATCGACCAGATCGTCAATCACCTGATGGCGCATGTCTTGCGCGATCTCGCCAACCTCTTCGGCCTCCATGATTTCCATGCGTTGGCCGAAGATGGCTTTCCGCTGGTCGTTCATCACGTCGTCAAATTTCAGCAGCTGCTTGCGGATGTCGAAGTTGCGACCCTCCACCTTGGCCTGCGCCTTTTCGAGCGATTTGTTGACCCAAGGGTGCGCAATTGCTTCGCCTTCCTTCATACCGAGGGTGGACAGCATCTTGTCCAACCGATCGGACCCGAAGATCCGCATCAGGTCATCTTCCAAAGACAGGAAGAAGGAGGACCGGCCCGGGTCACCTTGACGGCCGGAACGACCACGCAGCTGGTTGTCGATCCGGCGGCTTTCGTGACGTTCCGTAGCCAGAACAAACAGCCCGCCTGCGGCTTTGACCTCATCCTCGGCCTTCTTGTGATCGGCTTCGATCTTGGCGCAGATGGCGTCGGCATCCCCATCCGGGTCCGCTGCCAAGGCTTCCATGATCTGCATCTCGACATTACCGCCAAGCTTAATGTCGGTGCCGCGACCGGCCATGTTGGTGGCGATGGTCACCGCGCCCAGCTTACCGGCATTTGCCACGATCTCTGCCTCGCGCTCGTGCTGGCGGGCGTTCAGGACGTTGTGTTCCACACCGGCCTTGGTCAGCAGCTCGGACAGGTATTCGGATTTCTCAATTGAAGTAGTGCCGACCAAAGCCGGCTGACCGGCTTTATTCGCGGCCTGAATTTCTTCGACGATGGCGGCGTATTTTTCGGCGGCTGTGCGATAGATCGCGTCATGCTCGTCAATCCGCGCAATAGGGCGGTTCGTGGGTACTTCGACCACGCCGAGGCCGTAGATTTCTTGAAATTCCTCCGCCTCGGTCGATGCCGTGCCGGTCATGCCGGACAGCTTTTCATAGAGCCGGAAATAGTTCTGGAACGTAACAGAGGCGAGCGTGACGTTTTCCGGCTGGATGTCGCAGCCCTCTTTGGCCTCGATCGCCTGGTGCAAACCGCCTGACAGGCGGCGGCCTTGCATCATGCGGCCCGTAAACTCGTCAACCAGCATCACCTCGCCGTCGCGGACCATGTAGTCCTTGTCTTTGTGGAAGGCCTTGTGGGCTTTCATCGCCTCGGTCACGTGGTGGACGATGGTGGTGCTTTCGGGGTCATACAGGCTCTGTTCTTCGGGAAGCAGGCCCATTTGGTGCAGCCGCTCTTCCACAAATTCGTTGCCTTCGTCGGTAAAGGTGACGGCGCGGGTCTTTTCGTCCAGCTTGAAATGGTCTTCCTGCACCTCGGGGATCAGCTTGTCGATTTGCAGGTACAGGTCGGACCGGTCCTGCGACGGGCCGGAAATGATCAACGGCGTCCGCGCCTCATCAATGAGGATCGAGTCCACCTCATCCACAATCGCGAAGAAATGGCCGCGCTGCGACATATCATCGAGGGAGGACTTCATGTTGTCGCGCAGGTAGTCGAAGCCCAGCTCATTGTTGGTGGCGTAGGTGACGTCGGCAGCGTAGGCCACTTTCTTCTCGTCATCAGGCTGCTGCGGGTAGACCGCGCCGGTGGTCAGGCCAAGCTGAGTGAACACGTTGCCCATCCATTCGGCGTCACGACGCACCAGGTATTCGTTGACGGTGACGATATGCACACCCTTGCCCGCAAGCGCGTTCAGATAGGCGGGGAAACAGGCCACAAGGGTCTTACCCTCACCGGTTTTCATTTCCGAGATGTTTCCTTGGTGCAGGAAGATGCCGCCCATCAGCTGCGTATCAAAGGCGCGAAGTCCCAGCGCACGTTTCGCGGCCTCGCGGACATTGGCGAAGGCTTCGGGCAGCAGCGCGTCAAGGCTTTCGCCCTTTTGCGCGCGCATCGCGAGGTCTTCGGTGCGTTGCTTGATCTCGTCGTCAGACAGCTTTTCAAACTCTGGCTCAAGGTCGTTGATCTTGGCGACCAGCGGGCGCACGGCCTTGACCTTGCGGTCGTTCGGCGTGCCGAAAACCTTTTTGGAAATCGTTCCCAGACCCAGCATATTTCTCTGCCTCACTGCGGCGCGTCCACGCCGCTTAACATCATCGTGTGAAGGTGCCGCTTGCCGAAGCGTCCTACGCACCATATCTCATTGCCCAAGACGACGCCGCCTTGGACCTGATGTGATGTAAGAGGCGGTCGTTATAGTGTCAACGGCGCGGGGGGTCCCGTGACCCAACAGGAGCCAGGTTTCATGGGCAAATTTACTACACTTCTGCGTGCGACAGGCATGGCGGTCACGCTGGCCGCACCAGCCGCCGCGCAGGACAAGGACACCGTCCTGGCAACGGTCAACGGAACCGAGATCACGCTGGGCCACGTCATCACCCTGCAAGACCGGCTGCCGGAACAATACAAACAGATCGAAGACCAGCGGCTTTATGACGGCATCCTGGAACAACTGATCCAGCAAACCGCGCTGCAGCAGGAGATGGAAAAGGACCTGTCGGAGGCAACCATATTGGGTTTGGAGAACGAACGCCGCGCGTTTCTGACCAATGAGTTTCTGGCAAGCGCCGCCGACATAGAGGTTTCCGACGCCGACCTTCAGGCCACTTATGACGCCCAGTTCGGCAATATAGAGCCTGAGCAGGAATTCAACGCCGCCCACATTCTGGTGGAAACCGAGGAAGAAGCAAAAGAGCTGATCGAGCTGCTCAATAAAGGCGCCGACTTCGCAGAGCTTGCACAGGAAAAATCCACCGGCCCCAGCGGCCCGTCGGGCGGCGCTCTGGGCTGGTTCGGCAAAGGCCAGATGGTGCCCCCGTTCGAGGCCGCAGTGATCGCCCTCGAAGATGGCGGCGTGTCCGAACCGGTGCAGACCCAGTTTGGCTGGCACGTGGTCAAACGGAACGAAAGCCGCACCAAAAACGCCCCAAGCCTGGACGAGATGCGCGCCGACCTGATTGAACAGATCCGCGGCAACAAGCTGCAGGAGAAGATCGACCAGATCACCGATGCCGCAGACGTGGTCAGGAGCGAAGTAGAGATTGATCCTACGATCATCCGCAAGGTAGAGCTTCTGTCGAAGTAACCACCTTAAAGGCACAATATGGCCGTCATCACCGAAGTCTCCCCCCTGGCACCTGCCGGGGGCTTTCCCGAATTGCCGATCATCCAAGGCGTGCGGTTTGCGACCATCGCCGCCGGAGTGAAATATGAAGGCCGCGCCGATGTGATGCTGGCCGAGGTTTGCGCGGGCGCGTCCATCGCCGGGGTCTTCACCCGGTCGGCCACGCGCGCGGCACCTGTGCTGGATTGCCAGGCCAAGTTGGGGACCGTTGAAGACCCAGACAGCGGTTTCGCCATTCTGGTAAATTCCGGCAACGCAAACGCGTTCACCGGCAAGAATGGCGTGACCTCTGTCGAGGAGGTGACCGGCGCGGTGGGCAACACGCTCGGTATCCCGCAAAACCATGTCTATTCCAGCTCAACCGGCGTCATTGGTGAGCCGTTGCCGCATGACAAAATCACCACTGCATTGGGCGAATTGAAGGCCAACCTGTCCGACCACGCAATCGCGGATGCGGCGCACGCCATCATGACCACGGACACGTTCGCCAAGGCGGCCGCCGCCACTGCCGAGATTGACGGCAAGACCGTCACCATCGCAGGCATCGCCAAAGGCTCCGGCATGATCGCACCTGATATGGCGACGATGCTGGTCTACATTTTCACCGACGCGCAGATTGGCACTGTAGAATTGCAATCTCTGGTCTCGGGCCTGAACGAAGGCACGTTCAACGCCATTACCGTGGACAGCGACACATCGACTTCGGACAGCTTGATTGCAGTGGCCACAGGCAAATCGGGCGCGGATGTGTCCGGAAATGGTGCCTTTGCCGCCGCCCTGTCTGACGTCATGACCGACCTTGCCCATCAGGTTGTGCGGGACGGTGAGGGGGCCACCAAATTCATCGAAATCCGGGTGACCGGCGCGGCGGACGACGCCGACGCCAAGAAGATCGCCATGGCCTGCGCGAACTCACCTTTGGTCAAAACCGCCATTGCAGGTGAGGACGCCAATTGGGGCCGCATCGTCATGGCGGTCGGCAAATCCGGCGCGAAAGCGGATCGCGACACGCTGGGGATTGCCTTTGGTGACATCACCGTTGCCGAAAACGGCTGGCGCGCACCGAACTATTCCGAAGACGCCGCCTCGGCCTACATGAAGAACGAAGAGATCGTGATCACCGTGTCGATGGGCATCGGCGACGGCACGTTTACGGCCTATACCTGCGATCTGACCCATGGCTACATAACCATCAACGCGGATTACCGGTCGTGAAAACCGTCCTCGTTTCCGCCGTGGCCCTGATCGACATTGACGGGCGCATCCTGCTTGCCCAGCGGCCTGAGGGGAAGTCCATGGCCGGCCTGTGGGAATTCCCCGGTGGCAAGGTGGAACCGGGCGAAACGCCCGAAGCCGCACTGATCCGCGAGTTACAGGAAGAACTGGGGATCAACACATGGCAAAGCTGCCTCGCCCCGCTGACATTTGCCAGCCACAGCTATGATGACTTCCATCTGCTGATGCCGCTGTTCGCCTGCCGCAAATGGGAAGGCACGCCGCAGCCGAAGGAAGGCCAAACTCTGAAATGGGCGCAAGTGTCCCAGCTGCGCGACTACCCGATGCCGCCGGCCGACGTGCCCTTGATCGCGATGCTGCGTGACCTTCTTTGACGCAGGGTTCTAAACCCACAAGAAAGTACTGGATTATGGGGTAGTATTGGATATCCTGCCCTCGAAACCTTGGGGGAGGTCATACATGCTCAGAACAGTCACCGTCGGCTCTTGCGTCTCGATTCAGGGAATTTTCGTCAAGGCGTTGGAAGACGGACGGATCTGCATCCGCGTGGGTGAGCAGCTTTTCCGGGGCCGCCCGGTCACGTCAAAATAGACCCTATTCCACCCAACCTTTGAGGTTTTGGGTGATGACATCTGACAGCGCGGCGATATGCGGCGGGCTGTCGTTGAGGCATGGGATATAGGTGAATTCTTCGCCGCCCGCTTCCTCGAAGCTCTCTTTGATCTCTTCGTTGATCTCTTCCAGCGTCTCGATGCAGTCGGCGGAAAACGCGGGCGCGATGACGGCGATGCGTTTGTGCCCGGCCTCTGCCAGCCGCGCGACCTCTTCCACGGTGTAGGGTTGCAGCCACTCTTCAGGGCCGAACTTGGACTGGAAGGTCGTTTTGATCTGCGTGTCTTCCCAGCCCAGCTTTTCCTTCAGCAGGCGCGTCGTTTTCTGGCACTGGCAGTGATAGGGGTCGCCCTCCATCAGGTAGCGCTTGGGCACCCCGTGATAAGAGGTCACCAGAATGTCCGGTTTGGTCTCTAACTTGGCGTAAGCGTCCGTCACGGATCCCGCCAAGGCGTCGATGTAGGATGGCTGGTCATAATAAGCTGGCACCGTGCGTACGGAGGGTTGCCACTTTTCCTCCATCAACGCGCGGAACAGCTGATCGTTCGCTGTCGCCGAGGTCGCGCCCGCGTAATGCGGGTATAAGGGGAAGAAGAGGATGCGGTCGCAGCCGGCCTCCACCATCCCGCGGACCTTGGATTTGGTAGACGGGTTGCCGTAGCGCATGCAGAAATCCACGACAACGCGGTCGCCAAACTGCTTATGCATCTGCTCTTTGATCGCCGCTGTCTGGTCTTTGGTGATCGTCAGCAGCGGGCTTTCGCCCGCTTCATGATTCCAGATGGATTTGTACGCCGCGCCGCTGGCAAAGGGGCGTTTGGACAGGATCACGCCCTGCAGCAGCGGCTGCCATAGCCACGCAGAATAATCGACGACCCGCTTGTCAGATAGAAACTCGCTCAGATACCGGCGCATCGGCCAGTAGGTGTAGTCATCCGGCGTGCCGAGATTGGCCAGCAGGACGCCGACCTTGCCGAACCGCACCTTGGGGTGGTCGGGCTCTGCATTGGGCAGCGGGTTATACGGGCATTCGGTCATGACTGGTCGCTTTCATCGGTCTTCACGGGCCGGGCGTCTTCGCCCATCTCGACGGTATTCAATGCGTCGGCTAAACGCGAAGAGGCGGATCCCGGCCGTAGCGGCTTTTGCTGGCTTACATCGGGCGCCCAGCCTGTCAGATAGAGCAACTCGAACGTCGCGACCACCCGTTCGCCTTGGGTGGGGTAAAGTGTCGCCATTTGGTCAAAGAGCGCGCGCGGCGGGATGCGCTTGTCGCGGGCATGTAGCACGTTGCTTTCGCCCATGGCGCGCAGGTCGTGCATCAGTGAGGTAACGGACCCGTAGCTGACGGAACGCGGGTCGGCGTCGGCCACCGGCAGCGCAAAGCCCGACCGTTGTAGCAAAGCGCCCGCGTCCCTGATGTCGACCATCGGGGAAATACGCGGGGACAAGCCGCCCATGGTGGCGACCTCCGCCTCGGAAATCGCGGCGCGCAATTCCGTCATCGTCTGGCCGCCGAACATGGCGACCAGCAGCAGCCCATCAGGCTCTAACGCACGCTGGCATTGCACCAATTGGCCGATGGGGTCGTTCGATTGGTGCAGGCACATTGCGTGGATCACCAGGTCAAAAGACTGCACCTCAAGCGGCAGAATATCATCGTCCGAGATCACCGTGGCACCCGGAAATTCAGTAGACCAAAACGCGGCAAACCCGGTCACAACCGCAACCTTGGTAAACGACCTGTTAATGTCTTTCAGTCTTTCCTTGATCTCGAACGCCGCTTCTTCGTGCAGAAACAGCGCCGCCCCCTGCGCCACGGCGCGCGCGCGTCGCTTCAATAGCGCGGGGCGGTCGAACAGGATGGGCGGCTGGCTCATAACATGTGGCTCACTAAGGGTGTGCGCCGCTACTTAGAGGCCGGAGGCCAGAATGCAAACCGTCTTGCGGATCATATATCCGTCACAATGCCTGACCTGTGGCGAAATGGTAGAAGAGGACTTCGCCCTGTGCGGCCCTTGCTGGCGCGACACCGCCTTCATCAACGGGCTGACCTGCGACACCTGCGGCGTGCAGCTGCCCGGCGATGATGATGGCACCCAAGCGCAATGCGACGACTGTATACGCGTTGCCCGGCCTTGGTCCCGGGGGGCGGCCGCGTTCATGTATCGTGACAACGGGCGCAAGCTGGTGCTGGGCCTGAAACATGGCGACCGGACAGAGCTGGCGGTGCCAGCGGCAAAATGGATGTGCGCCGTAATGCCCAAGTTAGACCCTGACACATTGGTGGTCCCGGTGCCGCTACATTGGATGCGCTTCCTCAAACGGCGCTACAATCAAGCCGCGCTGCTGGCCAAAGAGGTCGCGCGATTGTCTGACCTGACCTATCTGCCCGACGCGCTGCACCGCACCAAATCCACCAAACCGCTGGACGGGCATAGTCGCGACGCGCGGTTTGCGATGTTGGACGCAGCCATCAACGCCAACCCCAAACGCGCGGCGCAACTGGAAGGGCGGCGCGTTTTGCTGGTGGATGACGTCATGACCTCCGGTGCGACGTTGGCCGCAGCGACCGAGGCCTGCCGCGCGGCGGGCGCTGATCACATTGACGTGCTCGTTCTGGCGCGCGTTGCGAAGGATGGCTAAGTGCCTATAGTCGCGCCAAGCTGGAAGGGAATTTTCATGGCCAAAGTTGAAATCTACACGTCGCAGCTGTGCGGCTTTTGTCATGCCGCCAAGCGGCTACTGAATTCCAAGGGCATTGCCTTTGACGAAACCGACGTGGGCCGCAACCCCGGCGAGAAAGCCACCATGATCCAGCGCGCCAATGGCGGGCGCACGGTGCCGCAGATCTTTATCGACGGCAAACATGTCGGCGGCTGCGACGATCTGTATGATCTGGAACGCTCCGGCAAGCTGGACCCGATGCTGGCCTGACATATGCGTATCGGTCTCGTTCAGCTCAACAGTTCTGATGACCCTGCCGCCAATCTGGTACAGATGCGGCGGGACATTGGTACGGCGGTTGAGGGCGGGGCCGAATTTGTTCTGACGCCGGAGGTGTCGAACTGCGTCTCGCTCAGCCGTAGCCACCAGAACGACGTGCTGCATCTTGAGGCCGATGACCCAACATTGGCCGGCCTGCGGGAGGTTGCGCAACAGCACGGTATCTGGCTGCTGGCCGGATCGCTTGGGATGAAGACCGGCGATGCGGATGGACGGTTCGCCAACCGCAGCCTGATGATCGGTCCGGATGGGCAGGTGGCCGGGCGCTACGACAAAATCCACATGTTCGACGTGCAAGTCACCGAGACCGAGACGTTCAAGGAATCGGACGGCTACCGCCCCGGCGCAGACGCCGCCGTGGTGCAAACCGGCTTCGGCAAGGTCGGGCTGACCATCTGCTACGACATCCGTTTCCCGCATCTGCACCGCGCGCTTGCCAAAGCCGGGGCGCAGATTATCACCGTTCCCGCCGCCTTCTCACCGGTGACCGGTGCTGCGCATTGGCATGTGCTGCTGCGTGCCCGCGCCATTGAAACCGGGTGTTTCATCATTGCCCCGGCGCAGACCGGCCAACATAACGGGCGCGCCACCTATGGCCACTCGTTGGTTGTTGCCCCTTGGGGCGAGGTGCTGCTGGATATGGGTGAAGAGCCGGGT
The DNA here is from genome assembly GCF_947501785.1 of uncultured Litoreibacter sp. Classification (NCBI taxonomy): domain Bacteria; kingdom Pseudomonadati; phylum Pseudomonadota; class Alphaproteobacteria; order Rhodobacterales; family Roseobacteraceae; genus Litoreibacter; species uncultured Litoreibacter sp. The sequence goes on along the minus strand of NZ_CANMXB010000001.1, from coordinate 2,756,338 downwards.
GTGGCCTGCCTCGACATTGATCTCGCCGAGGTTGGCAAGGCGCGTCAGCGTGTCCCGTCACTTTCGCATGACAGAAAATATTCCGCGCCTATACTGCGCGGCGATGAGCGAACGGAATGACCCCCTAGCCACGGCCCTGTTCTCAGAGCTGTTCATGGCCGACCAGCTGGCGCGCAACCGGTTGAGCCGCGCGTTGCCGAAAGGCATGGAGCTGTCGCATTTCTCGGTTCTCAACCATTTGGCCAGCGTCGGCGAGCCGCGTTCCCCCACGCGGCTGGCGGAGGTGTTTCACCTGACCCGCGGTGCGATGACCAACACACTGAGCAAATTGGAATGGGCGGGCTACGTGCATGTGAACCCTGATTGGGATGATGCGCGGCGCAAGGAGGTGGTGATCAGCCCCGCCGGTCGCGCCGCCCGGGACGCGGCCCTGGCGGCGATCACCCCGCTCATCGCCGAAATCGTCGAAGACCTTGGCGTCAGCAAGGTCAAGGCAACGCTGCCGGTTTTGCGGGAATTGCGCCAGCGTCTGGGCGACACGACCTAAGCCATCTTGTCGGCCTGCAGGCCGGGTGTTAGCGTTGCAAAAATTTCTGAGGCACGTGTCAATTTGATCAGTACCGACCCGGTCGCGCCTGTTGCCGGCGCATCCGTCTCCCCTTATCTCAATGTTGCCGAAATTGGCGGTCTGTCGGCGGACGGGGCGCTGCCGGACGCGCTTCACATACCCTTATTTGGCGGCACGAAAGACACGTATTTCATGTTTGACGCGGCCCGCGCACCGGGATTTGTGGAATGGCTTGGCGGGGCGGGGCTTGCGCTCGATTGCCTGTTCCAGGGCGAGGCCCGGGAAAATCTGGCTGATGTCGCGCCCTGGATCGTTAAGCTCACCCCTGAGGACGCGGCGATAACGGCCCTCTTTAGCGAGGGTGAGCCAATGCTGATGCAGTTGTGGGGCGCCAAGGCCGGCATCTTCTTGCGGTCCGCGTTTGGAATGGAACGCGTGAAGGCCCATCTCAGGCGAATGCTGAAGGTCCGCAACGCAGACGACGCCTGGACCTATTTTCGGTTTTGGGACCCGGTAGTGGCCTGCGATTACTTTGCGCAAATCACCGATTGGCCCGAGCGGGTGGCGAGTATGTTCACCTCGCGCCACCTCAACGACCTTGAAATTCTGGCGATTGATGAGGCAGCTGGTCTGGCACGCCATTTCACGCCCGCCGCGCCGCTGCCGGACAACCTGACGTCCGCGGGCGCTGGGTCAAATGTGCTGCGTCTCACACCGCGCGACCATCAGCTGTTCGCCGCCCGCCAACGGCCGAAGCTAAAGGCCGAACTGGCTGAGTGGTTGGTCCGATATGACCCAAAGCGGTTCAAGCCCTTTGGGGAGGAGAGGCTGGCCGCGATTGCGGAGCATGGGCTGGCTCAAGGCGCGACATTCGGTTTCGAATTCAAAGAGGAGTACGCGCATCTTCTATACATGATGAGCTTCCTGGGAGGATGGTTTCACACGTCCAGCGACTTTGCGGCCTTCTATGAACCCTGGGCGCAAAAACAGGACCGCCGATACGAGACCATGCGCCTTGGGTTCGTACAGGCATTTGAGACGGCCTACCCCGCTTCGGACACCCGCGACGCGCTGCTCACAAGCATCCACCAGCGAGCGGCTTTTGTTCCTGGCGGCATTGAACGCGCGGGCCCCGCTGATATCGAAACCTTGTCCGGTTTGGCGGAACAGCTTTTGCCGGCAGGCATCTCGCCCAACGCCGCACGGGCCGAAACCATTGCGACCTGCAAAATGCTTGGCCTGAACGACACGCGGGTCAAATGTCTCTTCTATATGTTGCGCCTGACCCTTGGCCCAAAACCGCTTGATGACCCGTTTCAGCCGTGGATACGGGAGAAGCTGATTGCGTCCGGCCAAAGGCCCACTAATGTCGCCAAAACCGCTGAATTTGCACTGCGCCGTTTGCGCCACTTCATTTGAGTTAAGAACCGATGGGCAATACCCCTTCCGCAACCACCCCAGGCAACCCCCCGACCGGTACGGCTGGCGGCACAGGTCTGTGTTGTGCCTGCCCGGTTGAAGGTCCAGCCTCTACAAACGGGTACGGCGCATATTTTTTGACCAATTATCCCCACTCAACCGTCCTGTGGAACGATTGTCACCTAAACTTCATCCGGACTTCGAGCGCTGGGCGGGTTGAGGTCACGGTAAAGGTGGCGCTGAAGTATCAAGAAGGCGCATCGGCCGTGAACCACGGCGATTACGCCGCCGATTTGGTGAGGTACGCACAAACCTTTTGGAACCGCGGCGCGCGTGGCTACAAATTGAAGATCAAGCAGGATGGCTGCCCCGAGCAAGAACTGGCGATGCAGCTGAATTTTGAAATTGTCGTCTCAGCTGCCGAGGCCGATGTCGAAATCTACATCAGCGACCTTCCAATGGCTCCGGGCAATGACAACATATCCTATGTCGAAGGTGGGTATCTGATGGTCTTCTACCTTAACGGGGTAGGGGATCCCTATTGGGTCATGGCCCATGAGTTCGGCCATGTGCTTGGACAGCCAGACGAATATGTGGAACTTGAAGTGACGGCGCAGCCGTCCGGCGACGGTGTGAACTATATACCTGACGGCCCGGCCCCAGTCGTGACCTTCGTCGGTACAGCGACCCAGGAAAATGCTAGTGGTGGAAAAGGACAAACCGCAGTGAACCTGGAGCCAGGCTTTCCGACGCCGGGCGAGCCAACATATACTTTTAACACAAACTCGGCGATGGGTATGGATGGAGGCCAAAGGATCTATGCAGAGAACTTTTTCTGGGTCGCCATCGAGTCCGAGAAGCTGTTTGCAGCCGAGGGAACCTCGATTAGCGCGAATATCATCCTTTCTTAGCATTTGGTGCTGGCTCGCGCTCAGCATTCCAGCTCTTTCGCAGGACATAGTTATGACACCACCATGCAACATTGATCCGCAGCTTGTCGGAAGCCAAGACGGGCCATTCTTCCGCCTTGATTACTACGCCTCCCCCGAAGGATGCAGTTTCGATGAAGGCGGCAGTAACTGGACGTCCGAGTCAGTGGCGCAGGTCCATATTACCAACACCTCTGACAGCCCATTTTCCGTTTTTGTAAGAGATCGGGGTTCGTTGCGCGGCGCATCCATTGTTGAAAAGGATTTTCCTGACCGCAGCACGATTTGGAGAAGCGGCCCTCCGCGGAAAGTGGAAAATAAGCAGGTCGAGACAGTTCTTCAGCCCAGAGCGGTCTGGAAAAGCAACACAGCGCGTATTCTCCATCCGACTGCGGCCATTTCCGTTATGAAAGGGTTACGGATCGGGCGGCCCAAACTTCCGGTGATCCAAGTTGAACCGAGGGAGTTTATTGTGACGACCCGCTTCATTGCGAACTTGGTACAGAACAATACGCAGCAGCGCCTTGATAGGCAGTTCTCCTCAACCTTGATGATCAGTTACGTCCCGGAGGAGGACTAAGAGGACCCCATCCGCAAATAGCCCTTTGGCTTGATGCTGGATGTCACGTAATTCACGGACAGGTCGCGGCCCGACAAGGACCAGCTCCAGGCGATCGGGTTGAAGACGAAACCGGTGCGGTCCACGGGCTCTAACCCCGCGTTGCCGATCAGATCGAACAGCTCGTCCGGGGTGATGAACTTGTCCCACTCATGCGTGCCTTTGGGCAACCATCGCATGATGTGTTCCGCGCCGATAATCGCCATCAGGTAGCTTTTGGCGTTGCGGTTGATCGTCGAACACACCATCAGCCCGCCGGGTTTCAGCAGCTGTTGGCAGGCGGTCAGGTAGGCCAGCGGGTCGGCCACATGTTCCACCACTTCCATGTTCAGCACGACATCAAACTGCTCTCCCGCCTCGGCCATCGCCTCTGCGGTGGTGAAGCGGTAATCAATATCAAGCCCCGATTGTTCGGCATGCACCTGCGCCACGGGGATGTTGCGTTCGGCGGCGTCGGCGCCCACCACGTCCGCACCAAGCCGCGCCATGGGTTCAGCCAAAAGCCCGCCACCGCAGCCGATGTCGAGGATGCGCAGACCGGCAAACGGGTCCCGCGTTTTCAGGTCGCGGTTAAATTCTGCTGCAATCTGCTGGGTGATGTAATCCAACCGGCACGGGTTGAGCATATGCAGCGGCTTGAACTTGCCGTTCACGTCCCACCATTCGGCGGCCATGGCTTCAAATTTGGCGATCTCGCCCGGGTCAACTGTAGTGTTCATCTGTCTCACCTCATTTCGGCATGGTCGCGCCGTCTCACCACGTTATATAGGGCGGTATGGACAGAACGGCAGGACAAAACCGCGCAGCCGCGCATCTCTATCCCGGGATCGACCCGTTCGATCAGCGGATGGTGGAAGTCGGCGACGGGCACAAGGTCTATGTAGAGCAATGCGGCAACCCTGACGGGCAGCCGGTGGTGGTTCTGCATGGCGGCCCCGGTGGCGGGTGCAGCCCGGCGATGCGGCGTTATTTTGATCCGGCGCATTTCCGCGTCATCCTGTTTGATCAACGCGGCTGCGGCCGGTCGCGGCCCCATGCGTCGGTGGAAAACAACACCACCTGGCATCTGGTCCGCGATATCGAGCTGATCCGCGATGGCCTCGGCCTTGACCAATGGGTGGTGTTTGGCGGCAGCTGGGGTGCGACGCTGGCATTGATCTATGCCGAAACCCACCCCGCCCGCGTGTCGCATCTGGTGCTGCGCGGGGTGTTTATGATGACCCAGGCTGAGCTGGACTGGTTCTATGGTGGTGGCGCCGGCAAGTTCTTCCCCGAACGGTGGGACGCTTTTGCCTCACTCATCCCCGAGGATGAGCGGGACGATATGATTGGCGCCTATAGCAGGCGGCTGTTCTCCGGCGACATGCAGCAGGAGGTCCGGTATGCCCGCGCATGGGCCGGATGGGAAAATCAGTTGGCGGCGTTGCAGGTGCATGGCAGCGGTGAAAGCCCCGCGGATTACGCCCGCGCCTTCGCCCGGCTGGAGAACCACTATTTCACAAATCGTGGATGGTTGGAGGGCGATGACGTGATCATGGCCAACCGCCATTTGATCGAACATATCCCCGCCTCCATAGTGCAGGGCCGCTACGACATGATCTGCCCGCCGCATTCGGCGCACCGGCTGGCGCACGGCTGGGACAAGGCAGAGCTCAATATGATTCCCACTGCCGGGCACGCCCTGTCAGAGCCGGGCATAACTGCTGAACTTGTGCGCATTACCAACGAAATTCGCGACACAAATAGCTGAATTTCGCGCCACTGGTGAAATTTATTAAAAAAATTTCACGTGCAGGGGCTTTACAGATTCCGGTCAGTCGCTACGCTGCTGGGCACACCAAAGGGACAATCTGGGGATAATCGGGACACTTGTCGGGCCTATTACGCATCATCGTGCAGCGTTTGCTGCTGGGTCTCGTGACCCTTTTCGTCGTCTCCATCATCATCTTCGTCGCGGTCAACGCGCTGCCGGGTGACTTTGCGCAGGCAATTCTCGGGCAAGGCGCAACGGAGGAAGCCGTCACGGCGATCCGTGAACAGCTTGGCCTGAACCAAAACGCATTTACACGCTATGTGACGTGGCTCAGCGGCGCGGTTCGCGGCGATCTTGGGGTTCCGCTCAGCCAGGCGCTGTTTGCCGGTAACTTCGGTAGCACGGCGACGGGGACGGAAGTGATTACGGTCGTCGACCAGATCATGCCGCGCCTGCAGAACACGCTGTTCCTTGCGGGCGTGTCCGCTGCGATCTCGGTGCCGCTGGCAGTGACCCTCGGGGTCCTGACCGCGCTTTACCGCAACTCTGCCTTTGACAAGGCGATGAACGTCTCGACCTTGTCGGCAATTTCCAGCCCCGAGTTCTTCATTGCCTACATCCTGATCCTGTTCCTCGCCGTGTTGAACCCGATCTTCCCGTCGCTCAGCAACATCTTCCCGGGGATGGAATTCAGCGAGCGCCTGAACCGCACCATGTTGCCCGCGCTGACGCTGACCCTGGCGGTCACGGCACAAATGATGCGGATGACGCGCGCCGCAATCATCAACCTGCTGGCCTCGCCTTACATCGAAATGGCGCGGCTCAAGGGCCTCAGCCCAATGCGGGTTATCGTCAAACACGCGCTGCCAAACGCGCTGGCCCCGATCATCACCGTGATTGCGCTGAACCTTGCGTTCCTCGTCACCGGCGTTGTGGTGGTCGAGGTGGTCTTCGTCTACCCGGGCATTGGCCAGCTCTTCGTGGACAGCGTGAAAATCCGCGACATCCCGGTGGTGCAGGCGTGCTGCCTGATCTTCGCCGCGGTCTACATCCTGTTGAACCTGACTGCTGACGTACTGTCGATCATTTCGAACCCACGTCTGAGGCATCCGAAATGACCTTGATATACCTGATCCTAATTCTCATCGCTTTGGTCGGCGTCGCGTGGGTTTTCCGCGCGGCCGGGCAGCAGCTGACAGAAAACAAACCGTTCTTCCGGGATATGCCGTTGGGCGTGGCATATGGGTACGTGTTTGCGGTGGTCGCACTGGCGGCAAGCATTTGGTACTACTCCCAGCCCATCGCAACAGCGACCGAACCACCCGCCCCCGTACCTGGCGTGATTTTCTTCCGCTGGGCGGTGCAGGGCTTTCTGGCTTTCGGCATCGCGGCTTACCTGTTCAAGCTTCTGGGCGAGAACTTCGGCTCTGAGGCCAGCAAGAAGCTGTTTCGGTCCATGCCATTGACCGCCAGCTTCGGTGTGATGATCATTTTGACCTATGCGTTCGTGTCGATCTTTGCCGGTCAAATTTCGATCCTGACGGTCGCAGGCGTTGGCGCGTTCGGCGTATTCATCAACGTCATGATCCGGCGCAACAGCTCCACGGATGTGCAGAAATTCTCCGCGCTTTTGACGCTGGTTACAGTGGCGGTCTTTGCGCTGATGTATGTTCTGGGACCGCTGGCCCCTTATGGCCAGGAAGAGGTTCTGGGCGCGGCCAATATCGTTCCGGGCGGTAACCCGGCGGTGGGCGGCAACCCGGAATATCCGTTGGGCACGGATCAGATCGGCCGCGATATCCTGTCGCGCCTGATCTTTGGCGCACAAAACACCGTTGGCATCGCATTTGTCACAACCTGCCTTGCCTTCTTCATCGGCGGGTCGCTGGGCTTCCTGGCCGCGACATTGGGCGGTTGGCTGGACCAGCTTTTGTCGCGCGCGGTTGATGCGCTGATGGCGATCCCCGCGCTGATCTTTGCGCTGCTCTTGATCACCATTGCCACCGCATGGGCGGGCTCCGCGTCGTGGCAGGTGACGATTTACATGATCTTTATCATCGCCGTCATCGACTCGACACGCGTTTTCCGCCTGTCGCGCGCCGTTGGCCTGAACATTGTGGTCATGGATTACATCGAAGCCGCCAAGCTGCGCGGCGAGGGCCTTGGCTATCTGGTCTTCCGCGAGATGCTGCCAAACGCCTATGCACCGTTGCTTGCCGAATTCGGGCTGCGCTTCTGCTTTGTGTTCCTGACAATCGCGTCGCTGTCCTTCCTGGGTGTGGGTATCCAGCCGCCGCTGGCGGATTGGGGCACCATGGTCCGCGACCTGTCACAATTCATCAACTTCGCAGCCTTCGCGCCAAACGTGGCCGTGGCACCGTTGCTGGCCGCTGGCGCCATCGCGCTGCTCACCGTGGCCGTGAACTTCGTGGTCGACTGGATGCTGCATAAATCGTCAGGGTTGAAAGAATGAGCGAACCACTCCTCAAAGTCCGCGGCCTGAAGATCGAAGGCCGTTCCGACGAGACATGGAACCCCATCATCAACGGTGTTGATATGGACCTGAACCGGGGTGAGGTGATTGGCATGATCGGCGAATCCGGTGCCGGCAAGTCCACCATCGGGTTGGCCGCAATGGGCTTTACCCGGGACGGTGTGCGCATCTCGGACGGGTCAGTCGTGTTTGACGGCATCGACCTGGTCACCGCCTCTGCGGCCGAAAAACGTGCGCTTCTTGGCAGCCGCATCGCCTATGTCGCGCAATCCGCCGCCGCGAGCTTCAACCCGGCGCATAAGTTGATCGACCAGCACACCGAAGGCCCGGTTCAGCACAATGTCTCGGCGCGCGGCGAAAGCCAGGAAGACGGGATCGAGCTGTATCGCCGCCTGCGCCTGCCCAATCCCGAAGAAATCGGGTTCCGCTATCCGCACCAGGTCTCCGGCGGGCAGTTGCAACGCGCGATGACCGCTATGGCCATGGCCTGCCGCCCCGACCTGATCATCTTTGACGAACCGACTACGGCGCTGGATGTGACGACCCAGATCGAGGTACTCGCTTCGATCCGCGACATCGTCGAACAGTTTGACACCGCCGCGATCTACATCACCCACGATCTCGCCGTCGTGGCGCAGATGGCTGACAAGATCAAAGTGCTGCTCAAAGGCGACGAGGTGGAGGAAGCCGACACCCGCACCATGCTGGCCAACCCGACGCAGGATTATACCAAGTCGCTTTGGGCTGTGCGCAGCTTTGAACGCCCCGCCAAGCCGTCAGTGGCCACCGGCGCCACTCCGATTGTGTCGGTCAAAGGTGTGACCGCCGCCTATGGCACCGTCGATGTGCTGCACGATGTGAGTTTTGACATTCACGAGGGCCGTACGGTTGCTGTTGTGGGTGAATCCGGGTCTGGCAAATCGACGACCGCGCGCTGCATCACGGGGCTTCTGCCGCCGCGCATCGGGCATATCGAATTCGAGGGCCAGCAAATGCCGCTGGACTATCGTCGCCGCAATAAAGACCAGCTGCGTCAGGCGCAGATGATTTACCAGATGGCCGACACCGCGCTGAACCCGCGCAAAACCATCGGCGAAACCATCGGTCGCCCTGTTGAATTCTACCTCGGCCTTAAAGGCCGCGAAAAACGCGCCAAAGTGGACGCGCTGCTCGAAGAGATCGAGCTGGAGCCAACGCAATATTTCCACCGCCTGCCGTCTGAGCTGTCGGGCGGTCAAAAGCAGCGCATCGGGATTGCGCGCGCATTGGCGGCAGAACCCAAATTCATCATCTGTGACGAGGTGACGTCCGCGCTCGACCAACTGGTCGCCGAGGGCATCTTGCGCCTGCTGGCCAAGCTGCAGGACCAGTTGGGCCTCAGCTACATGTTCATCACCCATGATCTGGCAACGGTGAAATCCATCTCGGACGAGGTGGTGGTGATGAAGGACGGCGTCGTGGTAGAACAGGGCGAAAAGGCCGACATGTTCCAGCCGCCGCACCATCCTTACACGGATCTTTTGCTCAGCTCGGTCCCCGAAATGGACCCCGATTGGCTGGACGAACTGCTCAAACAGCGCGGAGTTGATAACATCGGCGATGCGGCTGTTGATAAGATGTAACACGAATCACCCACCAAAAGGGTGGCGATAGATGACGGGGGACCGTCAAAAATTCACTAACTGGGAGACTATAAATGTCACAACTTACAAGACGCGGCCTGCTGAAGGCCGGTGTTGCAGCCGGGGTGCTTTCCGCAACCGGTATGCCGCTGATGGCGGCGCCGAAAAAGGGCGGCCGCTTGCGGTTGGGCCTTGCGGGCGCAAACACATCCGACAGCTGGGATGGCCGGACGCACTCTGACAGCTTCATGATCATGTGTGCCCACGGCGCCGTGTTTGACTGCCTGACCGAAGTTGGCGCAGACGGCCAGCTGAAGGGCGAATTGGCCGAAAGCTGGGAAGCCTCCGCTGACGCGAAGACCTGGACCTTCAAGCTGCGCAAGGGCGTGACGTTCCACTCCGGCAAAGCATTTGGCGCTGACGACGTGATTGCGTCCCTCGAAATGCACACTGCTGAAGGTGCGAAATCCGCGGCCAAGCCAATCGTTTCTGCAATCGCAGAAATGAAGAAAGTCTCCGATCACGAGATTCAGATGACGCTTGAAGCCGGCAACGCCGACTTCCCGTTCCTGCTGTCGGACTATCACATCCTGATGTTCCCGGCTGGCGAGATCGACGAAGCCATCGCATCCGGCAACGGCACAGGCCTCTACAAGGTCGAAAGCTTCGACCCGGGCGTGCGTTTCGTCGGCAAGCGCGTCGACAGCCACTACAAAGACGGCGAAGCCGGTTTCTTTGACGAGCTGGAAGTCATCGCGATCAACGACGCATCCGCACGTATGAACGCGCTGATGACTGGTCAGGTTGACGCCGTGAACCGCGTTGACGTGAAGACCGAGGCGCTGCTGAAGGCCAACCCGAACGTCAACATCTTCGAGGTGACAGGCAACCAGCACTACACGTTCCCAATGCAAACAGGGCTTGCCCCGTTTGATGACCTGAACGTCCGCAAAGCGCTGAAGCACGCGATCAACCGTGAAGAGCTGGTCGACAAGATCCTGCTTGGCCACGGTAAGGTTGGCAACGACCACCCAATCGGGCCGGCAAACCAGTACTTTGCTGCCGATCTGGAGCAGAACGCCTACGATGTGGACAAAGCCAAGTTCTACATGAAAGAGGCTGGCTTGACCGAGCTGAACGTGGACCTGTCCGCTGCAAACGCGGCCTTCGCGGGTGCGATCGACGCGGCTCAGCTGTATCAAGCCTCCGCCAAGGCGGCCGGCATCAACATCAACGTGGTACAAGAGCCCGATGATGGCTACTGGTCCAACGTCTGGCTGAAAAAGCCATGGTGTGCCTGCTACTGGTCCGGTCGCGCGACCGAAGACTGGATGTTCTCCACCGCGTATGAAACCGGTGTTCCATGGAACGACTCCGGCTGGGAAAATGCACGCTTCCAGGAGCTGCTGCTGACCGCCCGCGCCGAGCTGGATTCCGGCAAGCGCAAGGACATGTACACTGAAATGCAGATGCTGATGTCTGCCGAAGGTGGCACCGTGGTTCCAATGTACGCCAACTATGTTGACGCGCATTCGACCAAGCTGGCCAACACCGGCACCATCGGTAACGTCTTCCAGATGGACAGCTCGCGCCTGATGGAGCGCTGGTGGTTCGCGTAAGCGACACTCGCATCTAGAACACGGAAAACGCCCCGCCTCCCGGTGGGGCGTTTTTCATTCTGCGGCCGTCTGACTTGGGGAAAGCTGACCCGGCGCAGACTGAAGCAGTCGCTGCAATTCCGACAGAAGCGCCGCTTTGCTCAAGGGCTTGGACAGGTAGCCATCCATCCCCGCATTCAGCAACGCTTCACGATCCTCAGGGGCGCCATCTGCGGTCAACGCCACGATCGGGGTGTAGGCGAAATGTGCCGGTCCCGCGCGAATGCGTTCGAACGCCTCCCGCCCCGACATAACAGGCATATGCATGTCCATGAGGATGAGGTCGTATTTGGCTTGCCTCGCCTGCTCCACCGCCTGCGCCCCGTTGGTGACTTCGTCAATCTGGGCGGCGGTGCCTTTCAGAAAAGACTTGGCGATGAACCGGTTTGACGCGTTGTCGTCGACCAGCAGGATGCGTATGCCGTCGAAAATCGGCCCGTCATCCTGCGCCGAATTGGTCGCGGTTTCCGTTGCCTCCGACGGAGCGGTGGGTTCGGCGTCAAACCGCAAAGTGAACACCGACCCTTCGCCAATATCCGACCGCACGTCAATCGACCCGCCCATCAGCTCTGCCAGCCCTTGCGATATGGACAGCCCCAGGCCCGTGCCTTGCGCCGCCCGCTCCCCATGGTCATCAACCTGGCTGAATTGGCGGAACAGTTTGGCCTGCGAAGCTTCCCCGATGCCGATACCCGTGTCGGTGACCGCCGCTTCAACCCGCACCGTCTCGTCGGATATGCTGGCGGCGCCCAGCTTGATCTGCACGCCGCCCTTGTCGGTGAACTTGATCGCGTTGGACACAAGGTTGGACAGGATCTGGCGCACCCGGACCGGGTCGAACACCATGCGGCCCGGCAGACTTGGCTCGACCTGCATCCGCAGCCAAAGTCCCTTGTCGCCAGCATTGGCTTGAAACAGTTTCACCACGGCGTCGGCGACGTCTCTCAGGTCGCCTTCCACCGGCGCCAGGGTCAATTTGCCGGCCTCCACCTTGGCGTGGTCAAGCACGTCGTCGACAAGGGTCTTCAGCGCGACGGCGGATCCAACCAACACATCCGCGCGTTCAACTTCTTCGGGCGCGGTTGCGTCGTCCTTCATCAGGTGCGCGATGCCCAGGATGCCGTTCAGGGGTGTGCGTATCTCGTGGCTCATGGCGGCCAGAAAGCGGCCCTTGGCCTCGTTGGCGGCGTCCGCGCTGTCGCGGGCGTCGATCAATATTTGCTTCGACCGCCGGTTGTCGACCATCATCACGGTGATGTAGCCAACCATCAGCGCAAGAACGGCAAGGCCAATGCCAACGTTGCTCCAAAGTGCCTCAGACATAACGTCCGAGACAACGGTCAGGGCGATGGTCACCACCACCGGACCCCCGGTCACAACCGCCAGCGGCAGATGGTACGCGCGGACGCTGGCACAATGGATCAGGGCGGTGGTCAGCGTGCAAAAGGCGAAAAGCTTCGGCGTCAGCCCGTCCAGATGCCACATCTCGTACGGCACCCGCAGGAACACCATCGACCCCACGCAGGCCGCAACCAGCAGGTTGAGATAAGACCACCAAGTCATCCGCCACGCGATGCGCTGCACCGCCAGGATGCCCCAAAGCTCTATCGCCAGGTAGGCCACGACCGTCAGCAGCAGAAACGGCCACGGCAGGTGGAACGCGCTTAACCCGATGACGGCCATTACCGAGCCCGACCGCGCGGGAAGGTCGCGGATGGTAATATTTTCCTGCCGCAGCACGGCTTCTTTTTCCGGTAGGCGGATCACGGGACGAACTACACCATCAACGACAATACTCAGGTCCTTCGCTCAATCGCGCAATACTGTTAACATCCCGTTTCAAGCCGCAAACAAAGGACGCCGCCATGCCCAAACCAACGATCACCGAACGCGACAACGGCCCGCTGGTGGTCGAGGGCGTCACCTCCATGACCGATCACCGGGGCAATGCCATCGCCGTCAAGCCCGTCATGGCCCTATGCCGCTGCGGCAAATCCGCCAACAAGCCGTTCTGTGACGGGGCGCATAATGATGGGTTCGACGGGTCGCGCGAAGACGTGACGGGCCGCGACAAAATCTACACATACACCCATGACGGCACGACGGTGCATTTCTCCAAGCTGCTGTGCTCCCATGCGGGCGAATGCGTCCGCCGCTCGGTGGCCATGTTCAATCCAAAACGCCGCCCTTGGGTCATGCTGGAAAACGGCACCAAGGCGCAGATCGAAGAGATTGTGCAAGCCTGCCCCTCCGGCGCGCTGCGTATCTCTGAAGAGGGCAGCGAACCACACCACCTTTACGGTGACGGCGTCGAAATCCGGGTGGAAAAGAACGGCGCGTATTGGGTGAAAGAAGCCGATCTCGAAAACCCCAAACCCATGCAAGGCGCGACCGAGAAGAAATTCGTGCTCTGCCGCTGCGGCAGGTCGTCCAACAAGCCCTATTGCGACGGCACACATTACGAAGAGTCGTGGCGGGAGAACGACTAGCCCTATACAAGCCGCCCCAATGGGCCTAAGTGGGCCGCTTGCCATGCTCAGGACGCACCCAAAATGATCGAGACCATCGCCCGCGCGCTTGAAAAGCGCGAATACACGACCCTGACCCAAGTGCAGGTCGCCGTTACCGACGCCGCGCTTGAGGATAAGGACCTGCTGGTCTCGGCCCAAACCGGGTCTGGTAAAACCGTGGGCTTCGGGCTGGCCATCGCACCGACGCTTCTGGGCGAGGACGAAAAATTCGGCCGCGCCGCGTCGCCGTTGGCCTTGGTCGTGGCCCCCACCCGCGAACTGGCGTTGCAAGTGAAGCGCGAACTCGACTGGCTCTACGCTTTCGCTGGCGCCACCGTGGTATCCACCGTCGGCGGTATGGACATGCGCACCGAGAAACGCGCACTTGAACGTGGCGCGCATGTCGTTGTCGCAACGCCTGGTCGTTTGGTCGACCACATCAAACGCGGCTCGCTCGATATGTCCGATATCCGCGCCGTGGTGCTGGACGAGGCCGACGAGATGCTCGACCTTGGCTTCCGCGAGGACCTCGAATTCATCCTGGGCGAGGCCCCCGAAGATCGCCGCACGCTCATGTTCTCCGCCACCGTGCCGAAGATGATCGCCAAGCTGGCCGAAAGCTACCAAAAACCCGACGCGGTGCGCCTGCAAACGGCGGCTGAAAAGGCGCAGCATTCCGACATCGATTACCGCGCCATGCTGGTCGCGGGCAACGATCCCGAAAACGCTATCATCAACGTGCTGCGGTATTACGAGGCGCAAAACGCCATCGTCTTCTGCAACACCCGTGCGACTGTGAACCGCCTGACCGCCCGTTTTTCGAACCGGGGGTTCCAGGTTGTGGCGCTGTCCGGCGAGCTGTCCCAAAACGAACGCACCCACGCTTTGCAGGCCATGCGCGATGGTCGGGCGCGGGTTTGCGTAGCCACAGATGTGGCCGCGCGCGGCATCGACCTGCCAAACTTGGAATTGGTGATCCACGCCGAGCTGCCCAACAACGGCGAGACGCTGCTTCACCGCTCTGGGCGCACAGGGCGCGCCGGGCGAAAGGGCACCTCGGCCTTGATCGTGCCACAGCGGTTTTCGAAGAAGGCCGAACGCCTTTTGCAGTTTGCCAAGGTCCAAGCCGAATGGGGCGGCGCACCCACGGCGGACGAGGTGCTGGCCAAGGACGAAGAACGCATGTTCTCCGACCCCGTCTTCACGCAAGAGATCGCCGGAGACGAAACCGACTTCGTCACCAAGCTGGCTGCGACCTTCACGCCGGAACAAATCTCAGCCGCCTACCTGCGCCTCTACCGGTCCCGCCAAACAGCGCCCGAAGAACTGGCCGCGCCGGGCAAACGCGAGGACCGCAAGCCGCGTCAGGAATTCGGCCCCTCGCAATGGTACTCCATCTCCGTCGGACGCAATGACCGGGCGGAGCCCCGCTGGCTGCTGCCGATGCTCTGCCGGATGGGCGACATCTCCAAAGACGACATCGGTGCGATCCGCGTGCAGGAAACCGAGACCTTCGTGGAGATCAAACAATCCTCCGTCGACGGCTTTGTGAAAGCGCTTGGCCCCGACATGGCGTTAGAGGAAGGCGCAAAGCTGACCAAACTCGACAAGGTCCCCGAAATGTCCCGCCCGCCACGCTTCGACAAGGGCGGCAAGCCGGGTGGAAAACCGCGTTTCGACAAAGGCGGCAAAGGCGGACCAAAGGGCGGCATGGCCTCAAACCGCCGCAAACCGCTGGACAAGTTCGACGACGACCCACGCAAAGCGCCGAAGCCGAAGAAAGAGTGGAAGGACAAGAAGCCCAAACACGACCCTGAGGTCGTGGCGGATTTCAAACCCAAGGCCAAACCCGCCGACAATCCGCGCTACGACGACAAGCCTTCCGGTAAACCGTCCGGCAAGCCGAAGCCCAAATACGGCGACAAGCCGAAATACGACAGCAAACCGGGCGGTAAACCCAAGGGCAAGCCAGCGGGCAAACCCGACTACAAATCCGACAAACCGAAAAGCGGCAAGCCAAAGGGCCGTCCGGCGAATATGTCTGACCCCTCCCAATCCCTGCGCCCACGCGGCAAGGGCAAACCGTTCAAAGGCAAAGGTGGCGACGCCCGCCCAAAGCGCGGCGGGCCTAAGAAGTAGCGCAGCGCGAAACGTCTACACGTTGTCTATACGCGATCTATGCGCTTTCCAGACATCCGAAATCGCCCCCTTGCAGACTCGGCCAAGGGGGCGTATATCCCTCTCAACAGCGGCGCGCTGGTCTCCACCCCCAGCGCCCACCGGGAAACATCAACGGGCCGCGCGCCCGTTTTTTTGTACCGTAAGGAACCCATGTCCGACCTGATCGCCAAAGCCGCCATCGACCGCCGTCTGGCCGAGATCGCCCAGCCTGTCATTGAAGGCATGGGCTTTGAATTGGTGCGCGTGCGGTTGCTGACCGGCAAGCAAGATATCCTGCAGGTCATGGCCGAAAAACCCGAAGGCGGCATCGAGGTGGATGACCTTGGTGAAATCTCCACCGCGCTGTCGGCAGTGATGGATGTCGAGGATCCGATTGCCGGTGAATACAACCTCGAAGTGTCCAGCCCCGGAATTGACAGGCCTTTGACAAGGCTCAAGGATTTCGACATGTGGCAGGGCTACGAGGCGAAGCTGGAAACGGATGAACTCATCGACGGACGCCGCCGATTCAAGGGCGAATTGGCCGGCACCGATGGGGATGAAGTTCTTATTAATATTGAAGAAGGTACAGTTGGTCTCAAATTTGACTGGCTGACCGATGCGAAACTGGTGCTGACGGATGAGCTGATCCGCGACGTGCTGAAATCCCGCAAAGACGCGGGCGAAATTGACGAAACCCAATTCGACGAAGTGCAACAGATCGTTGAAGGCGAGGAGAACTCTTAAGATGGCAATCACATCCGCAAACCAGCTTGAGCTGCTGCAAACTGCAGAGGCCGTGGCCCGCGAGAAAATGATCGACCCGGAGCTGGTCGTTGAAGCGATGGAAGAATCCCTCGCCCGCGCCGCCAAGTCCCGCTACGGCGCCGAGCTGGACATCCGCGTTTCCATCGACCGCAAGACCGGCAAAGCCACCTTCACCCGCGTCCGCACCGTGGTTGCAGATGACGAGATCGAAAACGACCGCGCCGAGCTGAACGTCGAAGACGCCAAGGAATTCCTCGACGCGCCAGAGATTGGCGACACCATCGTTGACGAGGTTCCACCCGTTGAAATGGGCCGCATCGCCGCGCAATCGGCCAAGCAGGTTATCCTGCAAAAGGTCCGCGAAGCCGAGCGTGACCGCCAGTACGAAGAATTCAAAGACAAGGCCGGCACCATCATCAACGGCCTGGTCAAGCGCGAGGAATACGGCAACGTCATCGTCGACATTGGCCGTGGCGAAGCGATCCTGCGCCGCAACGAAAAGATCGGCCGCGAGGCGTACCGCCCCAACGACCGCATCCGCGTCTACATCAAAGACGTGCGCCGCGAGGTTCGTGGCCCGCAAATCTTCCTATCCCGCACCGACCCGCAATTCATGGCGGAGCTGTTCAAGATGGAAGTGCCGGAAATCTATGACGGCATCATCGATATCAAGGCCGTGGCCCGTGACCCGGGTTCGCGCGCTAAAATCGCTGTCATCAGCTACGACAATTCCATCGACCCCGTCGGTGCCTGCGTCGGTATGCGCGGCTCCCGCGTGCAGGCGGTTGTGAACGAGCTGCAAGGCGAGAAGATCGACATCATCCCGTGGAACGAAGACACGCCGACCTTCCTGGTGAACGCGCTTCAGCCCGCTGAGGTTAGCAAAGTTGTTCTCGACGAAGAAGCCGAGCGCATCGAAGTCGTCGTCCCCGAAGAGCAGCTGTCGCTGGCCATTGGTCGTCGTGGCCAAAACGTGCGCCTTGCGTCGCAACTGACCGGCCTCGACATCGACATCATGACCGAGGAAGAAGAATCCGCGCGTCGTCAGGCCGAGTTCGAAGAACGCACCAAGCTGTTCATGGCGACGCTCGATCTGGACGAATTCTTCGCCCAGCTTCTGGTCTCCGAAGGCTTCACCTCCCTTGAGGAAGTGGCTTATGTGGAAGTCGAAGAACTGCTAGTCATTGACGGCGTCGACGAAGACACCGCGTCGGAACTGCAGGCCCGTGCCCGCGACTATCTGGAAGCGCAAAACAAGAAGGCCCTCGATCACGCCCGCGAACTGGGTGCCGAAGACAGCCTTATTGGATTCGACGGCCTGACACCCCAAATGGTAGAAGCATTGGCAGAAGACGACGTGAAAACGTTGGAAGACTTTGCAACCTGCGCGGACTGGGAACTGGCCGGTGGCTGGACAACCGTCGGCGAGGAGCGCGTCAAAGACGATGGCGTTCTGGAGAAATTCGACATGTCGCTTGAGGAAGCGCAAACGCTGATCATGACCGCCCGTATCCAGCTTGGCTGGGTCGACCCGGCTGACCTCGTATCCGAGGAAGAAGAAGCCGAAGGCGAAACCGCTGAAGAAGGGGCTGAGGCCTGATTTCAGGTCTCAGAGTTCCGGCATGAGCCGCGGCGGACGGGAAAAAGATCAGGACGGACCGGAGCGGCGCTGCATCGCTACGGGAGAGGTGGGCGACCCCGCCCGCATGATCCGTTTCGTGGTTGGCCCCGAGGGCCAGGCGGTGCCCGATGTCAGGAATAAGTTACCTGGCCGGGGTATGTGGGTTTCAGCGACCAAAGACGCGCTGGAAACCGCGATCAAGAAGAAGGCGTTCTCCCGCTCCGCCAAGGAGCAGGTGAGCATCCCCGACGATCTGTTTGCGCAGGTCGACAAGATGCTCGCACGCCGGTTGGTCGATCTGATCTCGATGGCCCGCAAAGCGGGTCAGGCCGTAACCGGCTACGAAAAGGTAAAAGGCCTGCTAGAGACGGAACGCGCCCGTCTGCTGATACAGGCCTCCGACGGGTCGGAGCGGGGCAAATCGCGCCTGCGCTCGCCGGAAGGAAAAGACGTATTTATCGGCTGTTTGACCGCTCAGGAATTGGGTTTGGCATTCGGCCGCGAAAGTGTGATACATGGCGCCTTAACAGCAGGTGGACTCAGCAAACAAGTCAAAGCTGAGGGCATCCGGTTAAAGGGCGTCCGCGACAATGTCGGCGGAAAGAACTCCCGCCCGAAAGGAAAAGACGACGCATGAGCGATACAGACGGTAAAAAACCTCTCGGCCTGAAAGGCGCACGTCCCGGTCAGGTGAAGCAAAGCTTCAGCCACGGGCGCACCAAGAACGTGGTCGTGGAAACCAAACGCAAACGCGTTGTGGTGCCCAAGCCCGGTGCCGCAAACGCGCCTGCGCCAAACGCATCTCCGCGCGCGGGCGATCCGTCTAAGCGCCCTGCAGGCATTTCCGATGCGGAAATGGATCGCCGGATGAAGGCGCTGCAGGCCGCCAAGGAACAGGAAGCCGCAGACGCGGAACGCCGCGCCGCCGAGGAAAAAGAACAGGCCGAACGCCGCGAACGCCGCCGCGCCGAGGCTGAGGCCAAGGAACGCGAAGAGAAAGAGCGCGAAGACGCGCTTAAGGCAAAAGCCGAAGAAGACGCCCGCAAACTGCGTGAAGCCGAAGAAGCCAAAGCACCGAAGCCCGCCGCTGCGGCGGTCGCAGCACCGGGTGAACCCGCTGTGGCCCCATCCGGCCCACGCGGCGGCGGCAAAGCTGCGCCAACACCGGAACGCCGTGACCGTGACCGCGACAACAAGGGCGGCAAAGGCCGCGCTGATGATGGCCGCCGGTCGGGCAAACTGACCCTGAACCAGGCGCTGCGTGGCGGCGAAGGCGGGCGTCAGAAATCCATGGCCGCAATGAAGCGCAAGCAAGAACGTGCGCGTCAAAAAGCCATGGGTGGCTCGGTCGAGCGTGAAAAGGTGATCCGCGACGTGCAACTGCCCGAAGCCATTGTGGTGTCCGAGCTGGCAAACCGTATGTCCGAACGCGTCGCCGACGTTGTCAAAGCACTGATGACCAACGGCATGATGGTGACCCAAACGCAGACCATCGACGCCGACACCGCCGAGCTGATCATCGAAGAATTTGGCCACAAGGTGGTCCGTGTCTCTGACTCTGACGTCGAAGACGTGATCGCCCAGGTCGAAGACGACGACAAAGACCTGCAAGGTCGCCCGCCTGTCATCACCGTGATGGGCCACGTGGACCACGGCAAAACCTCCGTGCTTGACGCGATCCGCAATGCGCGTGTTGTGGCTGGCGAAGCCGGCGGCATCACGCAGCATATCGGCGCGTATCAGGTCGAACAAAACGGTCAGACGCTGACCTTCCTCGACACACCCGGCCACGCCGCATTCACCTCTATGCGGGCCCGTGGCGCGCAAGTGACCGACATCGTTGTTTTGGTGGTTGCCGCCGACGATGCCGTCATGCCGCAAACGATCGAGGCGATTGCCCACGCGAAAGCGGCCGAAGTGCCGATGATCGTCGCAATCAACAAGATCGACCTGCCTGCCGCAAACCCGGACAAAGTCCGCACCGACCTGCTGCAGCACGAAGTCATCGTCGAGAAGATGTCTGGTGAGGTTCAGGACGTCGAGGTGTCCGCCATTTCCGGCCAGGGCTTGGACGAGCTGTTGGAAGCGATCGCGCTGCAATCGGAGATCCTGGAACTCAAAGCCAACCCCGACCGCGCCGCCACCGGCGCCGTGATCGAGGCACAGCTTGATGTGGGCCGCGGTCCTGTCGCAACAGTGCTGGTGCAAACCGGTACGCTGAAGCAAGGCGACATCTTCGTTGTCGGCGAACAATGGGGCCGTGTGCGCGCCATGGAAAACGACCAGGGCAAGCGCGTCAAAGAAGCTGGTCCTTCGGTCCCTGTCGAGGTCTTGGGCCTCAACGGCACACCCGAAGCAGGCGACGTGCTGAACGTGGTCGACACTGAAGCGCAGGCGCGCGAAATCGCCGAATACCGCGAAAAAGCCGCCAAGGACAAACGCGCCGCCGCCGGTGCTGCCACCACGCTGGAACAGCTGATGGCCACCGCCAAGGCCGACGAAAATGTTTCGGAAATGCCCATCGTGGTCAAAGCCGACGTACAAGGCTCTGCCGAGGCGATCGTGCAAGCCATGGAAAAAATCGGCAATGATGAAGTCCGCGTCCGTGTCCTGCACTCCGGTGTTGGCGCGATCACGGAAAGCGATATCGGCCTGGCTGAGGCCTCCGGCGCGCCGGTCTTCGGCTTCAACGTTCGGGCCAATGCGCCTGCACGTAACTCCGCCAACCAGAAGGGTATCGAGATTCGCTACTACTCGGTCATCTACGATCTGGTTGACGATGTGAAACAGGCCGCGTCCGGCCTGCTCAGCGCCGAGATCAAGGAAACCTTCATCGGCTACGCCGCGATCAAGGAGGTCTTCAAAGTCACCGGCGTCGGTCGTGTTGCTGGTTGCCTTGTCACCGAAGGCGTCGCGCGTCGTTCCGCGGGCGTCCGCCTACTGCGCGACAATGTGGTGATCCACGAAGGCACCTTGAAAACCCTGAAACGCTTCAAAGACGAAGTGCCCGAGGTCATCTCCGGTCAGGAATGCGGCATGGCGTTCGAAAACTACGAGGACATCCGCCCCGACGATGTGATCGAAATCTTCACCCGCGAAGAAGTCGAACGGAACCTCACCTAAAACAAAGCCCCGCCCTTCAAACCGGCGGGGCTTTTTCGTTTCATCTTGGCAGAAATATGCTGGGGTTTGGGGCAAAGCCCCAAGTCTGCGCGACAGCGCAAAATATCATGCGCGGCGCAGCCGCTCCTTTAGATCACTTTGCGCCTCCCCCAAACCGTGCCTATATAACGCTAAGGCAAGAAGGAGAGCGGTAATGGCCAAAGAAGAATTCCCCGGCTGGCACGGCACCACCATCATCGGTGTGCGCAAAGGCGGCAAAGTGGTTATTGCGGGCGACGGTCAGGTCAGCCTCGGCCAAACCGTCATCAAAGGCACCGCCAAGAAGGTCCGCCGCCTGTCACCCGGAGGGATGGATGTGGTCGCGGGCTTTGCAGGATCCACGGCGGACGCTTTCACCCTTCTCGAACGGCTTGAGGCCAAGCTCGAGGCCACACCCGGCCAACTGGCCCGCGCCGCGGTCGAACTTGCCAAAGACTGGCGCATGGACAAATACCTCAAGAACCTTGAGGCGATGCTCATCGTCACTGACGGCAAGGACCTGTTCGTGATCACTGGCGCGGGCGACGTGCTGGAGCCTGAACATGACGTCGCCGCCATCGGCTCTGGCGGGAATTTCGCCCTCGCCGCCGCGCGTGCGCTCATGTCTTCCGACAAGGACGCAGAAACTGTGGCCCGCGACGCCATGGCCATTGCAGCCGATATTTGCGTCTACACCAACGGCAACCTGACGGTGGAAACCATCGATGGCTGAAGGTGTCACCCGCGACGATCTGCGCGCGGCCGTCGCCTCCGGCGTGATTGACGAAGCGCAGGCGGTATCGCTTCAAACCCTGTCCGACCAACGCATGGGCTACCGCGCCAACATGGTTGGCGATGATGAGCCGTTTGAGCTGTTCAAAGGCTTCGCGGAAATCTTCGTCACAGTTGGCCTCGCTCTGCTCATGGCAGGCTTTGTAGGGCTAACCGCGTTATTCGGCGACGTGGCGTTGCTCCCTGTGGTGATGATGGCGCTTGCTGTGGGTCTTGCGCTGTATTTCACAAAGCAACGTCGCATGACGCTTCCGTCGATTGCGCTTTGCATCGCGTTCGGTCGGGGCCTCATGGTCCTTGTTGGTGTGGTTATTCCCGAAAGCGACAACGGTGCGCTCTACATGGGGGTGGCCGGGATGTTTGCAATAGCCCTTTACTACCGGGTGTTTCGGCTTCCATTCGCCATGTTCGTCTTTGGCGTCTTCGGCCTGATGGCCATCACGGGCGTCGTCAATATCTTTGAGCCCCCACAGCCCGTGACCTATAGGTCAACCAATACGCTGCTCGATTGGCTTGGGATCACGCGGTACTTTGACCTGCAGAATAGCCCATTCATGGCTGTCGGAACGCTGATCTTCGGCACGCTCGCCTTCATCGCCGCACTCTACTTCGATACCAAGGACCCGCACCGTGTCAGCCGCTACGCGTCAACCGCATTCTGGCTCCACATCCTCGCCGCCCCAGCGCTCGTCAATACGTTGGTGATGTCCAACTATACGATGGGCGGCATAGGCACAGTCATCGCAATCATCGTTCTGACCCTCTTCACCCTACTCGCCGTCATCATCGACCGCCGCAGCTTCCTGACCGCTGGGCTGATCTACATGGGGCTCCTGATTGCGCAGGCCATCGGGGACACCGGCACCGATTGGGCACCTGTCATAACAACTTTGGTTCTTGGGGTGTTTGTCACCGCGCTCGGCGCGTTCTGGACGCAGGCGCGCGCCGCGATTATGGGCGCGCTGCCTGACTTTCCGGGCAAAGACCGCCTGCCACCCTACGCGGCGGGGCTGGCGGTCTCCGAATAGCTTAGTTCAGTTTGGCGACGCCCAAAGGCACGTTGAACTTTTCGCACCAGACCCAAACCTCGTTGTAGTCGTCGGGGTTGACGCCGGCAGGAATGGTGTAGCTGGATGCACCCTTGTTGGACTTCAAAAGGCCCATCAGCGTCTTGGGATCATACCCGTCCTTGCCCAGCGCAATCTTCGGATCAGGCGCGCCATCGAAGGTAAAGTCACCCAGCAGGTTCACTTTGCCGTCGGCAATCTCGGCCGTGCCTGTGGTGATGTGGTTGCTTGCGCCTTTGAATTTGCCCAGGCGACCATGGCCACCGGCGAAAGCGGCTGGCGCAGCGGCCAATGCGGAAAGGGCTGCAAAGCCCTGAAGTACGGTGCGGCGGGTGGTCATGCGGAATCTCCTTAGCTCTCGCGTCAATTGGGGGGAGTATTGAGCATTTTCAACCGCCCCGCATAGCCCCTTACACGGAAACGTCATAGCCGGTGAGCGCAAGGCTTGTGTTTCCCCCGCCAACCCATAAGTCTAGGTCAACTTGAGTTAACGAAAGACCTGATCTGTGACAGACCTGACCCCGCGCGAAATCGTCTCTGAATTGGACCGTTTCATCATCGGCCAGAAAGACGCCAAACGCGCCGTTGCCGTGGCGCTCCGCAACCGGTGGCGGCGCAAACAGCTGGGCGATGACCTGCGCGATGAGGTCTACCCCAAGAACATCCTGATGATCGGGCCCACGGGCGTCGGCAAAACCGAAATTTCCCGCCGTCTGGCCAAACTCGCCCGCGCGCCGTTCCTGAAGGTCGAGGCCACCAAATTCACCGAGGTCGGATATGTCGGCCGCGACGTGGAACAGATCATCCGCGATCTGGTGGACGCCGCCATCGTGATGACCCGCGAACACATGCGCGAGGACGTGAAATCGACGGCGCACGAGGCTGCAGAGACCCGCGTGATCGAAGCCCTCGCCGGCGAAGGCGCCCGTGAACAAACGCGCGACATGTTCCGCAAGAAGCTGCGCGACGGCCTGCTGGACGACAAAGAGATCGAGCTGGAATTGGCCGACACCTCCAACCCCTTCGGCGCAATGGAAATCCCCGGCCAGCCCAATATGGGCGGCGGCGGGATGATGAACCTGGGCGAGATTTTTGGTAAAATGGGTGGCCGCACCAAGAAGGTGAAGACCACTGTCAAAGAAAGCTACGGCCTGCTGATCGCCGATGAGGCAGACAAGCTGCTGGACGACGAAAAGGTGAAGCTTGCCGCAATTGAGGCCGTTGAGCAAAACGGGATCGTGTTCCTCGATGAGATCGACAAGGTCTGCGCCCGCACCGATGCCAAGGGCGGCGATGTCTCGCGTGAGGGGGTGCAGCGCGATCTGCTGCCTCTGATCGAGGGAACGACGGTGTCCACGAAACACGGCCCTGTCAAAACCGACCACGTGCTGTTCATCGCCTCCGGCGCGTTTCATATCGCCAAGCCGTCCGACCTGCTGCCGGAACTACAGGGCCGCCTGCCAATCCGGGTGGAACTCAGAGCGCTGACGGAGGACGATTTTGTGCGCATCCTGACGGAGACAGACAACGCGCTGACGCTGCAATACACCGCCCTGATGAAGACGGAGGAGGTCGTGGTCTCCTTCACCCCCGACGGGATCAAGGCGCTTGCCAAGATCGCGGCGGAGGTCAACCAATCCGTGGAAAACATCGGGGCGCGCAGGCTCTACACTGTGATCGAGCGTGTCTTCGAGGAACTGTCCTTCACAGCCCCCGACCGCGCGGGGGAAGAGATTGTGGTCGACGCCAAGTTTGTCGAAACCAATCTGGGCGAGCTTAGCCGATCAGCTGACGTCAGCCGCTACGTTTTGTAGAAGCTCCCACGCGGAAAAACGGCGCTATCGGGCCCTGGATGGGTGAGCTATAGCGGATGGATGGGCACGCTTCAGTTCATCCGCGACAACCTCAAATTCCTGTCAGCGGGCTTCCTGCTGACCTTCGCATCCTGTTTTGGTCAAACCTTCTTCATCTCGATCTTCGCAGGCGAGATCATGGCGGAGTTTGACCTGACCCACGGGCGTTGGGGCGCGATCTATATGGTGGGCACGCTGGCCTCCGCCGCCGTGATGGTCTGGGCGGGCGCGTTGACCGACCGCTTCCGCGTGCGCCGTCTAGGCGGCATTGTGTTGGGCGGCATGGTCGCGGCCTGTGCATTCATGTCCATCAACAACTCGGTCTGGCTGCTGCCATTGGCCGTATTTGCGTTGCGGTTGATGGGTCAGGGCATGCTGTCGCATCTGGCGGCGGTGTCTATGGCGCGCTGGTACGTCGCGGCGCGGGGCCGCGCCTTGGCGATTGCGTCTTTCGGCTATCTGGTTGGGGAGGCGCTGCTGCCGCTTATCTTCGTCTCCGCGCTGGGGTTCATCGGCTGGCGCTGGTCGTGGGGCATCTCTGCCATGGCGGCTTTGGCGCTGCTGCCGATCATGCTGATGCTGCTGAAAGCCGAACGCACGCCGCAAGCCGTGGCGGAAGAAAACCAAGCAGTCGGCCTAGGCGGCAAACACTGGACCCGAAACGAGGTGCTGCGCCATTGGCTGTTCTGGCTGCTGGTCCCGTTGCTCATAGGCCCGTCCACATTCGGCACCGCGTTCTTCTTCCACCAGGTGCATCTGGCCGAGGTCAAAGGCTGGACGCATCTGCAAATGGTTAGCCTGTTCCCCGTCTACACGGTGACCTCCACCATCATTTCTGTTATCGCAGGCTTCGCCATCGACCGCTTCGGCGCGGGCCGCGTGTTGCCGGTCCTGCTGATCCCCGTGGCGGTCGGGTTCTTCATCTTCTCCGCCACCGCGACGATGCTGGGGGCTGTTATCGGAGTGGTCCTGTTCGGCGTTTCCAGCGGCATGAACGCCACCGCGCCCTCCGCCTTCTGGGCCGAGTATTTCGGCACGCGCAACCTTGGGTCCATCAAAGCCATGGCCACCGCCGTGATGGTGCTGGGGTCCGCCATCGGGCCGGGGCTGACGGGTTGGGTGATTGACGCAGGGATGAACTATTCCGACCAGATGGCGTGGGTGTCTTTGTATTTTTTGATTGCGGCGGGGATGACGTTTGTGGGGATTTGGAAGGCGGAACGCGGGTTGGTTAGGATTTGACGAGACGCAGGGGACGGATTGTAAATTTCTTGTGAGTTGGCTGAATACAGCAGTCTATTCCGTTTTCCTGAAGAACTTCACGCTATCCTCAAGTTGTTTTGCTGGCCACTTCGTGAAGGGAAGCCCTATTCCCGCAAGGAAGTCAAAGTACCCAAACGCAACTAGAAGACATGAAAGATGCCAGCTAAGTAGGAGTGGAATACCTACGAAGACCGCTAATATCAGTCCAATGAGCAAGAATATTGAAGCTGATTCAGTCGCCTCAAAAGCTAAAAAAATTGCAGCAATACCGACTAAAGCCGTCAATTGATAAACTGGAAATACAAAAAATATATAGCTTAGGCGGCTTTGATCAAAGGATCGTATCAGCGCTCGGTTGATCGATTTTGAAAAGCGTATGAGAAACATAGTAACTCAATACCAACAAACTGGAAGGCAATTACAGCAAGTTTAATTGTAGCTTCAATGCGCTGATTGGCTCGGAATCAAGCCGAAGCTGGCTCGGCTTAAGTTTGTCTCACCGCCTCCGCCTCAAATACACATACAACGCACCACTCCCGCCGTAGTTTTGGTTGGCTTGGTTGGTCTGCAAAATCCCGTTCAATTCTGGCTGTTTAGTTTGATTGCCATGTATTTCGAATGCAGCTTAGCCGCTTCCAGAAGTGGTAGCCCAAAGGAAAGGTCAATCTGTGTATTGGCCGCGAAAGCTCGCTTTAGCGCTGCAGTATTTTCGCTCTCAATCAACTTATCGATCTGATGAAGAGCATCCGCGAGGTTCGGCAAATAGAAATGTGTGACGACACCCTCGATTACTCCTGTCTCATCAGGCCCGAAATCATCGAAGACATCTTCGTCGTAAGAAAGAATGTAGTCCTTTAGGGCGTCCAAACTGCGCCTCCTGCTAACATGACTTATCGCTTCCGCCGCAAATACACATACAGCGCCCCTGACCCGCCGTGGTTTTGGCTGGCTTGGTTGGTCTGCAAGATCACCGCATTCAGCGGGGCCTGACGCAGCCACTGGGGGACCGCGTGCTTTAGGATGCCAGTGCGCACGGGGATGGGGCCTCCGTCGTCGCGCACCTTCCCCTTCCCCGTGACCACCAAAACCAAACGTTTGCCAGCCGCATGCGCGTTCAGGATGGTGGAGACCAAGGCGGGGTGCGCCTGTTCCTGCGTCATGCCGTGCAGGTCGATTGTCGCGTCCGGGCTGATCTTGCCGCGCTTCATTTTGCCAAATGCCTTCTTGTCCATCGCAACCGGCGTTTGCGGCGCGGGCACTGCGGTTTGCGTGGGCTTCGCTTTCTGACCGATCTGGAATTTCTGCAGTTTCGTCGGAACGGTTTTTGGCGCCGGTACTGTGACGGGCTTGTCAACGAACAGCGTCTGGGAGGTGCGGATGGGGACGGCGGTCTCGGTCACGCGGGACCAGAGCTCTTTTTCGTCGGGGTTCAGCCCCCGGGGTTTGCGGCGCGACATGGGTTAGCCACCCGGCGCCAAGACGTAAGCGGTCTGGATCGGCATCAGCACCACAAGACGGCCTTTGTCCTTGATGGTGCCCGCGGCCGCACCAGCCTGCGCCCCGGTGCCATAATAGATATCGGCCCGCTGCGCCCCCTTGATGGCAGAGCCGGTGTCTTGTGCGATCATCAAACGTTTCAGCGGGTCGCGCCCTGCCTTTTCAATCCAGACCGGCGCGCCAAGTTTGGTGAACGCTGGGTCCACCGCAATGGACCGCATCGGCGTGATGGACCTGTTCATTGCACCGAGCGGCCCTTTGTCGGCGGGCACTTCCGAGACCTCCCGGAAAAACACGAAGCTGTCGTTGTGTTGCAGCAGCTGTCGGCCCTCGATGGGGTTGTTGCGCACCCATTGTTTGATGCGCTGGGCAGAAACCTGATGCGCGTCGTAGACGCCACGTCTGACCAGCTCCTTCCCGATCGAGCTGTAATTGCGCCCATTCTTGCCGCCGTAGCCCACGCGGATGGCCCCGCCTTCCTCCAACGCGACACGGCCGGATCCCTGCACCTGCAGGAAGAACACATCAACCGGGTCGTTGATATAGACAATCTCAAGGCCGCGCCCGTTCAGAAGGCCCTGATCCTCGATCTCCTCGCGGGTGAACCACGAGGTTCCGGGCCGGATTTCGGGCGGCTTGCGGTAGAGCGGGTATTGGTACTGCCCACCCCGAAAGCGGGAGCCTTTCAGCTCCGGCTCGTAATAGCCGGTGAACAGCGCGGGCTGCTCGCCATTGATGACCACGGGGCGGAAGAACAGTTCGAAAAAGGTGCGGGCGTTGGGCTGGCTGGTGGCAAGCGCGCAAAGCGAGCCCCACTCGGGGTCGTCAATGTCGGCGCAGGTTTCAAGGAACACGTCAAGCGCTGCCTGGTGGTCATCCTCCGCCCAGCCATCCAGCTGGTCGAAGGTCAATATTTCGTAAGTGGGCGCTGCGGGGGCGGGGTCAGACATAAGCGCCCCGATGGCGAAAGCCGCTGCCCATCTGAGCCCCCTCATCCGCGCCTATTCGCCTGTGGCGACAAGCTGCCAGTTGGGGTTGTCGGAGCCCATGATCCGCTCGAACGTCCAGATGTCTTTCTGGCGCTTCACCTCGTTGAGGTTACCCTCGACAATGTCGCCAGCGCTGTCGCGCACCACCGATGTCAGCTCACCCACGAAGCGGATCTTCAGCTCGCCCTCTTTGGTGTCTTCGTTGAAATCGGCGTCCAGCAGGGACATTTCGCGCACGCCCACGAAGTTGGCGTCAACCGACAGCCCCTCTTTTTCGCGCAGGTCGATCACCTCCTGGAAGGTGTCGAACACGTCCTTGGACAGGAACGGCGCGATATCGTCGATGTCGCCATTTTCAAACGCCATCAGGATCATTTCATACGCGCCTTTGGCGCCACCAAGGAAATCGCCGACGTTGAAAGACGGCTCGGCCGCTTTCATCTTGCCAAGCGCGTCCGCGGCAGAGCTGTCTTCCGGCACGTGGTCGGTAATGTCACGGTCGGGGCCGCCGTCGATGACTTCAAACCCGGCGCGCGCTTGCGAGGCGGTGTCTTTTTGACCGGGCATCGGCAATGGCGGCTTCTCAAAGCCTTCTCGCGTGCCAAGCACATTCTTAAGTCGCAGGATAAGGAAGACCGCGATACCGGCCAAAACAAGGAGTTCGATCATATTGCCGCTCATTAATACCTCTGTAGGGGGGGTGCGGAATGGAATTTCGTCTGTTGTGTCCTTATGTAGGTGCAAGGGGGGCACAAGTCCACCTGAGTACAACGATAACCGGAGGTTCGCGGCCATGTGGCTGTTTCTGCTCTTTGTCACCATCCCGATCATCGAGATCGCGCTGTTCATTCAGGTCGGCGGATGGTTGGGGCTGTGGCCCACATTGGGGATCGTCGTTTTGACCGCAATCATGGGGACATGGCTGGTGCGCGCGCAGGGGTTGCAGGCGATGTCCAACATAAAGAGCAACCTTAACGATCTGCGTGACCCAACGGAAAGCCTGGCCCATGGCGCGATGATCCTCGCCTCCGGCCTGCTGCTGCTGACACCCGGCTTTTTCACCGATGCCGTTGGCTTTGCGCTGCTGGTGCCGCCGATCCGGCTGGCGCTGTTCCATGCCATCCGCTCGCGCGTCAAGGTTCAAAGCTTTGTGAACGCAGGTCCGCCCCCGCAGCACAGCCCTGGCGGCGATGTGATCGACGGGGATTTTGTTGATCTGGATGACGGGCCAACCCACGCCCCGAAGGGTCCGCCGTCAGGTTGGACTCGCCATTGAGGCCCACCCCCTGACCTGCTATGCGGGGCTGGACGAATTTTGACGCTTTAGGAGAGACCCGTAATGGCCGAAGAAAACGGCGCCGCCGCCGCGCAGCCAACCCCACCAAAGATGCAGGTGGTGGCTCAGTTCATCAAGGATATGAGCTTTGAAAACATCGCCGCCCAAAAGGGCCTCGGCGAAGGCGACAACACGCCTGACATTCAGGTTCAGGTCAATCTCGACGCTAAAAAGCGGGCGCAGGACAATCAGTACGACATCACGGTCAAGCTGGAAGTGAGCGCAAAGACCAAGGAAGGCGGCAAGCCGATCTTCCTGATGGAGCTGGAATATACGGGTGTCTTCCTTGTAGAGAACGTGCCGGATGATCAATTGCACCCGTTCCTGCTGATCGAATGCCCGCGCATGTTGTTCCCGTTCATCCGCCGCATCGTTTCTGATGTGACCCGCGATGGTGGCTTCCCGCCGCTTAACCTGGAAAACATCGACTTCCTGGCGCTCTACCGCAATGAGCTTGCCCGCCGTGCGGCCGCCGAAAATACGGCTCCGGCCGGCACTGCCTAGGCACTAGATCCATCACAGTAAAAAGCCGCGCCATATCCGGTGCGGCTTTTTGGTTTCATCTTGGTAAAAATATGCCGGGGTGCGGGGCAGAGCCCCGCGGATCGACACGCGTAGCGTGGCGAAAAACCTGTGCTAGTTGAAATTCTTCCACATTGGCGCATCACCCAGTTGGCCAAGAAACTCCGCATGCGCGGCGCGTTCCGCATCGGTGATCTTTGATCCCAATGGCGCGGGCCTTGGTTGCGGCCGCCAACTGTCGCCGCCGGCTTCCACGCTTTGCTCACCCGATGACGCCAGACCAAAATCAGGTTGCCGTCCGCCGATCAACTCCAGATACACCTCGGCCAGAATTTCGCTGTCCAACAGCGCGCCGTGTTTGTCGCGGGCGGAGTTGTCGATGCCAAACCGGCGGCACAGCGCGTCCAAAGACGCGGGCGAGCCGGGGAAGTTTTTGCGCGCGATTGCCAGCGTGTCCAAGGCTTGGTCGTTTGGCAGTAGCGGCTTGTTGCACCAGCCCAGCTCGGCGTTGAGGAATTTCATGTCAAACGCGGCGTTGTGAATGACCAGCTTGGCGTCTCCTACAAAATCCAGAAACGCTTGCGCGATGTCTTCAAAGACCGGCTTGTCTTTCAGGTTGACCTGCCCCGGCCCGGCGGGCTGCGGCGGAACCAGCAGATCGGGGCCGATGCCGTGAATTTCAAATGCGCCTGCGGGCATGTCGCGGCGGGGGTTGATGTATTGGTGATAAACTCGGCCCGTGGGCATGTGGCCCTGCAGCTCGACCGCGCCAATCTCGACAATGCGGTCTCCCTCGGCCGGTTCAAATCCCGTGGTCTCAGTGTCGAGTACAATCTCACGCATGGTCTGCCCTCAGCTGCTCGACCAAAGCTTGCACCTGCGCCGCCACGCCGTCCAGCGTTTCGGTGTCGATGACGGTGTCGGCTTGCGCCCGTTTCTCGGCATCCGGCGTTTGCTTGCGCATGATCATGTTGAAGGTCGGCTCGTCCATGGTGCCGCGCGCCAGCACGCGGGCGCGCTGGTTCTCGGGCGTGGTGGAAACGACAACCACATGGTCCACCTTCTTATGCGCGCCGGTTTCAAACAGAAGGGGTACGTCGAAAACGATCATTTCCGCGTCTTGATGTGCCGCGGCGAAATCGCGGCGGTCCTGTTTGACCAAAGGGTGCACGATGCCTTCGATTTCCAGCAACAAATTGGGGGAGGACGCAATTGCGTCTTTCAGCGCGGGCTTGCTGATCGCGCCGTCGACCATGGCGGTAGGTACCAACGCACCCAACGGGTGCACCGCCGCCCCGCCTTTGGAATAGAGCCGCCCGACAGCCGCGTCCGCATCCCAGACCGGAAAGCCATGATCTGCGAACATCTTGGCGGTCGTGGATTTGCCCATGCCGATGGAGCCGGTCAGCCCGATAAGAATTGGTCCCTTGATCACCTGAGCATCACCTGCCTTAAGTCTTCATCCACATCCGGCGTCATGCCGAACCAGCGTTCAAACCCCGGCACCGCCTGATGCAGCAACATGCCTAACCCATCCACGATCGGGCAGCCTCTTTCATGGGCCGTAGCCAGCAGGTTGGTCGTCAGCGGGGTGTAAACAATGTCGGTCACTAGCGTTGACGCCCGCAACCCGTCGAGCGGTAACTTCAGCTCTTCCTTGCCCGCCATCCCCAGCGAGGTAGTGTTGATCAGCGTCGCGGCCTCCTCCATGCGTTGGGGGACGTTGTTCCAGTCGATCACCTCGATCTTGCCGCCGAAATGTGCCTTCAGCGCGTCGGCCCGCGCGCGGGTGCGGTTGGCCAGCAGGATGGCAGGCACCCGTTCATGCAGCAGCGCCGCGACAATGGCGCGGGACGCACCGCCCGCGCCCAACACCATGGCCGGACCTGCGGCCGGGTCCCAATCGGGCGCGTTATGTTTCAGGTTGGCAATGAAGCCGATCCCGTCAGTGTTGTCCGCATGCAGCTTGCCGTCGCTCTGAAACGTCAGCGTGTTGGCCGCCCCGATCAGCGCCGCGCGGTCAGAGATTACGTCGGCAATATCCAGCACCGCCTCCTTATGGGGGATCGTCACGTTCACCCCGCGAAACCCCGCCTTGGGCAGGATGTTCAGCACATGGGCCAGATCGTTGCTGGCCACTTCCATGGGGATGTAATGCCCGGGGATGCCGTACCGTTTCAACCAATGGCCATGCAGCCGCGGGGATTTGGAATGCGCGATCGGGTGGCCGATGACGCCTGCGAGGGGAATGGAGGGGATACTCATCCGTCTATCGCGCCTTTCAGGGACAGGAAGTTCAGCACATCCAATAGCGGAATTCCCAAGACGGTGAAATAATCGCCTGTCACTTGGGCGAACAGCCGCGCACCCTCGGCCTCCAGCTGGTAGCCGCCGACGCAATACCTGATCTCGTCCCAGTTGCGGGTAACGTAGTCCTGCAGGTAGCTGTCCGAGAAATTTCGCATGATCAGCTTGGCCTCTTTCACCGCGCGCCAGACAGGTTTGCCGTCTTCAAAGATGACCGCCGCCGAGAACAGCGAATGCTGGGTCCCGCGCAGGGATTGCAGTTGGGCTATCGCGTCCTCGAGCGTTAGGGGTTTGTTAAGCAAGCTGCCCTTAAGCTCAAGAACCTGATCGCAACCGATCACAAAGGCACCGGGGTTTTTGGCGGCAACTTTCAAAGCCTTGAATTCCGCCAAGGCGTCGGCAATGTCGCGCGGCTTGGCTTGTTCGGCCAACAGGCTGGCGGTGATGGTGTCTTCGTCCACGCGGGCGGTTTGCACGTCGAAGCGAACGCCCGCATTCGCCAGCAACTGGCGGCGGATGTCGGAGCCGGAGGCGAGGATGATGGGCTTGGACATGTGCATAACTCTGAGGGCAACCTCAGGGATAGTTGCTGCGTTCAGCGCGGTTTATCCACCGCAAAATTGTATCGACACGCCTTTACCCACACTGCGCAGAATCCGTTCGCCCGGTTATGCGCTGTGGTGGAATCGATTTTCGCCATGTGGGGGAATCGTCCTGCGATGATTTGTCCCACAGGTTACGCACAGACCGAACTATGTGTTAACCTATTGAAATACATAATTAAAAATAAATCTATGGATAGAACTCCGTAGGACTACTCACAGGCCATACCTCTGTGGATCACTATTTGATCCCCGTTATCCACAGTCCCTACTATCAACATCATATTTTCTTTCTTCTTTATTAATTTAAGAAGGGATAACTGAAAGCGAGGCCCCATGAGTGAATTCCTGTTCTCCCTCTACCCTTGGGTGAAAGCATTACACATCATGGCCGTGATCTCCTGGATGGCAGGGATCTTCTATCTGCCCCGATTGTTCGTGCATCATACTGAGAAAGTCAAAGCAGGTGGCGACACCGACGCGCTGTTTCAGATGATGGAGATGAAGCTGCTGCGGGTGATTATGAACCCGGCGATGATTGTGACATGGGCCGCAGGTCTTTACATGGTCGCGCTCGGCATCATCGACTGGTCCGAGCTTTGGCCCTGGATCAAAGCGATTTGTGTTTTGGCTATGACGTGGTTTCATCACTGGCTTGGAAAGCGGCGCAAGGATTTTGTGGCGGGCAACAGCCAGCTTACCGGCCGGCAATTCAGGATGATGAACGAGGTACCCACGGTTTTGATGGTCATCATCGTGATTTCGGTGGTAGTGCGCCCTTTCTAAAAGTTTGACTCGCGCGGTTACCGTCCTTACATCCAAACCAAACGCAAACAGCGCGCCGTCCGGCGTGGCTGGTTTCCGAACGAAATTTTTGAATGACAGCGCCTGGGCGGTTTTCGCTCGGGGCTTTGACAGGTGAATAAACATGTCCGATGAAGACCAAATGACCGACGAAGAGACCGGCAAACTCAGCCTCTCCGATCTCAAGGTTCAAAAACCCGCTGACCTCGTTTCCATGGCCGAAGAGCTGGAAATTGAAAACGCGTCGACGATGCGCAAAGGCGACATCATGTTCTCGATCCTCAAGGAGCGGGCGGATGATGGCTGGGAAATCTCCGGTGACGGTGTGCTTGAGGTCCTGCAAGACGGCTTCGGCTTCCTGCGCTCCCCAGAAGCAAATTACCTTTCCGGCCCCGACGATATCTACGTCTCCCCCGATATGATCCGCCAGCACTCGCTGCGCACGGGCGACACGGTGCATGGCGTGATGGATGCCCCGAAAGAGGGTCAGAATTATTTCGCGATCAACAAGGTCACCACGATCAACTTTGAGGAGCCTGAGAAGGCCCGCCACAAAGTGAGCTTCGACAACCTGACGCCGCTTTACCCTGACGAGCGGATGAATATGGAGATCGAAGATCCCACCATCAAAGACCGCTCCGCGCGGATCATCGACCTGGTTGCTCCCATTGGCAAAGGCCAGCGCTCCCTGATCGTGGCCCCGCCGCGCACCGGTAAAACCGTTCTGCTGCAAAACATCGCGGCGTCCATCGAACGCAACCACCCCGAATGCTACCTGATCGTGCTTCTGATCGACGAACGTCCCGAGGAAGTCACCGACATGCAGCGCTCCGTAAAAGGCGAAGTTGTGTCCTCCACCTTTGACGAACCCGCCACCCGCCACGTCGGCGTGTCCGAGATGGTGATCGAGAAGGCGAAGCGCTTGGTCGAACATAAGCGCGACGTGGTGATCCTGTTGGATTCCATCACCCGCCTGGGCCGCGCATTTAACACCGTGGTGCCATCGTCTGGTAAGGTTCTGACCGGTGGCGTCGACGCGAACGCGCTTCAGCGCCCCAAGCGCTTCTTTGGCGCCGCACGCAACATCGAGGAAGGCGGTTCCCTCACCATTATCGCCACGGCCCTGATCGACACCGGCTCGCGCATGGACGAGGTGATCTTCGAGGAATTCAAAGGCACCGGTAACTCCGAGATTGTTCTGGACCGCAAAGTCGCCGACAAACGCGTCTTCCCGGCGATGGACATCCTCAAATCCGGCACCCGGAAAGAGGAGCTGTTGGTCGACAAGAACGATCTGCAAAAAACCTTCGTTCTGCGCCGCATCCTGAACCCGATGGGCACCACCGACGCCATCGAATTCCTGATGGGCAAGATGAAGCAGACAAAGACCAATCAGGAATTCTTCGATTCCATGAATGCGTAGGCCTTCAGGCCTGATTTATTGTTCTAAAACAATAGGTTAATCAGGATGAGCACGATTTATTCCCTCGCTTCCGCTGGCGGTAAGGCGGGTGTCGCGGTCATCCGCGTCTCCGGCCCGTTGGCGCGGGATTGCGTCGTGTCATTGGCCGGTATCGCGCCCTCTGGGCGTGCCCCGTCTTTGCGTCGGTTGCACTCTGCAGATGGTGTGCTGATCGACGAGGCCTTGGTGCTGTTTTTTGAAGCTGGCCACAGCTTCACTGGCGAAGATGTGGCCGAATTCCAGACCCATGGCAGCCCCGCCATCGTCTCCGCTCTGCTGGCCGCGCTGAGCGCCATTGATGGGGTCCAGCTCGCTGAGCCCGGAGAGTTCACCCGCCGCGCGTTGGAGAATGGCCGCCTTGATCTGGCGCAGGTCGAAGGCCTCGCTGATCTGATCGACGCCGAAACCGAAGCTCAGCGCCGTCAGGCCATCCGCGTGTTCGACGGTGCCTTGGGGGATCGTGCCGAGGCTTGGCGCCGCGACCTGATCCGCGCCGCCGCGTTGCTGGAAGCCACGATTGATTTCGCAGACGAAGACATCCCCGTCGACGTGACGCCTGAGGTGAAAGAGCTTGCGGCCTCTGTTCAGGCGCAGCTGATTGCAGAGGCTCAAGGCTCCCATGCCGCCGAACGCATCCGCGACGGGTTTGAGGTCGCGATCCTGGGGGAGCCGAATATCGGCAAGTCCACCCTGCTGAATGCGCTTGCTGGCCGGGACGCCGCGATTACCTCATCTATTGCTGGCACCACCCGCGATGTGATCGAGGTCCGCATGGACCTGAACGGGCTGCCCGTGACCTTCCTTGATACCGCTGGTCTGCGGGATACCGAGGACGAGGTCGAAGCGCTTGGTATTCAACGCGCACTGGACAGGGCTGAGAAGGCCGACCTGCGGGTTGTTCTGACGGATAATGGCAAGGCGCCCTCGTCCGTGACCCTTGAGAGGGACGATCTCGTTATTCGCGGGAAATCCGATATCAGCGGCGGTGAAGGTGTCTCAGGCCTGACTGGCGAAGGCGTGACCAAGCTGGTCGCTGACGTCACCAAACGCCTTGAAACGCGGGCCACCGGGGCGTCTTTGGCGATCAGGGCGCGGCATCGTGAAGCGCTGGAAACGGGTGTCGCCTCTTTGCAGAACGCGCTGGATGAGTTAGAGCGCGGCATGGAAAGATCGGAGCTGGCTGCGGAAGAGCTGAGAATCGCCATCCGCGCCCTTGAATCCATGGTCGGGCGTATCGATGTCGAAACCCTGCTCGATGAGATTTTCGCGAGCTTCTGTCTAGGCAAGTAGGAGTGTTTCACGTGAAACATCCAGACTTTGATGTGATCGTTATCGGAGGTGGCCACGCAGGGACGGAGGCCGCCGCCGCATCTGCGCGCGCTGGTGCCAAGACTGCTTTGATCACTCATAAGGCCGAAACCATCGGCGTTATGTCGTGCAACCCGGCCATTGGTGGCTTGGGCAAAGGCCATTTGGTCCGCGAAATCGACGCGCTCGACGGGTTGATGGGGGTTGCTGCAGATAAGTCTGGTATCCAGTTTCGCCTGTTGAACCGGTCAAAAGGTCCCGCTGTGCAGGGTCCTCGCACTCAGGCCGACCGCGCGCTTTATCGCGCTGCGATCCAATCGGCGATCCATGCCCAAGCCGGTCTGGAGGTGGTCGAGGCGGAGGTTTCCGACCTTATCCTCGATAAAAACAAGGTGTCCGGCGTCATTTTGGCCGATGGAAGTGAGGTCCGCGCAGGCGCCGTTGTTTTGACAACCGGGACTTTTCTGCGCGGGGTCATTCATATCGGCGACGTTTCCCGGCCAGGCGGTCGCATTGGCGACGACCCCTCGGTCACGCTGGCGGAACGGATCGACAGCTTCGGCCTGCCGCTTGGGCGTCTAAAAACGGGCACGCCCCCTCGCCTCGATGGGCGCACTATCAACTGGGACGGCCTTGATATGCAGCCCGGTGACGATGATCCGACGCTGTTCTCTTTCATGTCTGATGCCCCTACCGCGCGGCAAATTTCCTGTGGGATCACGCATACCAACGCCAAAACGCACGATATCATCCGCGACAACCTTGAACGTTCCGCCATGTATGGCGGACATATCGACGGCGTCGGTCCGCGCTATTGCCCCTCGATCGAGGATAAGGTGGTGCGGTTTGCTGACAAGGACTCGCATCAGGTCTTCCTGGAGCCTGAAGGGCTGGATGACCCGACGATTTATCCAAATGGCATTTCGACCTCCCTGCCCGTTGATGTGCAGGAGGCCTACGTTAGATCGATCACGGGCCTTGAAGATGTGAAGATCCTGCAACCTGGATACGCCATTGAATATGACTACGTCGATCCGCGCGCATTGCGCCATAGCCTTGAATTAAAGGACGTTCAGGGCCTCTATCTGGCTGGTCAGATCAACGGAACCACTGGATATGAAGAAGCCGGCGCGCAAGGGCTGTTGGCTGGTTTGAATGCGGCGCGGGCGGTGCAGGGCTTGGGCCATCACGCGTTCAGCCGGTCGGATGCCTATATTGGCGTGATGATTGACGATCTCGTCACGCGCGGCGTAGCGGAGCCGTATCGCATGTTCACCTCCCGTGCTGAATTCCGGCTAACTCTTCGGGCCGATAACGCTGACCAACGGTTGACGGAGACCGGCGTAGAGCTTGGATTGGTCGGACCCAAGCGCGCCGCGGCTTTTGCAAAGAAGCGTGAGCAGCTTACATCTTTGCGCACAGCGCTGGAGGGCCGCACCGTCACTCCGCAGGAGGCGGGTGCTGTCGGGATTAAGATTAAGAGCGACGGCAAACGGCGCAACGGCATTGATCTTTTGTCCTTCCCGGATGTGTCAGTCGACACGTTGCACCCAATTTGGCCGGAACTTGCGTCGGCAAAACCCGAAATTGCGCAGCAGGTTGAACGTGATGCGCTGTACCGGAACTATCTCGACCGGCAGACACGCGATGCAAAATCTCTGAAAAAGGACGAAAATCACGTCATTCCGGTGGATTTTGACTTTGAGAGCGTCGATAGCCTGTCGAATGAACTTAAGTCGAAGCTGAAACAGCATCGGCCTGAAACCTTGGCGCAAGCAGCGCGCATCGACGGGATAACACCGGCTGCTCTGACCTTGATTTTGGTGCATCTGCGCAAAATTGACCGGAAATCCGCCTGATGGAGAGGGAGACGGCGCTTCGGCGCGTTTCGCAGCTTATAGATGTTTCACGTGAAACATTGGAGAAGTTGGAGCGTTTTGCGGACCTTCTGGTGAAGTGGAACGCCAAGATAAACTTGGTGTCTCCAGCAACCTTGCCCGATTTGTGGGAACGGCACATTCTCGACTCGGCACAATTGGTTCCATTCATCCCGGATGGTGCGCGGAACTTGGTTGATATCGGCACCGGTGGTGGCTTCCCTGGTCTGATTATTGGCATCATCGCACAGGAAACTCATCCCGCCCTTCATGTCACGATGATTGAATCCGATATACGAAAATGCGCTTTTCTGCAGACAACGTCGGCTCAGCTGGGATTGAAAACCACTGTTTCCGCAAAACGTATCGAGGCGGTTGACCCGCTTGGCGCCGATGTTTTGACGTCGCGCGCCTTGGCGGCCGGGCCTCAACTGCTGGCATATGCCCATCGCCACTTGGCCGCTGATGGAAAAGCCCTTCTTCTTAAGGGTACAAATGCGCAGGCTGAGATTGACGAAGCGCTTGCCACGTGGTCCTTTGACCTTCAAAAGAGACAAAGCGAAACGAGTGCGGATGCGGTTGTTTTGGACATTTCCAACCTGAGGCCACGCTGATTTCATGATCAAGAACCCGCGGATTATTTCTGTCGCCAACCAAAAGGGCGGCGTGGGAAAGACAACAACGACCATCAATCTTGGTGCGGCGCTTGCGGCAAGCGGGTTGAAGGTGCTGCTGATCGACCTTGATCCGCAAGGAAACGCGTCGACGGGTCTGGGCATTGACCAAAAGGATCGCAGGTTATCCACCTATGACCTGATCCTGAATGACGCGAACCTGGAAAAGGTCTCGATACCGGCCAATGTGCCGAATCTTTGGATTTCGCCAGCGACGACCGACCTTAGCTCTGCTGATCTTGAGTTGGTGTCGACGGCCCGGCGGGTGTTCCTGCTCAAAGACGCGTTGCGCAGCACTCAGGTGCAGAATATGGGGTTCGATTACATTCTGATTGACTGCCCCCCATCGCTGAACTTGCTGACATTGAATGCAATGGTGGCCTCGGATTCCGTGCTGGTGCCTTTGCAGGCGGAGTTCTTCGCGCTGGAAGGGTTGTCACAGTTGATGTTGTCTGTGCGCGAAATTCGCGAGACCGCCAAT
Organism: uncultured Litoreibacter sp.; assembly: GCF_947501785.1. Taxonomy (NCBI): domain Bacteria; kingdom Pseudomonadati; phylum Pseudomonadota; class Alphaproteobacteria; order Rhodobacterales; family Roseobacteraceae; genus Litoreibacter; species uncultured Litoreibacter sp. The sequence continues at coordinate 2,716,242 of NZ_CANMXB010000001.1, read as the reverse complement.
CCAAATCTGCGGTTGGAGGGGATTGTGCTGACGATGTTCGATCGGCGAAACAACCTGTGCCATCAAGTTGAAATGGATGCGCGTGAAAACTTGCAAGCCCTTGTTTTCAAAACAATGATTCCCAGAAACGTCCGGCTGAGCGAGGCCCCGTCATACGGGATGCCGGTGATCAACTATGATCCGACATCGCGTGGCGCCGTCGCCTACAAAGCGCTGGCGCGTGAGATTGTCGAGCGGCAACATGGTTAAAGGAGGCCTGGTTCATGGCAGATAAGAAGGAAAAGCGCGGGTTGGGCCGAGGGCTGTCCGCTTTGATGGCGGATGTCGACCTTGATACCTCCGCTCCGGCATCTGAAGCGGGTGGTGCCGGTGCGCAGTCAATGCGCATTGACAAGATCCGGGCGAATTCCAAACAGCCGCGGAAAGATTTCAACGACGCTGACCTGAAGGATCTGTCCGCCTCGATTGCTGAGAAAGGCATAATCCAACCATTGATCGTCAGGGCCGATCCAGAATTTCATGGGTCTTTTCAAATTGTTGCGGGCGAACGACGCTGGCGTGCCGCGCAGATGGCGCGGCTGCATGAGGTGCCAGTTGTTATCCGCGAATTCAGCGACCAGGAAGTTCTTGAGATCGCAATCATTGAGAACATCCAGCGTGCTGATCTGAATGCGGTGGAAGAAGCGATGGGTTATCGCAGCCTCCAGGAGCAATACGGCCACACGCAGGAACAGCTTTCGACGGCTTTGGGGAAGAGCCGGAGCCACATTGCCAACTTAATGCGGCTGCTCAACTTGCCAGATGACGTGCTGGGATGGCTGCGGGAAGACAAGCTGTCTGCCGGTCATGCGCGGGCCTTGATTACAGCGGATGATCCGACTTCTCTCGCGAGGGTCGTTATTGCAAAAGGATTGTCGGTTCGTGAGACCGAGAAATTGGCCAAAAGCGGCTCTAAACCGGCGCAAAAGCCTGTTTCTGGTGGCCCGGCAGAGAAAGATGCCGACACGCGTGCGTTGGAGCAGGACTTGGCGGCCGCCTTGGGGATGAAAGTGTCCATTGACCACGCCGCAGGGGGCGAGAAAGGCACGATCTCGGTGGGTTATAAGTCCTTTGAGCAATTGGATGAGATTTGCCGCAAGCTGTCGGCGACCAGAACCGGTTAGGTCAACAGCTCTTTCAGGATCGCGTTGAGAAGAACCCGCTTTTCGGCGGGGACTGAGATGTGAGTGTCTGTTTGTATGATCAAGCCAGCATCTTTTAAGTTATTGATTTTAAAAGAGATTGATTCGATCAGCGCGGGCGAAAGACGCGCCAGATCAGTCCCTTCTGAGGTTCTGAGGGACATCATGACGTATTCCGTCTCGGCCTCGTCGGGGGTGATTGGCGTTTTGACGGACTGCCCTGATCCGCTGTCTTCGACCGCCGTTAACCAAACAGACGGTGCCAGCGGCGTCTCTGTCCCGTAGCGCGTCCCATTGTCGGTGATCCGACCATGCGCGCCCGGGCCGATGCCCAGGTAGTCGCCTCCGCGCCAATAGATCAGGTTGTGCCGGGACTCCTGCCCCGGTTTCGCGTGGTTAGACACCTCGTAGGCAGGCATTCCTGCGTCGTTCATCATGGTTTGGGTTAGTTCGAACATATCAGCGGCAAGGTCATCATCAGGCAAATCGCGTAGTTTGCCCGCCTTGAAGCGTTCGCCGAAGGCAGTGCCGTCTTCGATGGTTAATTGGTAAAGCGACATGTGAGTGGTGCCGTAAGATAGCGCCTTGGTTAACTCTACCTCCCAATCTGACAGAGATTGGCTTTGGCGGGCGTAGATCAGATCGAAACTGACGCGGTCAAATGTCGATCCGGCGATGTCCAAGGCGGCTTTGGCTTCATCTGCGGAATGAAGGCGGCCAAGGGCTTTTAGATCCGCATCGTTCAGCGCCTGAATTCCCAGCGAAACACGGTCGACCCCGGCGGCGCGGTAGGCTTGGAAGCGGGAGGCTTCGACCGAGGACGGGTTGGCCTCCATCGTCGCCTCGAAATCATTGGCGAGGCTCCAGTTGGCGCGGATGCGGTTCATGATTTGGTCGACAATTTTGGGGTCCATCAAACTGGGCGTGCCGCCGCCGAAGAAAACCGTGCCGAGGATTCGGTCAGAGGTATCTGCGGCGACGCGATCCAACTCGGACAGGTAGGCGCGGGCCCACCGGTCCTGATCAATGGACTTCACGACATGGCTGTTGAAGTCGCAGTAGGGGCATTTGGCCTGGCAAAACGGCCAGTGAATATAGAGGCCGAAGCCCCCTACCCGCCATGGTTCAGCGGTCAAATGCCGCGACCAGTTTTGCGAAGGCATCGGCGCGGTGGGAGATACGGTTTTTCTCTTCCCAATCCATTTCGCCGAAAGTGATGTCGTAGCCTTTGGGCTGGAACATTGGGTCGTAGCCGTGACCGTCTGTACCGCGCATGGGCCAAACAAGTGTGCCTTCGACCTTGCCTTCGAACACCTCGTCATGCCCGTCCGGCCACGCCAGAACGAGAGTGGCTTTGAACCGCGCGGTGCGGGGATGCGGCGCGTTTACGGCTTCCAATTCGTTATGCGTGCGGGTCATGGCCATGACAAAGTCGCGGCCATTTTCTGTCTCCGCCCAATCGGCGGTGTAGACCCCGGGCGCGCCGCTCAAGGCGTCGACCTCGATGCCGCTATCGTCGGACAAGGCGGGCAGGCCGGTGGCCTTTGCCGCGGCATGCGCTTTGATCCGGGCGTTGCCGACGAAGGTGGTTTCCGTCTCCTCCGGTTCGGGCAGGTTGCGATCCGCAGCACCTGTCACCGTGATGCCCAAGGGTTTGAAAAGATGCACCATCTCTTCAAGTTTGCCCGCGTTATGCGTGGCAATGAGTAGGGTATCACCGGTGAACTTGCGCATCAGGTGGTGGCCGCTTTCTGCGCCGCGACCAGCTCGGCCACGCCCTTTTCGGCGAGGTCCATCAGCGTGTTGAATTCATCGCGGGAGAAGGTCGCGCCCTCGGCGGAACCTTGGATTTCGACCAGACCGCCCTTGCCGGTCATGACGAAGTTAGCGTCGGTGCCGGCGTCGCTGTCTTCGATGTAATCAAGGTCCAGCACGGGCTGGCCCGCATAGATGCCACAGCTGACGGCAGCGACGTGATCGGTCAGCGGATCGTCCTTGATGTCGCCCGCTTTCATCAGCGCGTTCACGGCCAATCGCAGCGCGACCCAACCGCCGGTAATAGATGCACAGCGCGTTCCGCCATCGGCTTGGATCACATCGCAGTCGATGCTGATCTGACGTTCGCCCATCGCAACACGGTCAACGCCCGCACGAAGCGACCGACCGATGAGGCGTTGAATTTCTTGCGTGCGACCGGACTGGCCGTTCTTGGCCTCGCGGCGCATCCGGGTGTGGGTCGCACGGGGCAGCATGCCGTATTCGGCGGTGACCCAACCAAGACCGGAATTGCGCAGAAACGGCGGCACGCGGTCTTCGACCGTGGCGGTGCACAGCACGTGGGTTTCACCGCATTTGATCATGCAGGAGCCTTCCGCGTATTTCGTCACATTGGTTTCAATGGTGATGTCACGCATCGCGTCGAGGGCACGGCCTGAGGGTCTCATGGGAACTCCTGTCAAAATGGGTTGCGCCAGCTTTACGCCCGCGCCCGTTTGGGTTGCAAGCAGGTTTGACGTCTCTTAGGTTTGTGTGTCGCTGGAATCGGGCCTGATGTGATGGACAATGCCAACCTGTTGAACGAGATGACCGACCGCTCGCGCGAGGTGTTTCAGCGCATTGTGGAGGGGTATCTGGTGTCAGGGTCCCCCGTTGGATCGCGGTCATTGACGCGCGAGATGAACGAAAAGGTCAGCGCGGCCACCATTCGCAACGTGATGCAGGATCTGGAATTTATGGGGCTGCTGGGCAGCCCGCATGTGTCCGCGGGGCGTATTCCCACGGAGCAGGGTCTTCGGATGTTTGTGGACGGGATGCTTGAGGTCAGTGATCTGAACGATGCGGATCGGTCAAAGATTGAATCGACCGTGGGTGGAAGTCAGCCGGATGTCGGGGCGATGTTGGACCATGTTGGGTCCGCGTTATCGGGTCTAACTCAGGGCGCAAGCCTTGTTCTGGCGCCGAAACACGAGGCGCCAATCAAGCATGTCGAATTTGTCAGCCTTGCGCCTGATCGCGCCTTGGTTGTGCTGGTTTTTGCCGATGGGCACGTCGAAAACCGGGTGTTCACCCCGCCTTTGGGGCAAACACCGTCTTCCATGCGGGAGGCCGCGAACTTCCTTAACGCGATGGCGGCAGGGTTAACCATTTCCGAGCTGCAGGCGCGGATTACGGCAGAGATTAAGCTGCGACGGCAGGAGCTGGATACATTGGCTTCGAATATGGTCGAAGCGGGGCTGGCCGTTTGGGAAAACGAAGGCGACAGCAACGAACGGCTGATTGTGCGCGGCCGGTCGAACCTTTTGAGCGAAGAAGACAGCGAAGGTCTGGACCGCATTCGCACACTGTTTGACGACCTTGAGCGAAAGCGGGACATCGCCGAATTTCTGGAACTGGCCGAGGACGGCGAAGGTGTCCGCATTTTTATTGGCTCAGAGAACAAACTCTTCTCACTTTCGGGTTCCTCTTTGGTGGTAAGTCCCTATATGAACGCTGATCGAAAGGTGATCGGCGCGGTCGGCGTTATTGGCCCGACTCGGTTGAACTACGGGCGGATTGTGCCAATCGTGGATTACACCGCAAAGCTGATCGGCAAGATGATTTCGGATGGTGGGTAAGGCCCTGAGATATGAGTGACATGAGAGACGAAGAAGAATTTCTGGAAGACCCTTTGGAGGCCTATGCCGAAGAAGAGGTCGATATTATTGCGGAAGAAGCGGACGAGCTGGAAGAGCTGCGCGCCGAGAATAAAGAGCTGAAGGATCGCCTGCTGCGCGCGATGGCGGATGCTGAGAATATTCGCAAACGTGGTGAACGCGATCGTCGGGAGGCGGAGCAATATGGCGGGTCCAAACTGGCGCGCGATTTGATGCCGGTTTACGACAATCTGAAGCGGGCGCTGGATTCAGCAGATGATGCGCAGCGCGAAGCCGCCAAGGGTGTGTTTGACGGTGTTGAGCTGACTTTGCGCGAATTGATTTCGGTCTTCGGAAAGCACAGAATCGACCCTATTGTGCCTGAAGTGGGCGATAAATTCGATCCGCAGTTCCACCAAGCGATGTTCGAAGCGCCTTTGCCGGATACCAAGGCGGGCGACATCATTCAGGTGATGACCGAAGGGTTTATGCTGCATGACCGACTGCTGCGCGCGGCGCAGGTTGGGGTGTCATCCACCCCGGGCTAAGTCTTTCAACTCATACAGAAGCTGAAGGGCTTCGCGGGGTGTCAGCTCGTCGGGGAGGATTTCTTCCAAGCGGGCATCAACCTGCGAGGCCTTTTCTTTTTGCGGCGCGGGTGCCGGTGTGGCCGAGAATAACGGCAGATCGTCGATCAGCGCTTTGGGGTTCGCGGCCCCTTCCCTTTCGCCCTTCTCTAATACATCGAGGACAATTCTGGCGCGTTCGACGACCGCTTCGGGAAGCCCTGCAAGTTTAGCGACCTGAACGCCATAAGATCTGTCAGCGGCGCCTTTGCGAACCTCGTGCAGGAAAATCACGTCGCCTTCCCATTCCTTAACGGCGACTGTCGCGCAATCGACGCCGTCGAGCTTGGAGGCGAGCGCGGTTAGCTCGTGATAATGCGTCGCGAACAAAGCGCGGCAGGTGTTTACGTCGTGCAGATGTTCCATCGTGGCCCAGGCGATGGACAGGCCGTCATAGGTCGCCGTCCCGCGGCCGATTTCATCGAGGATGACCAAGGCGCGGTCGTCGGCCTGGTTCAGGATGGCGGCGGTTTCGACCATTTCGACCATGAATGTGGACCGACCCCGCGCCAAATCATCAGATGCACCGACGCGGCTGAACAGTTGCGAGACCATGCCGATATGAGCGTACGAGGCGGGCACATAAGACCCTATTTGGGCCAAAAGTGCTACAATTGCGTTCTGGCGCAGGAAGGTCGACTTACCCGCCATGTTGGGACCAGTGAGCAACCAAATGTTGGCGTTTTTGTCTTCTGCGGTCAGGTCGCAGGAATTGGCGATGAACGGCGCGCCGGATTGCGCTTTGAGTGCGCGTTCGACGACCGGGTGCCTTGCATCGCGCACATCGAAGGCGCGCGTGTCGTCGATGATGGGCTTCGTCCAGTTTTCCGAGATTGCCAAATCGGCGAGCGCTGCAGCGAGGTCAATCTGTGACAGCGCATCGGACGCTTGGGTTAACGCCGGAGCGACTTCGTTAACGGCTTGGCGCAATTCTTCGAAAATGCGCTTCTCTATCTCAATTGCGCGGCCACCGGCGTTCAGGATCTTCGTTTCCAGCTCGCTCAGCTCGACCGTGGTGAAGCGCACCTGATTGGCGGTTGTCTGGCGGTGGATGAATTTTTCCGAAAGCGGTTCAGACAGCATCTTTTCGGCGTGAGTAGCAGTCGTCTCGATAAAATAACCCAGCACATTGTTGTGTTTGATCTTCAGTGCGGTGATGCCTGTCAGGTCCGAATACTCCGCCTGCATCTCGGCAATGACTTTGCGCCCCTCGTCGCGCAGCTTGCGAACTTCGTCCAGTTCCTCGTCATACTCTGCGTCCACAAAACCGCCGTCTCTGGCAAGAAGTGGCGGTTCTGCGATCAATGCGCTGCCCAGAAGATCGAGAAGTTGATCATGGCCAGTCAGGTCTGTGATGCGATCAGCAATCGCATCTGGCAGATCGAATTTTGAAAGAAATTCATGCAAAAACAGACACTGTTCAAGCGCATTTCGGATAGAAGTCAGATCACGCGGACCCGCGCGATCAAGGGAGATGCGCGACAAAGCGCGGTCCATGTCGGGCGTTTTGCGCAGGGCCTCCTGCGTTTCAGTTCGGGCATTTGGTATCTCAAAGAAGAAGTCCACCGCGCTGAGGCGCGTGTCCAGTGTTGGCGCATGGGTTGACGGGCTGGCAATCCGGCGATCCAGCAAGCGGCTGCCGGCTGCCGTCATTGTGCGGTCGATGGTCGACATTAACGATCCGTCGCGCCCACCGGTGAGCGAATGGGTGAGTTCCAGATTGCGACGCGTGGCGGCGTCGATCTGCATGACGCGGTTTGCCTCTTCCCGAATTGGCGGGTTCAGGCGCGGCATACGGCCTTTTTGGGTGATCTCCAGATAGTCGAAGATTGCGCCCATGGCGGACAACTCGGCGCGGGTGAATTGGCCAAACGCATCAAGGGATCTGACGCCGAAGAAATCGAGCAGCCGCTTCTCGGCGGAGGTGCTGTCAAAGCTGGAGCCGCTAAGGGGGATCGCGGCGATTCCCGCCTCAGTGATTTGTTCATCAAGGTTATTAAAGTTCGATTCCGTTAACAGCAATTCGCGTGGCGCGAGGCGGGCAAGGTCGGGGCCAAGCCGGACCAGGGGGCAAGGTGTGACGCGGAAAGTACCGGTGGAAATGTCGACCCATGCGAGCGCGCAGTCGCCGCGGACCTCGGCATAGGCGGCGAGGAAATTGTTTCGGCGGGCATCTAGCAAAGTGTCTTCGGTCAGAGTGCCAGGCGTGACCAAACGGACGACGCCGCGTTTGACGACAGATTTGGATCCGCGCTTCTTCGCCTCTGCCGGGTTTTCCATCTGCTCGCAAACGGCGACGCGGAAGCCTTTGCGGATGAGGGACAACAGGTAGTTTTCAGACGAGTGGGCGGGGACGCCGCACATGGGGATGTCTTGGCCGAGGTGTTTACCACGTTTCGTTAACGCGATGTCTAAGGCCTCCGCGGCGGCGACAGCATCGTCAAAGAACATCTCGTAGAAATCGCCCATGCGGTAAAACAGCAGGGCGTCCGGATAGTCGGCCTTGATCTCCAGAAACTGCGCCATCATGGGCGTGACTGATGCGTTTGCAGTGGCCACGAATACTCCCCCATCTCGTGCGTCACCCGACTCTACTAATCGTATGAGGTGGACGAAAGTCCGAATTGGTTGTCTGAGGGCAGATGCAGGGGTAACACTGTTGGCTGGCCCAACAGGAATATTAACCATGACCAAGAACAATCGAGTCACCGACGACGAAGCCCTGCGCTATCACCTTGACCCGACGCCGGGCAAGATCGAGATCAACGCCTCTACCCCGATGGCAACGCAACGCGACCTGTCTTTGGCCTATTCGCCAGGCGTCGCCGTCCCCGTGGAAGTGATCGCGGAGAACCCCGACACAGCGTATGACTACACGACCAAGGGGAATATGGTTGCGGTGATTTCGAACGGGACCGCGATTTTGGGGCTCGGGAATTTGGGGGCGCTGGCGTCGAAGCCGGTGATGGAGGGCAAGTCTGTTCTGTTCAAGCGCTTCGCGGATGTAAACAGCATCGACATCGAATTGGATACCGAAGACGCGGATGAATTCATTAACGCGGTAAGGTTAATGGGGCCGAGTTTCGGGGGCATTAACCTTGAAGACATCAAAGCGCCGGAATGCTTCATCATTGAACAACGGTTGCGGGAAGAAATGGATATTCCGGTCTTCCATGACGACCAACATGGCACGGCGGTAATTTGCGCGGCGGGTCTGCTGAATGCGTTGCATCTGACGGGCAAGAAAATTGAAGATGTGAAGATCGTGCTGAACGGCGCGGGCGCGGCTGGGATTGCATGTGTCGAGCTGATCAAAGCGATGGGGGCCAAGCACAACAATTGCATCGCGTGCGACACGAAGGGGGTCATTTACCAAGGTCGGACCGAGGGGATGAACCAGTGGAAATCGGCGCATGCGGCGAAGACCGATGATCGGACCTTGGAAGACGCGATGCGGGGCGCGGACGTTTTTCTTGGCGTCTCGGCCAAGGGCGCGGTGACGCAGGACATGGTCAAATCGATGGCTGACAACCCGGTCATTTTTGCCATGGCGAACCCCGACCCGGAGATCACGCCGGAGGATGCGCATGAGGTGCGGCCTGATGCGATCGTGGCGACGGGTCGGTCTGACTATCCGAACCAGATTAACAACGTTTTGTGCTTCCCGTATTTGTTCCGTGGCGCGTTGGACATCAGGGCGCGGACGATCAATGACACCATGAAGATTGCGTGCGCTGAGGCACTGGCGAAACTGGCGCGTGAGGATGTGCCGGATGAGGTTGCGATGGCCTATGGGCGCAAATTGGCCTTTGGTAGAGACTATATTATCCCGACGCCGTTTGACCCGCGGTTGATCCACAAGATCCCCCCAGCGGTTGCGAAGGCTGGGATTGATACTGCCGTGTCGCGCAAACCGATTGTTGATTTTGACGAATACGAGGCGGCGTTGCGAGCGCGGATGGATCCGACGGCAACGATGTTGGACGGGTTGCACAACCGGGCACGAAAAACGCAGGCGCGGATGATCTTTGCGGAGGGCGATGACCACCGCGTGCTGCGTGCTGCGGTCGCATATGCGCGATCCGGGTTTGGCGAGGCCTTGGTCGTTGGTCGCGAAGACGATGTTCGGGAGAAATTGGACGAGGCCGGTTTGGCGGATTCCTATCGCGAGTTAACCATCGTGAACGCGCGGAATTCTGAGCATTTGGAGACCTATAAAGATTTCCTCTACGCGCGGCTGCAGCGCAAAGGGTACGACCACCAGGACGTGCACCGTTTGGCGGCGCGGGACCGGCATGTATTTTCGGCGCTGATGTTGGCGCATGGGCATGGCGACGGGTTGGTGACTGGGGCGACACGGAAATCGGCGCATGTCCTAGGCCTGCTGAACCATGTTTTGGATGTGTCGGAGGAAGATGGCGCGGTCGGCGTGACAGCGCTGTTGCACAAAGGGCGGATCGTTCTGATCTCCGACACATTGGTGCATGAATGGCCGGATGAGGAAGACCTGGCTAACATCGCGGTGCGCGCGGCGCATACGGCGCGGTCGCTGGGGCTGGACCCGCGTGTGGCGTTTGTCAGCTTCTCGACCTTCGGCTACCCGATCTCAGAGCGGGCTGAGAAGATGGGCGTGGCTCCGGCGGTGTTGGAGAAGATGGGCGTCGATTTCGAATTCGACGGGGAGATGAATGTGGACGTTGCGTTGAACCCGGACGTGTTGGCGAATTACCCGTTCTGCAAACTGTCGGGGCCTGCGAATATTCTGGTGGTGCCGGCGCGGCACTCGGCATCGATCTCGGTCAAACTGATGCAAGAGATGGGGGGCGCCACGGTGATCGGGCCGATCTTGAGCGGCTTGGACGAACCTATTCAGCTGTGTTCGACCACATCGACGGCGAACGACATTTTGAACATGGCGGTCATGTCGGCTTGTAAGGTCGGATAGCGGTAAGGCGGGGTTAACCCCGCCCTACGCTGATCCATCCCAGAAGGATTTGACCTTCTTGAAGAAGCCGGAAAGTTCGGGATTGTTCTCTTCGCTGAGCTTTTCAAATTCGCGCAGCAGTTCTTTCTGCTTACCGGTCAGATTGACCGGAGTTTCAACCGCAAGTTCGATGAACATATCGCCGGAGCCGCCGCCCCGCAGGGCGGGCATGCCTTTCGAGCGCAGGCGCATTTGGCGACCAGATTGACTGCCGCCGGGGACTTTGACGCGGGAACGGCCGCCGTCAATTGTCGGCACCTCAACGTCACCGCCAATGGCGGCAGTCGTCATCGAGACAGGCACGCGGCAGAACAGATCGACACCGTCGCGTTGGAACAGGTCGTGCTCCTTAACTTCGATGAAGATATACAGATCACCGGTTGGCCCACCGCGCATTCCGGCCTCGCCTTCACCGGCCAGACGGATGCGGGTGCCAGTTTCAACACCTGCCGGAATGTTAACCGAGAGGGAGCGTTCTTTCTGCTCCCGCCCTGCCCCGCCACAGGTTTTGCATGGATTCTTGATGATCTGGCCAGCGCCGGAACATGTGGGACATGTCCGTTCCACCGTGAAGAAACCTTGCTGCGCGCGGACCTTGCCCATGCCGGAACAGGTTGGGCAGGCTTGTGGTTCCGCGCCACCCTCCGCACCGCTGCCGTCGCAGGACGAACAGGACACGGATGTGGGCACGGTGATTGCTTTTTGCAGGCCGTTATAGGCTTCTTCCAAATCGATGCGCAGGTTGTAGCGCAGGTCGGACCCGCGTGCGGCGCGTTGACGTCCGCCGCCGCGCCCGCCGCCCATAAAGTCGCCGAACAGGTCTTCGAACACGTCCGAGAACGCGCTGGAAAAATCACCACCACCGGGGCCGCGCTGCCCGCCGCCGCCCATTCCGCCTTCGAATGCGGCGTGGCCGTAGCGGTCATAGGCTGCTTTTTTGTCGGCGTCTTTCAGAACTTCATAAGCCTCGTTGGCTTCTTTGAACTGCTCTTCGGCCTTGGGGTTGTCGCTGTTGCGATCAGGGTGCAGCTCCTTCGCCTTTTGGCGATAAGCTTTCTTCAGCTCGTCTGCAGACGCGCCTTTGGCGACACCGAGCACATCGTAATAGTCACGTTTTGACATAAATTTAGGTCTCCCCTGAAAACCGCAAGACCGGCCGCATTACTGGGCCGGTCTCACGTGGTTCAGGTATTCCGCGATCACGAGCGCTTGTCTTCGTCGTCCAGGTCTTCGAAGTCGGCGTCGACGATGTCGTCATCCACACCGCGTGGCGTGTCGTCAGGCTCTGCATCCGGGTCAGGTTGCGCAGCGGCTTCGTCCTGGCTTGCCTTGTAGATAGCTTCGCCAAGTTTCATCGATGCTTCCGTCAGGTTCTGGATGCCGCCTTTGATCTTGCCGGCGTCTTGTGTTTCAACGGCTTCTTCCAAAGCTTTCATCGCAAGCTCGATCGCTTCAATGGTGGAGCCGTCGACCTTGTCGCCGTGGTCTTCCATGGCTTTCTTGGTCGAGTGGATCAGGCTTTCAGCCTGGTTGTTTGCTTCCACCAGCTCCTTCTTCTCGGCGTCGGCCTCGGCATTCGCCTCGGCGTCTTTGACCATTTGTTCGATGTCCTCATCGGACAGGCCGCCGGAGGCCTGGATCGTGATCGCTTGCTCTTTGCCGGTGCCTTTGTCTTTGGCGCCGACCGACACGATGCCGTTGGCGTCGATGTCGAAGGTCACTTCGATCTGTGGAAGGCCGCGAGGTGCCGGCGGGATCTCTTCCAGGTTGAACTGGCCGAGGATCTTGTTGTCAGCAGCCATCTCACGCTCACCCTGGAACACGCGGATCGTCACCGCGTTTTGGTTGTCCTCAGCGGTCGAGAAGATTTGCGACTTCTTCGTCGGGATCGTTGTGTTGCGGTCGATCAGGCGGGTGAACACGCCACCCAAGGTTTCGATGCCCAGCGACAGCGGGGTCACGTCCAGCAGAACCACGTCCTTGACGTCACCTTGCAGAACACCAGCTTGCACAGCCGCGCCCATGGCAACCACTTCGTCCGGGTTCACGCCTTTGTTCGGCTCTTTGCCGAAGAACTTGGACACCTCTTCCACGACTTTCGGCATACGGGTCATACCACCCACAAGCACAATCTCGTCGATGTCGTTCATGGAAAGGCCCGCATCTTTCAGCGCTTCTTTACATGGTTTGATCGAGTTCTTGATCAGGTCGCCAACGAGGCTTTCCAGTTTTGAGCGGGTCAGCTTCATCACCATGTGCAGCGGCTGGCCGCCGTTCGGGTCCATGGAGATAAACGGCTGGTTGATTTCGGTTTGCTGCGAAGACGACAGTTCGATCTTCGCTTTTTCCGCCGCCTCTTTCAGACGTTGCAGCGCCATCTTGTCTTTGGTCAGGTCGACGCCGTTCTCTTTTTTGAACTCGTCGGCCAGGTAAGACACAATGCGCATGTCAAAGTCTTCACCGCCGAGGAACGTGTCGCCGTTGGTGGATTTCACTTCGAACAGGCCGTCGTCGATTTCCAGAATGGTGATATCGAACGTACCGCCACCGAGGTCATAGACCGCGATGGTTTTCGTTTCTTTTTTGTCGAGGCCATAGGCAAGTGCCGCCGCCGTCGGCTCGTTGATGATGCGCAGCACTTCCAGACCGGCGATCTTGCCGGCGTCTTTGGTGGCCTGACGCTGGGCGTCGTTGAAATAGGCAGGCACGGTGATGACCGCTTGGGTCACGTCTTCGCCGAGATAGCTTTCAGCGGTCTCTTTCATCTTTTGCAGGATGAACGCAGAAACCTGAGCAGGCGAATACTTGTCGCCACCGGCTTCGACCCATGCGTCGCCGTTGCCGCCATTGATGATCTCAAACGGCATGTTCTTCTTGTCTTTGGCCAGATCCTTGTCGTCAAAGCGACGACCAATCAGGCGTTTGACGGCGAAGACAGTGTTTGTGGGGTTGGTCACGGCTTGGCGTTTGGCGGCTTGGCCAACCAGACGTTCGCTGTCGGTGAAGGCGACGATCGAGGGCGTCGTGCGCGCGCCTTCAGCGTTTTCGATAACGCGAGGCTGCGAGCCGTCCATGATTGCTACGCAGGAGTTTGTTGTTCCGAGGTCAATACCAATGACTTTGGCCATAGATGCAGGTCCTTCTTACTTGCGGCGATGTTGCGGAAGACAGACCCGTTATGGCCCCTGCCCTCCAATCCCAATGAACCGGGGATCGCTCCCCTATCGGAGTTCGGTGGGTATATAAGGACGGGGTTTGGGTGCTGCAAGGCGATGACACCCCGGAATCTGCTGAAATGACTCATAAAATGCCCAATTTCCTTGAGGCAGGTCGCGGTTGTGGCTTCTATGCCTCCATGACCCCAAATCTGACCATCCGCGGCTTCTACATTTTTGAGGGCTTTTTGTCCCCGTCCGACCAGCAGGATTTGGTGCATGAGCTGAGAGAACTGAGCCTGAAGACCCCAATGTTCCAACCGGTAACGCCAAGCGGCAAGAAGATGTCGGTGCGGATGACTTCGCTGGGTTCAAAAGGTTGGATTACGGATCGTCAGGGCTACCGGTACGAGCCGTTGCATCCGAACGGCAGACCTTGGCCGGCTATTCCCGAAAGCGTGTTGTCGATCTGGCGCGCGGTTGCCGGCGTAGATCGGCTGCCCGATAGCTGTTTGATGAATTACTACGCCGAGGCCACAAAAATGGGGATGCATCAGGACAAGGACGAACACAGCTTTGAGTGGCCGGTTGTGTCTGTCTCCCTCGGGGATGATGCGCTGTTCCGGATGGGCAACCCGACGCGCGGCGGCAAAACCGAAAGCATCTGGCTACGATCAGGGGATGTCGTGGTGATGGGTGGCCCTGCCCGTCTTGCCTATCACGGGATTGACCGGATCAAGTTTGGTTCATCCCCATTGCTGGCCCATGGCGGGCGGCTGAACCTGACCTTGCGTGTGGTGGACTAGCGGCCAGCCGACCAGCTGAGCGACGCGTTTTTGCGAGTGTAAAATTCGCCCATCAACCCGATCATGATCAGCACAGCCGAAACTGTCAGCGGGTAACTGATCGAGCTGAAATGCGGATTGTAGTTGATGAACGCAAAACCGCGCGCCTGATCGATGCAATGAAACAGCGGGTTCCAATCAAAGAACGCCAGAATGTAGCCCGGCATCGCATTGGCCACGAACATCTTGCCGGACGCAATCATGTTGGCCCGGCTATACACCATCGCCAACGTGCTGGCGAAGCCAGGCAGCCACGGTTTCATCGCAAGAAAGACCATGCCCACGGCGACGCCGGAAAACCACGCGAGAAGGAACATGCCAATGGTGGGGATTGGTTTGAAGATCTCAATCGGGTGCCAGACCACGTGGACCACAAACAAGATCACCGCGGCCGACAGGACCTGAATGTACAGCGACGACAGCGCCGACGATGTGATGGCAATTGCGGTGTTCATGGGCGCGTGTTTCATCATAGCCGAAGTCGGGCCTTCCGACCCCATGATTGCACCGACCGCTTTGGTGTGTGTCAGAAACAGAAAAATACCTGACAGCAGGTACAGGATGAAATCGCCGCGAATGGCGCTGCCGCGGATGCCCAGAACCGAAAACATCAGATAGAACGCGGCCACAAAGACCACGGTTTGCATTATGTTGGTAAACAGCCCGATGAACGCGTTGCGATGCGTTTTGCGCACCTGCCGGACCGTGGAGAAATAGATCAGCTCCGCCAAGCCAAGGGCTGAGCGGAAATGGGTATTTCTCTCTTCGGTTCTGAACATGGTGCGTCTGCCTAATGCGAACGGTGCCTGATCATAGCGCCAGAAAACTTGCCGTTCCGTTAGCGACGCAGCATAAGAAGGGCAACTGAGGCGCGCAATACACGAGCAGGAGAGCGGCGATGGACTATAACAAGATGGCAACGGTGTTTCGCACACTCGCGCTGGAAGCCGGCGACATCATCATGGACATCTACAACGCAGACGATTTCGAGGTGAAATCGAAGTCGGATGATAGCCCGGTAACCGCTGCAGATGAGGCCGCTGACGCGCATATCTCTGCCGGGTTGGCCGCCGCGTTTCCCGACATTCTGGTGGTCACGGAAGAGCAGGCCGCCAGCCATACTGAGAGCGCCAAGGACTTCATCATCGTGGACCCGCTGGATGGCACCAAAGAATTCATCAAGCGGCGCGGCGATTTTACCGTGAATATCGCCCTGGTCGAAAACGGCACGCCGACAAGGGGCGTTGTGTACGCCCCCGCGAAGGGGCGGCTGTTCTTTACTGACGCCGACGGCGTATCTGTCGAGGAAAAAGGGCCGTTTGATGTTTCAAAACAGGGTCTAACAAGGCCTATTTCGGTCAAAACGCCCGACAATTCCTCCCTTGTCGTCGTTGCATCCAAGTCGCATCGGGATCAGGCGACGGACGACTATATCAACAAGTATGACGTGGCCGACATGACCGGCGCGGGCTCTTCCTTGAAATTCTGCCTGGTGGCCACAGGAGAAGCTGATCTTTACCCACGTCTGGGGCGCACCATGGAATGGGACACCGCCGCTGGTGACGCGGTGCTGCGCGGTGCCGGTGGCATGGTTGTCCGCTTTGACGACCACACACCGTTCACCTACGGCAAGCCGATCTACGAGAACCCGTTTTTCATCGCCTACGCGCCCGGCGTCTCGTTGAAATCAGCCTGATGTCAGTCGCAATCATAATCCCGGCGCGGTTTGCGTCTACGAGATATCCCGGCAAGCCGCTGGTGCCGCTGACCGGATCCTCAGGAAAGCCGCAGACGCTCATTGAGCGGTCTTGGCGGGCCGCGATGAGCGTTTCCGGCATCGACCGCGTGGTTGTGGCGACGGATGACACGCGCATCAAAGAGGCCTCGGAAGCATTTGGAGCGGAAGTCGTCATGACCTCGCCCGATTGCGCGAATGGAACAGAGCGCTGCGCAGAAGCCCACGCGACGATGGGCGGCGGGTATGACATCGTAGTTAACCTGCAGGGTGACGCACCATTGACCCCCGCTTGGTTCATCGAAGATCTTGTCGACGGGTTGAACGCTGACGAGAATGCCATGGTCGCAACCCCTGTGTTGAAGACCGACGGCGCCGCTTTGAACGGGTTTTTGAATGACCGGCGTGAAGGCCGTGTTGGCGGCACCACGGCGGTTTTTGATCGCAATCGCCATGCGCTCTATTTCTCGAAAGAGGTTATTCCGTTTACACCAAAAACATACTCTAACGCAGCGGAAACACCGGTGTTTCACCATGTTGGCGTCTACGCGTACCGTCCAAAGCCGTTGGCGAATTATCCAACTTGGTCGCCTGGCCCGCTTGAGAATCTGGAAGGGTTGGAGCAGCTGCGATTCCTCGAGAATGGCCATTCGGTCCTGTGCATCGAAGTAGACGCCCGCGACCGCCAATTTTGGGAATTGAACAATCCAGAAGATGTCCCCAAGCTCGAAGCAATGATGCGGGATATGGGGGTGGAATGACGTCCCCGTCCGTCAGCGTTGTTGTCGTCAGTCGGCATCGGCCTGAGGAGCTTCGCAAGTGCCTCCTGGCGCTCAAATTGCAAACTGCGATGGATTTCGAAGTGGTTTTGGTCGGTGACGCCGGAATTTCGCGCGTCATTTCCGAGCTAATGCTCACCGACCGGGTGAAATTCAGCGAATTTGACATTCCGAACATTTCCCGGGCCCGAAACATCGGAATTTCTTTGGCTGCGGGCGATGTTGTGGCCTTCATCGATGATGATGCGGTAGCGGAACCGACCTGGCTTAAGCGGCTCACCGCTCCGTTCAAGCAAGGCGAAGTCGCCGCGGCGGGCGGGTTTGTTCGTGGTCGAAACGGCATCAGTTACCAGTGGAAGGCCGAAGCAATCGGGCAAACTGGGGACTCGGAACCAATAGATGTGGCCCGCACAACCCTGCTGGAGGGGACGGAATACCGCGCAATCAAAACCCAAGGAACCAATTGCGCCTTCCGGCGGGACGTTCTGGTTCGGCTGGGCGGGTTTGATGAGAGTTATCACTTCTATATGGACGAGACTGACCTGAATGTCCGCATCGGACAGGCGGGGCTGCTGACGGCGATTGTTCCGGATGCAGAGGTTCAGCATGGCTATGCCAAAAGTGCGCGCCGCACCCAGAGTCGCGCCCCTCGATCCCTGTTTGATATTGGGGCCAGCCGGGCCTACTTTTTGAAGAAATTCGGTCAGGACATTGGTCGGATTGACCGGTACCGAGCGCATCAGCGCGACCGGTTGTGCCGGTTGATGGTCCGGGGGGAGCTGGAACCCGGCGCGGTCAAGAGTCTTATTGAAACATATGATGACGGTGTGATGGACGGTCTGAAAAGAGAGTCTATTACGACCAAAATCCCAAAAAAAGTCGGCAAGCTGCTGCCGTTCCTGCTCGCACAAAACAGCGGCCACCAAGTGATCTTTGGGCGACGCCGGTTGCAAAAACGGCTCTTCGCCACGGCTTGTGATCACATTTCAAGAAACGCAGCCGTCACAGTGATGGTCTTTAGCCGAACCGCGCTGTTTCACCGTCGCTGGTTCCATCGAGACGGGTATTGGGTCCAGTCTGGCGGGCTATATGGCAGGTCGGACCGGTCCGACCCAATTTACAAGCGATACAGCACGCGCGCGCGCGCTGAACGTGAGTGTCAAATGCTGAGCAAAACCCGGGACATTGTGGATGCCCCAAAGCGCCCCCAGCGATAAACCACCGATCACATGAAATTGTTGGCGGTTTCGCCACAAAAATTCCCCGTTCTAGGTGCAGTAGGTGACAGGCAAGAAGCGGTAAGTTAGTTCTAGTTTGAAAGTTGAGGCACAGATGAAACGCAAAGTCACCAAGGCGGTCTTTCCCGTAGCCGGATTAGGAACCAGATTCCTTCCGGCCACCAAGTCCATACCGAAGGAAATTATGACCTTGGTGGATCGCCCTTTGATCCAATACGCGATTGACGAAGCGCGAGCCGCTGGCATCAAGGAGTTCATCTTCGTGACCTCGCGCGGAAAAGGCGCGTTGGAAGACTATTTTGACCACGCGCCGGAGCTTGAAAGTTCTCTGCGCAAGAAGGGCAAAAAAGATCTTCTCAAGACCTTGAAGAACACCAACATGGACAGCGGCGCGATTGCCTATATCCGCCAGCATAAAGCCCTCGGGCTTGGACACGCGGTTTGGTGCGCGCGCCGTTTGATTGCGAATGAACCATTCGCTGTGATCCTGCCAGACGACGTAATCGCGGCAGAAAAGTCCTGCTTGCAGCAAATGACAGAAGCCTATGCCGAGACCGGCGGCTGCATGGTTGCCGCAATGGAGGTCCCGCATGAAAAGGCGTCTGCATATGGCGTGCTCGATGTGAAGGAAGACATGGGTTCGATGGTGTCCGTTCGCGGCATGGTCGAAAAACCCGCCGTCGACGAAGCGCCATCAAATCTGGCGGTGATCGGACGATACATCCTGACGCCGCAGGTTTTGCATAATCTCACAAAGATGAAGCAAGGCGCGGGCGGTGAGATCCAACTGACCGACGCGATCGCGCAAGAGATTGAGGCGGATCGTGACGTATATGGCTATCGCTTCCGAGGGCAGCGCTTTGATTGCGGATCCAAGGCAGGGTACCTGCAGGCGACCGTCGCGTTTGGCCTGACCCGCCCCGAATTGCGCGACGAATTTGAGGGCTACCTTGACGAGATGGCATCGCTGCGCAAAGCAGCCGAATAATCTGGGGCAAATACTGGTATGAAAACTGTTCTGGTCACAGGGGGCGCAGGCTATATCGGTTCGCATGCGTGCAAGGTCCTGGCCAAGGCCGGCTTTCTGCCCGTGACTTTCGACAATCTCGATACCGGATGGGAGCAGGCCGTAAAGTTTGGCCCCTTCGAAAAGGGCGACCTTCAGGATCGCAGCAGGTTAGACACTGTATTTGCCAAACACCAACCCGTTGCGGTGATGCATTTTGCGGCGCTGAGTCAGGTTGGTGAATCCATGGATAACCCCGGCCTGTACTGGCGTAACAATGTGTTGGGGTCATTGAATCTGGTCGAAGCAGCAATCGCCGCAGGGTGCAGGAAGTTCGTGTTCTCCTCCACCTGCGCGACCTATGGCGAACAAGATGGGGTCGCATTGACCGAAGACAGCCCGCAAGCGCCTCTCAATGCCTACGGTGCTTCAAAACGGGCCATTGAAGACATATTGGACAATTTTAGCGCCAGCCACGGGTTGGAACACGTGACCTTTCGCTACTTCAACGTCGCCGGCGCAGATCCCGAAGGAGACGTTGGTGAATTCCACCAACCCGAGACGCATCTGATCCCGTTGGTGATGGACGCGATAGATGGCAAGCGGGATGCGCTGACCGTCTACGGCACCGATTATGATACGCCGGACGGCACGTGTATTAGGGACTATGTGCATGTGATGGATTTGGTCGATGCCCATATTTTGGGTCTGAATTGGTTGTTGGAAGGCAAAGGCAACGCGGTCTTCAATCTTGGAACCGGGACAGGGTTCTCGGTGAGGGAGGTGATCGACAGCAGCCGCACCATCACCAACAAGTCGGTTCCTGTCGTGGAAGGCGCCCGTCGGGCTGGGGACGCGACCAAGCTTGTATCGGGAAGTGCTGCCGCACGTGACCTGCTGGGGTGGGACCCGAAACGGTCAACGATGGAGGCAATGGTAAGCGATGCATGGCGCTGGCACCAAAACGGCCATTACGACCGCTAGGGATTTTCCTGCGATCATCGACATCACCCGTCTGACCAGCCGTGTCGGTCGCGGCCCCTACACCGGGGTGGATAGGGTTGAGCTGGCATATCTGGAATGGTGTCTGGCGACCGATCCTGACCTGTTTGGCCTGGCCAAACTGTCCGACGGTTTTGTTTTGCTGGATAGGGGTGGCCTGTCGGCGTTCCACCAGAAGCTGACGGGGCAGGTGGTCTGGGGCAAGCGCGACCTGCGGGCCTTGGTGGGGCTCAAGACCCCGGCCCCGCGCGGCGCCGCGGAATCTGATCTCAGACGGCTGGCATTGAGAAAATTCAGCGACATACCTGCGGCCTTCCGGAATTTTGTGCCCAAGGGCTGCCGATATCTCAATATCGGGCATTCCAATCTGTCCGAACGGGTCCTTGCTGGATTTGCCCGGGCAGATATTGCCCCGGTTGTCTTCCTGCACGATGTGATCCCTGTTGAATTTCCCCAGTTCCAGAGGGCGGGGACGGCCCAGGCCTTTTTAAAGAAGCTTGTGGCGATGAAGGAACATGCTCATTGCATCATAACCAATTCGCAGGACTCCTTAGCCAAGGCGCGTGCTGCTTTGGACGGGCGCGATCGGGGAATGCATTTTGCACATCTTGGCATCGATGTTCCAGACAACATCATGGACGTTTCACGCCTTAATAGACCCTATTTCGTCACTCTGGGCACGATTGAGCCACGCAAGAACCACGCGTTGCTCTTGGACGTATGGCAAGAATTGGAGGATCACTTATCCGAAGAAATTATGCCGGATCTTTACATCATCGGGCAGCGTGGATGGGAAAACGTTGATGTGATCACAAAACTTGAAGTCCTCAAGGATCACCCCCGCATACATGAGCATAACACTATGTCGGATGCGGATATGTGGCCGCTCGTCGCCGGTTCCCATGGATTGCTTTTTCCAAGCCATGCGGAAGGATTTGGCCTGCCCTCGCTAGAGGCCGCCGCGCTGAATGTCCCGGTCGTCTGTGGCGATCTTGCCATCCATCGTGAGCTGTTGGGGGACTACCCCGTTTACGCAAACGTAAATGACCGATATCTTTGGCAAAAAACTATAATAGAGCAGGCAGAGAAAAGGCTGGAAGACCTCCGCGACGCGTGCGCGAAGAACACGCCGCATATACCAACATGGGACGAGCACTTTGTTCGCGTTAACGGCGCGGTCATGGGCTCGACTTAACGTGCGGACAAGGGCTTTTCGGCTGGGACAACCATGGGCGTTCTGAAATCATATCGGTTGCGGCTTGAAAGACGCCGTTGGAGGGCCAGGGCCTTTCGCAAAAGGCGTGAACTTACGTCCAAACGCAACCGGACGCAGCAGATCGGGAAGAACGACATTCTGCTGTTTTGCACGTTGCGAAACGAACGGATCAGGCTGCCATTCTTCCTGAAATACTACCGAGACCTTGGCGTCGATCATTTCTTCTTTGTCGATAACGGCTCGGATGACGGAACGGGCGCATATCTGGAACAGCAGATGGATGTGTCTGTTTTCTACAGCCAGGAAGGGTACAAGCGCGCCCGCTTTGGTGTCGATTGGCTAAATTGGCTGCAAATGCGGTACGCCCACGGCCATTGGTCGCTGACCGTCGATGTTGACGAATTCTTTATCTACCCGTTTTGCGATACCCGGCCGATCCGAGCGTTGACCGACTGGCTGGACGCATCTTCGATCAAGTCGTTCGGCACGATGTTGCTGGACATGTATCCCAAGGGCCCAATCGACAGCGTCAAATACGAAGAGGGGCAGGACCCGTTTGAAGTGGCGCACTGGTTCGACAGCGGCAATTACACGATCCAGAAAAACAGCCGTTATGGCAATTTGTGGATACAAGGCGGCCCGCGTGCGCGTGCGTTCTTCTACGAGAACGCAGAACGCGCCCCGGCAATGAACAAGATCCCGCTGGTGAAATGGAACCGCGCTTACGCTTACGTCAGTTCAACTCATATGCTGCTGCCGCGCGGGTTGAACCTTGTCTATGATGAATGGGGCGGGGAGAAGACTTCGGGCTGTTTGTTGCACGCCAAGTTCCTCGACACGTTCAAAGCCAAGTCGGCCGAAGAGCTGGAGCGCAAACAGCACTTCGCCAACAGCCACGAATACAAAGCCTATAACGAAGGCATGGCGGTAAATCCCGACCTTTGGTGCCAATGGTCCGAGAAGTACATAAACTGGCGGCAGCTTGAAATTCTCGGTCTCATGTCGAAAGGGAACTGGGCATGAGCGTCGGCTTCATCATGTTGGTGCACGAAGCGCTGGACCGGGCGGCGCAAACGGCGCGCCATTTCCATGACAGCGGAAAGCCGGTTGTCATCCATGTTGACAAGCGCGTCTCAGAGGACGACTTCGAATGGTTCCGAAAGAAGCTTGCCGACTGCAAAGACATCCGGTTTTCGGAGCGTCACGCCTGCGAGTGGGGCAACTGGTCCATTGTCGGGGCAAGCCAAACCGCATGTGAATTGATGTTGTCGGAGTTCAAGCACGTCCGGCATGTCTACCTGTCAAGCGGCTCTTGTCTGCCATTGCGGCCGCTGGACGAGCTGCAAACCTACCTTGATGAACGCCCACGTACCGACTTCATCGAATCCGTCACCACCGACGAGGTGGACTGGACTGTTGGCGGGCTGGATCAGGAACGATTCACCTTGCGATTCCCATTTTCCTGGAAACGCCACCGGCGGTTGTTTGATGCCTATGTCGACCTGCAACGCCGGCTGAAATTCAAACGCAAGATACCGGAGGAGCTAACGCCTCATTTGGGGTCGCAATGGTGGTGCCTGACACGGCAAACTCTGTCCGCCATTCTGGAAGACCCCCGGCGCGAGGAATTTGACCGATACTTCAAGCGAGTCTGGATTCCTGACGAAAGCTATTTTCAGACCCTGGCAAGGCTCTATTCCACCCAAATCGAGAGCCGATCTTTGACGCTGTCCAAGTTTGACTTCCAGGGCAAACCGCATGTGTTCTACGACGATCACATCCAGCTGCTGCGGCGGTCGGACTGTTTTGTGGCACGCAAAATTTGGCCACAAGCGGAACGATTGTACCGCGACTTTCTTGCGCCTGCGGACCGGGCTTTGCAGAAGGTGGAACCCAACCCGCTGAAGATTGACCGCCTGTTTAGCCGCGCAACGGAACGCCGGACGCGGGGCCGGGCGGGTCTTTACATGCAGGGACGCTACCCGAATGACGGCTGGGAAAATGGCAAGACGGCCGGGCGCTATTCGGTCTTTGAGGGCTTTGATGACCTCTTTGAGGATTTTGACGCCTGGTTGGCGCGGCGGACCGGCAACCGTGTTCACAAACATCTATTTGCGAAAGACCGCGTGCGGTTTGCGGGCGACGTAGACGTTTTTAATGGCGCGCTGTCCGATAGCGCGGCTTTGCGCGATTACAACCCGCGGGGTTTCGTCACCAATCTGACCTGGAATACACGCGGGGAACATCAGTGCTTCTTGTTTGGGCCCAACGACACCCAGGCTGTCGGCGAGTTTTTGGCGTCTGACCGAAATGCCCAAATCTCGATCATCACTGGCGCTTGGGCGATTCCGCTGTTTCATTCGAATCGAAATTTTGCCGAGCTGCGCAAGGAGGCCGCGTTTCTGCAACGGGTTGAGGCCGCGCATCTTGATCTGCTGCGCACAGGGCAAACGAAGGCCCGTATCAGCATTTGGAGCCTTGCGGAATTCATCGAGGACCCGATGGAGAAACTGCAACTTATCCTCGATGAGCTGGGCGGAGGGGCGCAGCGACGTTTGACCGAGGTGCCGCAAATGGCGAACTTGGCCGGGTTCGGGCAGTTTCTGCAGAACCTCAAGAACCAAGGCATGAGCCCGCATTTGATGGGCGATTTCCCGATCATTGAGGGTGAGAAACGGCAAGAGGGCGGCCAGCGGCCGTATTTGGTCAAGTAGATGGAATTTGAATATTTCGTTGTTTTCGCAGAGATGCGGACAGGGTCTAATTTTCTCGAAGCCAGCCTCAACGGGTTTGAGGATCTGCAGTGCTACGGAGAAATCTACAATCCGCATTTCGTGGGCCATCACAACAAAGACGAACTGTTCGGCATTGACCTTGCGCAACGAGAGACGGCGCCGATCGCGCTGATTGAACGGATCAAAAGCAATACGGACGGGATTGGCGGGTTTCGGTTTTTTAACGACCACGACCCGCGCGTCATGGCGCATGTTCTGGCTGACCCAAAATGCGCGAAGATCGTGCTGACGCGGAACCCGCTCGACAGCTATGTGTCGCTGAAAATTGCAGCGCAGACGGGGCAGTGGAAATTGTCTGATGTCAAGCAGCGCCGCTCGGCAAAAGTGACCTTCGATGAAGCGGAATTTCTGCGCCAACTGGCAGACAAACGGGATTTTCAGCTCGACATTTTGCGGGGCATTCAGACCAGCGGACAAACAGCGTTTTACATATCCTATGAGGATATTGGCGACACCGGGGTACTGAACGGAATTGCGCAGTTTATTGGGTCAAAGCATCAGATTGACGCCGCCGCGAAATCGACCAAGAAACAGAACCCCAGCGACCTTGAAGACAAGGTCACGAACTACGACGAGATGGTGAAGGCGCTTGCCTCCATCGACCATTTTGGATTGTCCGATACGCCCAATTTCGAACCGCGGCGCGGGCCTGGGGTGCCGGGTTTCTACACGGCAAGCAGGGCGCCATTGCTTTACATTCCTATCCGGTCCGGACCGCATGGTCAGGCCTTGGATTGGTTGGCCGGGGTCGATGCTGTCGGCGTAGATGCCCTTCAAACGGGGTTGTCGCAAAAGGACCTTCGGCAGTGGAAGAAGCAGCATCCCGGCCACCGGGCGTTCAGCATTCTGCGTCACCCGCTGGCGCGGGCACATCACGTGTTTTGCCAATATGTAGTGCCGAAGGAAGACAATAACTTTCAGGACCCGCGCCGCATTATGCGCAACAAATACGGTGTGTCCGTCCCCAAGAATGGCGATCTTAGCGGGTACAGCAAGGACGACCACAAGGTCGCATTCATCAACTTTCTGAAATTCCTGAAGGGGAACCTGGCGGGGCAAACCAGCGTGCGGATTGATGCCGTCTGGGCCTCTCAGTCATCTCTGCTGGAGGCAGCGGCTGTGGTCGCGTTGCCGGATGTCTTGATCCGCGAGGACCAGGCCGCTTTGCAGCTTTCGCGCTTGGCAGAAGACCTTGGATTGTCGGGTGGCGGGTACCAACCTGCCGCAGCGGATACCCCCTTTGGCCTTGCTGACATTTATGATGCGCAGCTGGAAAAGCTTTGCTTCCAGACGTATCGCAAAGACTACATCAGCTTCGGATTTGGTGACTGGTCGGCTTAGGCCGCCTGGCTGCCTTCCGAATCGGTCAGGATCGTGAACAGCGTCGACGCGTCGTCATTGGCGCGCAGTTTGGCGCAGACCTGAGACACCCGCATAGTGCGGGACACGAGCGCGAGCGCTTTCAGGTGCTCAACACCTGCATCCGGCGGGGCAAGCAGGCAGAAGAACAGGTCAACCGGTTGACGGTCGGCGGAATCAAAATCGACGGCTTTGTCCAACCGCAAGAACACCGCCACGACCGTGTCGAGCGAATCCAAACGGGCATGGGGCAGGGCAACGCCCTGGCCGACACCAGTCGGCCCAAGGCTTTCGCGATCTTGCAGCGCGTCGAAGACTTCAGACGCAGGAAGGCCGTGGCTGGATTCGGCAAGATCTGCCAATTCCTGAAACAGCCGTTTCTTGCTGGAAATAGAAGCTACGCTTCTCACCGAACTCGGTTGAAGTATGTCTACAATTTGCATGACCGCTCTCAAACGCAGCCGAATGGCCGCTAGTTACTGCTTGAAGGATCAACCCAACCGATGTTGCCGTCGTCGCGTTTGTAGACGACGTTGATCCCTTTGTTTCCCTCGTTGCGGAACACCAGCACTGGAGCTTCCGCCAATTCCATTTGCATAACAGCTTCGCCGACCGAAAGCGATGGTATCTTGGACTCCATTTCCGCCACGATAATGGGCTGAAGGGTCTCCGGCTCGCTATCGTCCGACTCAGCAGTTCCGGCGAGGATATAGGAGGAAGCTTCGAAAAGTTCAACAGGTTGCGACCGCTCTTTGTGATGGTCCTTCAGGCGCCTTTTGTAGCGCCGCAATTGCTTGTCCATTTTTTCAGAACAGCTATCAAAAGCGGCGTAAATCTCGGTCTCATGGGCTTTGGCCTGCGTCGTCAAACCTGTGCTCAGATGAACCGTCGCTTCGCACACATATTCATGTGCATGTTTGGAGAAAACCACCGTCGCGTCGGTCGGGCGTCCGGCGTATTTCCCAAGCATTTCAGCCAGTTCGCTTTCCACATGGGTTTGGAGTGCTACCCCGATATCGATCTGTTTGCCGCTGATTTGATAGCGCATTGCGTCTCCTTCAATATGTGGCGGAACAGACCCGCTGGGTGCGGGCCAATCCTGACGATTTGGTTAATCGACGACATGCGCCCGAAGTATTGGGGCGATTCCGCAGGGCCACATTGTGAGGCGTGACCAAAACCAAAGAGGTTTGCGATGTCATCCTATGTATTTGGCGTCAGGATGTAGGGGTCTGTCAACTGAGTCTTTGCTTACGTTCGAGGGGCATCGGCGGGTTAACGCCCTAAATTTGCTTCAAAATCTCAGGAAATGCGGAAGTTTTGGCCCAGGTAAACCCGGCGCACATTTTCGTCCTTTACCACTTCATCCGTGGTGCCGCTCATCAACACATGGCCATCATGCAGGATGTAGGCGCGGTCCACGATCTCAAGCGTTTCGCGTACGTTGTGGTCGGTGATCAGCACGCCGATTCCCCGCTTCTTGAGATCCGCAACCAGCGATCTGATTTCGCCGACTGCAATTGGATCGACACCGGCAAACGGTTCATCCAACAGCAGGTATTTGGGGTCAGCCGCCAAACAGCGGGCGATTTCCGCGCGGCGACGTTCGCCGCCAGAAAGGGACAGGGCAGGGGCCCGGCGCAGGTGTCCGATCGAGAATTCGTTCAGCAGCTCTTCCAGCCGTTCGCGGCGTTTGGTCCGGTTTTTGATGGAGATTTCGAGGATGGCAAGAATGTTGTCCTCGACGCTCAGCCCGCGAAAAATCGACATTTCCTGTGGCAGGTAACCAATGCCCATTTTGGCGCGCCGGTACATCGGTAGCAGCGTAACATCCTGCCCATCGATGGTGACCGTCCCCGCCTCGGGCGTGACCAGCCCGGCGATGGAATAGAAACAGGTCGTTTTGCCGGAACCATTTGGTCCCAACAAAGCGACAACCTCGCCACGTGCCAGATCGAGCGACACGTCCCGGATCACCGGGCGCCGCTTATAGTTTTTGCGCAGCCCGACGATTTTCAGGCCGGATGACCCGTCGGTCACCTGCAGATTTGGCCCGTCTGCCATCAGTTACCGCCCGTCTGAAAGATCGTTTTGACGCGGCCGGACATCCGGCCTTTGCCGGTGTTCAGGTCGACCGTCAGCTTTTCACCCGACAGCGCGTTGACGCCTTGCGTCAGGATCACGTCGCCGGTCATCACGATCTCGGCGCCGCTTACCGAATAGACCGCGTTCTGGGCCTCAGCCGCTTCGGCGCCATTGACCAAGGTCACGCCGCCTGAGGCGATCAGCTGATCAATGTCGCCTGTCGCCTGGCCGTCCACCACGGCGTATTGCACCTGCACGCGGGCCGCGCTGAGCCGCATTTCGCCCTGACCGGCAACAACATTGCCAATGAACACTGCGGAGCCGGTGCCTTGGTCAACCGTCAGTTCGTCCGCTGTGATTTCGACAGGAAGCGACGCGTCGTGCTGCAAGCCGCCAAACGCAACCGTCGCCCCTTGGGCGAGCAATGCAGAGCTGGCGCAGATAGCGAGAACAAGGCCCAACACAGGCCGCAACACATGTCTCATGACACCCCCTAATCTTTCGGATCGTATATCAGTTTAACGCCCTGCTTGAAAACAAGAACCTGTGAGCCGTTTTCACCGGACAATTCCATTGCGCCCGCTTCCAGAGTTCCAGCCGGTCCGGTGCCCGTCACCATGCCCGGCGACACCAATCCGGTTACGGCCAGATCGGCAACCAAAGCATCGGTGTTTAGCTGATAGCCAGTTGACGTGTTTATGCGGACCCTACCCATCAGATCGAGCGTGTCGGTGGTGCCGTCATACAAAGCATCATCCGACAGAACCATGAACTGCGTGCCGCCCTGAGTTTCTATGTCCGCCATCACATTTTTGGCGGATAGCCGTCGAGGGTTCGTCAGGTCGGGTTTCGCAGATTCGGCCGTCACGGTGATCGTCGATCCATCGGAGGTGACCCCAGAAAATTTCGGGGCAGCAAGGCTCTGTTCCCGCGCAATTTCTTCCGCGCCTTCGAAGATCGGGATGGCTCCCTCTATGTCGACGCTCTTGGAGAACAGGAACATTGTCGACAACAGCCCCAAAGCAAGCAACGGCAACGCGATTTTCGCAAATTGCACGAAGCGGGAATAGGGGTTGTTCGCGACGGCCATGCTACGCCACCCCGGCCCGCAGACAGTCGTGAATATGCAGCAGACCCATCGGCGCCGTTGCCGTGCCGTTTTCGGTCACGAACAGGCATGTGATTTTCCGGTCGTTCATGATGCTGACCGCCGCATCGGCAAGCGAGTCCGGCGTTATCGTTTGAGGCGCTGCGGTCATCACGGTCTCTGCGGTTTGGTCGAGCAACCCGTCCATGTGGCGGCGCAGGTCGCCATCGGTGATGATGCCCGCCAAATGTCCGTCCGCGTCGGTTACCGCGACGACGCCAAACCCTTTTTGGCTGATTTCAAGGAGCGCCTCGGACATCGGCGTATCAAGGCTGACCATCGGTAAGGCGCTGCCCGAATGCATCAGGTCGCCAACCTTCGACAGCTTGGCCCCCAACTTGCCGCCCGGGTGGAAGTCGCGGAAATGCTCTGGCGTGAACCCGCGCAGCTGCATCAAGGTGATTGCCAATGCGTCGCCCATCGCCAGCGTCATGGTCGTCGAGATGGTTGGCACCACACCATAGCCGCAAGCTTCGCCCAGTTGGGGGATCAGCAGGCAGATGTCGGATTGGGTGGCGAGGGTACCGTCGATACGGCTGGTGATGGCAATCAGCGGAATATTGAAACGTCGGGTATAGGCCAGAAGGTTGGAAAGCTCGGGCGCCTCGCCAGAGTTTGACAGCGCGAGCACCACATCCGTTTTGCCGATCATCCCAAGGTCGCCATGACTGGCCTCGGCCGGGTGCACAAAATGGGCCGGTGTCCCGGTGGACGCCAGCGTCGCCGCAATCTTGTTTGCGATGTGGCCTGATTTGCCCATGCCGGTGACAATCACGCGGCCCTGGCAGGTCTGGATGCGATCCACAGCTTCGGCGAAGCTGCCATCGATCGATTGGGCAAGCTTGGTCAGCGCGTCGGCCTCGTCGGTGATGACGCGGCGGGCGGATTGGATCGGTGTGTCCATTTGGGTCTTGGTGGTCACGTGTTTCAACATGCCCCTTACTTAGTGCGCGAAGATGTCAATTTCAGGCCAACCGGCCAAATCCAGCCGAGCGCGCATCGGCAGGAAGTCAAAACACGCCTGCGCAATCTCGGTGCGGCCCTCGCGTTCCAGCATCACGTTCAGCTTCTCGCGCAGCTCGTGCAGGTACAAAACATCAGACGCCGCGTAGTCCAATTGCGCGTCGGTCAGGCTCTTGGCGCCCCAGTCGCTAGACTGCTGCTGTTTGGAGATATCCTTGTTCATCAACTCCTGAAGCAGATTTTTCAGCCCATGCCGGTCCGTGTAGGTACGCACCAGCTTTGACGCGATCTTGGTGCAATAAACAGGCGCGGTGACGGTTCCAAACGTATTCAGCATGGCCGCGATATCAAAGCGCCCAAAGTGAAACAGTTTCAGGACATTCGGATCCGCCAACATCTTGCTTAGGTTCGGGGCCTCCGTCTGGCCCTGTTGCACCTGGATCATGTGGGCATTGCCGTCGCCGCCAGACATCTGGATCACGCATAGCCGATCCCGATGTGGATTGAGCCCCATGGTTTCGCAATCTATGGCCACGATAGGCCCAAGGTCCAAGCCGTCCGGCAAGTCGCCGATATAGAGATGATTTGCCACGATAAAGTCCTGTGTATGGGTTGGAGTTGGCAATACGTGCTTTGGCAGGATTTTTCAACAAAGCCCGATGAGGCGACCCTGCCGGCGGCGATGGAGGTTGGCCCAGTGTTGTTTCCCAAACGGTTCAGCTTGGACGAATGTCGTGCAGGCACAGGTTTATTTATGGATTGGCCCCGAATGTAATCAACAATATGAATACCTATGACCTTTGATCAAATAAAGACGTTCTTGTGGGTTGCGAGGCTTGGGGGCTTTCGCAAAGCGGCGGAGCGTCTGCATCTGTCCCAGCCCGCGGTGTCGACGCGCATATCCAACTTGGAAGATGAGCTGCGCGTCCCGCTTTTCGAACGTGGCCCCGGCACCCTTGTGCTCACGAAGCATGGCACATTGCTTCTGTCCTATGCGGAACAGATGCTGTTCGTCGAAGAAGAGATCAAGCAGCGTGTGGCAAATCCGTCCGAGGCAGAGGGGCTGTTTCGCGTAGGCGCGTCGGAGACGATTGCACAAGCCTGGTTGCCGGAGTTCCTGAAAGCGTTCAGCGAGCAATATCCTCGCGTGAACCTTGATTTGACGGTCGATATTTCGCTCAACCTGCGGGCCTCCCTTTTGGAGCGGCGGCTGGATCTGGTCTTTCTGATGGGCCCTGTTTCGGAATTCACCGTCGAAAACGTGGCCCTGCCGCCGTTCGATTTGCATTGGTACCGCTCGACCCAAAATCCGGAAACTGATCTTAGCGCCATTCCGGTCATTTCATATTCCAGCAAGACCCGACCCCACCGCGAGCTGATGTCGGAATTGTCCCGCCGCATTGGGCCTCAGGTGCGGGTCTATGCGTCGGCGTCTTTGTCGGCCAGTTTGAAGATGATCGCGGCGGGAATCGCCGTTGGCCCCTATCCCCGCGCCCTGGCAGACGATTACCTGCGCTCCGGCCAAATTGTCGAGTTCGACCCCGGGTTCAAACCCACATCGTTGGAGTTCACGGCGTCTTACCTGTCGGAACCGCGCAGCTTTCTTGTTGAAAACAGCGCAGAAATTGCGCGGGACGTGGCGGTGCAGTGGGAAGCTTCTCACCCTAGGTAGATCGCCAAAATCTATCACTCCTGATATAAAATGATAATTTGAATAAATTGCAGCATCTGTGGAATGGTTTTCCCAGACCACAAGAGGCTGCCGCCATGACGACCCAGACCACATCTTACGCCGATCTAACAGGCGCGTCCGCCGAGCAGGTTCGCGCATCTATTCGGTCTGGATCATATGCGGGGCATACCGCCGGCCTTGCCGCAGGAAAGCTTCAATGCAACCTCGCAATTCTCCCTGAGCGGTTTGCGTTGGACTTCTTGCGGTTCTGCCAGCGCAACCCCAAGCCCTGCCCGGTGGTTGGTGTGGGTGATAGCGGCGACCCGAGCCTGCCGACGCTTGGCCGCGACATCGATATCCGAACTGACGTCTCAAGGTATCGCGTCTTCAAAGACGGCGTGCTTGCGGAAGAGGTCAGCGATATTTCCGCTCTCTGGAGCGACGACTTCGTCACCGTTGCCCTGGGCTGCTCCTTCACGTTTGAAAATGCGCTTCTGCGCAATGACATCCCCGTCCGCCATATCGAAACGGGCCGCAACGTCCCTATGTTCCGGTCCAACATCGACCTGACACCGGCAGGGCCGTTTGGCGGCAAAATGGTCGTCACAATGCGGCCCATCCCGGAACATCAGGTAGACGAAGCCCACAAAATCAGCGCCCGGTTTCCGCAGGCCCACGGTGCGCCCATTGGCATTGGCGACCCCACTGAGATTGGCATCAATGACCTGTCCAGCCCCGATTGGGGTGATGCAGTCGAAATCAAACCGGGCGAGGTCCCTGTCTATTGGGCCTGCGGCGTCACTCCGCAAAACGTGCTGCTCGATGCCAAGCTGCCGCTATGCATCACCCATTCTCCCGGCCACATGCTGATCGCGGACGTGGCCGAAGATGCCGAAACGCCCATTCTTCCGACCCCATAACAAAAACGACCAACAAGGAGACTAACGATGAAAAAAGTAACAACGGCCCTCGCAGCCCTCACCTTCAGCGCAAGCGCCGCCTTCGCAGATGACCCTGTCGTTCTGAGCGCCGTGGGCACATGGTCCAGCCTGACGAACTTCCAAAAGCACGAAGAACCCTTCTTCAATTCCCGCCTCAACGAAGCCTCCGGCGGTGCCATCGTCGGCAAGATCCAGTCACAATCCGGTCTCGGCCTGAAGGGCTTTGAGATTATGCGCCTTGTGAAGAACGGCGTGTTCGATTTCGCCTTCGGCCTGCCTGGCTACGTCGCGGCAGAGAACGCGATCTTTGAGGGCGCAGACCTGTCGTCACTGACCCAAGACATCGACACGCAGCGCAAAGTTTCGGAAGCTTACTATCCCACTTTGGAAACTGCATTCGCCGACATCTACAACGCCAAGCTCCTGATGCTGTACCCGTTTCCCAGCCAAACCCTGTGGTGCAATGGCGAGGTGAACGGCATCGCAGACCTGGACGGCAAGAAAATCCGTGTCTACTCCACCACCTTGGGTGATTTCGTCGAAGGCGTCGGCGGCACGTCCGTCACCGTGTCCTTCTCCGAAGTGATCCCGGCGCTGGAAAAGGGCGTCGTTGACTGCGCAATCACCGGCACCATGTCCGCCTACACCGCCAAGTGGAACCAAGTCGCCACCCACGCCTACACATTGCGCGTCGGTTGGGGCCTCGCGTTTGGGGCGATGAACATGGACAAGTGGAACAGCCTGTCAGCCGAACAGCAATCGCTGCTCCAGACTGAAATCGCGACCTTGAACGACGCGATGTGGGCCGAGACAGCGACTGAGGATGACGTGGCCATCTCTTGTATCACAGGCGGCGATTGTTCCGTCGGCGAACCGGGATCTATGACCTTGGTCGAGCCATCTGAAGCGGACCTAAAACTCCGCGACACCATCGCAACGGATGTGGTTCTGGCCCGCTGGGCGGAACGCTGCGGGGCCGAGTGTGCGGCCAACTGGAACGAGACCGTGGGTCCGATCCTCGGCCTGACCGCTGCAGCGAAGTAAACGACCCGGGCGGCGGGGCACTCTCGCCGCTCAACCCTCCCTCCTCGCACAGGACGAACCGATGTTAGAGCGACTGCTAACCAACACACGCACCCTCAGCTTGTGGCTGACATGGATTGGCGGGACATTGATTGTCCTATCGGCATTCCTCGTCACGGCGGAAGTCTTCCTGCGCAAGTTGTTCAACCTGTCCATCGGCGGGGCGGATGAAATTTCTGGCTATGCCTTTGGCGTCGCGACCGCACTGGCGCTGTCCTACGCGTTGTTTGAGCGCGCGCATATCAGGGTCGACGCGCTCTTAGGGGCGATCCCCAAAGTGCTGCACGGGGCAATAAACCTGCTGGGAATGCTGCTGCTGGTCAGCTTTGCCTTGGTTATCGTCTACAACGTCTGGTCGATGGTCGGCGACACGCTGTCGAACGGGTCGCGGTCGATCACGCCGATGCGCGTCCCGCTGGCCATCCCGCAAATACCGTGGCTGCTGGGCTGGGCCTTCTTTGTCTTCTCTGGTCTGCTGCTGTGCCTTGTGGCGCTGAGGCGCATGGCCAAGGGCGATCACGCAGGCACGCAGGACCTGATCGGGGTCAAATCCCTCGACGAGCAAATTCAAGACGAAACGGTGTAAACTGATGTTGGTCAAAACACTTGTCATCCTGCTGGCCCTGATCGGGTTGGCCGTGCCTATCGCCGCCTCGCTGGGATGGCTTGGACTGATCCTGCAATTCACCGATAGCCCGATGCCGCTGCACCGCGCGATCTCGGACATGGCGTGGCAGACATCGACGGACTTCCTGCTGGTGGCGATCCCGATGTTCGTGATGATGGGCGAAATCCTGCTGCGCGCCGGCATCACGGAACGCATGTATGACGGTATCGTCAAATGGCTGGGCTGGCTGCCGGGCGGGCTGATGCACTCCAATATCGGGTCCTCGGCGCTGTTCGCGGCCACTTCCGGTTCCTCCGTGGCGACCGCTGCGACCATCGGCACCGTGGCTGTGCCGCAGATCAAGAAGCGTGGTTACAACGAAAGCCTGTTTCTGGGTACCGTCGCCGCTGGCGGGACACTGGGCATCCTGATCCCCCCGTCGATCAACCTGATCCTCTACGGGTTGCTCACCAACACATCCGTTCCCGAGCTGTACCTCGCGGGCTTTCTGCCCGGCTTTCTGC
Organism: uncultured Litoreibacter sp.; assembly: GCF_947501785.1. Lineage (NCBI taxonomy): Bacteria > Pseudomonadati > Pseudomonadota > Alphaproteobacteria > Rhodobacterales > Roseobacteraceae > Litoreibacter > uncultured Litoreibacter sp. The sequence goes on along the minus strand of NZ_CANMXB010000001.1, from coordinate 2,681,667 downwards.
TGGCGCTGCTCTTCATGGCCACGGTCGTTATTGCCTGCATGATCAAACCAGAATGGGGCGGCGATCAGCTGCGCCATACTTGGGCCGAGCGCCTGCGCGCCCTACCATCCCTGATCCCGCCGCTTGGCATCTTCGTGGTGGTTGTCGGCTCCATCTATGCGGGGCTTGCCACGCCTACCGAGGCCGCCGCCTTGGGCGTCGTGGCGTCCATGGGGCTGGCTGCGCTGAACGGCAAAATGTCCATCGACATGATGCGTCAGGCCATCGAGGGCACCATGCGCACCACAGCGATGATCATGCTGATTATCATCGCCGCCGTCTTCCTGAACTTCGTGCTGTCGATCATCGGTCTGACCCAGGCGCTGACCGATTTCGTCACCGGGCTGGGTTGGACGCCGATGCAAACCATGCTGATGATTGTCGCGGTGCTGGTGCTGATCGGCTGTTTCATGGAAACGTTGTCGATGCTGCTGACCATGGCGCCGCTGATCACCCCCATCGTGGTGGCGCTGGGCTTTGACCCCGTCTGGTTCGGCATCTTGCTGATGGTGCTGCTGGAAACCGCGCTGATCACCCCGCCCATTGGCATCAACCTCTACGTGGTGCAGGGCATCCGAAAAGGCGGGCCGATGATCGACGTTATCAAAGGCGCGCTGCCTTTCGTCGTCACCATGTTTGTAATGCTGGGGCTACTTTTGTTCTTCCCTAATCTGGCGCTCTGGTTGCCGTCACTGGTCTACTAAAGCCGCCACCTCATCATCTTGATTTTTACTGCTCGCGCGCCAGCAAACGAAGGAGCTATGCCATGTGGCAATTTTGGGTCGACCGCGGAGGCACATTCACCGACATCGTCGCCAAAACACCGAAGGGCGGGTTGAAGACGCACAAACTGCTGTCCGAAAATCCGGAAGTTTATCCTGACGCTGCCGTGCACGGCATCCGCGAAATGCTGGGGCTTGGCGAGGCTGACCCGATCCCTGATGGTCAAATCACGGCCGTCAAAATGGGCACCACCGTCGCCACAAATGCGCTGCTGGAACGCAAGGGCGAGCGCACGTTGCTATTGATCACAAAAGGTATGCGCGACCTGTTGCGCATCGGCTTTCAGAACCGCCCCCGCCTGTTTGATCTCAATATCGAATTGCCAGAGCTGCTCTATGACGACGTCATCGAAGTCGAAGAACGCCTCTCTGCTACGGGCGAGGTTATTTGCCCGCTCGACACACGTGCAACGCGTACCGCCCTGTCGGAGGCCTATGGCAAGGGTTATCGATCCGTCGCTGTCGCGCTGATGCACAGCTATCGCTTTCCTGCGCATGAGCAAACCATAGGGGACATGGCGCGGCAATCGGGTTTTGATCAGGTTTCCCTCAGCCATGAGGCCAGCCCGCTGATCAAGCTGGTCTCGCGCGGCGACACGGCCGTCGTCGACGCCTACCTTTCCCCCATTTTGCGGCGCTATGTCAGCCAGGTGGCCAGTGCGCTCGGCACCGGTAAAGGCGGCTGCGAACGGCTGATGTTCATGCGTTCCAATGGCGGGCTGACGGACGCCGCCTTGTTTGAGGGGCGTGACGCTATCCTGTCAGGCCCCGCCGGCGGCGTTGTTGGCATGGTCAGCACTGCGACGGAACACGGCTTCGACAAGCTCATCGGTTTTGATATGGGCGGCACTTCCACCGATGTGTGCCATTACGCAGGCGAATTTGAACGCAGTTTTGAGACCGAGGTTGCGGGCGTTCGGATGCGCGCGCCGATGATGTCGATCCACACGGTTGCGGCGGGCGGCGGGTCGATTCTGTCTTACCGTGACGGGCGTATGCAGGTTGGCCCCGAAAGCGCCGGCGCCAATCCCGGCCCCGCCGCATACCGGCGTGGCGGCCCTTTGACTGTCACCGACTGCAACGTGCTGCTGGGTAAGCTGCAGCCTGATCTGTTCCCACCTGTCTTTGGCCCGAACGCAGATCAACCGCTGGACGTGGACGCGGTCCGCGCAAAGTTCGAGGCTATGGCAAAAGAGATCGGAGGCGGCCTCAGCATTGAGGAAATTGCCCAAGGCTTCCTGCGCATAGCTGTCGAAAACATGGCAAACGCCATTAAGAAAATCAGCGTGCAGCGCGGCTATGACGTGACCAAATACACCATGAACTGTTTCGGCGGCGCGGGTGGGCAGCATGCCTGTCTGGTGGCTGATGCATTGGGAATGGAAAGTATCTTTATCCACCCCTTTGCCGGCGTGCTTTCGGCTTTTGGAATGGGGCTCGCGGACGTGCGCGCCATGCGCGAGCATCAGTTTGGCAAGCCAATCACCGAGGTTGTAGAGGCCCGCGCTGTGCTGGATCAGCTTGGCCAAGACGCCTCCGCCGAGGTCAGCGGTCAGGGCATTTCTGCCACCAATATCAAGCTGGTGCAGACGGCCCATATCCGCCCAAGCGGGGCGCAGCAAACGCTTGAAATCCCCTTCGGCTCTGAGGAGGACATGACCCATGCCTTCGCCGCCGCCCATCAGCAGCGGTTCGGCTTCGTTCCGACCGATGCGGCACTCGTGATCGAAGTCCTCTCGTCCGAGGCCATCGGGGCCACAGGCGAGGCAGTGCAATTGCCGGATGCCGCCGCCGCGCCTTCAGCGCGCCAAACCACCAAAATGTGGTCGGATGGCATGCAGCACGACGCGCCCATTGTGGACCGCATGACCTTGCGCAAAGGTGACATTATCCAAGGCCCCGCCATCCTGACCGAACCCACGGGCACCAACATTCTTGAACAGGGCTGGCAAGCGGAATGCGTTTCTGGATGCTGCCTGGTCCTGACCCGTACCACGCCGCTCGCCCGTCAGGAGGCCATCGGTACCGAGGTCGACCCGGTCATGCTGGAGGTCTTCAACAACCTGTTCATGTCGATCGCGGAACAGATGGGTGCGACCCTGGCCAACACCGCTAATTCCGTCAATATCAAGGAACGCTACGACTTCTCCTGTGCGATCTTCGACGGGGCGGGCGATTTGGTGGCCAATGCCCCGCATGTGCCGGTGCATCTGGGTTCCATGTCGGAAAGCGTGCGAACCATTTTGGCGCAGAACGCCGGGAAGATTAGGCCCGGTGACGTTTTCATGATGAACAACCCGTTCAACGGGGGGACCCACCTTCCCGATGTCACGGTCATCACGCCGGTATTTGACGAGGCAAGCTCGGACATACTCTACACCGTTGCCAGCCGGGGGCATCATGCCGACATTGGCGGCAAAACTCCGGGCTCAGCGCCCCCTGACAGCCGATCCATCGAAGAAGAGGGCGTGCTGATTGACAATTTCCTACTGGTCGAACAGGGCAAACTTAGAGACCACGAAACCCGCGCGCTACTCGCTTCCGGCCGCTACCCTTGCCGCAACATAGATCAAAACATGGCGGACCTTTCGGCGCAGATTGCCGCCAATGCGACGGGGCAATTGGAGCTTCAGAAAATCACGTCCCAATTCGGCGCTGAGACCGTGCATGCTTACATGAAGCATGTGCAGGCGAACGCCGAGGAAAGTGTGCGGCGGGTGCTTGATGTCTTGCGAGACAGTGCATTCACCTACTCGCTGGACAGCGGCGACCAGATTCAGGTGAAGATCACGGTGGACAAAACCACCCGCGAGGCGAAGATAGATTTCACCGGAACGTCATCCCAAAACGCATTGAACTACAATGCTCCACTCGCGATTTGTCGAGCCGTGGTTTTGTATGTCTTCCGCACTTTGGTGGGCAGCGATATCCCGATGAACGAAGGCTGCCTGAAGCCGTTGAACCTTGTGGTTCCCGAGGGGAGCATGATCAACCCACGCAGCCCTGCCGCTGTGATCTCTGGAAATACCGAGGTCAGTCAGGCCATTGCAGACACGCTTTTTGGCGCGCTCGGGGTCATCGCCGGCAGTCAGGGCACGATGAACAACTTTGTCTATGGAAACGAAACCTACCAAAACTACGAAACCATTTGTGGTGGTACGGGGGCAGGCGACGGGTTTGACGGAACCAGCGCGGTGCATAGCCACATGACCAACACCCGCATGACCGACCCGGAGGTCCTGGAATCGCGTTTCCCGGTGCGGTTGGACGAGTTTTCGATCCGCCGGGGCTCTGGTGGATCAGGGAAATTCCAAGGTGGTGACGGTATCACGCGGCGGTTGCGGTTCCTGGAAGAAATGACTGTCACCGTGCTTTCCTCTCATCGCAAAGTCCCGCCGTTTGGGGCCGCCGGCGGCGGGCACGGGAAGACAGGTGAAAACAGCGTCATGCGTGCAGATGGCCGCGTAGAAATCCTTGGGGGAAACGCCGAGGCGTGGCTCAACGTGGACGATGTGTTTGTCTTAAAGACCCCGGGTGGAGGAGGTTACGGAAAGGCCTGAGGCCGCGGAATGTGCCGTCAGTAAGATCTTGGCAGGCCAAGAACATGTTCAGACAGATAGCTAAGGATGAGGTTGGTTGAGATTGGGGCGACCTGATACAGCCGCGTTTCGCGGAACTTGCGCTCTACGTCAAATTCTTCGGCAAAGCCAAAACCGCCATGGGTTTGTACTGCGGCATTCGCTGCTTCGTTCGAGGCCTCTGCCGCAAGCAATTTGGCCATGTTCGCCTCTGCCCCCGGGTTTTCGCCCGCCTCGTAAATCCGAAGTGCCTCGCGAACCATCAGCTCCGCGGCGCGCATGTTTGCATAGGCCTTGGCAATCGGAAATTGCACGCCTTGGTTCTGGCCAATCGCGCGTCCGAACACCTTGCGGTCGCTGGCATAGGCCACGGCCTTTTCGATGAACCATTTGGCATCGCCGATGCATTCCGCCGCGATAAGGATACGTTCAGCGTTCATTCCCGACAGGATGTAGCGGAAGCCTTTGCCCTCTTCCCCGACCAAATTGGTGGCGGGGACGCGCAGATTGTCAAAGAACACTTCGGTGGTGGCATGGTTCATCATTGTGCGGATGGGGCGGATGGTCAGGCCATTGCCTTTGGCGTCGCGCATATCGACCAGCAGCACCGACAAGCCGTCCGTCTTTTTCATGCTTCCGCTCAGGGGAGTTGTGCGGGCAAGCAGGATCATCAGGTCCGAATGCTCGGCGCGGCTGGTCCAGATCTTCTGGCCGTTCACCACATAGGCGTCGCCGTCCAGCTTCGCTGTGGTCATCAGCGCGCCGGTGTCGGTGCCCGAAGTGGGTTCCGTCACTCCGAAGGCTTGAAGCCGCAACGACCCATTCGCGATACTCGGCAAATACTGCCGCTTTTGGTCCTCTGATCCATGCCGCAGCAGCGTACCCATTGTGTACATCTGCGCGTGGCAAGCCCCGGCATTTCCGCCAGCCTTGTGTATTTCTTCCAGGACTGCTGCCCCGGCGGACAGGGGCAGCCCCGCGCCGCCATACTCTTCCGGGACGAGTGCTGCCAACCAACCTGCTTTGGTCAAGGCATCGACGAACTCGGTCGGGTAGGCCATTTCGCGATCCAGAAGTCGCCAATATTCGCCCGGGTAGTCAGAACAAAGCTTTGCAACGGCGGCGCGAATATCGTCGTAGGTTTCTACAGGCATGCAATCCCTCCCGGGTGGATATGATGGTGTTGCTAGGAAGACCGTACCGCCGACACAAGGAGAAGTCTTTTTGATTTGCAGCGCCGTTGACACGGCGGGCAATTTGCGGGACCGACTGATGTTGCAGAGCGTGTATATCACGGTTTTCTGGGCATACTGGCGGGCACAATGGACGCATCATTCAAACCCATAGCAGATCACGCCGTGTTGGTGACATTTGCCGAGCAAGTCGATGAGGCAGCACATGCCGCGGTCATTGCGTTGGATAGATCGTTGGCAAATGACCCCCCGGAAGGCATGGACGAAACCGTGCCTGCACTGGTCAACCTGTTAGTGACATTTGATGTCGCAAAGACAGATCACGCGGCAATAGAGCACGCCGTGCGTCAGCACTTAACTGCCCTGTCTCCGATAGCCCAAACCGGGAATGAACGCGTTGTCGAGATCTGCTATGAGGCCCCCTTTGGCCCTGACCTTGACGCCGTTGCCGCGGCGACCGGGCTTTCACCCGATGCCGTGATCGCCGCCCATCTTTCTGGCGACTACCGTGCGCTGATGTACGGGTTCTCGCCCGGCTACGCCTATCTTGCGGGGGTTCCCGAAGGCATCCGCGTGCCACGAAAGCCAATGGCGGTGCGCGATGTCGCGGCTGGCAGCGTGGTTATTGCGGGATCACAGTGCATTGTGACCACGCTGACGATGCCGACAGGCTGGTCGATCCTGGGGCGGTCTCCTACGCAAATTTTTACCGGGGACCCCCAACACCCGTTCCTCTTTGATGTCGGCGACGGCGTTGTGTTCAAGCGTATTGACGTCGCGACCTTCGAGCGGCTGAGCAAAGAGCGTGCACATGGCTGAGGCGGCCTTCAATGTCAGTTTTGCCGGTCCGCTTGTCACCGTTCAAGATGGTGGAAGGCCCGGCAACATGCGATACGGGGTGCCGCGTTCAGGGCCCATGGACAGGCTCGCCTTTGATGCAGCCCATGCCGCGCTGGGCAATGCACCGGGACAAACAGCGCTGGAGATATCGCTGGGTGGCCTCATCTTGCAGTGCACCGCCGGGACGGTGACGGTGGCTATCACCGGGGGTGACTTTGTGGTCGATCATGCGGGGCAGATGCTGTCTTCCTGGACCGTAATAACAGTCCATCAAGGCGAGCGGCTGGCAGTTCGCGCAGGTCGCGCCGGGAGCTGGGCCTATCTGGCCTTTGCCGGAAACGTGCAGGCCAATGCATGGATGGGCAGCGACGCGACCCATTCCACGTCTGGCTTTGGAGGGGGCGCCGTTGCATCCGGCCAACTCATCGAGGTTTTGGACGCTTCGATCCGGGAAGGCCGGCATGGCGACATTCGCCGGCCGGGCTTTCGAACCGACGGCCCCATTCGGGCTGTCATTGGTCCCCAAGATCAGCATTTTGATCCGGTTTCTCTGGACCGATTTACAAACGAAACCTTCGAGGTGACAGATGCTTATGACAGAATGGGAATGCGGCTGGCAGGACCAGAGCTACCGCTGAAGAATGCCCTGTCCATCCCGTCCGAACCCATCCTGCGCGGCTCGGTGCAGGTGGCGGGGGACGGCGTTCCGACGGTGCTGCTGGCAGACCATCAAACCACCGGCGGATACCCCAAGATAGCAACGGTGATTTCGTGTGACACTGACAGGTTGGCGCAGTTCAGAGCGGGCGAAAAGCTGCGCTTTGACGCGATCTCCAGCGCACAGGCTTTGGCTGATGTCAGGGACTTTCTGGTTCACCGGCAAGAGTATCTTGAGAACCTCGGCGTGGTGCGGGGCACGTTGGAACAACGGCTGATGCGAGAGAATCTGATCCATGGCTGTATTTATGACTGACCGCCTATCTGCATGATGGCTGGCAAATTCGTGGCTGCACTGAGGCCTGCCCCAGGAACAAGACAACCAAAAAGCGCCATTCCGGCTTAGCACATAGGGGTTTTCGGGGAATATTTGGTGCCCAGGAGAGGACTCGAACCTCCACGTCCATACGGACACTAGCACCTGAAGCTAGCGCGTCTACCATTCCGCCACCTGGGCAGGTGTCGTGAGCGCGGTGATTAAGGTGGGTCGCTGCCTCTGTCAACGTGATTCCGCTCCGATTTGTCGCTGAAATCAAACTTGTCTGCACCGGGACGGGTCGCTAAACCCGTAGCTAGCCAATTCAATGAGGTTTCTTCATGTCCAAGCTCGCAACTGTGTACGGCGGATCAGGTTTTGTCGGCCGCTATATTGTGCGCCGTCTGGCCAAAGAGGGCTGGCGCGTCCGCGTCGCCGTGCGCCGCCCAAATGAAGCGATCTTTGTGAAGCCCTACGGCGTCGTCGGCCAGGTTGAGCCGGTGTTTTGCAATATCCGCGATGACGCCTCTGTGCGGTTGGTGATGGAGGGGGCTGACGCCGTGATCAACTGCGTTGGAACTTTCGCCAAGGGCGGCAAAAACAATTTTGACGCGGTTCAGGACGAAGGCGCGGAACGTATCGCGCGCATCGCCTCAGAGCTTGCAGTGGATCAGTTGGTGCATCTGTCGGCGATCGGCGCCGATGTGGACAGCGAAACGTTGTACGGTCAATCGAAAGGTCGGGGTGAAGCCGGTGTGCTTCGTCATTTTGCGGATGCTATGATCCTGCGGCCATCCGTTGTTTTTGGGCCGGAAGACGAATTCTTCAACCGTTTCGCTTCGATGTCGCGCTTCGGTCCGGTGCTGCCTGTTATCGGCGCGGACACGAAGTTTCAGCCCGTCTATGTAGATGACGTGGCGCAGGCGGCCATGGCGGGTGTAAACGGCACCTCCGGCACGTTTGAGTTAGGTGGCCCCGACGTGAACACGTTCCGTGACTTGATGAACGAAATGCTGCAGGTCATCCGCCGGCGCCGTTTGGTGCTGAATGTGCCGTTCTTTGTGGGCGGCATCATGGGGTGGTCATTCGATCTGCTCAGCACATTGACCGGCGGTTTGATCAAAGGTCCGGTGACGCGCGATCAGGTCACCAGCCTGAAATCGGACGTGGTGGTCGGCGATAGCGCCAAAGGATTGGCGGATCTCGGGGTCACGCCGACTTCGATGGAGGCCGTGTTGCCGTCTTACCTGTGGCGGTTCCGTCCGTCAGGCCAGTATGACGCCATCAAGGAATCGGCGAAGAACCTGCGGGTGGACTAGCTGTACGCGTAGCCCAACAGGGCGATTCCAAGGAAAATCCGATAAATCACATAGGGCGTGAAGCTCACGGATTTCAGCAGCCGCATCATCAGCGACAGCGCGAAGAGCGCGGCGATGAATGACAGAACCGCGGCAATCGCCGCGTCCTTCGCCAAGGCCAAATTGGCATCTCCGACGACCTCGTACCCCAGCAACAATCCGGAAGCCAAGATGGTCGGGATCGACATCAGCATTGCAAGCTTTGCCGCGTCTTCACGCGCGTAGCCCAGGGATCGCGCCCCTGAGATCGTGGCTCCGGACCGGGACGTGCCGGGTATCAACGCAAGGGCTTGCCAAACACCCATCGTCACCGCGTCCTTAATCGACCATTGAGGCGCGGTCTTGGTGACCTCTCCCTTTTGGTCGGTCCAGTAGAGGACAATCCCAAAGATCAGCATCGTCCAACCGATAAGCGCAACGGATCGCAAATGAGCGTCGAACCCCGTCACTTTGAGGACCAGCCCAAATAGCAGAACTGGGATCGTTGAAACGATCAGCAGCAGGGCAAGCCAAGCGCCTTGGGTATCGACCTTTCCACGGATCAGCCGGGGCAATCCGTTTGCTGCAACGCCTACGTCAGCCCGAAAATACAGCATCACCGCAAAGAGCGTTCCGACATGCACGGCTATGTCGATCATCTGGCCCTGATCATCCATTCCCGTCAGAGCGGGCAACAGAATCAGGTGCCCGGAGGAGCTGACCGGCAGGAATTCCGTAATCCCCTGAATCAAAGCAACCAATATGAGGTGAAAGAGCGACATTTCGCGTGCGAACCTTTGAAGAGTGGCCGCCAACCTAGAGGACTGGAATCAAAAGGAAAGAACCTATTTAGGTCCGATTTGATACCTAAAAATTACTTCCAAGGTGAAATTTTCCTTACTTTGACGCAATAAATCGTCATATAGGTCAGCATAACTTACTTTTATTCCAATATTGTCCGAAGTAGTGAAAACCTTCGGAAATGGGAGTGTACCATGGCGAAAGAGCCAATGCTAAAATTCGTGTCGGTAGAACGGGACATGCCGGAGAAGCGGCCACCTAACCTACGGGCAAATGATTTCCAGGAAATTTACGCTGAGTACGCTGAGGCAAAAGCAGAAGAGCAGTCCAGCCGATGCAGCCAGTGCGGCGTGCCCTATTGCCAGTCGCATTGCCCGCTGCACAACAACATTCCCGATTGGCTTCGGTTGACCGCGCAGGGCCGCTTGCAAGAGGCTTATGAGGTCAGCCAGGCGACGAACACATTCCCCGAAATCTGCGGCCGCATTTGTCCGCAGGACCGGCTGTGCGAAGGCAATTGCGTGATCGAGCAGTCCGGCCACGGCACGGTCACAATTGGCTCGGTCGAGAAATACATCACCGACACCGCGTGGGAAAACGGCTGGGTGAAACCGGCCGTCCCGTCGATGGAGCGCAAGGAAAGCGTCGGCATCATTGGCGCAGGTCCCGGTGGCTTGGCGGCGGCTGACCGGCTGCGCCGCCAAGGCGTGCAGGTGACGGTTTATGACCGTTATGATCGCGCGGGCGGACTGCTGACTTACGGCATTCCCGGCTTCAAGCTGGAGAAAGATGTTGTGATGAAACGCATCGACCAGCTGGCACAAAGTGGCGTCACCTTTAAGCAGAATTGTAACGTCGGCGAGGACATCTCCTTTGCTGATTTGCAGAAAGCGCATGACGCTATTCTCATTGCCACCGGCGTGTATAAATCGCGCGACCTGTCGGGGCCCGGAGCGGGTGCCAAAGGCATCGTTCGGGCGATTGATTTTCTGACCGCCAGCAACCGCAAAAGCTTTGGCGACGCGGTGCCTGAATTTGATTCAGGTGAGCTGAATGCCGAAGGCAAACGCGTCGTCGTCATCGGTGGCGGCGACACCGCGATGGATTGTGTGCGCACCGCCATCAGGCAGGGCGCGACGTCGGTCAAATGCCTCTATCGCAGGGACCGCGCCAACATGCCCGGCTCGCAACGCGAAGTGGCAAACGCCGAGGAAGAAGGTGTAGAATTTGTGTGGCTGACCGCGCCCAAAGGCTACACGGGCGATGCGGTCGAAGGCGTGATGGTGAGCAAGATGCGCCTTGGCGCGCCGGACGCCACAGGGCGCCAAGCCCCTGAAATCATTGATGGTGCTGACTATGTCGAAGATGCGGACCTGGTCATCAAGGCCCTTGGGTTCGAGCCCGAGGACATCCCGACATTGTGGGATGTGCCAGAGCTTGCGGTAACCCGTTGGGGCACGGTCAAGGCAGACTTCCAGACGCATGAAACCAGCCTGCCGGGCGTTTATGCGTGTGGTGACATTCAGCGCGGCGCCAGCCTTGTTGTCTGGGCCATTCGCGATGGGCGTGAAGCGGCAGATGCGATGTTGACCCAATTCAACGCGGCATCTGCAGTGGCGGCCGAGTGAGTGAACGCCGCGCCTCTTTCAGGCCAGCTGGACTTTCAGCTGATGCATCAGGACGACCGGCTGCGCGTAGAAGTGGCGCCGGGCCGGTCGGGGCGACTGATGGTCAGCTTCACGAGCGTCGGGACGGAGCGCGACCAGTGGCCGCCGAAGGAGTTCGTCAAGCAAGCCTCGCAGGACGGGCGCAACCATCTGATCTGCATCACCGACAAAAGCCGCTGCTGGATGAACCACACCGGCATGGACCAGACCATTCTGCGTCTTGTGGCGGACTATGTCGCCCAGCACGAGGTACGGAACATCATGACGCTGGGCGTGTCGATGGGCGCGTTCAACGCGCTCGTCTTCGGGCGGCTGATGCCGGTGCAGCGGGTGATCGCCTTCGCGCCGCAATTCTCAGTACATCCCGACATTGTGCCGGAGGAGACCCGGTGGACCTTCTTCCGCAATCAGATTACCGACTGGCGATACCGGGCACTGGACAAGCTGCCCAAACGGCCTGCCAAGATCTATATGTTCCACGGCGACAGCCGGGACGAGCAGCATCATTGGCGGCAATTCCCCACAGCTCCGAATCTCAGGCATTACATTTTTGCAGGCCGGGACCACAACTTCGTGCGGCAACTGAAATCCGAGAACCTGCTGCCGAAAATCATGATCTCGGCAATCCGGGACGACGCGCAGCGGATGGACGAAATCGTCCGCTCAGCCTCAGGGATGGAGCGCGCCGATTACGACCATTTCGAAGGGGCAGTGCGCCACTTCGCCGAACGCTGAAAGGTGGCGAAACCGGCAGGACTGAACGGGCAATAGCGGCGTACACACCCTGTACACACTCCGTACACACCCTGTACCGACACGCGCCACACGCTTGAAAAACGAATGGTCAGCCCTGCTGACCGAACCGAGACAGAGACTAAACGCCGGGTTAACGCCCGGACCCGATGAGGAGAAGTGACCATGACCAAGTTTGACGAAAGCTGGGTGGCTCAGGAAGAAACGAAACGCGACTGGATGGCGGAAAACAGCCTCTATCGCAATGAGGACGAACACGCGTCTTGCGGCGTTGGTCTGGTCGTTTCGATTGACGGCAAGAAGTCTCGGAAAGTGGTTGAGAACGGGATCAACGCGTTGAAGGCCGTCTGGCACCGCGGCGCGGTTGACGCGGATGGCAAGACCGGCGATGGCGCGGGTATCCACGTTCAAATCCCCGTACCGTTTTTCTACGACCAAATTGAACGCACCGGCCATCGGCCAAATAAGGAAGAGATGATCGCTGTCGGGCAGGTGTTCCTGCCCCGCACCGACTTTGGCGCACAAGAAGCGTGCCGGACGATTGTCGAAACCGAAGTGCTGCGCATGGGGTACCGGATTTACGGATGGCGGCACGTGCCCGTAAACGTGGGCTGCCTGGGGGAGAAGGCGAACGCGACCCGCCCCGAAATTGAACAAATCCTGATTTCCAATTCCAAAGGGGCAGAGGAAGAAGAGTTCGAGCGGGAGCTCTATGTCATCCGGCGCCGCATCGAAAAAGCTGCCGCGACGATGAAGGACCTCTACATTTGTTCGTTGTCCTGCAGGTCGATCATTTACAAAGGCATGATGCTGGCCGAACAGGTGGCGGATTTTTATCCCGATTTGATGGATGAACGGTTCGAAAGCGCGTTCGCGATTTACCACCAGCGCTATTCGACCAACACCTTCCCGCAATGGTGGCTGGCGCAGCCATTCCGCATGCTGGCCCATAACGGCGAGATCAACACGCTGAAGGGCAACCTGAACTGGATGAAGAGCCACGAGATCCGCATGGCCTCTGGCGCGTTCGGGGACATGGCCGACGATATCAAACCCATCGTCGCCGCCGGTTCTTCGGATTCCGCTGCATTAGACTCTGTTTTCGAGGTCCTTGTGCGGGCAGGGCGCAGCGCGCCGATGGCCAAAACCATGCTGGTGCCGGAAGCCTGGTCACAGCAGGCGGTCGAGATGCCGAAGAAGTGGCAGGACATGTATTCTTACTGCAACTCCGTCATGGAGCCGTGGGACGGCCCCGCCGCATTGGCGATGACGGATGGCCGTTGGGTTGTGGCTGGTTTGGACCGCAACGGCCTGCGCCCGATGCGCTACGTCGTGACCGGTGACGGGCTGATGATCGCGGGGTCGGAGGCCGGGATGGTGCCGACCGACGAGGCGACCGTTCGAGAGAAAGGCGCACTTGGCCCGGGCCAGATGATCGGCGTTCATATGGGCAAGGGCCAGCTGTTCCATGACGAAGAGCTGAAGGACAAAATGTCCGCCGCCCTGCCATTTGGCGAATGGGTGTCGAAAATCACCCATCTGGATGACGTGACGCTTGATGTGCAGGAACAGGCTCTGTTTTCGGGTGCCGAGCTGCGCAAACGACAGATCGCCGCCGGATATTCCATTGAGGAATTGGAGCAGATTTTGGCCCCGATGGCCGAGGACGGCAAAGAGACGTTGGCGTCGATGGGTGACGACACACCAAGCGCGGTCTTGTCCAAAAAGTACCGCCCCTTGAGCCATTTCTTCCGCCAGAATTTCAGTCAGGTCACCAACCCGCCGATTGACAGCTTGCGCGAGTACCGCGTGATGAGCCTCAAGACCCGGTTTGGCAATCTTAAGAACGTGCTGGATGAGGATTCGAGCCAGACCGAGATTTTGGTTTTGGACAGCCCCTTTGTAGGCAACGCGCAATTCCAGAAATTGGTGGAGCAATTCAACGCGGACATGGTCAGCATTGATTGTACCTTTCCCGTGGATGGGGGATCTCTGCGCGAGGCGTTGAACCGCATTCGCAACGAGGCAGAAGATGCGGTTCGGTCGGGCGCGGGGCATATTGTCCTTACTGATCAGGATCAGGGCAGCGAAAAAGTTGGCATGCCTATGATCCTTGCAACCTCGGCGGTCCATGCCTGGTTGACGGCGAAGGGTCTCAGGACCTTCACCTCGTTGAATGTCCGGTCGGCCGAATGCGTTGACCCGCACTACTTTGCGGTTCTGATCGGCTGCGGGGCGACCACCGTGAACGCGTATCTGGCAGAAGATTCGCTGGCGGATCGCATTGATCGCGGTTTGTTAGACACTAATTTGACCGAGGCCGTGGCCCGCTACCGCAATGCGATCGACCAAGGCCTGCTGAAGATCATGGCGAAGATGGGGATATCGGTGATCTCGTCGTATCGCGGCGGTTTGAACTTCGAGGCGGTCGGGCTTTCGCGCGCGATGGTCAACGAATTCTTCCCCGGCATGCAGTCCCGGATTTCCGGCATCGGCGTCAGCGGCATTCAGACCAAGGTAGAAGAAGTGCATCGGTTGGGCTGGCAAGGTGGCCAAGACGTGCTGCCCATTGGCGGTTTCTACAAAGCGCGCCGGTCGGGCGAAAAACACGCGTGGGAAGCGCAGACCATGCATATGCTGCAGGCGGCTTGTGCGCGGGCCAGCTATGACATGTGGAAGCAGTATTCGCAGACCATGAAGTCGAACCCGCCCATTCATTTGCGCGACCTGTTGGACATCAAACCGATGGGCGAGCCCATTTCGATTGAGGAGGTGGAATCGATCACCTCGATCCGGAAACGGTTTGTCACGCCGGGGATGTCTTTGGGTGCACTAAGCCCGGAGGCGCATAAGACCCTAAACGTCGCGATGAACCGGATTGGGGCGAAGTCGGATTCTGGCGAGGGCGGGGAAGACCCCGCGCATTTCGTGCCGGAGCCGAATGGCGACAATCCGTCGGCGAAGATCAAACAGGTGGCCTCTGGCCGCTTTGGGGTCACCGCCGAGTATCTGAACCATTGCGAAGAGCTTGAGATCAAAGTCGCCCAAGGTGCCAAGCCCGGTGAGGGCGGGCAGCTGCCCGGCATGAAGGTCACCGACCTGATTGCGCGGCTGCGGCATTCGACCAAGGGGGTGACGCTGATTTCGCCCCCGCCGCATCACGACATCTATTCGATCGAGGATCTGGCGCAGCTGATCTACGACCTCAAGCAGATCAACCCGCGCTGTAAGGTGACCGTGAAGCTGGTTGCGGCCTCGGGCGTTGGCACGATTGCGGCTGGTGTTGCAAAGGCGAAGGCCGATGTGATCCTGATTTCGGGGCACAATGGCGGGACCGGGGCGTCGCCTGCGACGTCGATCAAATACGCGGGTCTGCCATGGGAAATGGGTCTGACCGAGGCGCATCAGGTCTTGGCGATGAACAACCTGCGCGAACGGATTACGTTGCGGACCGATGGTGGTTTGCGCACCGGGCGTGACATTGTCATGGCCGCGATGATGGGGGCCGAGGAATACGGCATCGGCACCGCCGCGCTGATCGCGATGGGCTGCATCATGGTGCGTCAGTGCCAGTCGAACACCTGCCCGGTGGGCGTGTGTACGCAGGACGAAGACCTGCGGGAGAAGTTCACCGGCAACGCTGACAAGGTGGTAAACCTGATCACATTCTACGCGCAGGAAGTGCGGGAAATCCTGGCGTCCATCGGCGCGACGTCACTTGATGACGTCATTGGGCGGGCCGACTTGCTGACGCAGGTGTCGCGTGGTTCGGCGCATCTGGATGATCTTGATCTGAACCCGTTGCTGATCACCGTCGATGGCGCGCATGAGATCGAGTATGACCGCAACAAGCCGCGCAACGCGGTGCCGGACACGCTGGATGCTGAAATCGTCAAGGACGCCCAACCCTTCCTGAAGGAAGGCGAGAAGATGCAGCTGTCTTATGCGGTGCAGAACACTCTGCGCACGATAGGCACCCGCGTCTCCAGCCACATTGTCGAGCGGTTTGGCATGCGCAACACGCTGCAGCACGATCACCTGACGATCAAATTGACCGGATCGGCCGGGCAGGCCTTGGGGGCATTCGCCGCGCCGGGGCTGAAGCTGGAAGTGTTTGGCGACGCCAATGACTACGTGGGCAAAGGTCTGTCGGGCGGGCGCATCGTTGTGCGGCCTGCGCAGGAAAGCCCGTTGGTGGCTGCTGACAACACGATCATCGGCAATACCGTGCTGTACGGCGCGACGGCGGGGCATCTGTTTGCTGCTGGTCGGGCCGGTGAGCGGTTCGCCGTTCGCAACTCCGGCGCCTCGGTGGTGATTGAGGGATGCGGGACCAACGGGTGTGAATACATGACGGGTGGTGTTGCGGTGATCCTGGGCTCAATCGGGGCCAACTTCGGGGCGGGCATGACGGGCGGTATGGCCTATCTGTACGACGCTGAGGGCCAAGCCGCCGACCTGATCAATATGGAAACCTTGGTGACCTGCCCGGTGACGGTCGATCACTGGCACGACCAACTGAAAGGCCTGATCGAGGAACACCTGGCGGAGACAGGAAGCGTGAAAGCTGGTCAGATTTTGCAGGATTGGGATCTGGAGAAATCCAAGTTCGTGCAGATTTGCCCAATTGAAATGCTGAAACACATTCCTGCCCCGCTGGGGATCGAGGATGAGGCTATTCCGGCCGAATAGGTGCGGGCCCCGCATAGCGGGGAATTCCCAGGCTACCGAAAAACAAATGAGCGCCGCGTTGAAAAACGCGGCGTTTTTTTGGTGCGGCCGCCTTTGGATGGTTGGAGCGCACCAGTTCTTTGAACGAAACCTGACGTAACGGATTGATGTGGATCATCCCGATGGTTACTCATTGTTCAGAGGTAAATGAGGCAGTTTTGAAATTTCTTAAGTTTTTCATGGCATTTCTCGCCATGGCGGGCCTTTGCGGCCCGGCGCTTTCACAAAACGTATCAGACCACGCCACCAGCGGGCCGCCTGCCGCTTGGGTGATCGTCAATGAAGTCCCCAGCGCGCCTTTCGACCTGGCTGACGAGACCAATGTGCAATACCTGCTGGTGGATCAGCAACGGCGGGTGTCGTCGACCAGCAGCGCGTATTACCGCCATTACGCCGACAGGTTGCCGAGCGCGCGTGCTGTCGAGAACAACTCTACCATCACCATCAACCTGGACCCGGCCTATCAAAGCGTGGTGCTGCACCGTGTTCAAATTCGCCGAGACGGCGAGGTCATCGACCTGCTGGACCTGTCGGCGTTTGACATTTATCGCGAAGAAACGGACCGCGAAAAGCTGATCTATAACGGACGTTTGCAGATGGCCTTTGTGGTGCCGGGTGTTCGGGTGGGTGACGTGCTGGAATACGCGTATACCGTGAACGGCCGGAACCCGGCGATAGGTCCGCACTTCTTTGGCGGCTTCCGGCACCAATATGGTGTGCCGGTGCAAAAGCTGTACCAACGTTATTCGCACCCGGAAGGCACCGACGTGTCTGTGAAGACCTATCACAGCCCGGTTCCGCCGGTGACGTCCAGCGTTGACGGATATGCAATCCACACATGGGATCTGAACAACGTTGAAGGCAAAGAAACAGACTCTAATCTGCCTGAAGGCTACGAGCGATATTCCCTGACCGAGTATTCCAGCTTCGCTGACTGGGCTGAGGTGGGCGCTTACTTCCACCCGTTCTACGATGCGGGCCAGTTCCAGACCGACAAGGTGTTGGCGGTGGCGGCGGAGATCAGGGCGTCCACCGCCGACCGATCCGAACAGCTGCGCGCGGCGTTGGATTATGTCCAACAAGAGGTGCGCTATCTGGGGATCGAACTGGGGCCGGGCGGCTATATTCCACGCGATCCCGATCTGGTGCTGGACCGTCGCTTTGGCGACTGCAAGGACATGGTGGTGCTGCTGACGGCCATTTTGAAGGCCCTGAATATTGAGGCTTACCCGCTATTGGTGGATTTCGATTACCGCGAGCAGGTTGCTGAGCAAATCCCCTCCTATGCGGCGTTTGACCATGTGGTGGCGTTGGCGAAGCTGAATGGCAAATCCTATTTCCTTGACCCGACGCGTGGCCCGCAATTGGGCGACCTGCAGAACCTGCAACAGGCCGATTTTGGCAGAGGTGTGGTGATTGCGGCTGACGGGCCAGGAATGATCAAGGCGATCGCGCCAACGACAGGTTGGCAGAAGGACATCGTCGACAAATACGATTTGACCGACCCGGAGGTCGCGACTTTCACCACCACGAATGTCTTCCGCACGGAAGCTGCCGACCGCATGTTGTCGCGGCGCGACCGCAACGGGTTGCGGGAAATAGATGACGGGTATTTCAAATTCTATCAGCGTAGCTATCCAAGCATAGAACGCGATGGGCCGCTGGCCCTGGAGGTTGATCAGGATGCCGGCACGGTGACGGTCACCGCGTCGTACCGCATTCCCGACTATTGGCAGCTTGACGAAGACAGCGGGGAGGAAACGTTTGACTTTACCGCTGACGAAATTGGATCTGCCACCCCGACGATCGAACGTTCTGAGCGTAGCGGGCCCTACGCTTTGGCATACCCTACAGCGATCCGGCAAAAGCTGGTGCTGATCACCGAAGACGATTTTGGATATGGTAAGACCTCTGATCTGCAGACCGTTCCCGGGCTAGCCTTCAGAAACAGTCTCTTCCTCAATGGCGGCCGGTATGAACATGAATTCACCTACCGCGTCACCCGAAGCCAGATCGCCGCCGTGGATGTACCACAGCACATGCAACTGGTGGAAACCGTGGATGAAGAGATTTGGCGCAGCTACACCCGCCCGGCCGCCGCAATTTGGGGCACAACAGCGGAAGAGGCCCCGCTTTTTCTTTTTGCGCTGGCGATCCTGGGGTCTTTGCTGGTCGCGACCTTGCATCGCAATAAGGATGCCGACGACCGGAAACACCAGCTGCTATACCCCGTAGGGACCTTCAAGTTCGTGGTGTTGTCCTTGGTCAGCCTTGGGCTGTATCAGGCCTATTGGGTGTACAAGAACTGGGTCTGGATACGGGACGTGAAGGGCGAACGCATCTGGCCATTCTGGCGCGCGGTCTTCATGAACTTCACCAATTTCAGCTTGTTCCCCCGGATCGTGAAAGAAGCGCCCGCCGCGTCCTTCCCGTTGCCCGTGTTGGCCCCAATCTACGCGATCATATATATGATCTTCAGCGTCGCCGACTATTCTGCTGATACGCCGGGCATCGGGACTGAATTCACCAGCTGGTTTGGTTTCGCCGCCATTTTGATCTTTGTCCCGATGTCGCGAGAGGTGTTGCGCAAGAATGCTGCCAACGGAAAATACGTGACGCGCAACTCGGCGTTTGGCTGGCCTGCCATTGCGTTGTTGGTGATGTGCCTGCCCATGTTCGTGACGCAGGTGGTGGCCCTGGCAAGTTTCCTACCGTGACGCGGGCGTCTATTCCGTCGCCGGTTCGCAAGCCCCGCCCTGCGCACAGTTTTCGAGGCGCTTGACCGCTTCTTGCACAGGCTCTTTGAACGCGAAGCCGTAACAGGGGCCGACTTCGAATATCAGCCGTTCGTTGTCGATGTTTTCGACGAAGGCGATGTATTCGACATTGGGATCGACTTGCGCGCACCATTCGCCCGCGCAGGTCATGTCAATTTCCACCGGGGCACTGACGGTCTGGGTGAAACCGCCGCCGGTCAGCAATCGGCCCCGGAATTGCGAGTCTACAGTTTCCGCCTGAGGCTTGTCCGTCTTGGCGGGCGGTGTGAATTCAAAGGTCCCTTTCAGCACGACGTAGTTGCGGTCAGAATCTGACGCGTCCTTGAACGCGGTCGCGACATCGGGCCTGATGCAGGACAGCGCGGACGCTTGGCTGGCGGAGACGGCCACAAGCGTGGCGGCGAGGATGATATTTTTCATATGGCTTTATGCGCGCATTGGGCGCGGTTTCTCAACTCACGTCTGCGTGGCGGCGGCGGGAGGTTGCCGACGGTGGTCACGCAGATGTAACGCAGGCTACGCGCCAACCAGCGGCTTGAACTGCGCAATGACCTTGGCGTAGCTGTCGCGCTTGAAGGGCACGATGTTGTCCAAGAGCGCGTCCATGTCCATCCACTGCCAGCGGGAGAATTCGGGGATTTCGGTCTCGATATTGATGTCACTGTCTTCGCCATGGAAGCGGAGCAGGAAATATTTCTGCTCCTGCCCGCGGTACTTGCCCTTCCAGAGTTTGGGCACCAGATCATGGGGCAGATCGTAGGGCAGCCACTCGGGCGTTTCGGCAATAACGGTGACCTTGTCGGGGGTCAGCCCGGTTTCTTCTTCCAGCTCCCGCAGGGCGGCGTCGCGCGCATCCTCGCCCTTGTCGACCCCACCTTGCGGCATTTGCCAGGCAGGTGTCGGGAAGTCGAGGCGCTGGGCGGCGAACACCTTACCCTTCCCGTTGACGACCATCAGGCCGACGCAGGGGCGGTAGGGCAGTTTCGCGATGTCCTCAGGGCTCACTTTGCCGCTGCGTTGATTGCGGACAGGCCTTTGAGAATGTCGAGCGCATAGGCGAGTTGGTAATCTTCCTCGCGCAGCTCGGCGGCCTTTTCGGCCTTCTCTTGTTCGGCTTCGATGATGGCGCGGTCTGCTTCAGACACGTCGTCGTTTTGAAGTGAGCCTCTCAGGTCGGCCTCCGACCGGCTTGGGCGGTTGCTCTCTTCTTCGTCAGCCGTTTCATCCACGGGTTTGCGCGGGGGCTGTTTGACGATGATGTCAGGGGCCACACCCAGCGCCTGAATGGAACGACCAGATGGCGTATAGTAGCGCGACGTGGTCAGGCGCATCGCGCCGTCGCCGCGCACGGGGACCACGGTTTGCACGGACCCTTTGCCGAAGCTCTTTTCGCCGATGACAACAGCGCGGCCATGGTCTTGCAGGGCGCCCGCGACGATTTCTGACGCGGAGGCGGAGCCGCCGTTGATCAGCACCACGATGGGTTTGCCATTGGTCAAGTCGCCATCTTGCGCATTGTAGCGTTCGCTGTCGCGCGGGTTGCGGCCACGAGTAGAGACGATTTCACCCTGGTTCAGGAACGCGTCAGATACGGCAATCGCTTGGTTCAGCAGGCCGCCGGGGTTGTTGCGCAGATCCAGCACGATGCCGTTTACGTTCTCTTCACCACCCAGTTCCTCGACCTGCTTTTTCAGCCCGGCTTCGAGGTTGGGGTAGGTCTGACGGTTGAAGGTGGAGACGCGCAGCACCACGCTGTCGCCTTCGGTGCGGGCGCGCACGGCGGTCAGCTTGATCGTGTCGCGGATGATGGAGACGTCGAATGGCTCGTCGACGCCTTCGCGCACGACGGTCAGAATGATTTCGGAGCCCACCGGGCCGCGCATCAGATCAACGGCCTCCTCTAGGGTGAAGCCGAGGATCGACTTGCCGTCGACACCGGTGATGAAGTCGCCCGATTCCATGCCGGCCTTGTCGGCGGGGGTGTCATCCATTGGGGTGACCACTTTGACGTAGCCCTCTTCCTGCGTCACCTCGATGCCGAGGCCGCCGAATTCGCCGGAGGTTTGTGTGCGCATGTCCTCGAAATCCTCGGGGGCGAGGTAGGAGGAGTGCGGATCGAGCGAGGTGAGCATGCCGTTGATAGCGGCTTCGATCAGCTCGGATTCTTCGACCTCCTCGACATATTGCGCGCGGATGCGTTCGAAAATGTCGCCGAACAGGTCGAGCTGCTCATAGACGTTGGATTTCTTGACCGACTCTTGCGCCAGCAATGGCCCGGTGACCTGCGTCGTTACCAAAACGCCAGCGGCGGTGCCCAGCAGTGCGGCCAACATAAACTTTTTCATTTCATCATTCCCTGTCCACCACGAACCAGTCCGCGGGATTAGTGGGCGTGTCGCCCTGTCTTAGCTCTATATAAAGCGACTCTTGCCGATTGCCGCCACCACCTTTGGCCGCATTGATCAAAAAAGCGTCAGCATCCAGTAAATTTCCGCCCATCATGGCAAGCGCCTCACCGTCCGAGACGATCTGACCTTCCTTCACCAGCGGTGCGCCGAGGCCCGCGAGAATCAGCAGATACCCCTTGCCGGGCTCAAGAATGACGACCGAGCCGTAGTCCAGCAACGGTCCCGCATAGCGCACAGTGGCAGGCCAGGGGGCCGTTACCAGCGATTGGGACTGCAACGCGACAGTTAGGCCGGGGCGTTTGGTGCCCTGCGCATTCACTTCGTTGAAGCCCTGAAGAATGATCCCATTTGCGGGCAGCGGCAGCTTGCCCTTTGCTGTTTCAAAATCCGCCGGGTTGGCAGAGCCGCTGCTGAGTTCAGTCAGGCCATCAGCGAAGCCTTGCAACGTGTCGGCGCTGTCGATCAACGCAGCCATTTGGGCCAGATCGGTGATAACGCGGTCCGGCAGGTCAGTGCGATCGGCGACGGCTTGCGCCAACGTGGCGCGGGCGGTTTGGATATTTTCCAAGGCAGTAACCAGTTGGGCGGCGGCACTTTCTTGCAACGACCGCAGAACCGACACTTCTTCAAGCTGGGTCTTCAGCTGCAAAGCCTCGCTTTGCAGCGCGGGGGTGACATCTGACAAGATCATGCCCGACCGCGCAGTGCCGATGGCACCGGAAGGGTGCATCATCAACAGCGGCGCGGGGGAGCGGCCGATGGTTTGCAACACGCCAAGCAGGCGGGACAGCCGGTCCTCCTTGGCCTCGAATTCGATGTTGATCGCGCGTTCGCGGATCGCGACACGGCGCAGACCTTCGCGGAGCGCACTGAGGCCTTCTTCATACGCGCGGACTGTAGAGGTGAGGGCAGCAACACGGTCAGATGATTTTTGCGCCTCTGACAGCTGGGTCGCGGCGGCGTCCAGCATCTGCGCAGCGCGTTTGGCGGTGGTAATGGGGTCCGACTGTGCATGGGCCATATTGGCCAAAGTGAGCAGGAATAGAGCCTGTATTGTCAAAAAAACCCTCATGAGATGAGGGTCTTTCCGGTCATTTCCTTGGGCTTGTCTATGCCCATCAACTGCAACACGCTGGGGGCCAAATCCGCAAGCCGCCCATCGGTCAGTTTTGCGCCCTCGGGGCTGCCAACCAAGATGACCGGCACCGGGTTTAGCGTGTGTGCGGTATGCGGTCCGCCGGTGTCAGGATCGATCATCATGTCGCAATTTCCGTGATCCGCCGTAACGATCATCGCACCGCCCGTGACGTCCAGTGCTTTCAGCGCGCGGCCAAGGCCCTGATCAACCGCCTCGCATGCCTTTTTGGCGGCCTCGATATCGCCGGTATGACCAACCATGTCAGGGTTTGCGTAATTCACCACGATCAGGTCGTA
The DNA here is from genome assembly GCF_947501785.1 of uncultured Litoreibacter sp. Taxonomy (NCBI): domain Bacteria; kingdom Pseudomonadati; phylum Pseudomonadota; class Alphaproteobacteria; order Rhodobacterales; family Roseobacteraceae; genus Litoreibacter; species uncultured Litoreibacter sp. The sequence goes on along the minus strand of NZ_CANMXB010000001.1, from coordinate 2,658,354 downwards.
GCGCTCGTAGATGGCGTTAACCAATTGCTCCGTCACTTCGGCGGCGGACATTTCGGGCTGCAGATCGTAGGTGGCGACCTTGGGGGACGGAGCCATATAGCGGGTTTCGCCCTCTTCGGGGTCTTCTTTGCCGCCGTTTAGGAAGAAGGTGACATGTGGGTATTTCTCGGTCTCGGCTAGCCGGAACTGGCGCAGGCCTTGCTGCGCGACCCAGGCGCCCAGCGTATTTTTGATTTTCTGCTTTGGGAATACGGTGGTCATGTAGTCGTTATGCGCGGTCGAATAATCGACCATGCCCAGCCGCGCGGCGAGTTTGGGCAGCTTGGCGGTCGAAAACCCCTCGAACCGGATGTCGCCAAGCGCTTGCAGAATCTCACGCGCGCGGTCGGCGCGGAAGTTCAGGCAGAAGATGCCGTCGCTATCTTCCATGCCCTTGTAGCCTGTGATCACAGTTGGTTCGATGAATTCATCCGTCTTGCCGCGGGCGTAGGAATCACGGACCACTGATTGCGGATCGGCGTAGTCCGGGCCTTTGGCGTGCACCATCGCCTGATACGCTTTTTCGACCCTATCCCAGCGATTATCGCGGTCCATTGCAAAATAACGGCCGGTCACAGAGACGATGTTTGCGCCCTCTGGCAATGCTGATTTCAGGGTCTTCAGGTAGCCCTTTGCGGTTTTTGGCCCGACGTCGCGACCGTCAGTGATGGCGTGAATGGCAACCGGCACACCGGCGTCGGTAATCGCTTTGGCGGCCGCAATCATGTGGTCCGTGTGGCCATGAACCCCGCCATCAGAGACGACGCCGATCAAATGCGCCGTGCCGCCGGATTTTTTGAGCGTTTCGATAAAGTCCAACAGCGCATCGCGCGTGAAGAAGCTGCCGTCTTCGATGGCCAGATCAATCTGGCCGAGGTCCATCGCGACCACGCGGCCGGCACCGATATTGGTGTGGCCGACTTCGGAATTCCCCATCTGTCCCTTGGGCAGCCCGGCATCCGGGCCGAAGGTGGTCAGCGTTGCGTTGGGGCAATCCGCCATCAGTTGGTCAAAATTCGGGGTTTCCGCCAAGACGGGCGCGTTGCCCTCCTTGGTCTCGGACAGCCCCCAGCCGTCAAGAATACATAGAACTACGGGTTTTGGGGTCGCCATGACTGCCTGTCCTGTTTTGCACGCATTTTAGGGCGTGCCGCGCCTGCCCACAACCGCGCGGTTGGCAAAACGGGTGTTCTTGGGCGTTGTGGCGCGGTAAGACGGACCAAAGACCAACGACCAAAAGGCGAGACCGTTGAAAAAGGCACTGATTACAGGGATTACGGGGCAGGACGGATCCTATCTGGCGGAGCTGCTGCTGGAAAAAGGGTACGAGGTGCATGGCATCAAACGCCGGGCCTCGTCGTTTAACACGCAGCGCATCGACCACATTGTCGAAGACCTGCACGAGCATAACCGCAACCTGCACCTGCATTACGGCGACCTGACGGACAGTTCGAACCTGACCCGGATCATTTCAACCATTGAGCCGGACGAAGTCTATAATCTGGGGGCGCAGAGCCATGTTGCGGTCAGTTTTGACTCGCCCGAATACACGGCCGACGTGGACGCGATGGGCACGCTGCGGCTGTTGGAAGCGATCCGATTTCTGGGACTTGAGAAGAAGACGCGGTTTTACCAGGCCTCGACATCGGAATTGTATGGCTTGGTTCAGGAAACGCCGCAGCGCGAGACGACCCCGTTTCACCCCCGATCGCCCTATGCCGTTGCGAAGCTTTATTCCTACTGGATTGCGGTCAACTACCGGGAAGCCTACGGGATGTACGCCTGTAACGGCATTCTGTTCAATCACGAGAGCCCGCGCCGCGGCGAAACATTCGTCACGCGCAAGATCACTCGGGGGTTGTCAAATATCGCTCTTGGGCTGGAACAGTGTCTATATATGGGCAATATCGATGCGCTGCGCGACTGGGGTCACGCCAAGGATTACGTCGAAATGCAGTGGATGATGCTGCAACAAGACGCGCCGGATGATTTTGTGATTGCGACGGGCAAACAGTACTCTGTCCGTGATTTCATCACATGGACCGCGGCAGAGATTGGCCTGACCTTGCGATTTGAGGGCGACGGCGTGGACGAGGTTGGGATTGTCGACGCGGTTGACGGCGACCTGGAGGTCAATGTCGGTGATACCGTGCTGCGGATCGACCCGCGCTATTTCCGACCGGCTGAGGTGGAGACGCTGTTGGGCGACCCGTCAAAGGCCAAAGAAAAGCTGAGCTGGGTGCCAAAGATCACGGCGCAGGAGATGTGTGTCGAAATGGTTCAGCACGACTTGAAAGAGGCCCGTCGGCGCAAATTGTTGAGTGCTCACCAGATGGGCGTGCCGGAAGCACGGGGCGACTGATGCGCATTTTTGTGGCAGGGCATCGCGGGATGGTGGGCGGTGCAATCGCGCGGGCGCTGGAGCAACGCCATGACGTTGAACTGATCACCCGAACGCGGGGCGAATTGGATCTGGTGGACCAGGCGGCGGTTTTTGACTTCATGGCCGCAGAACAACCAGATGCGGTGATCCTGGCGGCGGCCAAAGTTGGCGGGATCATGGCCAATGACACTTATCCGGCCGACTTCATCTACGAAAACCTGACATTGCAGAACAATATCATCCACGCGGCGCATATGGCTGATGTTGGAAAGCTTCTGTTTCTGGGCAGTTCGTGCATCTACCCGCGCGAGGCTGATCAGCCAATGCGGGAAGATTCGCTGCTAACAGGTGTGTTAGAGCCTACAAATGAACCCTATGCCGTCGCCAAGATCGCCGGAATCAAGATGTGCGAAAGCTACAACCGGCAATATGGCCGCGACTACCGCAGCGTGATGCCGACCAATTTGTATGGCCCCGGTGACAACTTTCACCCCGAAAACAGCCATGTGATTCCGGGCCTCATCCGGCGGTTTCACGAGGCCGTTCAGGACGGGAAACCCGAGGTCACATTGTGGGGCAGCGGAACACCCCGACGAGAGTTTTTGCATGTGGATGACATGGCGGACGCCTCCCTTTACGTCTTTGATATGGGGGCTGATCAGTATGCATCCATTGTGCCTGAACGGCTCAGCCATGTGAATGTTGGCACTGGCGAAGACATCTCAATTCTTGAAGTGGCGCAGATGGTGGCGGAGGTTACGGGTTTTGACGGTCAGATTGTACTGGACCGATCCAAACCGGATGGCACCATGCGTAAGCTGATGGATGTCAGCAAATTGAACGCGCTGGGTTGGTCTGCCAAGACCGGATTGCGCGACGGACTGGCGGAAACATACCAATGGTTTCTAAACCACCAGGACAGTTTCCGCGCTGTCTAGTCCTGCGTTCCAAGTTCAGGATGATTTGAGAAACGGCAGGCGTTCATGACCACGCCAAGGCAGGGCTTCTGTTCCGACATAAGACGTTCCGAGCGGTCGATTTGATCGACTGTCGAGTGGTCTGCGCGGGCAATCATCAAAGCTGCGTCAAATAGATCGGCGGCGGCGACAAAGTCGTCATGCGGCAGGACCGGCGGAAGATCTATCAAGATCAGGTCTGGCTCAAATTCATGCTCAATCTGCTTCAAGAACTCCTTAGATCGAACGGTTCCCAACAGTTCGGCAGGATTAGGCTCTGGATCGGTGATCAAGCTGAGTGCCAAATTGTGACCAATCCGCAAAGCGCTACTGTCGAATTCGCGCCGAACGCGCCCCAGCGCGGAAACGCGGGAGACCGATTCTGACAGCGCGAATTCCGCCGACAATCCCGGGCTGCGCAGGTTCAGATCAAAGACCATGATTTTCAGGTCAATCTGGCGAGCAAGACTGAGTGCAAGCGCCGCAGTCACGGTTGTAGCGCCGCAGCCGGGCGTTGGGGACGTGATTGCGAGCCTACGAATTCCGTCCTTGCGCGCCTGCCGCAAAACGCGGCTGCGCAACAGGTCAAATGCGGCCGCTGCGTTCGGCGTCACCTTTGTCTTCACCGGCGCCAATGAGGGGATCGAAACCTCGTTTAGCCTTAACCAAGCGCGCGCCGGGTCAGATTTTATTGGCAAAATGCCTACGTCGCGAACCGGCGTTTCGGTTGGTCGCGTACCGTCGAGTAAGGCCTTTGTGTTGGTCAATTGTTCCATTCTAATTGCCCGTTGATGTTGTCTGCATGTTTGGAATCACAGCGTAGGGCCGTAGCCCCAGCCCGACTTCGAGGTCCCTAGACCGTCTTAAATGCGGATCACCCCGCGCCCGAAGAACCGCCGCGGCGATTGCCAAAAGGAACGCCAAACCGATGCCACCGGCGAGCAGCACTTTCTGCCGCGGGCCCGCCGGCGAGTCCGGCAAAGCGGCGCGTTCGACAATCGACAACCTGTCGCCGTTGGTTCGCAGGGCAATGCGTTCTTCGATGGCCGCCGCCTCCAGTCTCGAGACGGCCTGTTTGTATTGATTTTCGGCCAGGTCATGGTCCCGGGTGAGCGCCTTCAACGCCAGCCCGTTGGACGGGATGGCGGCAAGCTGCGCGTCGACACGCGACAGTGCGTCTGCAATGAGCGGGTTTTCAGCGGTTCTGGACGCCTGGCCTGTGGCGACCGATCCAAGCCGCGCGACCAACAGTTTCACCTTGGGATGTTGGTCAGAATAGACGGAGCGCGCGGCAGAAATCTCGGACATTAGGCGTCTTTGATCTGGTGTCATGGCGGGTCGTGTGGGCACCGCGGTCTGTTGGGCAAGCAGGTCCTTGCGCCGGTCAATGTGGCGTGCCGCGTCTTCGGGCAAGGAACCGGCATGTGCGTCTTTGAACGCCAACAGTTTTTCGAACTGCACATCAAGGCGGAGCTTACGGTTGGTGACCTCTTGCCGGAAAAAGCCAAGCGCGTCCTCGGCCCGTTCTGTTCGGATGATGCGATTTTCCTTCAGCACCTCATCTGCCAAACCGTTGGTTGCGACCGTCGCCAAATCGGCGTCCGCATTTGTCACGCTGATTGTAAGAGTTGTGGCTTTGCCACGCCCGCTGATGACCTCGAAAAGAGCGGCCTCCCGCAGCTCTTCGGCAGAGATGGTCAGGCTCAAGTCGCGGGTGAGCCGGGCCAGCCGCGACTGGGTCATCAACCGGTTTTCAATGTTTTGCAGATGCGCCGCGTCAGTCTGCGTATCCGCGACCGCGCGCGCATTCGCAGAGACCGAGCTTGCCTCGACCAATAACCGCGCGGTTGCCGTGTAGCGAGCGGGTAAAACCGTAAGGGCGGCTACGGTCAAAGCCAGCACAAGTGTCGCGGTTGCCAACCCAATCGGAAGCTGCCGTAGGATGGCCCACCGAAGATATGCCAGATCGGATGTCACCTCGGGCGGTTCATCTTTGGGTTAACCAAGATCTCCTTGAGAGCGCCGATGAGTTTCAGGACGTTGCGTTTGCTTTTGCCCCTATTGGGCGACTTGGCTGGGGTGCGGCGATCCAATGGCCTTGGACCTACGGAGTAAGACGGGTCGTTCACAGGTGGGGGCATTTGAGGTTCTCTCAGACGGTTGTTTGACCCGTCAAATCAGAGCTTTGAAAACTTAAGACATAATTAATCCTAATCGATTCATTTTTAGTGAGTTGCATGAACCGAAGAGACCCAACCTTAGGGCAGCGGGGCGTGCGGCATAGATATTGCGGTCTACAGGCGCACCGCAAACCCCGGATGGAGAGGGCCGCGATGACTGCGCCGATTAGGAATTTTAATGTTGATGAACGCGTCCATACTGATCTTCGACCTAGGCCATCCGATCAAATCTATTCTGCTCATTTCAAGCGGGCGGTCGATGTGACCCTGGTGCTAAGCACGGCGATTGTCACAGTCCCGTTCATACTTCTTGCGGCACTTTTGATCTCACTGGACGGCGCGTCACCTTTCTATGTTCAACGCCGTATTGGTCGGGGCGGCCGCCAGTTTCGGATGTGGAAATTGCGCACCATGCGGATCGGCGCGGAGGCTTTGTTGAGTGAGCAACTTAGCCGGAGCCCAACCTGCGCGCGCGAATGGCAGCTGTCGCAAAAGTTGCGCACAGACCCCCGTGTGACGATTGTTGGGAGACTGCTCAGAAAAACATCGCTCGATGAGCTGCCGCAGCTGTGGAATGTGCTGCGAGGAGACATGTCTTTGGTCGGGCCTCGCCCAATGATGGTCGAGCAGATGAGCCGATACCAAGGCACCGACTATTTCACCCTTCGCCCGGGCATGACCGGGTTGTGGCAAGTCTCTGCCCGCAACAGCTCGACCTTCGAGGCGCGCGCTCAGTTTGATGCGACCTATGCCGCGAAACAGAGTTTTCTTTTCGACCTATTCCTCATGCTGCGCACTGTCGGCGTCGTGCTGCGCGGCACGGGGTATTGACGAGATAGGAGCCCAGAATGTTGAGAGTATTTCTGATTGCCATGATCGCTTGGACCAGTGCCGCGCAGGCGGCAGAGTACCGCGTGCAACCTGGCGATACGCTGCATCTGGAAGTCATGGAAGACCCTGACATGCGGCGATCGGTTCTGGTCTTGCCGGACGGCACCGTGTCCTTGCCATTGGCGGGGACCATGGTGGCCGCCGGTCTGACCGTGCCGGAGATTGAAAACATGATCCTGGACGCGATTGCGCCGAATTACGTGACATTGCCGCATCTGACAGTTTCCGTTGCCAGCCTTGCGAAACCGAAACGGCAGGAACGGGCGCGGGTCAACGCGCCGACGCGCAAAGTCGCCCGCGCCGCATCTGTTGCCCCCGTGATTACGGTATTTGCGATGGGTGAGCTGGCGAAGCCTGGAAAGCTGGACGTGCCGGCCGGAACCAACATTTTGCAGTTTCTGGCGCAAGCGGGGGGCTTTACCAGGTTTGCCGCCTCAAAGCGGGTCATCTTGAGAAGAACAGACCCTAAAACGGGCCAACAGGTTGCGTATCGGCTCAACGCCAAGAAGATGATGTCTGGCGCTTCTGACAGCGTCGTCCTGATCAGCGGAGACGTGATCGTCGTGCCGGAAAGAAAACTGTTTGAATGAAATGGTGGGCCCTCGCACTTTGTCCAATCATTATCGGCCCGACATTTGCAGAGGAGCCGGGCGGGCTGCGCAGCTCGCTGGTCATTGGTGGCGGCTTTGTCATGGACGATAATCCGGACTTTCAAACCGTGCCGGATAGCAGCGTTGATCCGTTCGTCGAGCTACGCTTCGGGCTAACCAGCGAAACGCGCCGCCAGAGTTTCGAAGCCAACGGTGCACTGGATCTGCGGGGAGGCACTGTTGAAAAAGGTAAAGCGGCGCTGATCTACAGCATTGCGTCTTCCCAATCCAAGCTGACTGCCGGATTGGAGCTGGACAGGCTGTCGAGCGGTGGTTTTGAAGGCACCCTTGAGACGGCCGTCGATGAGCAACCGGCTGACCTGGTCGCAATTGCCCCGCGGGGCAGCGACATGACCAACGGCGCAGCTTGGCTGACCTTTCAGGACGGATTGCAGCGATCTGTTGGATATGAACTGGATTTGCGTCACGGCATTCGGCGGTTCTCTGACCAGGGGCAGAATGGAAATGTGGACCGGTCAGAAGCGCAGGCCGCATTAGTGTTGCGGTTTTCCCAACTGACAGAAGGGCGCGTTGAGATAGGCCAATCGCTATCTGAGACCGCGGCGCCGTTTTCCCAGTCCTTGCGTAATACATATGCGCAAGTGGGCCTCCGCCATCAGATTGATCGGTCAACGAGCCTGTCATTCGGATTGGGGCATCGCCGCATTCGCGGAGACCGGAGTGGTCGGCAGCTAGCGCGATCCGGCGCGGAGTTGACCTTCGGGTTGCAGCGGGAAATGCGCGACCGGCGGCTTTACGCAGATGTCAGCGTCCGGCAACAGGTTATCGGCAAACGCGCAACTGCCCGCATAGGGTACGAACGCGCCGGCAAGGCGGCGAAACTGTCTGCGTGGATCGGTGCGACCCATTTTTCCGGTGGCCAATCTGATTTGATCGGCGGCTTGTCCTACGTGCAGCAGAACGACACCGGGAAAGTTGAAATTGTGATGGACCGAACTGTCGGCATTGACGCAAGCAGCGAAGATTCGCGTATTACGGATCGCCTTGGGCTGAACTGGCAGTCGCAACTGAGCGCCAACGGTTCGCTTAATCTGCGTGCAGATTATGTGAGGGTTGGAGCGACAGCGGCTGGCCCTGCCCGACAGGGTGCAGGTGCGAAGGCGGTGTATCGTCATGCATTGAGGTCGGATTGGGGCGTTCAGGTCGCGCTGCGATACCGGGTGCGGCAAGACGGCGCCGGGCCGAAAGTATCGTCGCGATCCATGTTTTTGACCCTTGAGACCCAATTTGAGGCCCTGCATTGAGCGGCGGGGTAAAACGCGTTTTGGCCGTGGCTTCGCAGGGCGGGCACTGGCGGCAGTTATCGGCATTAGCCGGGGCATTTGAGGGGCATATCTGCCGCTTTGTTTCGACCTCGCCTGAGCTGGGCGATTACTGCGTGCGCGACTGCAGCCGATCGAAATGGTGGTTGGGTTTCATAACAGCTGTCCAGCTGGCATGGATTATTGGGCGGTATCGGCCCGACGTGGTTGTCTCGACCGGCGCACTGCCGGGACTGTTGTCACTGATCGTGGCGCGCGCTTTCGGGGCCCGCACAATTTGGATCGATTCGGTGGCAAACACGGAGCGGATGTCATTATCGGGACGGCTGTGCCGGCCGTTCGCGGGGCTGTGGTTGACCCAGTGGCCGAAAGTGTCTGCTGAAACTGGAGCAGAATATGCAGGTTCGGTGCTATGATTTTTGTTACCGTCGGAACCCAGCTGCCGTTTCCGAGACTTGTGGACGCGATGGACAAGATTGCCGGGCAATTGCTGGAACCGGTCGTGGCGCAAACCTTTGATGCGCATAAATGCCGAAACCTAATTGTCGAGCCAATGATCCCCGCAGAGCGGTACGGCCGCGTTGTTTCGCGGGCGCGTTTGGTGGTTTCGCATGCCGGGATTGGTACAGTGCTGGCTGCCCGCGACGTCGGAACGCCAGTTGTATTGGTGCCGCGTCGCGCGGAGCTGGGCGAGCACCGGAACGACCACCAGATGAGTACCGTGAGGGAGCTGGTGGGGAGAAGTGGGATTACGCCAATTTGGAATACAGATCGGCTGGGCGAGGCAATTGCCCAACCAGTTGACCTGCTGGATCAGCCGTCAAATCCGACGCTGGACGATCTCGTTTCTCGGCTGCGCAGCTTTATTGGATGAAATAGGCAACCCGTGTAACGCCCGCAACACTGCAACTGCCTGGGGTGTCTGGCCGAGACGTACCATTTGCCCGGCCTTTGCGAGGCCGTACACATACCCGCCCAGCAAACTGAGCGGCTTGTGCCTGCGAAGAAACTTCATGCGCGCGCGGTGTTTGTAATAGGTAGAAAACGGTGATGCGGCGGTCGTGAGTGTCGGTGACCCAATGGCCGTTCCGGCGCGATGGTACACGGTCGCATCTGGACAGATCGCGAGTGGCAGCCCGCCGCGGCGGAGTGCCCAATCCACCTCTTCATAGTAGAGAAAGTAATCCTCCGACATCAGGCCCGCAGCTTCCACAAAGGCGCGGGATGCGACCATGCTGGCGCCGGATATGAACGCGGCCTGACCGGCGTCGGCAATAGCGGTATTGCGCGCCTGCCCAAGGTTCAGGTTGCCGGTCACTCCGGTGGTCCAATTGATCGTGCCGGCATCCAACTGGACGTGATGCGGAGGGTCTGCATAAAGCAGCCGGTTGCCCATCAGCGCAAACCCGTCCGGAGCGTCCGCCAGCTTTTCGGGCGTTTCGGGAGGAACCAACGTGTCTGGGTTTAGTACCCAAAACCGGTCGATATCCGGTTTCTTCAGCAGGTGTTTGAGGCCGATATTGACCCCCGCCGCGAACCCTCCGTTTGATGGCGACTGAAGCAGAGATATGCGGGTGACGGGCTTTGTGACTGGCCATACCGGAAATGGCGCATCACGAGGCGGGGTATAGCCGTCCTTGCCGCTGGCCCAATCGGTTATTGTGCTCACCGTGCTGTCGGTAGACGCGTTGTCGACCACGACGACCGCCATCTTTGCGGCCGACGACAGCAGCGTCTCAAGGCAATCCCTGATCACATCTGCGGAGTTGTAGGTGACGATGATGACGCCAAGGCGGCTCATGATGCGGCTCGTGTAAATTCTGGTTGGAACGGGCGACGAAACGCGGGTTTCTGTGGAACGGACTTGGCCGCGGCAGGTGCAGCGACGGCCAGAGACTGCCCGGCTCCGAACAGGAAGAACACGTAGGAGTAGACCGCCGTCCAGACATGGACTGTGCACAGCGTGAAGGTCAGTCCGACCATGCAAAACATCCAGGCCGTCTTGAGCGAAGATTGAGGTGCCTTCGCTACCCTGATCAAGCCCGTGACCCAGGCACAAGTCAGCAGGACAAAACCGGGCAACCCGTACCTGACAGCGGCCACAAGCCAGAAGTTATCCATGCTGCCGGAGTTCATGAAATGAGGGCGCACCCAATCGTTGAAGCCCAGGCCGAACACGGGGTTTGCCCAGACGTTATGCATCCCCCATTCGAAGATAAGCCCGCGCCAATACGCGTTGTGAGGCGAAAATGTAGCGTAGCTGAAGAACACCCGAAGCGGCGTCCGGTTGGAGACGAGGTCGACGAAGATGTAGCTAACCACGCAGGCGACGAGGAGCCATACCCATTTGTGCCGCACCTGCGCGAACACCAGGGCCCAACCAATCAGGAACAGCTGGATGAGAACGGAAATGAATGCGCCGCTGGACAGGGCGAGGAAAGTCGTCCCGACGATCAGCACGCTTGCAACCATTCGGGTCGGGTGCGGCATGTTTTGCGACAAACCGATATAGACCAGCGATATTGCGGACGAACAAAACAACCCAAAATGGATGGGATGGGCAAAGATGGCCTGCACCCTTTCCAGCCCGAGGCGCGGGGCGATGGTGACGACGTCAACGCTGGTTATGCCGGGGATTGCCCGGATCAACTGGACGACCAGCGGATCGCCGGTTACTGTTTCGGAAATTGCCAATGGCATGCAGAGCAGCACCAACAACAGCACCGCCTTGATCAGAGATTTGAACTGGTCGTGGGTCTGCACGTAGACGCGCGCGAGCGCATAGCCGCCGAACATTTCCAACAGGGTGATGCCCGCGTGTTCCAGTGCTTGACCTGGCGTGTTGACCTGCATCGCGACAAAGACCCAAGCGACGAAAAGCAGCAGCAAGATGTCTGGCGCAATCCATTTGACCCTGAACATGCGGATCAGAACGAACGGCAGCATGGCCAGCAGAAATACCCGCAAACCCGTCATCTGCAGCGGTCCGGCCATGAACCTTACGGGGGTGACGACGCAGGCCAGATAAAGAATGACGGGCCAGGGGAGCGTCGGTTTCTTGCGGGCGGGGTTGCGGATCATTTCGGTAAACTGACTGTTAACCGTTATCATTCTGTAAAGATTTGAGCAGCTACGGTTCCGTTGATACCATTTCATTACCTGAACGGATGACCGTGACTGCATTGCCGAATTTTGCTGAGCCGCCGGCCAAAGCGCGCCGCCGTGGATTGAACCGGCTGAAATGGCTGCGGCGCGGGTTGGTAAATATGCGTCGCGCATATTTGGTGCAGTTGTTGGGTATGGATCTCGCGCCCAGTGCCGAGCTATCGCTGTCGGCAAATCTGGATCGAACCTTTCCAATTGGAGTGCATGTGGGGGCGAACAGCTACATCGCGTTCGGGGCGGTGGTGTTGACCCACGACCGGACGCGCGGTCTGTATTTGCACACACGCATTGGCGAAAACTGTTTCATTGGCGCGCGCAGCATTATTCTGCCCGGAGTAAAGGTGGGCGATGGCAGCATTGTCGCAGCGGGGGCGGTCGTTACCCGCGATGTTCCCGACGACTGCATTGTTGCTGGCAACCCGGCGCGGGTCATTCGGCAGGGTATTGACGCCGGTCCCTATGGCCGTTTGCCGACGGCTGACCGGCAGGAGCATTGTCTCGCCGTCACAGGTCTGACCTAATCCTTAACCATCCGTCCGCCTGACCAGAGTTTGCGGCAACGGCATTCCGGGCCGTGATACGCCCCGTCCGTCAAGCGGCCCGTTCGCCTGCCATTCCCATCCAGAGACATGCTGCGCCCGAAGATCGAGTTGGCCACGCCATCAGAGCGTCCTCTTCGGCTGCCCCAAATCAAAGGTACGTTCTATGATCACTTTGCTTGGCCTTGGATTGGCCGCCCCGACGTCTAACACAACCGAAACGCCGGAGCCGGTTACCTCCATTTCCATTGCGGACTTCTCGCGTGACAAAACGTTGTTCGACAGCGGCGCCGCGTTTGGCCGAAATGAAGCGACCGTACCGATTGGCGGCACTGCGACCGCCGGCGAAACGGTTCAGGTGCGGGTGTTGACGGAGGGCGGCCCCGCCACGGCGTGGAGCGACCTCACCATGGCGGACGGGAACGGCGATTGGACGGGTTCAGTCTCTGCCGCTCGTGGCGCAGGTTGGAGCCGGATCGAGGTGCGCAACAAGTCCGAACCGGTGACCCGGGCAACGACAGCAAACCGGTTTGGAGTTGGCCACGTGGTGGCGCTATGGGGGCAATCCGAAATCGTAAGGATAAGGTCCACGGCATATAACAACCTGACCCCAGAGCCGCTGCTGGCCGATGACGCTGTGCAAGCGATCTGGTTTGATGGCGCGCCGGTGGTGAAACATCTGACCGACGCCGACCCGCATACCGCGGCACTTGCCGCGATGGCCAATGTTTTTCTGGCTGAGCGACCTGATGACAAGGTCGCACTGGTGTTTCAGGCTGTGTCCGGCACCGGGTTCCGGGCGCTAGTTGATGACAGCGACACCAGCCGCAACTGGTCAGAAGACGCGGCGGTGCATGCGTTCGCCACGGCGGATGGCCAGCATGTCGGGTTGCCGTCCGTGTCCTGGTTCGCTTCGCCGGGTTCGCTGGCGGAACATTACGAGGAGGCGCTGCTGCCGCTGTTTGCGGGTAAGACCACCAGCGGCGCAGACGTGACCTTCCCTGCGCAAATCTCGTTTGGGAGCGGGGGCAGCTATCAGGCTGACCACTGGTTTGGCGAGCTTTATGACCCGGCCCAAACCAAATGGGTCGCTTTCGGCCCGCACCGGTTTGACATTGATGCGGACATGCAAAGCGCCACGGTGCTTGCAGGCGGGGCCATACAGAACAACCTGCAGAACAAAGAGCAGGCCCGCGTCAGCTGGCGAGCACTGATGGACAACCCCCATGCTGATGGCATTTTCCTGCCTCTTGGATTGGAGCCGACGACCTACCAAAACGGTGTCAGCGATGGGTCGGGTGGCTGGACCGACCAAAGCCACCCGTCATCCGACACCGACGATGGCGCCCCGATGTTCGCCCGACTTGTGGCGCATGCAATTTTGCAATCGAGCGGGCTGACCAACTGGTCAGTGCCCGTATTCGACATGGCGGAATGGGAGCCTTCAGGCGCTTATGTTGATGTGTGGTCCAGCGCCGGGCCAGTCACCACGACGAGAGCCCTGCGCGGCGAGCCTGAACTGGACAACAGTCAGCCGCATTGGACCGACGTGTTTGGTTGGCAGATCAACGGATTGCCCGCGCATCGGGCCGAGCTTGAAAATGGCCGCGTGCGGATTTATCCGAACGTCGGAAACTTCGTCTCTACTGACGTGATCCGTTTTGGCGAGGGCGGGGCCACCGGTATGGCGAAGTTCCCCGAAGACCACATCGCCGGGACCTATAAGAACCTGCCGGTTGTCGATCTTGGCCTCGCCGGCGTGGACGGCATCCCAGTGCGGCCGTTGCCAGATGCAAGCATGCTGGCCAACACCTTAACACCACCAGCCGGCGGTTTCAGCACCGGGCCGACCGGGCCGTTCTTCTATGATCCTGCCACCCTGGGCGCTGGAGTCTCTGAGCTCTTTGCGCAGATGGACCTGGCGCCTGTTGTGTCCAGTTCCGGATCCAAAAACCTGCTGACAACAACCGGCAACTATTTGCGGTTGGAGATCCTGCCCAACGGCAAAGTGCGCCTGCGCGTGCGGGATAGCGGCGGTGTGGTTCATGTGGATAACGTGCAAAGTGGCGCCGTTTTGGCCGACAACGTCCAGGCCGACATTAGATTTGGCGTTGACCTGCCAGCCGGATTTGCCCGGGTTTGGGTCAATGACGCGTTGGTGATTGACGAAAGTTTTTCGTCTGCCACGCCAACTTTGCCGTCGAACCGCGCGTTGCTGCTCCTGGCGAGCAATACCGGTGCATATCAGGTCGAAGGTGCCGTATCGAGGCTGGCAATCTGGAAAACGGCGACATCGGACGGAAGCTTGCCTGCCGCCACGCCGTACAAGGACTTCATCGGTCCGGCGGCCGTGGTCAACGCGGATCCTTGGAGGAACGGTACCGCCGCAACCTAGCGGGCGGGTAACACGTGGCGGAGAAGTGCGTAGGCTATGACCAGCCCCACACCCTCCGCCGCGGTTGCAATCCAAAGGGCGGTTTCCAATGACCCGCCAGAGTTCAAACTGGCGTAAATCACGGGCAGCGCAGCGACGCGGGGCAAATTTCCCAGGGTCGCGTTCGTGGTGGCGCCTTGCGCAAGGGCTATTACCGTGACGCCGCTCTTTACAACGCGGATTCCGTGCAGCGCCGCCAGGATCGGAAACAGCGTCATAAGTGGCACAAAGTCGCGCCCCAAAATCCACGGCACAGTTGGGGAGGCAATGGCCAGAACGATACCAAGCGTGCAGCCCGCCAACAGGCAAAAACGCAGCACGGACGCGGCCAGATCATGAAACCTTCCGGGGTTATTGCGGACACTGGTCAGCTGCGGAAGGAGGTAGCTTTGAAGGCTGCGCCCAACAATGAGCGCCGGTGTCAACGTCAGCGAAAACCCCATCGCCAGCAGAGCGAGCGATTCCGAGCCACGCAGATGGCCGACGATTAGCTTCTCTCCATGGAACACCGCCAATAGCAACAAGCCGTTCAGGGCAATTGGCCAGCCAAAGCGAAATGCGCGCCGCAGGTGGTCTGCGCAGAAACCGGCAAGATACCTCCGCTCCGCAACCAGATGGGACATCATTGCCATGCCTGTGTATTGCGTGATGATGGCGACCAGAAGAACGCGGAAATCCCCAAACTTGGTCATCAGCGGCCAGACCAACATCAACGACAGAAATGCCGGGCCAAGCTGCACCCAAATTGACGGGCCAAACCGCTTGTTGCGGTGGTAGCGCCAGGCATCAAGATGTGACAGGCCGGTGAGCAGCGGCACCAACGCGAGGGTCCGGTACGCCCATGCCAGGTCAGGCGTCCCAAAGAAGGCGGCGACGGGGTTTGCGATTGCATAGATTACCGCCGCCCCCACGATGCCACGCCCCAGCTGCACGCAGTGAAGCGAGGATTGGAAGTCGACATCTTCGCCATCCGCGTCCTGCACGATCATTTGCTGCGCGCCGAGTGTTGTCACCATTTCGACGGCTGACACCAGAATTGCGAAAGTTGCGGCGATCCCAAAGTTTTCAACACCAATAAGGCGCGCAACAATGATGTTGCGCAGCAGGGTCAACGCCGCCACGCCGCCATGCCCCGACAGCAACACCAGAAACGGATGTGCCGATCGGCGGGGCGCAGAAAGGGTCAAGTTCGCAATCATTTACACGGACTTAACCAATCTGACCTTAACATCGCGTAAAGAGGCGAAACGGAAGACCATTGTGGCCAGAAGATTGGACGTGACTGACCGCATTGTTGCGGCTGATTTATGCGCCGGCTGCGGCGCCTGCGCCGTTGTCGCCCCGGACCATGTCACGATGACCAAAACGGATGACGGCTTTTTACGACCCTCAGCGACCAAGTTGCCCCGCAAACAAGCACATGACATCTATGCTGTGTGCCCCGGAGGTCGGCAGCGCGGCACCATTGGCGGCGTGAATACCCACCCGCTTTGGGGCGGTTATCATGATGTGACCAAAGGCTGGGCCACCGACATTGCGCTGCGCCATGCCGCGGCTTCCGGCGGCGCGTTGTCGGGCGTTTTGCTTTGGTTAATCGAAAGCGGGCAAGTGGACGGGGCGTTGCACATTGCGGCGGACCCCGGAAACCCCACCGGAAACAGGAACACCATCAGCACCTCGAAAGCCGACATTCTGGCGGCAAGCGCATCAAGATATGCCCCGTCCGCCCCCATAACAGCGGTGCCGGAGCTGTTGGCAACCGGTAGGCGCTATGCCTTTGTCGGCAAGCCATGCGACGTTGCGGCGTTGCGCAACCTCGCGCGATTAGACGCGCGGGTGGATCAAGTATTTCCGGTGATGCTTTCGTTCTTCTGTGCGGGGGTGCCGTCTGAAAACGGGGCCAACGTGATCATCAACAAACTGAGCGTTGCGGCCGCCAACGTGGCGCAGTTCCGCTACCGCGGGCAGGGCTGGCCCGGGCGTGCCACCGTCGTTGAACAAAACGGCGCGGAGCGTTCCATGAGCTATCAGGAGAGTTGGGGCGACGTTTTGTCGAGCCATGTACAGCCACGTTGCCGGGTTTGTGCAGATGGGACCGGCATTGCCGCCGACATCGCATTTGGCGACGCATGGCAAACTGACGAGAGCGGGTATCCATTGTTCGAGGAAGGCGACGGGGTCAGCCTCATTCTTGCGCGGACTGCGCGGGGGGCAGGGCTGGTTAAAGAGGCCGTTGAACACGGGATGTTGCAAACACAACCTGTCCCGATCGCCGTGCTGGAGGCGATGCAACCCGGGCAAGTGCGCAGGCGCAGGGAGCTGCTCGGCAGGCTCGCTGGTCGCGTCATCAGCGGGACGCCGATCCCCGCTTATCGCGCCATGGGCATTTGGAATTGTGCGCGACGCGCGGGCCTGTGGCAAAGCGTTAGAGCCGCGTTGGGCATGGCGCGACGGTGCTTTCTGCGTCGACGTCAGCAATCGTAACCTTCCATTAACCACCAGGCGAACATGGTTGGGCATGTTGCATGTCTGCCTTATCCTGCACGCGTCGCGATCGCCCAACCTTGGAGTTGGCGCGTTGACTGTGGCACAGGTCGCTTTGCTTCGAGACCTGTCCCGTAAGCTGCGAATTCCGATCCATATGACTTTGCTTGATTGGCGCGACAGCGGCCCAGCCTGCGTGTCCGGTGATGACATCTCCATCGTGCCAATTGCCGGGCGCGACTTCCTGTCTCCGACGGGGGTTTGGCGGCATTTGCGCAAGGCGGATTTGGTGGTGGATATCGGCGCTGGTGACAGCTTTGCAGACACCTATGGCGGCAAGCGTCTGCGCCGCATCTTTTGGTTGAAGTTCCTGACCCATTTGGCACGCCGACCATTGGTGCTGGCACCGCAGACGATTGGGCCATTCCGTCACCCTGTGTCGAAGATTCTGGCCCGCGCGACGATTGGGCGTTCTGCCTTGATTTGTTCTCGGGACGAGGCGTCAGTGGCGCATCTGCGGGACATCGGGCTGGCCAAGGATGTGACGGTTGCCTCAGACGTTGCCTTGCGACTTGAGGGCGCGCCTTCAGGTCACCAAAGCGCGCGCCCAACCGTTGGGATAAATGTCTCTGGATTGCTGATGGCCGGTGGTTATGCAAAATCAAACCAGTTCGGATTGAGCGTCGACTACCCCGCATTTATTCGCGCGCTGATCAGGATGTTTTTGTCACATCCGGACCGGCCGGAGGTGCACCTCGTCCCGCATGTCATAAGCCCCGATGCACCTGTCGAAGACGACATGGCCGCCTGCGCGGCGTTGCAAATGGAATTCCCCGGGACAGTTGTGGCTCCGGCCTTTCAAACGCCGTCACAGGCCAAAGGCTACATTGCCGATTTGTCATTCTTCACCGGCGCCCGAATGCACAGCTGCATCGCAGCACTGTCCAGCGGCGTGGCGGTTGTGCCGTTTGCCTATAGCAGAAAATTCGCGGGACTGTTTGATGCCCTGGGGTACCGGCACGTCGCTGACGCGCGAACGCATCTTCACGAGGCGCTGCTGCGGAAGGTGTTAAACGGATTTGAAAACCGAGACATGCTTGCGGCGGAAGCGGCGGCGGCAACTGCTCTTGGCCGCCAACGGTTGGAGACATACGATCTTGCCCTGTCGGACATCATAGCAAGGCTTGCGATGCGCCAGAAAAAACCCGCCACGCGAAGCGCGGCGGGCTTGATGAAGAGCGCTTAGTTCAAGCGACTACCACAGGGCGACAATGGCCTCTGCTGTAGTGCCTGTCGCTGAAACCGATGCCGCGCGGATGGGGAGAATGGCGCCTGAGGGAACCGCTTCGAATGTGACCGTGTCTCCATCCGCAAGAGTTGCGGCGATGTCGCCACCCTGGCCCACATACAGTGCGCGGCTGACCTGAGTGAGCGGCGTTGCGTCATCAGGTGTCACCTGTGCGCCGCCTCGCGCCGGAGAAATCGGCGTTGTTGGGAAATTTGCAAACTTATCCATTGAAATCCTGCCATATCTTGAGTGATGCGCCGGGTCATGGGCGCGAAACGTCGTCGTGGCGGGTCTCACCACGCGGGCAGGTTTTGTCAGGCAAATGTTAAGAAACTCGAACCGGTGCGTTCGCAGCTTGGTCCGTTACTGCACGTTCTTGATGCGAGGTTTGTAGCCATCGATCCAACGGTGCACGGTTTCTTCGGCGGCTTCCACGTCATTGGCAGCAATGGCGTCGCGCATTGCTCTTAGCGCGCTGGCCAGTTCTATCTCGGACAAGCAGTCTTCGCGCGCGCTGAAAATCTTTTCGTGTTTCGTTGTGGTGCGGCCCGCGCTGATCGTCAGCTCTTCGTGCATTTTTTCGCCAGCCCGCAACCCGGTGATGACAATCTCGATATCGCCTTCCGGGTTTTGGTGGTTGCGGACGGTGTAGCCTGACGCCTCAATCACCTGCTCGGCCAATTTGCGCACAGGCACCGGTTTGCCCATGTCGAGCACAAAAACCTCTCCGCCTTCCGCCAAGCTGCCGGCGGTCAACACCAGCTGCGCGGCCTCCTGGACTGTCATGAAATAGCGCGTAACGCTGTCATGGGTCAGTGTAACCGGTCCGCCGCGCGCAACCTGATCCTGGAAAAGTGGAACAACCGAACCCGACGAGCCCAGCACATTGCCGAACCGCACGATGGAGAACACCGTTTGGGTGGCTCGGCTTGCCTGATCCTGAATAAGCATCTCGGCAAACCGTTTGGATGCGCCCATGATGTTCGCCGGGCGAACCGCCTTGTCGGTTGAGACGAGCACGAACCGACCGACACCTGCTTCGCGTGCCTGCACCGCAAGATTTTGCGTCCCCAGTACGTTATTGGACAGACCCGCGATGGGGTTCTTCTCGACCAACGGGACATGTTTGTAGGCGGCGGCATGTAGGATGACGTCGACCTTATGTTCGGTCAGCACGCCCCGCACCAGTTCGGGTTCGACAACAGAGCCGAGCACCGGCACAAGCGTAATGCCATTGCGAGCGGCACTTTCGGCGAGCTCAAGTTCAATGTCGTAAAGCGCAAGTTCGCTTTGTTCGAACAGAACGATCTTTGACGGCGCGCAGCGAATGATCTGGCGGCTAAGCTCGGACCCGATTGAGCCACCCGCGCCGGACACCATGACAACCCGATTGGCGTATTCGTCACACCCAATATCGATGTTGCTGCGCAAATCTTCCCGCCCCAGGAAGACGCCATGCGCGACGTCCAGCGGATCCTTGATTTGCTCCTGGCCAACCAATTGCGCGAAAGAGGGCAGCACATGGACATTGGTATTGGTTTGTTCCAACCGGCGTTCGATTTTGGCGACCGACTGGCGCGGCGCTGACGGCATGGCAATAACCACCCGGTCAGGTCGCGTTTCCGCGATTGCCTCGTCTAATTGTCCGCCGTGATAGACCGGTAGCCCCGCGATGATCTGGTCCTTGAGGGCCGCGTTGTCATCGACAAATCCGATTGGAATGATGTCCGGGTGCGACTTCAGAGCGCTGGCCAACTGCATTCCCGTCTTCCCGGCCCCGTAAATCAGGACTGACGACACGTGTCCGTTCTTGCGGTAGGCGGCCAGCAAAATTTCCAGCATCACAAACCGGCTGCCCGCGCAGAGCATGAAGAACGCCATGGCAAATGTCAGATGGAACCGCATTGGCATCCAAATGCCTGCAAGGCTAGCCAATGTCAGCGAGGCGAGCCCCATCAGCGCCGAAAACACCATGATCTTGCCAACAGCGCTGCGATCAAAGGACTTCAACCGAATGCGGAATATGCCCAAGGCGGTTGATGCCCCTGCTGCAATCATCATCAACGTTATGCAAAACGCCCATTCGTTGACGAACCATTCCAGCACCTGCACCTGGCCGAATTGCAGAAAAATGGCGGTGAGAAGCGCGACCGGGACAAGGCAGATGTCGATTGCGAAAAGCATCGCGCGCTTTTGCGTCCGCGTCAGGTTCAGCAGCCTCGTCATCATCTAAAGTACAAACCCCGTTCGCGGCCTTCTGGCCTTACTCGCTAGCCTATGCTGCTTTGCAGCGTAAATCCAGCCAACCCCATATACTCATGACTTTAGTGCAGAAATCCGCCATTTGCGTGCTGATCGCCAAACACCCCAAGAGAGCCATCCATAGTCTGATTCTTGATAATTACCAAAAAATTTAACCTTTCAGACTGTTACAGCGGCTTTGGCCAGGTTTTAGCGCGGCCCTTTGCGCGCCAGCATTTGACGCAGCGTGCGGTACAAAATCCAGGTGTCGAGGCAGAGATTGGCATTGCGCTGATACATCAGGTCGAGCTTGGCCTTGGCGGGGATACAGATGCGACAGTAGACATCGTCCGTCTCTTGCGGATCGACGCAGTTTTCCAGCAGCTCCGCTTCACGCCGATGGAAAATTAGGGACGCCAAACCGGTGACGCCGGGGCGGCTTTTGAGGACCTGATCGTAGACGTCCGGATACCGTTCCACATATTCCCGTAGCGGTGGGCGCGGGCCGACCACCGTGATGTCACCCTTGAATATGTTCCAAAGCTGCGGCAACTCGTCGAACCGCCGTTTGCGCAGCGCGGCCCCCAACGGGGTGATACGCTGCATTTTGCTGCCACCTGTGACGCCTTGGTCCCCGTCGTGCGCCACCGACATGGTGCGGAATTTGATGAGGCCAAAGGGCTTGTTCGGCGCGTGCATCCGCTCTGAGACATAGAATATGGGGCCGTCGCCCTCCCACCAGATGCGTAGGCAGATCCATCCGAAAAAGGGGAAAATCAGCAGCGTCAACGTAAACGCGCAGGCCAGGTCGAATATACGTTTTCCCCAGGTCATCCTTGATGTCCGATCACCGATTGCCAGTCGTTGACCAACGCTTCCGCGGTGGATTGCCCCGCGCCAATTGGGACGATGGAGCGCAACAACGTGGTATCCAGTTCAACCCGTTCCATTGCCGAGGCTGGGGCGGGTTCCGCGGACCAACTCTTGCCAGCCGCATCCAACAGCTCATTCATTGCAACGGCCTTTGATGTCGCCACGTTCAGTATGGGCGGAAGGGCATTTCGTTCAATGCAGAGGGCTGCAAGGACATGTGCCAGCATCGAAGGCCCGATGTAGCTTCGGCTCACATATTCGCCGCTCGGAAACTGGTGCACGGTGTAGTGGGGTCGGTTGACGCCCAGCAAGGCGTCCCCCCCCACGACATTGCCAATGCGCAGGCAGGTGGCGTTGGGGTGTTTTGAGGCGACTTCTTCCATCAGCTGCTTTGAACGGCCGTAGTCCGAGACAGGCGCCCCCGCGTGACTTTCATGAAGAGGACTGGGCAGGGCCCCATAGACGGCCGCGGTCGATGACAGGAAGACCGGTTTGCCCAACGCGGCATCCAGTGTCGCCTCGGCCAACTTAATGTTGTCATCAAAGGATTTTCCACGGGCATTGGCGGTTACCCCCGCCAGAAGTATGATTCTGTCAGTGCCCGCGCAGGCGTCCTCCAACCCTTGGCGGTCTCGCAAAACATCAAGTGCTGTGCGATTGTACCAGGTTGGATTGGTCTGACCGTCTTGTGGCCAAGCGGCCTGCAAAAGGGTGCCAAGCCGTCCCCCGCTGCCAAGGATCAATACGTTCATTGTCAGGCCCGGTGGTAAGGTGCACCGGCCAGAATAGAGGCCGCGCGGTAAAGCTGTTCGGTGAGCATGACGCGGGCCAGCATATGTGGCCAAACCATCTTGCCAAAGGACAGCAACTGATCTGCCTCGGCCCTTAAGGCCGGGTCGATACCGTCTGCACCGCCGATGACAAGCGCCACGTCTTGCCTGCCATTGTCACGCCATCTGGCCAGCAGCTTCGCAAAGTCCTGACTGCTCATAACTGTACCGCGTTCGTCCAATCCGCAAATCAAGGCCCCCTTCGGCACGGCGCGCCGCAACAGGTCGGCTTCTGCTTGCTGGCCGCCGCCTTTCTTGTCCTCGACTTCGGTCACGCTGGCGGGGCCAAGGCCCTGCGCGCGGCCGGTGCGGTCAAACCGTTTGAGATAGTCGTCTATCATTGTCTGTTCCGGCCCCGCCCGCAGGCGGCCGACGGCGCAGACATGGATACGCATCAGCTGGTTGTCGCGTCAGCATCCGCGGCACCGGGCATCCACATTTTTTCGAGCTGGTAGAACTCGCGGACCTCGGGGCGGAAAATGTGGATCACGACATCGCCGGTGTCGAGCAGGACCCAGTCGCCTGCCGCCTTGCCTTCGATCTTGGCAAAACGATCAAATTCTTCTTTGAGGCGGGACGAAATTTTGTCGGCCAGCGCGGTGACCTGGCGGGTCGACCGGCCAGAGCAGACCACCATGTAATCGGCAATCTCGGACCGTCCGCGCAGATCAATCTGCACGATGTCTTCGGCCTTGTCTTCATCAAGAGAGGTTAAGATCCAAGCCAGCAGCTCTTCGCTGGTGACGGTTGGTTTTGGGGCAGAAACGGTACCCGCGTCAGTTTGTTGAGACAGCGCTCAAACCTCCGAAAAAAGTTGCGTCGCCATGACCCCGACGCTGGGAATTTGTGTCACTTTAGCATCGCTGTCCGGGCTTCTCAACGGACAGCGACGTCAGGTCAGCGTGAGCGTGCCAAAAATGCGGTCCTGATGCTCGGCAAGGTAAATCCGAAGCCATGCTGTGAACAGTTCAGGTGTTTCCGCCACTTCCCGGGTGAGATCGAATGCGCTGATCCAGCGGGTCGCCATAACCTCATCGGGGTTGGGCACAAACGCCAAATCGGCAGGGGCGTCGGCGCGGAACATGTCCACAAGTTCATGCTCTATCAGGCCGCCGCCAACATCGGCCCGGTATTCGACCTGGCCGCGATATTCGGGTTTCAAACCGGCAATGCCCAATTCGTCGTCAAGACGCCGTATGGCGCAGTTTTCAGCGGTTTCTTCCCAATTGGGATGGGTGCAGCAGGTATTCGCCCAAAGGCCGGGGGTGTGATACTTGCTCATCGCGCGCTGCTGAATAAGCACCTTGTCTCCGTGCATGACAAAGACGGATACGGCTTTGTGGCGCAGTCCACGTTTGTGCACCTCCAGCTTTTCAACGGGCCGCAATTTGCCATCGTCCCAGGCGGGTATCATCAGTTGATTGTCCATCTCGCCGAATCCCCCAATCTTGGTATCCTGACGGGCTTTAGAGCGGAAAAGTGCTGGTCTGAATAGATTTTTTTGGGGTCACAATCAGTTTAAATGCCCAAGTTGGCCTTTACGATTCGCCAGACTGCACTAACTTTGTGAATGAATATCGGAGGAGCGATTCGAATGAAATTTCTATCAATAGCCACTCTTGGTTTGTCTTTGATCGCGGCACCCGCTTTCGCGGATGGCCACGCCAGCGGCGACGCAGCTGAAGGCGAAAAGGTTTTCAAGAAGTGCAAATCTTGCCACATGATCGTCGCTGACGACGAGACCGTGATCCAAAAGGGCGGCAAGACAGGCCCGAACCTGTACGGCGTGTACCAGCGTGTTCCAGGGTCCGTGGAAGGCTTCAAATATGGTAACTCGATCAAATCCATCGCCGAAAACGATGTGATGCCGGACGGATGGAACGAAGAACAGTTTGTGTCTTACGTTGCAGACCCGAAAGCCTGGCTGAAAGAAATTCTCGACGACTCGAAAGCGAAGTCGAAAATGTCGTTCAAGCTGAAGGACGCTGAGGATGCGGCGAATGTCTGGGCGTATCTCGTTTCCGTCGGCCCTGCCGAGTAAGAGAAAACCAGATTGGAATTTGGCGGCGGTCCCTGCAGTGGGCCGCCGTTTCTTTGTTTAAGAAGACCTGGCGGCGGCGGCGTCCTCAGCCCAAAGCCGCTCCAGCGCGTCCCGCGCGGAATCGAATTCGGTCGCCATGGCGTCTGGTCCCATCAACCTCACAGTGTCTTCGGCGGTGGCCACAATGTTGCCGCTGACGAGTATCAACGCATGTGGGGCCCATAGCCTAATGGCGACGATGAGTTTTGCGAGGTGGGCAACAGAATGAATTCCCGCGGCGGAGAGACCGATATAGCGATGATCTGAATGTGAGATCAGCTCTATCAAGCTGTCATGGCTCTGCGAAATGTCCAGATCAACTGACCATCCCTCTGCGCGGATCAGATCTGCCGCCATCTGTACGCCAAGCACATGTTCTTCGCCGGGTACAGCGATGAACAGGGCTGACTTGGACGGCAACGTAACGTCGTTATCGGCAAAGAGCGGCTTAAGGCCGCGCATGATTGCATAGATGCGGCCAGTTCCGGTCAGCACCTGGATGAAGGTGACTTGATCCGTTTCCCACCATTCGCCCAAGCGCCGCGCTGCGGCCCCCAGATATGACAGATACAGGGTCTTGATCGAGGCACCGGTCATCCGTTTTGTGGTTACCAGATTGGCTGCAGCATTCTTGTCAGAAGATATGAGTGCATGTGCAAGTTCTTCCACCTGCTCATCAGTGATTGCTGCTGCGACGTCGCTTTCGCCGTCAAAATGCGCAGACAGCCGAGCGACCACTTCCTTTGCCAAGGAAACAACGACGTCTTCAGGCAAGTTCCGCTTCAACGTGCGGATCTCGGAAAAAGTTCGTTCGTATACGTCCTGTCGAAACAGGTGTTTGGCATTGTCAGACGCGGACATGGTCCCCCTTGGATGGTTTGGCCATCCTCGACTCTCTTTGGCTACGAGACGTCCTTAGATTTTAGCGCGAGAAATCTGTAAGGCAACATTTACAGTTTGGGGGCTGTAGAATTCGGGGCTTCGCGGTGGACGCGTTGTGACATCGGAAGGCAGGAAAGCGGAGCTACAACAACCCATATTTGCGCAGCTTGACGTAGAGCGATTGCCTTGAAAGGCCTAACATTTCTGCCGCGGCAACGCGGTTGTTCGATGTCAGTTCGACGGCGGTTTCGATGCACATTTTTTCAACGACATCGGTTGTTTTGGCGACAATGTCCTTGAGCGTTTGACTGCCGATAAGTTCGATCACCGACCGCATATCGGCGTCTGACGTTTGCGGGGTGGACGTGCGAATCGCCTCCGCCCGGCTGGCATCCCGCAATACGAGTGCAAAGACGGCGTCACCCCCAGTGTCCAGACCACTGGTGGAAATTTCGATCGGCCGTTCTGTTCCGTGCTCGCTGATAAGTCGGGTCGCATACAGGCGCATAGACCCGGTCCGACCTGCATTTTCCAACATCACATTCAGATCGACGCTGCCCCGACCAAGGAAGTCGGCAATCGAACGGCCCTTCACCGCCTGCGCGTGGGTTACGTCTGACAGGTTCAGGAAGGCTTCGTTCGCGCTGAGGATGTTGCCAGCCTGGGTAACGAATACCATTGCATCAACACCATCATTGTAAAGGCTGCGCAAATTATCCTGCAATGCATTGGCCTGTATGGAGGCGCCATCGGTGTTTGAGATGCGACACAACAAGACCTGCTCGCCGCCAGAGCGGAACAAAGTTGGATGAACTACAAGCATGCGGCTGGACTTTGCCAACTGCGCGTTAACAGAGGAGGGCGTTTGCTCAGAGGCGGCTGCCACAAGGGTCGCGATCAGATTTGACCCGGATTTGGCATCAAATTGCGAAACAAAGTCAGCGCCTATCAGGCCGCCGCGAGACTCACCGAAGAAGGTGATCGCCGCCTTGTTGCAATCCGTGACTTTGCCGGTGCTAACGGACACGAACAACGTCACTTCGCTGCTGGAGGTCATCAAGACGCGGAAGCGAGTGTCATATTCCCGTTGCGACTCGTAGTCCTTTTCCAAGGCAATCTGTGCGGCGACAAGTTGCTGCTGCATCTCCGCAATGGGCCGCAGGTCATGGCCCAGCATCAGGATCGCACCGTCACTGCCGATCCGGTGGAAGCTATACCGCATCGGAAATTCGGGGTAGCTGTCTGTGCTGGAGTGGTTCAGCTCTACTGGCAAGACCGCATTGTCGCTGCCGACAAATTCCGCCAGGCGGCTTTCGAACTTCGGAATGCTCTCGACGTTCAACTCGTCGATCAAGGGTTGCCCAGCCCAGCCACCAAGATCGGCACTGGGCATGAAATTGGGGCTGCCCATGACACCCATCACTTGACCGGATTGAGAGATAATCAGCGCAAGATCGGCAATGCCGGAAATGATCTCGGTCACGACCTCAGGCTCGATCATCGGGATCAGGCCACTTGTCCAGGTTTTCTCGGCATGAGGTTTCATGGCTGACACACTAGCTCTATGTGGGGATAACACATGGTCACGACTTCGATACCACCCGCAGCATACGTGCATTAAATCCGCAGAAGCCAATGGCTTCCAACACACTGCTCGTGGCAAAGTCTGCACCGGTCACGCGTGCAACATCTTCATTCTGGGACAGCACATTTCCCCCAACGATCACCGGAACGTCCCGCCCGGTTGCGCGCACCTTTCGCACAATTTGGCGAATAACTTCAAGACTTTCCCGTGAAGACGCAGACACCATCACGGCGTCCACCTTCGAATAGGTCAAAATTCCTTCAAGTTGGGCAAGGCCGATGCCCACCTCCAGCGAGACGGATATGCCCGCGCGGCGAAGCTGTCCCGCCAGGATCGTGGCACCCAAAGTGTGTTGCGCGCCCTCGGGGACAACAACCAAACATTTAGGCGCTGACGCGGCAGTGCAGCTGTCATCAGCGCACCATTCCGGACCAAGTGAGCGGAGCAACCCTTGCAACCTAGCGGACCCGATCGTGGTGACTGCGAAGTCGATATTGTCGGCACACCAAGCCTCGCCCAGCCGTCGCGCGACATGCGGGATGTAGTTGTCAGCCATGTCGTAGGTGCTTATGCCCGCCTGCAGCATTTTGTCTTTTACAATGCCGATTTGAGTGCGATCAGGATCAGATACGGCATTGTAAAGCTCACTGGCAAACAGCTCGAACACGCCCTTATCTGAGTGGCCAAACATACGCTGGTCTTCCGCTAGTCTTGAGAGTGCCCGCAATGCAAACTCAACTACATCAGGGGTCGCGCCTTCTTCACATGTGTAGTTCGCTTTTGGCATGGCCATCAGCCTCGGGTTGCAAGCGCTCGTATTTCACGGGCCGGCGAAGAGTAGTTGCGACATTTGGGCGACATGGTCGTTTACTGACTACTATATGTCAAATTATATTGACACTTCGGAATTCGTCTTGAGAACAAACTGATTTAAAACAAAATAAACTGTCATGTTTGGCTGTCACTCAAGTTGCGATACTGTAAATCAAAGTTGACACATTGCGCGCCACCTGACAGATTTTCTGTACAAGCAATCTTCGGGGGACAGCATGTCAGACGCAAATGCGCGTCATATTCCCACTAAACGGCTCTACACGCCCGAGCAGCGCAAAAGACGTGACGCGACCCGCTGGACGATGGTTCAAGGCATTCTTGCGCCGCTGCAGTTCGCCGTTTTTCTGGTCTCTTTGGGGTTGGTTTTGCGCTACCTCGCGACCGGCTCCGGCTACGAGGCCGCCACCGTTTCAATCGTGGTAAAAACGGGCTTTTTGTATCTCATTATGGTCACTGGCTCGATCTGGGAGAAAGTCGTTTTCGGAAAGTGGCTATTTGCCCCCTCATTCTTCTGGGAAGACGTCTTTAGCTTTGTCGTCATAGCACTGCATACCCTTTATTTATATGGCTTGATCTGGGGCGGCTTCACCCCAGATGGGTTGATTGTAATCGCCCTCGCAGCCTACGCGGCCTACGTCGTGAATGCGGGGCAATTCCTCTGGAAATTGCGCGTCGCGCGGCTGCAATCGGAAGTTGTCGCATGACCGAACAATTATCCCCTCCGCCTACCCTTGGGTGCCGTTCCGCGCCGGTGTTGAAACAACGTGGTCAGCGGGAAGTGTTTTGCGGTCTAACCGGCATCATCTGGCTGCACCGCAAAATTCAGGACGCTTTCTTTTTGGTCGTCGGATCTCGCACCTGCGCGCATCTTTTGCAAAGTGCCGCCGGGGTGATGATCTTCGCGGAACCACGATTCGGAACCGCGATTTTGGAAGAATCAGACTTGGCGGGCCTCAATGACGCCCATGCCGAACTGGACAAGACCGTGGCGCAGCTGTTGGCGCGGCGTCCCGACATACGGCAGTTGTTCCTCGTGGGGTCCTGCCCATCCGAAGTGATCAAGCTGGACCTCAGCCGCGCGGCGGAGCGTTTGACCCAGGAATTTGCCCCCAAAGTGCGCGTGCTGGAATATTCCGGCTCCGGGATCGAGACGACGTTCACCCAAGGCGAAGATGCTTGTCTCGCCTCGATGGTGCCAGTCTTGCCTGAAACACAGGACCGCGAATTGATGGTCGTCGGCGCATTGCCCGACGTCGTCGAGGATCAGATGTTAAGCCTTCTCGAAGATCTCGGCATTGGCCCGGTCACCGTCCTGCCCGCCCGCAATATTGACAGCGAGATGGGCGTTGGGCCGAACACCGTCTTTGCGCTGACCCAACCCTTCCTTGGCGAAACTCACTCGGCTCTCGTGCGGCGCGGCGCAACCCATATCGCGGCCCCTTTCCCATTCGGCGAGGAAGGCACAACTGCTTGGCTCGCCGCAATTGCTGCGGAATTCGGTGTCTCGGAAGAACTGTTCAACAAGGTCACCAAGGCTCCCCGCCGTCGCGCCCGCCGAGCCATTGCCCAGGCGTCCGAACCGTTGAACGCCAAGTCGGTTTTCTTCTTCCCCGACAGCCAGCTGGAAATCCCATTGGCCCGCTTCCTGACCCGCGAATGCGGGATGAGCGCGGTTGAAGTCGGATCGCCCTACATCCATGACGCGCTACACGGCCCCGATCTGGACCTGTTGCCCGCCGGTCCCCAAATTTCCGAAGGGCAGGACGTTGATCTGCAGCTCGACCGCTGCCGCGAAGCGCGGCCCGACCTGACGGTCTGTGGCCTTGGCTTGGCAAATCCGCTGGAGGCGGAGGGCCTGTCCACCAAATGGGCGATCGAGCTGGTCTTCACGCCCGTACATTTTTACGAACAGGCGGGGGACCTTGCTTCCCTCTTTGCCCGTCCCTTGCGGCGCAAAGGTATCCTGGGGGTGGCGGCGGAATGAAGTTGACCGTCTGGACATATGAGGGCCCGCCCCATGTCGGCGCAATGCGCGTAGCCACCGGCATGAAAGGCCTGCACTATGTCCTGCACGCGCCGCAAGGCGACACCTACGCCGACCTGCTTTTTACCATGATTGAGCGGCGCGACCACCGCCCGCCGGTGACCTACACCACCTTCCAGGCCCGCGATTTAGGGTCTGATACGGCTGGATTGTTCAAAACCTCCTGCCAGGACGCTTATGACCGTTTCCAGCCGGAAGCGATCATTGTCGGGGCGTCTTGCACTGCAGAGCTGATCCAGGACGATCCCGGCGGGCTAGCCGAAACCATGGGCCTGCCGATCCCTGTGATCCCGCTGGAGCTGCCCAGCTACCAGCGCAAGGAAAACTTCGGCGCGGATGAGACGTTCTTCCAGATCGTCCGCCACCTCGCCAAGCCGATGGACAAGACCGAGCGTGTCACCTGCAACATCCTCGGCCCCACTGCGTTGGGCTTTCGGCATCGCGACGACATTCAGGAAATCACCAACCTGCTCTACGAGCTAGGGGTCGAGGTCAATGTCACCGCCCCCATGACCGCCACGCCGTCCGATATTGCAAAGATGGGGCAGGCGCATTTCAACGTGTTGCTCTACCCCGAAACCGGGGAGCAGGCGGCGCGGTATTGCGAACGGACCTTTGGCCAACCCTACACCAAGATCGTCCCCATCGGCACCGGGGCCACCCATGACTTCATCGCAGAAATCCGCGAGCTGACGGGTTCTACCGCTGAACTAGACACTGATCGGCTGCGCCAGACATGGTGGTCGCGTTCGGTCGACAGCACCTATCTGACCGGCAAGAGAGTCTTCATCTTTGGCGACGGCACCCACGTTAAAGCCGCCGCTCGCATCGCCCGGGACGAGATGGGGTTCGAGGTGGCTGGAATGGGCTGCTACAACCGCGAATACGCCCGCGACATCCGCGCGACAGCCAAGGATTACGGCGTCGAGGCGCTGATCACCGATGACTACCTTGAGGTCGAAAAGGCCATCGAGGCGCTGCAGCCCGAAATGATCCTCGGCACGCAGATGGAGCGCCATATCGGCAAACGCTTGGGCATCCCGTGCGCGGTCATCTCTGCCCCGGTGCATGTGCAGGACTTCCCCGCACGTTACTCCCCGCAGATGGGGTTCGAGGGCGCGAATGTCATTTTCGATACATGGATTCACCCGCTTGTCATGGGACTGGAAGAGCACCTGCTGCACATGTTCCGCGACGATTTTGAATTCCATGACGAGGCCGGTCCAAGCCACCATGGCGGCCATGCGCCCAAGCCACTGCAAGAGCCTAAAGCGGCGAAACTTGAGCCTGTGGCCCCGGCTAATGACAACGTCGTCTGGCTTGCGGATGCCGAGAAGGAGCTGAAGAAGATACCGTTCTTCGTGCGTGGCAAAGCGCGGCGGAACACGGAAACCTATGCGACGCAAAAGGGTCTCGCGGAGATATCGCTCGATACGCTCTACGAGGCAAAGGCCCATTATGCGCGATGAGGTGAATGGCCAAAGCTACAACTTCGTCATTGTGACGCTGGACCGGCACGCTGCCGGTCCTGCCGCGCGTGTCGCCCCGAAGTTGGCGATCGACTATCCGGGACTTAATGTGTCGATCCACGCCGCTGCTGAGTGGGAAAAGGACCCTAACGCGCTGCAACAAGCCAAAGCTGACATCGCGTCTGCCGATATCATCGTCAATTGTGTGTTGTTCCTTGAGGACCACATCAAAGCGATCATGCCCGACCTTTTGGCGCGGCGTGACGCTTGTGACGCCATGGTCGGCGTCGTCTCCGATCAAGAAATCACACAGCTGACGAAGATGGGCGATCTGGACATGTCCAAGCCCGCCACCGGCGCGATGAGCCTGCTGAAAAAGCTGAAGCCTTCAAAGAAATCCGGCAAGTCCGGTGCGGGGCAAATGAAGATGCTGCGCCGCCTGCCAAAGATCCTGAAGCTGATCCCCGGCAAGAGCCAGGACCTGCGCGCGTGGTTCCTGTCGATGCAATATTGGCTTGGTGGCAGCGACGACAATATCGAGAACATGGTCCGCTTCCTGATCTCGCGCTATGCCAATCGCCCCGCGTGGCGCGGCACCTGCGCTGCGGAACCGATCGAATACCCTGATACGGGTCTATACCACCCCGATCTGCCCAACCTGGGTATCACTACACATCTTGAAAACCTGCCTTTCGGCAGCTCAAAAACCACCGTCGGCGTGCTGATGTTGCGCAGTTACATCTTGGCAGGCGACACCGCGCATTACGATCATGTCATTCGCACCTTGGAAGCGCGCGGAATGCGGGTGATCCCTGCCTTTGCAGGCAGTCTTGACGGTCGACCGGCGATTGACGCTTTCATGAAAGGCCGCGTTGACGCTTTGGTCTCGCTGACTGGATTCTCGCTGGTGGGCGGCCCCGCCTATAACGACAGCGACGCGGCCGTCGAGGCGTTGACTGAACTTGATCTGCCCTACATTGCCGCGCAGCCGCTGGAATTCCAAACATTGGATCAATGGGCCACGGGCGGGCAGGGGCTCAGCCCGATTGAGGCGACGATGCTCGTGGCTTTGCCCGAGATTGACGGCGCGACCAACCCGACCGTTTTTGCGGGCCGCCATGGGGCGCAAGGCTGTACCGGCTGCGGGTTCAAATGTCAGGCCTATGGCGACGTCAAAGCCATGGCACCTTGCGTGGAGCGGGTCGAAGCCTTGGCCGAGAAGACCGATCGCCTCGCCACCCTGCGCCGCAAAGAGAACGCAGAAAAAACTGTCGGCGTCGTGCTGTTCGGCTTCCCTCCGAACGCGGGTGCCGTTGGAACCGCTGCTTACCTCTCCGTATTCGAAAGCCTGCACAACACCCTGCACCAGATGTCGCGCGACGGGTATGATGTCGACCCGCCCGAAACCGTCGAAGCTTTGCGCGTCGCGGTGCTGAACGGCAACGCGCAGGTCTATGGTCAGGAGGCCAATGTCGCTGCGACCGTTTCTGCCGATCAAATCGTGACCCACACGCCGTGGCTGGACGAGATCGAGGCGACTTGGGGCCCCGCCCCGGGCCGCGTGCAATCCA
This sequence comes from uncultured Litoreibacter sp., assembly GCF_947501785.1. Taxonomy (NCBI): domain Bacteria; kingdom Pseudomonadati; phylum Pseudomonadota; class Alphaproteobacteria; order Rhodobacterales; family Roseobacteraceae; genus Litoreibacter; species uncultured Litoreibacter sp. The sequence goes on along the minus strand of NZ_CANMXB010000001.1, from coordinate 2,625,653 downwards.
ACGGGCGGGAGGTCTTCGTTCTTGGTGCGCAATTCGGCAAGGTCTTTGTCGGCGTGCAGCCTGGCTTCGGCTACGAGGGTGACCCGATGCGGTTGCTGTTCGAGAAGGGATTTGCCCCAACCCATGCGTTCAGTGCGTTCTATCAGTACCTCAAGCACGACCTGAAAGCCGACGTGCTGCTGCATTTCGGCATGCACGGCGCGCTGGAATTCATGCCCGGCAAGCAGAACGGGCTCGGCGGCAATGACTGGCCTGAGCGTTTGATTGGCAACATTCCAAACGTCTATCTCTATGCCGCGAACAACCCGTCCGAGGCCACACTGGCCAAGCGCCGTTCCAATGCGGTGACGGTCACGCATCTGACGCCGCCTTTGCAAAGCTCCGGCCTCTATCGCGATTTGGCAGACCTGAAAGACAGCCTGATGAAATGGCGCGGTATGGCCCCGTCTGAGGAACGCGACGAGCTGGCCGAACTGGTCCGCGCGCAGGCCAATGCGGTCGACCTGAATGCCCGCGATATGGATCGGCTGTGGCTGAAACTGCTGGAGACCGAGGACGCGCTGATCCCCGACGGGTTGCACATCGTCGGTAAAACGCCGTCAGAGGCTTCCGTCGAAGACACGCTGAACCTGATGTCCTTCGACACCCCTGCACAGCGCGATACTGCGCGGCAAAACCTGTCCACAGATAGCGAGCTACCAGCCCTTATGCGGGCTATGAACGGCCAGTTCATCACCCCTGTCCCCGGTGGCGACGTGATCCGCGCGCCGGAGATTTTGCCCACGGGCCGCAACATCCACGCCTTCGACCCCTTCCGGATGCCCACAGCCTTTGCCATGCAAGACGGTGCGCGTCAGGCCGAAGAGCTGATCAAGACCCATCAAAGCCTGCCCAAAACAGTCGCGCTGGTGCTTTGGGGGTCTGACAACATCAAATCAAACGGTGGACCTATCGGACAGGCTTTGGCGCTCATGGGTGCGAAGCCGCGTTTCGACAGCAACGGACGGCTCTGCGGCGCGGACCTTGTGCCGCTTGAAACGCTAGGCCGCGCCCGCGTTGACGTCATCATGACCCTTTCCGGCATTTTCCGCGACCTGCTGCCGTTGCAAACCAAGCTGCTGGCAGATGCCGCCTACAAATGTGCAATGGCCGACGAGCCGCTAGAGATGAACCCGATCCGCGCTCACGCGCTTGCCTTCGCAGAGGCCAATGACACCGACATGACCACCGCCGCGCTGCGGGTGTTCTCCAACGCCGAAGGCGCTTACGGGTCCAACGTGAACCAGCTGGTCGACAGCTCTGCCTTTGATGATGAAAGCCAGTTGGCCGATGCGTACCAAGCCCGCAAGTCCTTTGCCTATGGCATGGACGGGGAGGCAACGCAGCAATCCGAGCTTCTTCGAGACACCCTGAAAAACGTCGATCTTGCTTACCAAAACCTTGAATCGGTTGAGCTGGGCGTCACCACCGTGGATCACTATTTCGACACACTGGGTGGCATCGCTTCCGCCGTCAAACGCGCTAAAGGCACCGACGACACACCGGTCTATATCGGTGACCAGACACGCGGAGGGGCCAAGGTGCGCACGCTGGAAGATCAGGTCGCGCTGGAAACGCGGTCGCGCAGCCTGAACCCGAAATTCTACGAACCCTTGCTGAACCACGGCCACGAAGGCGTGCGTCAGATCGAGGCGCATATTACCAACACCGTCGGCTGGTCTGCGACCACCGGCAAGGTGGACCCGTGGGTCTACCAAAAACTCAGCGAGACCTTTGTGCTGGATGAAGAGATGCGTCAGCGCCTCGCAGATCTGAACCCGCAGGCTTCGATGCGGATGGCAAACCGCCTGCTGGAAGCCTCCGACCGAGACTACTGGACACCCGACGCCGACACGCTGGCCGCACTGCAAGACGCAGCCGACGCCATTGAAGATCAACTAGAGGGCATTGCAGCCGAATGACTCTCAGAAGGGAAATATCATGAGCCCACTCGATAGAAGTATTCCGAATATCGGACAGGACGGCGAAGGCTCCGTTCAGGTGCATCAAGACGACTCGATGAAGATCGAGGGCGCGAAGGTGTTCTCGGTCTACGGGAAGGGCGGCATCGGCAAATCCACGACCTCGTCGAACCTGTCGGCGGCGTTTTCCAAACTGGGCAAGCGCGTGCTGCAAATTGGGTGTGACCCGAAGCACGACTCGACATTCACGCTGACGGGTTCCTTGGTCCCGACCGTGATCGACATACTCAAAGAGGTGGACTTCCACCCCGAAGAACTCCGCCCCGAGGATTTCGTGTTCGAAGGCTTCAACGGCGTGAAATGCGTGGAAGCTGGCGGCCCGCCTGCCGGTACGGGTTGCGGCGGTTACGTGGTCGGCCAGACCGTGAAACTGCTCAAGCAACACCACCTGCTGGAAGACACCGACGTGGTGATCTTCGACGTACTGGGTGACGTGGTCTGCGGCGGGTTTGCTGCGCCATTGCAACATGCCGACCGCGCCTTGATCGTCACCGCCAATGACTTCGACAGCATCTATGCGATGAACCGGATCATTGCCGCCGTGCAAGCGAAATCCGCCAACTACAAGGTCCGCCTCGCTGGCTGCGTGGCCAACCGGTCGAAGGACACCGACGAAGTCGACCGCTATTGCAAAACCGTGGGCTTCAACCGCATCGCGCATATGCCTGATCTGGATGCCATCCGCCGCTCCCGCCTGAAGAAGAAAACGCTGTTCGAAATGGACGCCGACGAGGACATCGTCTCGGTCCAGAAAGAATACATCCGCCTTGCCGAAACGCTGTGGAACGGGACTGAACCGCTGGCCCCCGCACCATTGCCCGACCGTGACATCTTTGAACTGCTTGGGTTTGACTAAATGACCTACGAGGCCACACGCAACAACGTCGAAACCTATTTCGACCGCACAGCGACCAAGACATGGGAGCGTCTGACATCAGACGCGCCCGTTTCTGGTATCAGGGCAACTGTGCGTGCTGGCCGGGACAGGATGCGGGATCTGTTGATCGCGCAACTGCCAGACGATTTACACGGCGCGCGCATTCTGGATGCTGGTTGTGGCACTGGTGCTTTGGCGTTTGAGCTGGCGGCACGTGGCGCGGATGTTGTGGGTGTCGATATCTCCCCGCAATTGATCGATATCGCTGAAAAGCGAACGCCCGATGATCTGCGTGGCTCTCTCAGCTTCAGCGCGGGCGACATGCTCGATGCTGGGCTTGGGCCGTTCGATCATATCGTGGCGATGGACTCGATGATCTACTATTCCGCTGACGACATTGCCCGCATCCTCGAAGGCATCGCGCCGCGTCTTTATCAAAACATGGTGTTCACCGTGGCCCCGCGTACACCGCTGCTGATGGCGATGTGGCGCGTGGGCAAACTGTTCCCTCGTTCTGATCGCTCGCCCACAATGGTGCCGCACAGCCCTGAAAAGCTGGCTGCGAAAGTCACCTCCGGCACGCTCCGAAATGTCGAGCGCGTGACATCCGGATTCTACATCTCCAACGCCCTGGAGTTCCGCGCATGATCATTGGTCGCAACACATTCAAGACCCTGACAATGCGCGCATTGCCGTTCTCGGACGCTGTCAGTGAGCAACTGCCACTGGGCCAATTGCTGCGGCTTTCCTTGTTCCAAATCTCCGTTGGCATGGCGGCTGTCATGCTGCTCGGCACCCTTAACCGGGTGATGATCGTGGAACTTGGCGTTGCCGCTTGGCTCGTCGCCATGATGATCGCAATCCCGGTTCTGGTCGCACCTTTCCGCGCGCTACTGGGCTTCCGTTCTGACACCTATCGCTCCGCCATTGGTTGGAAGCGCATTCCGTATCTATGGTTCGGATCCCTCTGGCAGTTCGGCGGTCTGGCCATCATGCCGATGGGTCTGCTTGTGTTGTCTGGCGACCAAGTCACAGGCCCCGCATGGGCGGGGGAGGTTGGCGCGGCGCTTGCTTTCCTGCTGACCGGCCTTGGCATGCATATGACCCAGACCGCAGGCCTCGCGCTCGCCGCCGACCGCGCGACGGAGGAGACCCGTCCGCAAGTGGTGGCGCTGCTCTATGTCATGTTCCTCATCGGAATGGGCGTGTCGGCGATCATCGTCGGCGCGTTGCTGCAAAACTTCTCGGACTTGCGTTTGGTGCAGGTGGTGCAAGGCACCGCGGTCGTCACGTTGCTGCTGAACATCACCGCGCTCTGGAAGCAGGAGAAGGTCAACCCGATGACCAAAGCGGAACGCGAAGCACGCCGCCCGCTTTTCCGCGACGCATGGGCTGACCTGAAAGCCGGCGGCGTTGCTGGCCGCCTGTTGGTCGTCGTCTTCTTGGGCACCATCGCCTTCAACATGCAGGACGTGTTGCTGGAGCCCTACGGCGGCGAGGTGCTCGGCCTATCCGTCTCCGCCACCACGCTGCTCACCGCCCTTTGGGCGGGCGGCGCATTGCTCGGTTTCGGCCTCGCGGCGAAATGGCTGAAGTCCCAAGTCGACCCCTACCGTATGGCCGCGCGCGGCATCCTGTTCGGTCTGATCGCCTTCTGCGCTGTGATCTTCGCGGCACCGATGAACAGCACCACTATGTTCTTCGCGGGCTCCTTCGGCATCGGCCTTGGCGGCGGTCTATTCTCCGTCGCCACGCTCACCGCAGCCATGACGCTCAACACTCAAGGCGCGGCTGGCAAAGGCCTCGCGCTTGGCGCATGGGGCGCGGCGCAGGCGACAGCCGCGGGCGTTTCCATCTTTGCGGGCGGCGCCATCCGCGATGTAGTCAACGCCGCCGCCACCAATGGCAGCCTTGGCGAGGCGCTTACCTCAAACGCAACCGGATACTCCGTGGTTTATCACGTCGAGATCGGGTTCCTGTTCATCACGCTCATCGCGCTCGGCCCCTTGGTCAAGGTCCGGCCGGTGAGCCAAGCAAAGGCGGGGCCCGTTGGGCTGGCCGATTTCCCAACATGACCCGCACAAGAAAATACGACGGAGGACACCACCATGGTTGATGTAGATTTTTTCGGGAATTTCGATCTGGCAAGTGCCGCGATCTGGATGTTCTGGCTGTTTTTCGCGCTGCTGATTTTCTACCTGCAGACCGAGAACATGCGCGAAGGCTACCCGTTGCAAGACGATGATGGTGGGGAGGCGTTGAACCAGGGCCCGTTTCCGGTCCCCGGCGACAAAACATTCCTGCTGCGCGACGGGCGCGGCAAGCTGACGGTGCCATCGGGGCAGCGCGGCGACCGTGCCAAGCTGGCGCTGCAGCGCACCGCCGTCGCGGCCGGCTCGCCCTACGTGCCAACCGGTGATCCCATGGTTGACGGTGTCGGCCCTGCATCCTGGGCGCCACGCAAGGATCATCCGGAACTGGACGCGCACGGTCATGTCAAGATCAAGCCGATCTCCCAATTGCCCGACTTCCACGTCTCTGCTGGCATCGACCCGCGTGGCAAGGCGGTCGTGTCCGGTGATGACGAGGTCATTGGCCGCATTATCGACATGTGGGTCGATATCCCTGAGGCGCTGGTGCGTTTCTTGGTGGTGGATCTGAACCCCGAAGGCTCCGGCCAGACGCGCCTGATCCCGATCAATTTCACCAAGATCAAGGCCAACCGCGTCAATGTGCGGTCGCTCTATGCGCATAACTTTGCGGGCATTCCGGGCATCAAATCCGATGACCAGATCACCTTGCTCGAAGAGGAAAAGATCATGGCATATTTTGGCGGCGGCACGCTTTATGCGGATCCCGCGCGGCTTGAACCACAAATCTAAGGCAACAGGCCGAGCCCTAGCCAGGTCCGGCCCCGAACGTAAGGGACGAAAGAGATGCATCACGACGACTTCAAGTTTGAACCTGTGCGCGGCCTGCCGGAGGCGTTGCCTGCGGACGAGCATATCTTGTGGCAGGGCAGTCCCGACCCGGTGCGATTGGCCAAGGACGCTTGGGGTCTGAATTGGGTGATCGGGTATTTCGTCCTGCTGGCCTTTGGCCGGGTTGCTGCGTCTTCCACCACAGTGCCGCTGACCGAGGCCATGGGCCACGGCATCCCGTTCCTGATTGCGGGCGCTGCGGCGGTGCTGATCATCTTGGTGATCGCGCGGGTTCAGGCCAAGTCGACCGTATACACCCTGACCAACAAACGCGTCGCCATGCGCATCGGGGCGGCCCTGACCATGACGTTGAACCTGCCTTATGTTTGTATCGGCAACGCTAGTGCAGCGGTGCGCAAGTCGGGCATCGGAACCATCACGTTTGACCTGACCGGGGAAACGCGGCTGTCCTATCTGATGACGTGGCCGCATGTGCGCCCGTGGTACATCCGCCGGACCCAGCCCGCGTTCCGCGCGATCCCTGATGCGGCCCGTGTTGCACAAATCTTCGCGGAGGCGGCGGAAAAACGCGTTTCTCAGCCCGTTGTCACCCGTATTGATACAAATCAAGGCGCTTCAGGCGTCGTTGCGGCGGAGTAGGCAGATGCAGAACCAAACCGCCTCTCTCGCCAACCAGATGAAGCACCGCGACCGCGAAATGGTGCCTCGGTTTCTGGTTATCGCCATGTTTTCGCTAATGGCCGCCTCCGTCGCTTTAGTGGGATATGCGCGCCTGACTGATATGGAATTGACCGGCGTCGCGCCTGACAGCCCGGTGATCAACGAACGCCTCATTACGCTGGCCGGCGCAAGGTCTGAAGGCTTTGCCGTTTTGACCGAGGACGGCACCCAAATCGCGCATTCGAAAGAGGCCAAGAATGGTTTCATTGACGTTATCGCCGTCTCTATCGGGCGCGAACGTCTTGTAAATGGTATCACTACGAATGAACCCCTGCGGCTGGTCCGCCGGGAAAATGGCCATGTGGCCGTTATCGACCCCGCCACCGACTGGAAGATCGAGCTTGTCGGTTATGGCGTGGATAATGTTGCGGCTTTCGCCAGGCTGATCGACTGAATTTTATAAGGGACAAAGCAAATGGGATTTCTGACACGAACGAAAGAAACGGCTCCTTGTACGGTGACAATCTCTCACCGGTTCGAGGAGCTTTCCGCACATGTCAAATTTACCAATGGGGCGGTTGTGAACCCCGGTGACTCTGTGCTGGTACATGGGGCGGAGATTATGGCCCCCTATGGCGAGCTGGTCGAAGAAGACCGCACCGCCACCATCACCCGCGCGTCTTGGGTTGAACGGCAGTGGACCCGCTGGACCGGTGATTTCGAATTTATGGAGCTTTGCGAGTTTTCGTTTAGCGAGGAGGTGCTGTCATGAACAAGCCAACCCACTCCGCTTTTGCAAACACCGCCGAAGAAGCCATTGCCGCGCAAGACGCGCTTGATGGCCCCGAGATGACATCGGAGATGGCCACCGAAGTAGCCATGCAGAACACACTTCTGACGCCGCGCTTCTACACCACCGATTTTGATGAGATGGACGCAATTGACGTCTCCCCCGTTCGCGAAGAATGGGACGCGCTGATTGGCCGGATGAAGTCCGACCCTAACAAGGGTCACTTCAAGAAGAACGACGAATGGGACGCCAATTGGGAAGGCATGGACCCGGCGTTGAAAGCCGAGTTTATCGACTTCCTGATCTCTTCCTGCACCGCCGAGTTTTCCGGCTGTGTTCTCTACAAAGAAATGAAGCGCCGTGGCTCAAACACCGACATCACGACGTTATTCCAGCTCATGGCACGCGATGAGGCCCGCCATGCGGGGTTTATCAATGACACCCTTCGTGAAGCGGGCATTCGGGTCAATCTGGGCTTCCTGACGCAGCAGAAGAAGTACACCTACTTCCGTCCGAAATTCATCTACTACGCGACCTACCTGTCGGAAAAGATCGGCTACGCGCGCTACATCACGATCTTCCGCCACCTCGAACAACACCCCGACAAGCGCTTCCACCCGATTTTTCAGTGGTTCCGCGAATGGTGCAACGACGAGTTTTCACACGGTGAGGCCTTCGCGTTGTTGATGAAAACCGACCCCACGCTTACGACAAGCCGCGTCAACAAAATGTGGATCAAGTTCTTCCTCACAGCGGTCTATTCCACAATGTGGGTGCGCGATCACCAGCGCCCGCTGTTTCACGAAGCGCTTGGCGTGGATGTGACGTGGTACGGGCAAGAGGTCTACCGCAAGACGTCAGAAATCTCGAAACAGGTGTTCCCGTTTACGTTGGACATTGACCACCCACGCTGGCGGCCAAATCTGGACAGGATGGAGCGTGCTTCCATCCAAGTCGCCAACGGCAAGGAAAAGGGTGGCATCGTCGGAACGGTGTCCCGCATTGTTGGTATGGCCAAAGCGGCGACCGCGTTCATCGCGATCTTCACCATCCCGGTTATTCACAACGACGTTCCTGAATCCTCAGTGATGGAGCCCGCCTACTAATGATGTCCTCCCCTTGGATAGCCGCGATTTTTGCAGTGTTCGCCTGGTGGTTTTTCACCGGGGCGATCCTGCTGATCGTGCGCAAATCCGACGCGGGGGAGGCCGTCGCCCATGGTCGCGCGGTGTTCTTGTCGATCCCGCTCGCAGCTCTTGGCTTCGCCGGACTGATCGTGTCTTCGGCGGCGCTGACGTTGCAAAACGTCTACATTTCCTTCTTGTCGGTCCTGCTGATCTGGGGCTGGATTGAGCTGGCGTTCCTATCAGGCATCATTACCGGCCCCGAACGCCGCGAATGCCCGCCGGGCCTTGTGGGTAAAGACCGTTTCATCCGCGCCTGGAACACGGTCGCCCATCACGAATTGCTGCTTTTCGGTGCGCTCCTCGCTGTCATCACCATCACCACCGGCGCCGAAAATACCTTTGGCCTATGGGCCTATGTCATCCTCTTTGTCGCGCGCATCTCCGCCAAGCTGAACCTCTATTTCGGAGTTCCGCGCATCAACACCGAATTTGTGCCGCAGCCGCTGCAGCACATCAAATCCTACTTCCGTCAGCGCCAAATCACTGCGGCTTTCCCTATCGGGGTGACCTTCCTGTCCATCACTGCCGCCTGCTTCGCCGAACGTCTCTTTTCCAGTGCCGGCCCGTCCATTGCGGGCTTCGCGCTTCTCACCGCCTTGGCGACACTCGCCACGATCGAACACTGGCTGATGGTCATCCCATTGCCCGACGCAAAACTATGGCGCTGGATGCTTCCCGCCGCCAGCACGACCGAAGGAAAATCCAATGAACTTTGACGCGCTTTTCAACGCCCAGCTCGACGCCCTTAAGGAAGAGGGCAATTACCGCTACTTCGCGGAACTGGAGCGAAAATGCGGTAAGTTCCCTTTGTGTTCAAACCACGTCGATGGGGAGCAGCGCGACGTCACTGTATGGTGCTCTAACGATTACCTTGGTATGGGGCAGAACCAAATGGTGATCGACGCCATGTGCGAGGCGGTCAAGCGCACCGGTACCGGCGCAGGAGGCACCCGGAACATCTCCGGCACGAACCACGATCACTTGTTGCTGGAGGCGGAACTGGCCGATCTGCATAACAAGGAAGCGGCGCTGCTGTTCACCTCCGGCTACGTGTCCAACTGGGCGGCATTGTCCACACTAGGCAGCCGATTGGAAAATTGCGTAATCCTTTCTGACGCTGGCAACCACGCGTCAATGATCGAAGGCATCCGCCACTCCCGCGCCGACAAGGTGCTGTGGAAGCACAACGACGTCGAGGACCTGGAGGCCAAGCTGCAAGCCCTTCCCGCCAACGTTCCAAAGATCGTGGCATTCGAGTCTGTCTATTCCATGGATGGAGACATCGCCCCCATCCTCGAAATCGTTGAGGTCGCAGAGAAATTCGGCGCCATGACCTATCTGGACGAGGTTCACGGCGTCGGGCTCTATGGCCCGCGTGGCGGCGGCGTGGCTGAACAAGAAGGCCTGATGGACCGCATCACACTGATCGAGGGCACGCTCGGCAAAGCCTTTGGCGTCGTCGGTGGTTACATCACCGGCTCGGCGGCATTGTGCGATTTCATCCGCAGCTTTGCCTCTGGCTTCATCTTCACTACCGCGCTGCCACCCGCCGTGGCGGCGGCGGCGAAAACCTCCATCGCGCATCTCAAGCAATCCGATACGGAACGTATGAAGCAGCGGGAGCAGGTCAAGAAACTCCGCGACGGGCTCGACCGCGCGGGCATCCCGCATATGATGAATGACAGCCACATCGTGCCGGTGATGATCAAGGATCCGGTCAAAACCAAGATGTTGGCCGACTACCTGATGGATGAATGGGGCATCTATGTGCAGCCGATCAATTATCCCACAGTGCCCAAAGGCACCGAGCGTCTGCGCTTCACGCCGTCTCCGCTGCATTCGGACGAAGACATCGCCCACCTGCTGAGGGCACTTACAACTCTGTGGAAACAATGCGCAATCGCGCATGCGGTCGCCTGACGCGCCAAACTCTCGAGGAGAGTTTGGATCCAATTCCTCCTCGAGGAATTGGCGCCCCTTACTGACGCCAGTCGAAGAAGGCAGGGCCCGCCTGGGACAACAGTTTTTCAGCCATAGCCCGACCCGCCGCCGCGCCGTCTTCAATGGCGCAGGTCACGTCATCGCCTATCGCTTCTGACCCGTCAGGCCGCAGGACCTCCCCGCGCAGACGCATGGTGTTGCCGTCCAACTCGGACAGCCCCGCAATCGGCGTTTCGCAGGACCCGTCCAGTTTCGCCAGGAAGCTGCGCTCCGCTGCCAGTCGCTGCCCCGTCGGCCCGTCATGAATAGCCGCCAGCATGTCTGCAGCCCGCATATCATCCGCGCGCCGTTCAATCCCTATCGCGCCTTGCGCGACGGCCGGCAGCATATCCTCCACCTCAATCGCGGACTTCGGGACCTCATCCATCTTCAGCCGGATCAGCCCCGCCATCGCCAGGAACGTCGCTTCCGCCACGCCGTCATCCAGTTTCTTCAGCCGGGTCTGCAAATTGCCACGAAACTCCACCACTTCCAGATCCGGACGCCGCAGTTTCAACTGCGCTTTGCGGCGCAAGGATGAGGTGCCAACCACCGTTCCAGCGGCCAAATCGGCCAAGCCGGATGCGCGTGGCGAGATGAACGCATCCCGCACGTCTTCGCGCGGCAGATAGGTGTCCAGCAGCAGCCCATCAGGCTGCGCCGTCGGCATGTCCTTCATCGAATGCACCGCAATGTCGATCTTGCCGGACAACATGTCATCCTCGATCTCGCGGGTAAAAAGCCCCTTGCCGCCGATCTCTTTCAGCGGCCGGTCGATGATCTTGTCGCCAGTTGTCTTAATCACCACAATTGCGAACGCCTCAAGCGGCAGATCAAAGGCCTTTGAAAGCCTTTCGCGCGTCTCATAGGCCTGCGCCAAGGCGAGCGGCGACCCGCGGGTGCCGATGTTTAAAGGCTTGGCGGGGCTGGGTAATTCATAGCTCATGACCACAGTGTTAAAGGTGTAAACTCTGCCTGACAACTCTTGTATCCTGTGCCCTGAAAAAGCATGATGCGGCGAAGAAGTCAGCAGGAAGCACGCCGCTATGAGCAAAGACAAAACCATCCTTCGGGCTCTCGCTGGCGAGACCCTTCCGACCCCTCCGATCTGGATGATGCGACAAGCCGGCCGCTACCTGCCAGAATACCGTGCCACGCGCGCCGAGGCCGGGGACTTCCTGTCGCTCTGCTACAATTCCGAACTGGCCGCCGAGGTCACGTTGCAACCCATCCGCCGCTATGGGTTTGACGCGGCGATCCTCTTCGCGGACATCTTGCTGGTCCCCCAAGCGCTGGGCGCGGACCTGTGGTTCGTCACCGGCGAGGGCCCGCGCCTGTCCACCATCACTACCGCTGATGAGCTGGCCAAACTGAAGCCCGCCGACGACATCCACGAACACCTGTCGCCGGTCTATGAGACCGTCAACATCCTGTCCAAAGAGCTACCAGAGGAGACCACCTTGATCGGTTTCGCAGGCGCGCCCTGGACCGTCGCCACATACATGATCGCGGGCCAAGGCACGCCGGATCAGGGACCCGCCCACGCGCTGAAGGCTGACAACCGTGCGGTGTTTGACGGGCTGATGGAGCGCATCACCGAGGCCACCATTTCTTACATGTCCGCCCAAATCGAGGCCGGGGCCGAGGTGGTCAAAATCTTCGACAGCTGGGCCGGATCGCTTCAAGGCGACGACTTCGCACAATACTCCATCAAGCCGATGCAGCGGATCACACAGGCTTTGAAAGAGAAACACCCCGGCATTCCTGTGATTGCCTTCCCGCGCGGCGCCGGAGAAAAATACATAGGCGCACATGCTGCCATAGGCGCGGACTGCATTGCGGTCGATGATGGCGTCGAGGCTGACTGGGTTGCGGCCAATGTGCAAACCGGCGGCTGCGTTCAGGGCAACCTGAAGTCGACCCACATGGTGACCGGCGGCGATACTCTGGTGTCGGAAACAAAGCGGATTGTGGATGCGCTTAAAGGCGGTCCTCACATCTTCAACCTCGGCCACGGCATCACCCCTGATGCGGACCCGGAGAACGTACAGTTGATGATCGACACGGTGCGTGGCGGCTGATTTCACTAAGGTTGTACCGGCGCACTAACCGAATGAAATTGAAAGCATGAGCAGCGTTGGGCCACTTAGAGCTCAAAACCGCCGGATACGCCGCAGAGCTAGACAATCCGTTGCTCCAATTCCGTTGGGTCATCTACATCCACCTGTCAATATGCGACTTAATATTGCGGCATCTTCCCCAACACGCGCTCGCAATCTCATTGGTTTGCTCATCGCCGAATTGCCCACCCGGTTGCTTCAATTGCGTTTTCCGGCGTTAAATTTTGGTTTTTGCCTATCTGTTTGTTGTCAGCGCTCAACGTGGAACGTCCGTCATTCCTTGGATGCGTGTCTGCATGTCCATAGCGATAGCATCGAGCATCCGGACCCCTGATACAGCGGCGCAATACCAACTCAGCCGCTGTGCTGCCTTACGTTTGGCATTATGCTGGAATATGTAAGGTATTGATTTTGTAATTTTAATTACTTCACCGCTGGATGGGCGTCATCGATTGCGCCTTTACTGCGACATAGCCAAATCGGTCTTTGCAGAGGTGGACGAGATGTCCAATTTTTTGACCACACCTGCGGACGGCATGTGGTGCAGGGCAGCGGGGTGAGCATGATCGGCAACCTAATGGTCGCGTTGCGCGACGCGTACGGGGCCACCCTATGACGCCCAAATCTGAGACAAGCGCAGATGCGAAGGCGCGGCGGGGATGCGTTTGGGTCCGGCGCATTTGGGGTGCTCTGACACCTTGAAGTATTGGACCTGCCCGGGCGCGTTTCTACAATGGTGCGAAACCTGCAACATTGGACACTGCGGGCATGCCGCACTGCACAAAAAACTGCATTTTTTCCTTGCTTATCAACGGTGCTGCCCCGATTCTGGTTAATGGGAACGGAATCAGTTTTTAGAATATTATTTTTTGGGGTTCGTTATGCTTGGTGATCTTCTGGTACGTGCTGGAACTGGACTGACCTTTGGCGCTCTTCGCCGGACCGCGGCTCTTGTGGCTGTGGCGTCCTTTAGCGCAGGTGTGCCCCAAGCGCTCATCGCGCAAACAATTACCTGGAATGGCTCAGATCCGGCCAATGTTGGGGCTGACCCGATTTCTGGCACTTGGGATTTCACCAGCGATGTTTGGTTGAATGTCGTTGTTGCCGAAACATACGCGGATGGTGACGACGTCATCTTCCCAACAAATATCGATGGTACGGACCCGACAGTAACGATCACCGTCGGTACCGCTATTGTTCCAGGCAGCATCGATGTGCAGAGCAACGGTTATACCTTCACCGGCGCTAGCATTGGCGGAGCAGGTGGCACGGTTTCGTTTTCGGTAGCGACTGGTGTTCAGACGACTCTGTCCAATGAATTGATAGGAGGTTTTGCGTTTACCGGCGACGGCGCAGTGATCCTATCGGGGAACTCCGCCGCTTTGGAAGGGTTCACCATCACCGGCCCGACCGTCACCATTTCCAACGGCGCGGCGTTGACCACCACCTCGGCCACGCAGGTCGGGGGCGGCGGCACGCTGAACCTGGACGGGTCGCTGAGCGGCGGGTTGACCAATGCGGGCACTTTGGTGATGAGCTCCACCGGGTCGCTGACCGGCACGCTGAGCAACTCTTTGACTGCGAGCATCGCGGGGTCGGTGACCGGCGCGATCAACAACACCGCCGGCACCCTGACCGTGACCGACGACGTGTCCGTCTCAGGGCTGATCACCAATGACGCCACCCTGACCGTCAACGGCGGGGCCACGTTGACCGCGCAATCCGGCGTCACCCAGAACGGCACGTTGGATGTTCTGCTGGGCGGCGCGTTGAACACCGTAGGGACGTCTTTGGCCAACAACGGCACCATGACCGTCTCGGGCCTAGTGATCACCCCGACCCTGACCAACAACGCCACCCGCACGCTGACGGTGACCGGGGCCATAACCGGCGCTGTCGTCAATGAGGGCATGGCCGACCTTGAGGGTACGATCAACGGCAACCTGACCAACCAGCTGGGCGGCGACGTGGACGTGACCGGCAACCTTACAGGCGTCAGCGCTTTGACCAACCAGAGCGGCGCCAATCTGACAGTGGAGACAGGCACGCTGTCGGCGTTCAGCGTCACCAATCAGAGCAGCGGCGTGCTCACGATCAATACCGGGACCTTCCTGTTCTCGACCTCGCTGGTGCAGAACCTTGTCACGGCGGTGATGAACGTGAACGGCACGCTGACCGGGTCGCTCAACAACGTGGGCACGTTGACCATGGCCACGACCGGGCAGATTCAGGGCGACCTGACCAACTCGGGCGACGCGGATATTGCGGGGACGATCACCGGGACTATCACCAACTCGTCAACGCTGGATGTGGTGGGCAACGCCACCGTGAACGGGCTGATCACCAACAATGTGGGCGGCACGGTGGACGTCAACGCCGGCAATACGTTGACGGCGCTGAGCGGGATCACCAACAACGATGATCTGGATGTGAACGGCACGCTGGCGGGTGCGGTAACGAACAACGCCGGAGCTAATCTGGATGTGGCGGCCCTCGGGCAGATCACCGGCAACCTGACCAATGCCGGGGTTGCCACGATTGCGGGCAATGTGACCGGGACGATTGGCAACACTAATTCGCTGACGTTTGACGGGACTTCGACCGTGACCGGGCTGATCACCAATGACGGTACGATGGAAGTGGCTGCGGGGAACACGCTGACAGCCAATGGTGGTGTTACGAATAACGACGATCTGGATGTGAACGGCACGCTGGCGGGTGCGGTGACGAACTCTGCCACCGGCAATCTGGACGTGGCTGCCCTCGGGCAAATCACCGGCAACGTGACCAATGCCGGGATTGCGACGATTGCGGGCAATGTGACCGGGACGATTGGCAACACCAACTCGCTGACGTTTGACGGGACTTCAACCGTGACCGGGCTGATCACCAATGGCAGCACAATGGAGGTCGCAAGTGGCAACACGCTGACAGCCAATGGCGGTGTTACGAATAACGACGATCTGGATGTGAACGGCACGCTGATTGGTACGGTGACGAACTCTGCCACCGGCAATCTGGACGTGGCGGCCTTGGCGCAGATCACCGGCAACGTGACCAATGCCGGGATTGCCACGATTGCGGGCAATGTGACCGGGACGATTGGCAACACCAACGCGCTGACGTTTGACGGGACATCGACCGTCACCGGGCTGATCACCAATGACGGCACGATGGTGGTCGCAAGTGGCAATGCGCTGACGGCCAATGGCGGTGTGACGAATAACAACGATCTGGACGTGAACGGCACACTGACCGGCAACGTCACAAACACCGACACGCTGGATATTGCCGCGACCGGTAGTGTTGCGGGGAATGTCACCAGCGGTGATCCGGCGGCGAACACGACGGTGACGCTGGCCGAGGGCGGCTCGATCACCGGCACGCTGACCAATGGGTCGGCCGGTGCAACAGCGACCGCGACGATCAACGGTCTGGTGCAAGGTGCTGTGACCAACAATGCGGGCGGCAACCTGACCCAAGGTGCGAACAGCGTCTTCCAGAACAACCTGACCAATGCCGGGACCGTGTCCCTTGGCGGCACGGTTCAGGGCAACGCCACCAATACCGGCCAACTGACCGTTGCGTCGGGTGGCCAGATTCAAGGCAACCTGACCAATTCCAACACCGCGACACTTGTCGGAAATATCGGCGGCCAGTTGATCAACAACGCGGGCACCACGACGGTGCAGGGGACCAGCATTGTGACCGGCGCGGTCACGAACGCTGCAGGGGCCACCATCATTTCGAACGGTGGTACGTTCGGGAACAACTTTACCAATGACGGCATATTCACCGCCAACAATGGCGGCACGGTGACCGGCAATCTGGTCAATAACGACGAGCTGAACGGGCAGGGCGGCACGACGCTGAACGTCTCGGGCACCTTCACCAGCAATGGTGACATCAACCGCATTGGCGGCGGCGGCCGGTTTACCATCATGGCGAGCTCGATCATTATTCAAGCCGGATCAAACTTCAACAACGGTTCCGTTCGACTTGTTGGTAGTGCGATCAACTTTGGCGTCATCAATTACATTTCCGACATCACGCTGGACGGCGGGTTGCAGAACGAAAACATCGTCACCTACGAGGCTGTGGTGACCTACGGCGCCGGCAATGATCTGGACAACAATGCCGATATGGATGTGACCGCCACAGGCACCCTTTTGGGGGTCGACCAAATTACCAACTCGGGCACTTTTGACGTTGCCGCAGGTGGTTCCGCGACCGCGAATGCTGTGACCAACGAAAATGGCGGCGTGCTGACAAACCTTGGCACGATGACCACCAACATCACCAACCAGAGCGGCGGTACGGTGACAACCACCGGTACGCTGACCGGCGACCTGATCAACGATCTGGGCGGCAACGCCAATGTGGCGGGCAGCATCACCGGCATTCTGGACAACTCCGGCACCGCTGTTGTTACCGGCAATGCCACTGTCGGCGGCGCGGTGACCAATGACGGCACCCTGACCGTGAACGCAGGCCAGGAGCTGACGGCGGATGCGGGCACCACCAACGAGAGCGGCGGCACGTTGAATGTCAACGGCACCCTCGACAGCAATCTGACCAACGACGCAGGGGGCACGGTTGATGTGGCCGACCTTGGCGTGATTGATGGCAACCTGACGAATAACGGCACCACCACGCTTGCTGGCGACGTGACCGGCACCGTGGGCAACGCGGGCACCCTGACTGTGGATGGGACCAGCACCATCACCGGCCTGCTGACCACCACCGGGACGACCACCGTTGCCTCCGACACGCTGACGCTGAATGGCGGGACTGCCGGGGCGGGCACGCTGACCGTCAATTCCGGCGCGACCGTGGACACCGGCGCTGCCGTGCTGACCAACACCGGCACTCTGAACATCAACGGCACCGCCAACGGCGCGGGCGTGGTGAACGGCGCGGGCAACACGCTGACCGTCACCGGTACCGTGAATGGCGGGGTGACCAACAACGGCACCGCCGACCTGGAGGGCACGATTACCGGCGACCTGACCAACAGTGGCGCGGGTGCGGATGCCGACGTGACCGGCAACCTCAGCGTGGCCAACATCACCAACAGCGCGGGCGCGGCCCTTGATTTCGAAGCGGGCGCCACGACCACCGCCACCCTGACCAACACCGGCGGAGGCACCGTGACAATTGCGGATCCCGCCACCGTCACCTTGAACGCTACCGCGGACAACCAGACAGGATCGACCCTGAATGTCAGCGGCGACCTAATGGCCGCCCTGAACAACGCGGGCACGCTGGGCATGACCAGCACCGGCCTGATCAGCGGCGACGTCACCAACGCAACCGGGGGCACAGCCAACATTGCGGGCACGCTGCAGGGCATCTTCGACAATAACGGCACCGCCGCGGTGATCGACGACGTGTCGGTTGCGGGCGCGATCACCAACTCCGGCGGCATGACCGTCAATTCCGGCCAGCAGCTGACCGCCACCTCGGGCCTGACAAACGAGTCGGGTGGCACTTTGGACGTAAGCGGCACCGTGCTGGGCGACGTGCAGAACGACACTGGCGGCACCGTCGGCGTGGCCTCCGGCGGCGCCATTAATGGCAACCTGACCAATGACGGTCTGGCCAACCTGTCGGGCAACGTCACCGGCACGCTGGACAACAACGCGACCGGCACCGTCAACGTGCAAGGCAACATGACCACCAATGTGCTGACCAACTCTGGCGGCTTGACGGTGGACGCGGGCGACACCCTGACCGTCACCACGACCAACACCAATGACGGTACAATGACCGTGAACGGCACCGTCGCGGGCGCAGATGTGGCCAGCTCGGGCATCGTGACCGTGAACAGCGGCGGCAGCGTAAGCACCAATGTCACCAACAGCGGCACCCTGACCGTTGCGGGCGGCGGCACAGTCACCGGCACCGTCAGCAACGACGGCACCGCCGCGCTTGACGGCACCGTTCAGGGCAACGTCACCAACCAGGCGGGCGGGACATTGACGCAGGCCTCCACCGGCGTGATGCAGAGCGACCTAGACAATGACGGCACCGCCACTGTGGGTGGCTCGGTGCAGGGCAACGCAGATAACTCGGGCAGTTTGACGGTTGCGGCAGGTGGTTCGGTGGCGGGGACGCTGGCGAACTCTGGCACGGCGGGCGTTGCGGGCGCTGTTGGCACCTTGCAAAACCAGGCTGGCGGCACGACCACGCTGAACGCGGGCGGCTCAATTGCGGGCACCACCACCAACGCGGCGACCGGCACGATCAACGCGGCCGGCGGCGGGTTCACTGGCGACGTGACCAACGACGGCACGTTCAACGTCACAGCCGACACCACCATGGGCGCCAACTTCACCAACAACGCCGACCTGAACGGCAACACCGGCGGCACGCTGACCTTGCAGGTGACCGACACGTTCACCAACAACGGCAATGTCGGCAACACACTGGGTGGCACCTTTGTGATCGACGCGACCGACTTTGTGAACGGCGCGGGATCCAACGTGTCCAACGGGGTGACCATCAACGCCAACGTCACCAACAACGGCACGATCGACTTTGACGGCACTGTGGCCGCGAATGGCGACCTGACCAACAACGGCACGGTGACCGTCACCGGCAACACGCCGTTCAATGGCAACGACATCGACAATGATGGCGATTTTGATGTGGGTGGCACAGGCGCGCTGACCGGCGCGGGGGCGATCACCAACTCGTCGACATTTGACGTCGCCGCGGGCGGAGTCGTTTCAGCAACCAGCGTCACCAACGAAGCGCTGGGCACGTTAAACAACGCGGGCACCATTACATCGAATGTGACCAACCAGAATGGCGGCACGCTGGGCAACACCGGCACGATCATGGGCAACCTGACCAACGATGCGGGCGGCACCGCGACGAGCACCGGCACCGTTTCTGGTGACGTGGCAAACGCGGGCACGATGAGTGTCGCGGGCGCTGTGGGCGGAGACCTTGGCACCGGAGCGGGCGGCACCACCACCGTGACGGGCAATGTCACGGCGGGTACGGCCACCAATAGCGGCCAGCTAACGATCAATGCGGGCACGCTGACGACGACCGGTAGCCTGACCAATCAAAGTGGAGGTACCGTCACGGCGGCGGCGGCCATCAGTGGCGATGTGACCAACCAGAACGGTGGTACGCTGACGAGCTCTGGCGGGATCAGCGGCACGGTTCTGAACGAGGGCGCGGCGTCCTTGGAGGGCACCACCGGTGCCCTCACCAACGCGGCGACCGGGACCCTGACCACCACGGGCGACCTGACAACGAACGGCTTCAACAATGCAGGAACCGCGACAGTCGCGGCGGCGACAACGTTTGATGGCGGCGGCACGGTTGGTAATACCGGCACGATGGACATCAACGGCGCGGTTGCTAATGACGTCAATAGCTCTGGCACGATGACTTTGGCCGGTTCGATTGGCGGCGGGTTGACCAACTCCGGCACCGCAACTGTGGATGGGACCAGCACTGTGACAGGCCTGCTATCGAGCACGGCGGGCACCTTGACCGTAGATGCGGGGCAGACTCTGACCGCCACCACTGGCATTAACAACTCCGGCACCAGTGTGCTGGACGTGAACGGCAATCTGGTGGGCGATCTGGACAACTCGTCCCAGGCTGATCTGGCGGGGACCATGGTTGGTGACCTGACCAATACTGGCAGCGGCGTTGTGGCAATCGCGGGCCAGCTGACCGGCAACCTGACCAACTTCAACAGCGCAAGCGCTGCGGACGTGACGGGCAATGTAACCAACGCCGGCGACGTGACCGTCACCGGCTCAATCGGCGGCAGCCTGAGTTCCAGCGGAACGGCAACCGTTAATGATGTGGCTTTGGATGTGACCAGCAACGGCACGCTGACCCTGAACGGCAGTGTTGGCGGCAACCTGAGCAACACCGGCATCGGGTCTGTCAGCGGAGACGTAGCTGGCGATGCAACCAATGCGGGCGGGCCTGACCTGAGCGCGGCCCCGGGTGGCGGCACCTCATCGGCCCCGACCACGGATGTGCTTGATATTGCGGGCAATGTGGGCGGCAACGTCACCAATGATGGCACTATGACTGTGGGCGGCACAATCGGCGGCAATGCGGTCAACAACTTCAGCCTGAATGTAGGTGGAGATATCACTGGCAACGTGACCAATACAGGGTCGCTGACGCTGGGTGGCAATGTGGGCGGTGACTTGACCTCCACAGGTGGCGGTGCGCTGAACATTGCGGGCGACTTCATGGTTGGCGGTACGTTCAGCTTCGACAGCGCCCTGACGATTGGGGCGGGCAACGTTTACACCGTGGGGCAGTTGTCCAACACGGGCGGCAACTTGATGCTGGACGGCACCATAATCGGCAACACCACCAACGCGGGCACGTTGACCTTTGGCGCGACGGCGGCGATGAACGGCAACCTGAACAACAGCGGCACCACCAATCTGATTGACGGCTCGGTGGTGAATGGATCGCTGACCAATTCCGGGACGATCAGCCTGGCTGGCAACGGCACACCGGGTGATACCGCAACGATCACCGGCGCCGTGACCGGGGCGGGCGGTACGTTTGAGTTGGACATCGACCTCAGCGACAGCGTCGGGTCGAGCGACGCCCATGCCGACACGATCGTGTTCCAAGGCGCAGCCACCGGCGACTTCGTGATTGATCTGAACGTCACCACCGGCCTGACCTTCGGCGACCAGGAAAACGACATCGTCCTGATTGACGTCAATGAAGGGCTTGGCGCGGCCAATAACTTCACCTTCACGCTGGCAGGTGACCTGCCCACATCGGAGCGCTTCGTCTATCTGCTGCAACGCGCAGGTGCGACGGGCACCGGCGATCTGGTTGTCACCGACGCGCTGAACCCGGCCTTGGGTGCGCTTGCTGGCAATGTTGGCCTGACCCAGTCCCTGATCGGATCGGTTGTGAACCGACCAACCAGCCCATTTGTTGTGGGTCTTGGCGTGGATGACGGCAACCCTTGCGGGGTTGGCGGTTGGGCGCGGGCTCTTGGCGGTCAGGCGACTGCCTCCGGGTCGACCACCAGCGGTGCGCTGACCACCGACAGTGAGATTGAGTCCACCTATTACGGTGTGCAATTCGGCGGCGACTTTGCCTGTTTCCAAGGTCATTTCAGCGGCTGGGATTTGGCATTTGGTGGGATCGCGGGCTTCAACACCGGATCAAATGACCAACCGGTGTTCGCAGTTGACCCTGCAACCGGCCTGTCGACCAACCGCCGGCTCAGCACCACCACCACCGAGTTCGACCAGTATTACGCCGGCGTCTACGTCACCGCCGCGCGCGGACCACTGGCGCTGGACCTGCAGATCCGCCAGGAGGAAACGGACTTCACTGCGACCAACACCGCCGTTGGCGGCGGCACCGGACTTGGGCTGGATGGGGCGGAGTTCTCCAGCTCGGCAACCACCATTTCGGGCGCGGTCAGCTACGCCTTCCAGCTTGAAAACGGCTGGAGCCTGGTGCCTACGGCAGGGTTCGCTTATTCGACCACTGAGACCAGCTCGATCACCTTCAGCGACGGCGCGGTGCTTGATATCAGCGACAGCGACCGCCAGATCGGGTTTGTGGGCGGCACCGTGTCACGCATCATCATTGGCGACGACGGCACTTCGGCGTTGAACTACTTCGCCACCGGCACCTACTACAACGACTTTGCCGACCCGCTGCAGACCACCTTCACCCCGATTGACCCGGCCACCGGGCTGCCCGGCGCCCCGGTCAACAACGTGTCCGACAACCTGGGCGCTTACGGCGAGCTGAGCTTCGGTGTGAACTACATCAAGATCCTGTCGCCCAAGCAGGGCGGGCGCGCGGCCCGCCAGTTCAGCGCCTCGGCGCGGGCGGATGCGCGGTTCTCCGGCCAGCTGTCGGGGGCCAGCATCACCGCCCAGGCCCGCTGGCAGTTCTAAGCCGTTAAGCACTTGCCTTGACCCGCACGGGTCGGGGCCCCACTATTGGCCGCGCGCCGGGGTTTGGTGCGGGCCGCGAATGATTGGAATGCCATGTCTTTGTTCAGCAAAGTCGCTTGGAAAGAAGGGCTGTTCATGCAGCCCCAACACCTGCAACAGGCCGACCGCCATGTTGAAAAGCTTATCGATGCGCGCACCCGCCTGACACACCCCTACCCATGGGGCCTGGAGGAGCTGGTGATCGACCGCGACATGGCCCAGCAGGGCAAGGTGGGCCTGCGCAAAGTATCGGGTGCTTTCGCGGACGGCACCCCATTTGAGGCGCCGGGCGCGGGGCCCTTACCAGTTGCCGTCGAGGTCCCTGAGGACGCCGCCGGGTTGAGCGTTTGGCTGACCTTGCCAGAACGATCGCAAAATGGGCGCGACGTGGGGCTGGACGACGAAGGTTCGGCCACCACCCGCTACCGGCTGACGACCGAGACCGTAGCCGACAACGCCTCGTCGATGCGCACCGAGCACGCGCTGGAAATCGCGGTGCCGCGGCTAGAACTGGCGGTTCGCGAAACCGCAAAGCCGGGATACCAATGCATCAAGATTGCCCGCATCAACGAGGTGCGCGACGGCGTCATTTCCCTTGATGAGACGGTCCCGCCGCCTGGGCTGGTTCTGGCCGTACACCCGGTGCTGGAGGGCTTCCTGAGCCGCGTTGTCGGCTGGATCGAGGCCAAGCTGGAAAACCTCGCGCGTTACGCGTCCGACCCGTCTGCAGGCGGCGGTATGCAGGCCGCTGACTACCTGATGCTGATGACCTTGAACCGCAATGTCGGCGTCCTGCGCCATCTTGCGTCGATGCACGCCGTGCATCCCGAATTGTTGTACCGCCACCTGATTGCCCTGGCGGGCGAGCTGTCCACATTCAACGACAGCTCTCGCATGGCCCCGCATTACGCGGCCTATGACCATGGCGACCTGAAGGCGACCTTCACGCCCGTGGTGCAAGACATTCAACGCCTACTGTCGCGCGATGTGGGTCGCGCGGTGCGGCTGGACCTGCAGCAGGTCCGCCAGAACAGCTATCTGGCGCAGGTCCAAGACCGCAACCTGTTCCGCGAGGCGACATTTGTGATCGAAGTGCAGGCGGGCAAGCAGCTGACGCAAGTGCAGCAGCAATTCCCGCAGCTCTGCAAGGTCGGACCGTCCACCCGCATGAGCGAAATCGTCAAAAACAACCTGCCTGGCATCGGGCTGGCGCATTTGCCCAACCCGCCGCGCCAGATCCGTGTGGTTGCGACCAATGTCTACTTCCTCGTGGAGAAGAACACGCCGCTTTGGCAGGAATTCTCGAAAGCACCGGCGATTGGCATGCATTTCGCCGGCGACTGGCCCGACTTGAAACTGGACCTGTGGGCCATCCCGGAGAAGCTGTAAATGGCAGGCAAAGACGACGACAAAACGGTGATCGGAGGCGCGCTGCCTCCTGTGAGCACGCCGCCGTCCTCGCCGTCTTCCGGCCCTGCGCCTGGGCCGTCTGATAGCCCTTTCGCCAATGCACCGGGAGGCCAACCCGCGCCAATAGGTCAGCCGCCGGTCAGCGGTGCGGGAGACAAAACCGTCATAGGTGGCGCGCTGCCGCCACAAGGCCAGCATCCGTTTCCGCAGCAAGGCGGGCGCGTCGCCCCAACGGGCGGTCCGCCGTCTGCGCCTTCAACGGGCGACACTTGGCTGGGTGGTGCGCTGCCGCCTTCCAACCCCGCGCCGGTCGGAGGGCAAAGCCCAATCGGGTCGCCAATTGGCAGTCAGCAAGAAGGATTTTTTCCCGAGACGTCGACAAACCAACCGGTGCAACAGCAAGTCCCGACACAGCAAATCCCGCTGCATCAAGCGCTAAAAGGTACGGGGCTTGGCAAAGGCGGGTCCTCGAACCCGCTGGTGGCTGCGGCCGCGAACTTGTTGATCCTGTTTGGCCGATTGCGCACCGGCATGGTGCAGTTGGACGCGGCCCCGTTGATGGACCACGTCACCCGCGAGATGGACGCTTTTGAGCGCAATGCAATTGCCGCCGGCGTTGACCCGCATACGGCGCGTGTGGGCACTTACTGCCTGTGCGGGACGGCGGATGATATCGTGCAGAACCTGCCCGGGGCGGATAAGTCGGTCTGGCTGCAATATTCGATGGTCGCGCGGGTTTTCAACATGCGCGATTCCGGCGTGGGCTTTTTTCAGGAAGTCGAAAAGGCCATGCAGTCCCCGGGGCAGAACTACAACTTGCTGGAACTGATGTTGACCTGTCTGTCGCTCGGGTTTGAAGGCCGGTTCCGCACCGAAGCCAACGGCGCGGTGCAACTGGCCCGCTGGCGCTCTAGCATTTACGAGACGATGCGCCGCGTAGAGGCGCGGCCTGACGAGGATATCTCGATCAACTGGCTGCCGGTTCTGTTGGGCGGTCGCCGCCGGTTTGGAGGCATCCCGGTCTGGGCCATTGCCGGCATTGCGGCGGCAATTGTGGTTGGGTTCTATGCCACGCTGTCAACGCTGGTGAACCGCGACGGCGCTGCTGTGGCGAACACGTTGTATTCGATGCACCCAACCAATTTTAAGGTGGCGTTGGAACGTTCTGCGGGGCCTGCCTTTGTGGCCAAATCCTCGCAGCTGGAACGCATTCAGGCGACCCTTGCCCCCGAGATCGCCGATGGCAGCGTCGCGGTCGGCACGAAGGGCGATTTCATCTATGTGCGTGTGGGCAACTTGCTGCTGTTTGAAAGCGGGGCCGCAACGGTGAAGCCGGAATTTGCCACGCTTGCGGGGCGTATTGCCGAGACGTTGAACGGCGAACAAGGGCCTGTGAAGATTTTGGGATATACAGACGCCATCCAACCCTCCGGGCGCGGGCAATACAAGACGAATTTGGACCTGTCCGTTGCACGCGCCGAAGGCGTGGCGACGGTGATCCGGGACCAGCTTTTCGACAAAGAGCGGGTGACGGTTGAGGGCAAAGGCGCCGCCGACCCGATTGGCGACAACGCCACCCGCGAGGGCCGCGCCGAGAACCGCCGCGTTGAAATACTGGTCGCGCGGGAGGGCACGTTTTGAGAATTCTCGGCATGTTCCGCCTTAGATATTATAGCTGGATGCGCATCCCGCTGATCCTGCTGGGGCTGATCGGCTTCGTGGCCGCAGTCTGGATCGGTTTCCCGATGACAGGCATTGCCGTGATGGCAACAGTTTGGTTGCGGGCCACGGTCATTGGCGTCGTCCTTGGGCTGTTCTTCATCATCTGGCTGGTCAAATTCATCCGCCGCCGCCGTGCTGCCAAGGCGTTGGAAGAGGCCGTGGTGCCAGTTGAGCCCGAAGGCGACGGCAAGGTTCTGGCCGAGCGTATGTCGGAAGCCTTGGCCACCTTGAAGAAGTCCAGCGGCGGCAGCTATTTGTACGATCTGCCGTGGTACGTGATCATCGGGCCTCCGGGCGCGGGTAAGACCACCGCTTTGGCTAACTCGGGGATCGAATTCCCATTGGCGGGTGACGCCATGGCGGGCATGGAAGGCTTCGGCGGCACGCGGTATTGCGATTGGTGGTTCGCGGAAGATGCGATCATGATCGACACCGCGGGGCGCTACACCACGCAGGACAGCGATGCCACGGCAGACAGCGCCAGCTGGGAAAGCTTCCTTGCGCTCTTGAAGAAGTCGCGGCCCAAGCAGCCGATCAACGGAATCATTCTGGCGTTCTCGGTCGAGGACATGATGAAGGATTCGCCTGACGCTTTGGCGCAGCACGCGGAAACCGTGCGCACCCGTCTGGCCGAAGTGCATGAGACGCTTAAGATCGATTTCCCGGTCTATGTGCTGTTCACCAAGGCCGATTTGATTTCCGGGTTCCGGGAGTATTTCTCAAGCTTCAGCCTGAACCGGCGCAAGGGCGTTTGGGGTGTCACCTTCCAGACCAAGGACCGCAAGACCCTGACGCACGAGGCGGTGCCGCAGGAGTTCGACCAGCTTGTCAGCCGCCTGTCGGACGAGGTAATTGACCGGCTGAACGAAGAACCTGATGGGATTGCGCGCATTGCGATCTTTGGCCTGCCCGGCCAGATGGCCCTGATGCGCGACAATGTCAGCGACTTTTTGCGCCGCGTGTTTGAACCGACCCGCTATAAGACCAACGCAATTTTGCGGGGGTTCTATTTCACATCGGGGACCCAAGAGGGCACCCCGATTGACCAGGTGCTTGGCGCGATGTCGCGTATTGGGGAGGGCGTGGGGGCCATCCAGCCGGGCTTCATGTCGGGTAAGGGCAAAAGCTTCTTCATACATGACCTGCTGAGCCGTGTTATTTTTGAGGAACGCGACTGGGTCAGCCATGATCGCAAGGCAGTGCGCCGATCCTCTATCTTGCGCGGCGTGGCCACGACCGTGATCGTGCTGGCCACAGCCGGGTTGCTGGGCGCGTTTGGCTATAGCTACTGGAAGAATGCGGAGCTGGTGCAGGTGGCCGCCGTTGAGGCGGAGAGCTACTCCCTCGACGCGCAGGACGAGATCCGGCGCGAGCTGATTGATGACACCGATCTGGCCGCGGTGCTGCCGTATCTTGCAGACCTGCGGTCCATGCCCGCGGGGTACGGCGACAGTCAGGAAGCAACGCTTCTTGAAGGCATGGGGCTGGGTCAACGCCGCCGTGTCTCGGCTGCGGCTGAGGCGTCATATTCGGATGCTCTGGAGAAGATGCTGCGGCCCCGGTTGATCCTCGCCCTGGAGCGGCAAATGCCGCAGATTTTGCGCGATGGGGAGACCACGGATGTTTACCGCGCATTGAAAGTGTACATGCTCCTTGGCGGACAGGGCGGCAAGACCGACGATGCCGCCGTGCAAAGCTATTTCGATGAGCAATGGCGCGGGGCCTTTACCGGCCGGTCGGGCATCGACACGCGCGAGCAGCTGACCGGCCATCTGGAAGCGATGCTGGAGCTGGACGACACCCGCGAGCTGCTGGTGGATATTGACGCGGCCACTGTGACAGCAGCGCGCCAGGCGATTGTGCAGCTGCCGCTGGTTGATCAGGGATATGCGTTGATCATGGATGCCGCCGATCAAGCCGGTTTGCCCGACTGGGTCCTGACCGAACGGACCGGGCCGAGCGCCAGCCAAGTGTTCACCACCCGCAACGGTGCCAATCTGGAAGAGCTGCGCGTGCCTGCCGTGTTCACCTATGAAGGGTTCTGGGGTTACTTCTTCCCGCAGCTGGAACAGGTTGGCAACAAGCTGCGCGAGGATCAGTGGGTTCTGGGCGAGGATGGCGACCGGGTCGATTTTGATGCGCAGATCGACCGGCTCGACCGGGCACTTATGGAGCGGTATCGCGGCAAATTCCGTGACGCATGGTTCGACATGTTCGGGCAGATTGGGCTTGCCAACATGTCGGCTGACACGCAGCGGTACCAAGCTTTGGGAGCAGCAGCCTCGGCCACGGCGTCACCACTGCTGATGCTGGTCAAGGAGGTCGATACCGAGACCAAGCTGACCCGCGAACTGGAAGGGCTTGAAGGGCTGACCGCAGAAAGTCTGGTATCCGGCGATATCGGAGCGAACGTATCCAGCCAGGCATTGCAGCGCATGAAGTCGCGCACCAGTGGCGTGCAGCGCATCCTCTTTGATGCGATTGCCGGTAGCGGCAAGACCACCGGTCGTGTCTCGCCATCCGGTGGCGAGGAAGACAACAGCCTGACCCGCCCGATTGAGCGGATCGAAGAAGAGTTCGCCATGTGGCATCAGTTGTTGATGGGGGAGGCCGGACAACGACCCATCGACGCGCTGCTGGGCAACCTTGGCAGCATCTGGTCAAACCTGCGCCTGTCGTCATCCAACCCGGAACAGTCGGCGGCGCTGATGCCTCAGCTTTTGAACAACCTGACGCAGAACAATTCGCAGCTGCCGCCGACGCTGGCTTCGTTGGTCAACGACGCGGAGAGCAACTTCCGCAAGGGCGCGACCGACGCCAACATTGAGACGATGAACCGCGCGTTGACCAACCAGATCACCTTCTTCTGCCGCGAAACCATCGCGCCGTCTTTCCCGTTTGCGCAGTCGTCACGCAGCCTTTCGATGGCCAATTTCGGTAAGTTCTTTGGACCGGGCGGCGACATGGACCGGTTCTACACCGAATACCTGAACCAATATGTTGAGCGCACCAATGACGGGCTGGCCTACCGGCCCGACAGCCCGCTGGCTGGAAGGCTGTCCGCCAACACGCTGCGCCAGTTCGAGCGCGCGGAACGCATCCGCCAGGCATTCTTCTCGGGCGGCAGCACAACGCCGCAGGTGGAGATCACGGTGGCGCATCGTGACAACCACTCCTCCATCGAAAGCGTGCTCTTGATCATCAATGACGAAAAGATCCGCTCTGTCCGGGGGCAACTGCCCAAGACGGTGGTTTGGCCGGGCACCGGCACCTCGACCGTGTTGCAGTTTGAGCCGCCGCTGGACCGCGAAAGCACGCTTTACGTGCGCGGGTCGGCCTGGACTTTCATAGAGTTTTTGAACAAAGCCGTGTCTCGCCAGCAGCAAGGTGATACCACCCGCGCGGTGTTTGCCTTGGGTGGCCGGTCGGTGACGTATGATTTCACCATCAACGCGATCACCAACCCATTCACCATGCGCGAATTGCGGGAGTTCGAATGCCCGCAGAGCCTGGATTGACCCGTGGTTGATGTTGCTGAACCCTCGGCAGGGTTTTTTGGCAAACACCCCGCCTTTGGTGATTTTGTCGGCCATGGCCTGTCTGGCGCGGTGCAGATGGCGCTGCAGGACTGGTTGACCGGCATGCTGGCGCAGGCGCGCGCCATTCTGGGCGATGACTGGCAACCGGTCTACGACGCATCGCGCCCCATCCGGTTCTGGGCGGGCTCGGACGTGTTCAACACCCAAGTTCTGCGCGGGGTGATTTGTCCCAGCCATGACAAGGTTTTACGCCGTTACCCGTTCGTGCTGGTGCAGGAAAATGCGCCGGTTCTGCCGCCGGTGCTTGATACCGACCAAACCTTCCATGCCGGTGCCGAGGCGTTTGGCGCCGTCGCGTTGGAACGCACACCCGAGCGATCGGTGGACATTATGGCGACGTCGTCACACGACCGCAAAGAGGATGCCGCGCTGGACTCACCGATGTTCTGGGCCACCAACCCGGACCAGGATGTCGCTGGATTGCTGGGGGCCACGGCGTCAACCGATCATGCGCGCGCGGCAGCCAACCGTAGCTATTGGTGGGTGGCCGGGACCGGCATACGCGCCTCCGCCATGCTGAGCTGCGAAGGCCCGTTGCAGGCGGACGGGCTGGCCTGGCTGCTGCGCGGCACGACGAATGAAGAGCAGATAACAGACCCGGAAAAAGAGGGCGCGACCAGTGATTGAGAATGAATATTTCAAGTTTCAGACCGGGCAGGCGACTGACACCGGCAAGGTGCGTGACCATAACGAGGACAGCCATCTGGCGCGGCCCGATTTCGGGCTTTGGCTGGTGGCGGATGGCATGGGCGGGCATGACGCGGGCGACTTTGCCAGCCAGACCATCGCGGCAGAGGCGGCCTCGGTCGGGATGTCGTCATCATTGCAGGACCTGCAAGCCCGCTTCATGGAACGGCTCGGCCGGGCGCATAGCCTGATCCAGACCCATGCCGCGGAACTGGGGGGCGGCACGGTGGGGGCGACGCTGGTCACCTTATTGATCCACGAGGACGAATACGCCTGCATCTGGTCAGGCGACAGCCGCATCTACCTGCTGCGCAACGGGCAGCTGGTGCAGCAGACCCGCGACCACACCGAGGTGCAGCAGCTGCTTGATACCGGCGCCATTTCCGCAACGGAGGCCGAAACCTGGCCCCGCAAGAACGTCATCACCCGCGCCATCGGCGTGTCTGACGCGCCGCAATGCGACGTGGTCACCGGCACTCTGGAAGCGGGCGACACTTTCGTTCTGTGCTCGGACGGGCTGACGGAACATCTCAGCGACGGCGACATTGCACAATTCACCGGCAACGGATCGGAAGCCGGGGCGCAGATGATCTGCAACGAGATGATCCGCGAAACTCTGTCCCGTGGGGCGAAGGACAACGTCACCACGGTGGTGATCCGGTGCTTCGCCCGCGAAGAGCTGGTGTGATCCATGGCTGAGGAAGACGAAGACGACGACAACCTGGTACCGGTCCCCGAAGGGTCCGACGTCCCTCCGCCCGACACCACCCAAGGCGACAATCTCGTCGGGCGGATGATCAACAACAACTACACCGTGCACCAGCTGATCAGCGCCGGCGGCATGGGCGAGGTCTACCGCGGCGAAGGCGTGTTGGGCGACCCGGTGGCGATCAAGATCGTGCTTGAAACGCTGGCCCAGGACGAAAAGGTTCTGACGCTGTTCAAGCGCGAGGCCCGCATCCTTGCCCAGCTGAACGACGACGCGATCGTGCGGTATTTCAACTTTGTCAAAGACGCAGATCTCGATCGGTATTGCCTGATCA
The DNA here is from genome assembly GCF_947501785.1 of uncultured Litoreibacter sp. NCBI lineage: Bacteria > Pseudomonadati > Pseudomonadota > Alphaproteobacteria > Rhodobacterales > Roseobacteraceae > Litoreibacter > uncultured Litoreibacter sp. Next base: position 2,594,647 of record NZ_CANMXB010000001.1, on the reverse strand, counting down.
TGGAATTCATCGACGGCACGCCGTTGAACGACATGGTCGCCGAAAAAGGCCCGATTACTGTCGACGAGGCCAAGCGGCTGATGAAGCGGCTCGCACGGGGGCTGGACAAGGCGCACAAACGCGAGGTGACCCACCGCGACCTGTCACCAGACAACGTCATGCTGCCCGAAGGCGACGTTGACCGCGCCGTCCTGATCGACTTTGGCATCGCCAAATCGACGGAGATGACCGAAGGCACATTGCACGGCCAATTCGCTGGCAAGTTCAAATATATCTCCCCCGAACAGCTGGGCCATTTCGACGGCGCCATCAGCCCGCGCACGGATGTATATGGCATGGCGTTGCTGGTTGCGGCGTCAGTGCGGGGCACCGCGTTAGACATGGGCACCTCGGTGGTTGAGGCCGTCAACGCCAGGCGAGAAATCCCAGACCTTGAGGGCATCTACACGGAGCTGCGGCCCCTACTGGCGCATATGCTGGAACCCGACCCGAACAACCGGCCCGCCAGCATGCGCGACGTGGCGCGGATGTTGGACGACCCCTCGCGCATACCGCCCAAATACGGCGCGGCAGACGCCGACAAAACGAGAATCGCGCCGCCACAAGGGGAGGGCGACCGCACGGTTGTTGCGCCGCTTTCGACCCCACCTGTCGGTTTGCAACGCCCCCCGACCGCCGCGCCAAGCACGGCCGCACCCGTCACCGGGTCGGGGTTGCAAGACGCCTCGCACAGCCCGTTTGGAGGACCCACCGCTGCCCCGATTGGCTCGCTGCCGCCGGTTCCCGAGGTCACCGCTGCCGGCGCTGCGTCAGTGCCCGAAAAGAAGGGCGGCGGGCGGCTGGTTCTGCCGCTGATCCTGCTGCTTGCTGCCGGGGGCGGGGGAGTATGGTACGCGATGCAGGCGGGTCTGATTGGCGGGACCGCTGTGGAAGAAGCCGCACAGACACCAGAGGCCGAGGAAGCTGACCCCGAAGATCCGGTTGCCCAGATGCCCGCCCCGGACAGCGATACCCGCGAAGGTTTTCTGGCGGGCTACAAAGCCAATGTCGGGTGCAGCTATGCAAGCCGCGTCGCGTCCGGCGTCAATGCCGGTAAGCTTGAGGTGATCGCAGGCGCTGACAACATGATGCCAGACCTGCCGCAAGCCTATCAGGTGCAGTTTGGGGCTGAGCCCGCGATGGTGGAACGTGCTGTCAGCGCCGAGCAATGCGCCGCCTTGGATCTGGTCCGTAGCCTTCAGGGTCGTGAAGCCATTCCACCTGTTTTGACGCTCGATACTGACAGCGTGAAAAGCGGCGGCTCGGTGGCCGGTCGGGTGCGGGATGTCCGCGGACGGACGGTCTGGATGTTCCTCGTTTCCACAGCCGGTGGGGTTTACAACCTGTCGCCACGGCTGGAGTCGCAAGCGGATGGGTCCTACACATTCGGTTTCGGCATGAGCCTTGCCGCTGGCGCCGAGGCCTCCCCGCAACTGATCGTGACGCTGGCCTCTGAGGCGCCGCTGCTCAGTGCAGCGGCGGCGACCGATGGGTCGAGTGCGGAAGACATATTGCCGCTCGTCTTGGCCGAGATCGCCGGGCGTGGCGGCACGGCGGCGGCTGATATTGGCTGGTTCCAGTTGGAAGGCGAAGGTTAGCGCAAATCGAACGGGACGACGGCCATTATGGCCCCGCGCCCAATCTCTGCCTCAAGTGCCGGGAAGAAATCGGCGGCCAATCGGCCTGCCAGATTGCTGACGGTGGCGGGTCGTCCCTGCGTCGCAATGGCGATCAACAGCTGGCTGGTGTCGCGCGCGGCCCCGTCGCGGGTCACCGGCACTTCGAATGCCGCGCGGCCGGATTCAAACCGGACGAAGCGCCGCAAATCCTGAACCACCCCATTGTCATCCACCAACAGCAGCGAGGTATAGAAGCCCGCGACGTTGTCGATGCTGCCGCGCAGCTCGTTGCCCGAGTTGATCAGCGACGCCTGCAGCCGCAGCGGTACTTTGAAGGACGGGTAGCTTGGCCGGGCGCGGGCAAAGTCCAGCGCGGCGCATTGCCGGTTGTCGACAACGATCGAGCGTTGGTCGACTTGCAGGTCTGGGTCGTCCAGCACTTCGCGGGCGAAGGTCGCCATGGTGCGGTCCTGGTCTGACACGAGCACAACCAGCGGGTTTCCCTGCGCACCTTGGCTTTGCGGTAGCGCGACAAGGCACGGGTCGCCCAGCCGGTTGCGGATGCGTTCGATCAGCTCGACCAATTGTAGTTGCTCAGGCGTCGGCGGCGGAGCGGGGGGTGCCAGGCTGGTTTGAGTTTGCGTGCGCGGGATCACCTCGACCGGGGCGACGCGGGTGGCTGTGGTTTGGGTGGCAGCCCCCGCAGACGGGCTGACAGGCGCAATGCGTTCAGGCTGGGTTGGCAGCGTCCTGTTGCCCTGCAGCACGGTGCCTTCCTCAGGGGTGATCGGGTTGAGCTGCGCCGGGCTCACGGCGGCCAGCCTTTCAGGTTCCGGCTCTGCCGTCAGGGTCTCGGGCTCCGGTTCGGCGGCGGCGACTTCTTCGGGCTCGGCCCCGGGTGTTTCGGCGGCGGGTGCGACAGGGTCCAGCGTCTCGGGCTCCGGCTCTGCCTGGGCGGACGGTTCTGGGGCCGCCTCTGGCAATGTCTCGGGGGTCAGTTGCTCTTGCGGCTGTTCTTCAAAGACGATGTTGGAGATCGAAATCTCTGGAAAGCTCACGGGCGGCGGCGGCGCGCCGGCTTGCCACGGCACCAGCCCAAAGGCGTAGACAAACACCCCAGCATGCAGCGCCGAGGAGACGGCGAAAGCCATGCCCCAATGCGACGGGCGTTCGGGATGCGGCTGCAGGATCATTGCCCGGCCCGCCGGTGCAAGGTTACCAGCCTGATTTCGGTTTCGGTTAATTCGGGGCGGTTGATCACCTGTATCAATGCGTTTGCGGGCGCTTCGCGGTTGATCAGCAGGTGCAGCACCACCGGCTGTGGCAGGTTTTGCAACGCCACGTCCAGCAGGTCCGGGGCGACCTCGTTGCCGTTCAGGTCCCACGTCCCGTCGGCGTGGATCACCAGGATGGGGGAGGGCAGTTGATCCAGCGGCAGCTCGGACGTTTGGGACAGTTCAAGATCGGGGCCAACAGGGTTCAGCAGCCGCCCTGTGGCCAGAAAGAAGAAGATCAGCAGTAAGACGATATTCACAATCGCCAGCGAAACGTCCAATCGGACAGGGGGCTTGGGTCGGGGCAGGGGACGGGTCATTGCGTCCCCCTGCTGACAATCTGCACTGAGGCCACGTTGGCCGCTGCCAGTATCTCAAGAACCGTGACGATGTCCTGCACGCGCGCCCGGGCGGATGAAATCAGAAGCACCCGTGGTGTATCGGCGGCGACGAGAGCCTGGGCCAGCTGCGGCAGGGACTCGAAGCCGAAGCGCTGCCCGTTTGCGACGATCTCCCCGTTTTCGATGGTCCAGCTGGCGGCGGCCTCCCCCGGTGGTTCCACGGTGGTTTCTTGCGCGCCGGGGGCCGCGCCGGTGCCCGGACCACTTTGCAACGTCAACAGGGAATAGGGCGTCAACGACGACGTCAGCATGAAGAATATCAGCAGCTGAAACATAGCGTCCGCCAACGGGGTCAGCGCAAACGTGTACCGCCGTTCAGAGCGCGGAAGCTCCCGTATGCTGCGCTTGGCCACGGGGGCTAGCGGGCAGCGCTGGTGTCAACGCGGCCGTGGATTGCGGCTGAGATTAGGGTTTCGATCGACTGCCGCTCCCCCTCGATCCGACTTTCAAACCAGTTGGCGATAAAGAAGGTTACCAGCGCAATGGCCAGCCCGACGGCAGTGGTGGTCAACGCGGTCCAGATGCCTCCCGCCAATAGGGCCGGGTCGACCGCGCCCTGGCTGGTGGACAGGGTGCCGAATGCGTCAATCATCCCGATCACGGTGCCCAGCAGCCCCAGCATCGGGGCGGCCTGAACCACCGCTTCAAGCAGCCGCATGCGCTGCGACATGGCGGCGAGTTCGACCAGCGCGGTTTGGCGGCCCAGCTCTTCGGCGTAGTCCTGATCGTTGGGACGCGCCCGTAATCCCGACAACACAGCCTGCAGCACCCGCGCCAGCACCGAGTCGCGGGTACCAGCGGCGCGGATCGCCTCTTCTGGGCGGCCATTAAGCCAGTTGTCGATGATACTTTCAGCGCCGGTGGTACGCCCCACTCCCAACCGGTTGAACTGGATCACCTTGTAGAAGCTGACGGTGACGGCCATCACCGACAACACGGCCAATGCGGCAAAGACGACAATTGTGGTAGGATCAAAGGCAGCCAGCATGGGCGGTCTCCATGGTCAATTTGGTGTGGTGTGATTCAATTGGGCCTAGATGCCAAATTGAACCTCCGTGCGTGAACTGGTAACCAGCCCGGTCAGGCAAAAATCGGCGGGTTGGCCATCCGCCAGCGTGCACTCAGCCACGTCATTCACAATGATACGTGAAATATCTGTGCAGCTTTGGTCGCCCAGATCAAACAGCACGATGCGGGTTTTGCCATTGGTCAGCGCGCCAAAGCCAAGCACCAGAATGCGGGTCACGACGCCCTCGGCGTTGAACACGCCCACCTGATAATCTGTCTTCGCCAGATCCTGCCCGCTGCGGTTGGTGGCAACATAGGTCAGCCTGCATCCGCCAGTATCGGTGTTGGCCGCGTTATTCAGCTCGAGGCTAAATTTTGCGTCGGCGTCCTGCGCCGCCGCGCCAAAGGCCGCAACCGAAGCTGCCAGCAAAACAGCAGATAGTGTCCTGAAAACCATCTCTCTCATCCCTCAAATTAGGCGACCCGCGGCCAATATTACAGCACACCGCAGGCGGATCATTTGCCGTCAGTTGGGACCATGTTCAAGTGGGGTGTCAACAGATATCAGCGGTAAACGCCGATGATCCAGGTCTTCGCGAGCTCCTGCTCCTGAAATTGGCGCTGAGGGGCTTCGGTGAGCCCCAAGCTACCGTTTTCGGCGGGCTGCGAGGTCGTCAGACTGTCCAGAGCCAGCCCTGCGAAGGGGGAGATGTTTGGCTCGGACGTTGAGGGGCCAAAGTTTTGCGTACCGACGTCAACCGGTGTCGCCGCAGTCACAAGTGGTTCGGATTGCGGAACAGAAACGCGCGCTGGTGCTTCAGCGACTGGGGGCGTCGGCAAGGGGGGCTTGGCCGCCACTTCTGGGCTTTTTGGCCCCACAACAGGTCTTGCTGGTCGCTTTGCACTGGGCGAAATTGTGCCGAAATCAGGTGAAACCAGCGCGGTTTGCGGGACCACATGCCGTTTTACGCTGCTGTTTTGCGCCATGACCAAAGCCAATGCGCCGCCTACAGAGACGCCGCCAATCAGCAAAACAAGGGCAATATTGCGATACATTTGCCCTCCTTTCTTAGCTTGGATGGCGATTCAAAGACCCTACGCCGATCACCTGCTTTTTTCAATGATACTCACTGTTGCGCTCGCGTTGACAATCGATTGTTGTATCTTTGTGTTCGGCGATATTATCGCCATGATTTGAGTCTACACATATGCCGATGCTGAATAAATTTGCCATATTAGCTGCCCTTGGACTGCCGTTTTTCGGTGGCACGGCCCCTGCGCAAGCCCAGTTTTCGGTCTGTAACCAGTCCTTCGACGTGGTGAATGTGGCGGTAGGGCAACTCAACCGCGGTGCGTTTCGCACACGGGGCTGGTGGAAAATCGGGCCCAACCAATGCGCAAACGTCATCCGCGACCCGTTGGACACACGCTACATCTACGTTTTTGCCAAGGATGTGTTTGGCAAGGAAATCCTCAGCGGGGCGGTGTCGATGTGCGTGGCCCCGGACCGGTTCGTCATTGATGGGGAGCAGGACTGCCTCGTGCGTGGATACCTTGACGCCCCGTTCATCGAGGTTGACACCCAAGACACAGAGCGTTGGACGCTCTTTATTGCGGCGCGGCCAGAATGACGCAGAACCGCAAGCATAAGTGGCGGGGCCGGGCAGAATCTGGCATGATGCGCGGCATGGGGTTTACGGTTTTGTTCAAACGCCTGCTGTTTTCGCTGGCCACATGCATCTTCTGCGCTGCTCCTTTAGCAGCGCAGGAGCGGCTGGCTTACGTAATTGGCAACGGCGCGGATCAACCGGCCAAGGATGCCGTCGCCGTCTCTCGCGCGCTGCTGGGCCTTGGCTTCGACGTCATCCGACGCGCAGACGTGTCGCCCGCCAGCCTTCCGCTGGGCAACCGTGCCGCCCGCACCGTCGCGTTATACTTCTCCGGCCCAACTGCCATAGAAGATGGCCGCACACGGTTAATGGCGGCTGATGGAACCGGGTGGGATCTGCTCGACACGGCACGTGGCTTCCGCGCGAGCGGGGCCGATCAGGTGTTGGTGTTTGTGCAGACCTGCTACACGGATGATGCGGGCGTTGCCCCGCTGCCCACCGACGACATGTCCGGTATTTTCATGGCACTGTCCGCCAGTGCTGAGGAGGGCTGTGCGTCGTCAAATGCACCGCGGTTCACGGACCGCGTTTTGGTCGCACTCGCAACCCCGGATACCCCGATCTCGGCGGCGTTTGACGCTTCTGGCGGCGCGGGGGTGGCTGTGTCCAACCTGACAGCCCCTCTCATCCTTTGGCAGAGCGAGACGCAGAACATCACTCTGTCCGAAGACGATATGAAAGTGCTCGACCGGCTGGCCCCGGCTGACCGCGACCGGATGCGCGCGCTTTGGCAAAGCGCCGGGCTGATGGGGGAGGCATCATCGCCCGCGCCCCAGGTCAAGAAGGTCGAAAATGAGACGATTGTGCTGACCGGGCGCGTTGCGGCCGTGGATATGGGCGCGGTCATCGCGCCAGCCGCTGTCGCCAAGGTCGAACCCGTTTCTTTCACCCCAAGCACCGGCGGCGTTCAGATATTCAACGCAGCCCCACGGTCAGAGGTTGCCGCGCTGCCGACAGCCGCTGGCCTGCCGCGCCCTTCTGTCATTGTCGGGCGTATTCAATCCGACGACCCGGCGCAGGCCGCGACCCAAACCGGGGGCGCGTTGACCGGAACGGCGCTGGACGGGTCCAACTTTGAGGCGCGCCAGACCATTCGCAGCCAAGATGCGGAACTTTACGCCGAATTGGTCAACAGCGGGGCGTTTGATCCTGCCGAGGCGCAGCTTGCCGTCGCATTGCAGACCGAGCTGAAGCGGATGGGCTGCTACACCGGCGGTATTGACGGCGACTGGGGTCCGGGCTCGCAAGGCTCTGTCGACCGGTATTTCCAGCAAATCGGCGAAACCCCGGTCAGCAGGGCCGCCACGATTGACCTGTTCAGGACCATCGCGCTGAGAGATGACGTGACCTGCCCAAGGGTCGTGCAGGCCCGCGCCGCACAACCGCGCGCAACCACGCGGTCCCAGCCCAGAACCACGACACGTGCCACGACAGCGGCGCGCAAACCTGCACCTGCGGCCAAAAAGCCCGCCACGACCGGCAAGATCAATGCAAACGCGCTCAACGGTGTGTTCCGCTAGGGGGCGCCTGTTCCTATAGTCATATTTCTATGATCAAGGTTGATCCGAGTTTTCAAAAGGGCCGCAAGCACGCGCGCTCCCGCCGCAACCGCAAGTTGGCGGGTCGGCTGGCTGTCGCGGCCGTTGTGCTGGTCGTTGTGGCAATTCCCGTAGCGCTCTTTACCACTCTGCCAAGCCAACTTGCCGGGTGGGTATCTACATCCGAGGATGACTTCGATCTCGTACAGGTGGAAACGGATTTCGACGTTGCGCCCGTGGTGCAGAACAACGCGTTTATCGACATTGCGGGCGACCCGACCATCCTGCGCTTTGCCGAGGTTGATGAGGACGCGGAGGAACGCCAAAAACTGATTGAAGGACCGGGCATTCTTGACATTTCGCGGTTCGGGCTGCCGCAGGCAGAGCGGCTGGTGATCGTGCGGGACAATCTGGTGGTCAAGGAAACGCGTTTGATCACTGCGCTGCCTTCCTCCCGTGAAGATTTCGCTTTCTTTCAGGCGCAGCGCAACCGTGCGCTTGCCGACCCGTTGAGCCAGCTGGAAGACGCTGCCGTAGAAGAGCTGACCGCCCTGGACACCACGGTGGAATTGGGTGACTTGACCGACAGCTACGGCACCTCCCTTGAAGCGGGGGAAACTGCGGCGACAGATGCCGTTGCAAAAACGGAGATCGAGAACACCACCTCCGTCACCTATGTCAAACCGGAAGCATTCCGCGCCGAGTTGTTCAAAGATGTGATTGTGCAGGTAGAGCTGGACCGCGACCTGGCGGGGCTGATGGCGGAAAACGACCTGTCCGAGGGGGACACTGCGGGGGTACTGGCGCTCTTTCCACAAGCCGAGAATCTGAAACGTGGCTCAATCGTTGCGCTGAGGACCACCGGCAAAGGCAGCGCCAGCCGGATGCTGCAGCTGTCCTACTACGCGCAAGAGGGTTACGTCGGCACCGTCGCGCGCACCCGCGCTGACACGTATCTGCCCGGCTCCGACCCGTGGCTGAAAGAGAACCTGATGGCGCTGTCGACGCTGGGACGAGACGGCAACAACGCTGAAACCACTGACGGCAAATTCCGACTGCTCGATGCGGTCTATAGCGCTGCCATTCGCAATGGGGTCCCCACCGCGCTGGTGGGAGAGATCGTCGCGATGATGTCCAAAACGCATGATCTGGATAAGCTGGCTGTGGACGGGGACGAGGTCACCATTGCCTTCTCGCGGCAACATGGGCCCAACGGGCAATTGGCGGGGCAGGTCATGTTTGCGGGCATTCGCGGGCCATCCGGGACGATGCCTTGCTATTTCATCCCCGATCGTGCGGAGGGTGGGTTCAAATGTTTTGCGCCGGGCCGGGCCGGCCCGCGCGGAGGCGGGGCGTTCATTTCGCCGGTCACCGGTATCCTGACCTCGAAATTCGGCCCCCGCAAACACCCGATCCACAAAGTGGTGCGGCTTCACGCTGGGGTTGATTGGGCTGCCCCAACGGGAACACCGGTCTACGCCGCCGCTGCGGGGCAAATCAGCCATGCGGGCGACGGAAAGGGCTACGGAAATCTGGTGATCATCAAGCATCCCGGCGGGTTGGAGACGCGTTACGCGCACCTCAACAAGTTTGGCCCCCGCAGCAAGAAAGGGGAGCTGGTCGCCCAAGGTGAGGTCATCGGGTACGTCGGCACCACCGGTCGCTCCACCGGACCACACCTGCATTTCGAGACGCGCCAAAATGGTGAACCGATCAATCCGATGCCGCTCTTGTCTGGCGGGCAGGTGGTGGTGGCCTCCGGTGCAGTCGACGCTTTGGTGCAGCAAATCATCAAGGTGGAAAGTGCGGGCAACCCCAACGCCAAGAACACCCGGTCAACGGCAACGGGACTTGGCCAGTTCATCGAAAGCACCTGGTTGCGTATGATGCGCAGCTACCGTCCCGAGCTGGTTGCCACCATGTCCCGCGCCGACCTTCTGAACCTACGCCGCGATCCGACGATATCGCGCGACATGGTCACCAAACTGGCGCAGGAGAACGAGGCTTTCTTGCGCGCGCGTGGCCACCAGTCCACGCCGGGCCGCCTGTATCTGGCCCACTTCCTTGGCCCCGCCGGCGCCCATACCGTGCTGGGGGCCAATAACGAGCGGACCATATTGGATGTCATGGGCGCAAGCGTCGTGCGCGCCAACCCATTTTTGAAGAATTACACCGTGGCCGACCTCAAGGCCTGGGCCGACCGCAAGATGCGGCGCAAAGGCAGCGGCGCGACCACGATCGCCGCGGCGCCGCCGCCCGCTCCGATTGAGCCGGAGGTGAAGCTCTACAAAGACATTGTCGACCAGATTTTGCGGGAGACCAGTTAGACCAATCCGATGCTGGACTCTGGGGACAGACCAGCTAGATTCGACCCAACAATTTTAGATCGAACGGTGAGAATTATGAACCAATGCATTATGCCGCGAAGTGATGTCTGGGGCGGCGCCAGCTCCCACTCCCTGATGCGCTTTGACCCGCAGAGCTGTTCAACGGAACAGCAGAAAGTCGCAAATTTGCGCACCCTGGTGGCCGATGTCGAGGCTCAGATCAAAGAGGTGGAAACCCTCGCCGACAAAATGGAATTCTACGCCACAGGCGAACTGGTTGCGGCCATCGTCATGGAAACCTCGATTGGCTTTCTGGATCTCGCCGCCTCCGCGTTTTCGTCGCTCAACCCGGCGGCGTCCCGGGCCGCCAAGGCGGGCGTGCTGTCGATCAAATCCGCTGAGACCGCGGGTCAGGCCTATACCGGGCAAATCAGCGGATCAGCCGCCGCCGCAAACCTTGCAAACAACGCCGTGCAGCTTGGGTTTTCCCAGGCGACCCCCAACACGATGGGCGGGAAAGTGATGCTCAACAAGGCGAAGATGGCCTACGACTCGGCGGTGCTGGGCGTCAAATCGGCCACCGGCGCAAGCGAGGCGGACATGCGGCGCGAGGGCATCGACTACCTGGCCGGGCAGATCAGCGACAACGGAAATCTGATGGCTGATGGCCTGGAAAAGGCGGGCATGGACACCGCATCAAATTCGCTCAAAAGCCTCGTCGTTGTGGGCGATATGTATGTCGCAGCCGGGCGGTATCAGGAAGCGCTGGAAAAGCGTTTTGATGCCCGGATCGAGCAGATGGTGAACACGCAAACCTGGGTCATGAACCAGAAGATGACCCTTTCTACGCTGCTCACCACTTTGCGCAGCCGGTTGGACGAGGCGGTGCGGGCGCTTGAATCCTGCCAGCTCGCCACATCCTGATTTGCAGGCAAGCAGCTAGCTGAACTCGTAGTGATAGGTTCCGTCCTTCATCACGATCTCGACGCTGGACATCTCGTTGCCTGACACCATGCGACCCAGCACTTGCCGCGAAAGGTCCGGCAGGATTGAGTTGGTGATGATGTTGTCGATCATCCGCCCGCCGCTGTCGGGGTCGCGGCATTGCTCGACAATATGGGCCAGCACCTCGTCGCTGTAGGTCAGCGTCGCGCCATGCGCGTCCTTCAGGCGTTTTACCACTGCGTTCAGCTTCAAACGAGTAATGCCGCCCAAGACCTCTTGGCCCAGCGGAAAATATGGAATTGTGACAATCCGGCCCAGCAATGCTGGCGGGAACACATCTGTCAGGAACGGCTTCATCGCGGCATTCAGTTCGTCCATATCTGGCGTGGTTTTGCCCTCGTCCGCCATCTCCATGATCACATCGGTGCCCACGTTTGAGGTCAGCAATATCAGCGTGTTCTTGAAGTTGATCGCGCGGCCGTTGCCGTCCTCCATGATGCCCTTGTCGAACACTTGAAAAAACAGCTCGTGGATGTCGGGGTGGGCCTTTTCGACCTCGTCCAGCAGCACCACCGAATAGGGTTTGCGCCGCACAGCTTCGGTCAGCCGTCCGCCTTCGCCGTAACCGACATAGCCCGGAGGCGCCCCTTTCAGCAGCGACACGGAATGCGCCTCCTGAAACTCCGACATGTTGATGGTAATGATGTTCTGTTCGCCGCCATACAGGCTTTCGGCAAGCGCAAGCGCGGTCTCGGTCTTACCAACGCCCGATGGGCCGCACAGCATGAACACCCCGATGGGTTTGTTCGGGTTCGACAGGCCCGCACGGGAGGTTTCAATCCGTTTCGCAATCATCTTCAGCCCGTGATCCTGCCCGATCACGCGCTCTTTCAGGTGATCCGCCAGCATCAGGACTTGCTGCAATTCGTCTGTCACCATCCGGCCCGCCGGGATGCCCGTCCAGTCGGAAATCACCGAGGCCACGGCCTGCTCATCCACATGCGCATAGACCATGCGGTCGTCGGGGTCGGTCGCGTCCAACGCCTCCATTTTCTCGGCCATCTCGGCGCGCAGGGCGTCTTCGTCGACCTCTTCTTCCTCGTCGGACGCAATCGCCAAACGCAGCTCCAAGATCTTGTCGACCACGCCCTTCTCGGTTGCATAAAGCGCCTCAGCGGCTTCCAGTTCTTCCTGCTTTTTCGCCAAGGCTTCTTCCGCCTCTTCGCGGCGGTCCTCATTGGCCTCGCCCAGATCACGCTGCGAAATCTTGCCTTCTATCTCTTTCTCTAACGCTGCGATGGATTGCTTCAGATCCGCAATCCGCGCTGGGGTGGAGGCCTGAGAGACAGCCACCCGCGCGCAGGCTGTATCCAGCAGAGACACCGCTTTGTCTGGCAATTGCCGTGACGGGATATAACGGGCCGACAGGCTGACGGCGGCCACAATCGCCTCATCCGAGATGCGCACCTTATGGTGGTCCTCCATCGGGGCCAGTATGCCGCGGATCATGTAGCAGCATTTCTCGATATCCGGCTCATCCACATTTACCGGCTGAAAGCGCCGCGTCAGGGCGGGGTCTTTTTCAAAATAATTGCGGTACTCGGCGAATGTCGTCGCCCCAATGGTCCTGAGCGTCCCGCGCGCAAGCGCCGGTTTCAACAGGTTGGCGGCGTCACCCGTCCCTTGCGCCCCGCCCGCGCCGATCAGCGTATGCGCTTCGTCAATGAACAATATGATCGGGGTGGGTGACGACTGGACCTCGTCGATCACCGATTTCAGCCGCTGCTCAAACTCGCCCTTCATCGAGGCACCGGCCTGCATCGATTGGATATCCAGCATATGCAGCCGCGTACCTTGCAACTTGGGCGGCACGTCATTCGCGGCCAACCTTTGCGCGAAGCCTTCGACCACAGCCGTCTTCCCGACACCGGCTTCCCCCGTCAGGATCGGGTTGTTCTGGCGGCGGCGCAGCAGCACATCCACGATCTGCCGTATTTCTTCGTCACGGCCGACAATCGGGTCCATCGTCCCGCTTTCCGCATCCGCCGTCATATCCACCGAATACTGACCCAGCGCGGTAGATGCGCCGCCTTCTGCACGGCCCGGCCCACCTGATGCGCCGCCCACGGACGTGCCATCCATCGGCTGCATCTGCTCCTCTTCCGAGGTCGACCACAGGTTGCGGGCCTCCTTGCCGATATGCTCCGCCGTCATCTCCCGCATTTCAGGCGCGGCCTGGCCCAGTTCGCGTTTCAGGTTGGCGTCGTTCAGCACAGCCACCAGAACATGTCCGGTGCGTATCTGCGCTTCGTTGAAAAACAGCGATGCGTAGGTCCAGGCGTGGTTCAGTGTGTCCGACAGGCTTTCCGAAATGCCCGGCGTCTCGGTGACGTTCTTTTGCAGCTTGGCCATGGCCTTATCGAGCGACTTCAGCACTGCGCCGCGGTCGATCCCCAGCTCTTTCAGTGTGACCGAGATGTCGGCATTCTGGTTCGACACCGCGTGAAACAGCCAATGCGCCAGCTCGACGTTGCGGTTCCCTTCGCCACGCGCGTAGCGCATCGATTGCAGGAAGGCGTCGTAGCCCGCGCGGTTCATCTTGCCGGCGAATTTTTCAATGCTGATTTCGGTCATCTAAATAATCCTATTCTTTAACGGCTCACGCGGCCTTGGCGTTCGGGTCTAATGTGTATCGGGCGACCGCCACAAATTCGGGGGTCTCAGGGTCGTTGGAGGGTTCAAGCGCCGCCATCCATCCAAGTTCGACAGTCTGTCCAAGCTGCGCCTGCGGCACCTCAGAGGAGGGCAAGGACAGCTCAACCCCCACTTCCGTGGTCTTGCCGAGGTACCAAAACACGATGTCGGACAGGTTGGCATGGGCATCGCCGCCGGGCAGGTAGCGGCGGTAATCCTGCAGGCTGTCGGTTTGGATGTGCAACACCACGCGCTCGCTGACGGACTGCAGCCGCGCGCCAAGAAACATGTCCCGTCCGAGGGTGGAACCCTGCATTCCCATACGGTTCTGGTCGCCCTTCTCAAAGTCCAGCCAGGTCGGCGCATGTTCTTCAACCTGCACCTGCGCGCTGAGATGGTGTTCGATCATCTGGCGCAGACGGACTGGGCTTTTGATGCGGCTGGCATGCAGCGGCACCATCGACGTCTTGAACATGTCGGGGATGCTGTCGCGGCCGCGAAACGCCTTAGTACCGACCCCGCTGAGCGCGCCGATAAATTCCTGAAACCGGTCCTTGTCGGGGTGATCGAACTGGCTGATCGCATGGGCGTCCGACCAGGACCGGAAAAACAGCTGCAGGAAGCGGGCGTTGAAAATGTCGGCAAACTTGACGAAGGACTCGTCGCCGCTATGCACCCACCTGGTGACTTCTTCTGTCGTGTTGATCGGTAGCGCGCCTTGCGGGCCGAAAAAGCCTAGCACGGGGGTGCGGATGTCGGTCCGCGCGCCATGTTCCAACCTGGTGATGTCGGCGTCGGGGAAGGTCAGGAACGGGTCCTGCCCCATCGACACATATTCCTGCTTGAGGTTGTGGCTTTGGCCAATGCGGGGGCGGTCCGGGTGTTCGCGTTCAAGGCGGCGCAGCAGGGCCAGCAGGCCATGGCGGCCGGCAATCGCCTCGGGGGTGTCCTCGGCCGCGCTCATAGCAGCGGCCCGCTTCCGGTGCGGGCGGGCCAGGTCTTGATGACCCCGCGCTGCCGCGACGCAATGACGGTCTGGGTAAAGCTGTTGATGGTGGCGTATTCGGCAAAGAACCGGTCCAGAATTGCGCCCATCAGGATGATGCCGCTGCCCTCATACGCCTCTTCGTCCAGGGTCAGTTTCACCTCGACGCCACGGGCGGGAAAGAAGCCATCGCTGCGTTGGATGGACCGGGTGATCTGCCGGGTGTCGAGGCCAATGATGCCCTGCACCTGCGCCTCGACCGAGGCGTCGCCAAGGTCGGCAAACAATGACAGCACTTCGCGCAACGCCGCCCCGCCGTCGTCCCCGCCCCGGTCGTCCAGCCCGAAATGCGACAGCGACAAATAGCTGATGATCCGCCAGTACACGTCGCCTTGAATGGCGCGGTGCGGCGCGGATTTTTCCAGCTCGCTCATCGGTTCGCGCGGCGGGGTGGGGCCGCCCACGCAGGCCAGCGAGACCGTCACATCGTCGGTCATGTGAAAGTCGTCCAACGAGCCCGCAATCGGCAGGTATTCCGGCAAATGCCGATTGGAGCACAGCGTTTTGATCTGCAGCCGCTGTGCCGCCGCGCCGTCTTCGGTGTTGGGCGGTTCGTAAAGGGCGACAAAGGTTTCGGTGCCGCGGTACCGGTGCCGTCGGCCAAACCGTTTTTCGTGGTCGGTCAGGCGGCGCTCTTTGCGCTTGGTGGTGAAGTACAGGGCGGAGCGCGGGTTGGTCGCGTCCTCAGGCAGCCCGTAAAGCGGGGCGACTTTCACCTTGGTCTGCGCACCGGTGTAGTGGGCGAAAACCTCGGTGATCTGGTGAATCTCGTAATGCGTGACCGGGCTGCTGTCAGGGGTCACCACAAATTCGTGCCGCTTCTGGTCCAGCCGCACCTGGCTGGCGGATTCCTCAAATAGGTTCACGGCGGTTGCCACATGGATGCGCACGTCGTCAGATTTCAACCGGGCCGCCAGGGTGGGGCTGGACGTGTCAAACTCGAACACCAGCTGGCAGGTGTCCGTCGCCACGCTGCGCAGCGCGTCCTGCAGCCCGGTCAGCCGGAACCCGAGGTACTTGCGTGGGAAGACAAACGCCTCCCGCAGCTGCGCGAAGCCGTCGAACAATTTGCTGGAGCGGGGGAAAGCGCGTTCTTCTGGGTCAAATCCGATCTGTTCGATCTGATGCGGGGCAAGCCGCACGAAAACCGGGTCGCCGTTGCTGTTGAGGTACCGCAGAGATACCCGCAACAGGTCGCAATGGATCTGTTCGTAAAGTGCGACAGCGTCAGGCATCGCGGCGGTGAAGTAAAACGGAAGGCTGTCCAGCTTGAGGTCGGACAGCTTGCCCCCACCCGCTGCAGCGGGGCGCTGCAATTCGATGGACAGGCCGGCGACGGTGCTGTCGGTGATCTCCAGCCCGGTCGCTGCTACTGGGGCTGGGCTGGGGTGGTATTCCATGGCGGATAGTTTCAGCGGCCACAATGTCAGTGGCGCGCCCAGACGAAACCGGCATGACACGCGGCGGTCGCTGTCGACAAATCGGGCATCCAGGTAGTCGCCTGGTTTGAAGGAAATCCCGTTCTCAAGGTCCTTGTTCTCGAAGGGTGGGTTGGCCTGAACCAACATAACGGACGGGATTGGCGCCAAGGCGTCAGGGAAAATCTGTTCCAGCAGCTCGGTGGTGAAGTTACGGAACTCTTCGTCCATTTTCAGCTGGACGCGGGCGGCCAGAAAGGCGCTGCCTTCCAGCAGGCCAGCCACGGCGGGGTCGGTGTTTTCGCGCAGCAGCCCGCCAAGGCGGTCGGCGATGCCCGGGTATTCGGCCGAGAATTCCGCGGCGCGTTCATAAAGCAGCGAAAGCTCGCGGTTATAGGCGTCGCGGAAGGCCTTCTTCATGTCTGCACCCGCAGGCGTTTCATCACCATCTTGCCCGCGCCCAGGTCAACCTCGGCAACGAAATCCAGCGGGATGTCGACGGGGTCGGCCACCATCTCGGCAGAGATGTCAAAGGCCACCTGCTGGGTCAGGGCGCGGTCGTCCTTGCGGATCACCACTTCGATGCTATCGGGGATGAGGCGGGGTTCGTGGTTGATCAGCGACTCACGGATCGAGGTGGCAATTTTCTGGTCGGTGAGATGCGACTGGGTCAGGCTGCTCATGTCGGCAAAGCCGAAATTGAGGACCGATTTTTCGACGCGTGGATGGTCTTCCAACTCTACTGTGGCGTCCAGCCTGATGGTGTTCATCAAGTTGTTGAGATCGGCGTTCAGATGGCGGCGCAACTCGCTTTCATCCACCCCTTCGCGGCGCTGCTTGGCGCGCACGTTGATGGACCGGTCGCCGTCCTGATAGTCCTTGCCGTCTTTGCGTGCGTCGCCGCTTTCGGCGGAGGCGCGGAACACATGCATCAATGAGACCTGCCGCTGGTTTGACCGCGACGGGTCGCGGTTCGGGGGAACGGTTAGGTCATATGGTTTACGCATGCGGCAGCTGCAAAGTCAGGTTCGGTGTAAAAAAGGCCGGCGAATAATAATCGCCGGCCTCAAATTCATTCCAAAAAGGGGGGAGCTTACGCGCTCCACTCTTTGTTTTCTGCAACGTCCCAGCCGTGCATGGAGGATGCGCCGGTTGCGCCTGTTTCTTCCTGCAGGGTGTACTTCACCTCGAACTTGCGGAAGTTCAGGGTCAGCGTCTCTTGGATGCGGTCCAGGCCGTCCTTGGAGCCGCCGGTGTTGTAGGACGTGATCATGATGTTTTCCATCGACAGGATGAAATACTCAACCGGTGCGTCGCCGCCGGATTTGCGCACGATGAGCTTACCGTCGTCGATATGCGCGCCGGAAGTACAGCGTTTGATCAGGTCGTTGGAGGCCAGGTCAACGTATTTGGTCAGTGTGATGTCCTGGACATTCACTTTGCCGCCGCCGCCGCCGCCGCCAACATGCGTAGTGCCGGACTGGGTCATACCCCAGGACCATGCCAGCACATCAATGTCATCGCGGTATGTGGAATCTTGGGATTCGCCTTTGATTTTGTTGGAAAGTGTCAGAAAAATATCGACAGCCATTAGGTAAGCTCCTTGTTACGGCATTAGTAGTTCAATGTGAGCAGCGCTTCGCGCCTTATTTATTGTTGGGCAATTTGGACACCAGGCTCATCCCGATATCCATCCCCTCCAGTTGGAAATGAGGCTTAAGGAAGAACTTGCCAACATAGTAGCCGGGGTTCTCCTCGTCTTCAATCACCTCAACTTTTGCACCAGCCAAAGGTTGTTTTGCCTTTTCCTTCTCGCTCGCGCTTTCCGGGTTCGCAGAAACGTATTTGTTCACCCAGGTCTGAAGTTCGGTTTGCAGCTGGTTGCGGTCAGGGGACTGACCGATTTTGTCACGCACCATACACTTCAGGTAATGGCTGAACCGTGACACTGCAAAAATGTAAGGCAAGCGGGACGACATGTTGTCAGAGGCCGTGGCCAGCTCGTCTACATATTTCTTTGGTTTGTACAACGTCTGCGCGCCGATGAAGGCGGCTTTGTCTGTGTGTTTGCGATGGATCAGGCCCATGATGCCTGCCGCGCTCAACTCGCCTTCACGGCGGTCGGTGATCGACACTTCCGTCGGGCATTTCAGGTCCTTGGACCCGTCGCCGGTGTCAAACGTATGGGCCGGCAGGTTCAGAACCTCACCACCCGATTGCACGCCGCGGATTTTCACGGTCCAGCCGTGTTCCTTGTGGGCGCGGTTGATGTTGACCGCCATGGCATGCGCTGCGTTCATCCAGGCGTATTTCTCGCCCTGATGGCCGTCAGTCTCTTCCTCGAAGTTGAACTCTTCAACGATGGAGGTCGAGTTCTGGCTGTAAGGCTCACGCGCCAGGACGCGCGGCATTGTCAGTGCGACGTAGCGGGAGTTCTCGCTGTCGCGCAGGCCGTTCCAAGCCGCAAAGTCGGGCGTGTCGAAAATCTCGGATAGATCAGGCGGGGTGCCGATCTCGTTCCAGCTGTCCATGCCCAATGCTTCGGGCGCAGCCGCCGCGATGAACGGGGCATGTGCAGCAGCGGCAATCTTGCCGATGTCGCGCAGGAAGGCGACGTCGCCGGTGCCGGGGCCAAAGTAGTAGTCCCCGATCAGCGCGCCGTATGGCTTGCCGCCCAGCGTGCCGAATTCCTGTTCGTAGATCTTCTGGTGCAGCGGGCTCTGGTCCCACTTGGCGCCGGGGTAACGGCGCATCACGGCCTGAAGTTCCGACTTGGATGCGTTCATCACCTTCACGCGCAGCGTGCTGTCGGTTTCCGAGTTGTTGACCGTGTAGGCCAGCCCACGCCAGGACGATTCCAGCTTCTGGAATTCCTCGTGGTGCATGATCTCGTTCATCTGGTCGGTCAGCTTTTGGTCCAGCTTGCCCAGGATGGCGTCAATCGTGTCGATGACGTCGTCGGCAATAACCGTCTGGTCGTCCATCGCTTCGCGGACAAGGGCCACAACGGCGCTGTCAACTTCTTTGGCGGCCACGTCGGTGCGGGGCTTGATGGTCTGGCGCAGAATGTCGGAGAACTCGTCAAGCTCCGTAAGCTGTTCGCCGCCGGCTGTTTGTGAACTGGTGTCGCTCATCTTATTCGTCCTCCTCGGCCTTCTGGCGTTCTGCCAGGGCCGCCATCAGGTCAGGGTCGTTGAGAAGCTCTTTGATCTTCTCCTGGGCCTTTGGCTTGCTGTTCATGTAACGCTGCAAATTGGCGAGGTGTTCCCGCGCTTCAAGCAGCTGCTTGAGCGACGGCACCTGGCGCGCGATCTTGGCAGGGTTGAAGTCGTCCATCTCTTTGAAATGCAGTGACACACCCAACTTGGTCTCGCTGCCTTCATCAAGCTTGTTTTCGACGTTGAAAGACACGCCCGGCTGGATGTCTTCCATGAAGGTGTCCAGCGTTGCGCCGGTCACGTCGCGGAAGTCGCGCTCTTCAACCGGGGCCTTCTCAACTTCGGAGGCGTTGCCCGACAGGTCGGACATGATGCCCATCACGAAGGGCAATTCCACCATCTTCTCGGAATCGTAGGGGTCTTCGTAGGAAATGTTCACCCGTGGGGGGCGATTTCGCTTGATAAAATCTGTGGCTTTATCCGAGGCCATAATCAATCTCCTTAGTTGGGCTCAGTGAACCCGCGACGATGGGTCAAGTCAACGCTTTTTGGTTAATCTAATTGGGATTAGGGGTCAGTTGTCCTCTTTGGGAGCCATTGGGATAAGCTCGGCAACAATTGCGTCAAAATCCTTGTCCAAATAGCTGCGCGCCCGCACCAATAGGGTGGGGACGGGGCTGGTGGGCTCGTTGCCCCGAAAGTAGTTCTCGACGGACCGAATGTGGCTGGCCACGTCGGCGCGGCTGGTCAGCTTCGGCGGGGTGGGGTCCGGCTCTTCCTCGATGGCGATGCCGGGGGCCTCGCCGGACAGCGCGCGCAGCCGGTCCATGTTTAGCGCAAACCCGGTGGCCGGGCCAAAATCCACAATCGCGCGGCGCGATTCCTCGGGAAGCAGGGTCTCAAGCGCCTCAATCAACGGCTTGCCGATCAGCAGCCGGGCTTGGGTCACCAGTAACAATGCGGCGGAGGATGGCTCTTTGCTGCGCAAATACCCTTCGACGGCCTGCAGTGTCACCTTGGCAGCGTTCTGTCCGGTGATCTCGCCCGCCGGGCCTGCTTCGCCAACGGCAACCGCTGCGGCTGCTGGGGCATCAGACCCGCCGCCATCAGCATCGGAGGCAGGTGCAGGCTCGTCAGCGGCCGGCGTTTCTTCAACTTCGGCCGCCGCAGCCGCACCAGCGCTGTCCCAGCCGGACAGGTCAGGCCGCGCCAGCTGAATCAAGTCCTGCATCTGGGAAATCATTCCCATAAGGTCTTCGAAATTAAGGGACATCGGCTTGTCCGGATGCGCTTTGCAGGCGCGTTTGATACGGTCCAGGCCATCGGCGGCCCGCGTCAGATCGTCTTGCGTTTTGGTAACCTTGGCTTTGTTGCCGTCGTTTTTCAGCGCATCGAGAATGCCCGAGCTCGTCGCTTCGCTTTCACCAGCGCGCGCCGTCACGGTGCCCGTCGCCACCTGATAGAGGCGGAACGTCACATCGGCCTCGCCCGTCAGAGACACGTATTGCAACGGAATGACGGACGTCACTGGGGTTGCCAAATTGTCGATCGCTCCGCGCCGATCGCTGTTGGATCCGGCAATCACCGGGTGCACAGCTTCCGGGAACGCTTCCAGCAGATCCGCCATACCGGCAATAGCGTCCGCAAACCCAGTCGTGCGACCGGCAAGAACCTCCCATCGCGCCATCAATGACAGCAACCGCAAGTCGCGCGACCGTTTCAGCAGCCCGTCAATCGTCGCACGTTCTTTCTTGATGTCCACAGATTTCGGGTCGAACAGCTTGTCGTCGCTGCCCTCTTCCCCGTCGCGGCCGGACCGCATGCCTGGGATGAAGTAGCGTTCGGGCAAGCGGCCTTCGGCTTCGAAGTAATATTCGACAAATTCCGGGTCATCGGCCTGCTCAAGATCCGGCCCGCAGGGCGTGTCCTCTGACAGTGGCTCTTTTAGCCAATCCAATACCATCAACCAATTCCCCCGCGCAGGATGCGCCGTACTATTTCGCGCATAATCAAAGGACTAGCCCGCCGAGTCAACCAAATGGCAGGGAAACGACCCGTTTCCGTTAAAGGGTGGTATTTGGGTACTATCCCGGCACTAACCTTGCTCTGGCCCAACCATGTCGGCATAGGCTTTGGCGAAGTGGACCAGAAACTCGTCAAGGATGCCGTTTTCGTGCGGATGGGTCTTGGAATCCCATCGCGCCACGTAGGTGTCCCATGATTTGGCGCGTTTGCCGCTGCCCAACACCGACCCTTTGGTGTCGTCCTCAATGGCTTCGGGGGCCAGGTCGCCCACCAGCTTGGCAAGCGCCGGTTGGATCGCGGCAAAAACGGCGGCTTGATGGATGCGCACGTCGCGCAGCGCCTCGGCCAACCCGTCCGGTCCGGTCAGGAACCCGGCGCGGTATTTCAGAAACATCGCTTCGATTGCCTGATCCGCATCGGGCAGAAATTTCAGCGGGTTGTTGTCCGATCCGCGCCGCTCCGTGCGTTCGCCGCCGCGGGTGAAATACTTCGCCTCCGCCCGCGATTGCAGCATCGCCATCACCTCGGTCGAAATCACACGCAGGGACTGCCCGAGCATCTTGGCCAGCTCTTCGGGGGGCACGTCGCCATAAGCATCGGGTGACAACCCGGCCCCTTCGCAAAAGGCGCGTACAATATCTGTCGGTCCGCTTGGGACCGGGTTGGCGTCGGGATGCGGGGCCGCCGCGACCGGCTGCGGCACGGCGGGAATGGGCGGAGATTGCACAGGCGCGGCCGCAGGGGCGGGAACCGGCATGGGCACGGATGGTGGCACATCAATGGCGGGGACTGCAGCCGGGACGGGGTCGGTGGGAACGGCGGCAGGCGCAGGCGCTGCCACTGGTGTGGAAATGAAGTCGTCGGCAAAGTCGTCCCGCCGTGCGTTCGGGTCCGGCGGGTTGGGGTCAATCGGGTCGAACGACCCGCCAACCGCCCAAGGGTCGCTGTTGTCGACGCCGGCGCCTGCGCCGGTCCCTGTGCCCCACACAT
The DNA here is from genome assembly GCF_947501785.1 of uncultured Litoreibacter sp. NCBI lineage: Bacteria > Pseudomonadati > Pseudomonadota > Alphaproteobacteria > Rhodobacterales > Roseobacteraceae > Litoreibacter > uncultured Litoreibacter sp. The sequence goes on along the minus strand of NZ_CANMXB010000001.1, from coordinate 2,572,496 downwards.
CGGTATGTGGCGCCGGGGACAGGCCCGCAGGCTGGGTCGCGCCGACTTGCGCGACGATGATGTAATGACCCACCTGAAACCGTTCGCCGTTGGACAGCTGGTGGGCGCCCTCGATGCGATAGCGCTGCCCTTGCAGGAAGGTGCCGTTGGTGGACACGTCGCGCAGCCAGTAGGTGCCGCCCTCAAACACCACGTCGAAATGGTGGCTGGAGATGTGGCGGCTGGCGTCCGGCAGCACCCAATCCATGCCTGCGGCCCGCCCGACATGGCAGCCGCGCCCCTCCAGCACAATCTGCGCCGGTCCGCCGTCCTCCAGGACGTCATAGTTTTCAATCTGCAGGACGAGCGTCATCTGGTTCTAATCATTCAACTGAAGGCACATTAATAGACGCGATATAGCGATTCCGCCATGTCGATAAACCGCGCAAGGTAGATCGGGCGGCGCGACAAATCGGCCCGTGCAAGGCAGCTCAACACCGCCGAGTTGATCGACCGCGGAGCGCGGTAGGCGGGCACGGGAGCGGGGTCATTAGGGGCGATGGAGCCGCCCGACCAGCCGACGGCCAACCCCAGCATGACGGCAGGGGACCGAGTCTGGGCCCAAAGCGCCTCTTTCATGACGCGGTGCCGCAGGTCCTTGGTGGGGGTGGACACCCAGCCGCCCACCATCTCCAGGATTTCGCGGTCGCGGGCGTCCAGCACGTCGGGCATGCAGCGCAGGCATTCGTGCCCCCACCAGATGGCCATTTGCGGCAGGGCAGCGAAGGCGGTGTAGGTCACCGCTTCCTCCGGGGTAGTGGATGAACGCAGCCGCCCCATGAACACCATAGCGTCCTCACCGTCGCGTGGCCGGTGTTGGGTCAGTTCGGCCAGCTGCGGCAAAGCAGCGTAAAGGTCCTGCGGGGTTTCAAAGCGCAAAGCGCCCGAGGGTGGGCGGGTCTTGTCCGAATCGTCGACCCCGTGAAGGGCGCCAGGAGGCAAGGTTTTGTTCATGCGGCGTGGCCCAAAAATCAGCTAAAGCAATGCGATGCCGGCGCAACTGTCCTTGCAAGCGGCTCTGGCGTCAAGGTCAACTGCGCAGCAAGGCGCAATAGCAAGACTATTGGGGTCCACCCGATATCAAGACATCGAAGTTATGACGTCAGATGACGATTGTTTGTCAGTTGTCGCCAGAGGCAGGAACTTTGCGTGGTTGCTTCGCAGAAATTCTATCTGCTGGGATCAATACCATTTCGCGACAGGGGGCAGGCTCATCAGCACCGCGTTTGCGTCGTGGCCAGTTTCCAGCCCAAACTTGGTGCCCCTATCATAGACAAGGTTATATTCTGCATAGAGCCCACGATGCTCTAGCTGGATATCCTTCTCCTTTTCGCCCCACTCCATGTCCCGCCGTTTATCAACCAGCGGCACAAAGGCTGGCAGAAATGCCGTGCCCACGTCCTGCGTCAGCTTGAAATCCGCCTCCCAATCGCCGGTGTCGCGGTCATCATAGAAGATGCCCCCAACCCCGCGCGCGCGGTGCCGGTGGGGAATATAGAAATACTCGTCTGCCCATTCCTTAAGCTCGGCGTAAAGCGTGTCCCCGTGAGGATCACACGCAGCTTTCATTTCATCATGAAAATGCTGCGTGTCCTCTGCGTATTCAATGCAAGGGTTCAGGTCCGAGCCGCCGCCAAACCACCATGCATGCGGTGTCCAAAACATCCGGGTATTCATATGGACTGCCGGAGCATGCGGGTTCTGCATGTGAGCGACCAGCGAGATACCCGACGCCCAGAACCGAGGATCATCCTTCATCCCCGGAATGCCCTTACGCGCCGCCATGGCGTTCTGCGCCCGTTCGCCCAACGTGCCGTAAACGGTTGAGATGTTGACGCCCACCTTCTCAAACACCCGCCCGCCGCGCATGACGTTCATTTCGCCGCCGCCAGCATCAGATCCATCATCCGACGTCCGTTTGGTCTTGGTCACCTCAACGCGGCCAGCCGGATTGTCGCCGCCGTGCCGGTCTTCCAGCGCATGAAACTCCGCCACGATGCGGTCCCGCAATTCTCGGAACCATGCGGCGGCGCGGGTTTTTTCGGATTCAAAGTCGTTCACTGCGTCCAACATCATATTGCCTTTGCTCATTCATCTTCGGTCATAACTGTCAGGAGGGCCATCGGTTTTCTTTGATTCACATCAATTCAGCCGGCTGTTCAGAAAGCTAATTATGTGGCTCGCTACTGCCTGTCCGTCTTCTTCATGCGCGAGATGTCCAAGACCCGCAATTTCGATGACTTTGGCGTCTGGCATGATCGCCGCAATTTTCGTCGAAGTCGTCGGAGGCACAGCTTTGTCTCCGCTGCCCGTGATGAACAAAGTTGGCGCGCACATTTCCGGAAGCGCAGCCAGCAATGGGTCCAGTCGCCACTGCGCCATCATGGCCAGCGTGCCTTCAACATGGGCTTTGTCGCTGATCAACCGCCGATAGAACACCTGGTCTTCGGGCGTCAAAATCGACCCTGTTCCCGCCAAAAGTCGATCTACCGAGTGCGGGCGCGATGTGGATGCCGTAAAGAGTTGGGCCACCCAAGGCGTGGATGCCAAAACTTTTGCGATCAGGGGAAACGCGACGCCAGCAAGGCCCTTGAAGTTCCCAAGCGCTGGGTTGATGCCAATGACCGGCGGTGACGGTGACAATGATGAGGCCAGCTGAAGCGCAATCGCTCCCCCCGCGGAATGACCTACAACGGCGTCAACGTGCCATCCTTCCTGGTTGCAGAGCCTGGCAATATCTTCGCTCATTGCCTCTAGGCCACAACGCTTGGGTGTGCCCATCTTGGTGAAGCCCTGGCCTGGAAGATCGATTGCGATGATGCGGTAGTGCCCAATCAGTTGGTCATACATATGCCGCCACGTCTGGGTGGCCCCGCCAGCCCCGTGCAAAAGCAACACAGTAGGCCCATGCCCCAACTCCTGCACGTGCCATTTATGGGGTTTGCTGAGCACGAAGCGCGAATGACTTGCCTTCGGCCAATCGGCATTGCGCGCCCAATCCATGACTTTAGCGGTCCAGCGAGATGGTCACGGCGTCCGACAATTTCCGCGCGTCCGCTCGCGGCAAGGCAATGTAGGGCGCATCCATAACGCAGGCCAGCTCGTTTAACGCGGTTGCCGGTCTGTTGCCGGTATCTATGACAAGTGCGTCAATACCTTGGCTTACAAGCGCACGGGCCATGTCGGTTGCGTCCTGCCCCGCCTTTGTCCGGTCCGAACTGCCATCCAAAGCGATATTGCTGCGCCCATCCGTCAGCAAAACAACCGTTGGGGTCAGACCCTTTCGGGCGGCGGTTTGGGCCATGGTCAATGCAGCGGCCAACCCAGCTGCCGTGGGTGTGCCGCCGCCGCCGGGCAAGTCGGCCAGGCGCCGCTTGGTTTGGACCAGTGATCGCGTTGGGGGCAGTAAAACGTCTGCTTCAGTGCCACGAAACCCGATCAGGGCCACGTGGTCGCGGCGGGCATAGGCCTCGGCCAGCAACAGCTCGACTGCGCCCTTTGCCTCGCCCAAGCGCGCAAGCGCTGCGGACCCCGACGCATCCACTGTGAAGATCAGCAACCGATCGGAGAGTTCTTGGTAACGTTTGGCGCGCAGGTCACCGGGTTTTACGATGGCACCTGTCCGGTGCGGCGCGGCGTCTTTACGAAGTTTTTGCCATGGGATCGCGGCGCGCAGTGTGGCCATGAGATCAACACGCGCACCTGGCTTTGCCCGCACGTTTCGTGCAGGGAGCGGCCGTCCGCGTCGATTTCCAAGGCGGCGCTTGCCGGAGCCAGAACCAGTACCTGTTTTCGCGGGGCCCGCACTCAGCTGGTCCAATAGATTGGCGGGAAGTGCCGTTTTTACTGCGTCGAGCAACAATTCCTCAGGCAGGTCTAGCTGGTGTTCTTGTTTGGGAGTTGTATCGGGTTCGGCCGCCTCGGCCTCCGTTTCTGGGTCGTCCACATTTGGCAAAATGGTCGTTCGGTGCGCGTAGACCAACGCCACGGCTATTGCGACATCGTCTTCGTTTACAACGCCCCTACCGGAGAATGCCGCATGCGCCTTGGCAACACGAAGCGCATGCATTGGTGCGCGCAAGCTGGTGATGCCAAGGCGCACTGCCAATGCCACCAGCGTCTCGGGCAGTTCGTCAAAGAAGTCTACGGCGGGCAATGGTGACGGGACCGTCTGGATTTCGGCGGAGGTCAATTCCGATACCTGCACCCCGTCGAGGCTGACTTGCATTGCGATCCGGTCAGAAAGGGTCGCGGGGATACATTCGCCGTCGTCGACACCTTCGTCGAGGCAGATGAACGCGCACTCTTTGCCCTGGTCAAGAGCGGCGGCCAATTGGCCAGCCATCTGCGGTCCCGTGCGTTCTGCCATGGGTAACACAAAACAGGCTCTATCTCGGCCCAAAAGCCCACTCCTGTATGTCAAACTTCCAGAATTCAACGTCGCCGCCAGATCAATGCCGCCGGTCAGGTCTTCGGTGGACATAGAGGGGTGAAGTCTGACCATTTCCGGGAAAATGTCTTGGGCAAACCTCATTGCCGCATCCCGCGCCGGGCCTGCTCGGGCGCGCAGCACAACACCTCCCATGCCAACGGGGTCAATCGCCAAAAGGCGCAGCGCTGTCATTGTGAGATGCCACGGCGTCATCAGGTGCCGAGGACGTCTTCGACGATGCGGCTAACACGCGTGCCCGACCCTGCCTCGTCAAGCGGGTCACGACGCAAACGATGCCGTAGGGCCAGCGGAGCTACGTCACGGATATGGGCGCGCCCCAGAATAGTATCTTCTCGGTAGGCCGCATATGCGCGGGCGGCCTTAAGCAGTGTCAGCTCGCCGCGAAGTCCGTCAGATCCCAGTTTGACACACAGCTCCGCGACGTCGTGAAGGCTCTTTTCCGGCGTTTTGAGTTTTTTCAGCGCTTTGCGCGCCTGCAAGATCTGGTTTTGCAACGCGGCGTCCTCGGCCTGCCAGCGAAGCATGAAGGCTGCGTGATCGTTGTCATACGCATCTCGGCGTTTGATCACGTTGACGCGTTCTTTGATGTCGGTGGGCGAAGCCACGTCAACGGACAGGCCGAACCGATCCAGAAGTTGCGGACGAAGTTCGCCTTCTTCCGGGTTGCCGGAGCCGACCAGTACAAAGCGGGCAGGATGTCGGATGGACAGGCCTTCCCGCTCGATTACGTTTTCGCCGGATTGGGCCACATCCAAAAGCAAATCGACAATATGGTCTTCCAGCAGATTCACCTCGTCAATGTAGAGATATCCCCGGTTGGCAGCAGCTAGTAAGCCGGGCTGGAACGCCTTTTCTCCGTTGGTGAGAGCCTTTTCGATATCCAGCGCCCCGGTCACCCGATCCTCAGACGCGCCCAGCGGCAAATCTACCACCGGTGTGGGCAGCTCTTGTGTTTTCTTCGAAGTTACGTTGGCCCAGTCCGGGCAATCTGCCGCTCGCTCGCTGTGAACCGGGCAGCCTTTCACCGCGCGTATCGGGGGCAGCAAGGCAGCAAGTGCGCGCACGGCTGTTGATTTGCCCGTGCCGCGGTCCCCAAAGACCAGGACGCCTCCGATTGACGGGTCAATCGCGGTCAGGATCATGGCGCGTTTCATGTCAGCCTGCCCGACGATCGCGGAAAAGGGGAAAGGCTGTTTCATACGGTTTCCAGTACCTTTAATGGAGACCCGCCGTTCCAGGTCCCTTGGTCGGATAGGACATGGAACCTGGCGTACAATTCTTCGCTGAACCAGCCCTCTTCCCGGACCGACTTAATGGCTTCGGCGTGATGCCCCGTTCTGGCGAAATTGGCCATTTTGGTCGCGTCTGGCCAAATCGAAAATGTCACTTGGTGAAGCCAAGGCACTTCCCCGATCCCAACCTTGAATGCCACATTCGGATCGTTGCCGATGACGCGGGAAATATCGGGCACCCTTTTCCAGAACCGCATCAGTATGCTGGGCCGGATTGTAGCGCGAGTGAGGACGGCCAGAGGGCCGTTGTTAGCCAACTTAGACACTATAAACGGGGTTTGGCCCGCCCATTCGCCCCGTACAGAGCCGGCCGACATATACACGGTCCAGTTTTCTACGGATTTAGTGCGATATCTTGCAAATGTTCTCTCTGATTGCGTTTGTTTCCGTGCCGTCTTTTCGTCAGGCCAAGTCGCTAGAATTGCATAGACCGATGTATTGGGAATAGGTGTAAATCCTTCGCCGGTGCCAGACCCGCATAGCTTCCAAAAGCCGATTTCTGGCACTCGGGACATCGCTCGCCTTGCAAGTCCCATCATTGCGAACGCCCAGATGCGCGCGGCCATCGAGTCGAAGCGGAAAAAGCTGAGGCTGACAACTTGAGTCATGTTGCACAGATTCCTTTAGTGTAAACGTAGGCTTACACAATTTGGCCTGCATGGGAAGATATCTGACAGATTTATTGTAAACCAAACTAGACAGTAGTAGCGTTTTGGTAAGATGACAGAATCTTCCTCACATATGTTCGACAACCGGGCCATCGTGATTGGCGCGGGACTAGGTGGGCTGGCGGCGGCGATGCGGTTGGGCGCAAAAGGCTACGCGGTTACGGTTCTGGATCGCCTCGACCGGGCGGGTGGACGTGGCAGTTCAATTGAGCAGGACGGGCACCGATTTGATCTTGGGCCGACCATTGTGACGGTCCCGCAGGTCTTTGAAAAGTTATGGCAGGACTGCGGGCACCGCTTCCACGACGACGTAGATATACGCGCCATTGAGCCGTTCTACGAAATTCGCTGGCCTGACGGTACCAAATTTGAGGCCTATGGCGAAACCGAGCGGATGAAGGCAGAGGTCGCAAAGATCAGCCCGTCGGATGTCGCAGGTTATGAAAAGTTCCTAAAGGACAGTCACACGCGTTACGTGGTTGGATTTGAAGGAATGTTGACCAAACCGATGCATCGCCTTTGGGAGACAGTGAAGGTCTTGCCGCTCTTCGCGTGGCTGCGCGCTGACCAATCCATTTACAAGCTGGCCAGCAAGCGGGTCCGGGACGAGAAACTGCGCATGGCGCTGTCCTTTCATCCGCTGTTCATAGGCGGCGACCCCACAATGGTGACCTCTATGTACGCTTTGGTCGCCCATCTCGAAAAGGAATTCGGGGTGCATTACGCAATTGGCGGTGTTCAGGCGATTGCGGATGCAATGGCGCGTGTGGTGCGGCGTCAGGGCGGGGTGGTGCGCCAAGGCGCTGAGGTCGACGAAATTCTACTGGAAGGGCAAAGAGCCCGGGGAGTTCGTCTGACAACCGGTGAGACGCTCGAGGCGCCGTTGGTCGTCAGCAATGCCGACGCCGGGCACACCTACGACCGTTTGCTGCGAAACCATAAGCGCCGCCGCTGGACCGCCACGAAGCTGGGCAAGAAACGGTGGTCGATGGGGCTGTATGTTTGGTATTTCGGAACGAAAGGGACGGCGGGGAAATGGCCCGACCTTGGTCACCATACCATTCTGAATGGCCCCAGGTTCAACGGGTTGCTGAAAGACATTTTCATAAAGGGCAAGCTGTCCGATGACATGAGCCTGTACATTCACCGACCCGCAAAAACAGACCCTAACGTTGCCCCAGCGGGGGATGACACGTTCTATGTTCTCTCCCCTGTGCCACATATGGGCTGGAAGAACGCGGTCGATTGGCAGGCGGAAGAGCCGATCTACCGCAAGAAGGTCGCCGCGGTTCTGGAAACGGTGATGCCAGGGTTTCAGGATCGTATCTCAACCGAACTGGTCTTCACTCCGGACACCTTCCGCGACAGATACTTGTCGCCCCATGGTTGCGGTTTTTCGATCGAGCCTCGCATCCTGCAAAGCGCCTGGTTCCGGCCCCACAACGTCAGCGAAGAGGCGGAGGGGCTGTTTCTTGTCGGGGCGGGAACGCATCCCGGCGCAGGGTTGCCGGGTGTTGTATCCAGCGCCGAGGTCATTGCAAAGCTTATCCCCGATGCGCCGGTTGTCGATCTTCAGGCACGGGTGGCCGCAGAATGATTGACCCCCGCGACCTTGAACATTGCCGCAATGTGATCCGGACAGGGTCCCTGTCTTTCCATGCGGCCTCGAAGCTTTTGCCGAATTCCGTTCGCGATCCGGCTTTGGCGCTTTACGCGTTTTGTCGCTTGGCCGACGACGAAGTGGACGAGGGGACCCAAAAGGGCCGTGCCGTGCTGGATTTGCGCGACCGACTGGACCTTGCCTACAACGGAACGCCCCGCAATGCGCCCGAGGATCGGGCATTTGCAGCAATCATCGACGAATTTGACATGCCCCGCGCCCTGCCGGAAGCGCTTCTGGAAGGGCTGGCATGGGACGCGATGCAGCAGAGATATGACACTCTTTCGGGCGTGCGGGACTATTCCGCGCGGGTGGCAGCCGCTGTTGGCGCAATGATGTGCGTCCTGATGCGGGTGCGGGACGCGAATGCCCTAGCCCGGGCCTGCGATCTTGGTGTGGCGATGCAGCTGACAAACATCGCTCGTGACGTGGGGGAGGACGCCCGTGCCGGGCGCATCTACCTGCCGCTTGATTGGTTCGAAGAGGCGGGGCTGGAACCAGACCGCTTCCTGTCCAATCCGGAACCAACGCCCGAAGTAAGGCGCTTCGTCCGTCGTCTGCTTGCGGAGGCGAAGCGGCTCTATATTCGCTCAGAAGCGGGGGTCGGCTCGCTGCCATTGTCGGCGCGGTCTGGTATTTTTGCAGCGCGATACATCTACGCCGGCATCGGCGGAGCGGTCAGGCGCAATGGTCATGACAGTGTGACGATGCGTGGCCGGACGTCAAAGGCGCACAAGATCGGGCTTATCGGTAAATCTGCTTTGCGCGCGGCGGCGACAGTCATTTTGCCCCAGTCCCCGGTCATCCTGGCGCGGCCACTGTCCGAGGTCGCATTTCTCGTCGACGCCGCGGCAAATGGCACGCCGAGTGCCGCGCATTGGGAACACACGCGGGCCGGCGCTTTGCTGGGCGTCTTGGCCGAACTGAAAGCGCGCGAAAGCGGTTCAACCGGAGCGGCGGGCGTTGCGGCGGAGTGATTGCCGCCTTAAGGGTGAGACATGGATCTAGTTCTTTTTTCGATCTTTCTAATCTCTTGCGGCGCGGCAGGCGCGACGGGCGGCGTATTCCCTCCCGGGCCTTGGTACAAGACCCTGAACAAGCCAAGCTGGACGCCTCCCGACTGGGTGTTTCCAGTCGCATGGACCACAATTTACCTGTTGATCTCCTTCGCAGGGGCTCGGATCGGCGGCATGGAAGGCAACGGTTATGCGCTCGCGTTTTGGGCGATGCAGCTTGGGTTCAGCACGTTGTGGAGCCCTGTGTTCTTTGGCCTGCGCAGGTTGCGGGGCGCGCTGATTATTATGGTGCCGCTTTGGTTGGCCGTGCTCGGCGCGACCCTTGCCAATTTTCAGCTGGATTTCTGGGCCGGCCTTGCGTTCGTGCCTTATCTGGTTTGGGTCACCGTTGCAGCCGCGCTGAATTTCACTGTCTCGCAGATGAATCCCGACCAGAAGCCAATTGACCTGGCCAGCCTCTAGAAGCGCCAGTTTGATCGGCGCGGGACGCGGACAGCCAGCATTGGCTTGAGCAGCGGGTTTGCATAGCGTCTGAGATCCAACGCCTCGTGAACGCCCTGCACAGTTTCGCCGTTGATCTGCGTTTCCACCAAGGATCGCGAGTAGAACGGCGCATCCAGCATAGCCTTGATCTGCTTCGGGGTGGTCCCGGGGTCGGCCCGTGCCTCCCGCCGCAGCGCCCAAAGGGTGCGTTTGAACGGCGTGCTTTTTGGTGCATCGATGATCCTGCCATGCCCGTCCGGGCCAAACGCAATGGCGGCGTGCAAACTTGTGCCGTCCAGCCTTTGCGCGTCATAGAAACAGGTTGATCCGCCCGCGGTCGGGAACCGGCCCCATGTCCAATAGCTGAAATCTTCCTCAAGTGACCTGGTGCCAAAATTCGCGTCAAAATATCCGTGCCCTTCAAATTGCCAGCCGTTGGCCTCAAGGTCGACCTGGATGCGGGACGTCGGCGCAAAGGGTCGCCAAACATGTGCGCCGTCCGACGTGAGCGGCAGCTCCAGATCTGTGACAGCAGACGGGGTCACTGCAATGGTTCCCCGCACGCGGGAAATCAGTGGAAGAGAAGACATCTCGTTGATGGATATGACCAGCTCAGACCCTGTCCACTTCATGCTGGAAGGGCCAACCTGCAATATGTCGCTGCTTTGGCGTAGCGCCGTTTCGCCGCGGTCCGTCATCGTGAACCGGCCGCCGGGTCCGTAGGTGGCCACGTTGATACAGCAGTTATTAGCGGGATTGCCGCGACCGGACCAATGGTACCAGGGCGAAAAAACAGACCCTATGAAGCCGATGACCGAGACGGCGCGCTTGCCGTCGTCGCTGACGCCGTCGACATACCACCACGCGTAGCCGCCTGCGGGGACGTCGATGTTGAAGTTTGGTCGTGCAACATCGCCTCGACCGCATGCTTGGCGGAGAGCGTGGCCATCGGAACCCCCGCGCCCGGATGTGCCCCGCCGCCCACCAGATAGAGGCCCTTCATTCTGGTCCGCGCCGTTGGTCGCTTGAACGCCGCCATCAGCCCGTGCGGGGATCGCCCGTAAAGTGACCCGTTCGATGCCGGGAACATTTGGGCGAATTCCGCCGGCATCGTCAGGGTGCCGGGGTTCGGTTTGGGCGTGAAGGTCAGACCGAACGCCTTTAGGCGGCTGAAGACCAGTGTCTGACATTGCTGCCTCTCTTTCTCGCTGGGCGTGGTGGGGTGCTGTGCCGGGGGACCATTCAAAATGATCTCGAACCGCTCGTCCCCCGTTGGTTGCCGCCCGCCAAACCTGTCTTGCGAGCAGATGTAGAGGGTTGGATCATGCGGCATCCGACCCTCGGACAGTGGCAGGAATTCCCCATCTGATGAGTCGCCAAAAAACACCGTGTGCGGTGCCAGGTCGACGCCGACGGCCTTCGCGGCAAACGCATGCACATATGCCGACAAGCTGCGGGGCGCTGTTGCGTCCGAGGAAACAGCGTTCTTTGCGTGCTCACCTAAAGCCCCTGTCGTCAACGCATTCGGGTCGCCATTGAAAAGGGTCTGATCAACTGCAATGCGCGCCCCTTCGACCAACACCGCGTCCGGCTCAAGCGCTGTCACCGGAGTATCGTAATGGAAGGTTACGCCCAGCTTGATGGCAAGCTGTTCCATCGCCTGCGCCAATCGGTGCATGCCGCCGTCAACGTGCCAGACGCCCTGCGCTTCTGCATGCCAGATCAGGCTTAGGATCGCGGGGGAGGCGTCGGGCCTGCCGCCAACATAGGTCGCATATCTGCCAAAAAGCTGGGCGAGCTTTGGCTCTCTGAACTGCGTAGCCAATGATCCGGCCAATGTCTGATGCGGGGCCATGTCACGGATCAATGATGGGTGCCGCAAAACCCGCGCGGTCAGCGACAGCGCGGAAGGGTTGCCAGCATGCATCATCGGCACATCAAACGCGTCAAACAAGCGGGCGGCGCGGGCGGAAAAACGCTCAAACTCAGACGCCGCGCGCTTGCCAAATGCCGCCGCGACATTGGCAATGCTGTCGCTCTGGTTGGCCATCAAATCCAGCGTTGTGCCGTCAGACCAATAGTGACGCGCAAGCAGCGGTTCCTTGGTCAGAGTGACGTGATCTTCCAGCCGCTCCCCTATGTCTGTGAACAAGCTGTCAAACACCGGTTTCATAGTCAAAACGGTTGGGCCCGCATCCACAGGACCAGCGGCAGATGGGACCGTCCGCATTTTCCCGCCGGGCGTCGAATGTTGTTCAAAGACCGATACTTTTGCGCCAGAATGTGCCAAACGCAACGCTGCCGCCAAGCCGCCGATCCCGGCGCCTACGATGGCGATATGCGAGGTGGAGCTTGGCATCGGTGACTTTGGGTTCCCGGATGAATACGTTGACAGTCCAGACTCAATGTGTCCACTTTAGTTGACACATGTGGAGCGATCAATAAGTTACGCTCAACCGCCTTTGGGAGACACATATGGGCTTTGCAGACCGAATTGACGCGGCGATTTCCAGCGCAATCCGACAAGGGCAAGCAGCCCCTTCCCCCGGAAAATTGGCGTCCGCGTTGCACTACACAGTGACGCCCGGCGGTGCTCGTATCAGGCCCACAATCCTGATGAGTGTGGCAACAGCTTGCGGCGACGACAAACCCGCTTTGACGGATGCGGCGGCAACGGCACTGGAACTCATTCACTGTGCGTCACTGGTTCACGATGACCTGCCTTGTTTCGATGATGCAGACACCCGTCGCGGCAAGCCCTCTGTGCACCGCGCCTTCGGTGAGCCGATAGCAGTGTTGACGGGCGATAGCCTGATCATCATGGCCTTCGATGTTCTGGCGCAGGCCGCGCCGTCCGATCCGATGCGGGCCGTTCAGCTTATGTCGGTTCTGTCGAAGCGCACCGGCATGCCAAACGGTATCTGTGCAGGCCAGGGGTGGGAAAGCGAAACCAATATCGACCTGTCGGCATATCACCGTGCCAAAACCGGGGCGCTGTTCATTGCGGCGACGCAAATGGGGGCGATTGCAGCCGGTCAGGATGCAGAGCAGTGGGAGGAGCTTGGCGCCTGCATTGGTGAGGCCTTTCAAGTCGCAGATGACCTGCGCGATGCACTTTATGACGAAGACACGCTTGGCAAGCCCGTCGGTCAGGACGACTTGCACGGACGTCCGAACGCGGTGACCGAATTGGGCATTGAAGGCGCGATTGAACGTATGCGCGACATCCTAAGTGGCGCGATATCGTCGATTCCGCGGTGCCCGGGCGAGGCCATGCTGGCCAAGATGGTCACCGCGCAGGCTGAGGCCCTGACACCCCTCAAATGGCGTGCAGATCAGGCGACCGCTTCACGGGAATGAAACGGTGAGCGCTGCGCCGCCCGACGCCCCAAAACCCACGACAGGCCTACTCCGCGGAGGGTGGGCAAATAGGCTGATCGCGTCCCGCCGGTTTCAGACATGGGCGGCCCATTTCCCATTCACCCGCAACATGGTGCGCCGAGAAGGCGAAGCCTTGTTCGACGTTGTCGCCGGCTTTTGCCATTCGCAGGTATTGATGGCGCTTGTTCAGCTCCAGATTTTCGACGCCTTGATGCTGAGGCCGGAAACGGCCGGGGCCTTGGCCCGGAAATGTGCAGTCCCCGATGACCGCATGGCCGTCCTGTTGCGGGCCGGGGTTGCGTTGAAGCTGCTCAAGAAAAAGCGTGGCGATAGGTTCGCCATGACGTCCCGTGGCGCCGCATTGGTCGGCGTGCCCGGCCTGACGCAGATGATCATCCACCACGACGTATTCTACCGTGATCTTGCCGACCCGGTCGCATTCTTCCGCGGTGAGGTCGAAACGGAGCTGGCCGATTTTTGGCCATATGTGTTCGGTGGCGAGATGGACCCGCAGGTTGCCGCAAATTACTCGGATCTTATGGCGCAAAGCCAAATCCTGGTCGCGGAAGACACCCTGAAGACCGTGTCCTTCAAGGGCACCAAAACGCTGATGGACGTGGGTGGCGGAACCGGCGCTTTTCTTGAAGCGGCGGGCCGAAAGCACAAAGAGCTTGAATTGAAGCTGTTTGACTTGCCACAGGTTGCACCGGCCGCGAGGGAACGGTTCGCAATGGCTGGCATGTCCGCGCGTTCAGAGGTTATCAGTGGGTCGTTCCGGTTGGATGCAATTCCGCACGGTGCCGACACGTTGTCGTTGGTAAGGGTGCTTTACGATCACTCTGACGACACGATCCGCCAGCTGTTGCAGAACTGTTATGAAGCGCTGCCAAACAATGGCCAGCTGGTCATATCGGAGCCAATGTCGGGCGGCGATAAACCCCAAAGAGCAACGGACGTGTATTTCGCGCTCTACACCATGGCGATGCGTACGGGAAGAACTCGGTCTGCGGCCGAAATCGCGGCGCTCTGTACTGAGGCCGGCTTCTCGGAAATTCGAATTTTTGCGCCTCGCAGGCCATTTGTAACAAGCTGCCTGGGCGCCAAAAAACTCTGACAAATCAGTTGTCCAATTAAGTTGACACATAAAAGTGTCAGCTTTACCTTACAGTTATGACATCTAGCCAACCGCTGAGTCTCTACGCTCGCGCGACGGCGGAATTGAAATTCGGGGGAGACGAATTGCAAGCAACAGCCGTCACACTCAGAGGCCCGAAGAAATTGGGGCTTTCCCAGCTGGAGGTCACCCCACCTCAAGCAGATGATGTGGTCGTAAAGGTTGCGCATTCAGGGATTTCCACCGGAACTGAAAAACTGTTCTGGACGGGTGAGATGCCGCCGTTTCCCGGAATGGGTTACCCGCTTGTGCCGGGCTACGAAGCCTCTGGCGAAGTTGTCGAGGCTGGTCCAGAAACCCATTTCAAAGCGGGCGATCATGTCTTTGTCCCCGGGGCGAATTGCTACGAAGGCGCATTCGGCTTGTTCGGTGGCGCCTCAAGCCTGCTGGTCAGTGCGGCTGATCGGATCATCAAGATTGATCCTTCTCACGGACCGGAAGGTGCGTTGCTGGCATTGGCGGCCACAGCGCGGCACGCGATTGCTGGTCCGGGCAACACATTGCCTGATTTGATCGTTGGTCACGGTGTTCTGGGTAGGTTGCTTGCGCGATTGACGGTCGCAGCAGGCGGGTCTGCGCCTACAGTCTGGGAAATCGACCCAAGCCGGCATTCCGGTGCCAACGGCTATGCGGTGACGACCCCCGACGATGATGATCGCAACGACTATTCTTGTATCTACGATGCGTCGGGGAGCGCCGCCGTTCTTCCGCAGCTGATTGGCCGCATCGCCAAGGGCGGGGAGATCGTTCTGGCGGGCTTCTATTCCGACCCGATCAGCTTTGCGTTTCCGCCGGCCTTCATGAAAGAAGCGCGTTTTCGCGTGGCAGCGGAATGGACCCCGGACGATCTGAGCGCGACGCGCGCTTTGGTTGATGAGGGCGCGCTAAGCCTAAACGGGTTGATAACGCATACCGCAAACGCGGCAGACGCCGCACAGGCCTATCAGACCGCGTTCACTGACACGACTTGCCTGAAAATGGTCCTCGACTGGAAAGGGTACGCATGAGCCTCGATGTTCCAAATCTGAAGAGCTACGACAGCAACCTGAAGGCGGAGGCCGCCGAGCCCACGCTGGAAGTGCCTCAGTCTGAGCCGACCTCCAAAACGCAGATCATCGCGATCTATGGCAAGGGAGGCATCGGCAAATCCTTCACGCTCGCAAATCTCAGCCACATGATGGCCGAGCAGGGTAAGCGGGTGCTGTTGATTGGGTGCGATCCTAAGTCTGACACCACGTCTCTTTTGTTCGGTGGCAAGGCCTGCCCGACGATCATCGAGACGTCTTCGAAGAAGAAGCTGGCCGGTGAAGAGGTCAAAATCGGCGACGTCTGCTTCAAGCGCGGCGGCGTCTTCGCGATGGAACTTGGCGGGCCGGAGGTCGGTCGGGGTTGTGGTGGTCGTGGGATCATCCACGGGTTCGAATTACTGGAAAAGCTTGGCTTCCATGATTGGGATTTCGACTACGTC
This sequence comes from uncultured Litoreibacter sp., assembly GCF_947501785.1. Taxonomy (NCBI): domain Bacteria; kingdom Pseudomonadati; phylum Pseudomonadota; class Alphaproteobacteria; order Rhodobacterales; family Roseobacteraceae; genus Litoreibacter; species uncultured Litoreibacter sp. The sequence goes on along the minus strand of NZ_CANMXB010000001.1, from coordinate 2,556,862 downwards.
CTGCTTGATTTCCTCGGCGATGTTGTGTGTGGCGGCTTCGGCCTGCCGATTGCGCGGGACATGGCGCAGAAGGTTATCCTGGTGGCGTCCAATGACCTGCAATCGCTGTATGTCGCGAACAACGTGTGTTCGGCGGTCGAATACTTCCGCAAGCTTGGTGGCAACGTCGGGGTGGCAGGGCTGGTCATCAACAAAGATGACGGCACGGGGGAGGCAGCAGCCTTCGCCGAAGCGGTAGACATTCCGATCCTTGCGGCAATCCCGCAGGACGATGATTTACGCAAGAAATCAGCAAATTACCAGATCGTCGGCACTGGCGAATCCCAGTGGGGCGACCTGTTCGCGTCCCTCGGTGACAATGTCGCCGAAGCACCTCCAGTGCGGCCGGTGCCATTGGACCAGGACGGGCTTTTGGGCCTGTTCGACGCGTCCGAGACGGGCGGCGATGTGGTGCTGGAACCGGCGACCGATCAAGACATGCGCGGCAAGAACGCGGCCCCGAAAGAAAGCCTTGAAGTGGTGTATGACGATGTTTGATTTCGAGAAACTGGATCAGTTCGAAGAGGGCCTCAATACCGCCTCCGCGTTGGGGGTCCGCGCCAGCGAGGCGAGTGAGCACTTTCAATCAAATATGAAGGCATCCCGCGCCATACGGGCGAATAGCGAACGGCTGCGCAGTCGCTCCGACTCCAACCGCGACAGAGACATATCGAAGTGAGCAAGGCGGTCACATATGACCACGCTGACGCGGTAGAGGTCGAAACTGGCACTGAGGTTGAGGGGCGCGATGCGCCTTTGCCGGAGGGTGGTTTGGGCTGTCACTCGGGGTCCGAGATGGAAGACGCCGCGCGGATGGCGGGTAAGTCGGACATCCTGGATCAATACGCCAGGGACTACCCGCAAGGGCCACATGACCAGCCGCAATCCATGTGCCCGGCCTTCGGGTCGTTGCGCGTTGGGCTGCGGATGAAGCGCACGGCGACGATCCTGTCGGGGTCAGCTTGCTGCGTTTATGGGCTGACTTTTGTGTCGCATTTTTATGGGGCGAGACGGTCTGTCGGGTACGTGCCGTTCAACTCCGAAACGTTGGTGACCGGCAAGCTGTTCGAGGACATCCGCGAGAGCGTTCACGACATGGCGGACCCAGAGAAATACGACGCCGTTGTCGTGACAAACCTTTGTGTTCCAACGGCTTCTGGTGTTCCACTGCGGCTGCTGCCCGAGGAAATCAACGGCGTGCGCATCGTTGGCATCGACGTGCCGGGCTTTGGGATTCCGACCCATGCCGAGGCGAAGGATGTGCTGGCCGGCGCGATGCTGAGCTACGCCCGCAAAGAGATTGAGGCGGGGCCTGTGGCGATGCCTGCGAGCGGGAAGTCGGACCGTCCGACGGTGTCATTGCTGGGCGAGATGTTTCCTGCCGACCCGATGATGATAGGCCAGATGCTGGAGCCTTTGGGCTTGGCGGTGGGGCCTGTGGTGCCGTGCCGTGAGTGGCGTGAATTATATGCGGCATTGGACTGTGGGGCGGTGGCTGCGATCCATCCGTTTTACACCGCATCAGTGCGGGAATTCCAAGCTGCGGGTAGGCCTGTGGTGGGGTCTGCGCCGGTTGGGCATGACGGGACGGCCAATTGGCTGGCGAATATTGGTGAGGCATTTAACCTTTCGAAACAACAGGTTGGGGAGGCTCAGAACAAGTTCCTCCCAGCGATCAAAGGCGCGCTGAGCGCAATGCCGATCAAGGGCACAATAACGCTGTCGGGCTATGAAGGGTCCGAGCTTTTGGTGGCCAGATTGCTGATCGAAAGCGGGGCGGATGTGCCTTATGTCGGCACCGCGTGTCCCAAGACGGAATGGTCGAAAGACGACTGCGCTTGGCTGGAAAGCAAGGGCGTGAAAGTCAAATTCCGTGCGTCTCTGGAAGACGATTGCGCGGCGATGGAGGCGATCAAGCCGGACCTTGCGATTGGAACCACTCCGGTTGTGCAGAAGGGAAAAGAGCTAGGGATTCCAAGCCTTTACTTCACCAATCTGATCAGCGCCCGACCCTTGATGGGGCCTGCTGGCGCAGGGTCATTGGCGCAAGTGGTCAACGGTGCGATGGCCAACAAGGACCGCATGGATCACATGCGGGCGTTCTTTGAAGGTGTGGGCAATCAGGACACTGCAGGGGTCTGGGAAGGCACGCCGAATGTGCAGCCTCAGTTCCGCGCGCAGAACGCTAAAAAGCTGGAACGTGCCGCGAAAGCGGCCAAAGCGGCGGAGATGATTTAGTGGCGATCTTTCCGCATAAATTGCCCGTACACAACGCGTACACAGGCTGTACACACCCCGTACATACGTTTGGCGGTGCGCCATGCTGATCCAGGACCACGACAGAGCGGGCGGATATTGGGGCGCGGTCTACGCGTTTTGCGCCGTCAAAGGTCTGCAATGTGTGATCGACGGACCCGTCGGGTGCGAGAACCTGCCGGTGACGTCCGTGTTGCATTACACCGACGCGCTGCCGCCGCATGAGCTGCCGATTGTCGTCACCGGATTGGGTGAGGGCGAGATGGGTTCGGGGACCGAGGACGCGATGAAGCGCGCCTGGAAAACGCTGGACCCTGCATTGCCTGCTGTGGTGGTGACGGGTTCTATTGCCGAGATGATCGGCGGTGGCGTGACACCGCAAGGCACCAACATTCAGCGCTTCCTGCCGCGCACCATTGACGAGGATCAGTGGGAGAGCGCGGACCGCGCGATGACGTGGATCTTTACCGAGTTCGGCATGACCAAAGGTCGGATGCCGCCGGAGAAGAAGCGCGAAGAGGGGGCTGCCCCACGGGTCAATATTCTGGGTCCGATGTATGGCACGTTCAACATGCCGTCTGATCTGGCCGAGATACGCCGCTTGGTCGAAGGCATCGGGGCCGAGGTCAACATGGTGATGCCGCTGGGCGCGCATGTGGCGGAGATGCGTGGGCTGGTGAATGCGGATGTAAACATCTGTATGTATCGCGAGTTTGGTCGGGGCCTGTGCGAGGTTTTGAACAAGCCGTATCTGCAAGCGCCGGTTGGGATCGATTCAACCACGAAATTCCTGCGCAAGCTGGGCGACCTGCTGGGGCTGGACCCCGAGCCGTTTATCGAGCGTGAGAAGCATTCGACCATCAAGCCGGTTTGGGACCTGTGGCGGTCGGTAACGCAGGACTTCTTTGCAACCGCGTCTTTCGCGATTGTCGCGAATGAGACCTATGCACGCGGCGTGCGGAACTTCCTTGAGAATGATCTTGGGCTGCCCTGTGCATTCGCCGTTGCAAGAACGCGGGGCAAGAAGACCAACAATGACGAAGTGCGCGCCTGGATGCACCAAAAACGCCCGCTGATTGTCATGGGGTCGATCAACGAGAAAATGTATCTGGCCGAGATGAAAGCGGGCTTTGGCCCGGCCCCGGCCTTTATCCCCGCGTCTTTCCCCGGCGCCGCGATCCGTCGCGCCACGGGCACGCCGTTCATGGGCTACGCCGGGGCGACTTATCTGGTCCAAGAGGTCTGCAATGGTCTCTTTGATTCACTGTTTCATATCCTGCCCTTGGGCACGGATATGGATGCGGCGGAAGCGACGCCAACACCGCTTCGCCGTGACTTCCCCTGGGATGCGGATGCCCAGGCCAAGCTGGACGAAATTGTGTCCAGCCATCCGATCCTGACGCGGATTTCCGCCGCCAAAAGCCTTCGAGACGCCGCAGAGAAACGTGCGCTCGACCAAGGGGCAGAGCGGGTTGTTCTGGAAACCGTGGAAGGACTTCAACCAGCTTCGGGAGGAGCATCATGACTGATTTTACACATGAGACACCCGTCAAGGAGCGGCGCGTCAGCTACGTGCCGACGCGCGAATACTACGCGTATTTCGCTCTGATCTTTGTGGCCACGCTGCCGCTGTCGATCCTGACATGGGTGTTGAGCGCAGCACGGCGGCTTGAGCTGCCCGAGCGCGGTCCGATCAAGTCTGCGTGGAGCCAAGCGCAGATCATCACGCCGAGAATCTTCTCAGCGTAAATTCTTTCAATCCGTCGGGTCGAGACGATGGGTTACTTCGAATTCGCCATTCCCCCCCGGAGTGGTGGATTAGGGCAGCGGATGAGCCGTTGTCGTAACCCAGCCGCGGGGGGAGCGCGGCGTCAGTACAGACTTTTCTTAGGAGAAAACCATGGCTGATAGATCCGACCTGTCCTTCACAGGTCTTACAGACGAGCAAGCGCAGGAGCTGCACTCGGTCTATTTGAGCGGATTCTACCTGTTCACCTCGGTGGCGGTGGTTGCGCACATCCTGACCTACATCAGACTGCCCTGGTTCAACTGGTAAAGGAGAGGATTTGAAATGGCACAGTTCTACAAGATCTGGCAGATTTTCGACCCCCGTCGCGTGTTCGTGGCGCAGGGCGTCTTTCTCTTCTTGCTGGCAGCGATGATTCACCTCGTCCTGCTGAGCAACCCAGAGACCAACTGGTTCGAACGCGCCTTCGGTGCGGAACAGAGCGAGTAAGTTCGGCTTCAACAACAGCTGCGGGCGGGCACGCCCCCGCCCGCAGCAAACGACGAGAATTTGACAGGCGGCCGGGCATCGGCCCGCGCCTAAGAGGAGACTGAAGATGGCACAGCTCAGCTTCGAGAGAAAATATCGCGTCCGGGGCGGCACGCTGATCGGCGGCGACCTGTTCGACTTCTGGGTCGGTCCGTTTTTCGTGGGGTTCTTCGGGGTCACCACCTTCTTCTTCGCCGCGCTTGGCACCATCATGATTTTCTACGGCGCCGCCTTGGGCGACACTTGGAACCCGTGGCTGATCTCGATCGACCCGCCATCCCTTGAGGTGGGCCTCGGCGTCGCGCCGCTGGCCGAAGGCGGCATCTGGCAGATCGTCACCTTATGCGCTACCTTCGCCTTCATCAGCTGGGCGCTGCGCGAGGTGGAAATATGCCGCAAGCTGGGGATGGGCTACCACGTGCCGTTCGCCTTCTCCGTCGCGATCTTCGCCTACGTCACGCTTGTGATCATCCGCCCCGTGTTGCTGGGCGCGTGGGGGCACGGCTTCCCATACGGCATCTTCAGCCACCTCGATTGGGTCAACAACGTGGGCTACGCCTACGGCAACTTCCACTACAACCCGGCCCATATGGTGGCGATCACCTTCTTCTTCACCACCTGCCTGGCGCTGGCGCTGCACGGGTCGCTGGTGCTGTCGGCGGTCAACACGCCGAAGGGCAAGGAAATCGCAAGCCCGGATCACGAGGACACCTATTTCCGCGACCTGATTGGATATTCGATCGGGCCGTTGGGCATCCACCGTCTGGGCCTGTTTCTGGCGCTGAACGCCGGGTTCTGGTCGGCGGTGTGCATCGTGATTTCCGGCACCATCTGGTTCGACACCTGGGCCGAGTGGTGGGACTGGTGGCTGTTCCTGCCCTGGTGGGCTGACCTTCCTGGGGGGGTAAACGGATAATGGAATATCAAAACATCTTCACCCAAGTGCAAGTTCAAGGCCCCCCCGAAATGGGGGTGGACCCTGAGGGCAAACTGGACCGCGAGCGCACCAAGGGCGCCAGCTTCAACACACTGGCGGGCCTCTTTGGCAACGCGCAGTTGGGGCCGATCTATTTGGGTCCGTTCGGCGTTGTGTCGCTGGCCACCGGCTTCATCTGGTTCTTCATCGTCGGCATGAGCTTTTGGGCGCAGGCGGGGTATTCGCCGGGCGTCTTCGTGCGGGACCTGTTCTGGATGGCGCTGGAACCGCCGTCGTCGGATTACGGGTTGGGCATGGCGCCGTTGAACGAGGGCGGGTGGTGGATCATTGCGTCGTTCTTCCTGCTGATCTCGGTCATCAGCTGGTGGATACGCACCTACCTGCGCGCTGAGGAATTGGGCATGGGCAAACATGTGTCCTGGGCCTTCGCCTCCGCCATCTGGCTTTTCCTTGTGCTGGGCCTGATCCGGCCCATCATGATGGGCAGCTGGGAGGAGGCAGTGCCCTACGGCATCTTCCCGCATCTGGACTGGACCAACCTGTTTTCGCTGACCTACGGCAACCTGTTCTACAACCCGTTCCACGCTCTCAGCATCGCGTTCCTCTATGGGTCCGCCCTGCTGTTCGCGATGCACGGCGCGACCATTCTGGCGGTCAGCCGCTACGGCGGCGAGCGAGAGATCGAGCAGATCGTAGACCGTGGCACGGCATCCGAACGCGCGGCTTTGTTCTGGCGCTGGACCATGGGGTTCAACGCCACGATGGAGGGCATTCACCGCTGGGCGTGGTGGTTTGCGGTGCTGACGACGCTGACCGGCGGCATCGGCATCCTGCTGACCGGCACGGTCGTGGATAACTGGTTTATCTGGGCGCAAGAGCACGGCTACGCGCCGCCAGACGAATAAGGAGACGGATGAGATGAAAGAGAACCACGACTACCTTAGCTCCTCCGGCGGCTCCAACATTGCGCGGCTGCGCGAAGAGGGACTGATGTTGCACATGAAGGGCGCGGGCTACGCGTTTATCTTCTGCTTCGCTGTCCTGACTGCGATCCTCATCTTGATGTGGATTGGCAATAACCTGCTGCCAGCGGAATCCCGGGATACCGAGGATCCGACACCGTTTTCCTATGTGATCGAAACCCCGGAGGTTTTGAACGCATAGGCACAGAGACAGGCGGGGCATTCGCCCGCTCCGCCTACCGATGTTCAGGCTGCCCGGTCCCTTGGGTGGTTTGGATGGTCAGGGGCTCGACACCCTGACACCTCCTGTTGGCTACGGGAGACAGGTGGCGCTTTCCCTTGGTTGGCGTCCCTGTTCCCGGGCCAGCAGGAATACCACAAATGTCGAAATTTGTCCCTACGTCGAGAAAGGACACCCTAAATGACCAACACTCCGCACCTTGATCGTGTGTCGCTGCCTTCTGATTTGAAGGCGTTGACGGATGCCGAATTGACCGCTTTGGCGGACGAGCTGCGATCCGAAGTGATCGAGGCCGTTGCCACCACGGGCGGGCATCTTGGGTCGTCATTGGGCGTGGTGGAAATGACCGTCGCGATCCATGCGGTGTTCGACACCCCGCGCGACAAACTGGTCTGGGACGTGGGTCACCAATGCTACCCGCATAAGGTGCTGACCGGTCGGCGCGACCGAATGAACACCCTGCGTCAGGAAGGTGGCATTTCGGGGTTCACTAAACGCAGCGAGTCCGAGTTTGACCCGTTTGGCGCGGCGCATAGCTCCACCTCCATTTCCGCCGCTTTGGGCTTCACCGTCGCACGCGACATGGGGCAGCCGACGGGCGACGCGATTGCCGTGATCGGCGATGGGTCCATCGGCGCGGGCATGGCCTATGAGGCGCTGAATAACGCCGGTGCCGAAGGGCGGCGGATGTTCGTGATTTTGAACGATAACGAGATGAGCATCGCCCCGCCCGTGGGTGCCATGTCGAAATATCTGTCCAGCCTATATGCCTCCCCCGCTGGTGATCTGCACAAGATGGCCGAAGGGTTCGAGGCAGCGTTGCCCGGCCCCATCCGCGACCACGCGCGCCGCGCGCGGCAGTTGGTGACCGGCGCAGTTGGCGGGCAGGGAACGCTGTTTGAAGAATTAGGCTTCCAATATATCGGGCCGATTGACGGGCACGATATGGGGCAGCTGCTGCAAGTGCTGCGGTCGGCCCGCACGCGGGCGACGGGGCCAGTGGTTATTCATTGCTGCACGGTGAAGGGCAAGGGCTACGCGCCCGCGGAACAATCGGCGGACAAATATCATGGCGTGTCCAAGTTTGACGTGGCCAGCGGGGCGCAGAACAAGTCACGCCCCAACGCGCCGAGCTACACCAAGGTGTTCGGGCAGGCCCTGTCGAAACATGCAGAGACGGATTCCAAGATTGTCGGGATCACCGCCGCCATGCCATCGGGCACGGGCATGGATATCTTTGGCGAGCGCCACCCAAAGCGCATGTTCGACGTGGGCATTGCCGAACAGCACGGCGTGACCTTTGCCGCCGGGATGGCGGCGGGGGGTCTGAAGCCGTTCTGCGCGATTTATTCCAGCTTCCTGCAACGCGGTTACGACCAGATTGTGCATGATGTGGCGTTGCAAAACCTGCCAGTGCGTTTCGCCGTGGACCGCGCCGGGTTGGTGGGGGCCGACGGCCCGACCCATGCGGGCGCGTTCGACATAGGCTACCTGTCGGCCTTGCCGAACATGACCGTGATGGCCGCGTCAGACGAGGCCGAGCTGGTGCATATGGTGGCCACAGCCGTGGCGCATGACAGCGGCCCCATTGCCTTCCGCTACCCGCGCGGCGAAGGCGAGGGCGTCGAGATGCCGGAGATTGGCGAGGTGTTGGAGATCGGCAAAGGCCGGGTGATCCGCGACGGCTCAGACATCGCGATCCTGTCCTTTGGCGCGCATCTGGGCGAGAGCCTGAAGGCGGCGGATTTGATGGAAGCGCAAGGGCTGTCCGTGACCGTGGCCGACGCGCGGTTTGCCAAACCATTGGATAAAGCGCTGATCCGCAAGCTGGCCAAATCGCACCGCGTTTTGGTCACGGTGGAACAAGGGGCCGAGGGCGGATTTGGCGCGATGGTGCTACACGCGCTTGCCAATGAAGGGCTGCTGGACGGCGCGCTTGCGGTGCGCACGATGACCTTGCCGGATCGGTTCATTGACCAGGCCGCGCCGGATGCCATGTATGCCGACGCAGGGCTGACCGCGACCGACATTGCAGCGACTGCGATGCAGGCGGCGGGCGTGAAGGTGGCGGAAAGCGTCTAAGCGGCGGCGAGATTGCCGAACAATATGTCGGCGTGTTTCTCAAGATAGATGCGCATCCACGGGGTGAAGCGGTCGGGGTAGTCTGCTACCTCTTGCTTCAGCTCGAAGAAGTCGACCCAACGGGTCTCCATCACCTCGTCGGGGTTCAGGTTCATCGGCAGGGTTTCGATGCTTTGGGCGATGAACAGCTCCACCACCTCATGCTCGATCAACCCGTCGCCGACATCGGCGCGGTATTCGACCTGGCCCATATGCACGGGGATCAGGCCGGTGATGCCGAGTTCCTCGTTCAGCCGGCGCAGGGCGCATTCGGCGGGGTCCTCATCCCATTCGGGGTGGGTGCAGCAGGTGTTCGCCCACAGCCCCGGCGTGTGATATTTGCTGAGCGCGCGGCGTTGGATCAGCACCTTGGATTTGGCCATCACGAAGACCGACACCGCCTTGTGGCGCAGCCCGCGCATATGCGCATCCAGCTTTTCGACAGGGGTCAATTGGCCCTCGACCCAGGTGGGGATCAGGATGGTCATACGCGTGTCTCGCTGACGAGGCCGGTCAGGTGGGCCAGGTTTTTTATGCCGATTTTCAGGTGCGCCAGCGGGCGGGCGGCGACCAGTTTCTTGTTCATATAGGCCTCGAATGTCAGGCGCTGCACGTCGACGTCGTGGCATAGCGACACGAACCGTTCACGGCGTTCGTCGCTGCGGTAATAGGCGTTTTGCATGGCGCCCAGCACCTTGAAGACGCTTTTATGCTCGGACATGAAGAGCTTGCGGGCGAGTTTCAGGTCCTTCACGCGGCCGGTCTTCAGACAGGCGGCGGCGGCGGTTGCGGCCACCCGCCCGCCGAGCATGGCATAGTAGATACCTTCACCGGATGAGGGGGCCACTACACCGGCGGCATCGCCTGCCAGCACCACATCTTTGCCGTTGTCCCACCGGTCCATCGGGCGCAGCGGGATTGGCGCGCCTTCCTTGCGCAGGGTTTTGCAATCGGTCAGGCCGGAAGCCGCGCGCAGGTCGGCGGTCGCCTGTTTCAGGTCCACCCCGTCGATGCCGGTGCCCATGCCAACGGAACAGGATTTGCCATGCGGGAACACCCAGCCGTAGAAATCGGGCGAGATCGCCCCGTCATAAACCACGTCGCAGCGCAGCGGGTCGTATTGGTCGGTGGCTTCAGGTGCCTCGATGATTTCGTGATAGGCGATGACGTAGTTGATCTTTTCGCCGCCGGGTACCTCGTCGCGGGCCACGTTTGACCGCGCGCCGTCCGCCCCGATGACCAGCCGGGTCTCGATGGTGACTTCCTCGCCGCTGGCCTTGTCGCGATATGTGACGAAGGTTTTGTCGCCGTCGCGCGTTATGCGGCGGTAGGTGCCGGTTAGCCCGATGGCTCCGGCGCTGATCGCGCGGTTGCGCAGAAACGGGTCGAAATCCTTGCGGTCCACCATGCCGACGAAGCCGTTCTCAATCGGGATGTCCACCTCCCGCCCGGTGGGGGAAATCATGCGCGCGGTGTTGATCTTGGCGATGATCTGGCTGTCGGGAATGTCGAAATCGGCAATGAGCCGGGGCGGGATTGCGCCGCCGCAGGGCTTGATGCGCCCGTCGCGGTCGATCATCGCCACCTTGTGGCCGGAGCGCGCCAGATCTTCGGCTGCTGTGGCCCCTGAGGGGCCTCCTCCTACAACGACGACATCATACATATCTTACTCCCCCGGAACCATTGCGCCCGCCGGGGCGCGGTTATCGTCCATGATGCGCGCGGCCATCAGGGCCGCCGCCAAAAATAGAAATGCCTCGCCGGTGAAGACGATGCCGAAGGCTGGGCCATCGGCCAGCAGGTGGCGCATGGCGTCGACTGCCGCCGCGCCGGTCAGCCCGCCGAAGCCTGCCGCGATTGCCTGCGCCGCCCCCCAAAGCCCAATGCGGGTGCCTTCACGTTGGCCGCGCCCCTCGGACGCCAGCGCCATCATCGACCCGATGGCCGCGACGGCGAACATGCCGTTGAAAAAGCCCAGCACCACGACCAGCGGTGTAAGCGGTAGGGAAAGCGCGCCGACGCCATTGGCGGCGATTGCCACCAGCGCCGCGCCTGATCCCAGGCAGCCTGCGATGACCCATGTGCGCAGCGCGCCCAAACGGAGCCCGGTGGCGGCGATGCCGACAGTCAGCATGCCGATGAAGACGCCGCCATTCTGCGCGCCTGACAGCGATGTGGATTGGCCGGGGGTAAAATTGAAAACGAGGCCTGCATAAGGCTCTAATATGAGCTCCTGCATGAAATAGGCGTTCATGGCGAGGAAGACAAAGAGCGTGAAATTGCGGGCCTTGGTTTCCGCCCAGACCTCTTTGAGGCCTTCTATGAAAGGGGCGCCGGGTTCTGCCTTGATGGCGACCACGCTGCGTTCCAATCGGCCAACGGCGAGAATTGTGATCACAGAGGCCGCAGTGACGACCACGGCAACGACCGCAAGCAGCCGCGCTGGGGAATATGGATCGAGGAAGATGCCGGCCACCCCAGCGGTCATGGCGATGCCGAAGATCATCATCAGCCATGTGATAGTCGCCGCCGCGGCGCGGCGGTCGGGTGCCGTTGCTGTGGCCAGCAAAGCCAGAAGTGAGGTGCCGGACGCGCCGACGCCAAGGCCGATCAGCGCATAGGCCAGAATAGAGACGAACAGGGCGATCCAGTAGCTGGTCGCAAACAGGGTAACAGCGAAGGCGGCGATGAAACCGCCCAATGCGAGCGCCAGCATGCCGCCGATGATCCACACGGTACGATTGCCGCCAGTATCAGAGGTGAAGCCCCAACGCGGGCGCGACAGTTGGATGCCGTAATGCAAGCCCACCAATGCACCGGGCAGGACGGCAGGCAGCGTGAATTCTACCACCATCAGGCGGTTTAGGGTCGATGTTGTCAGCATCACGACCGCGCCCAGGCACATCTGCACCAAGCCAAGTCGGACGATCTGAGCCCATGTCAGCGTCATGCTACCCCCCGCAGCGCGAAGGCGGCAATCATCATGCCAGAGACGTAAAGCGTGACGCCGGTGCCGTTATACCAAGGGGCCCTGCCCTTGGGGTCACGCAGCAGGACGCGCATCGCGAAAAGTTGGGCGATCAGAACGGCGGCGACGCCCAGCGCGTGCAGCGGTTTGCCCCACGACAGCAGCAGCGCCACGATGGCAACCTGCGGCAGCGCCATGATCCAGCAGGCGGCCTTGGCGGCTTTTTCGGGGCCCAGCGTGACGGGCAGGGAATTGACGCCCGTCTTGGTGTCGCCCTCCAGCGCTTTAAAGTCGTTCAGCGTCATGATGCCATGCGCGCCGATACCGTAGATCAGCGCTGTGATCACAATCGGCCAACCGGGCGCGCCTGCGGACAGGACGGCGGCGCCGGTGAACCATGGCAGGCTTTCATAGCTGAGGCCGACAAGCCCCGGCCCCCACCAGCCCGACCGTTTCAGGCGGACGGGTTCGGCGGAATAGGCCCATGCGGCGGCGACGCCAATGATAGTCGCGCCAAAGCCCCATGGGCCAAGCTGGTACCCCACCAGAAGCGACAGCGCGGACATGGCCAGCGCAATCCAAAGCCCCCAGCGACCGGGGATGCGGCCCGATGGTATGGGGCGGTCGGGTTCGTTGATCGCGTCGACATGGCGGTCGCACCAATCGTTGGCGGCCTGGCTCATGCCGCAGACCACGGGACCGGCCAGGATGACGCCCAGAATGACCAGCCCCCAGTTGCCTGAAACGGCAACGCCCGCAGAGATGACGCCGCACAAATAGGCCCACATTGGCGGGAACCAGGTGATGGGCTTGATCAGGCGCAGCATCGCCGCCGGTTCCGGCAATTTGCGTGTGGGGAGAGTCGTGGAAACACTCATACTGTCAAGTTAGCGTTACACTCTGAGTCGGTGCAAGTGTAATGTTGTTTGGACATATGGCGTTTCCGGGGTCAGTCGCATTGTTTGAGAGCGTCCGCGTCGGCAAGGTCCAAAACCTCTGTGATTGGAGCGTTGCGGATCAGGGGGAAGAAGGCCCCGTCCTGCGCCGTGCGCATGTTGATCGATATGACCGCATCCGGCGTGGGGCCTGCCCCTATGGCGCAACCTTCCAGTCCCACCGAAAGAGAGCCACTGGTGGCGTCGTCTGCGACCTCTTTCCAGCCTCTGATCAGGCTCTGTTGCGCCCTAAGTCGCTCAAAATCGCTGTCTGCGACCGCATAGACGGTGGAGCCGTCGCTGCCGGGGCTGGCGGACAAGATATACGTCCCGGCGGAGGTCTGATCCGTGTCTGTTCGGGTTGCGGTCAGGGTGAGTTTGGCGGATTGCGGCCGCACGCCGATGCCGTCTGGCAGATCCAGCGCGACCGCGATGTCGCTTGGGTCCGCCTCCATCGGCGAGAGGGCGTAGAGCCGCGCGACGGCGGAGGGAACCACGTTGCTGCAACCTGCGGCGAACAATAACGCTATGAGAGGGTATTTCATCAGATGCTCCATTGATTGCGATCATTACTTATCGTAAAACAATAAAAAATGATTCGAAAAGGTAGAAAATGATGGAACTGTCAAACCGCTTCCGCGCCCTTGCGCAGGGTCTGTTCTGGATTTCAACTGTGGCCATGGCCGGGATGGTGCTGCTGGTAGTGGGTGTCGCCGTCATGCCTGACTTGGCGAAGACGGCCTTTGTCGACAACGCCCCCGCCGGGTTGAATGTGCAGACGGTGCCCAGCACCGGCACGGTTTATGCCCTGCTTGCGGCGGGAAGTATCGCGTTGGGGCTGCAGCTGTTTGTGCTGTGGAACATGCGCGCGCTGTTCAGGATGTATGCGCGCGGCTACGCGTTGAGCGCCAAGTGCGGCACGCATATTGCCCGCATTGGGGCCGGGGTCATCGCGATGCCGTTTGCGTGGATGTTTTACGACGTGGTGTCGTCCTACCTGCTGACCCGCAACAACCCGGCTGGCGAAGGGCAAGTTACCCTTGGTATCTCCGGGTCCAGCGTCGGGCTGATAGTGGGCGGCGGCATGCTGCTGCTGGTGGGCGCCGCGATGCTGGAAGCGTCCAGACAGGCCGAAGAAAACCGGAGCTTCGTGTGATGGAGATCATTGTGCGGCTCGACGTGATGCTGGCCACCCGCAAGATGAAGTCGCGGGAGCTGGCGGAGCGGATTGGTATCACCGAACAGAACCTGTCCTTGCTGAAGTCTGGCAAGGTGAAGGGCATCCGGTTCGAGACACTGGCCAAGATCTGCCGGGAACTGGACTGCCAGCCCGGCGATCTGCTGGAGGCGTCCGAGGCGGGTTAGAGCCTTACCCTTCCCACAGCGCGGTTTCGGGGTGGAATTGCGACCATGCGAACCAGAACGCCTCGTGGCTGCCCAGGTCCGTGCCGTCTTTGTCGAGCGCCCGGATGCCGCCGGCGTCGAGTTCCAGCTTCACGTTTTCAAATGTGATCTCTGCGCCTTCGCGCAAAGCGACCAGCGCAGCGCTGCGCCGGAACGCGACGGGGGTGCCGGAGGCGGTGACCACGCCGATGATGTCCTCGTGCACATCAAGGCGGGGGTCGACATTGCCAACCGGGAAGATCGGGCCATCCGCGTCGCGGCCATTGCGGAAATCGGGGTCGCGGCCAAGGGCGTGGCGTTCCAGCAGGACGGTGGTTTCGGGATGCTGCTCTTTCCATGTCTTCCAATCGGTGGTCACCACGGTGGCCTGTTCCAGCTGAATGCCCTTGTCGGCCAAGGGCCCAGTGACCGCGTTGCCCAAAAAGGTGTCGAAGACGGAATAGGTGGTCAGGTCATACATCACCTTGTTGGACCGGATCAGCATGCCCGAGGTCCGCAGGATCGGGCGCTCCACCCCTTCAGGCAGCCCGTCCGTGAAATAGGCCTGCGCAGAGCCGCAGAGCGTGCAATAGGGAATGCCCAGATCGCGGCCGCCCAGCGTGTCGTTGACCATCTCGCGGACTTCCATGATCTGGCGGGGATAGGCGCGGGATTCGCCGTTCAACGTGATGCCGAAGACCACGTCGTCATCGTCAAGCCACGTCGCTTCAGCTGCGGTGCTGACCTCGGGGTTGTCGGCGGCGGGTATGCAGTTGCAGGGGCTGTCGGTGGTGTCATAGGGCCGGTCGTCGATCAGGACGCCGCCCCAGGACACGTGGCGCCAGTCAATGTCGCCCTCGACGAACAGCCGGTCAACGTCCGGCAGGAAGCGGGTGAAAATCACCTTCTTGGTGTCCAGGTAGCCCGGGTATTCGGGGATGTCCCATGCGATCAGGTGGTCGGTGATCTCGTGCCAGCGGCGGATGGTCTTGTATTCGATGCCCAACAGCTTGGCGGCGGCGTCGGCCAATGCGTCGTCAAATTCCTGCCGCCACGTGAAGCGCATCATGTCGGAGATGACCCATGCGATACGCGGGTCGCCCGCCTCGACGATCTGGAAGAGGCCCGCGTCCTGATCCCGAGCCCAGCTGGATTGCACGATGCTGTCTTCGAAAACGGCCTTCACGGCGGCGCGTAGGTCACTGGACAGCGGGCCTTGGGGAACTGCGGGCGGCTCGCCATAGGCTTCAATGACATAATCGGGCAGCGGGTCCGCCTGCTGCGCCTGAAGGGATGTGGCGGGTATCATCAGGGCAGAGACCAATGTCATCATGATGAGAGCGCGAAGGCGAGAGGCGGGGCGGGATGTCATGGGCACGGTCCTTTACAAGGCGGGTCTGAAACGCAACGCGAGCACAGTCAGCCGAAACCGGATTTGCCTCAAATCACGATTGCATCAGGGAAAGGTGATTTTACGCCGCTCTGCGGCGACGAATTTTCTTGCACGACTCGCCCGATTCCTGTTTCGTGA
This sequence comes from uncultured Litoreibacter sp., assembly GCF_947501785.1. Taxonomy (NCBI): domain Bacteria; kingdom Pseudomonadati; phylum Pseudomonadota; class Alphaproteobacteria; order Rhodobacterales; family Roseobacteraceae; genus Litoreibacter; species uncultured Litoreibacter sp. Next base: position 2,541,214 of record NZ_CANMXB010000001.1, on the reverse strand, counting down.
AAAAAAGCCGTGAAATTTCACGGCCAATCATTTCATGTTTGGTGCTATGTTGCATTCCGACCCGTCTCAGCCTCAATCGCTTGGTGCCGATCTTCGTGCGCTGCGCAAAGCGCGGGGGCTGACGCTGGCGGATTTGTCCGACATTCTGGGCCGGTCTGTGGGGTGGTTGAGCCAGGTGGAACGCGGCATGTCCGACCCCAGCGTCACCGACCTGCGGATGATCGCGCGGGCGCTGGACGTGTCTGTTTCCAGCCTGTTCCGGCAGGAGGCGATTTCGGCCAAAGAACAGGGCTACATCGTGCGCGCTAACGTGCGCCGCCCCATCGGGTCCCGCGAAGAGGGGCTGATTGAAGAGCTGTTGTCGCCCGACCTCACCGACGATTTCGAGGTGGTGCATTCCACTTTTGACGCCGGATCCAAGATCAGCAAAGCGGTGACCCGTGCGACGCAAGAAGTGGCCTATGTCGTCTCGGGTCGATTGAATCTTTCAATCGACGGTGTAGAGCATACCGTGGGCGCAGGCGACAGTTTCAGGCTGCGCGGTGAACCCTACAAATGGAGCAACCCCTACTCGGAACCGGCGGTTCTGATCTGGGTCATCTCCCCACCGGTGTATTAGAGGAGCGGCATTGGATGAGCGTTGAAGGTTGGATCGTATTTGCGTTGTTCTGGGTGGTCTTTGTCATCACGCCGGGGCCCAATGCCGTGAACTGCGTGACAAACGGGATGGTGTACGGGTTCAAGCGCTCGCTTTGGGGCGTGTTGGCGATCCTGACGCAGGCCGCGCTGTTCTTGGTGTTGTCGGCAGCCGGGGTCACCGCGCTGCTGGCCTCCTTCCCGGAGGCGTTCTTTTACGGCAAGCTGATTGGCGCGGCCTTCCTGATCTATCTGGGCGTGCGCGGCTGGCTGAACGCCACCAAACCCGTGGCCCCGCGGGCGGTGTCGGCCACGTCGATTTACGGCAAGGCCTTCTTGATCGCGACCATCAACGTCAAATCCATAGCCGGCTATTTCGCGGCCTTCACCCAGTTTGTGCAGCCCGACGTGCCGGTCTGGACGCAGATGTGGGTGATCATGCCAACGGCGCTGATCATCACGGCGGCGAGCTACCTGATCTACACAGCGATTGGGGCGGGCATCGGCCGGTCGGCCATGAGCGCGATCCTGAACGTCTGGGTCCGCCGCGTGATGGCGGTGTGCTTCGTGATCTATGGCGTTGCGTTGGGCAGCGCCTCCACGCCGGAGAGAACGTGATGAAAGGGTCGTGCAACTGCGGCGCCTGCAGCTTCGAGGTCAAAGGCAAGACATGGAGCGTGTCAAACTGCCATTGCGGCCAGTGCCGCAAGCAGTCGGGCAATGTCTGGGCGTCTGCCGTGGTGGAACAGGCCGATATTGAGATTCAAGGCGACGTCAAATGGTACGCCTCATCCGACAGCGCCAAACGCGGCTTCTGCGCCAATTGTGGCTGCAACCTGTTCTGGAAGCACAATGACGAAACATCCATGAGCTTTTCGCTGGGGGCCATCGACGGACCCACCGGCCTGCGCATCGAGAAACACATCTTTGTCGCCGACAAGGGCGACTATTACGACATTGCGGACGGAATACCGCAGCACGAACAATAAGGGAGACGTTCATGTCTGATTTTCCAACAACGGCCCGCGTGGTCATCATCGGCGGCGGCGTCGTCGGTACCTCGACGCTGTACCATCTGGCCAAGGCGGGCTGGAAAGACTGCGTGCTGTTGGAGAAGAACGAGCTGACCGCCGGATCGACCTGGCACGCGGCGGGCAACGTTCCGAACTTTGCAGGCTCCTGGGCGGTCATGAACATCCAGCGCTACGGCGCCGCGATGTACCGCACCCTCGCTGACGATGTGGACTACCCGATGAACTACCACGTCACCGGGGCGATCCGGCTGGCGCACACCAAGGAGCGGATGCAGGAATTTGAGAAGGTGGCGGGCATGGGCCGCTACCAGGGGCTGCAGATGGATATCTGCACGCCGGACGAGCTGAAGGAATTCAACCCGTTCATGGAAACCCACGACCTTGCAGGCGGCCTTTGGGACCCGCTGGACGGCGACATCGACCCCGCGCAGCTGACGCAGGCCTTGGCCAAGGGCGCGCGCGACAATGGCGGGCGGATTGAACGGTTCTGCCCTGTTACCGGCATGGACCGCGACGGCGACGAGTGGATCGTGAAGACCGACAAGGGCGAGATCCGCGCGCAATACGTGGTCAACTGCGCGGGCTATTATGCGCAGCGCGTGGGAGAGATGTTCAAACCGTTCGGCGGGCGCACCGTGCCGATGGTGGTCATGTCGCACCAGTATTTCCTGACCGAACCAATTGCGGAGCTGGAGGCGTGGACCAAGGAAAAGGGCCACAAGATGCCGATGATCCGCGACGTGGATGTGTCCTATTACCTGCGCCAGGACAAAAACGGCCTGAACCTCGGGCCGTATGAGCGCAATTGCAAGGCCGCCTGGGTGACGCCCGATGACCCGATGCCGGAAGATTTCTCCTTCCAGCTGTACCCCGACGATCTGGACCGGCTGGAATATTACATTGAAGACGCGATGGAGCGGCTGCCGATCCTTGGCACCGCCGGCGTCGGCCGCAACATCAACGGGCCCATTCCTTATGCGCCTGACGGCTTGCCGATGATCGGCCCGATGCCGGGTGTGAAGAACGCGTTTGAGGGTCATTCCTTCACCTTCGGGATCGCGCAGGGCGGCGGGGCCGGCAAGGTGTTGTCGGAATGGATCATGCACGGCGAGACCGAGGACGACATGTGGGCCGTCGACCCGCGCCGCTACACCGATTTCGCCGACCACGACTATTGCCTGTCCAAGGCACTGGAAACCTATGGCCACGAATACGCGATGCATTTCCCGCATCACGAATGGCCGGCCGGGCGCGACAAGAAGCTGTCGCCGAACCACGCTACTTTGCTGGCCTCCGGGGCGCAGATGGGGGCCTATAACGGCTGGGAACGCGCCAACTGGTTTGCGCAGGACGGCGACGATACCTCCGAGGAGGCGACCCATACCTGGGACCGTCAGGGCCCATGGGCCGTGCGCATCAAGGAGGAGGTCGAGGCCTGCACCAACGGCGTTGGGGTTTTGGATATGCCGGGCTTCTCACGCTACACGCTGAGCGGCGAAGGCGCTGCCGAATGGCTGCGCGGCCAGGTTGCGGGCGCGCTGCCGAAAGCCGGCCGGATGAACCTTGGCTATTTCACCGATACGCGGGGTCGCATTGTCACCGAGGTGACCATCATCCGCTTCGGCGAGGACGATTTCTGGTTGATGACCGCCGCCGTGGCGCAATGGCATGATTTCGAGTTCCTGAAGGGTCGGTTGCCTGAAGACGGCTCGATCACCATGACGGATATTACCCGGGAGTGGTCGGTTGCGCTGGTTACAGGCGCGCAGTCCCGCGCGCTGGTGCAGGGGTTGGCCCCCGACGCCGATCTGACCACCGGTTGGCTGACCCACCAAGACAGCGAGATTGCCGGCAAGCCTGTCAAGCTGATGCGCATTTCCTTCGCGGGAGAGCTGGGCTGGGAAATCCACTCCGCCTTTGACGACAGCGCGGCGGTGTATGATGCGGTGCGCGCGGCCGGGGCCAAACCGTTTGGCATGTACGCGCTGAATTCGATGCGGATCGAGAAAGGCTACCGCACCTGGAAGGGCGATTTGTCGACCGACTACACCTTGCTGGAAGGCGGCATGGAGCGGTTCCTGCGCCTGAACAAGGAGCAGGACTTCCCCGGCAAGGTCGCCCTCGCCAACGAACTGCAGCAAGGCCCCAAGAAGGGCTTCGTCACCATGATCGTGGACGCGCCCGACGCCGACGCCCCCTACATGTCGACCGTGTGGAACGGCGACGAGGTTGTGGGGGAGACCACGTCGGGCGACTGGGGGTACCGGATCAACAAATCCGTGGCCCTGGGCGTCGTGAAGGCGGAGCTGTCCAAACCCGGCACCGAGCTGGAGGTCGAAATCTTCGGCAAGCGCTGCAAAGCGGTTGTGCAGGAAGACGCGCCTTTGTGGGACCCCGAAAACGAGCGTATCCGCGCATGACCGGTGTCTCGCCCTTTGCCTGTGGCGGGCCCTCCCGCCTCCCCTCCATGCGTGACCGCATGTCACCTGCGGGGGCGCCGCTGCGCGGCGCTTGGGTTGCGCCATGAGCGTGACCATTCTTGATGGGGGCATGGGGCAGGAGCTGATTGCCCGTGTGGGCGAGGCCACCGGGCTGTGGTCGGCGCAGGTCATGATGGACCGGCCCGATCTGGTGCGCGCGGTGCATGACGACTTCTTCGCCGCCGGGGCCGCCATTGCCACGACCAACGGATACAATGTGCTGCCCGACCGGCTGGACAATCACGGCATCCCCGAGAAGCTGCAGGATCTGACCGAACTGTCCTGCCAACTGGCCTGCGACGCACGCGACGCGCATGGCGCAGGTCTGGTCGCGGGCGGCTTGGGGCCGCTTGGGTTTTCCTACCAGCCGGACAAGGCCCCGCCGTCCGACGTGGCGGCGGAGATTTACGCCCAGCTTTGCGGCTACCAGCTGCCCTATGTGGACATGCACCTGCTGGAAACCATGTCATCGGTCGATCAGGCGCGCGGCGGGTTGATGGGGGCGTCGACCACCGGCAAGCCGGTCTGGGTCGCGGTGTCCGTCGACGATAATGACGGCACCAAGCTGCGCTCGGGCGAGCCGGTGTCCGACATCCTGCCGCTGATCGCGGAATTCCAGCCCGAGGCCTTGTTGGTCAACTGCTCCAAGCCAGAGGCGGTGACCAAAGCCATCCCAATCATCGCCGGATGCGGGCCGCTGATCGGGGCCTATGCCAACGGCTTCACCTCCATTGCCGACAGCTTTGACCATATCGGCGCGACCGTGGATGTGCTGACCGCACGCACTGATCTGGGGCCTGATGCCTATGCCGACCACGCGCAAAACTGGGTCGACGCAGGCGCGCAAATCGTTGGCGGATGCTGCGAGGTGGGGCCTGCCCATATTGCCGAGCTGGCGCGGAGGTTTGCGGCGTGATCCCATCCTCGGTGCAAGAGCTGATCACCCGCTGGCGGCTGGGCAACATCGCCACGGTGACACCGGGCGGGCGGCCCTCGGTCAGCCCAAAGGGCACGTTTCTGGTGGTCGATGAGCAGACCATCGCCTTTGGCGAAATCCGGTCGCCGCAGACGGTCACCAACCTGACCCACAACCCCGAATGCGAGGTCAATTTCGTGGATGCCTTCACCCGCAAGGGCGCGCGGCTGCGCGGGCAGGCCGCCATGGTGCGCCGTGACACCAAGGAATTCGACGCGCTCTACCCTCGCTTCCAGGAGGTCTGGGGCGATCTGTGCGACCGCATGAACCTGATTGTGAAAATTGACGTCACCGAGGTGAAACCTCTGACGACCCCCCCTTATGACACTGGTGCCACCGAGGACGAAATGATCGCCCTCTACAAAGCCAAATTCTCGGAGATGTACCCATGAGCCTTCCCACATCCGCGCGCGTCGTCATCATTGGCGGCGGCGTTATTGGCTGTTCCGTTGCCTACCATCTGGCCAAGCAGGGCTGGACCGACATCGTGTTGCTGGAGCGCAAGCAGCTGACATCGGGTACCACGTGGCACGCCGCCGGGCTGATCGCGCAGCTGCGGGCCACCAAGAACATGACGAAGCTGGCGAAGTACAGCCAGGAGCTTTACGGCGACCTGGCCGCCGAGACCGGGGTTGAGACCGGGTTCAAACGCTGCGGGTCGATCACCGTGGCGCTGACCGAGGAGCGTCAGGAAGAGATCATGCGCCAGGCTGCAATGGCGCGGTCCTTTGGCGTTGAGGCCGAACCGATTTCCCCCGAGGAAGTGAAGAAGCGCTACGAGCATATCAATATCGACGGCGTGGTGGGCGGGGTGTACCTGCCGCTGGACGGCCAAGGCGACCCGGCCAACATCGCGCAGGCCCTGGCCAAGGGCGCGCGCCAGAACGGGGCGCTCGTGAAGGAAGGCTATCTGGTCACTGGGGTCCAGAAGGAAGGCCGCCGCGTCACCGGCGTGACGTGGGAAGACAAGGACGGCGAGACCGGTTCGATTGAGGCGGATCACGTGGTCAACTGCGGCGGGATGTGGGGCCATTCGGTTGGCAAGATGGCGGGCGTGAACGTGCCGCTTCATGCCTGCGAACACTTCTACATCGTCACCGAAAATGTGCCCGGCCTGACCCAGCTGCCGGTGCTGCGGGTGCCCGATGAATGCGCCTATTACAAGGAAGATGCGGGCAAAATGCTGCTCGGCGCGTTCGAGCCGGTGTCCAAACCGTGGACCTTGGACATCCCGAAGGATTTTGAATTCGACCAGCTGCCCGAAGATTTCGACCATTTCGAGCCGATCCTGGAGGCCGCCGTTGAACGGATGCCGATGCTGGCGGAGGCGGGGATTCACACCTTCTTCAACGGGCCGGAAAGCTTCACGCCCGATGACGCCTATCACCTTGGCCTTGCGCCCGAGCTGGACAATTTCTGGGTCGCGGCGGGCTTCAACTCCATCGGTATCCAGTCGGCGGGCGGCGCCGGTCAGGCGCTGGCGCAGTGGATGGATGCGGGCGAGAAGCCGTTTGATCTGGGCGACGTGGATATCAGCCGGATGCAGCCGTTTCAGGGCAACAAGACCTATCTGTTTGAGCGCTCCAAGGAGACGCTGGGCCTGCTTTATGCAGACCACTTCCCGTATCTGCAAAAGAAGACTGCGCGCGGGGTGCGGCGCACGCCGTTCCACCATCATCTGATGGAGCGCGGCGCCGTGATGGGCGAATTGGCCGGTTGGGAACGCGCCAACTGGTTCGCGCGGGAGAACCAGGAGGCGGAATACCAGTACAGCTGGCAACGGCAGAACTTCTTCGACAACGTGCGCGAGGAGCATATGGCGGTGCGCCAGAATGTGGGCATGTATGACATGTCCTCATTCGGCAAAATCCGGGTCGCGGGGCGTGACGCGGAAGCGTTCATGAACTACGTCGGCGGCGGCAATTATTCGGTCGACAACGGCAAGATTGTCTACACGCAGTTCCTCAACTCCAAAGCGGGGATCGAGGCGGATGTGACCGTCACGCGGATGGGCGAGTTCGAGTATCTGGTCGTGACCCCGGCAGCGTCTCGGCTGGCGGATCAGACATGGATGGAACGCGCGGCGCGGGCGAAGGATTTCGACGTGGTCATCACCGACACCACCGCCGCTGAAGGCGTGTTGGCGGTGATGGGGCCTCGGTCGCGGGAGCTTCTGCAGGCGGTCAGCCCGAATGACTTCGGCAATGACGTGAACCCGTTTGGCACCGCGCAGGAGATCGAGATCGGCATGGGGCTGGCCCGCGTGCACCGCGTGACCTATGTGGGCGAGCTGGGCTGGGAGGTCTACGTGTCCTCCGACATGGCGGGCCACGTATTTGAAACGCTGGCTGAGGCGGGCTTCGATTTCGGGATGCGTCTGTGCGGGATGCACATGATGGACACCTGTCGGATCGAGAAGGGCTTTCGCCACTTTGGCCATGACATCACATCAGAAGATCATGTGATGGAGGCGGGGCTGGGCTTTGCGGTCAAGAAGGACAAGCCTGATTACATGGGCCGCGACGCGATCCTGAAAAAGCAGGATGAGGGGCTGCAAATGCGGCTGCTGCAATTCAAGCTGACCGACCCTGAGCCGTTGCTGTACCACGCGGAACCCGTGTTCCGGAACGGCGAATTGGCGGGCTATCTGACGTCGGGGTCATACGGCCACCAGCTGGGTGCCGCCATGGGCATGGGCTACATCCAGTGCCCGGGCGAAAAGCTGGCGGATGTGCTGGAGGACGACTTTGAAATTGATGTGGCCGGCAAGATGGTCAAGGCAGAGGTGTCCTCCAAGCCGTTCTACGATCCGACCTCAGAGCGGGTGAAGGTCTAACGCGCAAAGCGTGGTTTCGCCGCGCCTTTGGCGCGTCGATCCGCCGGGGGGCCAGCCCCCCGGACCCCCCGGCATATTTTCGGCAAAAAGAAGCATGACCGGGAGGGACCGGCGGTACGGAAATATCAGCCAGCGGCATTTGCTGCACGCCAAAACCGGCCCTTGCGCCGCGGTGCGCGCAATGATCAAACGCTGCCATGGCACAGGCACCGACCGCGCAACCGCGCGCAACAGATGGCGGCGACACAATGGCGGGCTTCGGCTTTGCGCTGGGGTCCTATCTGCTGTGGGGGTTTCTGCCGCTCTACATGAAGTTGCTCAGCCACGTGCCCGCGGCGGAGGTGGTCGCGCATCGGGTTATCTGGTCGATCCCGGTTGCCGGGCTGGTGCTGATCGTGATGCGGCGCACCGGCGACATCCGAACCGCGTTGACGACACCCAGGATGCTGGCGATGGGCTGCGTGACGGCGGCGTTGATCTCGGTCAATTGGGGGATCTACGTGTGGTCCATCGCATCGGGCAACGCGTTGGAGGCGGCGCTGGGGTATTACATCAACCCGCTATTTTCGGTGTTTCTGGGCTTTGTGCTGTTGGGCGAGCGGCTCAGGCCGTTGCAATGGGTGGCAATCGGGTTGGCCTTCGCCGCCGTATTGGTGCTGACCTTTGACGCGGGCCGGCTGCCGTGGGCGGCGTTGGGGCTGACCCTGTCTTGGGGGTTTTATGCGTTCTTCAAAAAGTGGCTCGCCATCGGGCCGAATCAGGGTTTCCTGCTGGAGGTGCTGATCCTCGCCATCCCGGCTTTGGGCTACTGGGTCTATCTGGGCGGCACCGGGGCCAGCCATTTCGGGTCCGACATGTGGCTGCTGCTGGGCTGCGGGGTGGTCACCGCGATCCCGCTGATGCTGTACGCCAACGGGGCCAAGCGGCTGCGGCTGAGCACCATCGGCATCATGCAATATATCGCGCCAACGATGATCATGCTGGTCGCCGTCTTCATCTTTGGCGAGCCCTTCGGGCAGGCCCGCGCCATAGCGTTCCCGATGATCTGGGGGGCGCTGATCCTGTATTCCATCTCGATGTGGCGGGGCAGGGCATGAGCAGCGACTACACCCCGCCCAATGACCCGCTGGAGGTGATCCACGAGGATGCGGAGCTGCTGATCGTCAACAAACCGCACGGGCTGCTGTCGGTGCCGGGCAAGGGGGAGCATTTGGCGGACTGCCTGATCTCCCGCGTGCAGGCCGCCTTCCCCACAGCGTTGCTGGTGCACCGGCTGGACCGCGACACATCCGGCGTGATGGTCTTCGCGCTGACCAAGGCGGCGCAGCGCCATCTGGGGCTGCAGTTTGAGAAGCGGCACACCAAGAAAACCTATATCGCGCTGGTCCATGGCGCCGTGGCGGAAAAGTCCGGCAGCATCGACCTGCCGCTGATCGTGGACTGGCCCAACCGCCCGCTGCAGCACGTGAATTTCGAGACCGGCAAACCGGCGCTGACCGAATGGCGACGCGGGGCGGTCAAGGACGGGGTGACGCGGATGCGGCTGTTCCCCAAAACCGGCCGGTCGCATCAGCTGCGGGTGCATATGAAGGAGCTGGGCCACCCGATTGTGGGCGACCCGTTCTATTCCGACGATTGGGAAAACCACCCGCGCATGATGCTCCACGCAGAAAGCCTGAAGCTGCGCCACCCCGAAGGCGGGCGCGCGCTGGAGTTCAAGGCCAAGGCCCCGTTCTAGCGCTTGCGGGCGACGATGAAGCGGCTGGGTGGCTTGGCGGGGTAGGACCCGGTTTCAATGATGTCGAAGCTCTCGAAGGTGATTGCGCCTTCCAGCTCAGTGATGGACAGGCGCTTGATGTAGGGCGCTTTCCCAAGCAGCTGCATCACCGGGATGGCCAGCATAAGCAGCCGGTTGAAGTGGGCAAGGCAAGGTGTTTTGGTGATGAACAGCCCGCCCGGTTTCAGCAGCGTTGCGGCCTGCGCCACCAGCGCTTCGGTGTCCGGGATCAGGTGGATCAGGTTGAAGGCGGTGACCACGTCCATCTTGCCCGCCAGGTCGGTCAGGGCGTCCGGTGTGGCGATGCGGAAGCTGACGTTTTCGCCGCCCTTCAGCCGCGCGTTCGCCTGCGCGATCATGCCAGGGGAAATGTCGGTGCCGGTGATATGGGCCGCGTGCGGCGCCAGTTTCAGCGCCGTTGCGCCGGTGCCGCAGCCCAGTTCAACCACGCGGTCGTTGGGGGAAAGGTAGTCGCGCACCCGCTCCATCGTCTGCTCATAGGCGTCTAAGTCTTTGATCGGTTGTTTGGCGTATTTGGGGGCAATGCCGTCCCAGAAAGTCGCTTGGGTCATGGGTCTCATCCTTTCTCAGGCCAAGATACCCATGCAAATACAAACTATAAATTGCCGAAATCTGTCCATCTGATATACAAAATTGTATGAATTGGAAGGCGATCAACTTTGACTGGAATCAGGCGCGGGCCTTTCTGGCGACCGCGCAGGAGGGGTCTTTGTCCGCCGCCTCCCGCGCGTTGGGGCTGACCCAGCCCACGTTGGGGCGGCAGGTCTCGGCGTTGGAAGACAGCCTTGGTGTGGTGCTGTTTGAACGGGTCGGCAGGTCGCTGGTTCTGACCGATGCGGGCCGCGATGTGCTGGGGCATGTGCAGGCCATGGGCGACGCGGCGTCCAGGTTTTCGCTGGCGGTGTCAGGGCAATCGGAACAGGTGGACGGCCATGTCGCCATCACGGCCACCGACATCATGTCGTGCTACCATCTGCCGCCGATCCTCAAGCGGTTGCGCGAGGTGGCGCCGGGTATTGATGTAACTGTGGTGTCGAGCAATTCGATCCAAAACCTGATGCGGCGGGAGGCCGATATCGCCATTCGCCACGGCCGCCCGACCGAGCCCGATCTGATCGCCAAGCTGGTGGGGGAAATGACCGGCCATCTTTACGCCACACGGGACTATCTGGAGCGTGCGGGCTGGCCCAAATCGGCCGAGGAGGTCGCGCGATGCGATTTCGTTGGGTTCGACGATCACGACCGGATGGTCGCGCTGCTCAATGCCAACGGGCTGCCGGTGACGCGGAAAAATATCCGCTATGCTTCCGCCGATGGGGTGGCGGCTTGGTCGATGATCCGCGCAGGCCTTGGCGTAGGCCCTATGAGCCAGTCCGCCGCGGAATTCGCCCCGGAAGTAGAGATGGTCTTCCCCGAACTTAGCATCCCGTTCCCCGTCTGGCTGGTGGTGCACCGCGAATTGCACACATCAAAACGCATCCGGCTGGTGTTCGATCTGCTGGCGGACAGCTTTGCTTAGCGGTCCTTGTCGAGCATCTTCTTGGCGGCAACCAGCAGGAACACGGCCAGCGTGATCAGCCCTGTCCCGAGGTTGGGGCGATAGGTCACTGGTGCTTCGACCGGGCCTGCGGCCTTGACGACGACCTGCTGGAATTGCTCCGCCTCGCCGGTGCCGATTTCCAGCGCCTCGCCCTCTTTGGTGATGTTTTTTAAGGCGTGTTTCAGCGCGTTTGCCATGGCGATGCCGTCGCGCTCAGGGCCGTTCAATTTGCTGAGCAGCTGGGCCAGCTCTTCCAGCAAAGTCAGGCATTGGTCGCGCAGCCCGGCAATGTTGGCCGATTTGTCCCGGTGGCTTTGCTGGGCCGAATAATCGCCGCGGGTGGCGGGTGCCATCTTGTTCAGCAGCCCCTGCTGCGCCTCAAGCCCCCGCGCAATGGCGATCAACGAGCTATGCCACATATCGATTTTCTGGCTCAGGCTCTGGTGGCTATGGGTGCCCGGCTGCGGCAGCGCCTTGGTGTCGAGCGCAATGGTCTCTGTCTTGATCCCCGCCGAGATGCGGCGGAGCGTTATGAGCTGGGCTTCGTAATTCATTCCGGAAAACCTCGTGCTGAAAATATCCCGGTCAATCTGACCTGTCGGTCGTCCGGTGCCAAGTAAAAGTTCTAATACGGGTTTTTCGGGCTGCGGTCGTCCGACAGGGTGCCTTGGGTGCGTTCCACCAGTGTTTCAATCGCGTCGGCAAGGTGGATTTCCTGAATGTTGTAATCGCCCGCTTTGACCCGCGCCTTATGCGCCTCGATCATCACGTCGGCATGGGTGCAGCCTGCGGGCGGCTCAAACTTGTAGCAGGCGCATTCGATCAGGAAGCCCAGCGGGTCCTTGAAATAGATCGAATCCATAAAGCCCCGGTCCTTGGGCCCGCTATGGCGGATGCCCCGGTCGTTCAGCCGCGCCTCGATCTGGCGGAAGCTGGCCAGCGAAACGTTGATCGCCAGATGATGCACGCACCCCGCATCCGTCGGCGTGCGGGTGTGCACCGGTTTTCGGGTCTCGTTGGTAAAGATGGTGATCAGCCGCCCGTCGCCGGGGTCGAAATACAGATGCCCCTCGTCGGGGTCGTCCAGATTGGGCTGGTCGAAGATGAAAGGCATGCCCATCACGCCTTCCCAAAAATCAATCGACGTCTGCCGATCCGCCCCCATGAGGGTGATATGGTGGATGCCTTGGGATTGAATTTTGCGCATGGGCCTACCTGTATTTTGCTGCGGTGATAAACTCCCCGAAACTTTCGCACCAGATCACGACGGTATTGTAGCTTTCCAGATCGGTGCCCTCGGGGACGGCCAAAATGAAACCGCCAAAGGTTTTAACGTCGCCCAATTGCAGCGCGTCGGCTTTGATGGCGTTGAAGCCGTCCTCGTCATCGGCAAATTCCTTGGTCAGATACAGCTTGTAATCCGGCCCCGGGGACAGCGCGCCGGTATGCACGATCTCGGTCGCGGACAGGCTGATGGTGCCTTCGCCCCAATGCAGGAAATCGCTGCCGGGCAGGTCGCGTGTCAGTTCAGCGGTGAATAGCGCGCCTTGCGCTTTCTCCTCCAGCATCGCGCTGTCGGGGGAGGGCGGGGCGGTCAGGATCGGCAGCAGGTAGATGCCAAGCGCAAAGCCGATGGCCAATGCGACCCCGTGGGTGAACAGTCCAATGATGAAGCGGCGCATGGTAATCCTCCGGTCAGGATGTGACCGCTGAAGTCTGCCCTATGCGCCGCCTTTGGTCTAGGTCAGCTTGTCCAGCCTGATACGGCCTTCACTTCGCAGAACTCTTCCAATCCGAACATGCCGCCTTCGCGGCCGTTGCCCGATTGCTTGTAACCGCCAAAAGGCGAGCCTTGTGCAAAGCCCGACCCGTTGGTCTCCACCATGCCCGACCGGACGCGGCGCGCCACGCGGCGGCGCTTTTCGTCATCGGCGGTCTGGATGTAGTTGGTCAGCCCGTAGGGCGTGTCATTGGCCAGCTCAATCGCATGCGCCTCGTCGTCAAACGGCATGATCGACAAAACGGGGCCGAAAATCTCCTGTTTGTAGATTTCCATGTCGGGGGTCACATCCGCAAACACTGTCGGGCGGCAGTAATAGCCGCGGTTCAGGTTCTCGGGGCGTCCGACGCCGCCGGCCATTAGCTTGGCGCCTTCTTTGATGCCCTGCTCGATCAGGCCTTGGACCTTGTCGAACTGCATTTCGCTGACCAAAGGCCCGATATGTTTGCCTTCCTCGGAGGCCGGGCCAACCACGGTGGCGTTCGCCATTTCGGTGGCCTGTTCCACCGCCTCGTCATAGCGGGAGCGTTCGACCAGCATGCGGGTCGGCGCGTTGCAGGATTGCCCGGTGTTGCGGAAGCAGCGGATGACGCCGGATTTCACGGCCTTCTCATCCGCGTCGGCAAAGATGATGTTCGCGCCCTTGCCGCCCAATTCCAGCGACACGCGTTTCAGCGTTTCGGCGGCGGCGACAGAGATCAGCTTGCCCGCGCGCGACGAGCCGGTGAAGGACACCATGTCGACCTCGGGGTGCGCGCTTAGCTGGGAACCCACGCCCGGCCCGTCGCCATTGACCATGTTGAACACGCCAGCGGGGAAGCCCGCCTCGTGCACGAAGTCGGCGAACAGGATGCCCGACAGTGGCGAGATTTCGGATGGTTTCAGCACCATGGTGCAACCCACGGCCATGGCGGGCACCGCTTTCAGCACGATCTGGTTCATCGGCCAGTTCCACGGGGTGATCAGGGCGCAGACCCCGATGGGTTCGTACAGGGTCTTTTCGGTCGCGGTGAAGTCGCGTTCGAATTCGAATGTCTCCATGGCCTTCAGGAAGCCGCCCAGATGCCACGATCCTGCGCCCACTTGCTGCGCGCGCGCCAGATCCTGCGGCGCGCCCATCTCCAAGCTGATCGCCTGCGCCATTTCTTCGGCGCGGTCGTTATAGACTTCGGACAGGGTTTTCAGCAGCGCGATGCGCTCGCCCTTGTCGGTCTGGGACCAGTCGTCAAACGCGGCGCGGGCCGCGGAAACGGCGGCGTCAGTGTCGGCTTGTCCACCTAAGGAAATTGTCTCGCACACCTCCTCGGTCGAGGGGTTGATGACGTCCAGATCATTGGCCTTGGCAGGGGAGACCCATGCGCCGTTTATGTAAAAATTCTTCGCGTTTTTCATGGGGCCTCCAGTATGGGTGTGCGGCGGGGTGTTCAATCGCCGCCAATGGCGACTATATTGAGGGCAAGCTAGTTTCAATAGAAAGGGAACGCCATGGGGCTTCGCATAAACGACACAATTCCCGATTTGACCGTGACCACTGACAAGGGCGATATCTCGCTGCATGACTGGGTGGGGGACAGCTGGGCGGTTATCTTCAGCCACCCCAAGGATTTTACTCCGGTCTGCACCACGGAATTCGGCGCGGTCGCGCAGCTGGCCGATGAATGGGCCAAGCGCAACACCAAGGTGTTGGGCGTCTCCGTCGACGGGGTCGAGGATCACGTCAAATGGAAGGCCGACATTGAAAAAGTGGCCGACGCCAAGGCCGAGTTCGCCATCGTCGCGGATGAAGGTCTGGAGGTTGCCAAAGCCTTCGATATGCTGCCCGCCGAATACGTGCTGCCAGACGGGCGCACCCCTGCCGACAGCGCCACGGTGCGGTCAGTGTTCATCATCGGGCCGGACAAGCAGGTTAAACTGATGATGACCTACCCGATGACCGTGGGCCGCAATTTCGCGGAAATCATCCGCGCGTTGGACGGGCTGCAAATGTCGGCCAAAGGCGTGGCCACGCCCGCCAACTGGGAAGTCGGCCAGGACGTGATCGTGCCGCCCGCCGTGTCCACCGAGGACGCGCAGGCCAAGTTCGGCGACGTCACCACCGTGCTGCCCTACCTGCGCACCGTCAAAGCGCCGGGCTGACCGCAACCCAAAGGAGCGGCTGCGCCGCGCATGTTTTTCTGTGCTCTTTGAAGGACTTTGTCCTTCAGCCGCACGGGCAAACTACCTAGCATATTTTTGGCAGAAAGAAGCCCGCCAGAATGTGAGCTTTGACCCCAAAAAGAAAAAGGCCGGTCCCAGTGACCGGCCTTTCCTATTTTCGAAAGAGGTGCCGCGCCTAGTGCAGCACAACTTTCGTGCCCTTGGGCACTTGCTGGTAGAGATGCGCGATATGGGCGTTGGTCAGCCGCACGCAGCCGTTTGAGACGGCGGAGTTGATGGTCCATGGCGCGGAGGTGCCGTGGATGCGCAGGAACGTGTCGCCGATGCGGGGCGCAAACAGGTACAACGCGCGCGATCCAAGCGGGTTGTCGGGGCCGCCTGGTTGGCCGTCCTCCCATTGCTTGTATTTCGGGTCGCGCTTGATCATGTCCTGCGTCGGCGTCCAGGAGGGCCACTCTTTCTTGGCGCCCACGGTGAAGGTGCCGCTTTCATAAAGGCCGGCGCGGCCGATGCCGCAGGTGTAGCGGAGCGCCTTGCCCTCGGCCAGGGTCCAGTACAGCGCGAAGGCGCGCGGGTCGACATGGATTTCGCCCGCAGGCAGATCGCCCGCCAGGTTGATGACGCGTGGTTTGAATTGCTCCGGCATCACCCAGGCCTTGCGTTGCGCCAAAGCGGGCGTCGCGCAGAGGGCGGCGGAGGCAAGGCCGGAGGCCAGTAGTGTACGACGGTTAATCATTAGGGTCCCCTTATTGCCAAAAAACCTTGGCCCAGACTAGCAGTTTGCGGATTTTACCGGCTTTTCGGGGAAGTTGGAATAACAGGATCGTGAGGCCGCAAGCTGTGACCACAATGGCACGGTTTTGGGTCAAACGTCCCGGGGGGCGGGTATCAGGGTCTCCGCCATCAGCTCCTCGATGAACAGGCTCAGCAGCTGCAGCCGCCCGGTGACGCCCGCCTTGCGGTAGACGGCGGCGCATTGGGCCTTGATGGTGCCTTCCTTGGTGTCGCGCAGTCGCGCCATGTCGGCAATCGACAGCCCCTTGATGGCCAGCATCGCAACCTCCGCCTCCGAACTTGTCAGTTGCCATTCCTCGAACTGGCGTTCCAGCAATTCGGCAAACGCGCCCGAGGCCACGTCAACCTGCTGCTTCAGCCGTTTCTGGCGGCCTTGCATCTTCACGATTTCCCGCGCCGTGATGGCGAGGCTGACCACCAGCACGGCGGCGAACACATATTCGTACACATCCATGTCGCGCAGGGGGGACTTGGCCTCCCAGCCAAGGAAGTCCGACACGGCGTCAAACGCAAAGAAGGCGGCGCAGGCCGCTTGCAGGATGAACAGCCCCCAAAGGCTCTTTGTGGATTGGTGCATGATCGCCTCCCTGCCGCTGTTTTGGCAGGGAAGCGTGGGGGAGGGCAAGCCGGTCCGGCCCGCCCATCCGTTCTCAGTCGTCGTCGCCGTCTTCGTCATCCAGCTCGATCTCGATGATTTCGCCGGTGGCCGCTGCCAGGGTCAGTTCGTATGCGACCCCGTCCAGGGTGGCTTCGACTTCGATTTCGTCCGTCTCCAGCTCGATTTCCTCGATCTGGTAGCCCTGGGTTTCCAGCATGGTGCGGATGTCGGCTTCGGCCGTGGGCAATGTGTCGCCAAGGTTGAACTGGGCAAAGGCCGCGGCAGGCAAGGCGACGATTGCGGTGGTCAGGGTAAGGATCTTGGATGTCATAGTCAGTCTCCGTTTCAGGTTGGTTATCGCGGTGTTGCGATGATCAGCATGTGAGGAGAAATCGCCTATGTCCCATTGGCCTTTCGGCGCATCTCGGGCGGCATTGGACCAAGGTTTATGCGGGGGATGCATGAAAAAGGCCCCGTCGTCGCCGAAGGGGCCTTTCTGGCGTTGTATCAGCGGTCTTAGGCCTCGGCGTCGGCTTCGGCGTCAAGCAGGCCCGATTTGAACAGCAGGCCCGCGGCAACCGCGCCGATGATGGGGGCCACGATGAACAGCCACAGCTGGACAATCGCTGTGCCGCCGGCAAACAATGCGGGCCCGATCGACCGCGCGGGGTTCACCGACACGCCGGTGATGTTGATGCCGACTAGATGGATGACGACCAGTGCCAGACCAATGGCCAGCCCGGCCATGGCGGCGGGGGCGCCTTTGCCTGTGGCACCCAGGATCACCACCATGAACAGGAAGGTCGCGACGACTTCAAAGATGAAGGCGGAGGCCATAGTGTATTCACCAAGGTAGCCCGCGCCCCAGCCGTTCTGGCCCAGCCCGTTTTCCGCCACCGAATAGTCGGCCTGGCCCGATGCGATTGTCATCAGCACCAACGCTGCGACGATGGCGCCCGCAACTTGGGCGATCATGTAAGGCACCGCTTCGGCGATGGTCATGCGGCCCGCGGCGACCGCCCCGAGGGACACGGCAGGGTTGATATGGCAGCCCGACACGGCGCCGATGCCGTAGGCCATCCCGATCAACGCCAGCCCGAAGGCGAAGCTGATGCCGGTCAGGCCGATATCGGCTCCGGCGAAGACGGCAGATCCGCATCCAAGCAGAACCAGTGTGAAGGTTCCGATAAATTCAGCGAGTGGTTTTTTCATGGTTTTGTCCCTCATTTACGCGTGTGAGGCGACTGTCAGAGATCAGGCCGCCAAAGAAACGGGGAAACTGGCACCAAAAGAGGCACCAACTTGCGTTGGAGCCTCTCCTGCGGGGTTGGCCCCCGCAGCTCTGTCGGCACTGCTCTTGACTGGAGTGGGGGCTAAAAGCCGAAGCGCAGGCCAACATTGACGTTCACGCTGCCAATGTCGTCGCTGACCGTCCCGGTCAGTCCGCCCGCCGGGTTGAAGCGCGGCACATCAACGCTGAAGTCGCGGATATAGCGCACGTCGCCGGTCAGGCTCAGGTTGTCGCTCAGTGCGTAAGACGTCCCCAGAATGAGCTGCGCGGTCACGCCTTCGCTGCGGTCATCCAGCCGGACGCCGGGGCCGTAGATCAGGTTGGTGCTGGTGGACGCCACGCCAAGCCCGAAGCCCGCATATGGTGTGAAGCTGCCGCCGGTCGGCAGGTCCGCGATCAGGTTGCCGAAGACGCGCGTCGTCGAGATGTCGCCCGCAACATTGACCTCCGCCGCTGGCCCGTTGCCGGAGAAGAAGATCTGGTCAACGTCATCGGTATTGTATGACAGTTCAACCTCGCCGCGAACTCGGAAGCTACCGAAATCAAGCGAGGGCAGCGATTTCCCGAATGCGGCCCCAATGTTGTAGCCGCCGCCAAACCGGGTATCGACCGACTGCTGGCCGCCGGGCGGGGTGACGACGCCGGTGAAGTTGGGGTCTTGAATGGCGGAGTAGCCGCCAAAGACATGGCCATACAGGTCTTGCGAAAAAGCGGGGGAGGAAAGGGTGACGGCTGCGGCGGCCGCGGTGAGGATTAGGCGCATTTTGGTCTCTTTCGGGTCAGGTGGCACGGTGACGATTTATGCCGCCACACCAACCTTATGCGCTCGTCCCGCGGCCTTGGTCATTAAACAGATTTTCACAAAACGGGGTCCATTTCGTGTGGTCCCGTGAACATAAAAAAACCGAATATTTGTGGGTCGCGGAGTGTTGGCCGCTGCCGAAAAGAAAAAGCCCCGGCGTTTCCACCGGGGCTTTCTGTTCTCAAAAGTCCGAGGGCTTAGTCAGCCGCTTCTTCCTTCTTGATCTCTTCGCCGGTTTCCTGATCGACGACTTTCATCGACAGGCGCACCTTGCCGCGATCATCGAAGCCCAGCAGCTTGACCTTCACCTCTTGGCCCTCTTTCAGGACGTCGGAAGGATGGTTCAAACGGCGGTTCTCGATTTGCGAGACGTGCACCAGCCCGTCGCGCTTGCCGAAGAAGTTCACGAAGGCGCCGAAATCGACGATCTTCACGACGGTACCGGTATAAACCATACCCTCTTCCGGCTCAGCCACGATCGAGTGGATCATGTCATAGGCCTTCTTGATGGCCTCGCCATTCGGGCTAGCGATCTTGATGATGCCGTCGTCGTTGATGTCGACCTTGGCGCCGGACACTTCCACGATCTCGCGGATGACTTTGCCGCCCGTGCCGATGACTTCGCGGATTTTATCCGTTGGCACCTGCATGGTCTCGATCCGTGGCGCGTGGATGGAGAAGTCGCCAGCCGAGGACAGCGCCTTGTTCATCTCACCCAGAATGTGCATCCGGCCCTCTTTGGCCTGCGCCAAAGCGGTTTTCATGATCTCAGGCGTGATGCCCGCAACCTTGATGTCCATCTGCAGCGAGGTGATGCCGTTTTCGGTACCAGCCACTTTGAAGTCCATGTCGCCCAGGTGGTCTTCGTCACCCAAGATGTCCGACAGAACAGCGTAGCTGCCGTCGTCTTCCAGGATCAGACCCATGGCCACACCTGCAACCGGCGCTTTCAGGGGCACGCCTGCGTCCATCATCGACAAGGACCCGCCACAGACCGAAGCCATGGAGGAGGAGCCGTTCGATTCTGTGATCTCGGACACCAGACGGATGGTATAGGGGAAGTCGGTCGACGCCGGCAGAACCGCCTGCAACGCACGCCACGCCAGTTTCCCGTGGCCAATCTCACGACGACCCGGAGGGCCGAAGCGACCCACTTCACCAACCGAATAGGGCGGGAAGTTGTAATGCAGCAGGAAGTTCGACTTATACATGCCCTGCAGGCTGTCGATCATCTGCTCGTCATCGCCGGTGCCCAAGGTGGTCACAACCAGACCCTGCGTCTCGCCACGTGTGAACAAAGCGGAGCCGTGCGTCCGTGGCAGCAAGCCAACCTCAGACACAATGTCGCGGATCTCGTCCAGGTTACGCCCGTCAATGCGCTTCTTGTTCTTCACCACGTCGCCGCGCAGAACGGTGCTTTCCAGCTTCTTCAGTGCGGACCCAAGGTTCTCGTCCTCCAGCTGCTCTTCCGTCAGCTTCGCAATCGCGGTCTCTTTCGCGGCAGCCACAGCAGCGGTGCGCTCCTGCTTGTCGGTGATCGCGTAAGCGGCCCGCATGGCTTTCTCGCCCGCTTTCGCAACGGCCTTATACAGGTCGCTGTAGTCCGGAGGCGTAAAGTCAAACGGCTCCTTCGCGCACTCTTCGGCGAAGTCCAAAATCAGGTCAATCGCAGGCTGAATTTGCTCATGCGCAAATTCAACAGCGCCCAGCATCTCGTCTTCGGTCAGCTCGTAGGCTTCCGATTCAACCATCATCACGGCGTCTTTGGTGCCTGCAACAACAAGGTCCAAACGCTGCTCAGGGTTCATGCGCAGGTTGTGCATGTCGTCCATCTCAGGGTTCAGGATGTATTCGCCATCCTCAAAGCCCACGCGGCAAGCCGCAATCGGGCCCATGAACGGCGCACCGGAAATGGTCAGCGCGGCGGAGGCCGCAACCATCGCAACCATGTCAGGGTCGTTAACCAGATCGTGCGACAGCACGGTACAGATCACCAGAACCTCGTTCTTGAAGCCCGGCACAAACAGCGGGCGGATCGGACGGTCGATCAGACGCGATGTCAGCGTCTCTTTCTCGGTCGGGCGCGCCTCGCGCTTGAAGAAGCCACCCGGGATTTTACCGGCGGCGTAGTATTTCTCGTTGTAGTGGACGGTCAGCGGGAAGAAGTCCTGACCGGGCTTTTGCTTCTTGGCAAAAGTGACGGCGGCCATAACGGAGGTCTCGCCGTAGGTGGCAATCACGCAGCCGTCCGCTTGACGGGCAACTTTGCCGGATTCGAGCGTCAGAGTTTCCTCACCCCACTCGATGGATTTTTTCGTTACGTTGAACATGTATCGTTTCCTATCAGGGAGCACTCGCGGGCCTTCCCGCGTCTCCCATTTTGAATGGCGGCCCCATTGCCGCCGACCCCTTGGTCCTTTGTATGGTGCCGGGGTCGAGGCACCACGTCTCAGATGTGGGGTCTATAGAGGGGTTTTGTGCGTTTGGGAAGTGGGGGAATGCCTTGGGGTCTCACTGCCTATTTTGCCATTGGCGGAGTCGTCCGTGTGCTTGCATTTCCCTTTTTCTTTGGGTGGCTCCGGAATTTGCCCGAGGCGGGAACTGTGAAGTCCAATATGAAAAAACCGGCATTATGGAGCAAGCTCACCAAATATGATGTATTGTTAAGCGTACGTAGTGATTTATCGTTTCAGCTTGTGTGCGTTGTGCGTCCATTGCACGATGATCCCTCATTTTAAGGGGAATACTAACAATGAAGAAGTGTTTTGTCGGTTTGATTTCGGTACTAGCAATTTCGGCCTGCGACGTAACCGAACCGATTGTGTCCGACTTTAATGGAGATAGCGTGACTGTTGTGACTGGCGGACTGGACTCAAAAGAGTACCAGCGGGAGACCGCAGCAAAAGAAGCCAGCCGGATATGCGGTAAGGTGGGCAAGAAGGCGGAATATGCGTCAACTAGGTCCGACCCAAACACCTACCAAAACTACAACCTTTACCTGTGCCTCTGACCGCATAGCTCAGCAAACGTAGGGTGGGTGGTTCTGCGCTGAAAGCGCATGGTTCACCCGCCTGACACCACCCAGCCCGGAATCAAGCCGTAGGCGCCGGGCCAGTGGCAGACCGTCCGGCGGGCTGCCGCTTCTGCCACTGACGCGCGCCGCATATTTGGAAGATGTACTTGGCCACTATAAAGCGCCACAGAAATACCGAAGCAGCGGCACCCCACGGTCTGCCATCGGCCCGGCTACGCGTTGCAGCGCCCATTCTCCAATAGCGGCCCAATCGGGCACCCCACGCCCCATAAGCAGAAGAAGTCATCAATCGGGCTGGTATAGCCAACCACGAATGCACCCGGTCCGGCTTTGCCGGGTACGACATCATAAATCATGACGGCCCCGCCTATGGAGCCATCATAGATTATATGGTCGGCGATATTTGCCGCGTGTTTTGCGGGGATGCGGCTGCAGTGTTCTGCTACGTATTCTAGATGATAGTGTTTGGGCACGCCGCTAATGCCGTTCTGGAACCAATTGGCAATGACCAGCACGATCAGGCCATATATCGTTGCCGATAGAAAGAGCACCTTTCGACTCATGCCTAAACAACCCGATCCAGTACCTTCACAATGCCAATCCCCTCAATCAATTCCACGGTATTCGAAAGCGGTTCAGCAACCGTAGGGTGGGAGTTTCTGCGCTGCAAGCGCATGGTACACCTACCTCATACCTTGCACCCCATAGTTCGGCCAAGCCCGAACCATGTCGAAAAGGTTAACCCCAAAACCGCCCCCAAAAAATTACCCCGGAAGGGCCGATATTAACCGAAATGAAACCGAATAATTTTGGGACAATTTGGGTTTTGCCGCTTCGAAAACTGCCCCATTTTGTACAAAACTCCGTGCAAGACGCGCATTGAGGCAGAAATGGCGAAGGCCGTGTCAATCGCCACATATGTTGAGGTCAGGTAAAACCCCAAGCACAAAGGTTAACTGTAGGGCGGGGTTCACCCCGCCGTCCCGGTGAAGAAAAAGGCCGCACCCCGATATGAGATGCGGCCTTCTCTAAACTGATAGGGAGTGCCGGCCCGCCGAAAATTCTGCGAATTTTCCGCTACACCGCACTCGGTCAAAACAGGGTTTTGACCGTCTTAACGACGAATACCGAGCTTCTTGATCAGGGTCTGATAACGCTCTTCGTCTTTGGCTTTGGTGTAGTCCAGAAGCTTACGACGAAGTGCCACCATCTTCAGCAACCCGCGACGACCGTGGTTGTCTTTTTTGTGGGTTTTGAAGTGCTCTGTCAGGGTGGTGATGCGCGATGTCAGGATGGCAACCTGGACTTCTGGCGAACCGGTATCGCCTTCCTTGGTGCCGAACTCTTTCATCAGGCGTGCTTTTTCTTCAGCAGTAATCGACATCGGGGTCTCCTTTAAGGTTAAGGGTTATGGCGCAGGCCGGGATGTCGTCCAGCAAGGCCCGTGGAGCTCCGTCACATGAGGTGCGGATGGGGGCGTATAGGGTGAATACCCCTAAATGAAAAGAAGAATCTTCTCCCCCCTATTAGGCGAGCCTTGCGCCGTCTTTGCCGCTTTGAGGTCACCCCTGGCCCTACAGCAACCCCAATGCGAAGCGATTGTTTCCAATGGGGAAACAACGAAAATGGAATGCGGCGGAAACGAGGCGAAATCGGGTTTTTTTGTGGCGCTCGGGGCAAAAGTTAACATAGCATTAAGGCGAAACGAGTTTTGCATTAGGGGATGTGCAGCCATGATCGGTCTTTATACGCTACTTACCATACTGGGTGTCGGGCTCATAATTGACGCCTTTAACGATGACGACGACAACACCTCATCCGGGCCCGTAGAGGGCAACGAGATCAACGGCACCCCCGGCGACGACGTGCTGACGGGCACCACGGTCGGCGACATGATCAACGGGCTGGACGGCAATGACACGGTGAACGCCGCCGAAGGCAACGACACCGTTCGCGGCGGCCTCGGCAACGACGTGCTGAACGGAGGTCAGGGCGACGACACCGTCAACGGCGCGCAGGGCGAGGACCGCATCAACGGCGGTACCGGCAACGACATTTTGAACGGCGGCAATGACATCGACATCGTGAATGGCGGTGCGGGCGACGACGAGGTCTCCGGCGGTGCCGGGGCGGATATCGTGCGCGGCGGCGCGGGCAATGACATTGTGAATGGCGACACCAGCAACGACCAGGTGTCGGGTGGCCTCGGCGACGACATCGTTAACGGGGATAATGGCGACGACATGGTCTTCGGCAACTTCGGCAATGACGTCGTCAACGGCGGCGAGGGCAACGACACGGTCGACGGCGGCGACGACGACGACGTGGTTAACGGAGACGCCGGTAATGACACGCTTCTGGGCGGGCCCGGTGCCGATATTCTGAACGGCGGTACGGGTGACGATACGCTCACAGGCGGTGCCGGCAACGATATCATCAACGGCGATCGCGGCTCTGATGACCTGCGCGGCGGTGCTGGCGATGACGTCATCCACGGCCTGGATGACGGGGTCGCGGATGGTCTGGTCGGCGCGTTTGATTTCGACGAGGCTGATACCTTGTCAGGCGGGGAAGGCGACGACACGCTCTGGATCGGCAATGCGGATGTTGCGACCGGCGGGGCTGGTGCGGATACGTTCACGTTGGGGACCTGGCTGACTGCGGATAACACCTCGGTTGTTGATGATTATAACGCGGCTGAGGACGTGTTGCAGGTTGTGTATGAGGACGGTACGACGCCGCCGGCTGTGACCTTTGCGACAACGGCCACCGGGCAGGATATGCTGCTGGATGGGGAGATCGTGACCTCCATCACAGGGGCGTCCGGATTGACCGCGGTGGACGTTATGTTGGTGGCGGCAGTGCCGGGGCCATCAATGGCGGATCCGCTTCCCCCGGTCGCTTAGGCTTCCGTCATACGCACAGAATGGCCCGCTGGTTCAGCGGGCCTTTTTTGTCAGCTCTCGGTCCACGGAACGGGCTGCTGGGAATAGCTGATATAGAGCGGGTGTTTGGGGTGCCCGGCCTTGCTGAGACCAAGGTGATAAAGCGGCTTGCCCGTTTCGCGCATCAATGCGCCGACAGCGGGCCCGCGTTCCAGATGCTCCCCATGGGTGCCCCAGGCGCAGACGATGGTGTCCGCCCACGCGCAGGCCTCTACAATTGCGGCGTCGTTCAAAGGCCCGACAGGGTCCGCCGCTTTGCGCATTTTTCGCGGGTCAGTGTCGCGCCAGGCGAAAATGTTGCAGACCCTGAAAGACCCGTAGCCAAGCGCGCGGGCGCGGCGTTCGCAGCGCTCTACCGTTGGGTCGTTTTGGACCTCGGTCGCCGTTGAAGGGTTCAGCATGACGAAGGCAATCTTGCGCTGTGACGCGTCCCAGATGCGGGTCAGATCGTAGCGATAACGCTCACAATCGGAATAGTTTGCGGTGCTGGCCGCATCGTCTTTGAGGTGGGTGCGCGTGATCATGGCCCGCGTTGTGGCAGGCCATGATCCGGGGGGCAAGTGTCAGGCAGCAGCGGTGCCCATCGATTGGGTGCGGGGCTTCAGTTCAATCACCGCCGCCAAGACAACCGCGTAGAGGATATGACCCCACAGGGCGACCCAGGTGATGCCGGTCCAGCCAAGGAACGGCTTGTTGCCGGCGATCAGATGCGCAACGCCGTAAAGCGCGAAGATCCACAGGCCGATGCCGTAGACCACGGCCGTGACGAGCCACGGCAGCGATGGAAGGATTTTCTGTTGAATGGGGCGGGCGACCAACACGTAGCCCAACGAATAGATCAGCAGCCCGTTGACGATATGAACGATGTCGCCAATGCCTTTCGGCGCCGCGCCAAACACCGTCTTGATGGTGGCCTGCGCAAGGCCGACCGGCGCCAGCTTGGCAAAGCCCGCCAGCGGGGCCAGCCCCTGCCCGAAGAGATCGAAGGCAAGCGTCGCAAGTGCGCCTGCGGTGAGAATGGTCCAGATGTTGGTGCGTGTCATGTGTCTGCGTCCTTGGATGAATATGTTTGTTGGACGCAGTTCTACACAGGCGGTGCGCGGCGGGGATACCCACCTCACGAGGAGCTTATCAGCCGCTGCCAATTATGTGCGATTTTGTAACAATTGGCGCTTTTGGTGGCAATTTCTCTAACATGATGCACTATAATTCGTGCGTCCATGCACCAATATGTAATAATCGAGGGCCTTGTACGCGATTTATGCCTTGAAAACGCGGCTAGGGTGCAATTCACCGGCTTTGTAGCGGCCTACGGCAACGGCGGTGCCGCTTAGCGACGCCCATGCCTCGTCTCCGTATTCAACATCAGAAGCCAGCACCATGCCGGGATTGCCATTGCGCAGTTTCGCAGCGGCATCCTGCGTGGTTGGAAGCTCCGGCAAATCCGCCAACCCGGTTTCCAGGGGCAATAACAGCGCATCCAGCTCTGGCGTTTTGGCCAGCTCGTCGATTTTGTCCAGTGTGACGGCATCTTCCAGCTCGAACGGGCCGGACCAGACGCGGCGCAATTCGCGGACGTGGCCGAGACATCCCAAGGCCTCCCCCAGATCGCGCGCGATGGACCGGACGTAGCCCCCCTTGCCGCACACCATATGCAAGGTCACATGATCCGCATCCGGCCGGTTCACGAAGGATAGTTCGTCGACATAAAGCGGGCGTGGTTCCAGCGACACATCTTCACCGCCACGAGACAGCGCATAGGCGCGTTTGCCATCCACCTTAACGGCGGAGAATTTTGGCGGCACTTGAAAGATGTCGCCTTGAAATGGCGCCAGTGCCACTTTGATGTCGTCATCTGACGGCCGGAGTTCCGAGGTCGCAACGACCTCCCCTTCCTGATCATCGGTGTTTGTGGCCTCTCCCAGACGGATGGTGAAGTCGTAAGCCTTCAGCGCTTCGGTGATGTAGGGGACGGTCTTTGTGGCCTCTCCCAGCGCCACGGCCAGAATGCCGGTCGCGTCCGGGTCCAAGGTGCCCGCGTGGCCCGCCTTGTTGGCGTTGAATGCCCACCGAACCTTGCCCACCACATTGTTGGAGCTGATGCCCGCCGGTTTGTCGACCACCAGCCAGCCAGAAATATCGCGTCCTTTTTTGCGGCGTGCCACGGTTGATGATCCTTTTCAGCAGGTAAGGCGGGCGTGCTATCTGCGGTGCCCTGTCAGGTCAATCCCTTGTGACAACGCCAAGGATCGGTCCCATTCGCGCGCCGCGGTCCGAGCGGCCCAGGCTTGGCGCATGCATTCGCGAAATGGTGCCATCCAGAAAGAGGGCATTGGGCGCGTTCAGCACATCGCGAAACAGCGTGGCGAAGTCGTGAAACCTGACGGCGTTGTCCGAGATCGCGAAATGCACCGCGCCTGCCGCATCGACGCCCACACCATTGCGCCATTTCTTCGACGGGCTGTCGGGCAAGAACTTTGGGTGCAGCTGCCCGTCAATAACCAGCATGGGCCCCGACTGTGTCGCGATGCGGCAGTCCGTTGGGTCGCGCTCAAACGCGCGGCTTTCGAAGATATAGGCCGTGTTGCCGGTCACACAGAACAGCCCGTTTGGCAGCAGCCCGAAATTTCCGGGACCTTCGCGCGTCATCAGCGACTGTTGCTGGCCTTGCTCGTTGATGAACAGGCCGACGGCGCGGCGGTCGTCATGGTACATGCCGCCATTCATCGCGAAGGACAGCGTTTCCCCCTTGGCCGCAAGCAGTCTGTCCAGCGCCTCGAAGTCGCCAATGACCGTGCCGTCCTCGTCCAGCAGTTCCAGGACGATGCGGGTGGGGTCGGTGGTCGTGCAAATGGTGTACTGGTCGCCCAGGTGGTCCACTTGCCGGCAGGTGTCCGCATGCAGCGCGGTGCTGAACGCCCAGGCCAGAAGAAAAGTTAACAGGCTAGGCTTCATCGCTCGGTGCCGAGACGTCCTTGCGCACCGTCTCGTCGCTCAGCAGGCGGTTGGTCTCGTCCATCCGATCAAACGTCTCATCCAAAACAAACCGCAAATCCGGCGTATGCTTGGTGGTCATCTCCTTGGACAGTAGCCTGCGCAGCTCGCCCTTGTTGGCGGCTAGCGACGCGATCGCCTCGTCCTTGCCTTTGCCGCCCAAGGGCAGCACGTAGGCGGTCGCGATCGACAAATCGGGGGTCACACGCACCTCCGATACGGTGATCGACATGCGGTTCAGGTCGGGGTCATGCACGTCACCGCGGATCAGGACCTCTGACAGGGTCCGGCGGATCAATTCACCGACCCGCAGCTGCCTTTGCGACGCACCGCCGCCCGAGAATTTCTTGTTCTTTGCCATGTGTCGCCACTTAAGCCCCTTGCCTGCGCCTTGCAATGGGTCCTACATCCTGTCCAACTTTTATTCGGGAGCACGCAATGACCAATTTGCCAGGTATTGTCATCACAGGCGCATCGGGCCGCATGGGGCAGATGCTGATCAAAACCGTGCAGGCCTCCGACAAGTGCCGGTTGATTGGCGTGACGGAGCGGGACGGCCATGACTGGGTCGGCCGCGATCTTGGCGCCTGCATGGGCGGTAGCGATTTGGGCGTGCCAGTCGTATCGGATGCCATTGACGTGGTGAAAGATGCGCAGGCTATCATTGATTTCACTTCGCCTGACTCCTCGGTGGCCCATGCCGAGCTGGCGGCCCAAGCGCGCGCGGTCCATGTCATCGGTACGACGGGTTTCGACGCATCACATATTGCCAAGATTGATGCCGCCGCGCGCCATGCGCCGATCATCCGTGCCGGCAACATGAGCCTCGGGGTGAACTTGCTGTCGAAACTGACAAAGATGGTTGCCCAGGCGCTGGACGAGGATTTCGACATCGAGATTATTGAAGGGCACCATCACCACAAAGTTGACGCCCCCTCGGGGACCGCTCTGATGTTCGGCGAAGCTGCAGCTGAGGGGCGCGGTGTGGCGCTGGAAGATGTGCGTGATAGCGGGCGCGACGGCATCACCGGCGCGCGCAAGCGCGGCGATATCGGTTTCACCGCAATCCGTGGCGGTGACATTGTCGGAGAGCATGACGTCATGTTTGCTGCCGCCGGAGAACGTATCGTGCTGCGCCATATTGCGACGGATCGTTCAATCTTTGCGCGGGGTGCTCTGAGGGCGGCTCTTTGGGGGCAGGACAAGGGGCCCGGGTCCTACGATATGATGGACGTTCTCGCGATCTGAGAAATTTCTTCAGAGAAATTTGAAACTGAATCAGATTTCGCCACGTATACCAGATACGCCACTGGAGAATCTGTCATGCCAACCAACAATTCATTGAATGCGCTTGCCGCATTTGTTGTCGCTGTCTCTGCGCCCTTTGGTGCGTTCGCATTCGAGAAAGTGACCACCCGCAACCAGTTTGTGGAAATTGTCAGCGGCAAGGATCTGAAGCTGACGGGCATCACGGTGAACGTGACACCTGGCGGTCAAATCAAGGGCAGGGCCTACGGATTTGGTGTGAAGGGCGAGTGGAAATGGCAAAACGGCTACTTTTGCCGCTCGTTATTCTGGGGGAAAAAAGACCTTGGGCCGAACTGCCAAGAGGTGAAGGTTCATGGCAACAAGATCAGATTTACGTCTGACAAAGGCACCGGGCAATATGCCGACCTGACACTGCGGTAACCGGTCAAAAGTCGACCGCTATCCCCTTCTTTTCCCAATCCCCGTAGCGCACGGGTTCCGGACCGTCCCTGCCGCCTAGCTCGGTGGGCAGGTCCAGCGCCTTCGCAGCTTTGCGTCGGGCTTCTGCCTCGGCAAGGGCGCGTTTCGCGGCGGGAGGCAAGTCTTTATCTGGCTCTTTGCTCATAGCTCCTGATATACGGCGCAAGCTGAAGGAGACAAGGCATGACGGATCAACCGCGTTCAAAATCTGACAAAGGCGGCTTTGCTGCGCGCGAAGGTGCGCTGGGGCTGCTGAGCGGTGTGATCGAGGATCAGGAACAGCTATCCGATCTGCTGCGCGGTATTGGCCCGCTCTCTGGGCTGGCACCGGCTGACAAGGCGCGCGCGCAGCGTCTGGCATTAACGACCCTGCGCAATGTCGGGCGGGCGGACGCGCTGATTTCCCAGTATGTCGATAGGCTGCCACCCGTTGCCGCGTTAAACGTTCTGCGTCTTGCAGTAGTGGAACTTATTGTCGAGGGCGAGGCCCCGCATGGCGTGGTCGACAGCAGCGTGTCATTGATGCGCCGCAGCCGTCAGTCTCGCAAGATGTCGGGGTTGGCAAATGCTGTGTTGCGCAAAGTGGCGACCGAAGGGTCTGAGATTTGGGAGACGCTGCCCGTTCCGTCATTGCCAAAATGGTTGCGCCGCCGCGTGGTCCACATCTTCAACGAAGAGATCGTCCAGTCGATCGAGGCCGCCCATCTGGCTGGCGCGCCGGTGGACCTCACGCCGAAAGACGCCAGTCATGCGGAAGCGATAGCCGCCGAGGTTGGGGGCAAGGTTTTGCCAACGGGCTCAGTTCGGTTGGAGCGCGCGGGGCAGGTATCAGGTTTGCCGGGATATGAGGAAGGGCACTGGTGGGTGCAAGACACCGGCGCTGCCCTGGCAGTGAAGCTGTTGGCACCCCAAGTAGACGAAACCGTGTTGGACTTCTGCGCCGCACCCGGCGGCAAGACGATGCAATTGGCCGCGGCAGGTGCACAGGTCACCGCGCTGGATATCAGCAAGGCGCGGATGGCGACGGTGCAAGAGAATCTAATGCGCACCGGGTTGCAGGCCGAATTGGTCGTGGCGGATGCCATGGAATGGGAGGCGCCGCAGTATTACGACGCGATCTTGTTGGACGCTCCGTGTTCGGCGACCGGCACCATCCGGCGCCACCCTGATTTGCCTTTCGCCAAACGGGGCAAGGACCTGGACGAGATGTTTGCCTTGCAGGAGGCAATGATTGATCGCGCCTTGATCGCCCTGAAGCCGGGTGGCCGGTTGGTCTATTGTACCTGCTCATTGCTGACGGAAGAGGGCGAACGGCAAGCCAAAACCGCCATGGCACGGCACGATCTGACCGAGATTGCGCCCGACCCAAAGGCGCTTGGCATTTCCCCGGACTGGCTGCATCCGAATGGCGGCATCCGGCTGCGACCCGACTATTTGGGGGAGTGTGGCGGAATGGACGGCTTTTTCATGATTTCGCTGCGCAAACCCGGCTGAGCGGTGACAAACAGCCGCCCCGCTGGCTAAACTGGGGCCAATAACAACAAGCAAGAAGTTGCTGGATATGGGCATTGGGGCACAAAAGACCCTGTCTCAGGATATGGGGCAGCGGGTCTCCTTCATGGATCGCGTGCATGCGCGATTGAGCGGGATGCGCAGCCAAGTGACCGGCTTCGTGTATCAACCAGAGCCGCGCTCGATGGGCTCGTTTGCCAAAGGCAAACAGTTAATAGCGGGCAATTTTCAGTTCGGCGGGCATTTGATCCAGCAACCCGGCGTCGCGCTTTGGGACCTGCCCGCACCCGACGCAACATTCGCCAACGAGCTGATGGGCTTTGGCTGGCTCGATGATTTGGCGGCAGTCGGGGACGGCGCGGCGCGCAAGCTGGCGCAGGACTGGACGATGCGTTGGATTGCGCAGCATGGCCGAGGCAAAGGCGGCGGGTGGTCGCCAGACTTGACGGGCCGCAGGCTCGTGAGGTGGATCAACCACGCTATCTTCCTGATGAATGGCCAATCCGTTGAAAACAACGACAAGTACTTCCGGTCACTGGCGCAGCAGACGGCATTCTTGAGCAGGCGTTGGTCCATGGCGTCCCCGGGCTTGCCGCGCTTCGAGGCGCTGACTGGATTGCTCTATGCGGGTATTTCGCTCAACGGGGTGGAGCATTTCGTAGAGCCGACGGCGAAAGCCCTCGAACAAGAGTGCAACGTTGAAAT
The DNA here is from genome assembly GCF_947501785.1 of uncultured Litoreibacter sp. Lineage (NCBI taxonomy): Bacteria > Pseudomonadati > Pseudomonadota > Alphaproteobacteria > Rhodobacterales > Roseobacteraceae > Litoreibacter > uncultured Litoreibacter sp. The sequence continues at coordinate 2,509,573 of NZ_CANMXB010000001.1, read as the reverse complement.
CGACGCTGAAGGCGGTTTGACAACGCGTAACCCTGAAGAGCTGATGGAAGTGTTCACATTGCTTTGTTGGGCGGAGCTTGCCCTGAAAGACGCAGGACACGCACCGGAAGCTGGTCACAAGGCCGCGTTGGAGCGGATTGCACCGACATTGAGGGCTCTGCGCCATACCGATGGCGGATTGGCTAGATTCCACGGCGGAGGGCGCGGGGATGACGGGAGATTGGATCAAGCGCTGGCAAATGTGGATGCCGTCACTAGACCGTCGGACAAGCTGGCGATGGGCTATGCGCGGCTGAGTTGCGGCCGGACAAGCGTTGTTGCTGATGTGTCGGCCCCGCCGAAGCGCAAATCTTCGCTGAATGCACATGCCAGCACTTTGGCGTTTGAGCTGACCTCGGCAAGGCGGCCGGTCATCGTCAATTGCGGGTCAGGCGAGTCATTTGGCCCTGATTGGCGGCGCGCCGGTCGCGCAACGCCGTCCCACTCGACTGTGTCGATTGACGGGGTTTCCTCGGCAAAGCTCGCGGCTGGCCCAGACGGTGAAACGCTAACCAATGTGCCCGCAAAAGTACCCGTGCAGCACGGGTCCGATGCTACTGGAATGCGAATCATGGCCAGCCATGACGGGTACCTCAAGGACTTTGGGCTAACCCATGTGCGCAAATTGGAACTGAGTGCGGATGGCAGGGTCGTGACGGGTCAGGACACGCTTGGCGCGTTATCGGACGCCGACCGCGTTACGTTTGAGCATCATATGGACCGCATTGCTCTGAATGGTGTGAGATTTTCCCTCCGGTTTCATTTGCATCCGGATGTTGACGCCTCCGTTGACATGGGCGGCAGCGCCATATCCCTTGCACTCAAAAGCGGCGAAATATGGGTGTTCAGGCCCAGCGGAACGGCCGATATGGCGCTTGAGCCCAGTGTTTATCTCGAAAAAGGGCGATTAAAGCCCCGCGCAAGCCAACAGATCGTTTTATCTTCCCGCGTGATGGAGTATGCGGCGCAGGTCAGCTGGGTTTTGGCCAAGGCGCAGGACACCCCGTCCTATCTGCGCGACTTCGAGCAGGACCTGCAGCTGGCATTGGATCAATAGCTGCTGACCTGACAAAGGATTTCCATGACCGATCTCGCGCCCCTCCGCCGCGCCCTGCTTTCCGTATCTGACAAAACCGGCCTTCTGGACCTTGCCCGTGCACTGTCCGAGCGCGGAGTTGAGTTGCTCTCGACCGGAGGGTCGGCGGGCGCGTTGCGCGATGCGGGGCTTGCGGTGACGGATGTGGCCGACGTGACTGGCTTCCCCGAGATGATGGATGGTCGCGTAAAGACGCTGCACCCCGCAGTGCATGGCGGCCTGCTGGCATTGCGCGATGACGAGGGCCATGTCGCCGCAATGGAAGAACACGGTATCGGGCCAATCGATCTGCTGGTGGTCAACCTCTACCCGTTTGAGGAAACCGTGGCCAAAGGCGCGGATTACGATACTTGCATTGAGAACATCGACATTGGTGGCCCCGCGATGATCCGGGCGGCGTCCAAGAACCATAAATTCGTGAGCGTTGTGACCGATGTGGAAGACTACGCGGCATTGCTGGCCGAGCTGGACGCGCATGATGGGCAAACCACATACGCATTTCGGCAGCGACTGGCGTTGACCGCCTACTCGCGCACCGCCGCTTATGACGCCGCTGTCTCTGCTTGGATGGCGGATGCGTTGGACGAAACGCCGCGCCGCCGCGCCGTTTCTGGAACGCTGGCACAAACATTGCGCTATGGCGAGAACCCGCATCAGAGCGCGGCATTCTACGTTGATGGGACCTCCCGTCCCGGTGTTGCGACCGCGACGCAGCATCAGGGCAAAGAGTTGTCTTACAACAACATTAATGACACCGATGCTGCGTTTGAATTGGTCTCGGAATTTGATCCCAAGGACGGTCCGGCAGTCGCGATCATCAAACATGCCAACCCCTGCGGCGTGGCGCGAGGCGCGACGGTGGCGGAGGCCTATGAGAAGGCGTTTCAGTGCGACCAGACTTCCGCCTTTGGCGGCATCATCGCAGTGAACCAGCCGTTGGATGGGCAAACTGCAGAGGCTATCAGCGGGATATTCACCGAGGTTGTGATTGCGCCCGGTGCAGATGCGGATGCGTTGAGCATATTCGCCAAGAAGAAGAACCTGCGATTGCTGACCACGGATGGCTTGCCGAACGTGTCAGTTGGCGGCCTGACCTATCGGCAGGTGTCGGGCGGCATGTTGGTGCAGGACAAGGATGTCGGCCATATCGGCGCATCCGACCTGAAAGTGGTGACCAAGCGGGCGCCAACTGATCAGGAAGTCGCGGATATGCTGTTTGCCTGGACTGTTGCCAAACACGTGAAATCCAACGCCATTGTCTACGCCAAGAACGGGGCGACTGTTGGTGTGGGGGCGGGTCAGATGAGCCGGGTTGATTCAACCCGTATCGCGGCGCGCAAGGCGCAAGATATGGCTGACGTTATGGGATTGAGCGAAAGCCCGACCATCGGGTCTGTCGTCTCCTCGGATGCGTTTTTCCCCTTCGCGGATGGGTTGATCACAGCGGCGGAGGCCGGTGCCACGGCGTTGATCCAACCAGGCGGCTCGATGCGTGATGACGAGGTGATTGCGGCAGCCGATGAGTTGGGTCTCGCCATGGTCTTCACTGGCATGCGGCACTTTAGGCACTGATGCGGGTTTTAGCGCTCTCGGCCCTGTTTGCCTTCGTTACGGATCAGCTGTCCAAGCTCTACGTCATGTTTGGACTGCAGATGCAGGTTGGTGACGAGTTGGAGGTGTTGCCTCCGTTGGTGGTCTTCAAGTTCGGTTGGAACCCCGGGATCAACTTTGGCCTTTTCGGAAACAGTCCCGAGTTTGCGCGATGGATCTTGATCGCGCTTGCATTGGGAATTTCCGCTTTTTTGGTATGGTGGGCCAACCGATCCCTGACAAGAACCATCACCTTCGCCGGCGCTGGTTTGATCATTGGTGGCGCGATTGCCAATGCGTTGGACAGGGTGCTGTATGGCGCTGTGGCTGATTTCTTGAATATGTCGTGCTGCGGGATCAGCAATCCTTATATCTTCAACATTGCCGATATCTGGATATTTGCGGGCGCCTTTGCGCTGATCATTTTCAATGACGACAAGAGTGATAACAACACCACGTGACGACCGGGTCGGAATGGGCTAAACAGGGCCAAAAGCAGGCCAGTAAACGGGCAAAGGAGCATGAGGCATGGGACGCAAGGCGATGATCCTGATTGGCGCAGCGGCAGCAGCCCTGACGTTGTCGGCCTGTGACCGGAACAAAGACCCGCAACTTCTCAACGTTAAAGCCAATGGCGACGGACCTGACGAGTTCGCGATTTTGCCGAACAAACCCTTGGTCCAGCCAGAAGACTACACAACCTTGCCACCTCCGACCCCTGGCGGTTCAAACCGTACAGACGCGACGCCTGAAGCTGATGCCATCGTTGCGCTGGGCGGAAACCCGAATGGCGGGATCAGAGATGGCGGCCTGGTGAACTACGCCTCTCGCTACGGCGTGGCGCCATCCATTCGCGGACAACTTGCAAAAGAAGACCTTGAGTTCCGCAAAAAGAATGACGGGCGACTTTTGGAGCGGGTTTTCAACGTAAATGTCTACTTCAAGGCCTATCGCAAGCAGTCTCTGGACCAATATGGCGAACTGGAACGCTTGCGTCGTCTGGGTGTTCGCACGGTGTCTGCGCCTCCGGAAGGGTATGAAGAACCTGAATAGGCGACGCGTTGACGTCCCGGTCACAACGGCGTTGGTGTGGTTGAAAGATTTGCCGACTGCTCCATACTTATTTTTAGATTTCATTTGAGAAGGACGATCATGCTGCGCCTGACCCTGTTTGCCTTGGCTTCCCTTGTCACACTCCCCGCTGCGGCGGCTGAGAATGTCACCACATTCACGCTGGATAACGGTATGGAAGCGGTCGTGATCGAAGATCACCGCGCGCCTGTCGTTGTTCATATGCTTTGGTACAAGGCCGGTGCCGCCGACGAAAAGCCGGGGGTCTCTGGCATTGCGCATTTCCTAGAACACCTGCTGTTCAAGGCCACCGACAAGTTGGAGGCCGGAGAATTCTCCGCAATTGTTGAGGCAAATGGCGGTTCCGACAATGCCTTCACGTCCTGGGACTATACCGCCTACTTTCAGCGGGTGGCGGCAGACCGTCTGGGTCTGATGATGGAGATGGAATCGAATCGGATGCGCAATATCCGTTTGACCGAGGAAGACATCCTGACCGAACGCGACGTCATATTGGAAGAACGCAACCAACGCACCGACAGCGAACCAGGTTCGCTTTTCAGCGAGCAAAGACGGTCCGCCCAATACATGAATCATCCTTACGGCATTCCAATCATTGGGTGGCGTCATGAAATGGAACAGCTGGACCGCGAAGACGCGCTTGAATTCTATCGGACATTCTACGCCCCGAACGCCGCTGTTTTGGTGGTTGCCGGGGACGTCGACCCCGCCGAAGTCGAAGCGCTTGCAAAGAAACATTACGGCCCGCTTGAACCAACCGTTGGCTTGCCCGACCGTGAGCGACCGCAGGAGCCGCCCCAATTGGCTGAGCGCCGCGTTATGTTCGAAGATGCGCGTGTCGCGCAGCCCTATGTGATCCGCACCTACCTTGCGCCAGAACGCGACGCCGGTGATCAAAAGGAAGCGGCGGCGCTGACCATATTGGCTGACATCCTGGGTGGCAGTTCCGCAACCTCCGTCTTCGGGCGGGCCTTGGAGCTGGGAGAACGAAAGGCCGTTTACACCTCCGCCTTCTATTCTGGCATGAATTACGACGATACCAACTTCGGTGTTCTGATCGTCCCGACACCAGAGCTTAGCCTTGAGCAGGCAGAGGCCGAACTAGACGCCGTCATCGCACAGTTTATCGAGGACGGCGTTGACGCGGCTCAATTGGAGCGGGTGAAAACCCAAATCCGCGCATCCGCGATTTATGAGAATGACAATGTTGGCGGTCTGGCGCGGCGGTACGGTGCCGCTTTGACCTCCGGCCTCACAGTTGAGGACGTGCAAGCCTGGCCAAGCATTCTAGAAGCTGTGACCGAAGAAGACATTATTGCCGCCGCGAAATCGGTCTTTAGCCGTAAGAATGCGGTCACGGGCTGGTACCAAAAACCATCTGCTGAGGTGACCCAATGATCCGTTTTCTGCTGGCCGCACTGGCTGTTCTTACCATATCACTTCCCGCTCGGGCGATTGAAATTCAGGAAGTGACCTCGCCCGGTGGCATCAAGGCGTGGTTGGTTGAAGAACATTCGATCCCGTTCACAGCTCTTGAAATTCGATTCAAAGGGGGCGCATCGCTGGATCGCGACGGCAAGCGCGGGGCGATACACCTTATGGCCGGACTGATCGAAGAAGGGACCGGGGAGCTGGATTCGACGACTTTCGCAGCGGCCCGAGAAGCGCTTGCGGCAAGTTACGATTTCGATGTCTATGACGATTCCTTTACCATTTCTGCGCAATTCCTCACCGAGAACCAGCCTGAAGCGCTTGCATTGTTGCGTAGTGCGGTCGTTGAGCCCCGCTTTGACCAGCCCTCCATCGACAGGGTGCGTGGTCAGGTGGTGTCGATCATCAAGTCGGACGAAAAAGACCCGTCAGCCATTGCGCGGCGCGCTTTCACCAAACAGGCATTCGGGGACCACCCCTATGGCTCGCCCAAGGAAGGGACGATCGAGAGCCTGAACGCCCTGACACGCGACGACATTGTCGCCGCACATCAGGACGTGTTTGCCCGCGACCGGCTGTTCGTCGGAGCGGTTGGCGACATCACCGCGGAACAGCTTGGTGTTGTGCTTGATGACCTGCTAGGCGACCTGCCGGCGACGGGTGCGCCATTGCCGCAGAAGGCGGAGATTGGTCTGACGGGCGCGCAGACTGTGGTGCCCTTTGACGTTCCGCAATCGACCGCAATTTTTGGGCATGAGGGCATAGACCGCCACGACCCGGACTTTTTTCCCGCTTATGTCATGAATCAGGTGCTTGGCGCAGGTGGTTTCGGCTCCCGTCTAATGGAAGAAGTGCGCGAGAAACGTGGCCTGACATATGGCGTTTCCAGCTTCCTCGTTCCAAAGGATCACGGCTATCTGATAATGGGGCAGGTCGCCTCGTCAAACGATCGGATCGCCGAGGCAATCGACGTCATTCGGGACGAATGGGCCAAAATGGCCGCTGACGGTGTGACAGAAGAAGAATTGGCCGACGCCAAGAAATACCTGACTGGTGCTTATCCTCTGCGGTTTGACGGCAATTCGACTATCGCCGGCATCCTTGTCGGAATGCAAATGGACGACTTGCCCATCGATTATGTCAACACGCGCAATGACAAGGTCAACGCGGTTACATTGGACGACATCAAGCGGGTCGCAGCGCGGTTGCTGAAGCCGGATGCGTTGCAATTTGTGGTTGTTGGCCAGCCGGAAGGTTTCGAAAGCACCAACTAGGTCCTGCATAGCCGAATCGGCGATGGACATGCTACACCTAGGGGTATGAACGCCCCTGACCGCAACATAAGCCCAGGACCGCCTAAAATCAGGCAGTTAGACGATGTCGCCGTAAACCGCATCGCGGCTGGCGAGGTTGTGGAGCGCCCGGCCTCTGCCGTGAAGGAGTTGATCGAGAACGCGCTAGATGCCGGGGCATCCCGCATCGAGCTGGCGGTGCAGGACGGCGGCAAGACGCTGGTGCGTGTCACCGATGATGGCCACGGGATTTCGGAAGCGGATCTTCCGTTGGCGCTGTCGCGCCACGCCACCTCGAAAATTGATGGATCGGACCTTCTGAATATCCATACATTCGGCTTCCGAGGGGAGGCGTTGCCGTCTTTGGGGGCGGTCGGGCGGTTGACCATCACCTCCCGCGCGCGAGGAGCCGACACAGCATTCCAAATTTCAGTGAGCGGGGGTGCACATGACGCTGCGCGTCCTGCGGCGCTTAATGCCGGCACCGTCGTCGAATTGCGCGACTTGTTTTATGCGACACCGGCGCGGCTGAAGTTCCTGCGCACCGACCGGTCTGAGATGCAGGCGATCAGCGATGTCGTCAAAAGGCTCGCCATGGCGGAGCCTTACGTTGGCTTTACCATTCGCGACCTGTCCGGTGGCGACCAAGGGCGCGTCACTTTCAGGGCGGACCCGCAAACCGGCGACATGTTCGATGCGCTCGGCGGCCGGTTACGCCAAATCTTGGGAAGTGAGTTCGCCGAAAATGCCTTGCAGATTGATGCGGAACGGGAAGGCATCACCCTGACCGGTTTTGCGGCATTGCCCACCTACTCGCGCGGATCAGCAATTGCCCAGTATCTGTTCGTGAACGGCAGGCCGGTTCGTGACAAGCTGCTTGTTGGCGCGTTGCGCGGGGCCTATTCGGACTTCCTGTCGCGGGACCGTCATCCCGCGGTCGCACTATTTCTCGAATGCGACCCGCAAAAAGTCGATGTGAATGTCCATCCAGCCAAGTCAGAGGTCAGGTTTAGGGACCCGGGGGTCGCACGCGGCCTGATCGTATCAGCCTTAAAGCACGCACTTGCCGAGGCAGGGCATCGCGCCTCCACGACGGTAGCGGATGCGACACTCGGCGCATTTCGACCTGAACCTCAAGGGCGCATCTACCAAATGGACCGCCCTTCACAGCAGGCGCTGAGGGCCTCTTACCAAGCACAATCGCCGGGGTTCGCGGAAGCCGCCCCGGAGTTCGCCCCCGCAAGCGGACGCGTCGAAGAGGTTTTGGAGGAGAACCCGCAAGATACTCCGTTGGGCGCTGCGCGTGCGCAGGTTCACGAAAACTACATCATTGCGCAAACCACGGATGGGATGGTCATCGTGGACGGGCACGCCGCCCACGAGCGGTTGGTGTATGAAAAGCTGAAACGCCAGATGTCGGAAAACGGCGTCGCGAAGCAGGCTTTGCTGATCCCCGAGATCGTGGAGCTGTCCGAAGGGGATGCTGCAAGGCTGCTGGGACATGTAGACGCACTGGCCTCCTTTGGGCTGGTGATCGAGCCCTTCGGCCAAGGTGCCGTCGCGGTGCGCGAAACCCCGGCGATATTGGGTGTCATTAACGCTGAAGCGTTATTGCGCGACATTCTGGATGAGATCGATGATCTCGGGCAGACCCAGAAACTGGCCGATAAGATCGAGGCCGTCTTGAGCCGGGTTGCCTGCCATGGATCAATCCGCACAGGCCGCATCATGCGGGCCGACGAAATGAACGCCTTGCTGAGAGAGATGGAGGCGACCCCTCATAGCGGCCAATGCAATCACGGGCGACCTACTTACGTTGAATTGAAGCTGGCCGACATCGAGAAGTTGTTTGGGCGCACATGATCCAGATCGGTGAAAATAGCTATTCGCTGAGCGATCCGCTGGTCATTGCGACCCTTACCGGAGCTGCAATCGTTCTTCTGATCGTTGTGTTGCTCATCTTGGCGCTGCGTGCATCTGGGCGCTCTGCCCGGGCGGCAGAACCACTTATGGGGCAGGTCAACCAGTTGACCCAAGTTGTTCAGGGCCTCAGCCAAGGCCAGGCTCAGCTTTCGGGTGGGCTCGATTCCGTTGCGAAGTCGCAAACCATGACGATGCAAACGATGGAAGTTCGCCTGGCGGATGTTCAGCAGAAAATGGCGGAGCGATTGCATGACAACGCCATCAAAACCGCGCGTTCAATGTCTGACCTGCAGGAACGGATGAACGACACGCTACATGGCTCGTCCGAGAAAACCACGAAATCGCTGACCCAGCTGCAAGAACGCCTTGCGACAATTGATAAGGCTCAGACCAATATCGAGAAGCTGTCAGGCGACGTGTTGTCGTTGCAGGATATTCTGTCCAACAAACAGACACGTGGGGCGTTTGGAGAAATCCAGCTGAACGACATCGTGTCCAAGGCATTGCCGGCGGACAGCTACGCGTTTCAAGCGACACTGTCGAACGGGAAGCGGGCGGATTGTCTGATCCACCTGCCAAACCCGCCGGGCCCAATCGTGATCGACGCGAAGTTTCCGCTTGAGGCCTACGAGGCGCTTGTCGCTGCGGAGACGAAAGAGGATCAGGCGCGGGCACTGACGGCTTTGGGGCAGGCAGTGCGGGTGCACATCAAGAAGATTTCGGAGAGCTACCTTATTGAAGGCGAGACGGCCGACGGGGCGCTCATGTTTTTGCCGTCAGAAGCGGTTTATGCGGAGCTTCACGCCAAGTTGCCCAACATCATCCGAGAAGGGTTTGCGGCGCGGGTCTGGATCGTGTCACCGACGACCTGCATGGCCACACTGAACACGATGCGGGCGATCCTGAAGGACGCCCGGATGCGGGAGCAGGCGGGGGAGATCCGGAAGGCATTGAAGCACCTGCACCGGGATGTGGAAATTATCGGCGAGAAGGCCGGAAAACTGGAGACCCATCTGAGGCAGGCAGGCGATGATGTGGCGGGGGTCATCACGGCGGCCACGCGGGCCGGAAAACGAGCGGATCGGTTGGATAACTTCGATTTCGAAGAGCTGGCCCCGGATGCGGACACCAATGTGGTGCCACTGGGCAAAGCGGGCGACTAGGCCGGATTGCCCAAATTCAGGTGTCGCCTCGTGCGCAGAGGATCAGCTAAATCGCTGTTTCCCACATTGTCGATTTTGAGCCAACATCAGTCTTGGCGGCGAGGCGTCGTGCCGATTGTCGATTCCCAGGTCTTGGGAGCGCGGGCCTTTGCCCACATGTCCTGAAGACCGCGTTGCATATCCCAAATGATCAACGGCATCACGCGGCCATGAACATGGTGTGCATGGACACGCTGTTTTGCAGACTAATCTGATCAGCGGTTTGATCCAGACGCGTCGCCAATCTGGTGACACGCCCTTTGACAGCAGAGGAGCGGGGCTTGTGAGTGGAGCTAAGTGCTTGGAGGCGGTTGTAGCGGGCTTTTTGTTTCAGGGTCATGGCAGTAACCTTGCAATCGATGAGGCCCCCACCCTGATCTGTTAACCCAAAGTTAATGCATCCCCTGTTTCCGGCAAGTATCTGATTCCTTACCCAAATTATGGCGGAAATGGGGCAGGTGCTCCGATTGGACCACCACAGGGAAGACCGCCACCCTAAAGAAAGTTGTTTGGCCAGATCAGCGTGCGCCACATATGGGCGACAGGGCTTTTGTCAAAGCCCAACCCTTCGGAAGGTTGGTCAAATGCGCGGGCGATGACATCTGCAAAATCGTCAATGTCGAGCGTCACGTTGGGGTCGAACGCGTAGAGATCGTTGACGACGACCTGCATGGCGGTGTCGAACCATTTGTGGGACTGGCAATACGCCCATTCTTCTTTGACGTAGGCAGGCGGGTCGTATTCCTCGCCGAAAACCTCGGTGTAGAAGGCGGGGTAGTCGTAGTCATAATCGGGGTCAGCACGGAAGCGCAGGGATTGGTGGTGCTTGATGGCCCATGCGACCTCTGGCTCCACGTAGGGTTCGACCATTTGCGCGGCCCAATGGCCGTGGTCGTTACGGATCAACCCCACGACCGAGATGTCATGCAACAGGCAGGCCAGCACGACGTTGTCAGAGCAGCCTTTGGTGCGGGCCAGATGCGCACTTTGCAACAGGTGGTTGCCGCCGACCTTGTCTTTGAGGAACCGGTGGCGGAAAAAGTCGGCAAGGGTCGGCCTTTCGGGCATCGGTTCCAGCCGTGGATCGTCGCCCATCAGCCAGCGGCCGGACGCGCGTTCCATGCCACCTGCGACGGTGGTACCGACCCGACCCACGAAGGGTTTCATCACCTGGATGTCGAGCAGTTCCGCCATGGTGTGTTCGAGAATGTCCACCTTTTCGTCGAGATCCATCTTGTCGGTGACACGGGACCGCGCGAGGTCGCGGGCCTTTTGCAGCAGGTCATCGCGGTGCATGTCAGTCCTCCCTCAGATTGGCGGCGATGCGGTCCTGAAAATCCTTGGTGGTGTTGCCGGACGGGTAGTCCGCGTCGGGGACAGGCAGGCCGAAGAAATCGCAGAGCGGCCGCCAGCCTGCGCCAACCGGCAGCACCAGCAGGTGGTCGTTGGGGATGGTGGCTTTGACGGTTTCGATATGGGCTTCGAACACCGCCTTGGCATGGGCAGGGTCGTCCAGCTTGCCACCGAATTGCTTGGTGAGCATGAGATCGACAAATTCCGCGATATCATTGCGATGCGGCGGATGGTGGCGGCCCTTGAGGGCCACGAATGGCAGGATGGTTTGCTGCATGGAGGCGTACCAGCCGTCAAAGCCACGCGTGGTCAGGATGACTTTGGCGTTTGGCGCCCAGTCTGCAAGTTCGCGCCAGTAATAGGCCCCCGGCCAGTCAAGCTGGGATGTGAAGCCTTCGAGCGCGGTGTCGAAGTCGGGGGTGGCGCCGGATTGTATGGCGGTGAGCCAGGGTGGGACCAGCGCCGCGTCGGCGCGCAGTTCAACCATGTGGTGGCACGGGCCCAAGTCGAGGATTTGCAGCGCGAGGCGCAGCGATTCTGTGCCCGTGCGGCCCATGCCCGCGCCGATAACCTCAAGTGTCATGCAAATCCCCCTGTTGCTGCGCATATCTCAACGCAGCGGCCCCGCATTGGCAAGCCCGCTTAGCGGGCAGGCGGGGAGGGGGACGTCAAACTAGGTATAGCTGCCCTAAATCCGGGCGAAGCGTTGCGCGATGCGGGGGAGCAGACCACGGAACTTCAGCGGCGCGTCAGTGGCGGAGAGGCAGATGCAGTCCTCTCCGGCCTCGGCGATGGGCGTGTGGTGATCTGCCTCGGTCGCGATTTCGATGTCGCCCCGGGCAAAGCGGTCGTGTTCATCCTTGAAGGCACCTTTCAGCACCAGTGTGAGTTCGGTGCCGTTGTGACCGTGATCCGGCATCGCGGCCCCCGCGGGGATCCGCAACAGCCGGACAGAGGCGGTCTTGGAGGTTTTCAGAATGGCCTGCTTCACACCCATGCCCACGGGGCGCCATTTGACGGCATCCAGGTCGCCTCCGACGTAATCCTGCAGGGCTGAGGGAAATACGCCAGTCGACGCCGGGGTGACTTGGATTTCGCTGTTTGTTGCCGCGATTTTGGCAAAGATCGCTTCCATATCGGCGCTCACTTCAACCTCGTCGGCATCTTCAAGGAGCGCGCCGCCGACGGCCTCGAACGCGCCGAGGCGCGCGCGGCATTCGTCGCACAGCGTGATGTGGGTGGCGACAACCAGATTGAACGCCTCGGCCAAAGTACCGGCGGCATAGGCCATCAACAGCTCGTCAGTCAGGTGGTGTTTTACATCTGTCATAACATGTTCACTTCATTGCGTGGCGCAAGCGTTCCAGCGCCAGTCTAATTCGGGATTTGATCGTGCCGAGCGGCAGACCAGTGTTCGCGGCAATCTCGCTGTGGGTGAGATCGCCAAAATAGGCTTGCTGGATCAGCGTGCGTTGCTTCTCCGGCAGGGTTGCGAGCGCGTCGCGAAGTTGCGCGCTTTCTTGTTGCAGTCCCAAAGCGTCGGCCTGTTCGGGCTCGGGTTCAGGCCCCCATGTCAATTCGTCCGGCTCCGGCCGGCGTTCTTTGCGGATCAGGTCGATCCGGCGGTTCCGTGCGATGGTGAAAATCCAAGTGGACACCGAGGCCCGGGAGGGGTCGAACATATGCGCCTTGCGCCACAGCGTGACCATCACGTCCTGCGTGCATTCTTCCGCCATTGTCATGTTCGAACCGGATTTCATCAAAAACGCCTTCACCCTAGGTCCAAAATGACTGAACAGCTCGCCAAACGCCTCCCGGTCCTGGGAGGCGCGGATACGGGCCATGCAGTCGATCCATCGTGTCTCTTCGGTCATGTTGGCCGATACATATCTACGTTTCGCCTTCGTCTTCTTCTCCACCGACGCAGCATATCCTGCCGCCGGGGGCAAGGTGTCGGGGCGCTCTATCGTGTCAACTTCGCTCAACATGAAACTATTACGGGCCGAACACGTGTCTGGATCACAATTTCCTTTTAATCCACCTGAGGGCTATGACCGTATGACTTATAACAAAATAATCCGTGCTGGAGACCTGAATGCCCTTTGAAAATGCCCCCGTAATGCCGAAGCGAATTGCAGTGATAGGTGGCGGGATATCTGGGATGGGCGCGGCGGACCTGTTGTCGCGCGATCACCAGGTCACCCTGTTCGAGGCCGAGAAGCGTTTGGGCGGGCACGCGCGCACAGTGTTGGCGGGCAAGCGGGGCGACCAGCCGGTGGATACCGGGTTCATCGTGTACAACGAGGTGAACTACCCACATCTGACCCGGCTGTTTGCCGATCTGGATGTGCCGACGGTTAACAGCAACATGAGCTTTGGCGCGTCGATTGCCGGGGGCCGTTTGGAATACGGGCTGGCCAGCGTGGACGCGATTTTTGCGCAGCGCAAAAACGTGGTGGACCCCCGATTCCTGCGCATGCTGAGCGATATTAACCGGTTCAACACCAAAGCTGGTGCGCTGTCGGAGACGTCCGACGTCAGCGTCGGTGAGTTTCTGAGTATTCTGGGCACCGGGCGTTGGTTTCGGGAGCATTATTTGCTGCCGTTTACCGGCGCGATCTGGTCCACTCCGCTGGAGCGGATGTTGGAGTTCCCCGCGCAGGCGCTTGTGCGCTTCATGAAGAACCACGGGCTGATGGGGTATAACGACCAGCATCAGTGGCGAACGGTTCAGGGTGGCTCGGTGCAGTATGTTGACCGGCTAAAGGCGCAGATGGCCTCAGCTGGGGTTGATATCCGTCTGGGCGCGCCGATGGCATCAGTCTCGCGCGATGTGCTGGGCGTACAGGTGACGCCAGAGGGTGGTGTGGCTGAGCAGTTCGATGAGGTTGTGTTTGCCTGCCATTCCGATCAGGCGCTGAATATGCTGGCGGATGCGTCTGAGCATGAAAAAGCGACGCTGGGTGCGGTGCGTTACCAGCCAAATCTGGCTGTGCTGCATGCGGACGCGTCGATGATGCCGAAGCGGCGCAAAGTGTGGTCGAGCTGGAGCTATTGCGAGGCGGCGACCGGTGCGCAGGACCAGATTGACCTGACATATTGGATGAACTCGCTACAGGACATTCCGGCGGATGATGAGATGTTCATCACGTTGAATTCCAACCGCCCGATCAAGGAAGAGCTGATCTATGACACCAAGATGTTCATGCATCCGGTGTTCGATATTGCCGCTTTGGACGCGCAGCAGAAAATTGCGGCGATGAACGGTACCAACGGCACGTGGTTCTGCGGCGCATGGATGAAGAATGGCTTCCACGAGGACGGGCTGGCAAGCGCGGTAGACGTGGCTGACGCGATGACCGCGTTCAACACGGGCGCGGTTGCGGCTTGAGCCAGATCCACCATATCGCGGGAACCACGTTCCACGGGCGGAAGGGCAGCGTTGAGAACGCGTTCTCTTACGGCGTGGATTACGTCATGCTGGACCCTGAGGCTTCGGCCCTCGGGCCTGCGCTGTTCTCGCGCAATGGTGGGAATTTGGTGTCGCTGTGGGACCGTGACCACGGTGGCGCGCCCAAAGACGGCAGCGGCGCCGCTTGGTTCCGTGAGGTGCTGGCGGCGCATGGGCTGGCTGACGTTGTTGAGCGCGTCGCGCTGTTGGCGCAGCCGCGCGTGTTGGGCCATGTGTTTAACCCGGTGTCCTTCTGGTTGGGCTTTGATGCGAATGGCGGCTTGCGGGTCGTGGTGCCAGAGGTCAGCAACACCTATGGCGACCGGCATTCATACCTCTGCGCCCATGAGGACCAACGGATCATCGCGGCCACGGACACACTGACTGCGACCAAGATTTTCTACGTCTCGCCGTTTCAGCCGGTCGAAGGCGGCTACAAGTTCCGCTTCGACATTCGCGACGACAAGATCGGTATTTGGATCGATTACAACGCGGGTGAGAACGGGCTGTTGGCGACACTTACGGGCAAGCGGGCGCCGCTGTCTAACACATCAATCCTACGCGCCTGCCTGCGGCGGCCTTTGGGGTCCCGGCGAGTGCTTGGATTGATCCATTGGCAGGCCTTCAAACTGTGGTGGAAGGGCGCGATGTTCCGCACCCGTCCGGTGCCTCCGACCGAAGACGTTTCAAGATGAGCGCCGTGATCCAAGCACAAGCGGCCCGCTTGCCGGCGTGGTCGCTGTTCGGCGCAGTGCTGTCTGGCGCTGGGTTGCCGATCTATATTTACGCGCCGAAATTCTACGCCGACAATTTTGGGATCAACCTGACCCTGCTGGGCGCCGTGCTGTTCGGGTTGCGGCTGTTTGACGTGGTGCAAGACCCCGTTTTGGGCTGGGTCAGCGAAAGGCTGGGCAAGCTGCGCCGCTTGGCGGTTTGGTTTGCAGGACTGGTGCTGGCCGCGTCGATGTACGGGCTGTTCGCGATAGAGCCGCCGATAGGCGCGGTGTGGTGGTTCGGGCTAACAATTACCGGGCTGTTCACGGCGTTTAGCTTCATGTCGATCAACTTCTATGCGGAGGGCGTGACGAAAGCGTCCTCAATGAATGACGGGCATACGCGGCTCGCGGCGTGGCGGGAAACGGGGGCCTTGCTGGGCGTCTGTTTGGCCGCAGTTGCACCCAGCGTGTTGGAGCCGGTGGTGGACGCGCCATTTGCGATCTTTGCGGTGTCTTTCGGCCTGTTCGTGCTGGCTGCGCTGATTTGGATGACGCCGGAATGGACGGGCGGCGGGACGCAGGACCCGACGCCGATCCGCGCGATTCTGAATGACACGGTGGCCAAGCGGCTGCTGATCCTGGCGTTGGTCAACGCGACGCCTGTGGCGGTGTCGTCGACCCTGTTCCTGTTCTACGTCGAAAGCCGCCTTGATGCGCCGGGGTGGGAGGGACCTTTGCTGGTGCTCTTTTTCTTCGCTGCCGCTGCGTCGAGCCCATTTTGGGCGCGCCTGTCGGACCGTGTTGGGCCGAAGCGCGCACTGCTGAGCGCCATGGTTCTGGCCATTCTGTTTTATGCCTGTGTGCTGGCCCTTGGGGCCGGTGACGTATGGCTGTTTGCCATCATTTGCGTCCTGTCGGGCGCAACTATTGGGGCTGATCTGACCCTGCTTCCGGCGATGTTCGCCAGACGCATGGCGCAGGTCTCTCCCAACGGGGGTCAAGGGTTCGGGCTGTGGTCCCTTGTGTCGAAATTTACCCTCGCCTTCGCCGCCGCCGTGCTGTTGCCAATCTTGCAGCTGGCGGGCTTCACCTCTGGTGCGACGAACAATCCTGAAACAGCCCTGAGCACGCTGACGTACTTATACGCGTTGGTGCCGTGCATCCTGAAACTCGTAGCCATTGGCCTTCTGGCCGCCACCCCACTGGAGGACTGACTTATGGAAGCTCTCACCTATCTCCTTGTCGGCGCAGCAATTGTGCTGTCGCTGGCTTATCTGCGCCGAAGCAAGATGACGTTCATCTCGCAGCACCCTGACGATTACGTCGAACACGGCCATGTCTTGAATGTGCGTGAGCATCTGAATGGGCCGTTGATCTGTGAAGGGGTTCTATATGGGCCGCTGGGCAAGGTGACTTCGCGCTTTGTGGCGGACATGAACGTCACCTGGGAAGGCAATGTTGGCACCATGACGGAGCATTTTCGTTATGATGACGGATCGACGCAGGACCGGTGTTGGACGCTGGCGCTGGGTAATGACGGGTCGGTCAAGGCGACGGCACCAGATGTCATCGGTGAAGGGCAGGGTATGGCCAAAGGCCATGCGTTGCAGCTGCTGTACAAACTGAAGTTGCCCGACAGCGCCGGCGGTCACGTGCTGGATGCGGTTGACTGGATGTATGTTGTTGAGAACGGGTCCATCATGAACCGCAGCCAGTTCCGCAAGTTCGGCATCAAAGTTGCCGAGCTGGTGGCGACCATGCGCAAGGTAGATGTCGAGGTGAAAAAGGCCGCGTGAGGGAGTTTTCGGGCAAACGGTACTGGTTGGTCGGCGGCTCTGCCGGCCTTGGCAAGGCTCTGGCGCACAAGCTGGCGCGGGTGGGCGCAAAGGTCGTGATCTCTGCGCGCAGCGAAGATGACCTGAAAGCCGCGGTTGCCGAGATTGGCCCGAACGCGTCCTACGTAACGATGGATGTTAGTGATGCGGAGGACGTGGCGCGGGCCGTGGACGAGGTTGGCGAGATTGACGGCTACGTGCATCTGGCAGGCGTCTACTGGCCGATGGCGGCGCAGGAGTGGGACGTTGAAAAGGCGACCGCTATGGTGGACATCAACTTCACCGGCATGGTGCGCGTTCTGGGTCATGTCGTTGCCCCGATGGTGGCGCGGGACGAAGGGCATATCGTTATCACTTCGTCGCTTACAGGGTTCCGGGGGCTGCCGGGGTCGATTGGCTATACTGCATCTAAAGCCGCCGCGATGAGCCTTGCGGAATGTATGGAATGCGACCTGCGCAGCACGGGGGTGGATATGCAGGTGGCCAACCCGGGCTTCATCAAAACCCAGCTGACCGACAAGAACGAATTCAACATGCCGTTCATTATGGAACCTGACGAGGCGGCGGAAATCATGTTCCAGCACATGCAATCGGGCGGTTTCAAACGCAGCTTCCCGACTCTGTTCAGTTTGCTGTTCAGGGGCAGCCAGTTTCTGCCGGATTGGCTTTATTTTCGGGTGTTTGGCAAGTAGCACGCCGCAAATCGGCGTGTTCAAGTCGCGTGTGGAGGGCTGATTGAGCGCCTCCTCGGGTCTATACTCCGCGCAAGGGAGACCCGCATTATGTCTGACAGCATCAAATTCACTTTGGACGGTAAAGAGGTTGAGGCCGAAAAGGGCGAGACCATTTGGGAGGTCGCCAAGCGGGTCGGCACCACCATCCCGCATCTGTGTCACAAGCCTGAGAAAGGCTACCGCAGCGACGGCAACTGCCGTGCTTGCATGGTAGGCATTGAGGGCGAGCGCGTGCTTGCCGCGTCTTGCATCCGCGAGCCATCTGAGGGGATGGTTGTCTCCTCCCAAGGTGAGCGGGAAACCAACGCGCGGCGCATGGTCATGGAGATGCTGGTCACCGACCAGCCGGAGCGTGACGTGGCGCATGACAAGTCCTCTCACCTTTGGGACATGGCGGATGAACAAGGCGTGTCCTCCAGCCGCCTGCCGGAGCTTGAAGTTGAGCGTGTGCCGCTTCTGGACAATTCCCATGTCGCAATGAGCGTGAACCTGGATGCTTGTATTCAATGCGGGCTGTGCGTGCGGGCGTGCCGCGAGGTTCAGGTCAACGATGTGATCGGGATGGCCGGTCGTGGGCATGATGCCTATCCGGTGTTTGATATTGACGACCCGATGGGCGCGTCATCCTGTGTGGCCTGCGGCGAATGTGTGCAGGCTTGCCCAACGGGTGCTTTGATGCCGTCGACTGCAGTTGATGAGAACCAGCAAGGTGACCTGAAAGACTTCGACCGTGAAGTGAAATCGGTTTGTCCCTATTGCGGTGTTGGCTGCCAGCTGTCGTTCAAGATCAAGGACGACAAGATCGCTTGGGTGGATGGCATTGACGGCCCCGCGAACGAGAACCGTTTGTGCGTGAAGGGCCGCTTTGGGTTCGACTATATCGACCACAAGCACCGCCTGACGAAACCGCTGATCCGCCGCGACGACGCGCCGGCGAAGGGGCTGAATGTGGACCCCTCGGATCTGTCCACCCACTTCCGGGAAGCGACGTGGGATGAGGCACTGGACTTCGCCGCGAATGGTATGAAGGGCCGAGGCCGCGAGATTGCGGGCTTTGGTTCGGCGAAATGTTCGAACGAGGAAGCGTACCTGTTCCAGAAGCTGATCCGGCAGGCATTCAAACACAACAACGTCGATCACTGCACGCGGCTGTGCCACGCGTCTTCGGTTTCCGCGTTGTTGGAAAACGTGGGCTCCGGCGCTGTGACCGCGACGTTCAACGAGATTGAAAACGCGGACGTGGCAATTGTGATCGGGGCGAACCCGACGGAAAACCACCCCGTTGCGGCCACGTATTTCAAACAATTCACCAAGCGTGGCGGCAAGCTGATTGTTATGGACCCGCGCGGCCAAGGGCTGAAGCGCCACGCGTCGCATATGCTGCAATTTCGGCCCGGCGCGGATGTGTCGATGCTGAACGCGATCATGCATGTGATCGTGGAAGAAGAGCTGTACGACCAACAATATATCTCGGGCTTCACCGAGAACTGGGACGAGATGAAAGCGCATCTCAAGGGGTTCTCGCCCGACAAAATGTCGAAGATTTGCGGCATTGAGCCTGACGTGCTGCGCGACGTGGCGCGGGTTTGGGCCGGTGCCAAGGCTGGCATGATTTTCTGGGGTATGGGCGTGTCGCAACACATCCACGGCACGGATAACTCCCGCTGCCTAATCTCGCTGGCGCTGATGTGTGGCCATGTCGGTCGTCCGGGCGCGGGGCTGCATCCGCTGCGTGGGCAGAACAACGTGCAAGGTGCGTCTGATGCAGGGCTGATCCCCATGTTCCTGCCGGACTATCAGAGTGTGACTGATGACGGCGTGCGGACGGCGTTTAATGAGGTTTGGGGGTCTGACGACTTCTCCAACGAAAAAGGCCTGACGGTGGTTGAGATCATGGATGCGATCCATGCAGGCGAGATCAAAGGCATGTATGTGCTGGGCGAAAACCCTGCCATGTCCGACCCTGATGTGGACCACGCCCGCGACGCTTTGGCGAAGCTGGATCATTTGGTGGTGCAAGACATCTTCCTGACGGAAACCGCGAACTATGCGGACGTGATCCTGCCTGCATCGGCATGGGCGGAGAAGACCGGCACCGTGACGAATACCAACCGTCAGGTGCAAATGGGTCGCCCTGCGGTGCAGCCTCCGGGTGAGGCCAAGGAGGACTGGTGGATTGAGACCGAACTGGCGAAACGGCTGGGTCTGGGCTGGGACTACACCCACCCCAAACAGGTCTTCGCCGAGATGAAGATGAACATGGGGTCGCTGGACAACATCACATGGGAACGTCTGGAAGGGGAGGCCGTGACCTATCCGTCGCTCAGCCCCGAAGACCCCGGCCAGCCGATTGTATTTGGCGACGGTTTCCCGCGCCCTGAAGGCCGTGCGCGGTTTACCCCGGCTAACGTGATTGCGCCGGATGAAAGCCCTGACGCGGACTACCCGTTCATTTTGATCACCGGTCGGCAGCTGGAGCATTGGCATACGGGTTCCATGACCCGTCGTGCGACGGTGCTGGACGGGCTGGAGCCCGAGGCGAACTGTTCGCTGCACCCTAAGACCTTGCGCAAGCTGGGCGTTGAGCCAGGTGGTATGATCCAGCTGACCACGCGTCGCGGCTCGGTCACTGTCATGGCCCGCGCTGACCGCGCGGTGTCGGAAGACAACGTGTTCCTGCCATTTGCCTATGTGGAAGCGGCGGCGAACATCCTGACAAACTCCGCGTTGGACCCTTACGGGAAAATTCCCGAGTTCAAGTTCTCGGCCGTGCGGGTTGAAAAACCGGCGGAAGCAGTTGCGGCGGAGTAGTCGCTTAGTAGCTGCCGAATGCGCCGCGTATCAGTGGCAATACGATAGCTGAAACGGCGCCAACGGCGGCGCCGACGCCCAGACGTACATATAACGTGCCGAGTTGCGGCGCGAAGATGCTAAGACAGCCGCAAACGACCGCGTAAAACCCGAGTGCAATGATATCCATCTGGATTTGATAGCATAAAGGGTGGGGCGCGCCTACTGCCCGCTAGATTTGCCAATCCACCTCACCCACAAAGATATACCCTGCACCGTAAATGGTGCGGATCAGCTTGGGCGATTTGGCGTCGTCTTTCAGCTTCTGGCGAAGGCGGGACACCCGGACATCCAACGCGCGAACGGACTCAATTTGGATGTCAGGTGATCTTAGAATTTCATCGCGCGACAACAGCCGGTTCGGCATTGCGAGGAACAGCTTCAGAAGCGAGGCCTCGGCAAGTGACAATGGGACCGACTTGCCACCTGCTTTTGGGAGCAACTCAAATAGATCAAACCGAATAGTCCAAGATCCGAATTGGGCGGATTGCGTCTGCAAAGGGCGATCCAGCTGGGCGTCCTGCCGCGTCGCAGATATGTCGGTCGATAGGATGTAGGCGCCGGTGACCGTGTTGTTCGAACTTGTATCAGGCGTGAAAGCGGAGCGGATGACACGGCCGTCTTCGGGCAAGGTGAATTCGACGACCTTAGCATTTCCCCCGAGCGCGGCGTGCAACGCTGGCGCAATTTCCTGGTAGATCTCGGGTCCAAGTATGTCCTGTGCCTTGTGGCCAATAATATCTTCGGCTCCGTTCGCGGCCGACAGGGGCAGGCGCTGGTTGGTGTAGGTGTACCGCTCTTCTCTGTCGAGGCGCGCGATGTGGGCAGGCGTGGTTTCAGCCGCCAGCCGGACCCGGGCCTCGGTCGCCTCGAGATGTTGTTGAGTTTCATGCAGCCTGCTGATCGTTGCTTCCAGCGCCCGGTTCGTCTTGGCCAACTCTTCAGACCGGTCGAGCAGCTTGTCGGACAGCTCGTCCGATCTGGCGCGCATCATGTCTTCCTGGCGCTTGATGTCAGTGATGTCGGTGTACACCGTGACCCATCCACCCTGGCGCAATGGGCCGCCTTCGACGGAAATCCATCTGCCATTTGACCGTCTGCGCTCGATATAGTGCTGCTCAAAGGTGAGGGCTTTCTGGACGAGCTCTTGGACAAAAGATGGGATGTCGTCAATTTTTCCGTATTCGCCGGTCTCCGCCAAATATGTGATTGTGTCGGAAAACGCCGCGCCAGGTTCGCAGAGGTTTGGTGACAATCCGAACATCGCACGGAACCTCTGATTGGCAAAAACCAGTTTCAAATCATTGCTGTAGATCGAAAGCGCCTGCTGAATGAGATTCAGTCCGGACCTCAGCAGAACCGACGTGTCCTGTGACCTGTGGCGAATATCGGGCAGCTGCATCACACACTCCAGAGCTGTAACATTTGGGTACATTTATGACAATATTACGAAAGATTTGACAGGTCTAGAGGTTGCCGCGAGTTTGATGTGCGGGAATCACGTATCCCGCAAAATCAGCCGGAATTGGCTACCAGGGAGGACATTACGTGACAGCCGAAATGGCCACTACATCGGGGACGAAAACAGTCCCTGCCTTGCTTGCAAAGAACGTCGCACAGCATGGCGGGCAACCCGCATACCGTGAGAAAGAATTCGGGATCTGGCAAAGCTGGACCTGGGCGGAAACCGCGAAAGAAATCGAGGCGCTTGCGCTTGGGTTGATGACGCTGGGTATCAATGAAGGCGACCATGTCGCTATCATCGGTCGAAACCGGCCGTACCTCTACTGGTCGATGGTCGCCGCACAAATGTGTGGCGCAGTGCCGGTGCCGTTGTACCAAGACGCCGTTGCCGACGAGATCGCCTATGTTTTGGACCATTGCGGTGCGCGGTTCGTCATCGCGCAGGATCAGGAACAGGTCGACAAGGTGGTCGATGTTCAGGATCAGCTTCCGGGCTTGGATCATACCGTCTACCTGGACCCGCGGGGCTTGCGGAAATACGATCACGAAAAGCTGACGCGTTTCCAGACATTGCAGGAAAACGGCCTCGCCGCGAAAGAGACCCATGCGCCCGAGCTGGCTGCCAGGGCCAAGCGGCAGGACTACGACACGACATGTGTGATGCTTTACACCTCCGGGACGACTGGCCGGCCGAAAGGTGTCGTGCTGTCAAACCGGAATGTGATTGAGACGTCGAAGAACTCGTCTGAATTTGATCACCTGCGTCCGGGCGACGAAATTCTGGCTTATTTGCCAATGGCGTGGGTCGGTGATTTCATCTTCTCCATCGGGCAGGCTTATTGGACAGGGTTCTGTGTCAACTGTCCCGAAAGCCCTGACACGATGCATAGCGATCTGCGCGAGATCGGGCCGACATACTATTTTGCTCCGCCGCGTGTGTTCGAAACGCAGCTGACCAATGTGATGATCCGCATGGAAGACGCCGGAAAATTCAAGCAATGGCTGTTCCACCACTTTATGGCCCATGCCAAGAAGGTCGGACCGGACATGCTGGATGGCAAGGCGGTCGGGTTCGCCGATCGGCTGAAATACAAGCTGGGCGAATTTTTGGTCTACGGGCCGTTGAAGAACACTTTGGGTTTCTCTCGCGTCCGCGTGGGCTACACCGCCGGTGAGGCCATTGGCCCTGAGATCTTTGATTTCTACCGGTCTCTGGGGATCAACCTGAAGCAGCTTTACGGCCAGACCGAGGCGTGCGTGTTTATCACGCAGCAGCCCGACGGGGAGGTGCGCTCCGACACGGTGGGCGTTGCGTCGCCAGGTGTGGAGCTGAAAATCGCAGAGAGTGGCGAAGTGTTTTACCGCTCTCCTGGCGTGTTCGTGAAGTATTTCAAGAATGCGGAAAGTACGGCCGACACCAAGGATGCCGAAGGCTGGGTTGCGACTGGGGATGCCGGCTTCATCGAAGAAAAGAGCGGCCACCTGCGGATCATCGACCGGGCAAAGGACGTTGGCAAAATGGCCGACGGGGCATTGTTTGCGCCGAAATATGTCGAAAACAAGCTGAAGTTCTTCCCTAATATTCTGGAGACCGTGGTCTTTGGGAATGGCCGGGACAAATGTGCAGCCTTCATCAACATCGACCTGACGGCTGTTGGGAACTGGGCGGAGCGCAACAACATTGCCTATTCCTCCTATCAGGAACTTGCAGGTCACCCGCAGGTGTTGGCGACCATTCAGGGCCATGTCGAAGAGGTGAATGCCTCCGTTGCGGAAGATCCGATGTTGGCGGGCTGCCAAATTCACCGGTTCCTCGTGCTGCACAAGCAGCTGGATGCGGATGACGGCGAGTTGACGCGGACGTTGAAAGTGCGCCGACGGATCATCGAAGAGAAATTCGCCGACTTGATTGCTGCGCTTTACGATGGGTCCGACACTGTCTCAACCGAGACAGAAGTCACCTATGAGGACGGCCGCAAAGGGGCGATCAAAGCAACTTTGGAGTTGCGGGACGCCAAGGTGTTTTCGCCTGTGAAGATGGCGGCAGAATGATGGATCGACGCTCGGTTTCACCTTCGCCCCGCCCACCATCCCGTGAGGTCTGGATATGAATGATATGAGTGGTGGAAATTACGTGACGGCGGATGGTCGCCAGATCGGTAATACCTTGATGGAGATGAAGAATATCACGCTTCGGTTCGGAGGCGTGGTCGCGATCAAGGATATCTCCTTCGATATCCATGAAGGCGAAATACGTGCCATTATCGGGCCAAATGGCGCCGGTAAATCGTCGATGCTGAACGTGATCTCTGGCTTCTATCACCCGCAAGAGGGTGAGGTCTGGTTTCGCGGGTCGAGGCGGCCGTCGATGAAGCCTTATCAGGTTGCGGCGCAGGGGATTGCGCGGACGTTTCAGAATATTGCGCTGTTTAACGGGATGTCGGTGCTTGACAACGTGATGACGGGGCGGCTGACGCATATGAAGACGGGGCTGTTTGCCCAATCTTTCTGGAAAGGCAAAGCCGAACAGGAAGAAGTTGAGAATCGGGAGGTCGTCGAAAAGATCATCGACTTCCTCGAAATTCAGGCGATCCGCAAAACGCCTGTGGGGCGTTTGCCTTATGGTCTCAAGAAGCGGGTGGAGCTGGCGCGCGCGTTGGCGGCCGAGCCTAAGTTGTTGTTATTAGACGAACCTATGGCCGGCATGAACGTCGAGGAGAAGGAGGACATGTCCCGCTTCATCCTTGATGTGAATGACGAATTCGGCACCACTATCGCGCTGATCGAACATGACATGGGCGTGGTGATGGACCTCAGCGACCGGGTGGTCGTGATGGATTACGGCAAGAAAATTGGTGACGGCACCCCGGATGAGGTGCGCAACAACCAAGAGGTGATCGACGCCTATCTGGGGGTCAGCCATGACTAAAATCGGCGTACACAACGCGTACACACCCTGTACACAGGTTGTACCGACAGTTTGTGCCGCCATGATGCTGGCCGGACTGCTGACGACGGGTGCCCATGCGAGCGCGTGGGACGAATTTGAAACCCGCTGTCTGGTTCCGATGGAAAATATCACACCGTTCATCACGGAAGGTCTGTCTGAGGGCACGCCGACCTCGCTTGGGGATGTCGCGTGGATGCCGGATATGGAGGGGATGCAATACGCGATCCCCGACCAGCCATTGGTGATGGTGGTGGCCAGCAACTCGGTCACCTGCATGATGATCCAGACCGAGGCGTCCGGGGGCGATGCGTTTGCCCCGGCTGAGGCCTGGGCAGAGAAGAGCCGGGCCAGCGGACGGTACGAAGATTTGGCCGCCATCCGGATGGGTGTGCGCAACATCAATATGGGCAGCACCGAGTGGCGCGAGCCGCGCATCGACATGTTCGGTGACGCCCGCGAGGACGGCACGCTGCCGATTTTCTATGTGATGGAGACGGACCTTGAATCGTAACCATCGCCTGCCAAAACAACGAGGAATTGCAATGTTGAGACATCGGGGGTGCGCGTAATGCCGGACCAACTACTATTTGCGA
Organism: uncultured Litoreibacter sp.; assembly: GCF_947501785.1. NCBI lineage: Bacteria > Pseudomonadati > Pseudomonadota > Alphaproteobacteria > Rhodobacterales > Roseobacteraceae > Litoreibacter > uncultured Litoreibacter sp. Next base: position 2,483,962 of record NZ_CANMXB010000001.1, on the reverse strand, counting down.
TGGAAGTGACCCTGAACGGGTTGATGGCGGGTGTGCTTTACGCGCTGGTGGCGCTGGGGTTCGTTCTGATCTTCAAGGCGTCGGGGATATTCAACTACGCCCAAGGCGTGATGGCGCTGTTCGCGGCGCTGACGCTGGTGGGGATCATGGAGGGGCAAATTCCGTTTGCCCATTTGATCAACGCGATATTCGGCACAGATTTGCACCATTTTGGCTGGCATGTTCCGGCGGTGGTGGCGATTTTCCTAACGGTGATCGTGATGGCGGTGTTTGCGTGGCTGGTGCAGCGCTACATCTTCCGACATCTGGTCAACCAGGAGCCTATCCTGCTGTTTATGGCGACCATCGGTCTGGCCTTCGTGCTGGAAGGCGTGGGCGACATCATGTGGGGGTCCGACATCAAGAAGCTGGATGTGGGCCTGCCGCAAGGTATCAACGACTGGATCGACCAAACGACCTTTGAGGCCTTTGGCTACGGGTTCTTTATCGACAACCTTGATATCTCGGCCACGATTGTGGCGATCATTCTGGTGGCGGGGCTGATCATGTTCTCGCAATATACCAAGCAGGGCCGCGCCCTGCGGGCGGTGGCGGATGACCACCAGGCGGCTTTGAGTGTCGGCATTTCGTTGAACTTCATCTGGATCCTGGTGTGGACCATCGCAGGCTTCGTGGCCCTTGTTGCGGGGATCATGTGGGGGGCCAAATCGGGCGTCCAGTTCTCGCTGTCGCTGATCGCGCTGAAGGCGCTGCCGGTGCTGATGCTGGGCGGCTTTACCTCGATCCCCGGCGCGATTGTCGGCGGGCTGATCATCGGGGTCGGCGAGAAGCTGTTTGAATTTTTGATCGGGCCCATGGTGGGCGGCGCGACGGAGAACTGGTTCGCCTATGTGCTGGCGCTGCTGTTCCTGGTGTTCCGACCGCAGGGGCTGTTTGGGGAGAAGATCATTGAGCGTGTTTGATCCGTTGCGTGTGCGTGACTGCGTGTCACTGCGTTCCACGACACCCACCCACCCGGCAACCTTCATAGGGGATTTCTGAGATGTTTTATCGTGAGGCCGGGGATTTCTCGACCACTTACCCGCAGGACAGCCAGACCTTTCCGATCAAATTTGACCGGTATCGGTACTATATCGTGCTTGCGATCGCCTTTCTGGTGGTGCCGTTTTTCATCAACGACTACTGGGCGAACGCCGTGTTCGTACCGTTTCTGATCTACGCGATTGCGGCGATTGGGCTGAACATTTTGACCGGTTATTGCGGGCAGGTCTCGCTGGGGACCGGGGCGTTCATGGCGGTAGGTGCCTATAGTTGCTACAAGCTGATGACCGCCTTCCCCGAAGTGTCGATTGTCATCCATGTGCTGCTATCGGGCGGCGTGACGGCCGCGGTTGTCACCTTGTTCGGCTTGCCATCCCTGCGGATCAAAGGGTTCTACCTGGCGGTGGCGACATTGGCCGCGCAGTTCTTCCTTGTGTGGCTGTTCAACAAGGTCGGGTGGTTTTACAACTACTCCGCCTCCGGCCAGATCTCATCGCCGGAGCGCAGCGTGTTTGGCGTCATCGTGACCGGCCCAAACACCGACGCCTGGGCGAAATACATGATCTGCCTCGTGTTCGTCACCCTTTGCGCAATTGTCGCGCGCAACCTGACCCGCGGGTCGGTTGGGCGCAAATGGATGGCCATCCGCGACATGGACATCGCCGCCGAAATCATCGGGGTGAACCCGCTGACCGCCAAACTGACCGCCTTCATGGTGTCGGGCTTCTTTGTGGGAATTTCCGGGGCGCTGTTTTTCAGCGTGTACCTTGGGGCCGCCGAAGTGGGGGAGAGCTTTGGGATCGACAAGTCGTTCCTTGTCCTGTTCATGGTGATCATCGGCGGGCTGGGCTCGATCTTCGGCTCCTTTGCGGGTGCCGCGTTCATGGTGCTGCTGCCGGTCTTGCTGAAGAACGTGCTGGTGGGCTGGTGGGGCTGGCCCACCGACCTGGCGGCGCATTTGCAATTCATCATCTCCGGCGGTTTGATCATCATGTTCCTGATCATGGAGCCGCATGGGCTGGCGCAGCTGTGGCGGCTGGCCAAAGAGAAATTACGGCTGTGGCCGTTTCCGCATTAACCAACCCGAGGCGGGGATAACCCCGCCCGTAACTCAGAAATCCAATGGGAGGATTACCAAAATGAAACTACTTGCAATGGCAACAGCGGCCGTGATGGCTGCCAGCCCCGTGATGGCGGACCTTGTGTTCCCGTCGCTGTCTTACCGGACCGGGCCCTATGCTGCGAACGGCATCCCGTTTGCGGATGGGTATGAGGACTACTTCACCCTGCTGAACGAACGCGACGGCGGCATCGGCGGCGTCCCCGCCCGGGTCATCGAATGCGAAACCGGCTACAACACCGAAAAGGGCGTTGAATGCTACGAGGCCACCAAAGGCGAAGGCGCGTTGGTGTACCAACCGCTGTCGACCGGCATCACCTACCAGCTGATCCCGAAAGCCACGGCTGACGGCATCCCTGTGCACTCGATGGGCTACGGCCGGACATCTGCCAAGAACGGCGCAGTGTTCAGCAACATCTTCAACTACCCGGCCAACTACTGGGACGGCGCATCACACGCGGTGAACCACGTGCTGAGCCTGAACGGCGGCGACGTGTCGGGCAAGAAGATCGCGCTGGTTTACCACAACTCCGCCTACGGCAAGGAGCCGATCCGCACCTTGGAAGAGCTGTCCAAGAAGCACGGCTACGAGCTGATGCTGGTGCCAGTGGACCACCCCGGCCAGGAGCAGAAATCGCAATGGCTGCAGATCCGCCAGCAACGCCCGGACTACGTGTTCATGTGGGGCTGGGGCGTGATGAACCAGGTGGCGATCCAGGAAGCGGCGAACATCCGCTATAACATGGAGAACTTCATTGGCATCTGGTGGTCCGGCTCGGAAAATGACGTGCTGCCCGCTGGCGACGGCGCCAACGGCTACAAGGCGTTGACCTTCCACAACCTGGGCAAGGACTACCCGCTGTTTGCCGACCTGCAGAAATATGTGGTCGACGCAGGCAAGGCGGCTGGTGCTGGCGACCAGATTGGCACGGCGCTTTACAACCGTGGCATGTACGCGGCGATGCTGGCAGCTGAGGCCGCTAAAACCGCACAGGAGCTTTCCGGCAACGCGGAAATCACCCCAGCAGAAATGCGCAACGGGATGGAAGCGCTGGAAATCACAGAGGCCAAAATGGAAGCCCTTGGCCTGCCAAACTTCGGCCCTGAGTTCAAAGTCTCCTGCGAAAACCACGGCGGCAACGGTCTTGGTGCCGTGGCGCAGTGGGATGCAGCTGCAGGCGAGTGGAACCTGATCACCGGATATGAAGCGTCCGACCAAGAGGTCATCGGCGCGCTGGTTGAAGAAGACTCCGCTGCATTTGCTGCTGAAAGCGGCATCACAGCAGGCTGCTAAACGACACTGCCAGCCGCCGCCCATCTCGGACGCGGCGGCTGGCACCTACTTTTACCTCGCAACTCCCCAAAGGTTTCAAACGCGCGCGATGACACTCGTTTCCAAAATATCGGTGCTTCTCGCGGCTTTGTTTTCGGCTGGGGCCTGCACATTGGACAGAGGGGACGGGCTGATGTGCAGCGCGATCACCGGCGCCAATGCTGCGACTGTTGCGCAATCCGATTTTGACCCGACAACCACAACGCGGCTGCCAATCATGGCAATGAGCGCGGATGAGGTCGCCCCAAGCATGGCTGACGCCTTGCGCCAATCGGTGGGTGCAGAGCTGCGCCCCGCCGCCGCGACGCGGACATCGCGCAAGCCAATTGTCATTGACGTGTTGTCGCTGTCGGCGGGCGGGCAATACGGATCGTTCGGCGCAGGGTTCTTGCGCGGCTGGTCGCAAAACCCAAAAACGCCGCGCCCCAAATTTGATCTTGTCACCGGTGTCAGCGCGGGCGGCATGCTGGCCCCCGTCGCGTTTTCCGGCAACCGGCATGATGCCGCATTGGACGTGTTTCGCGGGCTCAGCAAGAAGGGCGTGTTCAAAGGCAGGCCGGTGTTCGCCCTTGGGAATTCGTCTTCATTCTTCGACCCGGCCCCGCTGGAAAAGACGCTGAAAACCCTACTGACCGACGGCATGATTGCAGACGTGGCCAAGCAGCATGAGAGCGGCGCGCGCCTGTTGGTGATGGCCGTTGATCTGGATACGACCCGGGCCACGGTGTTTGATTTGGGAGAGATGGCGGCGTCAGACCTGCCGCTGACGCAAAGGCGCAATTGCATGGCCGAGGTCATGTTGGCCTCCGCCGCGATACCGGGCGTTTTCCCGCCGCGCAACATAGATGGCACGCTTTACGTCGATGGCGGGCTGCGCGACCAGATCTTCCTGCGCGAGGTGGAAACCGCACGCACCCTATTGGTGCGCGACACCGGGCGGGCGGTGAAGATTAGGGCGACAATCGTGGTGAACGGCTCGTTGAAAGTGCCGGAAGGCAAGGTGAAAGACAGCTTGATCGGGTACGCTGAGCGGTCTCTTTACACGCTGTCGGACGAGGTGTTGCGGGACTCTATCATTGAGACGTTGAGCTTTGCCGAAAAAAATTCGAACTGGGAGGTGCAAGGCGTGATCGCCGAGCTACCCGTCGAGGACATCTGCCCATTGGGCGAAACCGTTGGAACGTTTGACGCCTGCGTCACGACCGCACTTTTCGATTCCGGGGTGAAACTGGGCAAAACCGCGCCCGTTGATTTCATGACATCCGCCGAGCTCTACGCTTTGGCGAACGCATATTAAGGGAGGCTGCATCATGGAAGCCGCAGTAAAACAAGACAATGACGCCGCAAAGACGCTGCTGGAGGTCAACAATATCGAGGTGATCTACAATCACGTCATATTGGTGCTGAAGGGGGTTTCGCTGAAAGTGGCCGAGGGCGGGATCACCGCGCTTCTGGGCGGGAACGGTGCGGGCAAGACGACCACGTTGAAGGCCGTGTCGAACCTGCTGCATTCGGAACGGGGAGAGGTGACCAAAGGGTCGATCTCTTATCGCGGGGATGGCGTCGCTGGGTTGGACCCTGCCGACATGGTGAAAAAGGGCGTTATTCAGGTGATGGAGGGGCGGCATTGCTTTGAGCACCTGACCATCGAGGAAAACCTGATGACCGGCGCCTACACCCGCGGCGACGGGCGCGGCGCGGTGTCATCTGATCTGGAGAAAGTGTATTCCTACTTCCCCCGGTTGAAGGAACGCCGGACCTCGCAGGCCGGATACACATCGGGCGGGGAGCAGCAGATGTGCGCGATTGGCCGTGCGCTGATGTCCCGGCCTGAAACCATTTTGCTGGATGAGCCGTCGATGGGCCTGGCCCCGCAGCTGGTGGAAGAGATTTTCGGCATCGTCAAAGACCTGAACGAGAAGGAAGGCGTGTCCTTCCTGCTGGCCGAACAGAACACCAACGTGGCGCTGCGCTTTGCGCATTACGGCTACATTCTGGAATCGGGACGCGTGGTGATGGACGGCCCCGCCGCCGAGCTGCGCGAGAACCCGGACGTAAAAGAATTCTACCTGGGCGTGTCGGAAGAAGGACGAAAATCGTTCCGCGACGTGCGCTCTTATCGGCGGCGCAAGCGCTGGTTGAGCTAGGCCGGATTTGCATATTTTTGCCAAGATGAAACTGAGGCCACTATGAGCTATTTCGACGAATTAGAGACCCGCAGCGCGGACGCGAGAGACGCGGACCAGCTGGCGCAATTGCAGCGCCAGGTGAAGCGGGTTCAAGACGGGATGGGATCGTGTTTTCCGCAAGGCGAGGTGCATTCGGTCGCCGACCTGACGCAGTTCCCGGTCCTGCGCAAATCAACGTTGAGCGAGTGGCAGGCGGCGCAGCCCCCGTTTGGGGGCGTGATCATGGGCGAGTACGACCATGTCTTCCAATCCCCCGGCCCGATTTATGAACCCGGCGGCGTGGGCCACGACTGGTGGCGGTTCGGCCGGTTCCTGCATGCCGCGGGCGTGAATTCGTCTGATGTGGTGCACAACTGCTTTGGCTATCATTTGACGCCGGCCGGCATGATGTTTGAGAACGGCGCCCGGGCCGTAGGCGCGAAGGTTTTGCCCGCTGGCACCGGGCAGACCGAACTGCAGGTGCGGGCGGCGTTGGACATCGGGTGCACCGCATATGCGGGAACGCCCGATTACCTGAAGGTGATTTTGGATAAGGCCGACGAGATGGGGGTCTCGTTGGCCTTCACAAAGGCCTGCGTGTCCGGCGGGGCGTTGTTCCCGGCATTGCGGCAGGCCTACGCCGACCGCGGGATTTCCTGCCTGCAATGCTACGGCACCGCCGATCTGGGGCATATCGCATTTGAAAGCGACGCCATGGAAGGCATGATCCTGGACGAGGGCGTGATCGTCGAGATCGTGACCCCGGGGACGGGTGACCCCGTGGCCGAAGGCGAAGTGGGTGAGGTGGTGGTGACCTCGCTGAACCCGGACTACCCGCTGATCCGCTTTGCCACCGGCGACATGAGCGCGTTTATGTCCGGCACCTCGCCTTGCGGGCGGACCGGCAAGCGCATCAAAGGCTGGATGGGCCGCGCCGACCAGACCACCAAGATCAAAGGCATGTTCGTGCGCCCTGAGCAGGTGGCCGAGCTGGTGAAGCGCCACGACGAGATTGCCCGCGCGCGGGTGATTGCCACACGAAACGGCGACGCGGATGCGATGACGGTGCAGATCGAGGCGCCAGAGGGCGCGGACTATGCCGACAGCGTTCAGGCCGTTTTGAAGCTGCGCGGGGCGGTCGAAATCATGCCGATTGGGACCTTGCCACAAGACGGGGTGTTGATTGAGGACAAGCGCAGCTACGATTGAGGCTGACGCCTTCAAAAGGAGCTCCACTATGCGCACCCTTACAGTTGCGGCCCTGATGGCCGTGTCCTCCCCGGTTTGGGCGGGGGACGTGGCCCTGCTGATTGCCAACGAAAATTACGACAACGGCCGCGACATCCGCGCCGCCGAGGACCTGCTGGACGCCATCCCCGCGCTGGAAGCGGCGGGGTTCGAGGTGATTGAGGGGGAAGACGTGACTGCCGCAGACCTGCGGTCCTTGGTCGGGCAGGCACAGGCAAAGGCCGACGGATCGGGGCGGGTGATCGTCGCGGTTTCTGGGCATTTCGCGGGCACAGCGATCGGATCCTGGGTGTTTGGCACGGATGCGGACAGGCCGGACCTGCTGAGCGCCGGAGCGCAAGGCGTGTCGCTGGACGCGTTGATGGGGGTCGCCGCGAAAGCGCCGGGGCAGGCAGTCCTGCTTTTGGGCACCGAGGAGCGGGAGTTTGCGCTGGGATCTGGGCTTGCGGCGGGCATTGTGGCCCCGGACGCGGCGCAAGGCGTGACAGTCGTGGCCGGCTCGGCAGAGGACATTGGCGCGTATCTTGGAAGCGAGTTGTTGAGTGCGGGGGAAAGCGTCGTGGGATCGGCGTCGGCGTTTCCTGATCTTGAATTGAGCGGGTTCCTGGCGCCGTTGATCCCGTTTGTTGGTGGACCGGAAGCGGCCGAGGTTGTTGACCCAGATGCTTCGGAAAAGGCGTTCTGGGACGCGACCAAGTCGATCAACACTGAGTTCGGCTTTGAAGGGTATCTGAACAAATACCCCGAGGGTTTGTTCGTTGAAGAGGCACGGGCAGAAATTGCGCGGATCAAGGCGGAACCGGGCTTGCGGGCCGAGGCGAATGAGAAAGCATTGGGCCTGACGCGGGATGCGCGGCGAGAGATTCAGCGCTCGCTGACGCTGCTCGATTACGACCCAAAGGGGATCGACGGGATTTTTGGCAAAGGCTCCCGCGCGGCGATTACCAAGTTTCAGACCGTAAACGGGCTGGAACCAACGGGTTTTGTCACGGCGTCGATGATGTCGCAGTTGGAGGCGCAGGCGGAGCGGCGATCTGCCGAGTTGGAAGCTGAGGCCGAGCGGCGCCGGATCGAGCTGGAGCGGCAGGACCGCGCCTATTGGCGGGAAACCGGCGCGCTAGGCGACGAAGTTGGGTTGCGGTCCTATCTTGAGCGCTACCCTGATGGTGTTTTTGCGGAGATTGCCACGGTGCGGCTGGCCCCGTTTGAGGAAGCGCGGCGCGCAGCTGCGGCGGAGCAGGACCGCGCGGATTGGGATGCGGCAACCTCGGTCGACACGATTGCGGCCTATCAGGGCTATTTGCAGGCCAATCCCGAAGGTGCGTTCGTGGCGCAGGCCAATGCGCGGGTGGCGGAGCTGGACTTTGCGACCAAGAACGCGGCCGCCTTGGAGGCGGCGAAACGCAATGAGGAACGGCTTGGTTTGAGTGGCGGCACGCGGCGGCTGGTTGAGGATCGGCTGATGCGGCTGGGGCTGAAGCCCGGACCGGTTGACGGTGTGTTTGATGATAAAACCCGGCGGTCGATCCGGCGCTATCAGGATGCGCGGAAATTGCAAAAGACTGGGTATCTGAACCAAGCGACGGTGGTGCGATTGCTGGCGGATTCAGTCCTTCGGTAGCGGCATTTGTCGCAAACGGGATAGCGTGTTCTCAATGATGTATACAAATTGTATGCAATCGAATCGGGGACGCAAATGGCATCGACCGCAAAACAAGACTGCCTGAACGATCTGCGCATGCGGATCATGACGCTGGACATGGCACCGGGGTCCGATCTGGATGAAGCAACATTGGTGTCGCAATACGGCATTTCACGCACGCCTTTGCGGGAGGTCTTGCAGCGTTTGGCCGGTGCCGGGCTGATCGAGACGCAGGACAATCGCGGGGCCAAGGTGGCCTCCATGGATCTGGAGGTGTTGCGGACCTTCTTTCAGACCGCACCAATGGTCTATGCCAATATCGCAAGGCTGGCCGCAGAAAACCGGACGGGTGCCCAGCTGGATGATCTGAAAGAGGTGCAGCAGCGCTTTGTGCGCGCCGATGCCTCTAACGCCGCGATGCTGAACCACCGCTTTCACGAGATCATTGGGGAGATGGCGCGCAACCCGTATCTGATGGCGTCGCTGACGCGGATGCTGGTGGACCATGCGCGGCTGAGCCAGACGTTTTACCGCCCCGCTTCGCCGGCGGAATCCATGCTGGTCGTCAAAGCGCGGGAACAGCATGACGCGATGATTTCGGCGCTGGAGGCGCGCGAAGGCGCGTTGATGATCGACCTGACCCTCCAACATTGGGACCTGTCCAAGGACCGCATGGAGCGCTTCGTGCGCCCCGACCCGCTGCCCCTGGACGTCATATCACTGAAAGAGAATCGCAATGCAGTTTGAGGGGATTTATACGCCCATCGTGACGCCGTATTTCGACGACTTCACGGTTAATGAGGCGGCCTTGGCGCAGACAGTCGACCATTTGGTTGGCGCAGGCGTGCATGGGATCATCGTGGCGGGGTCGACCGGCGAATACTATGCGCAGACGATGGAAGAACGTGTGGCGATGATGGGCATGTGCCGCGACCTGATCGCGGGCCGCGTGCCGATGATCGTGGGGACCGGGGCGATCCGAACGGAGGATTCTGTGGAATATGCGCGTCAGGCTGTGGCACATGGCGCCGACGCCCTGCTGGTCGCGACGCCGCCTTATGCTTACCCGACGGGGCGCGAGATTGCGTTGCATGCCTTGGCGATTGACCGCGCCGCAAACCTGCCGGTGATGCTGTACAACTACCCGGGCCGCATGTCGGTCAATATGGACGAGGACTGTCTGGACCGGCTGGGGCGCAGCCCGAATTTCTGCGCAATCAAGGAAAGCTCCGGCGACATCAACCGCGTGCACATGCTGGCGCGGGACTATCCTCATATCGCGCTGTCCTGCGGCATGGATGACCAGGCGCTGGAATTCTTCGCGTGGGGCGCGCGGTCATGGGTCTGTGCGGGGTCCAACTTTGCCCCGGAAGCGCATATCGCGCTGTACCAGGCCTGCGCCGTTGAGGGCGACTTTACCAAGGGCCGCGCCATCATGTCGGCGATGCTGCCGTTGATGAGCGTGTTGGAGCAGGGCGGCAAGTTTGTGCAATGCATCAAACATGGGCTGACCTTGCGCGGCATTGACGCGGGGCCGCCGCGCAAGCCGCTGCAGCCGCTGAACAAGGACGACAAGCGGCAGCTGGCGGAGGTGATCCGCACCATGAACACCACCATTTCAGGCATTACAGGGGTGAAGATATGAGCGATCTGCTGACAGAGGCCGAATACCGCGCGATTGCGGCCGACATGGACCCGCCGCGCACGCCCTTCATTGACGGCAAGTACCAGCGCGGGCGGGGGCCTGCGATGGGCTCGGTGAACCCTGTGACGGGGGAGGCTTGGGTGGAGATTTCGACGGCCTCCTCGGATGATGTTGATCTGGCAGTTGGGAAAGCGCGGGAGGCATTTGACCAAGGGCATTGGGCGAAGATGCACCCGTCGGAGCGCAAGGACGTTCTGATCCGGCTGTGCAAACTGATCACCCGCAACCGGCGGGAATTGGCGGTGATGGAGAGCTTGGATAGCGGCAAGCCCATTCGCGATTGCGAGCTGATCGACATCCCTGAGAGCATCCATTGCATCAAGTGGCATGCGGAGGCCGCCGACAAGATATACGACAAGACGGGGCCTGCCGGGGACGACGCGATTAGCATGATTGTGCGGGAGCCTGTGGGGGTTGTGGCCGCCGTGCTGCCGTGGAACTTCCCGCTGCTGATGCTGGCGTGGAAGATTGGGCCTGCGCTTGCGGCGGGCTGTTCGGTGATTGTGAAGCCGGCGGAGCAAACCTCGTTGACGGCGTTGCGCGTGGCTGAACTGGCGGCGGAGGCGGGCGTGCCGCGTGGGGTTTTGCAGGTTTTGCCCGGCGATGGGCCGAGCGTGGGCGAGCCGCTGGGGCGGCATATGGGCGTGGACATGGTGTCTTTCACCGGCTCTACGGAAACTGGGCGGCTGTTCCTGACATACGCGGCAGAAAGCAACCTCAAGAAGGTGGTGCTGGAATGCGGCGGCAAGAACCCTTGTGTGGTTTTGGAGGATGCGGAGAACCTGGACCACGTGGCCGAACATGTGGTCAACGGCGCGTTCTGGAACGCGGGGCAGAATTGTTCGGCGGTGTCGCGGCTGATTGTGCATTCGGCGGTGAAGGGCGCGTTGTTGGAGAAGATCGAGGCGCGGATCAGGGATTGGAAGGTCGGCGACCCGCTGGACCCCGGCACCCATATCGGGGCGCTGATTGATGCGGGGCACTGCAAGAAGGTGCGCGGCTATTTGGGTGACAAGGGCAAGGGGCCTTACGTGACCCCGAGTGTGCTTGAGGTCGGCAAGGACGACCCAAAGGCGCGGGAGGAGATCTTTGGCCCCGTGCTGAGCGTGATTGAAGTGGCGTCTTACGACGAGGCGATTGCCGTGGCCAATGATACGGAATACGGGCTGGCGGCGTCGGTCTTTACCGCCCATGGCCGTCGCGCCATACGCGCGGCGCGCGATATTCGGGCGGGCACGGTGACGGTGAATTGCTACGGGGAGGGCGACGCGGCGACGCCCTTTGGCGGCTACAAGCAGTCCGGTTTCGGCGGACGCGACAACGGGGTGCATGCGCATGATCAGTATACCGAGCTGAAGACGATCTGGGTTGATTTGGGCGATCCAAGCGAGGGCGACAATGTCGGTTGACGCGGTAGGGACCTCTCGTCGAGGTCGCGGGGCGCGGAAGGCTATCCGGCAAAAGCGCGACATCGCCATGCTTCCCGCGCTGAAGCGCAAGCTGCCTTTGGTCGAGCCGATGGATGCGGAGCAGATCGAGAAGATCGACGCGGCCTCGATGGGTATTCTGGAGGATGTGGGCGTTGTGTTCCGCGATCCCGTTGCGTTGGAGGATTGGCGCAAAGCGGGTGCCGATGTGCGCGGGGAGACGGTGCATCTGGATCGCGGGCTAGTGCGGGAGCTGATTGCGACGATCCCGTCAGAGTTTACCTATCACGCGCGCAACCCGGCCAATAACCTGCCCTTTGGCGGGGATCATGGGATTTTTGTGCCGATGACCGGTGCACCCTATTTGCGGGATCTCGACGATCAACGGCGCAACCCGACGCTGGAGGACCTCGCGAATTTCCACAAGCTCAGCCATATGCTGCCCGCCATTCATTCCTCGGCGCATCATATTGTCGAGCCGTATGACCACCCGATCTCGCAGCGGCATCTCAGGATCACCTATTCGTCGATGAAGCATAGCGACAAGACGTTCATGGGGATGACGACCAGCCCCAAGAACGCCGAGGACGTGATGGAGATGTGCGCGCTGCTGTTCGGGGAAGACTATCTGGAAACGCACGCAGTCTGTACGGGCAATTGCAACGGGAACTCTCCACTTGTGTGGGACGAAACGATGCTGGGCGCGTTGCGCGCGTTTTCGAAACGCAATCAACCGATCCTGTGCTCGCCCTTTGTACTGGGCGGGGCGAATACGCCTGCGTCTGTTGCACCGACCGTGGCGCAGTTGAATGCGGAGGCGCTGAGCGCCTTGGCCTATACCCAAGTGGTGCGGAAGGGCGCGCCCGCGATTTACGGGCACTATCTGTCGACCGTGTCGATGAAATCCGGTGCGCCGATGGCAGGGACGCCTGAGATCAGCTTGATGAATTTCATGATCGGGCAGATGGCGCGGTATTACGACATCCCGTGGCGCACCTCGAACACGCTGGGCGGATCCAAGACCTTTGACGCGCAGGCGGGCTATGAAAGTGCGATGACTATGAACGCGGTGCTGATGGCGGGGGCCAATTACATGTGGCACAGCGCAGGTTGGAACGAGGCGGGGATGCATTGCTCCATGGCCAAGTTCGTCGTGGATGCCGAGGTTTGCGCGATGGGCTACCGCATGGCGGAGGGCGTGCGTTGGGACGATTTCGACGAGGCCTTGGCGGCGGTGCGTGACGTGGGGCCGGGGGGGCATTATCTGGGCCATCCGCATACGCTGGAGAATTTCCAGCGGGCGTTTTTCATGCCGGAGATGTTCAACAACGACTCGATTGAGCAATGGCAGGCGGAAGGCGGAGTGGAGATCAACGAACGCGCGCTGCAGCGCTGCCGGGATTTGCTGAACGAATATGAAGAACCTGCGCTGGATCCGGGCGTGAACGAGGCGCTTCTGGACTATATCGCGCGGCGGGAGCGGGAGATCCCGGCGGCGGATGCGCTTAATCAGGACCACTAGATTGGGTTGGGTACGGCCCTGCGGGGCGGAAATTTGTGAACATGGGAATTCAGGAGGTGTGCCATGAAGGTGGCGCGGTTGCCGGTGGACCCAGGGCCTGCGGGCTGGAACCGCCTACTGGGCCCGCCTCCGCCTGCTCGTGTTCTGGAGGGTGACGTTACCGCAGACTGGCTGGTGATTGGCGCGGGGTTTGCAGGGCTGGCCGCAGCGCGGCGGCTGTCGCAGCTTTGCGCAGGTGATCGGATTGTCATCCTTGAAGCGTCGCGGGTGGCGGACGGTCCGGCGGGGCGTAATTCGGGGTTCATGATCGACCTGCCGCATGACCTGGCCTCGGCCACATATGCGGGCGGGGTGGCGGCGGACCGTGCCCAGACCGCGTTGAACCGACACGGGATCGAATTTGCGGCGGAGGCAGCCGCGGAATACGGGCTGGATGCTGAGGCGTTTGTGTTGAGCGGCAAAACCAATGCGGCGGCGACCAACAAAGGACATCGGCACAATCTGAGCTATGCCGCCCATCTGGACGCGTTGGGCGAGCCCTATGAATTGCGCGATGCCGCGCAGATGCAGGCGATGACGGGGACTGGGTACTACCAAAGTGGGTTGTACACGCCGGGATGCGCCGTGATCCAGCCCGCCAAATTTGTGCGTGGCATTGCGGCCGGGTTGGTGGCGAGCGGGGTGCATCTGTACGAGAACAGCCCGGTGGTGACGTTGACGCGCGACAGCCACTGGGTCGCACAGACCCCAAAGGGTCAGGTCACGGCGCCGAAGGTCATTCTGGCGGTCAACGGACATCTGGCAAGCTTCGGGCACTATACGCGGCACCTGATGCATGTGTTCACCTACGCGTCGATGACGCGCGCTTTGAGCGCTGACGAGGTGGCGGCGCTTGGCGGTGAGACTGTTTGGGGTGTTACCTCCGCCGATCCGATGGGCACAACCGTGCGACGGATCTCTGGCGCCGGAGGTGACAGGATCACGGTGCGCAATCGGTTCACCTTCGATCCCTCCATGCAAGTGAGCGATGCGCGTGTCGCGAATGTGGCCCGCGACCATGACCGCAGCTTTGCGGCGCGGTTCCCGATGCTGCCGGGGGTCGAGATGGAGTACCGTTGGGGCGGGCGACTTTGCCTGAGCCGCAACAATGTGCAGATCGTGCGGGAGGTTGAACCAGACCTGATCGCGGCCTGCTGTCAAAACGGGTTGGGGACCGCGAAAGGGACCCTGGCGGGAAAGTTGGCCGCCGAACTGGCGTGCGGCGAAAGCAGCGCGATGCTGGATCAGTTACTGGCAAGCGACGCACCGACCAAATTGCCCCCCGCCCCTGTGACGGCCATTGGTGCCCGGGCGTATCTGCGCTGGCAAGAACGCCGCGCCGGTCGCGAGATGTGAATTATCCCTTTTGATTCGGGTGGCGATCGTTCGCCAGACATGCGTTTCCCATCAGATTTCAGCATTCTCACGGTTTGTGAGCCGGTTCTCACGCGGCCGTTACGGTGTCTTCCGCATCAAACCCAATCTGTGCACGTGCGCACCAATCGTGGCGTATTCTCACGCTCGAGTGAATTCCAGTGAGGGCCTCCATGCCCCATATTGGTCTCATCAAACGGCAACACCGCCGAACACATATCGCCCTCACCGGGCAACACACACTGGAGAAAAAACATGAAAACCATCATCGCAACTGCCGCACTCGCCCTGTCCCTGTCCGCACCAGCTTTCGCTGACGTGTCCGATGCACAGGCCTTCTTTGCACTGACCAACGACTCCGCCGCTGAGCGCATCGTGGGCGAAACATCGACTGGCAACCCAGTTGGCGCGGCCCAGATCCTGGCGCTGGTAAACGACTCACCTGCCGAGAACATCGTGAACTTCGACCGTGCTCGCAACGTTGACGTGTCGGCCATCCAGGCGATGTTCGCGCTGACCAACGACTCGCCTGCCGAGAACTAAATTACCGCCGGTTCTGATTGACTGAACCGCTCTTGTGAGATGGCCTCCCCTGTCCCCGGGGAGGCCATTTTTGTTTCATAGCTCAAATAGTGACGGGTCATGGTGCGACAGCCTTTCGCAACCGTCCTTGATTACCAATACCGAATGACCCAAACACATGGCATGGCCCGCGTCGCTGTCCATTAACACCATGTGCAGAAAGAAGACCTGACCTTCTTGCATCAGCAACGGGTTGCCTTCGTAAAACATTGGAAAATCCACCCAAATCGGGGTGTAGACCGCGCCCATGCCGTAGCCGCAGGCCTGCAGGCGCGCGTGCGACATCCCCGCCTTGTCAAACACATCTGCATGCGCTGCATAGACATCGCCCATGGGTTTGCCCGGCTTTATCGCGGCCTCGCAGGCTTCGAGCGCATCGCGGGCAGTCTGGTGCATCTTTCGCTGCGACGGGGTGGCTTGCCCGACAATCAGCGTTTGCATCATAGCCGCATGGTAACGCGCATAGGCCCCTGACCATTCGAGCGTCAGCTGATCGGTTGCATCAAGGTGCCGGCGGCCCGAAAAATACCGGCAGAGCAGCGCGCCTTCGCCGGATCCAATGATAAATTCATTGCCCGCGTAATCTCCGCCGCCTTTGAACACCGCGCCCTGCATGGCTGCGAGAATGTCTCCCTCAAACGCGCCTGCGCGGGTTGTGTGCAATGCAGCGTCCAGCGCGTCATCTGAAAGTGTAGCCGCGCGGCGATGCATGTCGATCTCGGCAGGGGATTTCTTGCGTCGCAATGTGCGAATGACGTCGGAGGCTTCGACCAGATCGCCCAACGTCTCGCGGACCATGCGACCATTAAAATCGGTCAGCCCGGCTGTCTGCCCTTCGATCCCGATCCGCCCAGCGCTCACCCCGAGATCATCGAGCAGCGTTTTGAGGTCATCGGCAGGATTTGCGCCTTCGCGTTCGTGCCAAATGCGGATGTCATTGTCAGACAGCGTAGACGTGTGACGGGCCTGGCGCAGGTCTGGCATCCGGGTCAGGAGCGCCAAAGCGCCGTCGCGGGTCAAAACCATGCATTGAAACATCGCGAAGCCGAACGTGTCGTAGCCGCTGATCCAGTAGTGGCTTTCCGGGGCGAACATCAGCAACGCGTCGAGTTTGGCGTCCGTCAGCGCCTGCGTCGCCGCCCGTTTTCGAGCAGCAAATTCGGCGTCGGAGAAATGGATTGGCACGAGATTTCCCTCACTTTTGGTTCTGGAAGAAGTCTATCCGAGATTCGTTTTGAAGCGCCGACTTGTTCGCGACATTCGGCAGATTTCAGCGTTTTCACGGATTGTGAGCGACTTCTCACGCGGTCGTTATGGAACAGTCTAACCTCAACTCTTAATGTGAATCTGCGCACCAAAAAGGCACAGAATCAGCGTCCACGTGCATTGAGGCGGACCCGCTCAAGGCGCATATTAGTCCCATCAAACGGCGACACGCCGCACACACATCGCCGCAAGGCTTACAAAAATTGGAGACCTAAAATGAAAACAATCATCGCAACTGCCGCAATCGCCCTGTCCCTGTCCGCACCTGCATTTGCAGACGTGTCGAACGCCCAGGCCTTCTTTGCCCTGAACAACGATTCTGCCGCTGAGCGCATCGTCGGTGACACTTCGGTCGGTGATCCAGTCGGTACCGCCCAACGTCTGGCACTGGTCAATGACAGCCCTGCTGAGAACACCGTGAACTTCGACCGGGCACGCAACGTTGACGTCAAAGCGATCCAACACTTCTTCGCGCTGACCAACGACTCCCCTGCCGAGAACATCGTGCGCTAACTGAAACAACCTAGATGGAACAAACCAATAGGTTGATCCATCTCCAGTGACCCAAGCGATTGGGTCGAGGCGGGCCCTGGTGATGCGGGGCCCGTTTTATTTGGACGAGACCTTTCTGCCGCGCACAAAAAAACCGCCCCTAAGGCGGTTTCTTCGTAAGCGATGTGCTTTCGGTTTAGCCCTGGCGAGCCTTGAACCGGGGTTGCGTCTTGTTGATCACATAGACGCGGCCCTTGCGGCGCACAATCCGGCAATCCCGGTGGCGCGACTTCAGGGAGCGAAGCGAGTTCTTGACCTTCATGTCCGTTCTCCATTTCGTCCAGCGCGCTTGCGCCTTCTGGTTTCAGTTTGCCTCAACGAGGCGGAATTTCGATGGTGGGCACTACTAGGTTCGAACTAGTGACCCCTTCGATGTCAACGAAGTGCTCTACCACTGAGCTAAGCGCCCATCTAACCCCTATTTTCCGTCGAGTCCACAGCATGTGGGCCGCGCCAGAGCACGGGGGGTCCGCGCTCTATAGAAGGAGTCGGAATACGGTTCAAGGGCTTTTGAAGTCGCCACAAAAAGGCCTATAGTTAGGTGCAAAGGAGCCTACATGGCCAAAGACGCGTTCAAACTGACCCTTCCGGATGTCCAGTCCACCTCGGTGATATTTGCCAGCCCGCATTCGGGACGCGACTACCCGTGGTCTTTCCTGCGCCGGTCGGAGCTAGACGAGCTGGCGATCCGGTCTTCTGAGGACGCGTTTATGGACATGTTGATTGCCTCGGCGCCGTCCTGCGGCGCGGCTTTGTTGGCCGCCCGGATGCCGCGCGCGTTTTTGGATTTGAACCGTGCCTCGGACGAGTTGGACCCGGCTGTGATCGAGGGTGTGCACCAGGTTAGTCACAATCCCCGGATCGCCAGCGGGTTGGGGGTGATCCCAAGGGTGGTGTCAAACGGGCGGGCGATTTACCGCGGTAAGTTAAAGCTCAGCGAGGCGCATGCCCGGATATCTGAGTATTGGCGGCCCTATCATGATCAGCTGGCCGAATTGATGAGCGACACACGGCGCGACTTTGGCGAGGCCATTTTGATCGATTGCCACTCGATGCCGCATGAGGCCGTGGACGCCGTCACCCAATCGGGGTTGGCCCGCCCCGAGGTCGTGCTTGGCGACCGCTTTGGGGCCTCTGCCGACAGCGCTATTGTTGAAAGGATTGAGACGATTTTTCTGGAAGCCGGTTTGCGGGTCAGCCGCAACGCGCCCTTCGCCGGCGCGTTCACCACGCAGCATTACGGCCGCCCGTCGCGACGCCAGCACGCGGTGCAGATCGAGATTGACCGGTCGTTGTACATGAATGAAATGCGGGTTCGCCCGAACGGAAATTTTGACAATTTCCGGGCCTTGATGACCCGTGTGGTCGCCGAGATTTCCGAGATCGGACGCAAGAAGCTGCGGGTTGCAGCGGAATAGGCGTGACCTGATTGGGCGCTGCGCGCGCATGATGTTTTTGCGCTGTCGCGCAGACTTGGGGCTTTGCCCCAAACCCCAGAGTATTTGAACCCAAATGGAGCCAGCTTAACGCAGCGCGCGGCCTTTGGTGATGGCGTCGGGGCCGAACCGGTCACGGATCTTATCAGTCGCGCGTTCCGCGTCTGAGCGCTTATTTGCATCAGGGTCCAGCAGGTCGCCGGACCGGTCGGCACCGTCTTCAGCGACGAGGTCAGAGATGCCGACACCCAGCAGGCGGTAAGGCCCCTGGGGTCCAACCTGGTCAAACAGCTGCCGGGCCGTTCGGTAGATTTTGTCGGCCAGTTGAGTTGGGTCCCTCAGCGATAGGCGCTTGGTGACGAGCTTGAACTCCGCGGTCTTCAGCTTGAGATTGACGACCCGCCCGGCGATGCCTTTCGCCTTGGCGCGGTCGGCAACTTTTTCGGACATGCGCCAGATATGGCCGTCGAGAATATCGATGCTGGCGGTGTCATCATGGAAGGTCGTCTCGTTGGAGATGCCCTTTACGGGGGTGTGCGCTGATACGCTGCGCCGGTCCTGACCGCGCGCAAGATGCCATAGCCGGTCCCCCATGGACCCAAATCTTGCGCCTAGATCCTTGCGGTCCCAGCGCAAAAGATCAGAAAACGTGCGGATGCCCGCCTTTTCGAGGCTTTCGCGCGTGACGGCCCCGACGCCCCAGATCATCGAGACAGGCTTGTCGCGCAGGAAGTCATCGGTTTCCGCCTTGCCGATGATCGACAGCCCGCGAGGTTTGTCGAGGTCGGAGGCAACTTTGGCCAGGAACTTGTTGTGGCTGAGGCCGATAGAGCCGGAAATGCCCAGCTCTGCCTCCATGCGATTGACCAGCTTCGCCAGCATCACCACCGGCGGGGCATGGTGCAGCCGCTCGGTTCCGGTGAGGTCAAGAAATGCCTCGTCCAGCGAAAGTGGCTCAATCGCGGGGGTCAGGTCTTCCATCATGGCGCGGATCTGCTTGGAGACCGAGACATAGACATCCATGCGTCCGCGTACGACAACCGCCTCCGGGCAGAGCTTGAGCGCTTTGAACATGGGCATTGCCGAGCGCACGCCCTTGATGCGCGCAATGTAGCAGGCGGTTGAAACCACGCCGCGTCTGCCGCCGCCAATGATCACCGGCTTGTCGCGCAGCTCCGGGTTGTCGCGTTTTTCCACCGAGGCATAGAACGCATCACAATCCATATGCGCGATGGACAGATCAAATAGCTCTGGGTGGGAGATCACGCGCGGCGACGCACAGGAAGGGCAACGCAGGCCGCCGCCAAATTGGGTCAGGCAGGATCGGCAGAGCGCTGAGGGTTTGGCATTCTCGGGCATCTCGCGGTTACGTCCTGACTGCTTGTCTCATTTAGGAACGGTGCCGACCAAAGTGATCCTTGTCGGGCGGGTTGGGCCAATTGATCGCCGACACCACAGTAGGGTGATGGTCACCTGATAGGTCTAATTATGCGTGGGTTTCAAGGCGGCGCAAGCGTCGCGTTTTGTGCGATGATCCGGGGCAGACCTTCAGAACAGCAAAGGACGCCGGCATCTTGGCTGCCGCGGCGCTCAGAGCCCGATGGCCCGCATCTGCTGGGACATTTGAACAAAAGACCCGTCAATGTGTTTGCGAATGACGGCGTCGGCCTGTGCAGCATCGTTCACCTTAAACGCCGCCAGCAGCGCATCGTGATCTTCAAGGATGGCCTGGTATCGCACGGGGCTTATGCGCAGGTCTGCCGCATGTACGTTGAGCGCCGTCCGTAGATTGCGCCACGTCTTGGCGGCGACCTGATTGTAATGCCGTTTGCAAATGGACCAGTGGAATTCGAAATCCAGTTTGCGGAAAGCCAGTTGGTCATTCACCGGTGTCGCTTTTATCTGCTCCTGTATCAGCGCCATTTCTTCGACCATCTGCGGTTGGGCGTAATCCGCAAACCATCCCACGAAATAGGGTTCTAGAAGCTGCAGAACCTCGAAGATGTTCTGAATTGTGCTGGCATCGGCCAGTTTGATGGTTGCCCCGCGATTTTGGTGGATTTCGACGAATCCCTCACCTTGCATCTGACGCAGCACCTCGCGGATTGGGCTTGTGCTGACACCAAAGCGGTCCGCAAGTTCCGATACCTTCAAACGTTCGCCGCCCTTCAATGTGCCGCTGTAAATGTCCTCAAGGATCGCTTCGTACAGCGTGTTCTCCGAGTCAGGGGCGCGGCTATTTGTGGTCATTTTTGAGGGAACCCTTCTTCGATCATCTAGGTGAGGTTAGTCGAAAATTCGCGCTCGATCCACCGTTTAGCGCCTGAAAACGCTAGTATAAAATTTTAAATTAACAAAATAGTCGACGATTTGTAAAAAATAATGCTACAAAAGGTGAAAGATTCGCTCACGGGAGGGGCTATGGAAATGTTGGGCGACAGAGAAGGCCGGCTTGGCGCGGCGGACCGGGCAGCACGGATTGCTGAAATCAGACCTGTCAGCGCCCGCGTTGGAGCCCGCAACCAGCTTCTGGTGAAAGTGACCATGGAAGACGGAACCTTCGGGTGGGGCGAGTCTGGCATGTCATCGCGCGAAAATTCTGTTGCAGCGACCATCGACCATTTTGCCAGTTTTCTTGTCGGGCAGGATAGCCGCCGCATTGGTCGGATTTGGCAGGAATGCTACCGCGGTCAGTATTTTGAGGGCGGGCGCGTCTTGACGTCAGCGCTGTCAGCCATCGACATTGCGTTGCATGATGCATTGGGCAAACGGCTCGGGGTTCCCGTGTATCAGCTGTTGGGAGGCCGGCACCGCGACGTCGTGCCAAGTTTCGCCAGCACAATGGCCAACACTATTGAGGGGCAAGTCGCGGACGCGCGCAAGCTTGTGGATGCCGGTTGGGATTGCATCCGCACCTATCCAGGCAGCTTCGACGGTAACGAGGTGTTTGACCCCCGTTCGTCATTGGCCGCTACAGCGAAAGAGCTGATCGCAGTACGGGAAGAGATTGGACCGGATATCCATCTTGGCATTGACCTGCACCACCGGTTCAGCGTGCCCGAGGTCGCCTATCTCTGCGATCTGTTGCCTGCCGGAACATTGAACTTTCTGGAAGAACCTATCCGCTGCGAAAGCCCGGAAACCTACCATGCGCTCCAAAAGATGACGACTATCCCGCTTGCGATTGGGGAAGAGTTCGCCTCGAAGTGGCAAGCCGCGCCGTATCTGGAGCAGGGTCTCACCCAATACATGCGGATGGATGTTTGCAATGTCGGTGGCTTTACCGAAGCGATGAAGATCGCAGGCTGGTCAGAACGTTTCTATGTCGACCTGATGCCGCACAACCCGCTTGGCCCTATTTGCACCGCCGCGACGGTTCATTTGGGCGCCGCCGTCCCGAATTTCAGCTGGGCCGAAACCCGCCAATCCCCGGTTGAAAGTCTCGGGTTCCATGACCCGGAAATATTCCCGACGCAAATCGAACTCAGTGGCGCGGTGTACAAAGTGCCCGACACCCCGGGCCTGGGCGTCGAGGTGAATGAAGCGGCTATAGCCAATCAAACAGTGACGCATCTGGAAGGTCCGCATCTCAGACGGCCCGATGGTTCTGTCACCAACTGGTGACCCAAAAAACTGATAATCTTGGAGGAGAAAATTATGTTGATGAAACGAGGACAACGGGGGCTCATACGCTCCACTGCAATGGGCATGGCGCTAACCGCCACTGTCGCGCTGCCTGCATTCGCGTTTGAGGAAGCGCCGATGCTGGCTGAAAAAGTAGCGGCCAACGAGCTGCCAGCGGTTGACGACCGCTTGCCGTCAACCCCGATGGTTATGGAGACGCTGGACAGCATTGGCGAATATGGCGGCACGCTACGGCGCGCCATTCTTGGTGGTGGCGATCAGCACAACATCCTGCGCCAAATCGGCACCGAGCTTTTGGTGCGTTGGAGCCATGACTGGAGCGAGGTGAAACCCAACATCGCTGAAAGCTGGACTGTTTCCGACGACGCGACAACCTACACATTCAAGCTGCGCGAGGGCATGCGCTGGTCCGACGGCGAGCCATTCACCGCCGACGATATCATGTTCTGGTACGAAGTTTTCATGGACGACAAGCTGACGCCCTCGAAACATCCAAATTATGTGGACGCGGGTGGCCCGGTTCAGGTCTCCAAAATCGACGCAACAACCGTCGAGTTCAAATTCAGCCAGCCTAACGGCTTGTTCATCCAGAACATGGCCTACGGCTTCGGCTACTACCCGGTTGTTTATCCGAAGCACTACCTCAGCCAGTTTCATGAGAAGTACAACTTGGACATTCAGGCACTGATTGATGCCGAACCGGCAGCTGCCGACTGGGTGCAACTGTTCAATCTCAAGGCGGGTCCGATGCATACGCCGCTGTTTTGGCAAAACGCTGACCGGCCAACATTGCACCCTTGGAAGACCAAGAACGCCTATGGCTCTTCAGATCGCGTGGTTGCCGAACGCAACCCGTATTTCTGGAAGGTTGACGAAGCTGGCAACCAGTTGCCCTATGTTGACCAGATCACATGGGATCAGGTCGAAGACCCTGAAACGATCTTGCTGAAGGCCTTCAACGGCGAGATCGACTACATGGCCCGCCACATTGGCCGTCCGTCAAATCTGGCGGCGCTGACCGACAATAAGGAACGCGGGAAATATGACTTCTTCGGGGTGGGTGATATCCCCTCCAACCAGTCGATCCTGATGTTCAACCTCAACAATCCGGACCCGATCAAGAACAAGATCGTCAACATGGTGGACTTCCGCAAAGCGGTTAGCCATGCGGTTGATCGTCAGGAGATTGTGGACCTGGTTTACCTTGGGGCCGGCAAGCCCGGTCAGACTGCCCCGCATGAGCGGTCGCCGGTCTACAATGAAAAGTGGGTGACCCAGTTCACCGAGTTCGACCCTGACGCGGCAAATGCGCTGTTGGACGGCATCGGTCTGGATAAGAAAGATGGCGACGGATACCGGCTTGGACCGGACGGCAACCGCTTTACATTGGTCTTCCTTGTCGCTGATGTCTTTGGGTTCCAATACCCCGACGTGATGGAGCTGGTTGCGGAATACGCAAAGGATGTGGGGCTCGACTTCCAGGTGCGCGCTTCGGATCGGTCGCGTCTGCAGGAAATCGCGTCTGCCGGGGATCACGATGCCTACATTTGGAACTGTGGGGGCGGTTTGGCGGATGCCTACACCAACCCCGATTGCTACCTACCACGTGGTCAGGCCGTTTTCTGGGCGCCCAAATGGGCCGCTTGGGGCGTCGATAACAGCAAGGGCATCGAGCCACCTGAAAGCATCAAGGAGCTGTTCGAGGCTTATAGGGGCGTCACGACAAGCGGTGATACGGCCGTTCAGGAGGCAGCTTTGAAAGACCTGATTGAGAAGGCGACGAGCCAGCTTTTGACGGTCGGGCTTGTTCAGAGTGACGGTGCTTACGGAGTCGTGCGCAACAATGTGCGCAACTATGTCGATCCGATGCCGATTGCGGGTCAGCTTTGGACGCCGGCTCCATACACGTCACAGGTCTACTTCGAGGGCGGTGCCAACCTTCCTTGATGTGATATTGCGCGCCGGTTTCTTCCACGCCGGCCCGTAAGTGACAGAGCAGCGCCATCTCCTCCCTTGGCGCTGCTCTCCTCTCTCGCCGCTTCTGGCTATATACTGCACGTGCTGCAACAGATGATCGGGCCATGCTGAACTTTCTAATCCGTCGCATTCTCTACATGATCCCGACCGTCTTTCTGGTTTCGGTCGTGACATTTGCGATCATCCAGCTGCCGCCGGGGGATTACCTGGACACGCTCGCCGCGGAGCTGGCGGATTCAGGCGGTCTGGACGAAGGCACCCGGCAGGCATTGGCCGATCAATACGGCCTCGGCCAGCCGATGTACGTGCAGTACCTCAAATGGATGAAGGGCATCCTGTTTCATTGGGATTTTGGCATTTCCTTTGAGAAAAATGTCCCTGTGAATGACCTGATTTGGGACCGGCTTGGTTGGACCTTTGGTATCTCGATCCTGACATTGATGTTCATCTGGATCACCGCCCTGCCGATCGGGATCTATTCCGCCGTGCGGAAGTATTCCGTTGGCGATTACGTGGCGACGTTCTTTGGCTTCGTCGGGCTTGCGGTTCCGAACTTCCTGCTGGCGCTGGTGATGATGTATGTCGCCTTCAAGTATTTCGGCCAAAGCGTCGGCGGGCTGGTCAGCCCCGAATACATTGACGCCCCATGGAGCTGGGACAAGTTCGTCGACCTGCTCAAACACATCTGGATGCCGATCGTCGTGGTTGGCACCTCGGGTGCCGCTGCCCTCATCCGCATCATGCGGGCCAATCTGCTGGACGAGCTATACCGCCCCTACGTGGTGACGGCGCGCGCCAAGGGCATGTCGGAGTTTCAACTTCTCATGCGCTACCCGGTCCGGGTGGCGCTAAACCCGTTTGTGTCCACCATCGGGTGGATTTTGCCCACGTTGGTGTCTGGCGAAATCATTGTTGCAGTCGTCATGAACCTGCCCACGACGGGGCCACTTTTGCTGCGCGCCTTGCTGGTGCAGGACATGTACCTTGCCGGCTCACTCATTCTTATTGTCAGCCTGTTGACCGTGCTGGGCACCCTAATCTCGGACCTGCTGCTGGCATGGATTGACCCAAGGATACGTTACCAATGAGCAGCGCTGACACACACCCGGACATTCAAGACGCGCCAATGGTCCCGGTCCTGCTGGGTCCCTGGGCCCTGATGTGGCGCAAGTTCAGGCGTCACAAGGTAGCTTATGTAAGCCTTTGGTTGGTTGTGTTCATTTACATCCTCGCGTTGTTCGGGAACTTCTTTGCGCCGGAAGCGCATGACGAAACCAACCGCCGTGGTATCTTTGTGCCGCCGCAGGGTATCCACCTGTTCCACACCGATGCCAATGGCGACCGACGGTTCCACCTGCATGCCAAAGCGCTGAAGATGAAGGTGGATCAGGCTACCATGCGCCGCAGCTACGAGGTGCGTGAGGACAAGACCATGCCGCTTGGATTTTTCGTGAGGGGCCACGAATACGAACTGCTGGGTATGTTCAAGGTTGACCGCCATTTGTTTGGCCCGAAAGACCCTGATGACGTTTTCTACCTGCTGGGGTCTGACCGGCTGGGCCGCGATATTCTAAGCCGCATCATCATTGGCACGCAGGTGTCCATGTCGATCGGGTTGGTCGGGGTCGCCGTTTCGCTGCTCATCGGTGTGTCGCTTGGCGGCATCTCGGGGTATTACGGTGGCTGGCTCGACAACGTTATTCAACGCGTGATCGAATTCCTCCGCTCCATCCCGACAATCCCGCTTTGGATGGGGCTGGCTGCCGCCATTCCGTTGGGCTGGCCGCCACTGAGGACGTATTTCGTGGTGACGCTGATTGTGTCGATGATCGGCTGGACCTCCCTAGCACGGGAAGTGCGGGGCAAATTTCTGTCGCTGCGCAAGGAAGACTTCATCACCGCCGCCCGGCTTGACGGCCTGTCGGATTGGGAGGTGATCCGCAAACATATGGTGCCGAGCTTCTCCAGCCATATCATTGCGTCACTGACGCTTGCAGTGCCTTTGATGATCCTTGCCGAAACGTCCCTGTCGTTCCTTGGCATCGGGCTTCAACCGCCCATCGTCTCATGGGGTACGTTGCTGAAAGAGGCGCAGAACATCCGCACAATCATCGAGGCGCCTTGGCTTCTGATCGCGCCCGGCTGCGCCATCGTCGTCGCAGTGCTCGCCCTGAACTTTCTAGGAGACGGCCTTCGTGACGCCGCTGATCCACATGCCCATTGACGCGATTGCCAAACCCGAAGGCCCGCCATTGGTCGAGATGCGAGGGCTGAAGACCCACTTCTTCACCGATGACGGCGTGGTGAAGGCGGTCGAGGGGGTCGATTTGGATGTCTATGCCAATCGGACACTTTGTATTCTGGGTGAATCCGGTTGCGGTAAGTCCATCATGGCCCGGTCCATCCTGCGCATCGTGGACGCGCCCGGGCGGATCGTCGAAGGCTCGATCATCTATCGGGCGGAGGACGGGCGCACGGTCAATCTTGCTGAGGCCAGGCCGGGCTCCAAAGCGCTGCGCGAGGTGCGGGGGCAAGACATTGCGATGATCTTTCAGGAGCCGATGTCCTCGTTGGGGCCGATCACAAAGATCGGCAAACAAATCACCGAGGCGCTCCTGCTCCATCGCAATATGAGCAAGGCGGAGGCGAAAGAGGCGGCCATTGAAATGCTGGTCAAGGTCGGCATTCCGAAGCCGGCGGAGCGGTTCGAGGCATATCCGTTCGAGCTGTCAGGCGGCATGCGGCAACGCGCGATGATTGCAATGGCGTTGTCGTGCCAACCCAGACTGCTGATCGCCGATGAGCCGACCACAGCGCTGGACGTGACCACCCAGGCGCAAATTCTGGATCTCATTGCCGAACTGCAGGAAGAACTTTCGATGGGTGTGATGTTGATAACCCATGACCTTGGCGTAGTGGCCGAAGTCGCCGAAGACGTTGCCGTGATGTATATGGGGCGGGTGGTCGAAAAGGGCGATGTATACTCGATCTTCGAAAACCCGCAGCATCCATACACGCAGGCCTTGCTGGAATCAGTTCCTCATATTGGCGGAACGCGCCGCGCACGGCTGCCTGCCATTCGGGGGATGGTGCCGCACCCGCTTGCGCGACCCTCCGGCTGCCCGTTTCGAACCCGCTGTGACCATGTGATTGCGGGCGTCTGCGACGTGACGGAGCCGGAGCTGCAAAAGGTTGGCGACAGCGCGGTAGCCTGTCATCTGCATTCCACGACGGAGGCCGCCGATGTCTGAACCCATCCTGGAAGTCCGCGAATTGCAAATGACCTTCCCCATTGGCGGCGGGTTCTTTGGCGGGCCGACCGACACCGTGCGCGCAGTCGACAATGTCAGCTTTGACGTTCACAGGGGCGAGACCTTCGGCATTGTTGGCGAAAGCGGTAGCGGCAAAACCACGTTGGGGCGCTGCATCATGCGGGTTCTCAACCCCACATCAGGGCGCATCACGCTGCATCGTACTGGTCGGGCGCCTGACGAATTGGTGACCGCAAACCGGAAGCTGCTGACCGAGATTTGGCGCGACGTGCGGATGGTGTTTCAGGACCCGCAATCCTCCCTGAACCCGCGCCTCAGAGTGGTTGAGCTGGTTGGGCAGTGTTTGCGCAAATCCGAGGGGCTGAGCGGTGCGGAACTGGCGACCAGAGTGGGCGAATTGTTGGAGCAGGTCGGGCTTCCAAAGGAATTCCTGATGCGTTTTCCGAACGCATTTTCCGGTGGACAACGGCAACGGCTCGGGATCGCCCGCGCGCTTGCGACCGGGCCGGAGCTGGTCATTGCGGATGAGGCTGTTTCCGCACTCGACGTCTCTATTCAGGCGCAAACGTTGAACCTGATGCAGGACCTGCAGGAAAAGTTCGACCTGACCTACATCTTCGTCGCGCATGATTTGGCGGTGGTAGAACATATCTGCGACCGGATTGCGGTTATGTATCTTGGCCAAATCGTTGAGCTGGCTCATCGCGACGAGCTGTTTCAAAATCCCAAACACCCCTACACCCGAGCGTTGTTGAGCGCCGTGCCAATTCCTGATCCGCGTGCGCGCAAACGTGGGCAGAACCGCAAGTCGCTTAGCGACGGGGCGGTTGCCAAAACGGGGTGCAAATTTGCGTCTCGCTGCCCACATGTCACGGATCTGTGCCGCGCCGAAATGCCGCCGATGAAAAACATCAATGGCACCGATGTCTTGTGCCATTTTGCAGGTGACGTTTAGGCGTCTTCCAAAACTAGGTCAGCGCAACGCGCGCCCAGCATCATGGCCGGGGCATTGGTGTTGCCCGCGTTGATATCGGGAACGGCAGACATATCGCAGACCCGCAGCCCCTCGACGCCGCGGACACGCAAACGGCTGTCCAGCACGGCCATGGGATCGCCATCGGCCCCCATCCGACAGGTTCCGGCGGGGTGATAATTCGTCTTCACGAAACGCTTGCAGTGGGCGCGTAATGTTTCGTCATCGTCGCCCTCGGGGATGACGATCTTACGGATGCGATCCGACAGGGGTTTGGTCTCAAACGCGCGGCGGAAGAAGCGCTGCCCCCGGATCATCTCAGCCATGTCGTCCTCGGACTTCAGCAGATTTGGGGACACGCTTGGCATCACGAAGGGATCTGACGACCTTAGGCGGACTTCACCGCGCGACGTTGGCTTAACGACCACTGTTGTGACAGTCAGCCCGTAATCATCTTCGACCTCTTCCAACGCATCGCGATCCAGGTAAACGATTGGAACACAAAAAGCCTGAATTGTCGGATCGGCGGTTGGGTCCGACGGGTTTACAAACGCCCCCGCTTCGACCCCGGCGGAAGTGACAGGCCCGCTTCCAAACAGCTTGAATTGAAGGCCGTTACGCAACATGCGCCAGCCGTTGCCTTGCTTGAAATAGCCATACGGTCCATTGGCAAAGGCTGTTACCGGAACCTCGGGGTGATCGATCAGGTTTTGCCCGACGCCCTGCAGCGGTGCGGCGACGTCAATCCCGTGCTGGTCAAGATGCGCCTCGGGGCCGATGCCTGACAGCATCAACAATTTGGGGGACACCAATGCGCCCGCGGCCAAGATAACCTCGCCGTCAACATTTGCGGAATGCTCGCCGCTTTTGTCGCGATAGGTAACCCCAGTGACGCGCCCGTCTTTGGTTTCAATCCGCGCGGCCTCCGCCTGCAACTTGATCGTCAAGTTTGGGTTGCCTTCCAGCGGGGTCAGGAACGCGTAGGCGGAAGAGCTGCGCCGACCAGCCCGGTTGGTGAACTGGTAAAACCCGACGCCGCGCTGCGTGGGTCCATTGAAGTCGGGATTGAATGGCTCGCCCAGTTGCTGGACCGCCTGCACAAACCAGCGTGACATGTCGTTGATATGCCCAGGGTCGGAGACAAGAACCGGACCCTCGCTGCCATGCAGATCGCTTGCAAAACGGTTGTTGCCTTCCATGCCCCGGAAGTAGGGGAGCACCTCGTCCCAGCCCCATCCGACGCCGTCATTTGTTCCCCGCAGCATATCGTCCCAAGCGTCATAATCCGAAGGCCTGCCGCGCATGTAAACTTGGGCATTCACGGAGGACCCGCCGCCCAGCACGTTGCCTTGGGGTATGTCATGCGCGCGGCCATCCAAATGCGGCTGTGCCTCGGTCTTGTGGTAGCGCATGAACTTCGAGCCGTTGATCATCTTGAAAATGCCTGGGGGCATATCCAGAAGCGGATGTCGGTTTGAGTAGCCGGCTTCAAGCAGAAGCACCTTCGCCCCAGCGTTCACAAGGCCGGCGGCCGCCGCGGCACCGGCCGAACCGCCCCCAATCACAATGTGATCGTATTGCGGGGTCATCCGCCTGCAGGCGCGGCAGACCGCTTGGGTGCAGCAATCGAGTCGCGCTCTATCAGCTCGCATTCCAGCTTTGTCAGCGGGTGTCGGTTGTTTCCCAGTGCGCCGTGGAAAAGTTGGTCGATCACCCACCGTCCCATGGACCGGTCGGCCAGGTTCATCGATGTCAGTGGGGGGGACAAGTGCCGTGCGATTTCGTCGTCGTCATAGCCAATAACCGAAACGTCTTCGGGGATGGACAGCCCCATTTCCTTCAAGGCCTCAAAACAGCCCACAGCCATCCGGTCATTTTGGCAGAAGATCGCCGTTGGTGGCTTGGGCAAGGCCATCAGCTTCTTGGTGCCTTCAAACCCCGAACTTGGCAGCCAGTTGCCCTCGATCACCAGCTCTTCGCGAAAGGGAAGGTCCGCTGATACCAACGCGTTGCGGTAGCCAGTCAGCCGCCCGGAGGCGCATTCCATGAACGGCTCGCCGGTAATGACGCCGATATCTGTATGCCCGGCGT
This sequence comes from uncultured Litoreibacter sp., assembly GCF_947501785.1. Taxonomy (NCBI): domain Bacteria; kingdom Pseudomonadati; phylum Pseudomonadota; class Alphaproteobacteria; order Rhodobacterales; family Roseobacteraceae; genus Litoreibacter; species uncultured Litoreibacter sp. Next base: position 2,453,549 of record NZ_CANMXB010000001.1, on the reverse strand, counting down.
TGATCAGCGCGTTTGTCGCCGTGTGGCCGCCCGCGACTTCACCGGGAACGACTGCGGGCCGCGACATGTCATCGGAATAGCAATTCAGCAAAAAGACCGGGATATCTGTCTCGCGCAGCACTTCAGGAAGCTCTACCTGACGTGTGAAAACGCAGGCATATATGATCGCCGAGACCCGTTGGTCGATGAAATATTGCAAGGTTTTTGGCTCAAGTACGGGGTCATTGCGCGTCTCGGCCAGCAGCACCACATTCCCAGTTGCCTTCACCGCCTCGAGGACGCCGTCGTAAGCGTGGACGCCTTCAGGGCTTGTGGCGAGCGTATCGATTACAAACGCAATGGGGCCGTCAATATAGCCCGGGTTTTTGCCCTGAGTTTTTGACGGCAGGGAGACGGCTTTGTACCCCAATTCACGTGCGGCATCGAGCACGCGCGCGCGCGTCTGCTCGGAAATCTTTGCTGTTTCGTTGTTGTTCAAGACAAATGAGACGGTTGGCTGTGAGCAGCCGGCGCGGCGCGCGATATCGCGCATCGTTACCCGTCCATTCACCTTCTTCTTGTCATTGCCCTTGGGCTGCGCGGCATCGTCTTTCATGTAGCTCCCCCGTCTTCGGGTAGTGTCCTAAATCAATTCCTTCGATTCCACAATGAAACGATATTACTAATATTACTAATTGACAAAGGTAATATATTATTTATCCATTTGTACGACTCGCCACGCTGCTGTGGCCCAAGTTTTGCGAGGCCCTGATGCTGACCGCCCAGACACATGATGACCTCCCCTTGGCCGGTGCCATGTTCATTGACGGGCAGTGGTTGCCACCTCAAAACCACTCGCTGATAGAGGTCGAAAACCCTTCCAACGAAGACGTAATTGCGTACATCCCTGAAGGCACGACCGACGACGCTGACGCTGCCGTTGCCGCGGCGCATGCGGCCTTCCCGGGCTGGGCGGCGCGCCCCGCGATCGAACGCGCAGGGTTCGTGAATGCGCTTGCTGCGGCGATGGACGTGGACCTCGAACGACTTGCGACGCTTGTCACGTTGGAGCAGGGAAAACCACTTGATCAGGCCCGCGGGGAGATTGGTGCGGCGATCACTTTCCTTCGTTATGCGGCCGAGAATGCACGCAGAATCGAAGGGGACATTGTTACCTCTGACAACCCTTCCGAGGAAATCCACATCCGCCGTCATCCTTATGGGGTTATCGTAGGTTTGACGGCCTGGAACTACCCGGCGGCATTGGCCACCCGCAAGCTCGGACCTGCCTTGGTGGCAGGAAACACGTTCGTGCTGTTGAGCCATGAGATAACCCCTTTGTCAGGTCTCGCAATTGCCGAATTGGCGGAAAAAGTTGGCTTGCCTCGAGGCGTGTTCAATGTCGTTACAGGTCGCGGGCCGGTGGTTGGCCAGCGTCTGGTTGAACATCCGAACACGTCATTGGTGACGATGACGGGCAGCACGAGGGCCGGGCGCGAAATCAGCAAATCCGCTGCGGATAGCTTGAAGGTCATACGGCTTGAGCTTGGTGGCAAAGCACCATTCATCGTTATGGAAGATGGCGACGTCGACGCAGCCGTCGAGGCCGCGGTCGCGGCGCGCTACACCAACTGCGGCCAAATCTGCACCTGCAATGAACGCATGTATTTGCATTCCGCGGTCGCTGACGAATTCCTGGATAAGTTTGTTTCTGCAAGCCAGGCCCTGAGCATTGGCGACCCCATGGGTGTAGTGGATATGGGGCCAAAGGTAAGCGGGCCCGAAGTCACCAAGATCGAGGAGATCGTTGCACGCGGCGTCGCGTTCGGCGCGGAGGTCTTGCTGGAAGGCGGCCGCTTGCAGGGCGGGGCCTATGACAAAGGCCATTGGATTTCGCCGACAGTGCTGGAAGTGTCCGACAACGCGTCGCCGTTGCTTCAGGAAGAGATCTTTGGACCAGTTGTCGCAGCAAAGCGCGTGGACAGCTTTGACGAGGCCGTCGCATTGGCCAATGACACCGAATTCGGTCTTTCAGCATATCTGTTCACACAAAACGCCAGGCGCATCGCGCAGGCGCCATATGCGCTCAAATCCGGCGAGATTTACCTGAATCGCAGCAATGGCGAGGCAGTTCAGGGCTTTCACACGGGTTGGGGCCAGTCCGGCCTTGGAGGAGAGGACGGCAAATACGGCTTTGACGGCTATTTGCGCAAACAGACGACTTACTTGAACTGGGGGTAACCCCGAAATCGCGCCGGGAGAGAGAAGGCGCACTTTAGTGGAGGAAAAACTATGAAACGTAGAATGCTGCTTCTGGCTGCAACAGCCCTGAGCCTTGGTGTCGGGTCGATGGCCATGGGTCAATCGCTGCCGCCTTTGGAAAAGAAAGACCGCTACAAGGTCGGCTTTTCGCAAATGGAGTCGAACAACCCATGGCGGATTGCGGAAACGAAGTCATTTCATGACACCGCAGAAATGTGCAACTGGGATCTGATTGCCACCGATGCGGCCGGTTCTGCTGCCAAGCAGGTCGCTGATGTGGACAGCATGATCGCGCAGGGCATTGACGTCTTGTTCCTGCCGCCTCGCGAAGAAAAGCCACTGATCCCGGCCGTGAAAAAAGCCAAGGCCGCTGGTATTCCGACCTTCCTGGTGGACCGTTCGGTTGACCCGGCAGCCGCCAAGCCTGGCGAGGATTTCGTGGCTTTCCTTGGCTCCGATTTCATCGACCAAGGCCGCCGCGTCGCGGATTGGACGATCGAAAACTTCAAAGGCGACAAGGGTATTATTGTCCAGCTTGAGGGCACGACCGGGTCTTCGCCTGCCAATGACCGCAAAAGCGGCTTTGATGACGCAATTGCGGCCGACAGCCGGTTCGAAATTGTGGCCTCTCAAACGGGCGACTTTGCCCGCGATTTGGGTCGTCAGGTGATGGAGACGCTGCTGCAGGCGCATCCTGATGTGAACATCGTCTACGCCCATAACGACGAAATGGCGATTGGTGCCATTCAGGCGCTGGAACTGGCAGGACGCAAGCCGGGCGAGGACGTTCTGGTCGTGTCAATTGATGGCACCCGCGACGCGCTTCAGGCCATCATTGATGGCAAGATGGGCGTCACAGTGGAAAGCTCGCCGTTCTTTGGGCCGCTGGCTTGCGAGGTCATGAATCGCTACGCCGATGGCGAAGAAATCGAGCATTGGGTGCAAGTCAAAGACCGCATCTTCACCAAAGACAACGCTGCTGACCATGTGGACGAAGCCTACTAAGGTCACTTTAATATCAAAGGGCGCGGCATCTGCCCGCGCCCTTTTTGGTGACCTGAACGTCACAGCCATTGGGGGGAGACATGGCAGAGCTATTATCCATGACGGGGATCGACAAAGCGTTTGCCGGCGTCAGCGCGTTGTCGAAGACCTCGCTTGAGGTTGCACCGGGCGAGGTGCATGCGCTGATCGGCCAAAACGGTGCCGGGAAATCAACGTTGATCAAGATCCTGACCGGCGTCTATCGGCGCGACCGTGGGACAATAGTCTTTAACGGTTCGGAAAGTGCGATCTCCAGCCCGGGGGAAGCACAGGCCGCCGGGATCGCAACAATCTACCAAGAGCTCAATCTGGTGCCGCTGCGGTCGGTCACCGAGAACGTCATTATGGGCTACGAGCCCAAAAAACTGGGTCTCTTCATTGATTGGAAGGAAGCCCACCGACGCACGCGCGAGATTTTGGCGCGGTTCGGTATCGACATTGATGTACGCGCGCCGCTGGGAAGTTTTTCGACCGCTATTCAGCAACTGGTGGCAATTGCCCGCGCCGTGTCCTTGGATGCCCGCCTTGTCATCATGGACGAGCCGACATCGTCATTGGACGCCTCGGAAGTTGAAGTGCTTTTTGGTGTTGTGCGCGGCCTGCGGGAGGCCGGCGTGTCGGTGCTCTATGTCTCGCATTTCCTTGATGAGTTGTTTGAAATTTGTGACCGCGTGACAACAATGAGGGACGGCCGGACCGTCGATTGCCGGGCCATTGAAGGCACCACGAAACTAGAACTGATCGCCGGCATGCTGGGCCGCGACGCCAAAGACATCGAACAAGCGGGCATGACGGAATTCAGTGCCGGAACAGGAAATGCTGAAAAGGGCGACGTGCTGCTGACGGCCCAAGGCGTGTCAACCGGGCCACGCCTGAACGATTTCGACATGACGTTGCACCGCGGTGAAATCATTGGCCTTGGCGGATTGCTTGGGGCAGGCCGAACTGAGGCCGCGCGCGCCATATTCGGCGTCGACCGACTGACCAATGGGTCAATCGGGATACATGGCCAGGACAGATCACTTGAGACACCCGCCGCCGCCATTCGCGCGGGGGTTGGGTATCTGACGGAAGACCGCAAAGCAGAGGGGATTATCCCCGACATGTCCGTGCGCGAAAACCTCACACTCGCCCTGCTGCCAAAACTTACGCGGAATGGCCAAATTGACCGGGCACGTGAAAAGGAGTTGGTGGCCAGCTACATCAAGGCGCTGGGCATCAAGACCTCCAATATGGAACAGCCCATTCGCGAGCTTTCGGGCGGCAACCAACAGAAGGTGTTGCTGGCCCGTTGGCTGGCCATTGATCCCGAGTTGTTGATACTAGATGAGCCGACCCGAGGGGTCGATGTCGGTGCAAAACGGGAAATCCAGGCAATCATCCGCGACTCCGTCGCCAAGGGCGTGGGGGTCGTTCTGATCAGTTCGGAGTTTGAAGAAATCGTCGAAGGGGCGGATCGGATCATCGTGCTGAACGAAGGCCGGATCGTGACCGAGCTGACCAACCCGGGCATCACCGAGGATGCGTTGGTCAGGGCATTGGCCCATACTGAAGGGGCAGCGGCATGAGCATTCAAGACACAGAACTCAGCGCCCGCCAGGCACGCTTTGCCTGGGGGCCATTCTTGCGCAACAACGGCGGGATTGTCGCGTTGGTCGTTATTCTCGTCTTCAACATTCTGGTGACGCCCAACTTCCTCCAGATGCAGACGCTGTTTGTGAATATTAGCCAGGTTGCCACGATCGCCATTGTGGCCATGGGCATGACGTTGGTTATTGCGACGGGCGGTATCGACCTGTCCGTCGGGGCGATTATGGCATTGGCGGGCGCGCTCGCGCCGTTGATTTTCCTGTCAGAGTTTGGCCAGGCCTACCCCGCACTTGGCCTTGCCGCGGCAATCATCTTGCCGCTTTTTGCGGCGATTGCGTGCGGCCTGTTTAACGGGGTGATGGTTGCGACGCTTAAGGTGCAGCCGATCATTGCCACGTTGATCCTGTTCATCTCCGGGCGCGGGATCGCTCAGGTTCTGACCAATGGCAACTTGCAGACCTTCTCGAACCCGTCCTTCAGCTATTTGGGGACCGGCAAGATCTTGGGGCTGCCCTTTCAAGGGTGGTTGGCATTGGCCATTGCGGGGGTGCTGTTCTGGGTCATGACCCGCACAACCTTTGGCCGTTACGTGCTGGCCATCGGCGGCAATGAACGCGCGGCCGAGCTGTCCGGCGGGCCCGTCAAGCGGGTCAAGATCGGCGTCTACATGATCTGCGGGGTGTTGTCGGGTCTGGCCGGTTTGATTGTCGTGGCCATCAATTCGGCCTCGGACGCGGCCAGAAACGGCAATCTGATGGAGCTGGACGCCATTGCCGCCGCAGTTGTCGGCGGCGCCCTGCTGCAAGGTGGGAGGGCGCCAATTTTCGGAGCCATTCTGGGCGCAGTGATCATCCAACTGGTGAAATACACGTTGTTGGCAAATGGCGTTGAGGACGAGGTTGCCCTGATCGCCAAGGCCGTCATCATTCTGGCTGCGGTTTACTTGCAGCAGGCGCGGAAGGAATAGCCATGTTGGACACCGATGCATTCGACCTCCGCAAGTTCCTGTCGCGCAATCCACAATCCACTGCAGTGTGGATCGCTCTGGCCGCTTTGATCCTCTTTGGCGTCCTGCGCTACGAGAATTTCGGCGGTGCCTACAACATTACCTCGTTTCTGAATTACAACTCGATGTTCATCGTGATCTCGGTTGGCATGTGCTTTGTGATCATGACCGGGGGCATTGACTTGTCGGTTGGATCGGTTGCCGCCTTCACGTCGGTTGTAGCGGCCTATCTGTCGCCCTATGGCATCCAGGTCGCGCTGCCGGGCGCGGTGCTGGCAGGTATCGGGTTTGGAGCCATCAATGCCTTTTGCATCATCATTTTGCGCATACCGCCTTTCATCGCGACGCTGGCGACAATGCTTGGCGCAAAGGGCGGTGCGTTGGTGATTTCCGGGGCGGAGACCATCTCGGTCGATTGGGGGTCCAACTTCACGCGGATGGGTATGGAGAAGGCGCTGAACATCCTGCCGTGGTCCATCGTGGTTGTCCTGGTGGTGATCGTAGGCCTGTGGGTGGTCCTTGAGAAAACCTCGTTGGGCCGCACGGTCCTGGCCATTGGGGGCGGGGCGGATGCAAGCGTATTGATGGGCCTGAAGGTCAATCGCGCGACCGCGTTCGTCTATTTGTTGTCAGGCGGGTGCGCCGGGTTGGCCGGGGTGATCCTGGCCTCGGGGTTCGGCGCAGGCCAACCGCTCGAGGGCATTGGATGGGAATTGTCGGCCATTGCTTCGGTCGTCGTCGGCGGGACGCTCTTGACCGGTGGGTTGGGCTCGGTTCCCGCAACCGTTGCCGGCGCGTTGCTGCTGGGTTTGGTGTTCAATATACTCAACTTCGAGAACGGGCGCGGGACGATCAGTTTCAGCGCGTATTGGCAAATGGTCATCCGGGGCGGGTTCCTCTTTGCAGTGATCCTGTTTCAGGCCAAGGTCATGACGTCACGATCGGATAAGAAGGCAATAACATGACCTCGATAGCTTCAATTGAAACGCGGTTGTTCCACGTGCCGCTGGCCGAGGTGCTGGTGGACGCCAAACATGGCGACCACCACTTCTTCGAGCTGGTCACCGCCACGGTCCGGTTGGAGGACGGCTCCGAAGGGACGGGCTATTCCTACACCGGTGGCAAAGGTGGTCACGCGATCAAGGCGATGATCGAGCACGACCTGACCCCATTTTTGGTCGGGCAGGATGGCGAGGATGTCGAGGCGCTGTATGATGCGATGCAATGGCATGTGCACTACGTCGCGCGCGGCGGCGTCGCCTCGTTCGCCATTTCCGCGGTTGATATCGCGCTTTGGGATTTGCGGGGCAAACGGACAGGTCAGCCGCTGTGGAAGATGGCAGGTGGTGCGGCGCAATCATGCAAGGCCTATTGCGGCGGGATTGACCTTGGGTTTGACCTTCCAAAGCTCCTTGCGTCTGTGCAGGGCTACCTGGATCGCGGCTTCAATGGTGTGAAAATCAAGATCGGCCAGCCGACGCTGGAGGAAGACATTTCCCGCATCGCGGCGGTGCGGGACCTGATCGGGCCTGACGTGGCTTTCATGGTCGACGCCAATTACTCGATGTCGACAGAGCAAGCTATTGCCGCGGCCAAAGCCTTCAAGCCCTTTGACCTGATGTGGTTCGAAGAGCCGATTATCCCGGATGACTATGCGGGCTACGCCGAGATCGCGGATGCGACCGGACAGCCGTTGGCGATGGGGGAGAACCTGCACACGATCCATGAGTTCGACTATGCCTTTGCGCAGTCCAAATTGAGCTTTATCCAACCTGACTCCTCCAACTGTGGGGGGATCACCGGATTTCTGCAGGTGGCGGAGCGCTCGCTTGAACACGGCCTGCCCATCTGCAGCCACGGGATGCAGGAGCTGCATGTCAGCCTCGTCTCAGGGCGGCCGAATGCGGGCTGGATCGAAGTGCATTCCTTCCCTATAGACACCTACACAACCCGACCTTTGGTGGTGGAAAATCATCTGGCGATTGCGCCGGATGTGCCCGGCACCGGGGTTACCTTCGACTGGCCAAAACTTGAGGCCGCTAACATTCTCACCGACTAAAGGACAAGATCATGGTCCACCAAGCTGCCGTTTATCGCGGCGAAAAGCGCTTTTCTATTGAGCAGGTTGAAATTGCGGCCCCAAAATCCGGCGAGGTGCAGGTCGACGTTGCCTATTGCGGGATTTGCGGCACTGATCTGCACATCTATCTTGGCCATATGGATCAGCGCGTCGGTTTCGAGCGGACGATTGGTCATGAAATGTCCGGTGTCATTGCGGCAGTTGGCGATGGTGTCCACGGGCTGAAACCCGGCCAACATATTGTGGTGCGACCGCTTGATCATTGCGGCGACTGCCCGGCATGCAACGCGGGCCATGAACATGTCTGCCACAACCTCAAATTCATCGGTATCGACACGGACGGGGCGTTTCAGCAAAAATGGAATGTGCCGGCCCATACAATCCATGTTCTGCCCGACGATCTTGACCTCAGCCATGCGGCACTGATCGAACCGCTGGCCGTCGCCGTTCATGACGTCGACCGCGGCAAGGTGCAGCCCGGCGAAGATGTGCTGGTGATTGGGGGTGGTCCGATTGGGATGCTGGTCGCCATGGCGGCCCGCGATGCCGGCGCAAACGTAACGGTTTCGGAGATAAACGAGAACCGGTTGGCCTTCGCCCGCAAAATTGGTTTCACAACCCTAAACCCCAAAGATACCGACGTTGCCGCGGCCATTCATGACAGCACCGGCGGCAAAGGCGCTGATGTTGTGTTCGAGGTGTCCGGCTCCCAGCCAGGTGTTGATTTAATGACCGCCGCTGCTGCGACGCGTGGCCGGATTGTGATGGTTGCCATCCACGCATCCAAACCGCAGATCGACATGTTCCAGTTCTTCTGGCGCGAGCTGGAGCTGATCGGGGCACGGGTGTACCGCCCAGAGGATTACGACAAAGCCATGGCCCTGCTTGCCAAGGGCGTGGTCGATTGTGCGGCATTTATCACCGACATACAGGGGCTTTCGGACATTGAAGGCGCGTTTAAATCGTTGACCGAGAACCCGAATGCCATGAAGTCGATGATCCGCGTTTCGGAGGAAACATAATGAACGTATTGGAAAAATTTAGCCTGGCGGGGAAAACCGCGCTTGTCACGGGCGCAAAGCGCGGCATTGGGCGCGGAATGGCGGAAGCTTTGGCTGCGGCCGGGGCCGACGTGATTGGGGTCAGCGCCTCGCTTGATCCTAACGGATCCGACGTCGGCGACGCGATCACCGCGATGGGTCGTTCGTTCACCGGTTATTCGTGTGACTTTTCCGATCGCGCGGCGCTGAAGGCCTTCACGGCGCAGGTTCTCAAGGACCATCCGCAGATTGACATTCTGGTCAACAACGCTGGTACGATCCTGCGCGAGCCCGCTGCGACCCACCCTGACGAGATGTGGGATGAGGTGATCGAAGTGAACTTGTCCGCGCAATTCGTCATCACGCGCGATATCGGTCGCACCATGGTCGAACGGGGCTCTGGCAAGGTCATCTTCACCGCGTCCCTGCTGACCTTTCAGGGCGGCATCACTGTTCCAGGCTATGCAGCCTCGAAGGGCGGCATTGGCCAGCTGGCAATGGCGTTCGCCAATGAATGGGCCGGGAAAGGCGTGAACGTTAACGCAATTGCGCCGGGCTACATCGACACGGACAATACCGAAGCGCTGCGCAATGACCCGGCGCGGTCCAAATCGATCCTTGAACGTATCCCGGCAGGGCGTTGGGGCAAGCCAGAGGATTTCCAGGGGCCGATTGTCTTCCTCGCGTCCGAGGCGGCAAGCTACATGCACGGCCACACAATGCTGGTCGATGGTGGATGGATGGGGCGCTAAGGCGCCCTTTCCTACAACGCAGCAGAACCGGTTTGCGGGTTCCCGCAGTTGGGGCGCGGGAACACCGCGCCAAGGTACGCATAGCACCGTCGCAGGCGCGTGAATTGCCGCGGTAGCATCTCCCTAACCTAGGGAGGACATCATGAAAATTCGAAACATTTTGTGCACGACGCTGCTTGCGACATCGTTTGCGGCGGCGCCTTCGTTCGCAGATGCCGATCAACAGACGTCGCTTCGAATCCAGACGCTTTTTCCGCAGGAATCTCCGTCCGGAAAGCTGGCCACCGAATTTGTCGAAAGCGTCGAGAGGATGTCAGCGGGCGGAATTGACATCGAGCTGTTTTACTCTTCATCCGTGGTCAAGTCGGTTGAAACCTTTGATGCAGCTGTCTCGGGAATACTCGATTGTGACATGACCGGCGGTAGCTATCAGACCGGCAAAAACCCCGCTTTCCAATTTGTCGGCGATATCATGGGCGGATACGACACGCCGTATCAGCAGCTGAGCTGGCTCTACTTTGGCGGCGGGCTAGAGGCCGCGCAGAAGCTTTACAATGCCTACGATATGCAGTTGGTCGGATGGTGGGTGCCGGGCCAGGAAAGCCTTTCCTCCATTCGGCCCCTTGCCGGGCCCGAAGACCTGAAGGGCTGGAAATTCCGTTCGCCCCCCGGGATGGAAACAAAGATCTTCGAGAAGCTTGGGGCCTCCCCCGTCGTGATGGACTTCACCGAGGTTTTCACCGCGCTTGAAACGGGCATCATTGACGGCGCGGATGCTGCGGGCGTCGCCACCAACGTGTCGTTAGGCCTGTTCGACATTGTGCAGCACGCAACTTTTCCCGGTTTCCATTCAATGCCGTCGGACCATCTGGCCTGCAACAAAGCCGTTTGGGACGCCATGCCCGAACATCACCGCGAAATCTTGTCCGTTGCGATGGAATCGTTGGCCCTGCGCACGGCTTTGACCTTTGACAAGGTGAACGGCGAAGCCGCAGCCGGGTTAAAGGCAAAGGGCGTCGCAATTTACGATTGGAGCCGTGAGGACCGCCAGCAGTTCCGCAAAGTTGCTCAGGAGACCTGGGTTGAGTTTGCGACCACGCCGGAAGCCAAGGCATTGGTCGACAGTCACTTGGCCTATCTCGGCCAGCTTGGTTTGGTCAACGAGTGACTGACGCCGCCAGCAGGTTTGAGGTCTAGCCGTTGAAAGAAACTGGCAGGCATGATGAAAAGGGGGCGTCCAATGGAAGGGCGGCCCCTGCCATGCCGAACCCAGATGAAGCGCTTGCATGCTTTCTGTCCATCGCCCAGGCGATAGCCGGGCCAACTGATTACGAGCAGGTGCTGACCAATTTCGCGGACGGGTTGCGGACGCTTATTCCGCATGACCACCTCGACATTGTGCTGCTGCACCCCTCCGGGACCCAGATTTGTTACGAAGCGCAGCTTCAGACAAAGTGGAACCATACCGAAAACCCATACAGACCCACCGAAAACAGCCCCATCCGGGATGTCCTGCGCGGAGAGGTCGACAGCATTCTGACAGAGGATGCCTGGGTGGACCCCCGGTTCCATTTTGAAGGCGCTGACAGCAAGCCGCTTTTTGAGGCCAATTTGCACAGCCGCATCATTGTGCCGTTGCGGGTGCAGGGGGCGATCACCGGTTCGCTGGCCATATCAAGCCATCAGATTGGCGTTTACCAATCTGATTTGGTCGTCACGGCCCAAGGCGCCGCTGATCTTGTCGCCGCCTATCTCTTTGCGTTGGAGCGCGGCAAAGAGGCGCGTGATGCAGCCGTCGCAGAAAGTGACGCACGCGGCAGGGAGGCGGCATTGCGTCTCGGCGCTCTGCGTCTGACGGAAGGGATGGAGCGGGAACGCCAGCGGTTGGGCATGGACCTGCACGACCAGACCCTGGCTGATCTGGCCCGTATCAAACGCCGCATGGCGCGGCTGCAGGACGGCGACACTGCTGAGCTGAGTGAGCTGGATGCCGCCCTTGAAAACTGTCTCGCGGATTTGCGTGGCATCGTTGAAGACATGAAGCCCGGCGTTCTGCAATTGTTTGGTTTTGCCGATGCGGTAGAGGCGCATTTGCAGCGCTGCGTGATCCACTATCGCAGGCGGATCGAGACCACAGTAAACGATTCAACCGGCGGCCAGGTCGACGCGCTTTCAGACACCATCCGCACCGCCGTTTACCGTATTGTTCAAGAAGCAATTAACAACGCTCTCAAACACGGGAACGCTACACGGCTTTCGGTCGAGGTCCTGCAAAAGGGCGACGCATTACACGTCCGTGTCGATGACAATGGCCCCGGCATTGATTTGAGCGCGTTAACCTCTGACAATGGCTTGGAGAACATTCGAACCCGCGCGGAGCTTATTTCGGCAAATGTCGCTATCAGCAATGCGTCCCCTTTGGGCGGTGCGCGGATCGAGATTTCCCTCACAAATGCCTGAACTTGGCATGCTCGCAATTGCTCAGGAGACCTTGCCTTGCGCCTACTCATTTCAGAAGACGACCAATTGCACCGGTCCTTCATTGTGGAAGTCTCGCGTGGTGTGCTGCCAGACATTGAGGAGCTTGTCGAAACGGATAACGGGCAGACGGCGCTGGATCAGTTTCAGAAAAACCCGTTCGACTGCGTTGTTCTAGATCTGCAGATGCCCCACATGACCGGCGTGGATGTTGCAAAGGCCATTTGGGCGCGGCACCCGCAGACGCGGGTCCTGTTTTGGTCCAACTACTCCGATGAGGCCTATATTCGTGGCATAACGCGCATCGTGCCGGAAGAGGCCGTGTACGGCTACATCCTGAAATCGGCGCCTGAGGATCGCCTGAAGCTGGCCATCCAGGGTGTTTTTCTGGCCGATCAGTGTGTCATTGACCGCGAGGTGCGGGGTGTACAGCAGCGTTCGGCAGACCGGGTCAGCAGCCTGACAGACGTCGAGTTTGAGGCCCTTGTTGATGTCAGCCTTGGCCTGACCGACAAGGCCATGGCCGCCCGTCGGCGTGTCTCTTTGCGAGGCGCGCAAAGCCGGTTGCAGCATTTGTACCAAAAGCTCGGCCTCGACAAATCGGATGCGCATGTTGGGCCTTGGGGGCCAACGGTCAATTCCCGAACGAGGGTGATATCGGTTGCGATGTCGCGCGGGCTTTTGAACGCGGATACGTTGCAGCAGGAGGAAGCACGGCTGCAGAAATGGCTGACTTCCGAAGAGGCCAGCAGCTAGTCCCGAATTTTTTGCGGATTCCCGCAGCACCTTTTGCGCTCATCCACGCATTGGCAACGACCAGGCCGTCTTAATGTTTCCTTAACGATCACGGCTGATCAGGGAGGACGCCAATGCCATTCGTTACCATTAGACTGGTGAAACAGGTCATCGAGCATGACCCAGAGGGCATTAAGGCCAAGATCAATAACGCCGTAACTCATGGGATCAGCGAAGCGGCGGGCATTCCGAAAGAGAATGTCTGGCTGGTCTTTGACGAAATCGAGGAAACCGACTGGTTCTCAGGCGGGGAGCGGGTCAAAGAGCTGCGGTCGTCCTCATGATCGTAGAGCCTCGCGAAATTTCGATGGCCGACATCATTGATGTCGACGTGAAGCTGGACTTCGTCGTCGGCGGTTTCGAGTTCATTGAAGGCCCTGTTTGGCATCCACAGAACAAGCAGCTGATCTTTTCGGACATTCCGGCCAACAAGATGTACTCGCTTTCGCGCGGTGACGAAATTGACAGCTTTCGCGTTCCCAGCAACATGGCCAACGGCAACACGTTTGACGCCGATGGCCGGCTGCTAAGCTGCGAGCACGCCACCAGCCGTGTGACACGGGCGGAGGCGGATGGCTCTACCACCGTTCTTGCCGCCGAATACGACGGCAAGGCGTTCAACAGCCCGAATGACATCGTGGTTCGCAAGGATGGCGCGATCTTCTTCACCGACCCAACCTACGGGCGCATGAAGTATTTCGGCGTCGAGCGTGAGCTTGAGATGGGGTGCCAGGGCGTCTATTGCGTCGCTGCCGACGGACAGACGATCACGCAGATTGCGGATGACTTCGCCCAACCCAATGGTCTTTGTTTTTCGCTTGATCAACGGCTGCTCTACGTCAATGACACAGAGCGCAAGCATATCCGGCGTTTTAACATTACCGCAGATGGGACGATCACCGGTGGTGAGGTTTGGGTCAGCGTTACGGAAGGCGAGGGCGAGGGTCATCCTGACGGAATGAAGATCGACAGCCTTGGCAACGTATACTGCACTGGGCCGGGTGGGGTTCATGTCATCGCACCTGATGGTGTGACGCTCGGTGTAATCCGCATGTCTGAATTCACGGCCAATTTCGCATGGGGCGGGAAAGACCTTTGCGACCTTTATTTTACGTCATCGACGACGCTGTACCGAACTCGGGTTAAGGTGCCCGGGTTGGCGTTGTTCTAATTGCGGCCCCTCGGGGAGGGACTACGGGGAGCCGCACCAAAACCCAATGGGAGGAGAAACCATGGATACCAAAGCTCTACTACTGACAGGGACAATGATCAGCGCCGCTGCCGCCATCCCGTCAATCGCGTTCGCAGAAGGGGACACCATCCGCATCGGCGCACTGTACCCGACATCGGGGCCTTGCCAATTGATTGGCGAATACTCGCTGCGGGGCACGGAGATCCTTGTAGAAGAAATCAATGCGGCCGGCGGCCTGAATGGCAAAAAGCTTGAGCTGGCGCATCGGGATTCCAAATGTGACCCAGCGGAAGCGACGGCTATGGCGCGCGACCTGATTGCGCGCGAAAATGTCGATTTCCTCGTAGGTGGGGTCAGCTCTTCCGTGGGGCAGGCCATCTCGGAAGTGTCGCGTCAAGAAGAGACGATTTACGTCGCCGCGATCCCGAAATCGACACAGATGACCTCGCCGGAGAACTTCCACAAATACGTTTTCCGCGCTGCGGCCAATACCAATACCGAAGGCAAGTCCGCCGCTGTTATCGCGGACCGGCTCGGGATGGATAAGATCTGCACGATCTTGATGGACTATTCCTACGGTCACAGCCTGAACGAGGCATTCAGCGAGCACATTGCCAAAATTCGGCCCGGCGCTGAAATCGTTCAGCAAGAGTGGCCCAAGAACGGCACGACCGACTATACGGCCCATATCACCAACATCATGGCTGCGGGCTGCGATGGGGTCTTCTCGGGCGTGTGGGCGGGCCTGTTCCCGGCATTCGCCAAGCAGGCAGCGCCGTTTGGTTTCTTCGATCAGGTCAAATATGTGACCGCCGGTGAAGTCGGTTCCCCCGAAGTGGCAGAGCAGATGGGCGCCGATATGCCCGAAGGCATCTGGGCCAACTCGTACGAGGTGTTCTACCACTCGCCAAATGACGCGCATGGGGAATTCGTCGCCAAGCTTCAGGAAGAGTTAGGCGTGGAAACCACCCCATCTTGGCCTGTTGTGGGCTACGTGGCCTCCCAATGGCTGACCGAAGCGATTGCGAAAGCGGGTTCTGCGGAAACGGATGCGGTGATTGCGGCGCTTGAAGGGCTGACGATCGAAACACCCATCGGCACCCAAACGATGCGTGCAAAGGATCACCAGGCCAACCGTGGCCAGTTCTGGGGTCAGATGGCACAGTCGGATGACGCCGCTTACCCTTACCGGAAACTGGACCCGGTAGAGTATATCGTCGCTGACGAGTTGATGGACTAACGACCTCCCTAGTCGCCGACCGGAACTACATCTGACCATCTGGTCTTGTTTCGGTCGGTGACGCTATTACCATTTTCTGGGACCAAAGACATGTTCGATAACCCTGTCCTCACGTTCATCCAGTTGCTGAACGGTTTGACCCTCGGGATGAGTCTCTTTGTCATCGCCGCGGGGCTGACGCTCATCTTGGGTGTTTTGCGCGTTTTGAACTTCGCCCATGGGGCGTTCTACATGCTGGGAGGCTATGTTTGCTTCTCGCTGGTTGGGTTCCTGTCCGGATTTCCCGGGGGCTTTTGGCTGGCGGTCCTCGGGTCCGGCGCGGTGCTGGCGGCCATGGCCTACGGGATCGAGCGGTCGATGCTTCGCCATCTCTACGATCGGGACCACCTCTATCAGCTGCTGTTCACCTTTGCGCTGGTCATGATCGTCGGCGATCTGGTGCGCTTTACGTGGGGCACTCAGGTGTTGTCGGTGTCGCTGCCGCAGGGCTTCAAAGGCGCGGTCAATCTGGGCATTGCCTACTATCCGTCCTACCGCCTGTTTCTGTGCGCCATGGGCGTGGTTGTGGCAATCGGGATGTGGTATTTCGTCAACCGCACAAGGGCGGGGCGTTTTGTGCGGGCGGCTCGGCAGGACCGGGAGATGCTCGAATCCCTCGGGATCAATGTGGGCCGCATCTATATGCTGACCTTTGTCGGCGGTTCGGCCCTCGCCGGTGTCGGAGGCGCTTTGGCGGCTCCTGCCGTCGCGCTCAGCCAAGGCATGGATGCCGAGATCATCGTGCAGTGCTTTATCATCGTCATTATTGGCGGGCTTGGTTCGCTGGGCGGTGCCTTCCTTGGTGCGCTCATCCTGGGGCTGCTAAATTCCTTCGGGGTCATGCTGGTCCCGAATTTCGAAATTGTTCTGATCTACCTAATGATGGTCGTCGTGCTGATGATCCGTCCATGGGGCCTGCTCGGCAAACCGGAGGCTGAATAATCATGGTCACCCAACGCAATATGATCCTACTCGGCGTCGCGGCGGCTTTGCTGTTGTTGTTGCCGCTGGTGGGCGGCCTGTTCGTCGTCTACCTGGCAACCGAAATCATGATCTTTGCGCTCTTCGCGCTTAGCTTTAACCTGCTGCTGGGCTATGGCGGCCTGATCTCCTTCGGCCATGCAGCGTATTTCGCCATCGGCGCGTATGCCTGCGCGGTGTTGCTGACGACGGTGGGGCTGCCCTTCATCATCGTGTTTCCGGCGGCGGCCATCATCAGCGGGCTCTGCGCCCTAGTGATCGGGTATTTCTGCGTCAAGCTGACCGAGATCTATTTCTCGATGCTAACGCTGGCCTTCGGTCAACTTGTCTGGGCGGTCGCGTTCAAATGGGTCGGCGTGACTGGCGGCGATACGGGCTTCATCGGCGTTGCTGTTCCCGACTGGTTGGATGTCCCGGTCCGGTTTTACTACTTCACTTTCCTTGTGGTTGCGGCCTGCGCATGGATCATGTGGCGCATCGTGAATTCGGCCTACGGGTTCACGCTTGTGGCAACGCGTGAGAACCGCAATCGGGCGGAATTCATCGGGGTCGACGTGCGCCGCATCCAGCTGGTGGCATTTGTTCTAGCCGGCACGTTCGCGGGAGTTGCCGGGTCTTTGTTCACGCTCTTCAACCACTCCGTCTTTGTTGAAAGCGCTTGGTGGACGCAGTCGGCCGAGGTGATGATCATGTCCATCCTTGGCGGTGTCGGGTCCTTTATTGGCCCGGCCGTTGGGGCGGCGACGCTGCTGCTGCTCGACAGGTTCATCACCGAATGGACGGTCTATTGGCCGACCGTGCTGGCAATCATCCTCCTGGCGGTGCTGTTCTTCTTCCCCGATGGGCTGATGGGCTTCACTTCCAAGCGCAAGAAGAAGGGAGAATAGCCATGTTGAAGATCGAAAACCTTGGCATGAACTTCTCTGGCTTTCAGGCGCTGAATGGCATCAACCTTGAGCTGCAGGAAGGCGAAAAACACGCGGTCCTCGGACCTAACGGGGCGGGGAAGACCACGTTTTTCAACTGCCTCACCGGTCAGCTGCACCCTACGTCAGGTGTTACCCATTACAAGGGTCAGAAGATCACCGGGCGAAGCCCTAGCCGCATCGTAAACCTTGGCATCGCGCGCTCGTTTCAAAGGATCAATATCTACCCCAAGCTGACGGTATTCGAAAACGTGCAGGTCGCGCTGATTGCCGACAAGAAGATGATGTTCAACCTCTTCCGGCCAGGCGCCCAGCTTTATCGCGACGAGACGGCGCGGATGCTCGAATTGGTGCACCTCACAGATGAATCGGACGAGACGGCGGGGCTGATGTCATATGGCAAACAGAAGCAACTGGAGCTGGCAATTGCACTATCGTCCGAACCCGACCTCCTGCTGCTTGATGAGCCGACCGCCGGCATGTCGCCGCAAGAGACGATGGATTCCATTGCGTTGATCGGCGACATCGCGTCGAAACGTAAGCTGACATTGTTGTTCACCGAGCACGACATGCAGGTCGTCTTTGCAATCGCGGACCGCATGTCTGTTCTGCACCATGGCGAGCTGATCGCCACCGGCAGCCCCGAAGAGGTGCGCAACAATGCCGAGGTGCGCCGCATCTATCTTGGGGAGCATGCCGATGACGCTGCTTGATGTCGCCAATATCCACACCGCCTACGACATTTCCGAGGTATTGTTTGGGGTCTCCGTCCGCGTCGAGGACGGCGAATGCGTCGGGCTTCTGGGCCGCAACGGGGTGGGCAAAAGCACGACCATGCGGTCGATCAACGGCTTGACCCCGCCGCATTCGGGCACCGTCAAATGGAAGGGCAAAGAGGTTCAGGGCAGGCCGACCTATGACATTGCGCGCCTGGGCATCGGATTTGTGCCGGAGGACAGGCGCGTTTTTCCAGAGCTGACGGTTTGGGAAAACCTCGACATTGCCCGCCGGTCTCGCGGCAAAGCAGACGAGTGGGACGAGGCCAAGGTCTATGCGCTGTTCCCCGAGTTGGAGACGTTCAAAGAGCGTAAAGGCGGGTATCTGTCGGGTGGGCAGCAGCAAATGCTGACCATCGCCCGCTCGCTGATGGGCAACCCTGACATCTTGCTGCTTGATGAACCATCCGAAGGGCTGGCCCCGTTGGTGGTCGACAAGTTGAAAGACCAGATTGCGTCTCTCAAGGCCGCCGGCCTGTCCATCGTGCTGGCCGAGCAGAACCTCAACTTCGTCCTCGATCTCAGCGACCGGGTCTACGTTCTGGAAAAAGGTGAGGTAAAATTTGAAGGGCGGCCGGACGAAATCCGTGCGGATCCTGACCTCATCAAACGCTACCTCACGGTTTAAAGGAGCCCAGCCATGGCGCATGTGATGCCCGACCTGTTCAAAATTGATGTGACCGGCCATTCGGTCAGCGACGCGCGCACTGAAATGGTGGCGCGTCACAACCTTGTCGCCACGGACGAGCCGCCCGAACGCGGCGGAACCGATCTTTATGCCTCGCCGTTGGAGACAATGTTGTCGTCATTTCTGGGCTGCACCAATGTGATCGCCAATTACGTTGCGGGGCTGTTGAAGATGAAGGTCGAAAGCATGGAATTTGACCTGACCGGGCATTTTGACACCCGCGGCGTCTTTGGTAAGGCCGAGATCGGGACCCCATTCCCGACGATTGAGCTAACTGTCCGCCTGAAAACCGATGCGACAGACGCGCAAATTGAGCAACTCAAGACGATCGTTGCAGAGAAATGCCCTGTCTCGGTCCTTCTGCGCCGGGCAGGCTGCGACATTGTCGAAAACTGGGTCCGGGTCCCAACCTAGCGTGATAGCCCCCCACAGTGGTTGCGCAGGGTCATTAGGTCCGTACTGCTCCGCTTGAAACGGCGGGGACGGCCATAATTCATTCCTGTCCCACAGCATTTGGGCTACCACCCCGGTATTTTCCCTTGTTTTCTTCGGTTTGCCCCCGCAATTTCCGGACTGTGCCTAACGTGCCATGGCGGGCACGAACGGTGTGTTTCGGGCGAGTTTCTCTTCAAATTGGTTGGAAAATCCCCATATGTAGTAGGAAAGAGAGGGACATTTACGTGGATATTGAACAAATACTTCTAAGCTTTCTGGGTAACAACATCGTTTTCCTGCTGCTGTTTGCCCTGTTGGTCATTGCGATCATGGCGGGCGTGCGGATTGTTCCGCAATCCGAGAAATACGTGGTGGAGCGGTTTGGTAAGCTGCGCAGCGTTTTGGGGCCGGGGATCAACCTGATCGTGCCGTTCTTTGACCGTGTGGCGCATAAGATTTCAATTCTGGAGCGGCAGCTGCCGACGAACAGCCAGGATGCCATTACCTCGGACAACGTGCTGGTGCAGGTAGAGAGCTCGGTGTTTTACCGCATTATCGAGCCGGAGAAGACTGTGTACCGGATTCGCGACATTGACGCCGCCATTGCCACCACCGTGGCGGGGATTGTGCGGTCCGAGATCGGCACGCTGGAGCTGGACGAAGTGCAGTCCAACCGCGCGCAGCTGATCGTGCGCATCCAAGGCGCGCTGGAGAAGGTGGTCGACGACTGGGGCATCGAAGTGACCCGCGCCGAGATTTTGGATGTGAATTTGGACGAGGCCACCCGCGCCGCCATGCTGCAGCAGCTGAACGCCGAACGCGCGCGACGCGCCCAGGTGACCGAGGCCGAAGGGTCGAAACGATCGGTGGAGCTGAACGCGGATGCAGAATTGTATGCCGCTGAGCAGCTTGCCAAGGCGCGGCGTGTATCTGCGGACGCGGAGGCTTATGCGACGAGCGTCGTGGCGGCGGCGATTGCCGAGAACGGTCTGGAGGCCGCGCAGTACCAAGTGGCGCTAAAGCAAGTTGAGGCACTGACCGTCGTGGGCCAAGGCGAAGGGAAGCAGACCATTCTGCTGCCCGCCAACGTACTGGACGCCTTTGGCGACGCGTTTGGATTGTTGAAAGGACGTAAATGATGACCTGGTCTGACTATTGGGTTTGGTTTGCCGCCGCGATTGCGCTGGGTATCCTTGAGATACTTGCGCCGGGCTACATCCTGCTCGGTTTTGCGATTGCCGCCGGGCTGATTGGGGTCGTGTTCATGATCGACGGGGGCCTGGGCAGCTATCTGGCAACGTCGTTGCCGATCACGCTGGTGATCTTTGGTGCCGTCGCACTTGTTGTCTGGATCGCGCTGCGCAAGATCTTTGGTGCGCGAGGCGGGTCGGTGAAGGTCTGGGAGACCGATATCAACGACGATTGACGCAAAGATGGCGGAGTTACATTGAAAACCCC
The DNA here is from genome assembly GCF_947501785.1 of uncultured Litoreibacter sp. Lineage (NCBI taxonomy): Bacteria > Pseudomonadati > Pseudomonadota > Alphaproteobacteria > Rhodobacterales > Roseobacteraceae > Litoreibacter > uncultured Litoreibacter sp. Next base: position 2,432,788 of record NZ_CANMXB010000001.1, on the reverse strand, counting down.
CGGTTGCTGCGCAGCCGGGGGTTTGTTGTTTTCATAAGAAGCGGGCTGAGAGGCGACGCATTGCTGCAAGGTGCTGCGCTTTGGGCGGACGTGGGATTCGCATATTTTTGGCAGAAAGAAGCGGGGGGTTTGCGCGCTTGTTTCAGCGGCCTCGCGTTTTGTGAGCGGGTTCTCACGGCGGCGTGAGCCTGTGGTCCGTGGTGTTTAGGTATATGTGCGTGAACGCACCTAATTCAGTCACATTTCGTGTTTTGGTGCATTGAAGGGGGCGGTGGGAAGGCGCATATTCATCTCATCAAACGGCAAACACGCCGAACACACACAACGCCGGAAACGGCATCACTTACTGGAGAAACTGAAATGAAAACTGTAATCGCATCCGCTCTCGTCGCCCTGTCCTTCGCCGTTCCTGCTGCGGCAGACGTGTCCGACGCCAAAGCCTTCTTCGCGCTGAGCAACGACTCTGCTGCCGAGCGTATCGTTGGCGACACATCCACCGGCAACCCTGTTGGTGCCGCCGAAGTTCTGGCGCTGGTCAACGACTCGCCTGCCGAGAACATCGTGAACTTCGACCGTGCTCGCAACGTTGACGTGTCGGCCATCCAGGCGATGTTCGCGCTGACCAACGACTCGCCTGCAGAGAACTAAGTTACGCAATCCCCAAGTCTGTCTCCCCCCCAGACTGAAAGCGGTCCTTCTTTGGAAGGGCCGCTTTTTTGTTGTGCTGCGGGACCAAGGCTGGAATGATCCGATCATGCCAATTCTCATTACAGTCGGCCTTGTGGCACTTTATTTTGTCTGGGCCATTTGGGGGCGGAAAACGGCGCAGAACGAAGCGTCCGCGCGGCTGGATCCGCTGTGGTCCAAGATCACGCGCCGCAAAGCGTGCAAATGGGACAAGACCGGCGATGCCAATGGCCGGTTTGTGGAATACCGCTGTGCTACCTGCCGGGTAGCTGCGATGAGCCATTCGGGCAAGCCGCCGCAGGATTGCAAACGGAACCTGAGTTCAGGGCTTTAGGGCAGCTCGGCCAAGATTGCCTGTGCGGCTTCGCTTGGGTTTGGGGCTTGCCAGACGGGGCGGCCGACGACGATGTGATCTGCGCCCTCTTTTATGGCGGCACCCGGGGTTGCGACCCGTTTCTGATCGCCTAATGCCGCCCCTGCAGGGCGCACGCCTGGGGTGACGATCAGGCGATCCTTGCTTTCCGGCAGGGCGCGGATCGCAGCCGCTTCGTGGGGTGAGGCGATAACGCCGTCAGCGCCTGCGTTCAGCGCGTTGCCCGCGCGTTCCAGCACCAAGTCCTGCATGTCGCCTGACTTCATCAGCCCGGCGTCGAGGTCACCACGATCAAGCGACGTCAGGATCGTGACGCCCAGAATTTTGAGGTTGCTGCCAGCGGCCCCTTCCTTGGCGGCGCGCACCACATGCGGGTCGCCGTGCACGGTGAGAAAATCGAGATTGAATTGCGCAAGGCCGCGCACCGCCGCCTCGATCGTGGCGGAGATGTCGAAAAGCTTCATATCGAGGAAGATACGTTTTCCGTGCTCTTGCTTAAGCTCGTTGGCAAGCGCCAGCCCGCCGGTGGTCAGCATGCCCAGGCCGATTTTGTAGAATGACACGGCGTCGCCGATGCGCTGCGTCAGCTCGTGGGCGGCAATGGCGGTTGGGGTATCAAGGGCGACAATCAGACGGTCATCAGACATGGATCAGGGCCTTCCGTTATGGATCGGCCCTGATTGATCTTGTTCTTGGCGCGCGTCAAGCGGCCCGTTGGCCGGAGCTGAACCCGAAGCTGTCCGTCAGCTGGCGTGCGAGGTCGCCCAAATGGGCAAGTTTGCTTTGACCCGTCGGCGTGCGGGAGACCAGATGATTGGCCTTGCGGGACCGGTGCTTCTTGGCCTGTGCCACCAGTTTGTGGGACACGAAGCTGAAATCGCTGTCGATGGGCAAGCGCAGTGAGGTGGGATATTTCGTGGCCTCGGTGCCTTCATACATGATGACCATTGCCTCAAACGACCGTGTGGCCGCGTTGTAGTGAAGGTTTTGCACTTCTGTCTTGTAACTGCTCATTTTGGTTACCCTTTCTAGAGTATTACCGCCTTATCTCCCTCAGATATGGTTTGGTTCCGAAATAATGTAAGGGGGCTCACTCAGCTGTGAATCAGAAGTGAATTAATTCCCCGTAACGCTTGCGATGCGACATTTGGGACCCCATTTAGCGAAGTGAGGTTTGTTGCCTCCGCGTGCTGCCTGGCGGGCGCGGGACGGACAGACGCTTATGAGAAGGACAAAGTGATGAATTTAGAGAAGTTCACCGAACGGTCGCGCGGTTTTGTACAGGCGGCCCAAACCATTGCAATGCGCGAAGACCACCAGCGTCTGTCGCCTGAGCATCTTCTGAAAGCTTTGATGGATGACGAGCAGGGCTTGGCCTCCAACTTGATTTCCTCCGCGGGCGGGCAGCCTGCGCGGGTCCTGGAGGCCGTCGATCTGGCGATTGCCAAGACTGCCAAAGTGTCAGGCGACACGGGGCAGGTCTATCTGGACACCCAGACCGGCAAAGTGCTGGCAGAGGCGGAGAAACTGGCCAAGAAGGCCGGGGACAGCTTTGTGCCGGTCGAACGGCTGCTGACCGCGTTGTGCATGGTCAAATCGAAAGCCCGGGACGCGTTGGAAGCCGGCGGTGTGTCCGCACAGGCATTGAATTCCGCGATCAATGACGTGCGCAAGGGGCGGACGGCGGATAGCGCCTCCGCTGAGGACAGCTATGACGCGTTAAAGAAATACGCGATGGACCTGACGGAACGCGCGCGCGAAGGCAAAATTGACCCGATCATCGGCCGTGACGAGGAAATTCGCCGCACCATGCAGGTGCTGTCGCGGCGCACCAAGAACAACCCTGTGCTGATTGGCGAGCCGGGCGTCGGCAAGACAGCGATTGCGGAAGGACTGGCCCTGCGCATCGTGGATGGCGACGTGCCTGAAAGCTTGCGCAACAAGAAGCTGATGGCGTTGGACATGGGCGCGCTGATTGCGGGCGCAAAGTACCGAGGCGAGTTTGAGGAGCGGCTGAAGGCGATCCTGAACGAAGTGACGGACGCCGCCGGTGAAATCATCCTGTTCATCGACGAGATGCACACGCTTGTTGGCGCGGGCAAGGGCGAGGGCGCGATGGATGCGTCCAACCTGCTGAAGCCCGCCTTGGCGCGGGGCGAATTGCACTGCGTTGGTGCAACGACCTTGGATGAATACCGCAAGCATGTCGAAAAGGATGCAGCCCTGGCGCGGCGGTTCCAGCCTGTGTTGGCGGAAGAACCCACCGTGGAGGACACGATTTCGATCCTGCGTGGCATCAAGGAGAAATACGAGCTGCACCACGGTGTGCGGATCTCCGATTCTGCGCTGGTGTCGGCGGCGACCTTGTCTCACCGTTATATCACCGACCGTTTCCTGCCGGACAAGGCGATCGACTTGATGGACGAGGCGGCTTCGCGGCTGCGGATGGAAGTGGACAGCAAGCCCGAGGAACTGGACGCGCTGGATCGCCAGATCATGCAATTGCAGATCGAAGAAGTGGCCCTGTCCAAGGAAGACGATGCCGCGTCCAAGGACCGGTTGGAGGCCTTGCAGAAAGAGCTGGCCGACCTGCAGGAGAAGTCGTCAGAGATGACGGCCCGCTGGCAGTCGGAACGCGACAAGCTGGAAGGCGCGCGGGAGCTGAAGGAAAAGCTGGACCGGGCGCGGGCCGAGTTGGATATCGCGAAACGCGACGGCGATTTGGCAAAGGCGGGTGAGCTGTCTTATGGCGTGATCCCGGAGCTGGAGAAGAAGCTGGCCGAGGCCGAGGCGTCGGAGAATGACGTCGTGGTTGAGGAAGCCGTGCGCCCTGAGCAAATTGCGCAGGTCGTGGAACGCTGGACCGGCATTCCGACATCAAAGATGCTGGAAGGCGAGCGCGACAAGCTGCTGCGCATGGAAGAGGCGATTGGCAAGCGGGTCATTGGCCAGCGCCAAGCCGTCAAATCCGTGGCCAACGCGGTGCGCCGCGCGCGGGCAGGCTTGAATGACGAGAACCGGCCTTTGGGCTCCTTCTTGTTCCTCGGGCCAACTGGCGTGGGCAAGACCGAGCTGACCAAATCTGTGGCGGAGTTCCTGTTCGACGATGACAGCGCCATGGTGCGCATCGACATGTCGGAGTTCATGGAGAAACACGCGGTCGCGCGTCTGATCGGGGCCCCTCCGGGCTATGTCGGTTATGACGAGGGCGGCGTTTTGACGGAGGCCGTGCGGCGCCGTCCATATCAGGTGGTGCTGTTCGACGAGGTCGAGAAGGCCCACCCGGATGTGTTCAACGTGCTGCTGCAGGTTCTGGATGACGGGGTGCTGACCGACGGTCAGGGTCGCACGGTGGATTTCAAGCAGACGCTGATTATCCTGACGTCAAACCTTGGGGCGCAGGCGTTGAGCCAGCTGCCTGAGAACGCCGATAGCTCAGACGCCAAGCGCGACGTGATGGATGCCGTCAGGGCGCATTTCCGGCCGGAATTCCTGAACCGTCTGGACGAGACGATCATCTTTGACCGGCTGGCCCGCGACGACATGGCAGGCATTGTCGACATCCAGCTGGCGCTGCTCGACAAACGTCTGGCGTCGCGCAAGATTACGCTTGATCTCGATGACGGCGCGCGCAAATGGCTGGCTGATGAGGGGTATGACCCTGTCTTCGGCGCGCGGCCTTTGAAGCGGGTGATCCAACGCGCGCTGCAGGACCAGTTGGCCGAGATGATCCTGGCGGGCGACGTGCTGGACGGCGCGACCATCGAGGTCAGCGCCGGTGCCGACGGGTTGATCGTGGGCGACCGGCTTTCTGCATCCAACAGGCCCAAGCCGGATGACGCGACGGTTCACTAAGCCGCGTATTAATCAGAGGAGGCCGGGTCTTGTGCCCGGCCTTTTTGCGTTCAATGATCCAGTATGAGCAAGCTAGGCCCCCTTTTGGATGAATATGAGGAAAGCCACCGGCATCCCGTGAACATCAAAATCCATTGGGTGGCGGAACCCTTGGCCATTCTGGCGCTCATGGCCTTGGCGCAGTCGGTCTCCGTCTTTGGGGTCACCCTGCTTTGGCCTTTCCTCGCGGCGATGCTTTTCTATTTCGCAAGCCTGTCCCTGAAGGCCGCGGCGTCCTTCCTGCCGGTGATCGTCGCCTTCATCATTGTGATCGGTATCTTCAACGACCTGGCTGCCGTGTCCACATGGCGCTGGGCGTTGCCCTTGTTTGCCATTTGCTGGTTCGCCCTTCTGGGCGGGCATAAGATTGAGGGCCGTGTGCCGTCCGTCTTTCAAAGCCCCAACCTGATTTTCGTAGGACCTGCCTGGTTGTTGCGTCGGGTGTTCCGGCGTCTGGGATTCTCCGACCCTTGATCGAGTCGCTTTGGGCGGACGTGGGATTCGCATATTTTTGGCAGAAAGAAGCGGGGGGGGTTGCGCGCTTGTTTCAGCGTTCTCGCGTTTTGTGAGCGGGTTCTCACGGCGGCGTGAGCCTGTGGTCCGTGGTGTTTAGGTATATGTGCGTGAGCGCACTAAAATCACGTATGTTTCGTGTTTTGGTGCATTGAAGGAGGCGGCGGGAAGGCGCATATTCAACTCATCAAACGGCAAACACGCCGAACACACACAACGCCGGAAACGGCACCACATACTGGAGAAACTGAAATGAAAACTGTAATCGCATCCGCTCTCGTCGCCCTGTCCCTTGCTGCTCCTGCTGCGGCAGACGTGTCCGACGCAAAAGCCTTCTTCGCGCTGAGCAACGACTCTGCTGCCGAGCGCATCGTTGGCGACACATCCACCGGCAACCCCGTTGGTGCCGCCGAAGTTCTAGCGCTGACCAACGACTCGCCTGCCGAGAACATCGTGAACTTCGACCGTGCTCGCAACGTTGATGTGTCGGCCATCCAGGCGATGTTCGCGCTGACCAACGACTCGCCTGCAGAGAACTAAGTTCCCCCTCCGATCTTTCCTCCCAGAAGATCACCAAGCGGCCTTCCCCAAACCGGGGGAGGCCGTTTTCATGTTGAATGACGGGAAAGTGCACTGCTGCCCTCCGCAGGGGTTGCCAAGCGGGCGGGACCTGCGAAATTAGCGCGACTGTCAAAAAGGAGCGCGCGACATGATGGACTGGGCCGGTTGGGTCATTCAGGTGATGGCGTTCTCCTTTGTGCTGGTCGTCGGGGCGGCGGCGCTGTTGATGGTGATCCTGTTCATCATCGACCGCTCCCAGACCGAGGACGCGGTGCGGCGCAACTACCCTGTAATCGGCCGGTTCCGGCACATTTTCACCGAGCTGGGGGAGTTCTTCCGCCAGTATTTCTTTGCCATGGACCGCGAGGAACTGCCGTTCAACCGCGCCCAGAGAGATTGGGTAAAGCGGGCGGTATCAGGCAAAGGCAACACGGTGGCTTTTGGGTCCACCCGCAACATTGCGGTGACGGGGACGCCCCTCTTCGTGAATGCCCCGTTCCCGCCGCTGGACAACCAATTCGCCTCCTCCGAGCCGATGATGATCGGACCTGGGGCGCGGCAGCCATATATGGCTGGGTCGTTTTTCAACATTTCCGGCATGAGCTACGGCGCAATTTCCAAACCGGCGGTGTTGGCGCTGTCACGAGGGGCGAAAGAGGCGGGTATCTGGATGAACACGGGCGAGGGCGGGCTGTCCCCCTACCATCTGGAAGGCGGCGCCGACATTGTGTTCCAGATTGGCACCGCCAAATACGGTGTGCGCGACAAGGATGGCCGACTGGACGACGACAAGCTGCGCGCCGTGGCGGCGGAACCGCAGGTAAAGATGTTCGAGCTGAAGCTGGCGCAAGGGGCCAAGCCCGGGAAGGGCGGCATCCTGCCCGGTGCCAAGATCACGCCGGAGATTGCCAAGATACGCGGCATTGAGGAGGGGCATGATTCAATCAGCCCCAACCGCCATGTCGAGATTGACGACTGGGACGACCTTTTGGATTTCCTCGCGCATGTTCGCGAAGTGACCGGCAAGCCGGTGGGCATCAAAACGGTGTTCGGGGCGGCGCAGCCGGTTCGGGAACTGTTTGAAATGATCAACCGGCGCGGCGACGCGTTTGCCCCTGACTTTATCACCTTGGACGGGGGCGAGGGGGGAACTGGCGCCTCGCCGCTGCCGCTGATGGATTTGGTGGGCGTCACCATTCGCGAAGCTTTGCCAGAGGTCGCCGGGTTGCTGCGGGAATACGGGTTGAAAGATCGGATCAAGCTGGTGGCCTCGGCCAAGCTGATGGTGCCGGGCGACGTGGCCTGGGCCTTGGCGGCGGGCGCGGATTTTGTGACCAGCGCGCGCGGCTTCATGTTCTCGCTGGGCTGCATTCAGGCGATGAAATGCAACATGAACACCTGCCCCACGGGCATCACCACCCATGACCCGCGCTTTCAGAAAGGGCTGGTGCCGGAGGACAAGTACAAGAAGGTGGCGCGCTACGCCAAGAACATCGTCAAGGAGGTGGAGACCATTGCCCATTCTGTTGGCGTGGCGGAACCCCGGCAGCTAAAGCGTACCCATGTGCGCATTGTGCAAGACACCGGCAAATCGGTGCTGCTCAGCGAGTTGTACCCGGACGTTGCCCGAAAAGCCTGACCCCGGCGCCTATGACACCGCACCAACATCTTCGTGAGGTCAGCGGGTTTCTCTTTGTAGAACGCGCCATGCGGGTCATAGGGTGTGGCAACAAAGCGAGGTACCGATGGCAAACCGATTCAAATCCGACCTGACGTGGTCCGACGTCACCCCAGAGAACGTCTTTCTGAACCGCCGCGCCTTCATGGCCGGAACCGCGGCCTTTGCCGCAGGCGGGATCGCGGCAACGTCAGGCGTGCCAGCCTTTGCGGCATCGCAATATTCGACGGATGAAGAGCCCAACGCATGGGAAGAGATCACGCAGTACAACAACTTCTACGAATTTGGCACCGGCAAGTCGGACCCCGCGGAATACGCGCACGCCCTGACGACCTCGCCCTGGTCGATCGAGATTGGCGGCATGGTTGAGAAGCCCGGCAAATATTCGTTCGAGGACATCATGTCCCAGATGACGGTCGAAGAACGCATCTACCGTTTCCGCTGCGTCGAGGCGTGGTCGATGGTGATCCCGTGGAACGGGTTTGAACTGGCCGATCTGTTGACCATGGCGGGCGTCGACACGAACGCGAAATATGTTGGATTTGAAACGCTGGTCCGCCCGGAAGAGATGTGGGGGCAAAAACGTGCCTTCGTTCCGTGGCCCTACCGCGAGGGCCTGCGCATGGACGAGGCGATGCACCCGCTGACCATTATGGCCACCGGTATCTATGGCAAGGACATCCCCAACCAGAACGGCGCACCGATGCGTCTGGTGGTGCCGTGGAAATATGGCTTCAAGTCGATCAAGTCGATTGTGAAGATCACCGTGTCCGACACCCAGCCCGAAACCAGCTGGAACATGATCAACCCGCGCGAATACGGGTTCTACAGTAACGTGAACCCGGAAGTGGCGCACCCGCGTTGGAGCCAGGCATCCGAGCGCAAAGTCGGCGGCGGGCTTTTGGCCAAACGCGTGCCGACGCAGATGTTCAACGGGTACGGGGCCGAGGTGGCAGGCCTCTATGACGGCATGGACCTCGCCAAGAACTTCTGATGAAGAACCGTACGCTCATTGGGGTTGGACTTTCGGGCGCCGTCTTGGCGATTATCTGTTGTGTGACTCCGTTGCTGCCATTGGTCTTGGGTGCAATCGGGCTCGGAGGATTGATCGCCTACGTCTATACCGATGCGGTCCTCTTTTCCGTCGCGGGCGCATTTCTGTTGGTTGCGGCATTTGGTGTTTGGCGAAACCAGCGAAATGGCTGAGCTTCAATCCACACTGACATGCCCGAACTGTAGCCACGTAAAGTTGGAAACCATGCCGACTGATGCGTGCCAGTTCTTCTACGAGTGTGCCAGCTGCAAAACAGTTCTTCGACCCAAGGCCGGCGACTGCTGCGTCTACTGTTCCTACGGCACCGTGCCGTGCCCACCCATCCAAGATGGCGACAGCTGCTGTGCCTGAGCGTTCGGGCGACCTGTTGTTGATTTTTGCTAACCGGCATGGGAATTTTGATAGCATCCATAAATTGGCTCGGCCAAAGTAAGGCATGAGCCACGCCCTGACAGTTTCCGAGCGGATCAATACCGTTCTGCGCCCCGTTCCCAAATGGTTGGTCTACGTGGTGGGCGCGCTCCCCGGTATCTATATAGTCGTGGGCGTCGCCCTTGCGCTGAGCGGGACCTACGACCTGTTCGGCAACAGCCTTGGGGTCGACCCTGCCAAAACGATTGAGCACTGGCTGGGGGAGTTGGCGCTGCAGTTCTTTATCGCCACCATGTCCATCCGGGTGCTGCGCGACTTCTTCAAGCTGAAGCTGATCAAGTTCCGACGCGCGCTGGGGCATCTGACCTTCTTCTATATAGTGCTGCATCTGAGCGTCTGGCTGTGGCTGGATCTGCAATGGAACTGGGCGCTGATGTGGTCCGACATTGTGAAGCGGCCCTACATCACAATCGGCATGGCGGCGTTCCTGATTTTGATCCCCGTTATGGCGACCTCGAATAACGCGGCCATTAAGAAGTATGGGCCGCGGGTTTGGCAGAACATCCACAAACTGGCCTACCCCGCGATCCTGCTGGGCGGCATCCATTTTGTGATGGTGAAGCGGGTGTGGCTGGTGGAGCCGATGATCTACCTCGGCGTGATCGTTGTGCTACTGGCGCTGCGCGGACGGGCGTTGCTGCCGGTGCGCGCATAAGGCCGAGTCGGGCGATTCCTTGGATTCGGGGGTGAGTCTGCCGAATTGTGGGTTCTTGGGGCCGCGATTCATCCACATTTGCCGTTGAGTCTGTGGAAAACACCCCGCTGCGCACGATCTGACCCTAAGGCAGGTTGAAAACAAACGATAATTTCAAAGCGTTTTCAAAAGAATATTGCATCTAAGTTATTGAAAACAAACAAACTACACGAAAAATGACAAAAAAATGCTGCAACATGCAAAAAAGTGGTTGCGGGGATCAGTCACTAGGCCTAGAACCCACTTCACCGGCGGCGCAGAGATGCACCAACGGGGCGCCAGACGGGCCACACGGTCAAGAAAGCGGAATAAAAACAGAGACTTATGCAGGCTGTTGCGCCAAACAAGATTGGGCGCTTCGGTTGGTTTTTGTCTCTACGCTCTTTGAAATTACTAGTATCT